>PDLQ01000001.1 GCA_002591745.1 Lewinellaceae bacterium SD302
CGCCATGATGGTCCATCAGGCAATAGTTGACGTCATTTTTGCTAACATCCCACCCCAAAAAATATCCGTACTTTTGACGCATAATAATTTGTTTTAGAAAGACGCGTTTGGAATAGCTCAATATCTTAACTAGAGGGTTGTTATCCCGAGATTGCTATAAGAGTTGATCTTCCAAACAATGGCCGGCGTGCTAAATCCAAAAATGGGCTAGAACAGTAATTCTTCCCAGGACGCACAGTGCTTTACGCCGGCCATGTCTTTTTTAGTTTATAAATCTCGATAAAATTAATATATCGAGTTGTCAAGCTAATACAAACTTAAAAGACGCTCGTGCCTCGCTTTTGGGGAGTTTGGAATCGGGGATGAAACTTTTAATTTTTAGTTCTAACGCCTCCAAAAAATCGCTTCAGCGACGGTCCTTTAGCTTGGTATCATTACTTATTCCAAGAGAAGCGCAGCGACGTCCAAAAGCCGGAGGCGTCCAAAAGAGAGGCGAAACCGAACGCCTAAAAGGGCTTCGCCCGTCCAATCACTCCTCCACTTTCCACTTCCTCACCTCCTCCCAGGCGTAGTGCTCGTCTTCCCAGCGGATGATTTCTACCATATCGCGTCCCTTATAATTGAGGAACCAGTTTTCGATGATCTGGCGGGCGGCATCGTAATTAATGGCGAAATCGAGGAAATCAGTAGCCGGAAGAATCTGTTGACTTTCGTCGGCGGGGATGGCAATGAGTTTGGTGTCGATCTCGCCACGGTCACGTAACAACAGGGCACCGATGGGAATTACGGGAATGAGACTACCGGTGGGGGCGCTTTCGGAAATCACCAGTACATCCAGCGCATCACCATCACCGCCACGCGCGGTATCCATGTAGGTGCCTGGGATGAACCCGTAGTTTCCGGGATATGGCAGGAAACGGATAATGCGGGTACTTCCGTCGTCGTTTTTGTCATTAACGAAGCCAGCCTCGGCGTCGTATTCAATCTTGTGATTGCTGCCGGCGGGAATTTCAATCACTACGTTGATGTGCTGGTCATTAATGGCAGCCACCTCGTAGGGATTACTGATGCGCTGATAAACATCGCCCTGGGGCGAATCACAGGCGGTAAAGTGACAAAGCGCTAAAAGACAAGTCAAAAGAACGATACGCATGGTAAATAAAGTTTATGTTTACTGTGTTATAGATGTTGAATCCCAAAGTTGAACAAACACTTAAAAACACGAACGTGAGAAGTTGTTACAAAAGGAACATAGCTACGCTATGGTTCCTGTTCGGACTATGTTTTCTTGGTAACCACCTGGTTGCCGCGGCCCAAGATATAACACCGGTGCCCTACGATTCCGTACTAAACGTATTGCTTCGTCAATATTACCCGGAACTTGATCAGGATGAGTACCTGGCAATTAGCCGGCAGCCGGATGGTTACTACGTGGGTGTACAACAAAGCACGTCCACTTTTTCCAAAAGACAGTATCCTTTTTTGATCGAGGGCGAAGGAACTTTTCGCAAGCTCCCATTTCGTGAACGCGGGGCAACTGACCTAAGTGCGCACTACGGCACCCTGACGGCCGGAAATTGGCGGGCCGCCCAGTTTGACCGTCATCTATATTTCGGTTTTCCCGGCTTCACTTCTGCCAGCATTGCTACTTTGTCAGCCAAAAAAAATCGCAGCGATCAGGAAACCCAACAGCTGGCCCGGGCCTACGCGGAGCACGCCATGAATTTGTTGAGCAACCAATACGGCACCAGTGACCCTGATTTGCGATTCAGCCTCGACGAGGCCACCTACGAATACCTCAGTCCGGAACAACTGGAAGAATATCTATATAACCAGCTACGGGCGATCAAGCACTACGGAGAGTTACCGTACGGCTTCGAAACACCGGTAGGAAACGCGTCCACCAAACAGGCCAATGAATGGCTGACCGGCTACGTAACCCTGCTGCAATACAACAGCCAGGAAGTAGCGGAAAATTTTATCGGGCAGATGCCGGATACTTACGGAGAACATTTGAAATTTGCCGGAAAACTGCTACTGGAGAGCGTGCCGGAAAACGGTATTCTGATCACGGAATCCGATAACGACACTTATCCATTGCTATACCTTCAGCTGAAAGAAAATTTACGGACGGATGTCTTGGTGGTTAACCGCCACTTGCTGAACGTACCCCGTTACGTGAATATGCTGCGCAAGGGCAAGCAGGTCGGTGGTGCATTAAAACTGAGCACCGACGACGAGTTGGTCCGTTCCTGGTCTGGACGTTCGTTCATGCCCGGCGACCGCTACGAACTCTATACCGCCTCCGAAGTGCTGGATGTTTTGACCGACCTGGCGGCTTATACCTCGGCTGATGTGATTCCGACCCTTCCTTTTGGCGGGATGCAGCTTTCGAAGAAAGTCGACGGTCCACTTTTTCGCCCCGAGGCTCGTCCACTGCGGATGGGAAATCTGGTGACCATGGATCTGATTGCCACGAACTTCAAGGATGGCCGGCAGGTAGCAGTTTCTACGGCCATTAATCAGGATTATTTTGCCTACGCTAACAGTTGGCAGCAGCTGGGACTGGTCTATAACCTTGGCGATGAGAAACCCAATTACGCCATCGATCTTGAAGGCACCGTAGCCTGGAGTGCCTGGATGTTTCAGCGCACGCCTATCCGTTCCTATGGTAAGCAAAGTCGCTTTCTGCTGGATCAGATGGAACGAATCATCGTCAAATCCAGTAACGTCATTCGTCTTGGTGGCCAGCACGATGTGGCATTTTCTCTGGTGAATCGCTATCTCAGTCACCTTGACTATAAAGCTATCTTCGCCCGCCGTCAATCGATCGAACTGCTCGAGGAAATGCACGCTCTGGGTTATGACCCGGTTTCCATAACCGCCTACGCCAGCTATTTACGCGACGTAATCGTAGATACTTCCGGGGAGGAGATGAGCCGGGGAGCTTACCATGATTTACGAAAGCTGAGCTACTATATTGCGCACGGGGAGTGGGAGTAGACGCTCGGCTTCGCCTTGCTTTTGGAGGGCCTTTGGCCTTTTAGACGTCGCTGCGCGACTTTTGGGAAGAGCTGGTTTTGTAGACGAATCTTTTGTTCTTCGGGCTATAGCACCCAAAAGGCGCTTGTGCCGTCCAAAAGCAAAGCGTCTAATAGCCGGAGGCGTCCAAGAGGCCGCAGGCCGCCCCTACTCCTCCTCCAACCACTCCACTTTCGGCGCTCGCTTCTCTTCTCTTTCCGAAATAGGCTTAAGCCCTTTTTCGGGGTCCAGTTCACGCAAGTCGCGATTGACCGCGATGCTGGCATTCAGTTCGAATCCGATGAGCAAGATCAGCGCGTTGAGTTGTAACCAAAGCATTATGATAATGATGGTGGCGATGGAACCGTAAAACTTGGTGTAGGTGTCGTAACGGTTAAATTCATCAACGTAGAAACTAAAAGCCACGCTGGTCGCGAGACTCAGTAAGGCGGCCATAGTGACACCGGGAGAAAAGTAGCTGAACCGTTTTTTGGTGGCGGCCCCGTAACGGTAGAGACTCCCGATGGTAAAGTAATAGAGGGCAAGCATAATGATCCAGCGGGATACGTCGATAAGGACAGCGGCGGCCTGGCTGAGGTTGATCAGGCCGGTGGCCCAGCGAATAATATTGTCGCCCAGAATGACCAGAAAAGAGCTGGCGACCAGGAAAAGGCCCAGTAAACCGGTAAGGCCGATGGCCACCATGCGTTTGCGCAATGCTCCGCGCTGGCGGAAGGTTTTGGCGTAGACCTTGTCGAAGCTGTTCATCATGGCCAACATGCCATTACTACTAAAATAAATGGCAAGCAGGAAACCGAAACTCAGCAAACCCACTTTAGGTTGACTGGTGATCTCCTGGATAAAGCCGAAGATGGTCAACCCTGCCTGGCCAGGCATGATGCGACTGATCTCGTCAAAGAGGGTGCGGTTGAAATTGGCCAGATCTGGGAACCAGATCGTCAGGAAATTGAGGACGAAAGGCACCAGGGTGAAGAGCATCAACAGGGAAGGAAAAATAGAAAGGAAGAAACTGAAAGCAATGCTGTTGGCTCGGGTGAAGAGATCGTCGCGTTTGGATTCCTGGATCACGAAGGCCATCACATCGTAGATCGGGACCCCGTGAAAACCCACCAGAGAGTTGTTCTTGGAGTAATCCAGGATTTGTTTCAGGATGGGTAGGTTCTCTATCCACTCCCGAATCCGTTGCAGTCTTTGTTGCCAGTTAATTTTAGCCAAAGTGGGGTGCCAGTTTATCCAGTAAAAGCGAAGGAGCAGAAATTGTTTTGTGGTCGCTGGGCTGCACAAAGCAAAGCTTCACGGATCCACCGTTAACCAATTTACCCGCTTCGTTGAAAATTTCGACATGAAATGTGATCGTCCGATCGGGCATTTTGCGTAGGGTAGTTGCAATGGTCAGTAGTTCGTCGTACAGGGCCGGGCGTACGTAGCGCATGTTCAGACTCATCACGGGCATCATGACGTCGTGGGCTTTTTCAAGCTCGGCGTAGGAAAGGCCCAGATCACGCAACATCTCCACCCGGCCGATCTCGTAGAGTAGCGGGTAATTGCCATAATAGAGGTAGCCCATCTGGTCGGTTTCGCCGTAGCGGACACGGTGGGTGGTACGGTGGGTAAGCATGGGGGGAAGGTAGGGAATCGGGCGGGAATTGCAAGTGCACCGGGGCTACAGACTAATTGAGGGGGAAGAAATTTCCAATCGTGTTGCGGTTTCATGCAGAAGACGCAAAAGAGCGGAAGTTTCTTATAGCTATCGATAATCCCGCCGAGGGGCGGGTGTCTTGAAAATCTAAGCTGTTACAGCAAGTCTATAATTTTCTTGATTAAGAAAACGAGGTGCCTAGCTCTACTTTAGCTGCTCGATAATGTCGCTTGCATCAGCGGCTGGCCTATATTTATCGTCTCTTCCAAACCAGGTCGATTGTCTTTTAGCGTAGCGCCTGCTGTTGCGCTTGGCCAATTCCAAAGCGTATTCCAGACTGGTAGAGCCCTCCAGGTAGGGGAAGAACTCCTGGTAGCCGACGGTTTGGAGGGCCGGCAGTTCGCGGTATTCGTAGAGGGCGACAACTTCGTCGAGCAGGCCATGGTCCATCATCTGATCCAGCCGTCTTTCGATACGGGCGTATAGGTTGAGCCGGTCGGGGTCCGGTGTATTGCGACTTTGTGTTTTCGGGGCGATGTAGTTCTCACGGGGAAGGGTAGACAAGTCGGGTTGAAAAAAATGACTGGTGAAAGATCGCTCGGCCTTGGGCCGTAAGAAACTGGAATATGGTTTGCCAGCAGCCCAACTGACTTCCAGAGCACGTTGCAAACGACGGGGATTCTGGCGGTCTACGGTGGCGTAATAGTCAGGGTCAGCCAATTCGACGGCTTTTTGCAGGCCCTCCAGACCCTCGTGTTTCAGGAGGCGTTCGACTTTGGCTTTGGTATTGACATCCACGCGGGGGAATTCGTTGAGGCCTTCGGTCACCGCGTCGAGGTACAGGCCGCTGCCGCCCACTATCACGACCTGCTCGCGGGTCCTGAAAAGCTCTTCCAGCAAGGTCAGTGCTTCACGGGCGAAAGCTCCGGCGGAAAGGGGCGCTAATACAGAGCGGTCAGCTACAAAATGATGCTTAACCTGGGCGAGTTCATCCGGATTTGGACGAGCGTTTCCGATCTCCATCTCCCGGTAGAATTGTCGACTGTCGGCGCTGAGAATCTCGGTAGATAACAGCTTTGCTACTTTGATAGCCAAAGAAGTCTTTCCGCTGGCGGTTGGTCCGCCGATAACAATAAGTTTAGACACGGCCGCAAGATACTATTTGTAGAAAAATTTCCCAACTTTAAACTTTTTGCGTTTATTTGTGGCGGCCCGTTTTGAGGAAGCCACGTCAACCTTTTCGGATTTATGAATGCAGGAGTCGCCCGCGAGGCGTTGAAAAAATATTTTGGTTACGCTAGCTTTCGTCCTCTCCAACTCGACATCATCGAAGGGGTCTACGCTGGTAAGGATGCCCTGGTGCTAATGCCTACCGGCGGTGGAAAATCCATGTGTTTCCAGATTCCTGCGGTAACCATGCCCGGCACTACGGTCGTTGTCTCACCACTGATTTCCTTGATGAAAGATCAGGTAGACGCCCTGAATGCCAATGGTATTCCGGCGGCTTTCCTCAACAGCAGTATGGATAGTGGGGAGGCTAGCAAAGTAGCAATGGCCTATGAGAACAACGAGCTCCAATTGCTTTACGTTTCCCCGGAACGGCTGTTGAGCGCTGGATTCTACGCCTTCCTCCGCCGCACCAGGGTGAATTTGTTTGCCATCGACGAGGCCCACTGTATTTCAGCCTGGGGCCACGATTTTCGTCCGGAATACACCAAGTTGCAATCCATTAAGCGGGCCTTCCCGGATACGCCGATCCTGGCCCTGACCGCCACAGCTGATCGTCTGACCCGCATCGATATCTGCAAGCAACTGGCCATTCCGTCCGATAACCAGCACGTTTCTTCCTTTGACCGACCGAACCTTAGTCTTGAAGTTCGTCCCGGCCGACAGCGTCGTGAACAGATCGTCCGCTTTATTCGGGAGCGCCCCGAGCAGCCGGGCATTATCTACTGTCTGAGCCGCAAGCAGACCGAGAACCTGGCCGGTAAACTCCGCGAGGCGGGATATGACGCCAAATGTTACCACGCCGGGATGTCTTCCGGAGCTCGCGCAGATGTACAGTCGGATTTCGTGAATGACCGTACGTTAATTGTCTGTGCCACCATTGCATTCGGTATGGGTATCGACAAGAGTAATGTTCGGTGGGTCATCCACTACACCATGCCCAAGAATCTGGAAAATTATTACCAGGAGATTGGTCGCGCGGGCCGGGATGGTTCTGATTCGGATACCCTGCTCTTTTACAGTTATAATGATTACCTGACGCTCCAGGATATGTTGGGAGGCAACCCCAATAGTGAAGTTCAGATCGCCAAACTAAACCGCATGAAGGAGTATGCGGATGCCCTGGCCTGCCGGCGTCGGATCCTGCTCAACTACTTCAGTGAAGATAGCGGCGAAGATTGCGGGAACTGCGATATCTGTAAAAACCCGCCCCAGCGATTTGACGGGACGGTACTGGCGCAAAAGGCTTTGTCAGTCGTAGCTCGTCTAAAGGAAAACGTGGGGGTCAATCTTGCCATCGACGTATTGCGGGGGGCTCAGACGGGTACGATTAGGCAGAATGGCTACGACCGGGTAAAGACTTACGGGGCGGGCCGTGACGTAAATACCTATAACTGGAATCACTACTTCGGCCAGCTCATCAACCTCGGTTACGTTTACGTGGCCCACGAAGATTTTAACAAGCTGAAACTGACCAATGCTGCCCGCCGGGTTCTGTTCGAGCGTGAAAAAGTAGAACTGGTCCGCTTTGAAACGGTAAAGGCCCGCCGGGAAACTGAAGCCAAGACCAAAGTCAGAGTAGATAAGTCGGGTAACCCGCGTTTACGAGACGGTCTCTTCGAGCACCTGCGGGCGCTGCGGAAGGAACTGGCCAAGGCCAAAGGTGTACCGCCCTACAGTGTCTTCAGTGACAAGACCCTGGAAGAAATGGCCGCCATGAAACCTACGAGTGGTGACAGCCTGGCAAAAGTAAGCGGGGTAGGGGAGTTCAAGCTTCGTGCCTACGGTGATCGCTTCATTGATGCCATCTGCGAATACGAAAGTATCGTCCGATCATCCCCGAAGATCAGCGATGGCAAAGAACCCGCAAAGCCCAAGAAGAAAGAACCAACGACTATTTCGGACACCATGATGGACTCCGTCAAATGCTTCAAGTCGGGCATGGACGTCAATGAGATCGCCGAACAGCGTAGGCTCAGCCCGGCTACCATCATAGGGCACTTATCCAAAGCTTATCAACGGGGGGAGGAATTGGATATGACCCGGCTGGTGGATAAGAACGTCATCAACCAGGTTGCGGAAGTGCTCAACGGGCTGGACGATAAAAAGTCGGTAACCCTGAGCCAACTGATGCCGCACTTTGAAGAAAATACGATCAGCTACAATGAGTTGCGCTTCGCAAAATTGCATCTGGAGCGGAACGCGTCATAAATGACTAGCGACCTCTTGGTCGCTCCGGTTTATTACGCGGATTTGCCGTCAACGGCTTCGCCGTGCTTGGGTATTTGGGACACTTAGTTATGCTCGTATGCTGTAGCCTTCTTCAGCGCGGCCTCACGAAGAAAATTACCCCCTCTGCATCCTTCAGCGCCCTCGGCGTCCAAAAATTACCGATTCTTCTTTAGCTCGATGTACAGTTTGTAGCCAGCCTCCGTGGCCCCCGCAGGTCCGCTCACACCGATGGTCACTGGATAGGGGTTGCGTACCGCGCGTAACTCAACGCTGCGCACATGCTTCGGGCGCTCACGGCCTCTTACCTCCTGCTCGATCGGAAAATCGGCTTCACAACTTACACAACTACTTAAATTGGGCGGAATGGCTCCGTGACCTCCGGAATAAGCGTACAGGCTAATATCCTGCTTCGGATCATCGGGGACCAGGGTAATAATCATCGTAGAATAGCTCGGTAGCTCGCTGCGATAAAGGACGTGATTGCCTTTATAAAATTCCTCGCGGGGTTCTACGAAGCAGGCGACGCTGCTGTTCCAGGCCCAGCTGAGATCGGTGATCGGTTCGCCTGCGGAAAGGTTGCCTTCCCAGTAGAGCGTGTTATTCTGCTCTGCTTCCAGTGTAAATATTTGGGCCGAAAGCGAAACGCCGGCAACTAATAATAGTGAGAACAGAATAAGACGAGTCATGAGCGGGATGTTTTCTACAAAGGTAGGTCCAGCCGGCGAGTGAAACCTATCCGTTTTCCGGTACTTTTTGCGGCTTCCCACCGTGGGAACAAGCCAAGTGAGCGTAACCGCATCTTTTGTTTGTCAGAAAATTTTCGGGAAGATCAGGATCTTGGATATGAAATCAGCATGACTTCATTCTTGACCAAACAAAAAGATGGGCGGGTCAAAGACCCGCCCATCTGCTTCATGAACTTAAAATTACTCCTACAAATTCACAAGAACACCGAAATGCCCTTGCTTATGTACCTATTAGCGGCTGGAACGAGAAACGTTGCACCAGGGGTGAAAAAAAGTTCAAGTTTTTTTCAGTGCGCCTCTAAGGCCGAGTTCGATGACCTCAAGATTAGCAACTTTTTTGGCCTGAATATCGAAACGAAGCATAGTCTTCATGCGGTGAAAACCGTGCTTTCCACAAGCACCGGGATTCATATGTAGCAGCTGCCGTTTGGGATCGGGCATGACTTTCAGGATGTGACTGTGGCCGCAGATGTACAGGCCGGGACGTTCCTGGTCGAGCAACTTTCTCACTCTGGGTACATAGCGGCCGGGGTAGCCGCCGATGTGGGTCATGACCACTTTCAGACCAGCCAGGGTAAAGATGTTGTTCAGCGGAGCCCTGGCCCGGAGTTCCGGACCATCAATGTTGCCATAAACGGTCCGGAGTGGTTTGAAATTCTCGAGTTGATCCAGGGTTGCCAGATCGCCGATATCGCCGGCGTGCCAAATTTCATCGCAAGCTGCGAAGTGCTTGAAAATGCTTGGCTCCAGCCAGGAATGAGTATCGGAGAGCAGACCTATTTTCACTATTCGCCGGTGGGTAGTTCTTCGAGGGTGAAAGTGCGACTGACGGGGTTGAGGGGAGCGTCTACGGCCTTGCCTTCCTTATCCATCAGGGTAAGCGTCAGGGTATGCTCGCCCATGCCCATACCTTTGATGTAGTAAGATTTCCAGTCGCTGAATTTAGCTAATGGTTCTCCGTCCAGTTCGGCCATTACAGTATAACCTTCCGCGAAGGGAGCATTAATGGGGTAGAAGTCGACCATTATGTTTTCGGTGGCCTTTTTTCCACGGTAAGTTCCTTTGGGGCGACTGTAGAACAACATTGGTTCTTTGATGTCTTCCATGCTGGTAAAGGCACCGTCCTGGGACATGACCTTGGCCACCCGGGCGGCGCGATCGCGCTTGATACTTTGGTGGTAAGACCGACTAAGGAAGGTCAGCATGTAATGCTCGCCGTCGGTAATGTCCTGCTCGAAACTGGGCTCGTATTTAGCCATATAGGGCTCGTTGTCAATGATCAGGTGGATATGCTGCCCCTTATCGGAGTTGGCACACATCAGTTGTTCGGCGTCGGGCGTTTGTACACCGAATTCGTAGCCGGATACGTCGAAATCGAATTTGCCATTGCTGTAGGTAATGCCATTGATCTGGGCATCGGGGAAGCTATGGGAGGAAGGCATATCGACCAGGGTTACTCCGTCGGTTCGGTCAATGATTTCAAAGCCCGGTGCGTCGAGGACGGCCTCGTTACTTGGTTGTTCGGCTTCGATGTTTTCTTCCTCCATGGCTACTTTGTCAGCCATTCCCTCATTACCGCCACAGGCGAAAAGGAACAACAGGAAGAGTGAGAATACTGGAATTAATGGTCTCATAAGTGATCTAATGGTTTGGTTAGTTGTTGTAATTGCAAGTTAACTACGTGCGTAAAGATGAGTAAAGAAACGATGAGATTAAAGGTAGAAGGCATGGATTGTGCCAACTGTGCCACGTCCATTACTCGTTATCTGGAACGTCAGGGACTCGCTGATGTTTTCGTAAACTTTCAAACCAGTGAGGTACGCTACCGACCGAATGATGCAGTTTTAACGTTGGAACAAGTTAAGGCCGGGATTGATAAACTCGGCTTTGAGGTAGTAGATGATGGTCTTAGAAACGAAGCGGGCGGCTTGGAAAAAGCGGCTTTTCGGCGTCTTATCTTCTGTTCGGCACTCACTGCGCCACTACTGATCGGCCACTTGCTAATGACTTTTGGTCTCGACCTGCCGCTCTTGCACAACGGCTGGCTGCAACTGGCCCTTAGCCTGCCGGTTTATCTGGTCGGCGGATTGCACTTTGGCCGCTCGGCCTGGGCGGGACTACGCAATCGGTACCTGAATATGGATGTGCTGATCTTCCTGGGAGCTACTGCTGCTTTCGTTTACAGCCTGATCGGCCTGTACTGGCAAAATCCACAATATTACTTTTTTGAAACAGCGGCCACCATCATTACCCTGGTACTGGTTGGCAACTGGCTGGAAAGCCGGGCAGTGGCGCGTACAACCACGGCCGTATCTGCCCTGGCCGACCTACAGGTACCCAAAGCGACCCGCATTATGCCAAGTGGTACGGAACTGAGCATCGAAGTTGAAGAATTGGGTGTTGGCGACCTGTTGCGCGTCAATACCGGCGATCGGGTACCACTGGATGGTACGGTGATGACCGGTAACGGAGCCGTAGACGAATCAATGCTGACCGGAGAGAGCCTGAGCGTGGAAAAATCCGAGGGTGATCAACTGATCGGTGGCAGTGTACTGGCCGGCGGCCAACTGACCATGCGTGTGACCTCTACGGCGGGTAATGGCACGTTGGATAAAATGATTCAACTGGTCAAGGATGCCCAGGCGGATAAGCCGCAACTGCAGCGGCTGGCCGACCGCATCAGCGCTATTTTTGTTCCGGTGGTAATTGCGATTAGTCTGCTGACTTTCCTGATCGGCTGGGGCAGCGGTTACGCCACGGCCACCCAGGCATTGATGAACGCCATCGCCGTATTGCTGATCTCTTGTCCCTGCGCCATGGGGTTAGCCACGCCGACGGCCGTGATGGTAGGGGTAGGGCGCCTGGCCCAACAGGGCGTACTGATCAAGGGCGGCTCGGCCGTAGAGCAACTGGCCGGCATCCAGAATATGGTTTTCGATAAGACCGGTACACTTACGACGGGTAATTTCAGGGTGGAAAAGATCGATTATTTATTAGATAACGGCTATCAAGTCAACTTAGAGAACGAGCGGCTTAGCAGTACTGTCAATGCACCACAGCGCCTAACGCCCGCAACCATCGACCAGCTGATTCTGTTCGCCGAACGCCAAAGCAGCCACCCCATCGCCCGCTCGATTGTGGCCCACCTATCCAAGGGCGGCCTCGAAGTATCTACGGAGCTAGAGGAAAGCTTTGAAGTAAAAGAAGTAAGCGGTATCGGTCTGGACATTTACGACCGGGCGACGCAAGCGCTGTTCTTTCGACTGGGGTCTTTCAAAATCCTGGCTGAAACCGTGCAGGTAGACTCCGGGGAAGTCTTTCTGACGGATAAAAACGGGATGCCACTGGCAGCCATAAGTTTGGGCGACGACCTTAAGCCTGGTGCTGCCGCAAGTCTTGCCGAGTTGAAAGCATTGAACATTAGAACCTATTTGCTAAGCGGGGATCGTTTAGCCCGAACCGCCACTATCGCCGAGACTCTGAATATTGAAGTTTATGCCGCCGAGAAAAGTCCCGCCGAGAAACTGGATTACATCAGCAAATTGAGCCAGGAAAACCCGACGGTGATGGTGGGTGATGGTATCAACGACGCTGCCGCCCTGGCCCGGGCCGACCTGGGCATCAGCATGGGTGGAGCCAGTGCCGTGGCGGTAGATGCTGCCGAAGTTGTCCTGCTCGGTGATCGGATGGACAGTTTACCGGAAGCGATCAAGATTTCCCGGCTTACGTTAAAGACCATCAAGGAAAGTCTCTTTTGGGCGTTCTCTTACAATATCGTTGCCATACCAATTGCGGCGCTTGGCTTCTTAAATCCAATGTGGGCCGCCTTGTTCATGGCGTTCAGTGACGTTGTGGTGATTGGGAACGCGGTACGATTGAAACGGCGTAAGTGGTAAGAATTTTGGCAAGTGGGTCACTGTATACACCCCCGATTTGTCGCTGAATGAAATAACAATCTATCAAAGATTTAGAAATGATTAGTCTATTCAGGTTTACCTTGCTTTTTTCGCTTATCGCTTTACTGTTCGGCTGCGAGAAGGAATTCACACCCCCCGACGTGGAACCTGAACCCCAGATCGTTGTGGAAGGCTACGTAGAGGCAGCGGGGGATCAATCTTCCCCTCCCTACGTCATTCTAACCCGCACTTTACCTTTTTTCAGCACCCTTGATTCCAGCCAGTTTGCGGATTTTTACGTCCATGATGCCGTGGTGACGGTGGACGATGGCGATCAAATCGTCGCGCTTACTGAAATATGCCTGGCGGATCTAAGCCCGGCCCAACTTGCCCTGGCCGAAGGTTTCCTGGGAGGAAACATCGATAGCAGGGCCAACTCATTTTGTGTCTATCTGGATCCGGGCTTACAGATGTTCGGGCAAGAAGGCAGGAGCTATGATCTCAGAGTGGAAGTGGAAAATGAAGTGCTTACCGCATCAACGACCATACCTGCTCACGTTCCCCTGGATAGCCTGTATTTTGTAGAGCCCCCTGGCGAAGATACCCGTCCGGATCTGGCACAAATGCAAGTTGGCATCACCGACCCACCGGGCCGGAACTTCTATCGTTATTTCGTGGGCATCAATGGTGGAAGCTTCCGGCGCGACGATTTCTCCGTTCTGGAAGACGCTTTTTTTGACGATCGGGCCATTGTATTTCCGCTCAACCGGCCCCTGCCGGATACCTCAGATTTTGACCTGTCTACCTTCGGCCTATTCACCATCGGTGATACCGCCAAGGTAAAATGGGTAACCTTCGACGAAGCATCCTTTAACTTCTGGAATACCATTGAATTCGCTTCGGCCAACCAAGGGCCGTTTTCCAACTATACAATTATCGATTCAAACGTGGAAGGTGGTTTGGGAATCTGGTCGGGCCGCTCGGCTTCCTACTACGAAAGTATCGTAGAGTTGAAGGAGTAGGGCTTCAAAGTAGCCGTGTATTGATCAAGACCGGGCTGATAATAGAATGATCTAATGATCTGATGATGGAATGATCTAATGGAACCAACCGGCTACCATCAGATCATTAACTCATTCCATCATTGACTCATTAATTCATTCTACCATTAACTCATTTAGTCCTCAAAGCGAGCAATCTCACCCGACTTGATGCGACTCATGTAGTCCTTATAAGCGCGTTTGACGTTCGGCATCAGGAAGTATAAACCCATCACGTTGGGGAAACACATGGCGAAGATCATGGCATCACCGAAGTCGAATACGGCTTTAGCAGAAATGGCCGAGCCTACGATCACGAAGAAACAGAACAAGACCTTATAGATGATCTCATTGGTCTTGCTTTCTCCGAAGAGATAAGTCCAGGCTTTGAGGCCATAGTAAGACCAGCTGATCATAGTAGACAAAGCGAATAGGATCACCGCAACACCGAGAACACTGGGGAACCAACTGATCACTGAGGCAAAGCTGTTTGAGGTAAGACCGATGTCACCAACGGTATCACGACCGTAGAAAGACGCTTCACCACCTGCACCGCCGTAGTTGGTTACGATGATGACCAAAGCGGTCATGGTACAAATGACCACAGTGTCGATGAAGGGTTCGAGTAGTGCTACGACACCCTCACTTACTGGCTCGTCCGTTCTGGCGGCTGCGTGGGCAATAGAAGCTGAACCTACACCGGCTTCGTTGGAGAAAGCTGCCCGACGGAAACCCTGAATCAGCACACCGATGATACCACCGTAGAGTGCGTCACCACTAAAGGCGCTGTTGAAAATGGTTGCGAAAGCAGCGGGAATGTCAGCAATGTGGTAGCCCAGTACGATCAGAGCACCGAGGATATAGATGCCTACCATCAGGGGAACGATCTTGTCGGTCACCTTGGCGATCGACTTGATGCCACCGATGATGACAATACCCACTACAATAGCCATGATGGTTCCGAAGATCCAGCCATTGTTATAGAAGATACTGCTTTCTCCACCGGTGATCTCAGCGAGCTGGAGGGTAGCCTGGTTGATTTGCACCATGTTACCACCTCCGAAAGAGCCGCCGATACAGGCAACGGCGAAGAGGCCGGCCAAAAATTTACCGAGGATACCCCATTTGGGGCCTTTCTCGGCCAGACCTTTGTCAAGATAATACATTGGCCCACCGGAAACGCTGCCGTCCGCGTTGACGTTGCGGTACATAACACCCAGGGTACATTCTACGAACTTGGAAGACATTCCCAACAAGCCGGCAATGATCATCCAAAAGGTAGCACCGGGGCCGCCGATAGCTACGGCAAAAGCTACACCGGCAATATTACCGACACCTACGGTTCCCGAAAGGGCGGCAGTAAGGGCCTGAAAATGAGAAACTTCACCGGGGTCGTTAGGGTCGTCATACTTGCCGCGAACAACGTCGAGTGCGTGGCCAAAGGCCTTAATGTTGACGAAACCGGTATAGATTGTGAAAATGAGGGCACCCACGATCAGCCAGATTAGCACGAAAGGAATCGTGAAATCACCGAAAGTTACCGTAAAGAATACGATGCTTTCAATGAAAGCTGTTATCGGAGAAAACACTTCGTTGATGCGCTCGTCAACTGTTTTTTCAGCTTCCTGGGCGTATGCAGCCAGTGGTAAGAAAAGAGAAAAGAGTAGAAGGGTTAGCTTTTTAAACATGGAAAAGGTTGAGTTGGAAACGACCGAAGGTATTGCTTTTCTGGGCTGACGCAAAATTTATTTCCCATGATGGATATATGATAAAAGCATTTATATTGGGCTTGGCATGTCAAAAGCGCGAAAAGAAACTGACGAAGAATTAATGCAACTGCTCCGAAGTGGAGACAGTAGCGGACTGGACGGACTTTTTCGGCGTTACTATGACTCACTGTGTCGACTGAGCCTGAGAATCATCAAAGATGCCGATAGTGCGGAAGACGTCGTCCAGGAATTTTTTCTATCCGTTTGGAAGAAACGCAATGTACTGCCCGAGATCGACCTGGTAGCTCCCTACCTGAAACGGAGCGTGAGAAACCGGTCCCTCAATTTTCTCAGAGACCAGAAGCGCATACCCACCGGAGAAGAGTCTGAACTACCGGTGTTGGCTACTACCAAAGAATGGGCCAGTGAGAAAATCGAATTGGAAGAGTTGCGGGAAAGGGTTGACCTAGCGATCAATTCACTACCGGAACGCTGCCGATTGATCTTTGTGCTCCACAAATTCGGAGGGATGAAGCAAAAGGAAATCGCCGTTGCCCTGAACATCAGTGTCAAAACAGTAGAGAATCAGATGGGGCGCGCTTATCAGCATTTACGTAGCCTTTTGTCCGCTATCCTACTTTTTGGAGTGATTGGAGGCGGTTAGAAGTGCCTTCGTCAGGTTAATGACCAAATTTTTGTTTTATTAGTCCTAAGATTGTGGGGGGTAGAATAAAAAAGGGTGTCCTTGTTATATAGAAGACCCAAAACGTGAGCCCCCCAATCAAAGATTTGAAAACTACGAAGAGCCAGTCTTGAAGCTCGAATTAAGTGTCGATAATGACCAATAAAGAAAAAGGCCGCATTGATGAATTGACGGAGCACTATCAAAGTATGCCCCGTTTTGACGTCGAGCAAGGTTTAGGTAAACTTCGGGCCAGGCTCGGGGAGACGGAAAATCAGGTCGGTAGTGTAGGGAAAGCCAGTCGTAAGCCATCCAGGCGTCGCTGGCTGTCCGTTGCGGCCTCGCTGGCTGTACTGCTGCTTGCCGGAGCCGTTTACTTTGCTACTTTGCCAGCCAAAACTACCATAACTGCCGAAGGTAAAACCGAGCGTATCCTGCTGCCGGACGGATCCGAGGTACTGCTAAAGGACGGCGGTACGCTAAGTTATGACGAAGATTACGGAAAAGATGATCGCCGGATTGATCTGAAAGGCGAAGCTTTTTTCTCCGTAATTCCCAATCCGGAATTGGCATTTTTGGCCGAGCAGGGGCCAGTTACCCTGCGGGTGATCGGGACGACCTTTAATCTGAAGGCTCAGCCTGAACTGGATATCTTCGAAGTAGAAGTTGCCAGCGGTAAGATCATGCTGGAAACCAAAGAAGAGACGTTACCGGTGGCCGCCAAAGAGTGTGGGCGTTCCGAAGGACCCGGGCAGTTGAGCAAAATGCCGGCTCCCAATCTGAATCGCCACGCTTGGCGAACTGGTAAAATGGTTTTTGAAGACCAATTACTGAGCGAGGTAGTAGAGATCGTGGAGAACACCTATGACGTGAAGATCAAAATCTCCAATAAAGATATGAAGGCCTGTGATTTTGCCCTGACCGCAACTTTCAACCAGGCTGACCTCGCTGAGGTGCTGGCCCACCTTGAAAAGTTGAGTGGCGGCCATTTCCTTAGCTCCAAATCAGGCCGTGTCTACCGCTTGATAGACTGGTGTGAGTAACTAACTAAGTGCGCGGAGGATGAGTAATTTCGGAAAATCATGTTTTTTGCCGTTCGTCGTCTTCCTGAGTCTGCTGCTGTCGTTCCCGGTTGCTATGAATGCGCAATCGGATACCTGGCTTGGAGAGGAAATAAAACTCAAGAGCCAGACCATATCATTAGCTGATGCTTTGCAATTATTGATAGATAACGGCGTATCCATTAGTTACCGTAGTGATCGATTGCCGGAGCAACAAATATCCATTCGCGGTAAAAAACGAAGTATCGCAAGTTGGCTGAACTTTTTCCTGGTCGATACTGACCTGATCTATGAATCGATTGGAAAAGAAAAAAGCCTGGTCATTTTTCCCGATCCGGAGATCGTAGGCTACGAACGGACTCTTTATGGTCAGGTATTCGATGCCGCCAGCGGTGAGCGTCTGATCCTGGCAAACATCAATCTACAGAATCGTAAGCAGGGCATAAGTACCAACGAAGATGGACGTTACAGCGTGAGCCTGGCGGGCGGTATGCTGGACGTGAGTGTCAGTTATATCGGCTACCAAACCAAAGTGTTTCAATTGGTTTTGCGCAAAGACAGCTTGTTGAACATCGCGCTGAAGCCGTCTTTGAGTTTACAGGAGATCACGGTCACGGCCAACAGCACTTCCATGATTGGCGTAAGCCCGGATGCGGGCGGAATCCGAATCGGGGTAGAGGAAGCGGAGCAGCTAAGCGGCCTGGGTGGGGAAGCCGACCCTTTGTCAATTGTCAGTTTATTGCCCGGTGTGACGACGGGGGCTGACGGGGTCGGTGGAATCAATATCCGGGGTAGTGACGCTAGCCATAACCTGATTTTGCTGGACGGGGTGCCGGTCTATAACCTGAACCATGCTGCCGGGCTCTTCAGTATTTTCAACTCCCAGGCCATTCGCCGGGTAGATCTTTATAAAAATGGGATGCCGGCCCGTTTCGGCGGTCGCCTTTCCGGAGTGCTGGATGTGCATACGCGGGACGGTAACTTATTTCGCAATGAGGTAAGGGTCAGTCAGAGCTTGCTGGCTAGTCGTTTAACGGTGGAAGGACCGTTGGTGCCCAAAGAAAGCTCTTACCTTATTTCCGGCCGCTATTTCTGGGCCGGGGCGCTGGTGCCGGGGATCAGTCGTAATTACAAAGCCCGACAGGGGCGTGACGGCGAGGCGGCTTACGATCTATACGACGTGAATTTTAAGCTGAACCAGCGCCTTGGAAAAACCGATCGCTTGTACTTTAGTTTCTATAAGGGGGCGGACATACTGGTTAACGAAGCGGAAAAACGCCAACAAATCACCGACCTCACCGGTGGTGGTGGTGTAATTGTCAACGACCTCACCCAAACGAACAGGCAAGAGATTAGCTGGGGCAATACGGTTGGTGCTTTACGCTGGAACCATATTTTTGACGAATCCTTATTCGCCAATATTTCGCTAACCTACTCTAATTTGGGATTGAGCGCCGGTTTTGATCGCCGGGATAGCATTGAGGTAAACAATTCGTTACGATCCAACTCGCTGGCTACGGGAATTTTTAAATCGGACATTCGGCAGATCGGTCTTTCATTTGATGGGCAGTGGCTACCGAGGGTGGGGCGTGAGATTCGTTTTGGTACCCAATTAAACTTCCACAGCTTTACGCCCTTATTGGTATCTAGCCGAAGCAGAGACATTTTGGGGGCAGAATTTCAGCTACCTGTTGCCAAGACTCATCAGCCCATCGAAGCCAATGCCTTTGCGGCTTACGTCATCAGAAAACCCGGCCTCCAATTTCGGGCCGGACTGCGTGCACAGCTTTGGAGTACCGGCAAAGGGAATCGTTATCTTAATTTTTCACCACGGCTGCTCTATACCCGTCGAATCGCCCCGGGTTTGAGTTGGCAAACTACGTTTGATGCCTCTACCCAGGCCGTTCATTTACTTTCCAGTTTCACACTTGGTCTTCCTGCGGATATTTGGGTGCCCAGTACGGAGAATCTGCGACCGGCCAGGGCCTATCAGTTCAGTACCGGACTGCGCTGGCAAGTGAAGCAGGCTTGGGAGCTCGAGCTTTCGGGCTACTCAAAACAAATGGAAGGCTTGGTGGAGTACCGGCCAAGCGAAGACCTGGAAGGAGATTGGGAAGGGCAACTCAGCGTTGGCCGTGGCCTCGCTTCGGGGCTTGAATTGAGCATTCGGAAAACAGAAGGCAAGATTAGAGGATGGGTATCCTATACCCTGGCTAAAACGAACCGGACCTTCGATGAGGAGATCAACGAGGGAGAAACGTTTCCTTTTCGCTACGATCGCCTGCATTCCGTTTCCACCTTATTAAGCTGGTACCCCGGCCCGCGGAGTTCTCTCAGCCTGAGTTGGAGGTTCGGTACCGGCGCGGCCTACAGTCTGAGTTTGAATGATCTGGGGGCTTTTCTGATCGATGATTCCGGGAATCCCCTGGGCCAATTTGGTTCCCGCAATAGTTTCAGGTTACCCTCTGTACATCGCTTGGATCTGAATTATCGTTTCGAATTACGCCGCAAAGCCAGCAGTCCTTATACCCATACTTTTAATATCGGCGTTTACAATGCTTACGATCGCCGCAACGAAATTTACTACGAATTGAGAAAAGAATTCGTGCAGATCGATGGCCAATTGGATGAGAAAAGATCTTTTGTGAAGGTCTTCATTTCTCGCTTACTCCCTATTTTTTCTTACCAACTTCACTTTCGTGGAAAGCCGCATGTTAAGCCAGACTTGCGATAATGGCAATTTTAGGTTATATTTGAATTTACACTATCTCACTACATCCCTTTGCTGACAAAATCACATATTAGCGTCATTGTTCTCTTCCTTCTGGGGGGAGTGTTTAGCCGCTGTGAGGAGCCAGTTGAACTGGGTGTGGTCATTCAGAACGACGCCCTGATCGTCAATTCCGTACTTTATCCGGAAGCTCTGGCGGAAGTGCGTGTTGGTACGATTAGAAGTTACGCTACCAACGACGAAGCCGACTTTGTTGATGATGCTGTGGTAGAGATTTACGGAATCGGAGATGATCCGGAGGCTGTACTGATTTACCAACCAGGCACGAATGGTATTTATCGTGCCGAGGAATTTTCACCTCGTTCCGGCATGACCTACGAAGTAAAGGTCTATGCTGATGAATACGGTATTTCGTCTGGTCAAAGCTACGTTCCTTTTCCCTCTCAGATTACCAATCTGGAGTCCGGGAATCTCGTCATCACAGAAGCGGGCGGGGATCATATCTATTCTTTTGACCTGCAAATCGAATACGAAGACGCTTCGGATGAATTGAATTTTTACCACCTGAGACTCTTTCAGGGCCGTGACCAATTCATTGTATCCGCCGATGGGGATACCATCATCTTTGATTCGACCAAAGAGTTAATAGAATTTCCTCCTGCCCCTGGCTACGAATATCAAATGGCGGGTAACAACGATGGAATCCTCTTTGCCGACGGCGCTATATCTGGCAGACACGTCTTTTCGCTTGCTAGTCGGATTGATCCAGAAAAAGAGCTCTTTGGAGAAATCTACACTGAACTAAGAACAGTAACCCAGGAATACTATAAATACCAGAATTCTGTAGCCAACAGTTCGGTCAACATAGGCGGCTTCACCCAGCCCGGTTCCGGCTACGGAAACGTCAAGAACGGTGCTGGCTCGGTAACCGGTTATTCGGGGTCCCTCGATACCATTGTTATTAATTAAGATTTATTTTGCTTTCCCTTGGGGGGTGGCCTTATTCTTCGTGTCCTATTAGTAGAGCGCAAGCAGATATTGCCTTTTTAGTGCTGTTTGCCCAATTATTACTTACCTCCTCTCACAGTTTAAGCGGGCTCGATCCACGAGAATTGTCTGAGATTTGCTACTAGGATATGGACAACCAAGGAAAAATAGACCTGATCAACGAATTTGCCATTTTTGATCACTTGAACGAAAACGAAAAAGTACAGTTGGCAGAAATGATGGAAGAATATCGCCTAAGTCGATATAGTGCCATCTATCAACCCGGCGACGTTTCCGATACAATTTATTTGTTGTCTAAAGGCACCATCAAGATATCTACTCACAACGATGAAGGTAAGGAAGTCATTAAAAGACTGATCCACCCCGAAGCCATTTTTGGAGAGCGGTCCCTGGTAGGGGAGGCCTGTCGGTCGGAATCCGCTCAAGCCCTGAAGGGAGAGGTCGTTTTTTATGCTGTCAAAGTAGCAGCGTTTCAAAAGATCATGATTGGTAATCCTGCGTTAAGCCAGGAGGTATTACGCCTTTTCGGTAGTCGCCTGATTGCCGCTGAAGACCGACTGGAAAACCTGATCTTCAAAGATGCCCGAGGCCGGATCATCGAATTCTTGCACGAAGTAGTATCACTGCGCGGTCAGCGTGTAGGCTTTGAAACACTGTTAAAGCACAGCCTGACCCATCAGGACATCGCTAACATCACCTGTACGAGCCGCCAGACAGTCACCCTGGTATTGAATGAACTCAGGAAGGATAACCTGATCTACTTTAATCGTGGACGGATCTTGGTCAGGGACATGCAGCAGTTAAGGGCGATTGCCTAAAGCTCCTTTTTCAAATCCCGCAACGCCCCCTCGATCTCCTCGTGTTGCCCCTCGAGGATCGCCAGGGTCGTTTTTTCCCTTTTCAACATCTCGTCGAAGCGGTTGAAATTATCCTCGATCTTTTGGCGGAGTTGATTGATGTAAGTCTTGAGTTTGGTTTCCAGTTCTTTGCCCAACTGCGCCCGCCCGCTAGTGATTTCTTTTTCGAAACCCTCTACGATCTTACGACGCTTTCCCCTGGTGCTGAAACCGGCGAACAGAATTCCGATGCTGGTCAACACGCCGCCGGTGATGTCGAAAACCGGCAGGCCGCTAAGTGCCATTAACACCACGCCGATGGCTGCGATGCCACCGCCGGCTGCCAGGTTCGGGGCCAGGCTTTCGCGACCATCAAACATGGAGGCATCGGTGAAATTTTCGGTACGACTGACGAAGCGGTTGAACTGGTCGCGTAGATCACGCAGGACGTTTTCCCGCCGCTCGGCAATGGAGGCGAAGAGTTCATGATCGTCCTTCAGGATTGTTTTACTGGAGCGTAGTTTCAGGTCGATCAGATGCGCCATCTGCTTAATGCTCTCGGCCAGGTCCACTACTCCCTCATTGAGTCGGTTGCGCAGTTCGGTGTTCAGCTCGTTTTCCAGTTCCTCGGCCATATTATCCAACCAGACCTTGGCGCCGGGGGTGGAAGTGAAAGTAGAAGAGACACTCCTTTTTATCAGCCCGAACATAGAAAGGCCACTCCGTAACTCTTCCAGGCGTTTGCGGGTTATGCGATCATAGGTCAATAGTAGGTTTTCTGTCATCAGGTCCACCTGTTTGAGGCTTTGCTTTTCCTGGTCATCCAAGGTGATTTTGACCTCGTCACGAAAGGCCAGATCGGCGTCGAATTGCTGGCGTCGCAGTTGCATACCGTCGGCAATCCGGTTGTTGATCGTCTGGGCCGTCTCAATGCTATTGACCAGTTTAAGCTTGGTCGCCTGACCACCGGTAATATTTTCCTGAATGTAACTACGCAGGGGTAGGAAACCGCTGATCGTCTTCTGATCTTCCATTTCCTGCTTGGCACTTACGGCAAAAACCCGGGGTGACTCAATACCTTTTTTTGTCGCGTATTCCCTGACACCCTGCATGTTTACCTCCAAATCTTCGGGGGGCATCAAGTCTTTTTGCTGGAGCACGAAGATGACTTTTTTTTGCCAGTCTGCGTGAATGTAGTCAAAGAACTCCCAGGCACTTTGGCGGTAGGGGTTCTTGGCTTCGAAGACGAAAACGATCAGATCACTGGAGGGGATGAACCGCTCGGTAATTTCCTGGTGGTGCTCCACGATGGTGTTGGTGCCCGGCGTGTCCACGATGGCGATTTCCTTGAGAATCTCCACCGGAAGCATGATCTTTTTGAAGTATTTATTGATGATCACCTCCTGCTCTTCGGGGCCGTAGAGTATTTGCTGGATTACGTCCGTCATCGGCTGGGGAGCAGCCTTGGCTATTTCGCGGCCAGTATCCAACAGGGCGTTCACGAAACTACTCTTGCCGGCCTTCACTTCTCCGACGATCACGAACATGAAAGGTTCGAAAATACGGCTGCGCAGTTCGCTAACGGTTTCAGCCAGGTCCTCGTGGCCGATCCGAATGGTCAGTTCGTGCAGTGATTTGATTACTTCATCCAATCTGGCCCGGCCGGCCTGTACGTTCGCTTCAATTAAGTTGGACATGGGAGAATGATCAAATGATTTAATGATCTAATGATACATTGATCTAATGATACAATGATTTAATGATACAATTATGAAATGAAAGAATGGCTCACTTGATCATTGACGCATTGAATCATTCAATCATTGATGAGCCCGAAGATACGTTGCCGCCGCCGGTCCCTGACAAAACAAGAGATCAAGTACGGAAAGGTTGCCCTGGAAACCGTAGCGGTCGGTAAACAACTGCGGGTAGGACGGAGGCTGCAAAGGTAATTCCTGACGGCTGGATCGCAAGTCGATTACCGCCGGTGTTTCCTGGTCGCCGGGCCGATAGGCCTCCGTAACACTAGGCGTAACGGGCGGCATTAACCATCCGTTCAAAAGATCTTGCAGGGAATCATTCAGACTACAAAGTAGCAATGTTTTTTGGTCGAGGAGTGTGAAAATCGGCTCCGCATAGAACTCAAAATAAGGGGCTCTTCCGTAAGCGCTCATAATGGTCCTGCGGTGTTCTCTGGGCCAGTCATTGGAGTAGCTTATCCGGACTTCCCGGATCGGGGTAGCCTGGTGTTTGCCTTTTTCCAGTGGAATGCTCAACCACCTGCTACCATTGGCCGTAGCGATACGACAGCGGTTTCGGTAGCCTCCTTTTTGGTAGTTTTCGTGGGCTTCCCATTGCCAGGATTTGCTGCGAGCTGCCTGGAGGTACCAAGCCAGTGGAGGAAGGTAAGCGGTGGAAGTGAGTAAATTCGAATGGTCCAAAAACAAGAATTTGGTCAAAAAGATCGGATATATTGTAAATATTACGGATTGCGACAAAGATACCTTCGTTTTGATTGTTTCTTTTCGGTGACTTTGCATTATGTTCGGTAAAGTTTTTTGAGATTTTGTTTACTCCTACACCATAGCGAATATTTAAACGCTGTTGATTTTTCCTGATTCTGACTAACATCCAGCGGGGAAGGTCATTTAGTATTGCTACTCTGGCTTCACTGATCTTAGCAGGATACTAATGTTTTGGTCCCTTGATCGACACTGCTACTTTGCTAGCCAAAAAATAGATTTAAGTGGCTCCCCGGAGCTATTATTCATACCTGTACTATCATACTTTTTAATAAAACCATTCTTTAATGCGAATTTTTACCCGCGCTCTTAGCTTGCTGGTTTTGCTGCTTTTAGCTGCATCCACCCAGGCACAGAGTGATTACACTATTCCCTATCAGGATCGAATGATCGACTTGGAGGAAAACATCAGTTCGTTTAGCTGGTCCGATCTCAACCGGGCCGATCGCATCCGTGGCGGCCACTATTTGTGGGTGCAATTCTATGCTACCCCGAAGCTGGAGGTCCAGGAGCGACTGGCTGCAGGCGACGTAGAGTTGATCAACTTCATCGGCAACAAGGCTTACCTGGCCTACGTACCTACCAAGGTTGACGTGGATTTCCTCGCCCAAGCCGGCGTACGGAGTATTACAAAGATCACCAACGACCTGAAATTGTCCGAAAACTTACGTTACGGCAACATTGGCGACTGGGCGATCGAGGACGGACGACTGCGGGTGAATCTGCTTTACCACGATAAAGTATCGACTGAATACGCGTTGGATCAATTCCGTGAACTGAAGATCAGCATTGCTCAAAACTACAAGGGAGCTACTACTATCGAACTAATTATTCCCGACGATTGCCTGACGCAATTGGCTGAGCTGCCTTTTGTAAGCTACATTGAGGTAGCTACCGCGCCGGACGTTAAAGACGATACCGATGGCCGTGGACTCCACCGTGCCAACAGCCTGGATACCCAGACGGAATTCGGCCGTAATTACGATGGTAGCGGCATCGGTGTCATGGTACGTGACGATGGTACCGTAGGACCACACATCGATTATACGGGGCGAATTGACAATACCTCGGCCACGGAAACAACCGGTACCCACGGTGATGGCGTTGGTGGAATTATGGCCGGAGCGGGTAACCTTAATCCGGATTACCGGGGCATGGCTGCTGGTTCGGACATTTACGTGATCGACTATAACTCCAGTTTCCTGGATAACGCCACCACTTCCCGCATTAACGACGGAACGGTACTGATCACGAATTCATCCTATAGCAATGGTTGTAACGACGGTTATACCTCAACGACCCGTACGGTAGATCAGCAATCCAACACGCTGCCAAACCTGCTGCACGTATTCTCAGCGGGTAACTCTAACAACCAGGATTGTGGTTACGGTGCCGGCAACCAGTGGGGTAACATTACTGGTGGTCACAAACAAGGTAAGAACGTAATCGCCACGGCCAACGTATTTTCCGACGCCGGCCTGGTGACCTCCAGTAGCCGTGGCCCTGCTCATGATGGACGGATCAAGCCGGACATTGCCGCCAACGGGCAGAACCAGATATCCACTGACCCGAATAATGCTTACGCGCCCTTTGGAGGCACCTCCGGTGCTGCACCCGGTATCGCCGGTATCAGCGCTCAGCTTTATCAGGCCTATCAGGAAACTTACGACGAGCTGCCGGAAGGTGCCCTTATCAAAGCTGCCATGCTGAACACCGCCAATGATTACGGTAACGTAGGACCCGACTTTCGCTTCGGCTGGGGTATCGTGAATGCTCTGCGTGCCGCCGAACTTATTGAGGATGGTCGTTTCGAAACCGGAGCCGCCTCCCAGGGCGTACTGAATGCTCACGAGATCGAGTTGCCGGAAGGAACTATTCAGGCCCGGGTTATGCTATACTGGCGTGACCCCGCCGCCGTTACGGGCGCCGCCAAGGCACTTGTCAATGATTTGGACCTGAAACTGGTAGCCGGTCCAGGAGTTGTCGATACTCTCTTACCTTACGTACTGGACCATACGCCAAACACTACGGCTCTTAACTTGCCGGCGACCAATGGTGAGGACCACCTGAACAACGTGGAGCAAATCGTGCTCAATGAGCCCGCGGCCGGAACCTATACTTTTGACGTGAGTGGATTTGACGTCCCCCAGGGTAACCAGGGCTACTTCCTCGTTTACGAGATCATTACCGAACGGATCACGGTTACTTTCCCCAATGGCGGCGAACACCTGGAACGCGGTGGTTCCGAATTCATCCACTGGGATGCCGTAAACAGTCAGGGTACTTTCCTGATCGAGTACTCCCGCAACAACGGAATGAGCTGGAACGGTATCGCTG
Organism: Lewinellaceae bacterium SD302; assembly: GCA_002591745.1. GTDB lineage: Bacteria > Bacteroidota > Bacteroidia > Chitinophagales > Saprospiraceae > Neolewinella. The sequence continues at coordinate 26,709 of PDLQ01000001.1, forward strand.
AGGTACCCGCCAACCAGCGCCTGTACGAATGGAGCCTTCCATTCGCCACCAGTGGAGAAGCCATTGTGCGTGTGACCAGTGAAAATGCCATGGATGTTAGCGACGAGACCTTCGATATGTGTGGCCGGGTCAACAACAATACGATCGAACTGACCTCGATCTGTCTGGACAGCAAGACCTTTACCTGGAATGCAGTCAATGGCGCAGATAGCTATGACTTCTACGTGCTGGGTGAAAAATACATGGAAGTACGGGGTACTTCAACCGAGCCGGAGATTACGATTGATAATCTGCCAGCTGGTGAAGAGGTATGGGTAGCCGTTACGGCTTCCAGTTCCGAAGACGGTTGGACGACCAAGCGTACCGTTGCGGTAATGTTTGATGGAAGCATCACCAATTGTGTTCTTGGAAATGATTTGGTGGTCTCCGAAATTCTTAGTGGCGCTGGCAGTTTCTCCGAAGCATGTTCTTCTGATGCTGACAACCTGGTACGGGTGATGCTGACCAATAATGGAATGGTGGATCTGACCAATTTTGAAGTTAGTTACCAACTTGACGAAGGTCCGGTTGTGAATGAAATTTTCGCCGGTACCCTAGCCGTTGGGGAATCCGCTGAATACGTGTTCACCGAACCTCTTATAATCGAAAATGGCGGAGAATACGAGTTGACCATCAGTACTGAAAACGACGGAGATGAGTTCCTGCCGAATAATACTGCAACCATCTCCTTTACTCTTTCGACCACCCTGATAGATGCTCCCGTTGCCGAAGATTTTGAACTTGCCGGTTTCCCATCCTTAGATTGGGTGCTTCAGAACCCGGACAATGATTTCAGTTGGGTCCAGGCCAGCGTAACTGGTGCGGACGGTTTACAGACTACGGCCGGTTATATCAATAACTACGATTACAATGCTGCTCCGGAGGAAGACTACGTTGTAACTCCCGTGTTCCGTCTTGGTACGAATGCAATGATGAGTTTCGATCTGGCCAAAGCCCAGTTCGGTGCGGACTTCTCTGATGCATTCCGGGTTGATATTTCTTCCGACTGTGGAGCTACCTACTCGGAAATATACTATAAAGAAGGACTGGAGTTATCAACTTTAGCCGGATACAATACCACAGCGCAATGGGCACCGGCTGCCGCTGGTGACTGGCGTACGGAAAGTGTTGATCTAGCCGACTTCGAAAATTCGAACGTATCGTTCCGTTTTGTTAACATCAATGGTTATGGCAACAGCACTTACCTTGATAATGTAAACGTGGTAAGCGATACCATCTCCAGTGTCCGCCAGTTTCAAACGCTGGAAGACGTGGAGCTGTTCCCCAATCCAACCAGAGGAGAACTGAACTTGATTGTTCCTTCCGTGGGCAGCCAGTCGGTGGATCTGCAGTTGATAAACAGCGTTGGCCAGACGGTCAGCCGCCAGCGCGCCGAGCGCAACGGTGGTAGTTACCGCCTGAACGTTAGTACTTACCCCTCCGGTATTTACTACCTGCGCATTAGTGCGGGCGAACGCTTCGCCATTAAAAAGGTGATCGTGGAATAGTACCAGTTGGTACCATTTCGCCTGATTTAAAACGGCCGGTATCCCTCGGGGTGCCGGCCGTTTTTATTAATGATTGAACAAGTTGTTGAGAAAAGGTGCTTATGCGACATGAAGAAAACGTATTTGGGGGGAGCAATTGCGGCAATTATTATTTTAAGTGGCAACTACTTTATAGGACGGATCAACGAAGTTGACGCCATTCAATTGATCAACGCCAGCCAGCCGACGATTCGTTTTATGTGTTCGGCGATCATGACCGCAACCGCGACCATCCTGGCGCTTTTATTGACGGTATTGTCATTCAGTAGCAGTACTGACCAGCAGGTTAAGTCAAATCACTACGAACGGATTCTGATTATTGCTAGAATATCAACGGGTACGTTTATCGCCGCAATGATTGGTTTGCTTCTACTCAGTATTCCGTTTGTCGAAGCGGATAAGGGAGAAGTAGAGCCTTACTTCAAATGGATATACTACTTCATGCAAGTTTACGCAGCTCTGTTAGCTGGCTCTCTGATCACGATCGTTTTCATGCTGTACGATACGGCTAAAACGGTCATCATGCTAGCTCACCCGGATATGGACGATAGTGATTTTACGCAAGGAGGCCTGGAAGAAGAATAGGTTCACTGACGTGATAAATGCCAGAATCCGGTGATCGCCTCATTTACCTGCGATTCTGAATATACGGTAAGTGGTTCACCAGCACCGGGAGGAGCGATAGCCAAAAGTCCCTGATCTCCGTTCATGGGTTCGGCATATTGCCCGATGTAAAAACCGTAAGTAGTTTGGTAGACGATTTGTAGAGTAGCGTTGCCCTGGGCATAAGTACCGTAGCTGCCGGTAGGGTCAAAGTTCAGATAACCCCAGCTGTGGTCGTACCAACTGGAATTTCCGAAGTGATTTTTCAGGGTTTGTGGATTTATGGCCAGTAAATCATTTTCGCTCAATTCTTCTCCGCTTTCCATCAGCTGCTTCATACGATCCGCGATCGCTTTGGTCATGGAAGGCAGTGTTTCCGCAGGAGGACTAACTTGGGGCTTCGGAGCTGGTGGTACAATGTTCTGCGGAGTTGCAGTCGCAGTAGAAGTAGAAGGCGGGTTGCCATTGGCTGGCTGGATGACTTCCGTCTCCATTCCACCAGGCTCGGTCTCCGGGTACTCATCGTTGCCCATCTCCATAAGTAGCCCGACAAAGGCCAGTACTCCCAAACCAACGAAGAACCAAGTCAGGTACTTCATCATACCACCGGATTTTTCGGCGGGCGGGCGAGGGTGGGGGGCTTGCGGCTGTTGGTAGACCACGCCCAGAGGGTCGGGACTGGGTTGCGGTGGGGGATTATAAGGCTGAGACTGCTCACCCGGATTACGGAGGTTGTCGGCCAGGATCAGCAACTCACGGTTAATGCGGTTAAACTCTGCCGAGTCCTGTTTTATGCCGCTCATTTTTTCATCTTCCCAATTGTGGTATTGGCCGGATAAAAGCGTGATTTGGCGAACAAGTTTCGGGGGGAGGTTTTTTCGGTTGCGCAGTGATTTTTGCAACAGCACAATTGCTTTTTCCGTTTTTCCGCGTGACATCAACTCGTCGAACTCTTCCAGTATTTCCTTAGGTAACAGCATGGGCAAATCGGTAGGTTGTTTTCTCGGGCCAGGGTAACGGCCAGAGAACTATACACAACGAAAGTAACGAAAAATGCGAGTCCTTCCAATACTGGCAATCAATGCTATCTTTGCCGGCATTCTTATAAAGACCATCTAAGCTATGAAGCCCATCCGTTTTCGCGGCCTGTTCAAAGGTTTGTTTTTCGTTACCCGCGCACATTACCTGGTGCCCTCCTATGTGTTGAATTTTTTCGGCCATATTGCTGAATTATCCCGCTTCGTGCATAAACACAAGAACAGCGAATTCAACGATTTCTACACTTTTGAGTTTGATTACGCCAAGCGGGAAAAGATGTTCGACTACCTGATCGAAACCTACCAACTGGATAGCGAGATCGATTATCTGGAATTCGGGGTGTCTACCGGAGGCTCATTTCGCTGGTGGGTCGATAAGATAAAAAATCCCGGGGCCCGTTTCTATGGCTTCGATACCTTTACCGGCCTGCCGGAAGATTGGGGCCCTTTCAAGGCCGGTGATATGGCCAACGGCAACGAACCTCCAGTCATCGAAGATGATTCCCGCCACACTTTTTACCAGGGGCTTTTTCAACAAACGCTCATCCCCTTTCTCAAAAAATACGACGGAGCAGACCGCCCCAAAGTCATTCATATGGATGCCGATCTTTATTCCGCTACCTGGTACGTACTCGCGCTCATTACGCCCTACCTGAAAAAAGGGGACATCATCATGTTCGATGAGTTCAACGTACCGATGCACGAATGGAAAGCCTTCAGTGAATGGACTTCTTCTTTCTATATCAATTACCGGGTGATCGGTGGGGTGAATAACTTTTACCAGACTTCCGTAATGATTGAATGATCTAATGAGACAATGACAAAATGATTTAATGGGGCACATTAGATCATTTCATCATTGTCTCATTAGATCATTCTATCATTATTAGAACTCCCGCATTACCTTTACCAACAGCTCCACACTCTCTTTCGGCATGGCGTTGTAGATGCTGGCCCGGAAGCCGCCTACACTACGGTGGCCATTAATGGTGCTGATACCCGCAGCCTCACAGGCAGCGAAGAACTTTTGCTTGTCTTCCTCCATTGTGGGTACGAAAGTAACGTTCATCAACGAGCGGCTTTCCTGGTTTTTCACCGTTCCTTTAAAACGTGGATTATTGTCGATCTCATCGTAAAGCAATTGCGCTTTTTCGGCGTTGATCTTTTCCATCGCTTTTACGCCGCCCTGCTCTTTAATCCAACGCATAGTCAGCATACTTACGTAGATCGGAAAGACCGGGGGAGTGTTGAAGCTGCTGTTTTTGGCGATGTGGGTTTGGTAATCCAGCATCGTGGGAATGTGACGATTGGTCTGCCCCAGTAAGTCTTTGCGTACAATGACCAGCGTCGTACCGGCCGGGCCCATGTTCTTTTGCGCTCCCGCGTAGATGAGACCGAATTTATCGATGGGCAACTCCCGGCTGAAGATATCCGAAGACATATCGGCCACGAGTGGAGCGTCCGTTTCCGGCCAGCTGTGCATTTGTGTGCCGAAAATGGTATTGTTGCTCGTTACGTGCAGGTAGCGCAGTCCTGCGGGTATATCGTAGCCGGTAGGAATGTGGTTGTAATTGTCTTCTTTGCTGGAAGCCACTACGGTCGTTTCTCCAAAAGCTTTGGCCTCTTTGATCGCTTTGGCACTCCAGGCACCAGTATCCAGGTAGCCGGCCATCTGATCTTCGGCCAGCAGGTTCATCGGTGCCATGAAGAACTGACTGCTGGCACCACCGGTAAGGAAGAGAACCTCATAAGTATCGCGTGGTATGTTCAGTAACTCATAGACCAGCTCAACGGCTTCTTCTAAAATAGCTACGAAGGCCTTGGAGCGGTGAGAGATCTCCAATACGGAGAGGCCCTCACCGTTCAGGTTCTTGACGCCTTCGGCCGCCTCGTTGAGAACGGATTGGGGAAGAATGGCCGGGCCGGAGGAAAAGTTGTGGATTTTCATGGGGTCTAAAATTGAGGTAAGCCGCAAATTTAGGAGGATTATGGCTAACAAAGTAGCAATGTCGTTGGTCTGCCGTAAAATTTAAAATTTGACATTCTTTTCAGGAAATCAAAATCCGGACGAGTACTCGCATCGGTGTAACTCCGGAGACCAAAAATCAACAAACTTGATTCCTGTTAATGTAACTAAATCGATCCGGCAGGTATAAATACCTGAAATACTACCGCAACCGGATTTTATATACATAAGTCCCTTCGTGGCAGGTATTTATCATTTTCATCCTTAAATCCATCCTTATGTACTTACGCTTTACACTCGTGACATTGTTGGCGCTGCTTGCTTCCGGCCAAGTAGTTACCCAAGATTGCAACACCCTCGACCTCGCCTTTTCCGATGTTGTCCTTCCTGCCTCTACTGGGACGGGCGGAACCTCAAATCGCTCTGGCGTAGCCTATAACCCCGTCTTCCAGCTCTACTACTCCGTGAACGCCGGTTCCAGTGCTTACCCGATCGATGCCTACGATGAGTCGGGCGCGCTGCTGGCAAGCCCGGTCCAGGATTTTGATTACCGCGGTTTATGGCATAATTCTCTGGCCGGCACAATTGAAGGAAATGGCTTCGGAAGCAATGGTGTTGCTATACAGTCTTTGAATGTCAATGACGGTCATCCCACTGGATCGGCTTCCGCAATTTTGCCCGTTAATCAACCGGATTCTCAATCCGCGGGTGACTTCGATCCATCGACCAATCAGATTGTTTACTACGCAAACGGAGCTGTTTATCGCTACAACCGCGCGGATAACTCATTTGTGGATTCATTTTCCATTCAGGGCTTGCCAGTAGCTTTGACCGATATAAATTTTAATACCCTGGTGTACGTCGGTTGCCCGAATAAAGAATATGGCATCTACGATTACGTGAATCGCCGCCTGATGTACGTCAATAAGGCCACCGGCCAGTACAGTGGCTTCACCCAGCTGCCCGTTTCGGCTCCTGAACGAAATGGTTTTGGGATGTCCTACGCCCGCAATCGCTTTTTTCTGTTCGATGCAGCTGGTCTGGAGTGGCAGGCATATTTCGTAACCGATGACGTAACCGACAATGAGGAACAGGCTTTACTGGAAGCAGAGTTGACGGTGGGGCCAAACCCTACCCGCGGCGAGACTCAGCTTACCGTCTCCGGTCTGGCAGCCAACGAACAACTGGAAGCGCAATTATTTGACTTTCTCGGCCGCCCGTTGCTGAACCGAACATTTATCAACACCCTGAACTTATCGCTAACTGACATTCCCGCCGGTACTTACTTTATTCGCGTCAAGAGTTTAGAAAGTGGTTTGCTAACCGCAGTTCAACCACTGGTGAAACAGTAAGCAACCACTATTGGAGAATCAATCGCTACGCTTCCAGCGCGTAGGCTCGCTGTACCGGCCACTGATCTTCGTAGCCGTCTTTCCATTTTTCAGTTGCCAACTCTTCTTCCGAGGCCAGGCATAGGTCGAGTTCAAATTTTATTTGCTCCTCGTCCATATCCTGGCCGATGAAGACGATCTCGTTTTTCCGATCGCCAAATTCTTTGCTCCAGTCGGATTCGATGACTTTCTGATTGTCCAGGAAGGCTCGGTAGCGGATACGGTCACCATAGGGCATACTGCTCCACCAGCTGCCCGCGCTATCGGCCCGTAACGAACCACCGGCCTGGTTCCAGATCAACGCTTGTTTTGGCCGCGAAGCAATCCAGAACAGACCTTTACTACGAATAACCGTTCTTGGAAATTTGTGCTGCACATAACTCCAAAAACGCTTGGAATCAAAAGGCTTTTTGCTGCGATAAACAAAGGAGCCGATACCATACTCTTCGGTTTCCGGCGTGTGCTCCCCGTTTTCCAGTTCCTTGATCCAACCGGCACTTTGTTCGGCTTCTTCGAAGTCGAACAAGCCCGTATTCAGAATCTCGTGGGGGGAGACCTTACTGAAGCTCGATTCGAGAATGCGGGCGGTCGGGTTGAGTTTAGCCAGGGCTGCTTTCAGGATACCGAGGTGTTCGGCAGTGACCAGGTCCGTTTTATTAAGGATAATGACGTTGGCAAATTCTATTTGATCGGTCAGTAGGTTGACGATTGTTCGGTGAACACCCTCCATGTCGGTTAGGTCACGGTCCATCAATGTTTCCGGGCTACCGAAATCATTGAAGAAATTGAAAGCGTCTACCACCGTCACCATGGTATCGATATAGCTGACTCTGGATAGATCGATGCCATTTTCTTCGTCGATGAATGAAAAGGTCTGGGCTACTGGTACCGGTTCACTAATGCCTGTGCTTTCAATGAGTAAATAGTCGAAGCGGTTTTCGTTGGCCAGTTTCTCCACCTCAACCATCAGGTCTTCTCTGAGGGTGCAGCAGATACAGCCATTGCTCATCTCCACCAGCTTTTCTTCGGTGCGAGACAGGGAATTCTCGCTTTTGACCAGCTCGGCGTCTACGTTGACCTCGCTCATGTCGTTTACGATCACTGCTACTTTGAAGCCATCCTTGTTATGTAGAACGTGATTGAGTAGGGTAGTCTTGCCGGCTCCGAGGAAACCACTCAAGACCGTTACGGGAAGTTTTTTAACTGTATTCATGACCATAGATTTTGGGTGGCGTTGGTATCAATTCTGAGTAAAAGACGTTTTTGATTGTCGGCCACGATGGGGGGGCTGCGGTGGATAACTGGTTTTTTGGTGTCCGGGTAAATGGCACCTTTCAGGATTGCTACGTCTCCGGTCCTTACTTGACGGATATCATCTTGTCGAAGTACAATGGGGGCTTCGCTGCCGTAATTGTCAAGTGCTCGGTAGTTGATATTATCATCGCTTAGCCACAATGTACCCGGACCGTGGTAGGTACATAGCAGCCGTAGGTCGTTGATGTCCGTATGGAATTTGCTACACATATTCGTGCTTACGATGGCCAGTAGCAGGCGAAAGTTATCTGCCTTAGTTACTTCTGCGAAGAGGCTTAGAACGTTATGGATGTCTTGATAAATCAGTGGATAGATAGCTTGGTCGACAGTACTGGAGAGTTTTCGCATGATATCCTGAATCTCACCGCTTCCCCTGAATTCATTGTGCTGTTTCAGTAATTGATCCACCTCGCTTTTTAGGGCACTAGTGTCTCTTTCGTATACGACGATGTTTACGTCGCTTTGATGAATACCATTCAATACCCTGGGTGTTGAATCGACCATCCAGTTTTCGGCTTCGGTAACCTGCATTGTTGAGGGATTTGAATGCGTTATTAGTTTGTGCAGTAAAGATAGAGAATTTGTTAGTTAATGCAACTTTGTTGCGTTAGAGGTGTGTTCAAAAATTCTTTATCCAGTAGTGCAAGGTTTAACGGTGGTATTTGCTGTGTTTGCTTGTCTACTTAGTCCGCCAAATTCAAAATTTAATTTTCGTCCGGTAATCTCCTCACGATGCAGATATGAGAGATTTTTTATGTTAAAATGACCAGATTCGCGGTTTACGAAATCCAGTATTGGCTGAAACTTCGTAGATATAATTTGGCTTGTTTTATAACTAACATTTTGTAAGCTGTTTTTTAATAAAATTGTGTGAATATTCGAACATTGAAAAGCTGGTAACGTATTGATTTAAAAGCCGATATGGCTATTTATCCAATTAACCCAGCAATCATGTTCAAAGCATACTACCTATTTATCAGCCTGGCGATGGTCCTGTTTTTCGGGAATCCACTGTCTGCGGCTACCATTACGGTTAACAATACTGCGGATGCCGGCGCGGGCACTCTTCGTCAGGCCGTAATGGATGCCATGCCCGGCGATACCATCCTATTTGATGCCTCCACAAATTTGTCAATTATCTCCCTCGCTAGTCAAATCGACGTATCCGATGATCTAACGATCATTGGTAACGGAGAACTGATGACGGTTCTGAACGGCGGTGGTGCCACCCGCCTGTTTAACGTGACCGACGGAGCCGTATCCATCTCTGGTATGGGAATCGGCGGCGGTTCAGCAACTAGCGGAGGGGCCATATTCGTCGGTAGCGATGCCGATCTGACCGTTTCCAATATTGCCTTCGGGGCAAACTTTGCCTCGGGTGCAACTGCCACTGAAGGTGGTGGTGCCATTGCCAACGACGGAGGTTCGGTCAGCGTGATGTCTTGCGTCTTCACTAATAACGCAGCCAACGGAGCAAGTGGTAGCGGTGGCGCGATCCTGAACCTGAACAGTGGCACGTTAAGCGTCACCGATTCTGATTTTAGTGATAACAGCAGTTCACGTGCCGGAGGTGCCATCGAAGATAATAGTACCAATGCCTCTTCCGTCGTTATATCCAATTGCGATTTCACGAACAATATAACCGGCCCTGCTCCCGGCAACGGTGGCGCCATTCATATTACCGGCAATGGTGGTATGTCCATCACCGGTGGTACCTATTCCGGTAACGTAGCTGCCCGTGAAGGTGGTGCTATCTGGAACGGAAGTGGCGTAATGGGAATTGAAAGCGTGACCATCGACGATAATGAGGCCAATGGCCCGGCCTCCGACGACGGTGGCGGCGGTATTTTCAATAATGGCGGAACCTGTATGATCTTCGGAGAAACTACCATCACTAATAATCGTGCCCTGGGCACTTCCGGTAGCGGTGGCGGTATTCTGAATGCCACCGGTAGTACCATGACAATCTCTAATGCCGTACTACAAGGGAATTCATCCAGCCGCGCGGGTGGTGCCATCGAAGACCAGTCTGGCGCAGGAACTACCCTGGCGCTTTCCAACGTCGACCTGATGACCAATACTACCGGCCCTAGCCCCGGTAATGGCGGAGGTCTGCACGTTACCGGACCCGGTGATGTCAGTTACGTTGGCGGTATGGTTTCCGGCAATACTGCTGCTACCGAAGGTGGTGGTCTCTGGAACCATACCGGAACCATGAATCTGGAAGACCTCAGCATCATTAACAACGAAGCACAGGGCCCCGACGCCAATCATGGTGGTGGTGGTCTGTTCAATCTTGCTGGCGGCACTATGACGCTTTCCGGAGATATGCAGCTCATTGGCAACAGTGCTACGGGAACTTCCGGTAGTGGCGGTGGTATTCTGAATAGTCTGGATGCATCATTGACGATTGAAGGTGCTACTTTCCAATCAAATACAGCCAATCGGGCCGGAGGAGCAATCGAAGATATATCGAACGACGATGATGTTCTGGTAATCAATAATACTGATTTTCTCAATAATGAAGCTGGTAGTAACCCCGGTAATGGTGGCGCATTGCACATCACCGGTAGCGGCCGCGTAGAAATTACGGGCGGTAGCGCACAAGCTAACGTCGCCGCTCGCGAAGGCGGTGCTTTCTGGAACGGTTTCGGACGAATGATTCTCTCCGGAGTCAATATCATAGATAATATCGCCCAGGGTGATGCTCCGGACGATGGCGGCGGTGGTATCTTCAACAACGGTGGTTTCGTAGTAATGAATGGCCTTTGTACGGTTTCCGGAAACATGGCTACCGGTACTGCCGGTAGCGGTGGAGGTATATTCAATGGCCCGAGAAGTTCACTGGCCATTAACTTCTGCAGAATTTTAAATAATACCGCTAACCGCGCCGGTGGTGGTATTGAAGATCAGTCTGGTCCACCTGCGATCTCTATCACGAATAGCTCCTTCAGCAATAACAACGCCGGGGTAAGCCCGGGCAACGGTGGTGGTATTCATCTCACCGGAAACGGCAATATCAGCTTGTCCAACGTATCTTTTACAAATAATCAAGCCGTTGAGGGAGGTGGTCTCTGGGTCGGTACCGGCCGGGCAATCCTTACGCGTACTTTTTGGTTTGAAAATGTCGCTACGGGCGACGAATCCGACCAGGGTGGCGGTGCCGTTTTCGTACTCCCCGGTGGAGAGCTTATGGTACGCCGTAATTCAGCCTTTGTCGGAAATATGGCCACCGGAGCCTCCGGTAGTGGTGGGGCTATCCTGGCTACAGATAGTACGACACTTACCGTTATGCAATCTCAGTTTATGCAAAACACTGCTTCCCGTGCAGGTGGTGCTATCGAGGATCAGTCCGGCGGACGAGCGGTTACTGAGATCGTTGATGTAGAATTTACCGAAAATACGACGGGTGCTGCGCCTGGTAACGGTGGGGCCATTCACATTACCGGAGCCGGTAGTATGAACATTACCGGTGGTAAGGCTGCGTTCAACGTAGCTGCCCGCGAAGGTGGAGCTTTCTGGAACGGTGCCGGTACGATGATGATCGACAACGTCAACATTCACGACAACGTGGCCAACGGTACTTCCACCGATGACGGTGGTGGTGGCGTATTCAACAATGGGGGTGTCGTACGCATCGAGAACAGTACCATCTGGAACAACAGTGCCCCTGAAGGAGCGGGTGCCGGTGGTGGTATCTTTAACCTTGATGATGGCAACCTCTTTATTGTTTCCTCCACGATTTCCGGCAACTCGGCCAATGCCGGTGGTGGCATCTTCAACGGAGATACTACCGTGGTCACAAATTCAACCATCGCCTTTAACGAGGCAGTTGAGATCGGCGGTGGTATTTTTGCGGCTGATGATGCTTTATCCTGCCTCGGCGGTACGATTGCAGCGGCCAATACAGCATCCAGCAATGCTGACGTAGCGGGTGGTGACTTTACCACCAACACTTACAATTTAATCGGTACCGGTAGCGGAATTTTCCCGATGGGTGGTACCGGCGATATCGTGGGTACTGATGGCACCCCGGTAGACGCGTTTTTGGATACTTTGGCTGATAATGGTGGTGATCAACTTACCATCGCCCTGTTCTGCGAAAGCCCGGCCATTGATGCCGGTAACCCCGGTGACGATACGGAGGACCAACGCGGCTTGTCCGTCGCTAATGGTACTCGCGATATTGGTGCCTTCGAAAGTCAGGATGGCGAATGTGAAGACCGTGATCTTGGTGGAGACCTAAGACCGATTGCTCAGGGCAACACGCCAAATGACGGTCAAACCAGCATTGCTACCAATGAAGTACAAAGCGCGAAAATATTCCCAAACCCTAGTTTCAGCCAGGCTGTAAACCTCGTTCTTCCGTATCGTACGGATGCCAACGCGACAACTGAGGTCCAGTTATTTGATCTCTCCGGTAAAATGCATTTCCGCAATGTATTTGGTTCCGGTCAGCATCGTTTGGAACTTGGTGATCTGCCAACGGGAACTTACCTGTTGCGCCTGATTACCAATGGTGAGACGGAGAGTCACCGCTTACTATTAAAGTAAACCGACTGCTTGCGGTTTAACAGGTTCATTTACGGAAGCGGCACCGAAATTATTTCGGTGCCGCTTCTTTTGATGATAACTCAAGTGTCCCGGGCTGTTGATCTATTATGCCTTGAATCAGGTGGAGGTCTATTTCCTGGCTCAATAGATGAGAATATACAACTACGCCTCTCCGAGGTGCTTTTTATAGAATTTCCAAATATCTCTGGCTACTTCTCTTCCCAGTTCAAGTCCTGCAACATTGTCTGCCTGAATATGGTATCCGCCCAGTACTCTTGAAATCCCCGCCATCTCTGCGGGTTTTGTGAAAGTTGGAAACTCCAACGTTATCGTGTCATCCCAGAGGACCGGCTTTAGCCCAACTCTACCACCAGATCATCCTGCTCCACCAGTGTTTTTTCCTTCAAGTGAATACCCGTAACCTCCCCGTCCATCGGTGCGGTGATGGTGCTTTCCATTTTCATGGCTTCAATAATGAAGAGAGGGTCGCCGGATCTAACTTCCTGCCCCTTTTTGACCAGGATGCGACTCAGGTTGCCCTGTAGCGGTGAGCCAACTTCGTTGTCGGCCATAGCTTTACGGTTGGCGACTACCTTAATATTCTGCCCCTGGTCGTGGACTTGAACGGAGCGGGTCTGGCCGTTTAGTGCGAAGAAAACCAGTCGGTTACCCTGGTTGTCCGGCTCGGTCTTGTTGAGGTATTTGATGGTAATGGTCTTGCCGGGGGCAATGGTGACCAAAATCTCCTCATTGGGTTCCAGGCCGTAGAAAAAGGCGGGGGTGGGGAGCCTGCTGACGTCACCGTAATTGGTCTTGAACTCGTGGTAATCGGCGTAAACCTTCGGGTAGAGTAGGGCGCTCAGTAATGCCTGTTCGTCCGGTAGCTCACCGAATTTAGCTTTGAATTCCTGCTTTGCTACTTTGAAGTCAATCGCCTCCAAATGAGCGTTGGGTCGATCAGTGTATGGCTTTTCATCTTTGAGGACCATCTTCTGCATCTCGGGCGGGAAACCGCCGTCGATCTGCCCCAGGTCGCCGCGCATCAGCGATTTTACACTATCCGGGAAGTCCAGTTTATGGCCATCATTCAGGATGTCTTCCTTGTTGTAACCGTTGCTGGTCATGAACATGGCCATGTCTCCGACCACCTTGCTACTGGGTGTTACTTTGATGAGGTTGCCGAATAGGTCGTTGGCAATCGCGTAATTAGCTTTGATGGTCTCGAACTGCTCTTCCAGCCCTAGTCCGCGCGCTTGCGGGCGCAGGTTGCTGTACTGGCCGCCGGGAATTTCACTCTCGTAAATACTGGCGGTTCCGGCCCGTAATTCCGTTTCGAAGGGGTAGTAGTAGCTGCGTACGGTTTCCCAGTAAGCGCTGAATTCATTGAGTTTGGCCAGATTCATTGGCTGCTCCCGTTCGTGGCCTTCCATCATGGCCACCATGCTGTTGAGGCTGGGCTGGCTGGTGAGGCCGCTAAGGGAGGACATGGCGCAGTCGATCACGTCCACGCCAGCATTTACTGCGCTGAGGTAAGTGGCACTTTGAATTCCGCTGGTGTCGTGAGTATGCAGGTGGATTGGGAGATCGGTTGTTGACTTCAAAGTAGCAATGAGCCGTTCTGCCGCAAGCGGCTTGAGGAGGCCCGCCATATCCTTAATGGCCAGAATGTGGGCTCCGGCGTCTTCCAGTTTTTTGGCCAGCTCTACGTAATACTCGAGGTTGAATTTGGTCTTGGTCGGGTCCAGAATATCGCCGCTGTAGCAGATACAGGCTTCGGCCAGGGAGTTGGTCCGTTCGCGGACGGTCTTGATGGAGACCAACATATTCTCCACCCAGTTCAGGGAGTCAAAAATGCGGAAAAGGTCGATGCCGGTTTTCGCCGCTTCCTCGATGAATTGTTCGATCAGGTTGTCCGGGTAAGCCTTATAACCCACCGCGTTGCTGCCCCTGAGGAGCATCTGCAGCAGGGTGTTGGGTACGGCTTTACGAATTTTTGCCAGCCGCTTCCAGGGATCTTCTTTGAGAAATCGGTGGGCAACGTCGAAAGTGGCCCCGCCCCAGACCTCCATGCTGAAGAGTTCGCCGGCTTCACTTTTGGCAAAACTTTCGGCTACGTTCAGAAGGTCGTAGCTGCGCATGCGGGTAGCCAAGAGGCTCTGGTGACCGTCGCGGAAGGTGGTGTCGGTGTATTGAATTTCCTTACTGTCCTTGAGCCATTTGACAAAACCCTCACGGCCTAAGTCTTCTAAGCGGTTCTTGGAGCCGGTGGGGAATTCGGCGTAGCGCTCATAGGCGGGCACTTTCGCTTTCAAAAAGCTTTTACCTTCAACCACCTTACCAGCCACATCCGGATTGCCGTTCACAACCGTCTCGGCTAAGTAGCGAAGCAGGCGGGTGCTACGGTCACGGAAGTTTCGTGAATCCATCAACTTCGGATGCTCCGGAATAAAGCGCACGGTTGCTTGTCCCTTGCGGAAAGTACCATTTTCCAGTAGGTTCAAGAGGAAACTTATATTGGTCTTGACGCCCCGGATACGGAACTCCCGCAGGGCGCGGTGAAGCCGGTCGCTGGCTCCTTCCAGGGTTCGCCCCCAGGCAGTGACTTTCACCAGCAGGCTATCGAAATAGGGACTGATGACCGCGCCGGGGAAAGCTGAACCGGCATCCAGCCGGATACCCATGCCACTGGCGGAGCGGTAGGCGATGAGGGTGCCGTAATCCGGCTTGAAATCGTTGGCCGGGTCTTCGGTGGTTACCCGGCACTGGATAGCGAAGCCCTGGGCTTTTACGTCCGATTGCTCGTTGATAAATATAGTCTTGTGACTCAGCGGGTAGCCCATGGTGATGAGGAACTGGCTACGCACGATATCAATGCCGGTGATTTCCTCCGTGATGGTGTGTTCCACCTGCACGCGGGGGTTCACTTCGATGAAGTAAATACTTTCGTCCTGATCGACCAGGAACTCTACCGTTCCGGCACAGTAATAGCCTACTTCATGGCCCAGGCGTAGGGCGTATTCGTAAAGTTTATCTCTGGTTTCTTGTTTCAGATTGGCAGCTGGCGCTACTTCAACTACTTTTTGAAAACGACGCTGCACGGAACAATCACGTTCGTACAAGTGGACCAATTTGCCGTGGCGATCACCCAGCAACTGAACCTCAATGTGGCGTGGGTTCTCAATGAATTTTTCCAGGAATACCGTACCATCGCCGAAGGCTTTCAGCGCTTCGTTGCTGGCCTCTACGACTTCTACTTTCAGGTCGTCTTCGTTACGTACGACTCGCATTCCGCGTCCGCCGCCGCCGCTGGCTGCTTTAATTATGACGGGAAAGCCAATTCGACGGGCTTCCTTTACGGCCAGTTTGGGGTTGGAAATATCTTCTTTACTATCTTGAATCAGTGGAACATCGACCCTGCGAGCCAGTTCTTTGGCGGCTACCTTATCGCCGAGCTGATCCATGCTGTCCGGGCTAGGTCCGACAAATTCAATGCCGGCGGCCAGACAGGCCCGGGCAAAGTCTACGTTTTCACTCAGAAAGCCGTATCCAGGGTGGATGGCGTCTACGCCTTTTTCTACGGCTAGTGAAATAATGCCGTCGATGTTGATGTAGGGCCGTAGCGGCTCGTCGTCGGGGCCCACTTGGTAGCTCTCGTCGGCCTTATAACGGTGCAGACTGTAGCGATCTTCGTAGGTATAGATCGCTACGGTTTTGATTTTTAACTCACTGGCTGCCCGCAGGATACGGATGGCAATCTCACCGCGATTGGCGACGAGAATTTTCTTGAATTTCTTGGGAGTTGGCTGGGTCGACATACAATAAATTATAGCTGCTCAAGGTAAGGTTATCATGTAGAATAAGCCCCTTCAATTGCAGGATTGTTTTACGATGCATGGTCGTATTATTCTTCGTTGAAGGCTTCCTGGTTTGCCCTGCCATTGCTGTTTCTATAAACGGGTCAGTCCCGTTAGATACATTGTCATAATACTATCTACTGCTTTTCTGTTTTCTACTTGCTTCTCCCAAATGTAGTGTTATTTATGGGTTGGATGGAAAAGTAGCGGGTGAGGAAAGCCCCGGCTGCTTTTATGCATTGGCCTGTTCGTAGGAGTCTTCAGGTATATTTTATCGGGCGTGTCGGAGAGTAGAATTAGATGTGTCCTTCACTTTACAAATCCCTAGTAAATTTCCGATCATCCGTCTCCCCTCCGCCGTCATGATACTCTCGGGGTGAAACTGAACGCCAAAGACTTTATACTTTTTGTGGCGCACCGCCATGATGCTCTGGTCATCCGCCGTACGTGCCGTCACTTCCAGGCAGTCGGGAAGGGTAGCGGGGTCGATACTCCAGCTGTGGTAACGGCCGGCTTTGAAATTATCGGGTACGCCGTTAAAGATCACGGAGTCTTTGACGGTGCGCACCATATCGTGCTCGATGCCGTGGTAGACTTCGTCAAGATTGTAAATATTCGCTCCAAAGGCTTCGCCGATCGCCTGGTGACCCAGGCAAACGCCGAAAATCACTTTCTCTGCGGCATACCGTTCAATCAAAGCCGGCATGATACCGGCTTCACTTGGAACGCCGGGCCCGGGGCTAAGGACGATCAAATCATAATTTGCCACGGCGTCGAGTTCGATCTTGTCGTTACGAAAAACATCGATGACCGTTGATGCATCCGTTTCGGTGGCTTCTTCGATGTATTGAACTAGGTTGTAAACGAAAGAATCGTAATTATCTAGAATGAGAATTTTCATGGAGGATTATAATTTGACGGCTTTATCAAGAGATTTTGTGAGGGCGCGGAGTTTGTTGTAAACCTCCTGGGTTTCGCTTTCCTCGTCGCTGGCGGCTACCACTCCGGCCCCGGCCTGGTAGTAGAGTGTATTGTCCTGACTAAAGAAAGAACGGATCAGAATGGCCTGGTTAATGTTGCCGTTGAAATTGACGAAGCCGATCGCCCCGCCGTAAAATCCGCGTTGTTGGTTTTCGTATTCGCCGATCAGTTCCAGGGCCTTGTATTTGGGCGCACCGCTAAGGGTACCGGCCGGGAAGGTGTCGCCGAAAATACGGGCTGCCTGGCTACGGTCTTCCAGTCGGCCCTCCACGGTACTGACCAAGTGAATGACGTGACTGTAGTAATGAACGTCCCGTAAGCTCTTTACTTCCACCTTACTGGTGTGGCGACTCAAATCATTGCGGGCTAAATCCACCAGCATAACATGCTCCGCATTTTCTTTGGGGTCTTTTAGCAGGGCTGCAGTAGCGGCTTGGTCTACCTCATCATTTCCGGTCCGTTTGTAAGTGCCGGCAATGGGGTTAAGACGGGCCGTTTCGCCGTCAATAACCAATTGAGCTTCCGGACTGGAACCCATGATTCGGTAATCGCCGTAGTCGAAGTAGAAAAGGTAGGGAGAGGGATTAACACTCCTTAGTGCCCGGTAGACCTGAAATTCATCGCCCTGGAAGTCCCGCTGGAATTGACGGCTCAGTACAATCTGGAATACATCGCCCACTTGGCAGTGATGCTTACCCTTGCTGACCAGCTCCCGGAACTGTTCATCCGTCAGATTGCTGCGTTCCTCTCCGGTGGGGCGGAAGGGGTGGACGGCTCCGGGACGGCGTAGGTAACCTTCTAATTCGTCCAGTCGGCTAGCTTCGCCGGTGGGGCAGTTTTCCAGCAAAATCAACTCATCGCGGTAGTGCTGGTAAATGAGCACGAAACGGTAAAGATGGTAGCGGATATCGGGAGAACGGAGTACGCGTTTTTCCTCGTCGAAACTGAGCGTGTCGAAATACTGTACGCCCTCGAAGTTGGTGTGGCCGATCAGTCCGTTGAAGGGTTCCAGTTCAGGGTGGTCGCCATAGTCGAATTCGAAGCGGTCCGTAAAACGCTGTAAGGCATCGGGCACGTGTTCGTGGTCTCTGACCCGCATGCCGCCCGTTTGCTGGCGGGGCAGTCTCACGTTGATCACCCCCTTTGCTACTTTGAAGTCCGCCAAAGTATCCAGACCGATGAAGGAGTAATAATGTGCGTTATCACGGCTCTCGTTACTTTCCAGTAATACGGGGTCGGTATAGCGGTCGCGCAGGCTCAGGTAGACGAGCACTGGCGTAAGCATATCCGCGGTGATGCGGCGGGTATTGACGGTGATGTTTATTTTATGGTCGATCATTGGGTATATATAAAAAGCCCGTCCGGACTGAGTCGGGACGGGCTTAGGTATGTCTAATGGATCAGGTTTACCTACGGGATGCCGGTCGCGCCTCAGGGAGGGTTGCGTGCCAGTGCCACCAGTTGGTTTTTTGATTGATCATGGGGCGAAGATGAGGAATGGAATTAAGATGTGCAAGTCGTGGTCTTACAAAGATTTCTCTCCGATAGCTTGTTCAGCGTGGAATAGATTGATTACGATGGGCTTCAACAGAGTTGATAGTTTCTCGCGGTTGAGTTTGATCCAGTTGTCTATTTCCGGTTCAGCCGTTGCCAAATCAATTGGTAATAAATCAGTCTTCGTTTCAAATTCCGCAGCCCTTTTAGCTTTCTGACTCCAAGATAAGCCAGTAATCTCCTGGCCAACGACTAAGCTATCGATTTCCTCATCATGCTCAATATCGTCGTCATTGTAAAAGAGGTTTTCTTCTGGAATAACTATACCCCCACTGTTCAAAATCATGGCATCTCTGACATTAACGCGGGCAGCTGAATCCTTGTCCAGTACACAATCTTCCAAACTATGTCCTTGGTTTACTCTTTCAACCGCTTCTTCAACCGTCATCGTTTTCATCACTCTGGTTTTTAAGTTTACGTTCAATATACAGTTTTCGCTCGCTTTTACTGGCCTGTCGGGCAGAAATCAGCCTGATTACATACCCTCGTAATGTGTAAACAACAAAGAGTATGTATTTGGTTGCTGTTTTGCCAATTCTAATGATTCGATATTCGCCATTACTGAACGCTTCAAATTCCAAGGAGTCTTCATCTTCGAAAACTGTCTTAGCGTCTTCAAAGCCAATCAAGTGTTTCCGTTTATTAGCAGCATCCTTGTCCTTGTTCCATTCGAAATTCATGATCACTCGCTTTCCTTCACCCCATACTTCACTTCACTGTTCGTATTCTGAAAGAAAAACGACCACATATCTGCCTGCTCCTCGATCACTTTGCTGATCGGTTTGCCGGCACCGTGGCCCGCGTCGGTTTCGATACGGATCAGTACGGGATTGTCGCCTGCGTGGGCTTCCTGCAAACGGGCGGCGAACTTGAAGCTGTGAGCAGGCACCACCCGGTCGTCGTGATCGGCGGTGGTGACCATGGTGGCGGGGTACTCCACACCTTCTTTGAGGTTGTGAAGCGGACTGTAAGCCTTCAGGACGGGGAACATTTCGGCATCTTCGCTGCTGCCGTATTCGGGAATCCAGCCCTTACCCACGGTAAATTTATGGTAGCGGAGCATGTCCATTACGCCCACGGCAGGGAAGGCAGCCGCGAAAAGTTCCGGGCGCTGCGTCATGGCCGCACCTACGAGTAGCCCACCGTTACTGCCACCGGCAATGGCCAGTTTGTCGGAACTGGTGTAGCCTTCGGCGATCAGGTATTCGGCGGCGGCAATGAAGTCGTCGAATACGTTTTGCTTGTTCTTCAGCATACCGGCCTGGTGCCAGGCTTCGCCGTATTCGCCACCACCACGCAGGTTGGGCATAGCGTAGACGCCGCCGTTTTCCAGCAGGGCCATCCGCATGGTGCTGAAACTGGGCGACAGGCTGACGTTGAAACCACCGTAACCGTAGAGATAGGTCGGGTTCTGACCGTTGAGCTCCAGGTCTCTGGCGTGTACGAGAAACATGCTTATCGGGGTGCCGTCTTTGCTGTTGTAGGTCACTTGTTTCTCCACGAACTGGGCGGGGTCGAATTTCAAATCCGGCTCGAAAAAGGGTTGGCTTTCGCCGCTCTCCACGTCGTAGCGGAAGATCGTGCTGGGGTAAGTGAAGCTGGTGAAAACGTAGAACAATTCTGTCTCATCTTTCTCTCCGCTGAATCCGCCGGCGCTGCCCAGTCCGGGCAGTTCTATCTCGCGACGCTGACTGCCGTCGGGCTTCATCTGGTAGAAACGGTCGGTGGCTTTTTCCAGGTAATTGGCAAAAAGGTAGCCGCCGCCACTGCCCACGCTTTGTAGCAGGTTATCGGTTTCGGGCAGTATTTCTTCCCAATCGGTGCGGTCGGTCCGGTCCAGATTCATTTTTACCAGACGGTAGTTGGGGGCTTCGATATCGGTGAGTACCCAGGCGTTTTTACCTTCTGTCTTTACGATGCTGCTCTTGTTCTTGGTGCCGCCGAAAAGCTCCACCATATCGCTGGCTTGGGGCATTTTACCGGACTCCAGAGGCAGATAGTAGGTACTGAAACCATCGGTGCCCGGGGCGGCGTACATAACCAAATAGTCCTCTTCCTCCGTGGTGCCGCCGTAGTGGTAGTAGCTTGGATTGCCCCGGTCTTCGTAGATCAGCTTGTCGGCCGATTGTGGTTGGCCCAACCGGTGAAAATAGACGCTGTGCATCTGGTTGTTACCCTTCAGTTCCTCACCGGCGTCCGGGGCAGGGTAGCGACTGTAAAAGAAGCCGTCTTCAAACCAGCCGGCTCCGCTGAATTTCACCCATTCCAGTTCGTCCTCCAGGTCGGTGTTTGTGGCTATTTCCCGCACGTAGATTTTGCGCCAGTCGCTACCGGCGTCGCTGCGGCTGTAGGCCATGTACTTATTGTCTTTACTGGCTCCCATAAGGCTGATGCTGGTGGTGCCGTCTGCACTTAGTGCGTTGGGGTCGATGAAGACTTCCGGCTCGGCGTCCAGTCCTTTTTGGTAGTAGATAACGGATTGGTTCTGCAGTCCGTCGTTCTTGGAAAAGAAATAATAATCGCCTACTCTGAACGGTGCACTCAGGCGGGGGTAGTTAACCAATTCGGTCAACCGATCTTCAATGGATTGGCGAAAATCTATCTGCTCCAGGTAACCGAAAGTTGTTTCGTTTTGGCTCTTAACCCAGGCTTTCGTGTCTTCGGCATTGTCGTCTTCCAGCCAGCGGTAAGGATCGGCTACTTCGGTGCCGTGGTAGTCTTCCACCACACTTTCGTCCTTGGCGGTTTCCACGTAGGTGACGGGAATGGGATCGTATTTTGTTTTCAATGTTTTGGTTTCTTGGTTCGGGGTTTCGCCACAGCTTCCCAGCAGGAAGAGAAGTGGCAAGAGATAGAATGTTTTTTCAAGGTATGTGGTTTTGGTTATGACTTCAAAGTAGCAATGTAATGAATGATCAAATGATCCGGGGGTACCACCATTAAATCATTTGCCCATTAAATCATTCCATCATTAGGTCATTAGATCACTAACGCATTGGATCATTGCTAAAACTCCCAGTCGTCCAAAAATTTTCGAAACAGCTGAACCGTATTCTTCGCGTCGTTCAGCGCCCGGTGCTGGTCGCCCAGCCAATCGAAGCCTTCGTGTTTGACGGCAGACTTGAGTCCTCGCTTTTTGGGTAATCCTTTAATGATACGGTACTGCTCACGCAGGTTAATGCTACGTTCCAGAAATTCATCGCTGAAATCATTTAGCCGGCAGTCTTTGCGCAGTTGCTTTGGGTCGAAATTACCCCAACTGCCCAGTACGATATCTTCACCGTCGTACCAGCCGGTCCAGTCCACAAATTCGTCGATCACCTCGTCGAAGCGACGGGCGCGGTTGATGTCTACCTGGTCAATGCTGGTCAGCCGCCGGCAGTAGTGCGAAAGTTGGGGGTGAATCTCGGGTTTGATCAGGCGATCGAAGTAAGCTTCGATGTTGCCGACCCGGTCCAGCCGGTATGCGCCGATCTCGATGGTTTCCTGCACAACGCCAGGTGGCGTGCCTTCCCAGCAGGTGGCCTCAATGTCGTAGACGATAAATTTCAAAGTGAGTGATTTCCAGAATAACACGCTTTGCACGGTAGTAGTTTTAGAACGGCCCGTGACCTTTAAGATGAGCGAAGCCCTTTAGACACTAGTTCCTCGCTTTAGGCCCCTAAAGCCGCAGGCGTCCTAATATTCGTATTTTGCCCCCATGAAATACACGCTTCCCATCCTTCTGCTGACCCTTCTTTCCTGTAACGCCACCCCCGAGCCCGTCACGGCCGAACCGCCTCCCGCTCCGGTAGTGGACCAGGACAGCATTGCCGCAGATCGCTTCGTTTTTGACCATTACGCGGTCATCGTGGAGGATCTGGAAAGAGCCGCTGATTTTTACCTCAATGTTATGAATTTGGAGGAGGTCTACGATGCCACGGAGAAGGATCACATTCGCTGGTTCGACCTCGGCCCCGGCATGGCCCTTCACGTTATTGAAGACCCCGCCAGCAAGGATATTGCGATCAGTAAGCCGGTTCACCTTGCTCTGACCATGAAAAATTTCACCGGATTCGTGGATAAAATGCGGGAAATGGAATACCCATTTCAGAACTGGCCCGGTCAGGCGGATACCACTAACCTGCGACCAGACGGTGTGGCCCAGATCTACCTCCAGGACCCGGATGGATATTGGATCGAGATCAACGATGCGGCCAATTTTTAGCTCGGTCAAACCAGTCAAGATACCAGTGCTTGTCGTTTAAGTCATGCCCGGATTCGGGAATTAATGAGGATTTAAAATCAAGCCCACATCCTTAATTCAGGGCTAATCTGCATAACATTAAATATATGTTTTCGTAACCGTCAGCTAAGTCTGCGGTAACCTTACCTCATGAGATTTGCGGTGGATTTAAACAAAACTATCCATCGCTATGAGAACATTTTACTTCCTTTTGGGTCTAATGACCCTTTCAGCTGGCGCGATAAACGCCCAGTTGGTTTTTCCTACTGAGATTGAACTCCCCGAAGGGTTTGCACCCACTCAGGTCCTGATGCCTGGCAGCCCACTGGACTTACAGGTACTATTCATCGGTGGGGTTGATTTGGTACAAACGACCCCGACCTACGGCAACCCCGCCGGTGTAGCCGTAGCCAAAGAATGGCACGACTTTATCGGCTTCACGCCCGACGATACCGGTGAGACCATGGGCTGGGTCACCGTTAACCACGAAAGTATCTACAATGACGATCGCATTGGCGACGGTGGCGGGATGACCGCCTTTCGCGTTGAACGCGATCCCATCACCGGCCTGTTGAACGTCGTTGACCAGGAGTTGAGTGACGGCCGCGAAGGCAAATTTTTCAACGTTGATTTTGTTAATACCGTCGGTGAGACCGGTATGAACTGTGGTGGCATCAGTTCCGTGGTAGACGGCCGCATTTGGACCGCGGAAGAATGGTTCCGTGGCGACAACTCTGCCATCAACAACGGGGTTTTTAGCAACAACAATGCTTTGGGTGCCGGCCCCTACGGTATCGGCAGCAGCTCTAACCAGGGTGTGCGTGATACCAGTGAATTCACCATCGACAGCCCCGACTTTCCGGCCTTCGATGGAATGACCATCCCCAAATACCAGAATTTCAACTGGATGGTGGAGATCGACCCCCGCGAGGCCACGGCTATTCGCAAGCAGTACAATTGGGGCCGCCAGGGCTTCGAGGGTGGTGCAATCACTCCGGACAACAAGTACGTTTACCTGGGTGTGGACGCTACTCCCGGCTTCTGGTTGCGTTTTGTAGCCGATACCCCCGGTGACTTCACTCAGGGTGATTTACAAGTCTATAAGCACGATGCCGATAACAAGTGGATTTCCATCGGTGAGAATGACCCGGAAAAACTGTTGAACCTCTCCGCCGAGGCAGTTGCCGTTGGTGCCACCATGTATAACCGCAACGAGTGGGTAACCGTAGATCCCAATACCGGCGATATCTACTGGACCGAAACCGGTCGTGACGAGCCAGCCGGAAGCTGGAACGACGAAGCCGCAGCCGGTGCGGTTTTCGCACCCCATCATCTGGCCCGGGCGATCGAACAAGGCGTGACCGGCCCGGACGCAGAGGATTACAAAGATTACTACGGCCGTGTACTGAAGTACGATGCCATCACCGAAGAGGTCAGTGTAGCCATCGAAGGTGGTCCTTTCTTCGAAGTATCTCCTCTGGAAGCAGACTATCCCGAAAAACACCTGTCTAACCCGGACGGTCTGAGCTTTATGGAAATCGACGGGCAATCATTCCTGATTATCTGCGAAGACCTCAATGGTGACGACCACGGCCGGATGCCCTTTGAAAATGATAACGCCAACGGTGGTCTTGGTAACCGTCTCTGTGAGCTCTTTCTGCTGGACCTGAGCATCGAAGATGCTGTAGTTGATGACCTGATTCGCATCACCGCCGTACCGCTGGGTGCGGAAATCACCGGTGCCGTGGTTACTCCCGACGGTAAAAGCCTGCTGGTTAACTCTCAGCACCCCTCCGGAATCAATCCTTTTCCTTACAACCACAGCTTGACCTTTGCCATCCACGGCTTTGACGAGCTTTTGGTGAGCAACCTGACTGGTCCTAATGGTGTCCCTTCCGAGACTTTCTCCGCCTACCCGAATCCGACCCTGCAGACCGTATTCCTGAACGATCGCCAGGACGTAGCCCTTTACAGTCAGCTTGGTCAGCGCCTGCGCGTTTACCGCAACGTAAGTCAGATCGACGTAAGTCAACTGGCCGCCGGTATCTACTACCTGCAAAATGAAAATGGTGAGACGATCGAGATCGTCAAAGAGTAAAAATTAATCGTTCTTTAATTCCTATTGCTTATCTCATTATAGAGTGTTTTGGCGCGGACTTTGGAAACCAAGGTCCGCGCTCTTTGTAAAACCTGCCATCATGCGAGGGATTATCATATTTACCATAACCACCAGCATTTGCTACCTGAGTCTTTTACTTCCTTTTGGAATGTCGACAGAACAATCGTCAGCCAATCGGGGCAGAAGTGAACTCGAGGCGGCCCGTCTGGCGGTAATTGGGGACTTTAAGGTCGGATTAGACAAATTGAGCCGTGAAATCGAATTGTACCAACAAGTAGCAGCCACTGAGCAGGTTGCGCAACTACGGCAACAACACGCCGCTACCCGCGAGGCATTTAAAAGGGTAGAATGGTTGCTGGAATACATCGACCCAACTGCGGTAAAAAGATTCATCAACGGCGCGCCCTTGCCTAAAACGGAACCTCACGTTCCAGCCATCGTTATCATTGAACCCAGTGGTTTGCAGCGACTGGATGAACTGGTCTGGGAGGAAGAACCAGACTTTGCCGCCGTCCGGAAAATGCTGAATAAATTGCAAAGGGAATACGCTGATCTTCAGTTGTACGCCCGTAATCGCCGGCTACAGCATCGCCAGCTATTCGAAGCATTAAGACTTGAAGTAGTACGCATCTTTACCCTGGGTGTCAGTGGGTTCGATACTCCAGCATCGGGTCTGGCGATGACCGAAAACCTGGCTACTTTGTTAGCCATAGATCATGTTTACGACTACTATGCTGAATCAGTAGAAGAACAAGATGCTATTCTTCACCGGCGTATCGTCACCGCTTTACGCAGAGGCGAAGAATTATTAAGCGGTGCAGACTTCAACACTTTCAACCGGCTGACTTTCCTGACCGAAGTGATCAACCCGCTCACCAGCGGTCTGGTAGACGCCCAGGAATTGCTGGAAGTTGAATTTTCCGCCGCTGCCCGTAATCCGGTGAACCCCAGAGCCAAATTACTCTTCGGAGCAGATTGGTTGAACGCCGACGTTTACGCCAAGTTGCCGCTCTCCGATTACGAAGCCGCTCGCGTAGAATTGGGGCGCTTATTATTTTTTGATCCTATACTTAGTACCAATAATCAACGGGCCTGCGCCAGTTGCCACCTTCCGGAAAAAGCATTTACCGATGGCAGTGCCCGCAGCCTTGCTCTGGACAGAGAGGGAACCATTTTACGTAATAGCCCGACACTGATTAATAGCGTTTTTGCCGAAAAATTCTTTTATGATTTACGCGAAGAGCGGCTGGATCGCCAAATCAAGCACGTGGTCCACGACAGCCTGGAATTCGCTACTGATTTTATTGAGATCGTAGAAAAGCTGAGTCAAAGTGAGGAGTACGTAGCATTGTTTCGGGCCGCCTACCCGGAAAATCCTGATTACATGCTAAGTCGTTACAGCGTTAGTGACGCCTTGGGCCGCTTCGTCAAGAGCTTGCGCGCTCATAATTCTCCTTTTGACCGGATGGCCAGGGGAGAAGCGGCTGCGGATTCGGAAGTAGCTGCGGGCTTCAACTTGTTTATGGGCAAGGCCGCCTGTGGAACCTGTCATTTCGCGCCGACCTTTAGCGGACTAGTGCCTCCTTATTTCCGTGAAAGCGAATCGGAAGTACTCGGCGTCCCCGCCACTAAAGTTTGGGAAAACGCACAAATCGATTCCGACCTGGGTCGTCTGACCAATTCAAAGCCCGGTGACGAAGCTTACTTCCACGCCTTTTCTTTCAAAACGCCAACGGTTCGTAATGCCGCACTGACGGCTCCCTACATGCACAATGGCGTTTACGCCGAGCTGGAAGAAGTGATGGATTTTTACAATCGAGGCGGAGGTGCCGGCATCGGCAGTTTCGTCGACCACCAGACCCTGCCGCCGGATGCACTGGAACTGGATACGGAAGAGATCGGCAGTTTGATCACTTTCATGGAAGCGCTAACGGATACGAGTGGATTGACAAAAACCCCCATCCATCTACCCGAATTTTCGGTAGCCGAATGGAACGGACGCAGGATCGGCGGTGAGTACTAAAATTAATGATTTGTCTAAGGAAAGTTTATTTATGCTGATTACGTGCTTCGCGGTGCTGGGTTGCAGCCGGGAGGTCGACGGTGATTTGCCGTTAACCGGTGAGGAACTCAGTGCCGTTTTTTGTGGTAATTGCCACCTGCGGCCAGAGCCAGGCGATTTAACGTGGAGCATTTGGTCGGAGGTTATCCTTCCCAGAATGGGAAATCGTCTTGGTATTTATGACAGCATACACAACCGGGCCGCAGCACTGTCGTTAGATCCCTTTGGAGGAAACTCTGAATTTTTAAAGTCGCGGTATCCTGATTCTCCGGTACTGCCCGAAGAGCAGTGGTTGGCGATCAAGGATTATTACCTGGCCTCATCTCCGAAGTCGTTAGGTGTTGATACCTTGGAAATGAGCGATGAAACCGACCTTTTTCGTCCGAGGTTCCCCGAAGTCTACCTGTCACCTCCAGCGGGTACGCTGCTCAGGTTTTTACCCGAATCCCGGCAAATCTTATACGCGGATGCTCATAAACAGCAGCTCATACTTTTTAGTGATGACCTGAAGCCGCAGTCTGCCTTGGCGGTAGGGGAGGGAGCAACATCTTTCGAAGTGGCTGATAACGGGGATGCCTACCTCTCCGTTCTGGGTTCATTTTCCCCGACTGACGGACCATTAGGTAGTGTATGGCGGTTGGCTGACCAAGGTGAAACAGAGCTGATTATTAGCGGTTTGCGGCGTCCTGGCAAAGTAGCAGTGTCGGATATAAATCAGGATGGTCTTACGGACTTGACAATAACCGAATTCGGTAAAGAAACCGGAAGGCTGGCCTGGTGGACCGAGAGCGATCCGGGCAAATGGACACCACACGATCTTTTTCTGGGCCCCGGAGCTACCGAAGCGATTCCCGTAGACCTCAATCAAGACGGGCAGTTGGAAATACTGGCGCTGCTGGCCCAAGGGAACGAGCGGGTCGTGCGGTACCAGTACGGCCCCGATGGCTTCAGGGAGGAAACATTGATTCGGTTTCCACCCAGTTACGGTTCCAGTTCATTGGATACGCTGGACTGGAATGGCGACGGACTCCTGGATCTCCTGTACACCGCCGGAGATAACGCGGATTACCAACCGATACTTAAGCCTTATCATGGCATCTATTTGTATCTGCAAAGACCAGACGGTGATTTCGAGCAATCGCTATTCTTGCCTTTGCCGGGAGCTTACGATGCGGAAGTAGCCGATTACGATCAAGACGGGGATCTTGACATTGTGGCCATTTCATTTTTCCCCGACTTTCCCCGGCAGCCGGAACAGGGGATCGTATATTTTGAATGTATCGCCGAGGGTGAATTCATTGTTCATCGGTTATCCGCAGCCACCTCCGGACGATGGATCAGGCTGGACGCTGCTGATTGGGACAATGATGGGGACATAGATATCGGCGCCTCCTCACTGGCATTCGAAACCGTACCGGACAATGGGGAAGTTGCCGGTTGGGTAGAACAGGGGCTACCGTTCGTCATTTGGGAAAATCAAACTCAACATCCCGCTGCGAGAACTTACCACCCGTCCGATGGTTTGTAATGAAGACAGCGCGATCGACTTCCATACCGTTCGCGCTGTCTTCATTAGAAACCCTTTAGTTTATGCCCGCTACGAAGATCAATTTACCAGAATCCGAAATGGAACGCATCGTCATTGTCGGTGGCGGATTCGGTGGCTTACAGCTGGCCCGAAAGCTGGCCAAGAGCAAGTATCAGGTTGTTTTGATCGATAAGGAAAACCATCATCAGTTTCAGCCACTTTTCTACCAGGTGGCCATGGCTGGACTGGAACCCAGCAGTATCGTTTTTCCGTTTCGACGTATTTTTCAGAATCGGCCCAATGTTTTCATCCGTAATACTCAGGTAGATTCCGTCGATCCGGAGAAAAAGCGAATTTTTACCCCACTGGGTTACGCCAATTACGATCACCTGATTGTGGCCACCGGAGCGAATACCAATTATTTCGGTAACGAGGAATTACGCAGACACGCCATTCCGATGAAGTCGGTAGGCGAAGCCCTGCGCTTGCGCAACGTTATTCTGGAGGACTACGAAAGATCACTGGTGACCCCCGAATTTGACGAGCGCCAAAGCCTGGTCGATATCGTCATTGTTGGCGGTGGACCCACGGGTGTGGAGTTGGCTGGTTCCCTGGCGGAAATGAAAAAACATGTTTTACCCAAGGATTACCCGGAACTAAATGTGGAGGCCGAAGTCGATATCTATCTCATCCAGGCTGGCCCATTGCTGCTAAAGGGCATGAGTGAAAAGTCATCGAACAAGGCCCGGGAATACCTGGAGAAACTCGGGGTTAAAGTGCTGCTTAATACCAGAGTGACAAGCTTCGATGGCGAGACCGTGAAAATGAAGGACGGCGGACAGATCAAGACCACAAAAGTTATCTGGGCTGCCGGTATCAAAGCTATGCCAATTGCCGGCCTGCCGGAAGACGTTATTACTTACGGTAATCGCATCGCGGTAGATCGTTACTGCCGTATTGAAGGTATGCAGGACGTCTATGCGATCGGTGACGTAGCCTATATGGAAGAACCGGATTTTCCTAAAGGACATCCCCAGGTTGCTCAGACGGCCATTCAGATGGGGGGGCATCTGGCTAAAAATTTTAAACGAATACAGCAAGGCAAAGAAGCTGAAAAATTCAGCTATAGCGACAAAGGCAGCATGGCTACCATCGGTCGGGCTCGTGCAGTTGTCGATTTGCCCAACTTTCACTTTAATGGCTTTTTTGCCTGGATTACCTGGTTGGTGGTTCACTTGTTCGCGATACTGGGTACCCGCAATAAACTCTTTGTATTCATAAATTGGTTGATCAACTACGTCAACTACAACCAAAGTTTGCGCTTGATCATTCGCCCGGCACTACCAATTGTCAAGCAGGAAGAGGAGCAACAAAAAGATTAGGCCAAAGTCAACAATTTGGAGGGAAATCCACTTTCTCAGTTGTATTCAGTTTTAAACTCAGCAAAAAGAATTATGAAACGAGCGATTTGGCGCGGTAAAATATTAGCCGAAAGCGATGATATCGTTAACCTGGAGGGCAATGCTTATTTCCCCATGTCAAGTATCAAGGACCGATCGGTTTTGTCCAATAGTGATACCCAGACTTACTGCGGCTGGAAAGGCGATTGTAGCTACTACAATGTCACCGTCGACGGAGAAACAAATAAAGATGCCGTCTGGTACTATGCCGACCCCAAACCGAGTGCCGAAGAAATTCGCGACCGCGTTGCTTTCTGGAAAGGAGTAGAAGTAATCGACGTTTAACATGACCAAATTGCCTGAGCCCGATCTTTCCAAAGCGAAAGAAATATCACGCCATTATGACTTCGTAAGGAAGCAAACCATTACCCTCTGCGAGCCCTTACAGCCGGAGGATTACGTGGTTCAACCCACCGGAGATGTCAGTCCACCCAAATGGCACCTCGGCCACACGACCTGGTTCTTTGAAAACTTCGTCCTGGCCAAAGAGCTGCCGGATTACGAATTGTTCGATGAACGTCTTAACTGGTTCTTCAACAGCTACTACGAGAGCCAGGGGCCCCGTATCCTGCGGACTAGTCGTGGGAACATGACCCGTCCCAGTTTAGACATTGTTCTGGCATACCGCAAACA
Source organism: Lewinellaceae bacterium SD302 (assembly GCA_002591745.1). Lineage (GTDB taxonomy): Bacteria > Bacteroidota > Bacteroidia > Chitinophagales > Saprospiraceae > Neolewinella. Next base: position 57,576 of record PDLQ01000001.1, read on the forward strand.
CGTTGATACGGAGATGAAGCGTCTTTTCGCCCATCACGATGGCCTTTTGCCCAGGGCGCTGGGCGACCTCATCACCCTTGGCCTTCACCACGAACAACAGCACCAGGAGTTATTGCTGACTGACATCAAGTACATTCTGGGCACGAATCCGCTACATCCCGCCTTGGTAGAATCCGCTGATATTTTGGCTGACAAAGTAGCAATGCCGGTTGTGAAACAAGGGTGGTTGGCAATACCGGAAGGACTGTACGAAATAGGCTATCAGGGCAATGACTTTTGTTGGGACAATGAGCTCAGCGTTCACAAACACTACCTGGAAGCGTTTGAAATCGGTGATCGCCTGGTTACCAACGGTGAATACCTCCGGTTTATGGAAGACGATGGCTACGCCCGCTTCGAACTCTGGCAAATGGAGGGGATCGAATGGGCGCGTGGCTTAGATGTTAAGGCGCCGCTATACTGGTACGAAAATGATGGCCAGTGGCAGTATTATACCCTCAACGGAATGCGCCCAATTGATCTAGACGTACCAGTCACGCATATTTCCTGGTACGAGGCCGATGCGTACGCCCGCTGGGCCGATGCACGCCTGCCTACCGAACAGGAATGGGAGATCGCTTGCCGCCAGAATGCTAGAGAAATATCCAAATCAAAGGGCTGGGTCGAAAATACCCGTTATCATCCTCAGGTTAAGGATGTTGACCAGGATCACCAGTTCCTCGGCCATGCTTGGGAATGGACCAACTCAGCTTATTTACCTTATCCCCGCTATCCTCGCCCGGAAGGTGCTTTAGGAGAATACAATGGAAAGTTCATGATCAACCAGATGGTACTCCGCGGAGGATCTTGTGCTACGCCGGAAAGTCATATTCGTCTTACCTACCGTAATTTTTTTCAAACCGACAAACGCTGGCAGTTTACCGGCATCCGGCTAGCCCGCTAATCTCGCATCATGACTATGAAGATCAGCCCATCCGAAATTATTGAAACTCCTCGGGAGAAATTGTCTGCCTTCGGCGAGGAAGTGCTGGAGGGGCTTTCCGCGCATCCACGAAAGATATCCTCCAAGTGGTTCTATGATGAACGCGGCGACGAACTTTTTCAGCGGATCATGGCTGCACCAGAATATTACCTGACGGAGAGTGAACGGTCCATTTTTCAGCAACAGGCGGGAGCATTTCTGGAAGCTACCAACGGGCAACCTTTCGATTTGGTAGAACTCGGTGCCGGTGACGGAACTAAGACCCAATACCTCATTGAGCATTTCATCGATGAGGGTGTTGATTTTCGTTATTTGCCCATCGATATCAGTGCTCATGCTTTGGATCTGATCTCCGATTTGGTTAATCGTCGCTGGCCAGCCCTTGACTTTCACCCGGTGGAAGGCGATTATTTTCAGGCGCTGAACAACTTACCTACGGCTCAGGGGCCAAAACGACTTAAAGTCGTCTTGTTTCCCGGTGGCAATATCGGCAACTTTACTCCCGCTGCCGCAGCGGCGTTTCTCACCAGATTAAATTTACGCCTTAGTGACGGCGATTTGCTCATAACTGGTTTTGATCTGAAAAAGAATCCGGTGACCATCCTCGCCGCCTATAATGATGCGGGGGGAGTAACTGCCCAATTCAATCTAAATCTTCTGCACCGAATCAATCGGGAGCTGGGCGGTGATTTTGATGTATCTGCCTGGAATCACTGGCCTACCTATAATCCAATTACCGGCGCGACCCGAAGTTTCATCGTAGCCAATCGCGACCAGGAAGTACGGATTGACGCTCTGAATAAAAGTTTCACATTTAAAGCATGGGAGGGCATCGACCTGGAGATCAGTCAAAAATATAGCCTGGGAGAAATTGAAGCACTTGCGGCTTGTTCCGGATTCCGATTTGAACGCCATTTGTCTGACGACAGCGACTATTTCGTTAACAGTATTTGGCGGGTGGCCTAACTGGTTTTAACACCCACTGAAAGGGGACATGCCGTTGATCAGAAAGCCAAAATGTTCCATACTGGTCGTCACCTTGTCTCCGCACTCAATTGTCTTGTTGGGTACCTCGTTCGGGTTGGTCGGTAGTTCGATCCACGAGCGGAGGACGTAATCTTTACGCAAACAATTCAATGGTTCTTGTCCTGAATTCAGGTAAAAACGAAATTCGCTGATGTTGTCCTGAGTATTAGGTACGGTTGGGTCACTTCCCTCGGGCCCGGCAAAGGTCCAGCTTTCTTCGGTCAGGTGAATGAAGACCGGCTTTTCATCGATTAGGTAATAGCTTTCAGTGGCCCCGAAATGATCGCCCTGGTAATAATCGTGTTTGATCATGACCAATTCGCCCGCTTTACGAAAAAAACTGATCCTGCCACCCGTGGGGTCATCCGGGCAGTCATACTCCATAGAGTCCATTGATAGGTCAGCTTGCTTTAACCAGCCGTCAATTTCCTGGAAACGCTCTCTGATGATGACAGCGGGGTCTGCTGATACTTTCTCTTTGCTTTCCAGAGACGATGCCGTCGCCTCCGGCGAATCGACCTGCCCACCACAGGCAGATAACAGGATCAGAAGTACAAGTAACAGGTTTAATTGAGGATGGTGATTTTCCGGGCGTTGCATGCGGTTGATTTGGTAAAAAAATATTAGAAGTAGTCATTTAATACAAATACACCGATACTTGCTAATAGGCCTTAGGCTTTTACGGTTAAAAGGTGTTCTCTCTCGCATCAAATCAGCATTGCTACTTTGTTAGCCAAAAAGATAATCTCTAAAAATACTCTTTTATGTTAAGAGCTTGTTTGGGACAAGCTATGAACTGAAAAACAATGATTTATGGTTCTGACTATACCATCAAATTGTGAGTTTGGCGGGTCAAGCGATCTATCTTTGGTGACGCCAGGTTCATAAATGCTTGATTTTCAGGAAATAGAAATCCAGACAAGCTCTAAGTGAAAAGGGCCTCTTCCCGAAGAAAGAGACCCTCACGCAAATCACTTAAGTGTGATGTTTTAAATTTTTACAAACCGTCGGCTGATCACTCCGGTATTGCTGCTGATCTGCAGGGAATAAACTCCCCTGGCCAAGAGTGCAGTGGGAATTGAAACTAACTGCTCACCCAGTTCACTGTCAAATGCACGAACCCGGCGACCATTTTGGTCTAAAATACTGATCGTGACTTTACCCAGAGATGCTCCGGCTACGAAGATATTCAGTTGCTCATTAACCGGATTAGGGAATAAAGTGAGCTTAGTATTGGCGAACGGATCCTGAGCTGAACTGGGAGATTCATTGGGTAAACAGGGCGTTGGCGCCATGGTCCGCCAATCCATCAAACCGTTTTGGTCGATCAACTGTAATGAATTTTCCGGGTTAGGAGGGTCGAGCGAAACGTTTACTTCCCAACAATTCGCATCGACGGCCATCTCGTAATAGCTTGAGGCGGCATTGCCCCAGCGGAGGTAGTCGACCATGTTGAAAGCACTGAAGCTGGCAGCGCTGAAAAGAGCAAGTTCGCCGCCGGGAATATCAAGACTGGGTATTTGCTCGATCACCATTATGTCGCCGGGTGCCAATTGCAGTTCGCCACAACTAAGGTTCAGTTCATTGAGGCGAAATTGCTGTTGGCCGGTAGTGAGGTAGAGAGAGGCCAGATTGATTGTTTCACTTCCTGTATTAAGGAGTTCGAGCTCACCATTTGCCGTCAATTCACTGATGACGATGTTTCCGGTAAAACCATCATCGCAGTCTTCGGTGCGGATGACCGTGATATTATTCGAAACGTCGATACAACCTTCGAGGTTACCTACGTTTTGCCCGGGTATTAGGGGGAGGCTGTCCTGGAAAGCCATATACCAGATAAAGCAGATACCGGGTCCAACGTTGCCAAAGTCGATGACATTACCGGACTGCACGGCCAGAATATCCAAATTTTCGTCGGAGATCACGTAATTGAAGGTGGTGCCCGAAACGGAATCCGGTTGAACTTGGATAACCGTAACCGTCGTTGAGTCGCTATCCAGGCAAATTTCAAGTTCTGTACTGCCGTCGAGGTGAGTGATCATGCCTGCGTTGGCGGGGCAGAAAGGCTCTTCGCAGAACTCCCTTACCGTAACTATGCCATTGGAAAGGTCAAAACAGCCATTGATGCTGTCGATCGGCCCTCCGACGGTGTCGCCCTGAATTTCTCCTTCGGAAGCCAGGAAGTAGATTACGCAGTTACCTTCCCCGGCATCCCCGACGTCGAACATCCCCGTTTCGTTGTCGACGGCCAGAATGTTGCCTTCAGCGTCGGTAATGATAAATTCCAGGTTGTCTCCCATGACCGAGCCGCCGTTACTAACGAATGCCTGTACGATGGTGTTGGAATCGGGGTCCAGGCAGACGAGGGTTTCGGTACTACCGTCGGCGAAAGTGATATTGCCGGCATTTGCTTCGCAATCAGGGAACTCACAGAGTATCCTGTTCGTGATGATACCGTTACTCAGGTCGAAGCAACCGGTGAGGTCGATTAGTCGGCCACCGACGGTGTCGCCCTGAATCTCACCCTCAGCGCTGAGAAAATAAATCACACATTCGTCAATACCCGCGTCAGCCAGGTCAAATACTCCGTCCTGGTTGCCCGCACCGAGGATGAAGCCGTCCTGGTTGGTAATGATGAATTGAGTATTGTCACCTGCGGGCATACCCGTTTGTATGGCCTGCACCATGCTGTTGGAGTCAGGGTCGAGGCAAACGATGATGCTGTCACTACCGTCAGCAAACGTAATCATGCCTCCGTCTGCCAAACAAGGGTTGCAAATTTCGCGGACGGTAACGATCCCATTCGAGAGATCGAAACAACCATTGATACCTGCGATCGGTCCCCCGACCGTATCTCCCTGAATTTCGCCTTCGGAAGCCAAAAAGTAAATTACGCAGTTCCCTTCCCCGGCATCGCCGACATCAAACATCCCCGTTTCATTATCAACGGCGAGGATGGTACCATCCGCGCTGGTAATGATGAATTCGAAATTGTCGCCCATAACCGAGCCGCCGTTGCTGACGAAAGCTTGTACTATAGTATTGGAGTCTGGATCCAGGCAGACGAAAATTTCGGTGCTACCATCGGCGAAAGTGATATTACCGGCGTTGGCTTCACAATCCGGGAACTCACACAGGATTCTAGTGGTGACAATGCCATTACTCAGGTCGAAGCAGCCGGTCAGGTCGATGATTCGACCACCAACGGTATCTCCCTGAATATCTTCATCGGCACTGAGGAAGTAGATTACGCAGTTGTCGATGCCGGCGTCAGCCAGGTCGAAAACACCGTCCTGATTACCCGCACCCAAAATAAAACCATCCTGGCTGGTGATGATGTACTGAGTACTGTCTCCTGCCGGCGCGCCTACTTGCAGGGCCTGGACTACACTATTAGAGTCCGGGTCGAGACAAACTATAATGCTGTCACTACCGTCCGCAAAGGTGATCATTCCGGCATCAGCCAGGCAAGGGTTACAAATTTCCCGCACCACGCTCAGGGGGTTGGATAGATCAAAGCAGCCTTCCAGATCACTGGCGTTGTTGCCAACGGCTGCACCTTCCAACCCGTCTTCAAAAGCAAGATTCCAAATCAGGCAAGTACCTGCTCCGGCTTCACTGAGGTTAAAGGGAGGTTCGGTTGGTAGACCAAGAATATTGCCATCCAAATCAGTAATCACGAAAGTAAAGTTGGCCCCGGAAAGAGCGCTCGAATCGATTTGTTCTACGAAAATACTGTCAGCACCACCTTCATCGAGACAAACCGAAATACTGTCGCTGCCACCGGGGAAGGCCAGGGTGCCTCCGTCTACTTGATTGCGGATAACCTGGATCGGCGAAGAAAGGCTGAAGCATCCCTCCAGATCATCGGCGTCCAGACCAATCTCCAAACCGGTCAGCCCGTCTTCGAAGCTAATATTCCAGATCAGGCAAACGCCTCCGCCAGCGCCTTCCAGATCGAATGGAGGAGCAGCGGGTAAGCCCAGGATCGTACCTTCCGTATCGGTGATCAGCCAGGCCATGTTTGAGCCCTCTGCGTTGTCCAATGATACTTCAATAGAGTCTGGTTGTCCGTCACCGGCACAGATCGTAATCGATCCGCCGCCACCGGCCAGACTTAAATCTCCACCTTCTACGTCGCAGTTCAGGCCCGCACAGTCTTCACCGGTTAAGCGGATTACGGTGATATAGGTAGAAAGACTGAAACAACCGTCGTCTGCAGTCAGGTCGCAAACGTTGTCGCCCACGTCAATTGATCCGGTAAAGGTCGGATCTGTAACGACATTATAGATGAAAACAGGTCCGTCGCCAGTACCTTCAAAGTTGAAAACCGGGGTAAGCTGGGTTGACAGAATCAGGCCAAACGGGGTAGTGACCACGTAATTGATCTCACCGTTGGAGTTGCCATTAATATTGGTGACGATATTATCGTTCATCCCATCGTCCGTACAAACGAAGACACTGTTTTCGCCGTCGGCTAACGTAAATTCTCCACCGAACAGGGAGCAGCCGAACTGGGCCTTGAGCCCGGAGAAGATTACAATAAGTAAAATGGTCAGCAAAGGCCGAATTCGGCAATTATAATAGAATGTTTGCTTCCACATAAACGAACGGGGTTGATTGTTCAAAAAACTAAATTAGTATCACTCGAAGGGGAGTGAGATTCTTTGTCCGGTATGAGATAGCTGTAAGAAATTCTTGGCGGTTTTGCTCTAAAATACCCGCCTTTGCCCCTGAACAGGGATTGGTAGTTGCGTAAATATAATGGTTAACAAAGTAGCAATGTTGGTAAATGACCGAAAAAATATTGTTACCAGACCAAATAACAAAAAAAACGAGCCTTCTCCGTAATGGAAAAGGCTCATTGGTCTTCATAAAATGAAAATTACAACACTACTGAAGCTTTACGAAACGATCGGTCAGTATGTTCTCACCATTACTGATGCGTAAGTAATAAGTACCGGCGGCCAGTTCGTTGGTCGGGATACTGATCACTTGCTCACTAAGGTCAAAACGCAGATCAAGCAGGCGGCGGCCGGTTTGGTCGAAAACGGTGATCGTAGACTCGCCGAAGCTGCCTCCACTCAGCGAAATACTCAGTTGCTCACGAACCGGATTCGGGAATAGTTCGGCGGTGATTCCGGAAGCAGGATCGAATACACTGCTTGGGGAAGCATTTGGAGCACACGGAGTAGGAATAGCGTTGAACCAGTTACTTATACCGTTAACCTCATCAACCAACTGTAGCGACTGCTCGGTTGTTGGTGCCACAAGTTGCTGGCTGGCGTCCCATTGGCCGGCAGCGATGGCCAGACCAAGGTAATTGCCGGTAGCGTCTCCCCAGTTTAGGTAGTCAAGCAGATTATTCGCAATAAATTCGCTGCTGTTGAACAGTGCGATCTCGTCACTCATGATCCCCAGACCCGGAACATTATCAAAAAGGACTACTTCGCCGGGCGCCAGGGTCAGGCTGCCACAGTTGGTAGTAAGCATGTCTAGACGATTTTGACCAAGCGAGGTTACCAGGTATAGGTTATTCAGATTAACGGTGAACTCACTCAGATTTAGAATCTCTACCTGACCTTGTGCGGTAACTTCGTTGATGACGACGTTGCCGGTAAAGTCTTCACATTCTTCCTCACGGACGGTTACTATGCCATTGGAAAGGTCGAAACACCCCGTAATACCGTCGAGCGTTCCACCCATGGTGTCACCGGTGATCTCGCCGTCGCTAACCAGGTAGAAAATAACGCAGTTGCCCACGCCGGCCGGACCAACGTCGAAAGTACCGGTTTCGTTACCAGCGCCGAGAATCATGCCGTTACCATCGGTGATGATGAATTGCACGTTCTCGCCACTAACGGAAGCTGAATCAACCTGGATGGCTTGCACAACGGTACCAGTGATGGAATCGTCCAGGCAGACCAGAATTTCAGTGTTGCCGTCTTCGAAGGTCAACTCCCCGGCTTCTGCCTCACAGTCGTCGTCACAGAACTGACGGACAGTGGTGATGCCATTGGAAAGGTCGAAACAACCCGTGATGCCGTCGAGCGTTCCACCCATGGTGTCACCGGTGATCTCGCCGTCGCTGGCCAGGTAGTAAATAACGCAGTTGCCCACGCCGGCCGGACCGACGTCGAAAGTACCGGTTTCGTTGCCAGCACCGAGGATCATGCCGTTACCATCGGTGATGATGAATTGCACGTTCTCGCCACTAACGGAAGCTGAATCAACCTGGATGGCTTGCACAACGGTACCGGTGATGGAATCGTCCAGGCAGACCAGAATTTCGGTACTGCCATCTTCGAAGGTCAATTCTCCGGCTTCTGCCTCGCAATCGTCTTCACAGAACTGGCGAATGGTGGTGATCCCATTGGACAAGTCGAAACAGCCGGTAATGTCATCTAACATTCCGCCCATGGTATCTCCCTGGATTTCACCAAAGCTGTTGAGGTAATAGATGACACAGTTACCTATGCCGGCAGGACCTACATCGAATGTGCCATTCTGGTTGCCCGCACCCAAGATCATACCCATACCATCGGTAATGATGAACTGGGCGTTGTCGCCACTCAGTGATTCTTCATCGACCTGTACGGCCTGAACTACGGTGTTGGAATCTGGATCGAGACAGACCAGGATTTCATTGTCTCCATTATCAAAAGTTAACTCCCCGGCATTGGCTTCATTGCGAACGGTTACAATGCCTTCTGTAATATCGAAACATCCGGTCAGATCCTCAATATTTCCACCCATGGTGTCGCCCTGAATGGGCCCAAAAGCATTCACGTAGTAGATTACACAGGCTCCGGGACCAGCCGGTCCTACATCGAAAGTGCCCGTTTGGTTGCCAGCACCCAAAATCATACCAGCTCCATCGGTAATGATGAACTGGGCGTTGTCGCCACTCAGATCTCCAGGCGTATTTTGTACGGCTTGTACAACGGTGCTCGAACCGTCATTCAGACAAAGAATCACCTCGTTGCTACCATCTTCGAATGATATTGAACCGGCGTTTGCTTCGTTACGAATAGTGGTGATGCCATTGGACAGGTCGAAACAGCCTTCCAGATTATTGATGTTACCACCAACTGTGTCACCGGAAATGGCACCAAATCCGGCAAGGTAATAGATCACACAAGCTCCCGGACCAGCTGGGCCGACGTCAAAACCGCCGGAAGCATTCATGCCGAGAATCATTCCGTCGCCATCCGTGATGATAAATTCATTATCCGTACCACTAAGAATGCTTACGTCCTCGAAAATGGCCTGCACCAGGGTGCTGGAGCCGTCATTGAGGCAAAGCGTAACTTCATCAGAACCGTCTTCGAAACTGATAGTGCCTGCATCTGCTTGTTGGCGTACGGTAGTGATACCGTTAGACAGGTCGAAGCATCCAGTGATGTCATCGATACTTCCTCCTATGGTATCACCCTGAATCTCATCAAAAGAGGTGAGGTAGTAAATAACGCAAGAGCCTTCACCGGCCGGACCCACGTCAAAGGAGCCATCTTGGTTACCTGCACCAAGTATCATTCCTTCTGAGTCAGTAATGATAAATTGCGCTTCGGTCCCTGATAAGGATGAGCTATCCATTTGCAAAGCTTGAACTACAGTACTCGACCCGTCATTAAGACAAAGGAAAACCGCCGTCTGCATGTCGTTTTCAAAAACCAGAGTTCCTGCTTCGGGTTGATTGCGAATTACCTGAATAGGTGTTGAAAGGTCAAAACAGCCCTCCAGGTCATCGGCATCGGCCCCTACTTCCAGGCCTTCGAGGTCATCCTCGAAGCTGATGTTCCAAATGAGGCAGACACCAGGTCCAGCGCCATCCAGGTCAAAGGGTGGTGCATCCGGAAGACCGAGGATCACGCCTTCGGTATCGGTGATCAGCCAGGCCATATTATCGCCGAAGGTGCCGTCTAATTCTACGTCAAAGGCATCACTCTCGCCATCTCCGGCACAGATAGTAACGGAATTACCGCCCCCTTCCAGGGCCAGTTCTCCTCCATCTACGTCACAATCGAGACCTTCACAATCTTCGCCGGTCAGGCGAACAACCGTGATGTAGGTGGAAAGACTGAAACATCCATCCAAGGGAGTAAGGTTGCAAACATTATCGCCCACACCGATCGAGCCGGTGAAGTCGGCTCCGGTGGCGATGTTGTAAATAAAGACCGGGCCGTCTCCAGTTCCTTCAAAGTTGAAGGTAGAACTGGTCTGAGTAGAAATGATAACACCAAAAGGGGTGGTCACCAAGTAACTGGCGGGAGTATTGGTATTGTCATTTAGTACGGTGACAATGCCATCGGCTACTCCGTCATCGGTACAGACAAAAATGGCGCTTTCGCCATTATCCAAGGTAAACTCTCCTCCGAATTCGGTACAGGCTTGGGCGGAGAGAGTGTTTACCAAAGACACTAAAAATAACAGTAAGGCCGGTAAGACTCTACTGTTAAATCGCGAATGATTGAATAGTAATGTGTTGAACATGTATGTTGGGCTTAGTGAAACGAAGACTACGTTTCGGTTGAAAGAGGACAATACAATGGCTATTTGCCGAAGCGCGGCAAAAATTGATAAGTAGTATTGCTTGTTAAGATGTCAGCTCAGTAGGAAATAGAATCTTCCCTCGGATTCTATTTGTAGTTACTGCACGGTATAAGTTGATGTTCGAATCTGGTGAAAATTGAAAGATTTGACCAGCGTTCTACCGTACTTAGTACCATTTGAGGTGCGTAAAAGCTGCGTGTCTGGATTTTTTTGCTTTAAAATTCCGCTTTTGAACAACCGACATTGCTACTTTGAAGTAACAAAAAACAAATTTAGTTGTTTGATATTCAGTTATTTATGTTTATTTATCGTGATTTTTGTATTCACAAATAATGATTTCTGTATGCTGGTTTGGCTATGTTTTGCCCGATCATTGTAATGTCAAACGAAAGCAATTCCGGCAGATGAGCCGGTTAGATTGGAAAACACAGAGAATTCTTCGAGGCGGTAAGTCAGTATTTTTTATGACTTGGAGTTGAACTGACTTACCGCCCTTGATTTTCCTTCAGCTTCAACCTGACCCCACTAAAAGAACACTCGGACCTAGCGTCCGCTTTCGCATATAGATTTCAGATTACGATTATTTACTAGCAAGGTCTTATCGCACTGGGGAGCGCGATGAGACCTTTCTCTTTGGTGCAATTCATAGTTTCGATTGAACTGCGACGAATACAAGTCTAAAGTAACCATATTTAAAGGAAGCTAAAGAAGCAATTGCTTACCAAGCTTTCTACTCATCTTCATGAACGGCTGACTTAAGATTGCCGTTCTTTAAATCGATGCCCACGATATTTTACCCGGATTATGAACTTGGGGTTGTTCTCTGCCTTTATAAAATTGAAATCATTTGTTTAATAAGAGCTAAAGGCCGTACTTTGTCCTCGTAGTTCCGAAATACATTTGAAGAACGACCGGACTACTCCCCGAAATTCGCCCCTTATTACCGCTTTGGGGCGTGCACATCTACCACATCCACTACGAGTCGCAACATCGTTGCGTCCGGCTAGTGATGCTTTCCCCTTCAGTATTGTTCCGCTTAGCGGAAAACTCTTGTAATCTGCCATTCCCACTTTGGGAGTGGACGACCTTTTATATTGTACTAACAAATTATCAATCCATTATGCCAAAAACTATACTCACTAAAGGCTTCCTCCGTTGGATGTTCGGAGCTGCATTGTTACTCCTGTTTCAGGGGGTGAACGCGCAGCTTTCGGTCGTTTTACAGGAGACGGATCCTTCTTGTTTCGGCCTCGGTTCGGGGTCCATCGTTTCCAACGTTAGTGGTGGAGAAATACCTTATACCTATGCCTGGAGCAATGGCGAAACAACGCCCTTCATTGAAAACCTTACTGCTGGCACTTACTCTCTGACGGTCACCGATGCCAATGGTGTTCAAGGATTTGCTACTGCTTTACTGGAAGAACCACCTCAGGTAACGCTGGAGCTCTCGGCTGACCAATTATGTGAAGAGCCGTTTGTTATTACCGCAGACGGGGATGGTGGTGTTCCTCCCTATACCTATAATTGGAGCACGGGTGATGAAACGCAAAGCATCACGGTACCTTCTGGGACTTACTGCGTAACAATCGTTGACGCTAACCTCTGTGGTACTTTTGACTGTATTACGGTTGAGGTTAATCCGCCGACGGTAAACGTCATTGGTGTTGACGTGACCTGTTTTGGCGGCGAAGATGGTACGTTGACTGCATTTCCTTCCGCCGGAAGCCCGCCCTATACCTTTCTGTGGAGTAACGGTAGTACTAACCAGACTATTGATGGTCTTACCGCGGGTACCTACGGGGTAACGATTACCGACTCGGGGGGCTGTACAGCTTCAGCGACCGGAACGGTGAATCAACCACCACAGTTAAACGTTACAGTGACCCAAGACGGTCCTGTCTGCGCCGGAGATTTTGACATCACCGTTACGGCCTTTCCCAGCGGAGGCACACCGGATTACACTTACTTGTGGAGTACCGGGGCTACTACTCAGGCCATCAGTGGCCTCGGAGCAGGAACTTATTCCGTAACCATTACCGACGAAAACGATTGTACCGTAGTTGGATCTACCACGGTAATTCAAGCGCCTTCTCCAGATGTTACCATCAGTGGTGACGATGTGATCTGTGGTGACGGAAATACGACTGATCTAACGGCTACCCCCAGTGATGGTACGCCTAACTATCAGTTACTTTGGTCGACGGGTGAAGTAACGCCAACGATTACGGTAAGCCAAGCAGGCACCTACTCCGTTACGGTCACTGATGCCAACGGTTGTACGGACGAAGCATCTATTGAGGTAACACTGGTGAATTTAAGTGTTAACGCCGTAACCAACGATGTAACTTGTTTCGGATTCGATGACGGTAGCGCTACCTTATTCGGTACCGGTGGCACGCAGCCCTACACCTATATGTGGAGTACGGGAGAAACAACACAGACCATTAGTGGATTGGAGCCAGGAACTTATTCTTTCACCCTAACGGAGGCTGACAACTGTAAAGCCAGTGGTACCGTAACGATTACGGAGCCACCATTACTGACCGTATTTGGTGTAGTTACTAATCCCACTTGTCCGGATGAAATGGACGGCAGCATTGATGTGACCGCTAACGGAGGCACGCCGCCTTACACCTATCTTTGGAACACGGGGGCAACCACCCAGGACCTTGAAAACCTGGGCACCGGAGCTTACGCTATTACGGTAACTGATGATAATGGCTGTACGGCGGATGCGACTTTCACCATCATAGCACCTGACGAAATTGAGGCTTCTACGGTTGTGACTAACGTTGATTGTTTCGGTGAAGATACTGGTGCGATCGACCTGACGGTAAGCGGTGGAACACCTCCTTATACTTACGATTGGAGTGATGACGGTATGGAAGACCCGGATGATGACGACCAGGATCTTTTCGATCTGATCGCCGCAACGTACCAGGTTACGATCACGGATGCTAACGGGTGTATGGTTGTAGAACAAGCTACGGTGACTCAGCCACCAGCCCTCAACTTGTCCATTACTGGTGTGGACGTTCTTTGTTTCGGCCAGTCAACCGGCTCTGCTGATCTTACAGTATCCGGTGGAACGCCCCCCTATACTTATCAATGGAACACCGGTGCAACCAGTGAAGACCTGGATAACCTGCCCGCAGGAACTTATACAGTAGTAGTGACCGACGCCAATGAGTGTACGGAAACGGCTTCGGTAACCATCGAACAGCCTGACCAACTGGTTATTACCGGTACGGTGGATGACCTGGATTGTTTCGGTGATCTGGATGGTTCGATTAATGTAACCGTAACTGGTGGTACCGAAGATTACTCTTATGAATGGAATACCGGTGCGATCACTGAAGACTTATTCAACTTATCCGGCGGTGCTTATTCTTTGACGGTAACCGACGCCAACGGCTGTATGACTTCTGCCACCTTCATCGTGAGCGAACCGTTGGAAATCGGGCTTTCGACCACCCAGATTAATGTAGATTGCTTTGGCGATGCTACCGGTTCGATTGACCTGACCGTAACCGGCGGAACTGCTCCCTACACCTATGACTGGGACGGAGACGGGGTTGATGATGACCAAGACCTGGATAACCTGGAGGCCGGCACCTACACCGTAGTAGTGATCGATGCTAACGGATGTGAGGCAACTACTAGTGTTACCATTACCGAACCTACCCAACTGGTGCTTGATCTGGCTGAAACTGACGTGCTTTGCTTTGGCGAGGCTACGGGGTCAATCGACTTAACGATCACTGGAGGTACGCCTGGATATACTATCCAATGGAACACTGGTTCAACCAGCGAAGACCTGAACAACTTACCAGCGGGTACTTATACTGTTGTCGTAACGGACGCTAACGAATGTAGCGAAACCGCCAGCGTAACCATCGAGCAGCCTACGCAATTGAACGTTGACGCGATCGCTACCGATGTCGATTGCTTTGAAGGCGGTAACGGTTCGGTTAACGCTACTGCGAGCGGTGGTACTGAGCCCTATACTTATCTATGGAGTACCGGTGCAGAAACGGAAGATATTTTCAATCTGGTGGCCGGTACCTACACGGTTACGGTTACGGATGCCAATGGCTGTGAAGCTACTGCTTCGGCTACGGTAGAAGAACCCACCGAAATTAGCCTCTTTACCGTCGTTACTGACATTGAATGTGCTGGGGAAGAAACTGGCGCCATCGATCTGAATGTGTCCGGCGGAACGCCAGGCTACACTTATCTCTGGAGCAACGGCGAGACCACCCAGGATCTGGATAACCTTGCGGCCGGTACCTACACGGTTACCGTTACCGATGCTAATGGTTGTACAGCAACTACTTCGGCCACTGTGAACGAGGTCAACCCAATCATGCTTACGGGAGTAGTGACTGATCTTATCTGTTTTGAAGATAATAGTGGTGCTATCGACCTGACGGTAAATGGTGGCACCCCTGGTTACTCCTACCAATGGAGTAACGGCGCAACTAGCCAAGACCTGAATGGCATTGCCGCCGGTAACTATTCTGTGACCGTTACTGATGCAAACGGTTGTACGGCCCAGGATAACTTTACCGTTGAGCAGCCCGATGAGTTGACGCTGGATATCAGTGCTCCCACGATCACCTGTGGAGGTACCAATAGTGGCTCCATCATTGCAACGCCCAACGGCGGCACTGGTCCTTATGAGTTCCTGTGGTCGAATGGTGCTACTACCAGTAGCATTAACGATCTGCCGGCTGGAATCTATGACGTAACCGTCACTGATGACAACGGCTGTGAAGCTACGGCTACAAATATTCAACTTAGTGAAATTCCGGAGCTTACTTGCGAGGTGATCGTTGACCAGGAACCAACCATGGGTAATAACGGTCAACTCAGCGTAGATATCGAAGGAGGAACCGCACCGTTTACCTATTTGTGGAGTACCGGAGCTACGACACCAACGATCGACGGCCTTTCCGCAGGCACTTACTCAGTGACAGTGACCGATGCTAATAATTGTGAGACCACTTGCTCCACTACGCTGGAAGCTTTCGCAGGAATTGGTGATTACGTATGGATTGATGCAGACCTCGATGGTATTCAGGATCCGGACGAAGTAGGTTTCCCCGACGTAACGGTTAATCTCAAAGACGCTGACGGCAACGTTATCGCTACGACGACTACCGACGCAGATGGGTTCTACTCCTTTATGGGCCTGGAACCTGGAACTTACTCCGTACAGTTCATTACTCCGGTTGATTGGGACTATACTGCCTCCAATATCGGCCCGGATGATGCACTGGACAGTGACATCATCCCTGGAATGAATGGTATGACGGGAACTTATGACCTTGATCCAGGCGAATTTGATATGACCGTAGATGCTGGATTGATCTTTATTGAAGGGGCCATTTCAGATCCGTGTGCTTGTCTGGATAATGCTACTAACGATGCCGACGGTCAATTCAGTGAGCAATTGAAGATCACTTCTTTCTCCGGATTAGACTGGACGATTATCGCCCGGGAAAATATGTTCGTCGACGATCCATCCAACGACCCGCCGGCCATGCCAGAACTAGTACCGCTTGGCTTCGTTCTGGAAGAGTTCCCAATCGGCGGCGGACTGAGTGAGTACATTCTTGATTTCCGCATTGTAGACGAATTGACCTACACCGTTACGGTACAGGCCGGTTTGCAAACCCTGAATATTAGCAACACTTGCTTCTACCCGAATATTTTCTTCGAAGACGAGCCGCCCAGCGAGCTTTGTATCTTTGACGAAGCATTCCCGATCAACGTGGACTCTGACATCGATGGTGATTTCACTTTCGAGATCGCCGGCCAAACCGTTACGGCCATTGACCCTTCAACGTTGCCGGAAGGTACTTACAACCTGGTTGTTACCCTTGATCCATTCGACGAGGATGAGTGTGAAGCCGTACTTTCGGTCACATTCGACATTGCTAATAACTGCCCCGCTAAATTGGGAGACTTCGTCTGGAACGATACTAACTTCAACGGCATACAGGACCCCGGCGAGCCCGGTATTCCCGGTGTAACCGTGACAGTGACCAGCCAGGATGGAAGCTTCACCGACACCCAGGAAACAGATGCCAACGGTATGTATATGTTCATGGTTGACCCGGGAACGTATAAGCTGACCTTTGAACAGCCGGCCGGTCTGACGCCTTCTCCGCAAAACGCTGGAACGGACGATGAATTGGACAGCGACGTAGATCCCGTCATGTTGATGACACCTTTCTATACCGTAGGACCGGATGGAATGGACCTGACCATTGACGCTGGATTCTTCGACGAATGTATTGCCAACATTGACGATCCGGGAACTATTGGTTTCGACCAGGAGCTTTGTGGACCAGGCAATGTGCCAGATCTGCTGGTCGAACTGACCCCCGCTACTGGTGGTGTCGGAGAGATCAACTATCTGTGGATGAAGAATACAGTGGACCCCAACCAGCCGATCGGTTTCTGGACGCCTATTCCTAACTCCGACTCGCCTAACCTGCAACTCGGCCCGGTATACGAATCTACTTACTACGCTCGCTGTGTGCGCCGTAACAATTGTATTTTCCTGGAGTCCAACAGCGTGTTCATTGAAGTGGGAGATGACGCGAATGCTATAATTGACGGTCCGAACGTAGTATGCGAACTGAGTACAGTTACTTTCAACGCCGTTGGTGCCGACAACGCCGATAACATTGAATGGTCTTTCACCGGACCGGCCAATGTGACTAATAACCCTGATGGTTCCGTAGATGTATTCTGGGGTTCCTTTGGCCTATTCTCCGTAACGCTTTCCGTAACCGAGAATGGCTGTACTGCAACCCGCAATATGGGAGTTACGGTCATTACCAGTCCGGCTTCTTGTGCAGACGGATTCACCGCCAGCGGTACGATCAGTGAAATGGAAAGTCGCGACGTCAGTATCAACTGGATACTGCCAATGGACGGTAGCGAACTCTCTTTTGTAATAGAACGCTCTACTGACGGGCTTGACTTTGCAGCCATCGGTACGATGAGTGAACCGACTGAGATTGTAAACGGTACTGACGGTTTTTACCGATTCGATGATATCGCTCCGTTTACCGGATTGATCTACTATCGAGTATGGGTGACCGACGCATTTGGTAACCAGGCAGTATCCAATGTCGTGGAAATGCTGTTGACTTCGGATGACGCTTCTCAATTAGCCCAGGTTTATCCTAACCCTGCCGTTGGTAGTATGCTACACGTACAAATGCTGACGCCACAGATTTCATCGAATGAGGCTACGGTTGTAGAGTTGTACACCACCACTGGTAACCTGATCAGTAGTCAGGTTGTACCGCAAGGTAGCAACGCACTCGATTTACCCTTGAATAACCAGCCATCTGGCGTTTACATGCTCCGCGTAATCCGAGGAGATCAGGTTGAAACACACCAGGTGATGGTTGACTAACTCAAAGCTTTCGCATACCGAATAGCAACTATTTATGAATGCTCCGCGAACAGTTTCGCGGAGCATTCTTTTTGTTTCGTGTCTGCAGAAAATTGTGTTAATGTGACTGATGAAAGACAACTAAAAAACGCTTGATGTAGTTAATATGGTGAGTGCAATGAATTGATGGTATGTGAAATATATTTTAACTATATTCTTGTGTCTTGAAATATTGTTGCGCTTGCCTAGTTTAAACCAACGATAGTTCTATTTTTATTATCTACTTACCCATAAAGCTTCTTCCAATGAACCGAACCAAAATTCTGCGTAAATTTATCCGTACCCGTATGGCGCTGGCCGAAACAATGCAGAAGATCATGGACCTTAATCGGACCAGGAAATTGACTTCGACGATGCCCGTAGTGGGCAAGCAAGAAGAGTTGGCCGAAGAACTTAAGATCCTCAACGCTACTGCAGAGATTCAGAATAAAGTCATGAAGCGTTACGAGGCACAACTTAATCGCGACCAACAACGAGCTTAACTACCGTTGTTTTTTCTTTTCCTTACTTAATCGCCAGGCTTCTCGCCTGGCTTCCAAAATTCTTGTAACACTTTCTTTCATCTCGATAGGCCGCTCGTTTAGTTTTCGATGCCAGCTAATGATGATCAGTTCTGCCAGATCATCCGGGTGTTTTAATTGCAAATCGTGGAACAGATAACTCAGTCGAGAACCACCATTGAGTCCCCATTTATTAACGATCCAGAGACGTAGGCTATGAAATAGTCTGCGAAAAGCCTGATCTTCCGGAAGAGCTGCGAAGGAGATTCTCGATTCTTCGTCGGTGAGGCGATCGAGTTCAGCTAATGCTTCGTTCAGGTTCGCGGGGATATAAACGCCGTTGAGGGTTTCTTGAGCAATTCGCCACTGATACTGTTTTGCGTATTCCTCCGGGGTGTCCGGTGGCCCATCGAACTGTGCGGACAGGTTTTGGATGCTAGTTGCCAAGGTCAGACAGCTCAATAGTATAAATTTGATTATGGCTGGCAAGGTAGCAATGCCGTTGGATAAAATGAATGGCTTGCTCCGGAACCAAGTATCAGAACCAGAGAAACAGGATAGGGTGGAATCGGAAAAATTAAAGCTGGTATACATAGGGTAGATTCAATGTGCAATAGCGATAACTATAAAGCTGCAACAACTATTGTAAAAGTCAACTGAATCCAGTTAAAAGGAAAGTCGATAAGAAAGATTAGCGAAATTTCGCTATTTGGTTTAGGGTAGCCACGGTGGTGTTTTTATATTTGCGGTCTCGCCGGGAAACTGTCAATCTTTGTCTGGCCAAAGTCATTGCTACTTTGTTAGCCAAAATGCAGCTTATTCCTCGGAGTTGATTGCCTGAAGAGGCGAACAAAGCCGGCGGCAAAGCATTAATAAATATAGCGCCTGAACCCAAAGGCCTAACCATAAATGAAACCATATGAAGCTGCTTGTTTGTATCAGCAAGACGCCAGAAACAACTGCGAAAATCGAGTTTACGGACGGTAATTCGTCCTTCGATGGCAGTGGCGTCAACTTTATCATGAACCCCTACGACGAGTGGTACGCATTAGTACGCGCTCTGGAGCTGAAAGAAGCGACCGGGGGAAGCGTAACCATCCTGAACGTAGGCCCTGCGACCAATGACCCGACCATCCGCAAAGGATTGGCCATCGGTGCCGATGAAGCTGTACGGATCAATGCCGAAGGAACCAGTAGCCTTTTTGTAGCCAAACAAATTGCTGAATACGCCAAAAGCGGCGATTACGATGTGATTTTTTGCGGTAAAGAAACGATTGACTACAACGGCTCCGAGGTGGGCGCGATGGTGGCCGAACTACTGGACTTGCCATTTGTGAGCTACGCGAGTGACATGAATGTAGATGGTAACGTGGCCACCGTAACCCGCGATATCGAGGGAGGTGTGGAAGTACTGGAAGTAGAAGCTCCCTTTGTACTGAGTGCCGCCAAAGGACTGGCTGAGCAGCGAATTCCCAACATGCGTGGAATCATGATGGCCAAACGTAAGCCATTGAAAGTAGTGGAGCCGGTAGCTTTTGAAGACGTGGCCCGGGTGGTCAGTTATAGTAAGCCACCGGAAAAGGGCGCAACAAAAATGATCGAGCCCGATCAGATGGATGAACTGGTCCGCCTGTTACACGAAGAAGCGAAAGTCATTTAATAATCCTCCGCTACGAGCGGAGTCAAAATATAAGATCATGGTATTAGTATTTGCTGAGGCTACGAATGGTAGTTTTAAAAAGGCGGCCCACGAAGCAGTCACTTACGGCAGTAAAACTGCCGAGTCGATTGGTGTTGATTGCGTAGCCCTTACCTTGGGTGAAGTAAAAGATGCTGGTGAGTTGGGGAAATATGGTGCTAGCAAGGTTTATAATCTTACTGATGCGGCACTGAGCAACTTTGATGCCCAGGTTTACACCGCCGCTATCGCCGGTGCCGTAGAACAACTGGGAGCAAAGGTAATTGTGCTTTCACACAGCAGTACCGGAAAGAGTTTGCTGGGCCGTTTGGCAGCTCGCTTCAACGCTGGTTCAGCGCCAGGGGTGAATGCCGTTCCTACAAACGAAGGCGGAAATTTCCGGGTGCGTAAGCCAGTTTTTTCAGGTAAAGCATTCGCAGAAGTAGAACTTAACTCAGATGTGAAAGTGATTAGTCTGGTGGGTAACTCTATTCCCGTGGAGGAAAACGGGAGTGTAGTGAGTGTGGATAGCCTCAGTGTTGATCTGCCGCAGCCCAAAGTAAAAGTAAAAGAAGTGAAACGGGCTGAAGGTACTGTGCCACTTCCCGAAGCTGAGTTGGTGGTCAGTGCCGGCCGTGGGATGAAAGGACCCGAGAATTGGGGGATCATCGAAGCTCTGGCGGATGAATTGGGTGCTACTACGGCTTGTAGTCGCCCGGTTGCTGATGTGGGCTGGCGCCCTCACCACGAGCACGTCGGCCAAACGGGTGTAGCTATTCGCCCTAACTTATACATCGCGGCGGGGATTTCTGGTGCGATTCAGCACTTGGCCGGGGTGAATAGTTCCAAAACGATCGTAGTGATCAATAAAGACCCGGACGCACCGTTCTTTAAGGCCGCAGACTACGGCGTTGTAGGCGATCTTTTTGAGGTTGTACCTGCTCTGACTGAGGCGATCAAGAAGCACAAGGCGAGCTAGACAGTTTATTACGTGAAGAAGATTTGACTTGGAAGCCTGACCGTTTGGTTGGGCTTTTGAGTTTTTAGGGGAGTTTTTTGTATAAATGCAAATACACGTATTTATGTATTTATAAATACATGTATTTATAAATTTACTCGCCAATCCCCCCACTCCCAAATTCATACAAAGTCCTCATTAAATCTTCATAAACAGGACTTACAATCTTAAACCCGGCAGAACATACCGAGTCATGATCCAACTGAATCAGCTGAACTCGCTGAAGGTGAATGAGGTGTTGCTGCAGGGTTGATGCAGCCAATGGAATGTTTCTAGTAAGGTCGTGAGCTGTCTTGACCTCCCCGCTTCTCAACAGATTTAATATCCGCCAGCGCGCCGGATGTCCCATTGCTTTACAATAGGCGGAAAATAGTTGCTCCTCATCGGAAAACAGAAATTTTTTGGCATGTGCCATGGGTACTGGTTTTAGCTTTGTCTTTTGCCTGTCCAGTGCCTTTCTCATCGCTAATTTAACACAAAATATTATCTTAAGCGAATTTGTGTTTTATTTTTTAAACATTTGTTTAAATTTTTACCCGGTGTAGCCCCGGCGCGTAGCTTTTTTGCATTGCTGTCAACATCCGCTCGTAAATTGCTGGTTCCGATATGAAGTCCTTCTCCTGTAGATCCAGGATTAAGACCGGAGCTTCGTTATAAGTTTTGAAATAGTCAAGATAAGCGGTTTGGATGTTGGTTAGATATTCGTCGGAAATACTCTGCTCATAGCTGCGGTTGCGCTTGGCAATGTTGGCTTGCAGGGCTTCTACCGGCCGGTAGAGATAGACGAGCAAATCGGGTTGGGGGAAACTGCTGGTCAATACATTATAAAGGCGAGTGAATAGTCGGTACTCCTCATCCTGGAGATTGTTGCGGGCAAAGAGCAGGGTCTTGACGAAAAAGTAGTCGGCTACTACGTCCTGTTCAAAGAGTTGAGTTTGCGCCAGGTCGGTTTGTAGCTGCTTGTGACGTTCGGTCATGAAGAACAACTCTACCGGAAAGGCATAACGCTCCGGGTTTTCGTAGAAGTAGGGGAGGAAAGGGTTATCGCTGAATTGCTCCAGGATCAATCTTCTGTCCTGACGTTCGGCGAGCATTTCCGACAAAGTTGTCTTGCCGGCACCTATGTTGCCCTCGATGGCAATGAAAGAATATGGTAACTTCGTTTTCACCGGGGGCGAAGATAACAGACGTCGGCAATTTGAGCTTTTAAAAACAATCCTATCTGTTAATTTTCGTGGGTCTGGTATTTTTAGCGTTAAAACTATTGAAACAGATGGTCGGGGCTAGGAGGACAAAACCTGAATCCACCAAAATTTTAGCGAATCACTTAATCAATCTATGTCACAGCTCATCATCGGACTCGGATCCAATCAGGGTGATCGCTCTCGCAAACTCAGTTTGGCGCGTGGACTCTGCCGTCAATTTTACGGACCATTATTGCGTGTCTCCCCGATCTATCAAACAGCTGCCTGGGGAGTGGAAGAGCAGCCCGATTTCCTGAACCAGGTGATCATCCTGGAAACCGAGCTGCGCCCCCAAACTTGCCTGACAACCGCTATGGCCATTGAGAATCTTATGGGGCGTGTCCGACGGCAGCACTGGGGCCCCAGAGTAATTGACGTAGACTTACTATACTATGATGATCAGATCATAGATTCGCCGGACCTGGTCCTGCCACACCCCAGAATTCAGGAAAGAAACTTTGTATTGCTGCCCCTGGCGGATATTGCTGGCGAGTTGGTAGATCCTAAAGGCGCAAAGACGATTAATCAACTTTTGATAGAAAGCAAAGACCCATTAGGTGTTTCTCTCTATGCTGGCCCATCTTGATTTCCACCAGCTTTATCACTTCAGTTTGCAACCGACATTGCTACTTTGAAGTCAACAATATTTAGGCTCGCTAATCGTATTTCAGCACTCAGTGTTGAAGTGAACTTGGCCAATTAGACTGGCTTATTACAGTTAAGCTTCCTTTACCCCAAAGTCCGCAGCATCATTTCAATCCAACTGAAAGTTAATCGGCACCGTAAAGCGTACCCGAACTTTTCGTCCTTGCTGGCTACCAGCCTTGAATCCATCCGATTTGGTATTGATCAATTCGATAACCCGCTTGGCTTCGCGGCCTAAGCCCGCTCCCGGATCACGTAGGATCTCAACATCTGTAACAGTGCCATCTATTTCTACGGTAAAGCTCACTACGGCCCGACCTGCAATTCCATTAGTCCTGGCCAATTCAGGATATTTGACACTACGACTGAGGAAACCCAGAAGGGCTTTGTCCGAGCAAGTCTTCCGCTCGGCCTCGTTAGGTAGATCCTTGCATTCACCACCGAATACGGGCATGCGCTCGGCAAAAATTAAGACAGTTGGCTCAACGACGGGCGGTGGCGGTAAGGGTGGGGGAGCGGGCGGTGGAACGTTTTTCTTAATTACTACCGGTGGATCATTGACTACCGCCGTATTGTCGTCGATGCTTTGATCAACAAAAACTGTATCCTGCTCGAATTCAGGGTCTTCCATGGTTTCAATCACCGGTGGTGGCGGAGGCGGTGGTGGCGGTGGCGGGAAATCAGTTGTTGGGGGAATGGTGATGTCGAACGGATCGATATCCTCTTCAATCGTCATGGTGAAGGCGGCGGCATCTTCAAAAGTTGTCCAGTTAATAGCCAGTACCGATAGGCCGATGGCTACGCAGAGTGCCAGCCGGTGGATGGGGCCGCTGAGGGCGAAAGCATTGGCTTCGTCCAGCTTGGTACGGCCGTCTTTTACGCCCGGTTTTGCGCTGTGGAGCCGGCGGCGCAGAAACATGACCAGTCCGGCCAGTCCTACGCAAAGCGCACCCAGCCAAACCAGCACCACGGTGCCGGAAGGTATAATGAAAATCATATTTAGAGTTTTGAAACCTCAGCAGAGGTTAAGTGAACGATCGAAGCTTCGTACACTTTCAAGATGCACGTGGTATTGATTTTGGTGGTAACTCTGAAGATGATTGAGGTACACTTTATTGCTATACGGAGTGCGCCGCTCTCCGAACGGCTGGTACTGCTCTGCGGAGTATGCCGCTCTCCGAGCGGCTAGTATCACATGAGTTAGTAGCCGCTCGGAGAGCGGCGTATTCCGGCTACCGGTCCAGTGGCGTAATCACCAAGCTGTCTCCTTTTTTTCGAATCTGTACGATCTTTTCTTCCAAGGAAATAAGGTGGAGGAAGCAACTGGCAGTGGGGTCTTCTTTATCCTCTTTTGGTTCAGTTTGTACGATATCGATCGAGCCAATTAGACTTAGGGTCTTGCTACTCCGGTTATAAGCTAAAGTGTACTGACTGTCAGCCGCCAACTTCAAAGTGATCGGCCGATCCGGTTTCCGGCTACTCTTCTCTTCGTCGAGACCCAAGCTACTGATGGCACTAAGTTGGCCACCCAGCAGCCCGATGGTTACTCCCTCTTTGGTTTCGAGGTCGAAGGCGATCACGCGCTTGGCGTCGATCAGGAAAAGCTGTTTCTGGTCGTTGGAAAGACTAATGGTATTGATCATAATCGTGTAAACTGCGGGTTGAGCGCACTAAGCTACGTAATTCGGCAGAACCATTTTAAGATAGGAAGGTTCTTGATAGATATGAGTAGTAAACCAACCGTTACGCCCTACGGAGCCGGAAAATCAAAGAAAGAGGAAGTCGGAGCCATGTTTGATAGCATTGCTTCTACCTACGATCTGTTGAACCGTGGAACCAGCCTGGGCGTGGATACGCTGTGGCGTAAAAAAATGATCGCTCAACTCGATCCACAAAGCCACAAAAGAATTCTCGACGTGGCCACCGGGACGGCCGATGTTGCCATACAAACTGCCAAGCGAATGCCCGTCGAACAGATTACTGGTATTGACCTGAGTAATGAAATGCTGCGCTATGGACGCAAAAAAGTGACGAAAGCGGGCCTGGATGACACTATTTTGCTAAAGCAGGGCGATAGCGAAAACTTACCATTGGAGACGAATAGTTTCGATGCGGTGACCGTATCTTTCGGCGTTCGCAACTTCGAAAACCTGGAAGAAGGCCTGGCAGAAATGCTGCGCGTGTTACGGCCGGGTGGAAAATTAGTGGTTCTGGAGTTCAGTAAAATACGCTTCGCCCCGGTGCGTGCGTTATTTAATTTTTACTTCGGGCGAATAATGCCGCTGATCGGGCGTTTACAATCCAAAGATCCGCGTGCTTACGCCTATTTGTTCGAAAGCGTCCAGGCTTTCCCCTCCGGTAAGGAATTTACCGATATCCTGGACGGCGTTGGTTATAAACAATCTGCATGTCAACCACTTACACTGGGAATCGCCAGTATTTACACGGCTTACAAGCCCTCTTAGTTCTCGCAATATTCTTGCTCTTGCCTGTCCAGGCACAGGCGCAACAGTTCGTCGGCGGCGGTAACCGCAACTTCTATGATTTCAGCCAGAAGCCTTACTACTTCGGTATTACACTGGGGGTCAATAGTAGCCGCTATACCCCATTTCGCAGCGAAGATTTCCTGTTTTCCGACAGTATCCGCATCGTCGAGTCCATTAATGGCCCCGGATTCAACCTGGGTATCATCACCAATCTGAAGATCGGTAAGTACTTCGATTTTCGATTCCTGCCTACGCTTTCTTTTTCGGAACGTAACCTCAATTATACGGCTGGAACCCGAAGTATTCGGGAGCGGCAGCGCACGGTAGAGTCTGTTTTCGTGGAATTGCCCTTTCATTTTCGCTTCAAATCAGCACCCTACAAGGATAAGCGCTTATTCCTCATCGCCGGTGTCAAGTACAACTTCGACGTAGCCAGTGAAAGCCGCGCTCGCCAGGCTGATGCCCTCGTTAAGATCAGCCCCCATGATTTTGCCGTGGAGTACGGCGCGGGCATCCAGTTCTTCTTTCCCTACTTCATCTTCAGCCCGGAGTTCAAGGTCAGCCACGGCATTGGCAATACGCTTATCTTTAACCCTAACCTGGCAGAAAGTACCGTGTTGGAGAAGGTGTTGAGTCGGACGTTTACCCTATCTTTTCACTTCGAAGGATAGCCTACAGACATAAGACAGCTTGCTCGCTGCATAGAAATACGGCACAAACTTGCGTCTACTGCAAGTGGGAATGGCCCCCGGCTTTGCTAAAGCAAACCATTAGAACTTCCGCCCCGTTTCGCTTCAGCGAAATAAAGTTCTATTCCTGTAAGCGTACTCGTTTAGTCGGCGTATTCCTCCTACGAAGTTTCGCGCAGCGGAACGAGCTGTCTTATGTCTTTTTTGGCTAGCAAAGTAGCAATGTGAAGAAGCAACATAATAACCCCTGGACCCTCAAATCCTCTCGCGTCGCTTACGAAAACCCCTGGCTGCGCGTAGAGCACCACGAAGTCATTAATCCCTCGGGCGGTGATGGTATTTATGGCAAAGTCCACTTCAAGAACCACGCCATCGGGATCGTCCCATTGGATAATGACGGCAATACCTACCTGGTAGGCCAGTGGCGTTACACCCTTGAAGCTTACCACTGGGAGATACCAGAAGGTGGCTGCCCCGTCGGCACCGATCCGCTGCAAACGGCCCGGCGGGAATTAAAGGAAGAAACCGGCTTGGTGGCTAATGAATGGACCAAACTGCTGGACTTTCACCTAAGTAATTCGGTAACCGACGAATACGGGATCGCTTACCTGGCTCGCGAGTTGAAGCAGGAAACCGCCGAACCCGAACCTACCGAAGATTTAGTGATTTGGAAATTGCCGCTGGCCGAAGCCATTGAAATGGTAGTGGCGGGGAAGATCAAAGATGCTTTGAGTGTAATGGCTTTACAACGAGTAGCATTACTCGGCTTGCATTAAATCCAAAACGGAGGTGCCGCTGATTCGCGCGGTGAGCCATTTTTCAATCAATTGATCGAGTTCGAGGGGGAGGTTTTGCCAGTCTCGAAGCATAATTTCTTTAGCTAACGATAGTACTTGTTTCCGGCCTTTCCCATACTCATTATTGAAATGCTTCAGTTGCTTGATTAGCCATAGTCCAAACTCAGTTAATCTGTCTTTATCGAGTTTGTTGAATTGCCGTTGTTCACTTCTGAGCATTGCTTCTATGAAGTCACCTTCCATCCCTTGATCCAGCAATGTAAGCAGTCTTAAAAGTCGTGCCGATCTATTTACATCGGGCAACAGAGTATTGTCTTTTTGGGAAATTATAGGGTCTAGCCACTCTTCACAACGCTCTGCTGCTCCTTGAATAAAATAAAGAATTGCTGCATTGAATCGAATATTCATTTTGTAGATCGGGTGAAGCTCGATTTTAGTCAACCTTTCTTCTACCGGAATCAATATCTCATCCGCCGGTGTCTTAACATCGTAATTGATTGCGTAAAACAGTCGATAGGTCGTCACTTGCTGAAACAGCATCGCCTCATCGTGGATATTTTTAGGGGATTCGTTAGCCAGTCGGTCCAGTAAACTCCGTGCTTCTTTGGTCACGGGAGGATAATTGAAAATAGCGAAAAGCAGATTGAACGCATCGTTCAAATAACGATTGAACTCTTCCTTTTTCAAGGCCGGATGCTCTTCCCAACAGGCTACGGCGGCCTTGAAGTTGTTGTAGACTTCCAACTGATTACCCAGTAGTTGCTGGTAAATGGCCTGGGATTGATAGTAACGGAGCCGGGCACGTACGGAAACGGGCGGCTCGCTCTTCAGCAGGTCGACTCTCTCGATATCTTCGACCGGATTATTGGTTTTTGCGGAACTGTCTTTGTTCTGACGTACCTGTTTTCTGGTCCGGATCAACCGATCGAATAGATTGAGGTAATTGAATTCCTCGTCTAGTAGACCGAGGCTTTGTCGGGAGTCGGAAATAAGATCAGACAATTCATGGTCTTCTTCCCGGTCCAGTTTGCTGTTCAATAATCTCCGGAGTTCCCGGTTAATCTCGAGCAGGGAGGGCTGGTCGTATAACTCCCTGGCGATCCGCTCTGCTTCGAGTAACCTGACTTCAGTCTGGGCGTATAACTGCCGCTCGTACAGGAAGTTGGCATCCAGTAATAATTCCTTGATCCGCGCCGTTCGACTGCGCTGAGAGCGGTAATCCCGCATGGAGCGGAGAATCGCCTCGTAGAGCCTGGACTTATCGTCGTTCAACTTATTGCCGAAAGTCGCCTTCAGCACCTTTTCATCGTAAATTTCCTGTTTATTGATCGCTTGAAACAATTGCAGATAGCGACTTTGACTACGCCCTCCTTTACGCGCGTCCAGGGTGAAGTAGCGTTTCTCGGCGCGGGACATGGCTTGGATCAGGGCGTGGAGGTCGGATTTTTTTTTCACTTTATTTTAGCACTTTGTTTTGTTTGCTGTTCTAGCGTGCTGTTCTAGCGTGCCGTTCTAGCATGCCGTTCTAGCATGCCGTTCTAGCATGCCTCCGGCGGCTTCTTTTTTGCATTGCCAAAAAAAGAAGCAAATAAGTCTAGAACTCAGAAAACTCGCTTCGCTCAAACAGTTCTGAGTTCGATACGCTCCGAACCAATGCTTTTAGCGAAGGACAGAGTCGCTCAAAGCGACATGCTCAAAGCGACATGCTCGGGTTCCGTTTTCAAGAATCACTGAGAATAACCACTGGTGACTAGGCTAGCGTAAGATCGGACATTAGCGCTGGTAGCGAAAAAGAGCCGAAAATACGTTAAGAAACGGCAACTGTTTGAGCAATTGGACAGCATGTTCGAAGTCAAAAGATTTCTGAGTTCATAAAAGCATGTTTACGGAGATAGTCGGTTGTGCGAGTTTACCTTCGGTGGTCGTCCTTCGTCCTCAGAGTTTGCCGTTTTAGCATTTTCAGTTCTTTTTAGCGTTAAGCCAGCGGTACAGTCCTGGAATTTTTTGCTTCGTTTTTTCTTCAATGGAACTCTGAGGACGAAGGACGATCAGCGAAGCTAAAAAATGAAGTCGCCGAAGGCACGCCGGTACGGCGCACGAAAGCGCAGCGTTACTAGCCGGCATTAAGTCGCCTAAGGCACGCAGCGCGTGATGCACGTAAAGCAGCAAGCTCCTTCATCAAAGAGCAACAAAAACAAAGGTAAGCTTTTGCGCCAAGCGGAATAGCTTATACCTCCGGTAACCGCTTCTTCGCCCGCGCCCCCAACTCCCGCAACCGCTCCGCCCGACCGATCAAGGTATCTCCTTTTTTACCCCCATCCTTCAACTTATTCAAGGCCGCCTGGTAAGACTTCTGCGTCCGATCCAGCTGTGTGCCGATGTCTTGAAGATCATTGACGAAGCCAACGAATTTATCGTACATCAACCCACTCTGATAGGCGATCTCCTGCACGTGCTGCTGTTGCTTTTCCTGTTTCCAGATATAGCTGACGGTACGCAAGGTGGAGAGCAGGGTAGCGTTGGTGACGATCACGATATTACGGTCCAGTGCTTCCATAAAGATATTACGGTCTTCACGCAAAGCCAGATTGTAGGCAGGTTCGATGGGAACGAACAACAGTAAGTAGTCAGGAGAGTTGATCTGGTATAGTTGTTCGTATTTTTTGCTGGAGAGGTCTTTGACGTGCTGTCGCAAACTCTGGCAGTGGCTTTTTAGATGTATTTTTTGGTCAGCGTCCTCGGAGCAGGAACTGAAGCGCTCGTAGGCAGCCAGTGAAACCTTGCTATCGATGACCAGATGTTTATCGTCCGGGAGATTAATGATAAAATCGGGGCGTTTTTGCCTGCCTTCTTCGTCGCGGAAACTGTTCTGGGCGACGTAATGAACACCGGCTTCCAGACCACTGGACTTCAGCAAGGTTTCCAACTGCCATTCTCCCCAGTCTCCCTGCATTTTATTGTCGCCCCGCAAAGCATCGGCCAGGTTGTTGGCATCGGTGCTCAACTGAGCGTTGAGGTTGCGGAGGTGAATGATCTCTTCTTTGATGCTGACGCGGTCGCGGGTTTCTTCTACAAAGCGTTTTTGGATCTGCTCCTCGAATGTTTTGATCCGGTTTTGTAAAGGAGCCAGTAAATGATTGAGTTGCTCGGCGTTCTGGCGGGTAAAACGTTGGCCTTTTTCTTCGAACAACCTGGCGGCCACCCGTTCGAAGTGGGCGTGGCTTTCGGCTTGTAGCCTTTCCATTTCCTCCCGCTGGCCGGTTAGTTGCTTTTCCAGTTGATCGAACTCCGTTTCCAACTTGGTCAGTTGTAAGGAGAGATTTTGCTCACTGGCAATCTTTTCCTGCAAGTTTTCGAAGTTGAGATCCGCTTGCTGTTGGAGATTATCATACAGCTCTTTGCTTACGTGCGTGGTCTGCAGTTGTGAGCGGGCAACAAAGCTATCCCTCAACTTAAGTTGCAAATACAGGTAAGTAATCAATCCTCCGACCAGGAGACAGAGCACGGCAACAATCAATGAATACTCGATGGGCATAAGGCAAAGTAAAGTATTTTTGGTAAATATGTAGTTTTAAAACAAAAAATAGACTGAGGGCCTTGAATGTTCAGAGCCCGGGTTATTCGTATAATATGATCTGACTACCTTCGTTAAAGTTACCGGCACCCATTATTGATTTGACTTTTACCCGACTGAAGGCCCTTTGGCCAATGTGCTAATCCCCGACTGAATGCGTTTTTCCCTTGTCCTTTTATTAACACTGTTGGTCATTTCCAGTACCAGCGCCGCCGGCTTCGGTGACCGCTTCAAAGACTGGTTGCCAGACTTTATTTCCGAATGGTGGTGGCCGGAAACGGAAGAGGTTGCCGGGTCAAGTATCGTTGACGAAGAGCTATACGCCCTCCCCGGTGCTGAAGAGTGGCTGCGCCTCCCTACGGCCGCCGAAAATAACTTTCAGTTCCACTGGCCCTTGGCCAGTATCGACCCGGGTTCCGACGAAGATCGATTTATTAGGGCCAAAGCCAATACTCTCGTCTACCAGGACGAGCACGATTTCTTACCCCTTTCAGGGGGTACGCCCGTCCGCCTGATCTTTGGCGAGCGCGGCTATCCATCTTATTTTTCTAATGTTTTACAGGCTTATTCGCCGGTTACCAGTCTGGAATACGACCCGGACCGTGACCGCGATTTGATTCCGTTGGCCCGCCCCGAAGTCGCTAATGTGCTGTACGCCCGCGCCCTAGATTTTGATGCCGTGGTAAAGCCCTGGCTGATGGACTTCGCCGAGCTGCCCGTGGTGCTCGTGCTTGAAGGAAACCCTGCTACTTTGCCAGCCATACCCCCGCAATGGACGGTCATTCAGGCGCTGGAAAATGATCCTTTCTCCCAGATTGCCGCCGCTACGCTCTTGTTCAACACCCCGGATCAGGATGATCGCTTGCTTTCTTACCGTACCCCGGCCGCCGAAAATTTTGACCCGATCCAGCTGGAGAAAGTCGACTACCACATTAACCGGGCCATCCGCCGCAGAGCCACTCCGGGCGCCCAGCTGTTGGTGACGAAAGGCGGCCACATAATTTATCAGAAGACTTACGGTCACCACACTTACAAGAAAGAACAAGAGGTCTTTACCTCCGATCAATACGACCTGGCTTCGGTAACCAAAGCAGCCTCCACCAGTCTGGCGGTCATGCTGGCTTACGAAGACGGAAAGATCGACCTGAAAAAGCAGGTACGTGATTATTTGCCCAAACTCAAACGACGTGCGGCCGGTCGTTATACCATCGAGCAGTTGCTTACCCACCAAACGGGGATGCAGGCCAATCTGCCCCTTTCCAAGTATCTGGGTAAAAAATACGTCAGTGACGAATTCAAGGGTGACTTTACCATTCAGCTTTCCGAAGATCGTTGGCTGGATGAAGCGGTGCCGGAAGAGATCATCGACGACCTCAAGTACGTAGATCATACCCGCCGCCGAATTTATCGTTATAGCGATGTCAACTACGTTTTGTTGCAGCTTATCATCGAACGGCAATATAACCGGTCCATTGCCGACTTCCTCGCCGAACGAGTCTACGTGCCGCTGGGGTTGCAACGCCTGGGTTATCAACCCACCGAGCAGTTTGCTCCCGAGCAGATCGTGCCGACCAGTCGTGATTACTGGATGCGGGGTGGGGTGATCCGCGGCTACGTACACGACGAAGGCGCGGCCCTGCTGGGTGGTGTTGCCGGTCACGCAGGATTGTTCGCCACGGCTACTGACCTAGCGCAGCTATTCCAGCTACTGCTCAATAAAGGCACCTATAATGGCGTACGTGTCTTCGAGGAAGAAACCGTGGAATTGTTCACGACCCGGTCCCGTTATAATTACCGGGCTCTTGGCTTCGATCGCCTGGCTGGTGGTTATAATAACGTGATCAGAGCCGGGGCTTCGGAGGCTACTTTCGGCCATACGGGGTTTAGTGGTACCTGTGTTTGGGCTGACCCGGATAACGACCTGGTTTTTGTGTTGCTGACCAATCGTATCCATCCGGACCCTAACAATAAGCGGTTGGCTAAGCTGGGTACCCGGGCCAGGGTCCACAAGCAGGTGTACCAGAGTTTTTTGCCGGTTTCGGTTAAATAAAATAGCAGTATCTTTAGAACTGAGCGGTGTTATTTCTGGCCACTCAAGTTCCTCCTTATTACTTGTTCGTGCTTATTCACCTGGTGCCTTTCGGGAGCGAGGTGAACTGGTGCATCCGTTACGTAATAATGAAGAACTATTTGCCGATGCTTAGATCACTGACTTTTTACCCGCTCATTTTGCTGGCCCTCATTACCTCCTGCGGCCCGAGGCAATTGGTCAAACCCTATAACGCGGAGAAGGCCAAAGCCAAGTATGTTAGGGCCGTTGCCGACGCGGCTAAACCCGAACCCTGGGAGATCAGCAATGATTTAATCGCCATTCGAGAAGACAACTCCAGCTTGATCTGGAAGAATTTTGGAGGGGAAGCTCACCTGTTGGTTTCTTCCTGGAAAGGGGATACGACCTATTACTTCAATGATTCCATCACGGGGCGTTACAATACCGGGAAATATCCCATCTGGGTAACGGCATCTCCCGAATTACAGGAACAGTGTACCCGACCGGGCTTTGGAAGAAGAGAAGGATTGGACTTAAGGCTCAAACAACTTTTCGGGATGCCGCCCGGAGTTAATAAAAAGTACTTCGTTTCCTTTTGGGTGAGGCCGGCCGACCTTTACCGCCCGTGTCCGGATGGAGAGATCGGGGACCGTAGTTGTGGCCTCGCATTTCCGGACTTCGTCTCCGACAACCACAAAAACTGGGTGAATGAACAGCGTATTGCGTCCTACTACAACATGAAATGGGATGCGAACTACCCCTGGACTGAACTTGGTTATACTTATGACTGGAACCCGGGGAACAAACTGCACATCGGTCTAAGTGAATTCATCATTGCGACCAATAGCAATGTGATCGTTAAGCGGGCGTATACCACCGAAGAGTTTTGCGCGATCAGGAAGTAATGCTCAAAGTTTGGTTAATGCAAGACTACTTAATTGCACGTCTTCAAAAATGATGGCGTATTGCCCGCTTTTAAGACTGGTATAACCAATTTCATTAAAGCCGTTCCGAAGAGAGAAACTATGCACCTTGCGGCCGTTCATGTCCACGATCGTGGCCCTGGTGGCCGTTTTGGTCAGTCCACTCATTCGGAGTTGTAGCTCACCACTTTGCCGCCACGTCAGGCTAGCCGTGAGTACGGTCGTGGGTGGGCTGATGATCCAATTACTGCGGAAAACGTGACCGTCGGCGTCCGTTGTCTCGATGCGGTAGAAATAGGCCGCTTGCCGGCTTTCAGCGGGTCGGTGGTGGAGGAAACGACCAGCCAGTTTTTGTTGCTCGGAGCGACGTTCCAGCAGTAATAATTCAGTTTGATCAACACCGCCGTACAGCCGGATTTCTTCCAGGCCGTTACCCGATATCTCGTAACTGATCACGGTTTCCCCGCCTTCTGAACCGCTCAGGTCGGCGGTAATTCCGGCTACGGGTAAAGTCGCATCAGCTTCCACGCACCAGCAAAGCGCATCTCGCATCAGCTGGCGAAAATCGTTATCCGGGTCGGTATAGTTGAACTGCCCGTGCCCCAGGGCACTGTAGTAGGAACGCCCGCCTTCGGCAAAGGTCTGGTACCAGCTGATCGGCCGGGCTGCGTCGTAGCTTTCCGGCCCGGTTTCGCGAACGCGCAGCGTCTCTACGATATTGGGGTCCAGTTGCCCGCCGTTGAGTTCCCAGTAATAATATTCCTCTGGCTTTTCCCAGGGGTTAGGCAGATTGACGGTTGAGGGGTGGCTACCGATCACGTCCATGGTGCCCGGGTAATTGTTGGCGGTATGGTTCGGTCCGCTTTGTACGATGCCGCCCACGAGTTGGTTATAAAACGGCCAGCTTTGATTGCGGTAAGTATCGGTAGCCGCGTGGATGCCAAGGAAGGCCCCGCCGGCGGCCATGTACGCCTCTACGTTATCACGTTGGGTTTGATCCAATAGATTGTTTCCGCTGGTGTTGGAAAAGATGATCACTTCGTAGCCCAGTAAAGTATTCAGGTCGTCAAAAACGTTGGCGTTCTGGGAGTTGACAACCGTGAAATTTTCAGTTGTACCAATTTCGCTGAACATGGTATTGCTCACGTTTCTGGTTCCATGGTCAAAACCATTGGTCTTGGTAAAATGCAAAATCTGGAAAGCATTTGCCCCGCCACAACTTATGTTTTGAGCGGAAAGGGAGCTGCAGCAAACAATCAGCAACACCAGGGATAAGAGCAATGTCCGTTGGTGTCTTGGGAGGATTTGGACTAACAAAGTAGCAAAGTTTGCGGGGTATAGTCGGCGAGATCAAATTATTGATGACCGATCTCACAAGATAAGTATTCTTTACAAACGTCGGTTGGCAAACCGGAGCGTGATATACTACGGAAGAAATTCCTCTAAGGAGCCTGTTGGCTTACTTTGAGGCTGGCAAATTATAAATCTTGCTACTTTAGCTCGCCATAAGCACTGCTACTTTGTTAGCCGGAAAATCAAAAGTCCAGCCATAACCATAACACGCATGACCAGATCCGTACTTTTTGTCTTTTTAATGACCGCCACCGCTGTCCTCTTCGCCCAGAGTAGCCCCCGGGACCGCTTTCAGTTTGCCCAACAATCGACCGAACTAAAAAGCCCCGCCGATTTTCTCGGTTACGAACTGGGGGATCGGTTCACGGAATACGAGCGCAGTGTCGACTACTTCCAATACCTGGCCGCGAATAGCGATCGTATTCACCTGGAGGAGTATGGCCGTACCTACGAAGACCGACCGTTGCTACTACTTACGGTGAGTAGTGAGGGAAATATGGCCCGCCGGGAGGAGATTCGGGATCGCCACGCGGCCATGACCAACGCTTATCGCCTGGGTAAGGGTGATCAGGATGCTTTTTTAAATGAACCGGTGGTGACCTCCTTCAGCTACAACATTCACGGTAACGAAGCCAGTGGCACCGAGGCTGCCCAACAGGTAGCTTACGAACTGGCCGCGAGCAATGATCCGGCACTATTGAATGCATTGGAGGAATCCGTAATCCTGCTTTTCGTTTGCATTAATCCCGATGGCCGTAACCGCTACGTTTCCTGGTACAATACAGTTTCCCGCGCCACCGGTGGTCAAGAACCGGCCGATCTGGAGCACCATGCACCCTGGCCCAATGGCAGGACCAACCATTACTGGTTTGATCTGAATCGCGATTGGGTATGGGGCGTCCACCCGGAAAGCAGGGGGCATACCCGCGCCTATCAGCAATGGATGCCGCAAGTACACGCAGATTACCATGAGCAGGGTTATGACGCCAATTATTTTACCATGCCCGGCACCACCCCCCGTAACCAGCTTTTGCCAGACCTGTACGAGGGCTGGACGGATACTTTCGGCATGGCCAATGTCCGTGCCTTCGACGAACATGCGATCACTTACTTCACCCGCGATCGGTTCGATTTTTACTACCCCAGCTACGGTAGCAGCTACCCAAGCGTAATGGGAGCCGTAGGCATGTTGACCGAACAGGGCGGTATCGCCGCCGGTCTGGCCGTAGAAACCGAAGATGGTTATATCCTGACTTTACGTCAACGCATCTTTGATCACTACCTGACCAGTTTGGCTACCATCAAAGCTGCGGCCCGTAACCGCAGAGCACTGCTTCAATACAGCCTGGAGGCCTGGGATCCGATGGCCAGTAAAGCCCCGGCCAACGCTTACCTGATCGAAAATGACGGCAGCGAATTTTTGCGGGACTTTATCGATGCCATGCTGCTCAACGGAGTGGAAATGGAGGTAACCACCGAACGACTAAAAGCCAAAGCAGAGGGCTTTCGTAGCGGAGAAACTGAAGACCGCAGTTTTGCCGCCGGCAGCATCATTATTCCGACCGAACAGGCCCGCCACCTCTTCGTAAATAGTTTGCTGGGGCGTAATCTGGTCATCGAGGACAGTGTAATGTACGATATGGCAACCTGGAGCGCGCCGCTGGCTTATAACCTGGAAGCATATACCCTCAACGGCACCATCCAGGTAGACACCGAGCCGCTGCAGGAAAATCCATTCCGTTACGCAGGGTTAGTGATGAATGGCACGGGGGGTAATCCGCTCTACGCCGCCGTAATTGACAATCGACAGCGTAATACGCCAAGGGCACTGGCTGCGATCTGGGAAACCGGTCTGAGGGTACGTGCTGCCCACGAGCCATTCGTTAGTCAGGAAGGCACTGCTTTTGCCACCGGCAGTCTCATCATCATGGCCGGCCGCAACCTGGAAAAGCAAAAAGAACTACCCGAGCTGTTGAATATGATCGCCGCTGAAACCGGCGTGACGATCCATACTTTTGCCTCCGGCCGGATGGCCGAGGGGATGGATTTAGGCAGCACCCGCAATGTACCCCTGAAAAAACCCAGGGTAGCCCTGTTGGTGGAACCGCCTTTCAATACCTACACCAGCGGTCAGCTATATTTTCTCTTTGACCAGGAAGTAAGGCTTCCCGTAGAGCGGATTCGGATCAGCAAATTGCAGCAAACTTCGCTACCCAAATTTGGCAGCCGCTACGGTTACGCCGATCTGAATGACTATGATGTATTGATCCTGCCGGGGGCCAACCGCCTCACCGAGGTTTTCAAAGAAAAAGCATTAGCGGAACTGACGGAGTGGATTCGCCGGGGAGGTACGGTCGTCGCCCTGGAAAATAGTGCCCTTTTCTTCACCAAAGAGGGCAAAATTACTGACCTGCCGGTAAAAAGTCTTCCCCGTGATCGTGATTCCAGTGCTATGGTCGTTGCCTACGCTGACCGGGAAGACTACCGGGGTAAGCGTAACATTCCCGGCTCGGCCCTGCGGAGTACGATTGACCAAACCCATCCGTTGGCCTTTGGGGTGAAACCAGAAGTATTTACCCTCAAATTCGGTACTAAAGCCTTAACGCCGAACCTCAACTTGCAGACCGTTGGCCGCTATCTGGAAGACCCTGATAAATTGCTAACCGCCGGTTATGCGGCTAAAGAAAACCTGGATGTACTGGCAGGGAATACCTGGGCGGGGGTGCAACCGTTTGGACGGGGTAAGATCGTCTACCTGTTGGATAACCCACATTACCGCATGTTCTGGCGGGGGGCAAGTCGGATGGTGGTAAACGGAGTTATGTGGGTGCCGGGCTTTTAGAAGAACTGTGCGCTTTTGAAAGTCGTTTAGCTAATTGCAAAAGCGAAGATCATTTTTCTAAAAAATCGCCATTTGCTGCTCATCAGTCAACACCTTCGGTCGTTTATGCTGAAGAATGCTCGGCTGATCGCTGTCTGGCAATAAGCGCTTGACAATGCGAAGACGGTGGGTGTACTTGCCAAGATCGTAGTTGAAGATGCCGTAGTGGTCGATAGCGTCGATGCGGACGCGGTCATCTACGTGGATGATGCGGCTGTCGGGAAGCAGGAGACCGACGTGGTTGATGTTGCCTTTGCTATCGTCGAAGAAAGCGAGGTCGGCGGCTTGGCACTGGACGATGAAGTCTACGGAACGGCCGCAGTTCACCTGGGCTTCGGCGGTACGGGGAAGTTGAATGTTGACAATACGGGCCACCAATTGGATCAGGGCCGCCGCGTCGATACCCGTTGGTGTACGGCCACCGGTCAAGTGGGGCACGAAGAGCATTCGCCGGGCCAGTTTCAGCATCAGCTCGCCTTCGGTACGAATGTCGCGACTCATCACGGCTTGGCCGGAGTAAGTATAGCGCCCGCCGCCAAGGCTGAGGTGCATGCCGTCGAAATCCGGCAAACGACTACCGAGGGTTACCTGGATTCCGTTGCGATCGCCCAGGATGGGGGAGAAGAGGTCCAGGGCAAAAGCCGGGTTGTTTTTTTGTTGCAGGAAAGTCAGTTCGTCCACGAATGCGATCTGATTACTACGTACGTAACCTTCAAAACCATCTTCGGCGCACTGTACTCTCGACCATGTTTTACCGTAACTGATCACGCGTAGCGGCTCCCCCAGTAATATCTGACTGAGCAATTCCGCGTTTTCCTTTGCTTTGGCGCGTAACGCGACGGCGGTGAAGCGCCCGATGGCGTAGTGTGAATCCATTAACGGCAAGATAATAAGGATAATTGATTTTCCGTTTGTGCAGGAGTAGCGCTACTTTCGCATCTCGTTAGTCGTTATGGTAGTATAACAGTACTGAAGTAAGCCAGAACTACTATCATGTATCACCAGGCTACCGGACTACGTATTCTAATTTCCCCCGATGAAAAGACTTTTTCCCCTCTTCCTTCTCCTAAGCCTCCTCTTCACCTCGGCCACCGCTCAGGATCAGCATTTTACTCAGTATTTTGCTTCTCCGCTGACCTTGAACCCGGCCTTGACGGGACTTTACGAAGGTCGCTACCGTGTTTCTTTTATTTATCGCGACCAGTGGCGAAAGGCACTGGAAAATCCTTACAGCACCTTTTCCGGGGCGGCTGATTTTCGCTACTTTGTCAATCCCAGAAAGCGGCAATACAAGGATGCTTTCGGGGTGGGGGTGCTCTTTTATAGTGACCGCGTGGCGGAACTCAACTACAGCACCAACCAGATCATGTTCTCCGGCGCTTATCATAAAAGCCTGAGCAAAGACAATACCCAAACACTAAGTCTTGGTGTGCAATTCGGTATTGCTCAGCGTAACGTGAGCTACGATCAATTGACGTTCGAGGATGAATTCAATGGCACCACTGGCTTCGACGAAGGAGCTACCGGAGAACTGTTTCCCGAAAACAATTTTGCTTTTGGCGACTACCAGGTCGGACTGAATTACAGTTCCGTGCCCCGTAAGGGAATGGCCCTTTACGCCGGAGCATCTATGCATCACATCACCGAACCCGAGCAAAGTTTTTATTTCGAACTGACGCGTGACGAAGAGGTACAGGTGACCAACAAGCTTTTCCGGAAGTACAGCGGTTACCTCAGTCTACGCATTCCACTGAGCCGTGATGTACAGTTCAGCCCACGGGTACTGCTTTACTCACAGGGGCCTCACCTGGCCATGACCACGGGCAGCAATCTGCGTTTTTTAGTAAATGACGTCAATGGCGCTGCTATTCACGTAGGTGGTTGGGTACGGCCGGTACAAAACGACGATAGTAAATTCAGTATGGATAGTGCCATTGCATTCTTTGGCGTCGAGTACAGTAATTTCCTTCTGGGTTTATCTTACGATATCGGACTCAACCAATTGAACACCGACCGCCGCCACCAAGGGGCATTTGAACTCAGCGTTGCTTATCTTGGCCAATCTGATGACGACGAGGCAGTCCCTTGCCCCAAGTTTTAGAATAGAATTTCCCGACTTTTTTAGCCTAGCAAACAATCACATTTTCCAGTTATGAAATCGACCTTACTCTCACTTTTCCTGCTCTTATTGGCTGGCAACCTTTCTGCTCAATCCAAGTTTAAAAAGCCAGCTATTAAGTGGTATACCTGGACTGAAGCCATTGCTCAGATGGAAAAGGACGATGAACCAAAGAAAATCATGGTCGATCTCTATACAGAGTGGTGCGGCTACTGCAAAAAAATGGATCGAGAGACTTTTACCGATCCGGTGGTGGTCAAATACGTCAACGAGCACTTTTACCCCGTCAAATTCGACGCCGAGCAGAAAGGAAGCCTCATATATGCCAAACACACTTTCAAATACGACCCGGACAAGGGCCGCCGAGGTGTACACGCCCTGGCCTTTGCCCTCACCGATGGACGGATGTCATACCCGAGTATGGTCTATCTGGACGAAAATCAAAAAAGAATCGCTATCAGTCCTGGGTTTAAACCCGGTGATAGCTTTATGACCGAACTGCGCTATTTCGGCGATAATCATTATAAGGTGATCGGCTACGAGGAGTATAAGAAAAAGGCCGGCCGCCGATAAATCCCAAGGTTTAGCCTCAATCTCTTAGCTTATCCAGAAGGTTGCTCAACTTATCCGCTTCCTCGGAAGTAAGTCCGTTGAAATTGTCCCGGAAACTCTTATCCAGGTCGTCGGAGGCCTTGGCTAACAGTTCCAGCCCGGATTTAGTGATTGTGATGTCTACCCGGCGGCGGTCGTTCTGACACTGCGATCGATCGACTAACCCTTTGCTCACCAGTTTGTCGACCAGCCTACTGGCATTGGACATCTTATCCAACATGCGCGCCGTCAGTAATTTGATCGTAGCGGGTTTACCCTTGCACCCCCGCAATATTCGCAGAATGTTAAACTGCTGAACACTAATGCCATATGGTTTTAGAAGACTTCCATTTAGCTGGTTGAGCCACGCAGCGGTGTACAGGATATTTATGTGAGCCCGTTGCATAGAGCTTTGGAAGAACGGTTGTTGGATGGCATCTTCAATGCGCATAATTCGGTTTGGGTTCGTGTAGGGACGTAAAGGCAAAAATCGACTAGTTCTCAAGGCAACCAACGTTGCTACACAAAGATATGCTTTTTCAGACCGTAATTCAGTCCGCAATTCGACCAGACAGATCGTAACATCCACGAACTAACCGGCTTACCTTGCCGATTCTAAAGTAATACTATGAAAATTCTCATCATCGGCGGGGGCAATATGGGTAAGACCTATGCCCGCAGTCTGCTGCGCGCTCACCTGACTACCGAAAGCGACCTCATGCTGCTGGAACGCGACCCAGAGAAAGCCAAAGCCCTGAGTCAGTCCGGAGTAGGAACGGTCTATCTGGATGCC
The DNA here is from genome assembly GCA_002591745.1 of Lewinellaceae bacterium SD302. GTDB lineage: Bacteria > Bacteroidota > Bacteroidia > Chitinophagales > Saprospiraceae > Neolewinella. The sequence continues at coordinate 98,955 of PDLQ01000001.1, forward strand.
GCTCACTGCCTCGATGCTGCCGATCTTATCATTCTGGCCGTGAAGCCTCAGGATAGCGGTGACTTATTCGCCAGACTACGACCTCTGGTTCATCATCAGCAGGTTTACCTCTCCATAATGGCCGGGGTTAAAATAGCTACCATTCAGGCTGCATTAGGTGCTACCAAGATCATCAGGGCCATGCCCAACCTGCCCGCCCAGATCGGTATGGGGATGACCGCTTACACCGCCAGCCCGGAGGTGACCCGTATCGAATTGGTATTGGTGCAGAACCTGCTCAATACTACGGGCAAGGCTATTTACGTAGCCGAAGAAAGTGCCATCGATGCCACCACGGCCATCAGTGGTTCCGGCCCGGCCTACGTCTTTTACTTCATGGATGCCATGATCGACGCAGCCCGAAAGATGGGTTTCGACCGCCCCCAGGCCGAGTTGCTTGTTTCCCAGACTTTTTTGGGCGCCGTGGAACTCTATGCCAAAAATGACCTCAGTTGCGCTGAGTGGATTGAACGGGTATCCAGTAAAGGTGGGACCACCGAAGCAGCGATTAAGACTTTCAGGAATACTAGTGTATACGAGGATATTGTGAGCGGGGCTGAAGCAGCTTTACGCAGGGCGGAAGAATTGGGAGGTGGCTAGTCATTAGTCGGGAGTCAGGAGTATCGCTGCGCTCATTAGTCAGGAGTCAGGAGTATCGCTGCGCTCATTAGTCAGGAGTCAGGAGTATCGCTGCGCTCATCAGTCGGGAGTGTATCTAGTTTCAATTATTAAATAACTAAACTCCCGACTCTCGACTCCCGACTCCCGACTCCAGACTCCCGACTCTCGACTCTCGACTCCCGACTCTCGACTCCAGGGCCATCAGACCAAAACTTTACTTTTTTTCTACCCCAAAACGCCCAAAAGCCCCCATCTTCGCACCCATGGATAAACTGATTAGACAATCGTGGTGGAAGGCCGTTGCGGTGCTCATTTTACTCTACGTATTCGTGGCTGGCCTGCTGGTGCCTTTGAAACCCAATATAACAACCGTCGAGTTAGAAGGCGGGGGGATTGCTATGGCTGGCAAAGTAGCGGTGCTGGAGATAACCGGCTACAATACGCACTTCGTGACCGCAGGTGACGAACTCCAGGCTTGGCTATTACACGATCAGTCGGCTAAATTACCCGTCGCCGGTATCGAGGTGGTTGACGAGCAAATCGCCAGGCTTACCTTTCAACTGCCCGCTGACAATCCGGGCAACAAAGAAACGATCAGTGCTTCTCTGGTCATGGATAGTCCGGTAGACGGGTTCTTCGTGAGGCCCTCGGCCTTGACCATTGGCCCTGCTACTTTGAAGTCAGAAAACACCCGCATAACTAACTGGGAGAACAGTCCGCCGAAAGGATTACACACGTTGGATGGCGTTACTTATCCTTTCCGGAATATTCTGGCTGAGACCATCCGCAATACCTACTTTCATGTCTCCCTGTGGCTGGCCATGATGTTGATCTTTATAGCCGCGGTGGTCTATGCAGTAAAATACTTGCGACTCCAGGGGAAGATGAATAAGGGCAAGGTCCTGGAAACGGAACTGACCGGCGTGAGCCCCCGTGAAAGAGCCGATTACTGGAGCCAAGCCCTGACCGGTGCCGGCCTATTGTTCGGTCTCCTGGGGCTGACGACCGGAATGCTGTGGGGAAAATACACCTGGGGAAGTTGGTGGAGCTGGGACATCAAGCAATTCACAACGCTGATCGCTTTGCTGATCTACGCCGGCTATTTCGTGCTAAGAGCCAGTTTCTCCGACCCGGAAGCGAGGGGGCGAATCGGCGCAGTTTACAATATTTTCGCCTTCGCGGCCCTGATTCCACTGATCTACGTGCTGCCCCGGCTGAGCGACAGCAGTCTGCACCCCGGCAACGGTGGCAACCCGGCCCTGGGCGGTGAAGATCTGGACAATACCATGCGGATGGTGTTTTACCCTGCCGTCATTGCCTGGACGCTGATGGGCGGCTGGCTGGCCTCGGTTCTATACCGAATTCGACGGCTGGAACAAGTCCGAAAAGAGGCATTGGACTTCTGAATTCAGCATCTTCAAGAATTATTTTCCCTTTTTGCCAATAACAATTTGCTAAACCGACTGAAAGAGCGACTTTTGACCAGTCGGACCATTAACAAGCTAAGCATGATTCGCAAACTTAACCACCTTGCCAGAACGGGATTGATTCTCGGTCTTTGCTTTCTGGCCGATGCTCTGGCGGCCCAATCCGCGGCCCCCGTTGACTTTATGCGTTCCATCGGTAAGATGTACGTGGTCGTGGGGGTGATTGTGATTGTCTTCCTGGGCTTGGTCGGGTGGCTCGTTTACCTGGACCGACGACTAACCAAATTAGAGGACCAAATCGATTAAAATGTCCGCAGATAAGCATGGCACTTTTTTAGCCAGTGTCAACAGCTATTATGATAGCGCCGCTCAACACACCGGCCTCAACCAGGGGCTGCTCGATCAGATCAAGAGCTGCAACAGTGTTTACCAGGTGAACTTCCCCGTGAAGATCAATGGGAAAGTGAAAGTGATCGAAGCCTACCGGGCCCAGCACTCTCATCACCGCAATCCGACCAAGGGTGGTATCCGCTACAGTATGCACGTTAACCAGGATGAGGTAGTAGCCCTGGCTACCCTGATGTCTTACAAGTGTGCCATCGTAGACGTTCCCTTTGGTGGAGCTAAAGGTGGGGTGAAGATCAACCCCTGGGAGTACAGTGAGAACGAACTGGAAAAGATCACCCGCCGCTACACCACTGAATTGGTACGCCGCAAGTTCATCGGCCCGGCCATCGACGTACCCGCCCCCGACTACGGAACGGGCAGCCGTGAAATGGCCTGGATCTACGATACCTATCGTGCTTTTCACCCGGAAGACATCAACGCTGCAGGTTGTGTAACCGGTAAGCCGGTGAACCAGAACGGTGTGCGTGGGCGTACCGAGGCAACCGGCCGAGGCTGCTACTACGGAATCCGCCAAGCCCTTAATACGCCTAAGCTGATGAAAAAGCTGGGCATGACCGTGGGCACTGCTGGCAAACGTATCGTGGTGCAGGGACTGGGTAACGTAGGTTCTCATACCGCTATGATCAGCCAGGACGAAGGCGATATGGTGATCGTTGGTGTTTCCGAAGTAGAGGGTGCCATTTACAAGAAAGACGGGATCGATATTCATGATCTGCTGAAATTCCGCAAGGAGCACGGCAGTATCCTGAACTACCCCGGAGCGGAGAGCTTTGGCAAAGATCAGCGCCGTATCGTAATGGAATTTGACTGTGACGTATTGATTCCGGCTGCTTTGGAGAACCAGATCACGGAAAAAAATGCTGAAAAAATTCAGGCTAAGATCATCGGAGAGGCTGCCAATGGTCCCGTAACCGCCGGTGCTGCCAAAATTCTGGCGCAACGGGGCGTTATGGTCATTCCGGACATCTACCTTAATGCCGGTGGAGTAACGGTAAGCTATTTCGAATGGCTCAAGAACCTTAGCCACATGCGCTTCGGCCGCTTAGAAAAGCGCTTCGATGAAGCCAACAACCGCCGGATCATCGACCAGATAGAAAAGCTGACCGGAAAGTCTGTGGACGAACGGGACCGCAACATGATCGTTCGTGGAGCCGATGAGGTAGATCTGGTACGTTCCGGACTGGAGGAAACTATGATCTCCAGCTTCGATCAGCTCTACGAAGTTTACGAACGCAAGCGCAAGGTTGAAGACTTGCGGAGTGCTGCATTCGTGACCGCGATCTCCAAGATTGCCAATGATTACATCAGCCTGGGTATCTGGCCATAGGCTTTACCTTCTGAAGATGTATCTCGGTTTATCGCCGGCGCTAATCCGTCAGGATTCGCGCCGGCGATTTTTATTAAATTTGTTGCTTGAACCTTTCCTTCTACATCGCCAAAAAGGTGGCTACCGGTAGCCGCAAGTCCTTTTCCCGAATGATCATCCGGATTGCCATCGTTGCCGTAGCGGTGTCGATGACGGTGATGGTGATCTCCACGGCCCTGATTGCGGGCTTCAAAAATGAGATCAGCAACAAAATCTTTGGTTTTTGGGGCCACATCCACATCACGGATTATAGTGCCTCTTATTCCCTGCTGGAAAATTTCAACTACCCAATCAGTAATGACGAGGACTTCTACCCGGTCGTAGATACGACCGGGCCGATTGAATACACGGAGTTTCCTACCTTTTTCGGCCAGGAGTACCCCCGCCAGACGATGACCAAAGGAGGAATCCGCCACATCCAGCAGTTTGCCGTGATGCCCGGCCTCGTGAAATCCTACCCGCGCGACGAGCAGGAGGACATCATCATGGAAGGCATCATCCTGAAGGGGATCGCCGAAGATTACGAGTGGGACTTTTTTAACCGCTACCTCGTAGAAGGCGATGCGCTGGTCGTTACCCCGGACTCTATTGCCCGGACGGTCCTGATCAGCCAATCGACGGCTAACCGATTGAAATCCGGGGTAGGGGATCGGTTGGAATTTACTTTTCTGCAGGACGATCGCCGTCCCATTGTCCGGGGATTAACGGTAACCGGAATATTCAAAACGGGGCTGGAAGAGTACGATAAAGAATTCGCTTTGGTAGATATAAAGCAAATTCAGAATATCATGGGCTGGGAGCCCGATCAGATCGGTGGATTCGAGATATTTCTTGATAACATTGATGATTTGGGCCCCTTTACCGATTACGTTCATAATGACGTTCTACCCGGAGAGTTGTACGCCGAGAGTATCCGTGAAAAGATGGTCAGCCTCTTCGACTGGCTGGACATTCAGGATTATAACGAAGCCCTCATCCTCGGCCTCATGACGCTGGTGGCGATCATTAATATGATGACCGCCCTGCTGATCCTCATTCTGGAGCGGACCAATATGATCGGCATCCTTAAGGCCTTAGGGCAGAATAACTGGAGCATTCGCCGCATATTCCTGTATTACGCCGGTTACATTGTGGTATTAGGTTTGTTCTGGGGGAACTTAATTGGCCTCGGGCTGTGTTGGTTACAGGATACCTTCGGGTTCGTGACCTTGGACGAAGAGAGTTATTACCTGGCCATAGCACCGATCAGCGTGAATTGGTGGGTGATCATTCTGCTCAATCTCGGAGTATTACTGATCACCTTGATTTTTCTGATCATTCCGAGTTATTTGGTGACGCGGGTAGATCCGGTAAAGTCTATCCGATTCAAGTAGGCCCGTTTTCAATCTTCGAGACTTAGCAATAAACAATAGATCATGCCCGGGAAAATTGTTTACTACGTAGCCTGTTCGCTGGATGGTTATATTGCTGGTAAAAACGACGATATCAGCCGCTTCGCATTCGGTGGGCCGGGGGTAGAGCAATACAAGCAGGACTTACAAAAATTCAAGACCGTTATCATGGGGCGGAGGACCTATGAGTTCGGTTATCAGTACGGATTAGAGCCCGGCCAGGCTGCTTACCCGCATATGGATCACCACATATTCTCCGAGTCATTAAAATTTTCAGACTCGGCCCAAAATGTCTTTGTGGAAAAGATGTCCATTGACCGGGTAAAGGAGATCGCTGAAACGGCGAATACAGATGTTTACCTGTGCGGTGGAGGAGCTTTTGCCGGCTGGCTGCTGGATAATGACCTGATCGACGTACTGAAGCTAAAGCTCAATCCCATTGTTCTGGGTGGTGGAATTCCGATTTTCGGAAGTTCGGAAAAGTCAACTGATACAGAATTGTTTGAGAAGCAGGAATATGCAGATGGGCTACAAATTTTAAGCTACCGGGTAATTCGATAGTCGATAAACTTGCGGAAGCGGTTGGTAAGCACTCAGAAAAATAAGGGCAAGATGCGCGGTCGGTTTCTGCAGGAATGACGGAATCAATTTGGTACTGTTCGAAACATCCGAATATCATCGCTGTTAGGGCCATTAAACATAAGATAAATGTCCCCAGCTCTACAACGTACCGCCCTTGGCCTGACCCTGCTTACTTTGGCTATCGGTGTACTATCTTCTCAACGCAGCCGCGATTCCGTCTACCGCTACAACCTGTTGAGTACCGAATTGACGCTCGACCCCACCGTTGATAAAGTCTATAAGGTCAACCCCTGGATTTCTCTGGGAATTGCCGGAGCGGGTATACTAACCAATGATATCGGCCTGCGTCGCCTGCGTGATCAGGAGCGGTTGGATCAATCGACTTTAGACGGACTGGGGGAAGACGACGTACCACCCATTGATCGCTGGGCACTGCGGCAAGACGTAGACAAAAAGAAAAGCGCCGAGGAAGTATCGGATATCGGTTTCCGGGTGGGGCTGCTGATGCCGGCGCTGTTGTTCATCGATAAGCGCATCCGCAAAGATGCCCTCGATGTGGCAATCTTGTTCCTGGAAACTCAATCACTTTCTTCCAATTTTTATACCTGGGGCCCCTTTGGCCCGACCTTTGTGCAACGTTACCGCCCGGTGGCCTGGTACGACGAGTTGAGTTACGAGGAACGCTCCCTGGGTAATGTGCGTAACAGCTTTTTCAGCGGCCACGTTAGCGTAACGGCCACCGGTGCATATTTCGCGGCCAAAGTTTATAATGACTATCACCCTGAATTCAGCTTCGGTAAAAAAGTACTGGTGTACGGCATCGCCTCCATCCCACCGGTGTGGGTAGGAGTAAACCGGGTCCGTGGCCTGCGCCATTTTCCCAGCGACTGTCTGGCCGGACTGGCCGCGGGTGCCTTTTTCGGCACTTTCATCCCCAGCTTGCACAAACGCTGGAACCTGCGCCACCGGAGTCAGTTGAAGATTCGTGGCGGGGCCGATGGGGCCAGTTTGAGTTTGCGGTTTTAGGAGAACCACTAAGGGCACTAAGTTGCACAAGAGGGCACAAGGTTTTTACGGCCGGCTGGAGTCTTTAGTAGCTGGATGGCTGTATTGGGTGCTAGTTAGGAAGTTTGAATTTAACTGGTAGGTTGAATAGAACGGCCCTGGCAATTCCTCCCTGGGTCCCTGGCATCCACCGTACATCCTCGGTCTGCATTAATTTGATCACGTCTAATGCCATCGCTCCTAATCCGTCACCTGGGTCGCGAACAATCTTTGGGTCGGTCACTCTCCCGTCGGGTTCAATGACAAAAGAAACAACGGCCATTCCCTCAGTACCGTTTGCTTCAGCTTCGGGGGTATAGCGAACGTTGCCATAGATGAATTCTAATAGCCGTTTCTGAGCGCATTGAGCTTGCTCCATGATGCCTTGAATTTCCTCGCAGCCTGGAAACATCGGCATTTTTTCCACAACTTTAAATATATCACGTTCAGGCTTTTCAGATAAAGTCGACTTAGTTGGCTCTAAGACAGGATGTTCACTTTTGCGAAAAGGGAATTTCAAACTTTGTTGAGATCGGATTACGTTCTCTTTGTACTCTCCGGGCACCCAGCGGATGTCCAATTCGTTCATTCTCTCAAGCGAGGCTATACCAGCTTCCTTCAATCCATTTTGTGGATCGTCAAAAACTTTAATGCTTGTGAGTTTACCGCTTTTTTCCACAATAAAGCTTACCGCTACCTTGCCATGGACGGGGTTGCCATCGGCACCTAGAGGCTGCTGCCAGACACTATCCAAAAAAGCCGCTAAAGCTTTTTGAGAGCAGTCGTGTTTGCTGCCTTTGCAGTCGGTCTCGTCATAAGGGAAGTAACCGTGGGTATGGCCCATCCGGTAGGGCTGTTCCTTGGGAGCATCCTGGGCTAGAAGCGAAATGGACAGGCAAAAGAGCAGGATAGTGCAAAGCGACCTGTTTGTCATAATAGTTTTGTTGAATGGGTTGGTAGGAGCTCGTTGATGATTTTTCGTACCTCAATATTTTCTACGTATCTCAAGTCACTAGTTAGGAAGCCTGAATCTGACGGGAAGGTTGTACTGAACCCTTACGATTCGGCCTTCGTGAGTGCCCGGTTTCCAGACTATGTTGTCAGCGATCATTTGACCCGCAATACGAAGGGCTTCTTCTCCGAGGCCATAACCCGGATCTTTGTAAAGAATGGCATCACTTATCGTACCGTCTCTCTCAATGATCAGACTTACTATTACCATCCCTTCGACTTCATTATTCAAGGCATCGTCTGGATAATTTAATTCTTTACGGATATAATTCTTGAGGTAAAGTTGCGAACAGTTTATTTGGTGACCTCCTGGTATCTGATCACAGTCGTTATTGTGCGGAAATTCAGGCATCTGTGATACAACTTTATAGATCTTTTCTTCCGTTTCATAACGTTCCTTTTCTTTTGAATGCTTCATTTCAGTAAGTGGAAATTCCAAACTCTGCTGCGAGCGTACGGTCTTTCCTTTGTATTCCCCGGGCACCCAACGAATTTCCAATTCGTTCATTCGTTCCAAGGCGGCAATGGCGGCTTCCTTGAGGCCGTTCTGCGGGTCTTCGAATATCTTCATTTCGGAGAGACTGCCATCTTTTTCTACGATGAAACTGACGGTCACTTTGCCGCGGGCCGGTTCGCCGGGGGCAGGGTGGGGGTGCTGCCAGACACTGTCGAGAAAAGCTGCCAGGGCTGTTTGGGAGCAGTCGGACCTGCTATCGGTACAAGTATCTTTATCATAAGGGAAGTAACCGTGGGTATGGCCCATCCGGTAGGGCCGTTCTTTGGGGGTATCCTGGGCGGTCAGTGGAAGAAGAAAACAACAGAGCAGGGTGAAGCAGAGAGCTTTTCTAAGCATAATGGTTTTGTTAATAGGTGATCCAGTAAAGATAAATAATTTCGGAAATTCAGCCCTTAATACAGCAGTTTTGCTTGCACTGAGCATCGACTTCGTGCTTCAGGACCGGCTTCGTTGCTCGTTGCCTGGCGTAACGGTCTCGCACCATACTCATTGCTACTTTGATAGCCAAAAAACTATTAGTCCTCAATTAACTCCACAAGTCAGGACCAAAATATTTACTCGGTTGGCGACGATGGTAAACCTTATACTGCTACTGCCAAAAAGTCAGTTCTAAGCCGTACCTTTGCCCGTTCAATTTAATGTGCATGTACAACGATAATCCGACGCTGGAGGGAATTGACCGCAAACTGCTGGGCGAAGAGCGGCAGGGAGAGGTTTTGGAGATGGCTAACAAAGTAGCAATGCCGGTGGAGGGAGGAAAATCCTTCTACATCGAAAGCTACGGTTGCCAGATGAATTTTTCTGATTCCGAGATCGTGGCATCCATCCTGGCCGAGGCCGGCTACGCGCCCACCCGCAATATGGAGGCAGCAGACCTGATCATGATCAACACCTGCTCCATTCGGGAGAAGGCTGAGGATACCGTACGCAAACGATTACGGGTCTTCGATAAGGTTAAAGCCAAAAGGCCCGGTACGATGGTGGGTGTACTTGGCTGTATGGCCGAGCGTCTGAAAGCCAAATTTCTGGAAGAGGAAAAACTGGTTGACATCGTCGTAGGCCCCGATGCCTACCGTGATTTGCCCAGCCTGGTCGCCGGAGCAGAAGAGGGTGAGAAAGGTGTCAACGTATTCCTGAGCCGGGAAGAAACTTACGCCGACATCAGTCCGCTGCGTTTACAAAGTAACGGTGTTACCGCCTTCATTTCCATCATGCGCGGCTGTGATAATATGTGTTCTTTTTGCGTAGTGCCCTTTACCCGGGGGCGGGAACGTAGTCGCAATGCCTTCAGTATTGTAGCCGAAGCCGCCGACCTTTACGACAAAGGTTTCCGTGAAGTTACCCTGTTGGGACAGAACGTAGACAGCTACAAGTGGGAGAACCCGGAAACCGGCGAACCCGTCTCCTTCGCTCAGTTGTTAACGATGGTCGCCGGTGTCCACCCCGACCTGCGCGTCCGCTTCAGTACCAGCCACCCTAAAGATATTACTGACGATGTTCTTTACGCCATGCGTGATCATGAGAACGTCTGCAAATACATCCACCTGCCGGTACAGAGCGGTAATTCCCGCATCCTGAAACTGATGAACCGCACCTACACCCGCGAGTGGTACAAGCAAAAGATCGACCGCATCTACGAGATCATGCCAGACTGTGCCATCAGTTCCGACGTGATCACCGGCTTTTGCTCCGAAACCGAAGAAGAGCACCAGGAAACCCTGAGTATCATCGAGTACAGCCAATACTCTATGTCCTATATGTTCTTTTACAGCGAACGCCCCGGCACTTTGGCCGCGAAAAAGTTTGAAGACGATATTCCACTGGCCACTAAAAAACGTCGCCTTACGGAAGTCATCGAACTGCAGACCGGGATCAGCCATAAACTGAATGCCAAGGATGTCGGCAAGACTTTCCGTGTGCTTATCGAGGGTGACTCCAAGAAATCCGAACTGGACTGGAAAGGGCGGAATTCTCAGAACAAGATGATGATCTTCGCCAAAGAGGATCGTGATCTGAAGCCGGGTGATTACGTTGAAGTGAAGTGTACGGGGAGTAGTAGTGCTACTTTGCTGGGCGAGATGGTTTGATTTAGAAATAGGAAATAAGAGCACTACGCTTTTGGAAATAGGAGCTCGCCTAACAGTCAAACTGTATAAGTAGTGCACCCTTATTCATAAATGCATTCTGCTTGGCCCTGTTATCAAAAACAATTGTTCAAATCTGAAAAGATGAGAAAACATAATCACAAAAGCCTTCGGATATATCAGGAAGGAATAGAAATTACTGTGAAAATTTATCAGTTCGCCGAGTGCTTCCCTGATAAAGAAAGATACGGTTTATGGAGTCAAATGACACGATCCGCTTCATCTATTCCAAATAATATCTCTGAAGGATCGGCTCGAACTAATCGGTCGTTCAAAAGCTATTTGAGAATTGCGCTAGGGAGTGCTTATGAATTGGACACACAACTTACTTTATGTAGCCGTTTGGGTTACGGAAATAAAGCCGAAATAGAAGAACTTCAGACTGAAGTGCAGAAAGAGCAAAAGATGATCCTGAAATTTATTGATTCGCTACCGAGCGACAAAGGTGTAAGTTTACCGATCACAATTGTTTTGTGTGTTTTGTCTTCGATGATCGGTTTACTGTTGTTTTAGCCACACAGCCGATCCTGCACCTAGGTACGCATCTCCGTTATCAACGTCAAATATGGCACACGTCCTATCCTATCTCTAAAAGCGCAGCGCTCCTATATCCTAGTTCCGAATTCATGCCCAACCTCACCCAAGTAAAACGCCGCTACAACATCATCGGTCGCTCGCCCGCTCTCGAAAGGGCGTTGCAAACCGCCGTTCGCGTAGCCAATACCGATCTTTCAATTCTCATTACCGGTGAAAGCGGGGTGGGTAAGGAAGTTTTTTCCCGTATCATTCACGATAACAGCAGCCGTAAACACGAGGGCTTTATCGCCATCAACTGCGGGGCGCTGCCGGAAGGAACGATCAACTCAGAGCTCTTCGGTCACCTGAAGGGGGCCTTCACCAGCGCGGGTAGCGACCGGAAAGGCTACTTCGAAACCTATGATGGCGGAACCATCTTCCTGGATGAGATCGGGGAGATGCCCTTGGAAACCCAGGCTTACTTGTTGCGGATTTTGGAAAGTGGCGAATTTATTCGCGTAGGTGCCTCGGCCGTGCAACGGACGGATGTTCGGGTGGTAGCCGCCACCAATCGTAACCTGATGGATCGGGTACGGGAAGGTAAGTTTCGCGAAGATCTGTACTGGCGGCTGGCCACTGTGCCTATTGAGTTGCCGGCTTTACGGGAAAGACCCGAAGATATTTACTTGCTCTTTCGCTTCTTTGCCAACGATTTCGCTGAAAAGCAAGATATTGACCCCATTGAAATCGATGAAGAAGCTCGCTGGTTGCTGGAGCATTATCACTGGCCCGGCAATATCCGCGAACTTAAAAACGTGGCCGAACAACTCAGTATCCTGGCCGAGAAGCGAGAATTGACGGCTCTGGACCTGACCGAGATGATGCCCCGGGTCACTCAGCGTCACCTGCCTGCCAAAACGGGGGCGGATGCCGCTGGAAATGGAAGTGGACAGTCTTTTCAGGAAAGAGAAATTCTCTACAAGGTCCTCTTCGATATGAAGGCCGACCTGAACGAAATGAAGGGGCTTATCTTCGAACTCATCCGCAACAACGACCTGCGGGTTCCGGATATGCAAAGGATCAAAGCTCTGCAATTACCCGGTGAGTTTCCCGCCGCCGCTGCGGAGATCGACCGTTATGCCCCAGGTGGGCGAACGCCCGCACCCAGCCCGCGCTTCGATGACGATGACCTTTCCTTCCACCGAGAAAAAGATGCAGGATTCGGACTTCAAAGTAGCAGTGATTACTACCCGAAATCCAAGCCCGACGCTAACGGACCACTGGATATAGATCTCTCCGAAGAACAGGGGCCGGTTATCGTCAACCGGGAAATGCGGGAAGCCTATGATCGCAGCGAAGTAGTGGAAGAAAACCTGAGCCTGGCCGCCAACGAACGCGAATTGATCAAAAAAGCCCTCAAAAAGCACGACGACCGGAGAAAGGAAGCCGCTGCGGAGCTGGGCATTTCGGAGCGGACGCTTTACCGGAAGATCAAGGAGTATGAATTGTAGTACGCTGCGCGTTGGTAACCTTTGGCTTAGTATCGCTGCGCGTTAGTGCGGCTGCGCCGTTTTTTCGCATTGCGTCAGGATAACTCTTTATGTCAGGGGACCAGGGTAACGGCTCCGCTTTTCATCAAATCTTCCCCATAAATATTGGTGTACCGAAGGATGTAGACATAGACACCGGCTACTACTTTACGACCACCGGCCCGGCCATCCCAGCTGGCAGTAGGGCCGCTTTCCTGGTACATGAGGCCGCCGTAGCGATCATAAATCTCCAGTTCGGTAATGGTGAAAAAGTTTCCGTAGGCTCTAAATTCGTCGTTGACTCCGTCGAAGTTCGGGGAGAAAGCGGTTGGAAGATAAAATTGGGCATCCTGACGGGCCACCTCAATATTGTAGAGTAAACTATCGCTGCAGGCACCGTTGCTGGCCGTAAGTTGAATGCTGCCACTTAAGAGCGGATCTACGCGGATTGTAGAGCAAGTCGTGCAATTTAAATCGAGTTCTCCACTGAGGACTTGCCAGTGATATTGTCGGGCGTTGAAACCGGCGGGGAGGGTGAGTAACTCGCCTACGTTCGCACTGTAATTTTGTGGGGCTATCAGTGGGGTTGGAAATGACTCAACCACCAGATCGGTGAGGGTCAGCGTGTCTGCATTCAAATTGCCATTAACGATAAAGATAAGTTCGTAACTACCAGGGTCGTTGGGGCAAAATTCGAAATTCTCCGTATCGGACGGTAGGGTTTCCAGGTTGCCGGGGGTGCCGAACTGGATAGAACCGGAAAAATTTCTGCTGTCGTTGGTCAGTCGGAAGCATTCACCCTGGCAGATCGTGGGCCTTGCTACTTTGAAGTCCGCCACCGCTAAATCCAATACTTCGATGTTGTAGCTGCAAGTGTCTGGGCAAAATCCATCGATGGAAATTGTAGCAATCAATTCGGCCGAACTGGTGCCGGTGAAAACGGGCGAGGGACAATCGAGGCAGCTTAAACCAGGGTGGGGCGACCAGTCGATCGTCCAATCCAGTGAGTTGTCGCAGATTTCGAGGGGTAGTTCATCTCCACTAAGGATTTGAAAATTTTGGGTGGCCGTATTAATTGTTGGGTTGGGAAGTACAACGATCGCCTCCGGCCAGTTGCGGCTGTAGGTGCCGTGGCAATGCTCAGCACTGAGTCCGATCGGATAAACGCCTGGGGTGTCGTAACAGACGGTCACTACGGAATCGGTGGAGCTGCCCAAATTTGAACCCGGTAAGTCCCAAGAAAAAGATCCCGGTACGCGGCTGTGACTGGACGAAAGCGTAAGGCATTCCCCGGCGCAAATGGTGTCCCGCTCCGGAGTAATGACCAGGCTAAGGGTGTCGGGGACCTCTACTAGGTAGAAAGCGTCGTAGGAGTAATTCCGCCAGACCGCGTAATCGGTCACAACTTCTTCAATGGGCCGGAAAACGCCAAAGACCGCCGCGGAATAATTTTGGTCCGGTGTGTAACAAAACGAGAGCTTCTTCCAAAAACCTCTGGCGTGTACGACCGTGTCGATTTCAAGTTGCGGCTCAACTAGGATCGGGTACATATCAAATGTTTGCGGATTGACTGCATCCAATACAATTTCGTTGGAGAAGTAAACCCCGAGGTGAGAAACGGCCGCGTCGAATTCGTTTTTCTGGCGAACGTAGTATTCTAAATAATAATTACGGTTTTCGTAGATCGAGTCGATTAATGCTACTTGGGGATATTCTCTTCGCTGGCCACCCGAATCATCGGGGATGTCAGTGAGTATAGTATTGGCGGTAATGTATCCTTTGCCATTGTATGGTGGGTGAAAAAGGTTGTCACAATCTTCGTTGACGTAATCGGCAGTGGCGACTCTGGCGGACCAACCCGGTAAAATATCTTGTAACAGATCGAATTGTATCTCATAGCCACAGCCGTAATATTCCTCAAAGTCCGGATTGGGGATGAGATTTTGTTGAGCATACGATGGATTCAAAAATGCGCAACTTGCAAAGAGGGTAAGGTAAATTAGTCGCATGGTAATTTAAAATAAATAGCATAGAGTCCGTACCAAGCGGCACGGACTCTACTAATAAGTTTTCCGTTATTTGACTATCTCTTTATGAAGGTGCCGGACTGCGTACCGGTGTCCCACACGATGTTATAGTGATAAGCTCCGGCTGGTAGATCCAAGTCAAGTCGGTAACTCGAGTAAGCCTCGATTGGGACTTTCACGTTTCTTACGATCTGCCCGGTACTACTGAATATGATAAACTCCATTTGATTAGTAGACACTTCTTGCCAGTTAATCATCAGGTGGTCGTCGACCGGATTAGGGAATACATCAAATGCTTCGGTTTGTGACATACCGAGTTGATCATTGATTTTACCCCCTGGCTCTGGTACTAAATCTGGACAGTTTTCACCAATTTTATAGTACCCACTGAGTGTGCCGAATCCTCCTTCGTTACAGATGTCAGTATAAGTAAGGTCTAAGCGATAACAGTAGCATTCAGGATCACTTTCATTTACGGGGACAACTCCAATTCCAGTTGCGCCAGACGCTATTTCCGCTGCTGTCAATGTACCTGTGCCAAGACTTTCATAATCACTAGAGGATGAACATACTTTTCTTAGTAACGAGTACTCAATATCCTCTCCTCCTGAATTAACGATATTATCTAAAGATAGGAAATAATCATCGTGGCAGGTGGGGTCGTAGTCGATCGTTACGCCGTCTGGTTGTGGGCTCAGGTCGCCGCTGGGTAGGGGGCAGTTCTGGAATATTTGCCCAAGAACAGAATATTCCATGTCGGCTGTAAAAACATCTCTTTCTAACTTTATGTAACTGGTTTTAGCAATATTCGGCGTTTGAGCGCAGTTGCCCGCTCCCGTGGTGCAACTCAGGACCATTTCGAAAGTGTAAGTACCATTCGGGACACCGGTGAAAAAGTTGGTCAGATCTACCTCATCTCCGTTTAATGCGAGACTATTAAGTATAGTAGTTTGTACAACCGTTCCTCCAAAAATATCCCTGAGCCTGATGATTAATCCCTGGCCACTCATATCAGGAATTTCCAGACCTGGTACTTTTAAAGTTACCGGATCGCCATCACAGAAATTCAATTCCGTCGCTGAATTGATATTATTGTTGAAAGTACTATAGATCCTTCCCACGCAGGAAGAGTTGCTGCTCCATGGTTCTAGCGGATAGTTGCCAAGTACCGTTCCATTAATTGAAGAGTTGCGTGGCAGAGATTGGTAAACACTGCCGGAACCATCCTGGCACAGGTGCCAGTTTTTGTATTCCAGGCATATTCCTCTTCTTTTGTCGCTACAACCAATGTAATCGCTCCAGCAAAAATCGTCATCATTTCCGGTGAGGTCTTCGACTCTTTGTGAGCCACGACAGTAGGTCGTCACCTGGGCACCGGGAAAAGACGCGGTGTTGCCGGTACAATTAAATTCGAAGTCGATACAATCACCATTAAAAATGACTTGGCTATTTAGCCCCCCCCCATAGAAAAAAGTTAAAAGGGTGATGAATAAGAATGATTTGAAGAAATTCATGTGAAATGAACGTTTTATTAGGGTTGAGAGAAATAGGCGAGAAATCAATGGTGCTGGAACGATCATTGGATGTAAAAGAACAAGTAACGAAAGTCATGCTTTCGAAATTCTTGCACGATTACGGCCGCTGAAAATCAGCAAGGCTAACGAAATCTTGCCTACGAAGTAAACGGAACTAATTAAAGACCGCAGTTGATAAGTAATGTGGATAAAGTCCGGGTAGAAATGGGCATTAAAGGAACGCCCGCGATCGCTTTATATTAAATTGTCTCTTAAGTGTTATCTACAAATCGAATACAATATATAGGGGGGATTGTTGATATACAAATATTATTGGTCGTCTATCGTACAAATATTGGTAATATCATTGAAATAATTGTGATGAAGGTGAATCCCCTACCGTATCATCGACAAAAACGTACTGAAAAACCAATTCGAATCCGCCTTTACCAGAGCATCCAGTGCGCTGTCGGCTTTGTGGCTGAATAACTTGAGGTCTTTTACAACTTTGCGCATCTCCTCGGCTTCTTGGTCTTGTCCTTCTACGCCGGTCAGATCGTCTAAAATACGGAGCATGGGTTCCAGTTCGCGTTTCTTGCGCTGGATGATGATGCTTTTAACCACCTTGGCCATATCTTTTTCGGCAACGAAGAATTCCCGGCGCTCTCCCTGTTTGTGCTCTTTATAGACTAGCTGCCAGTCGATGAGGGCGCGGAGATTCATATTGGCGTTGCCCCGGCTGATCTGGAGGTTTTCCATGACCTCATCGGCGCTGAGCGCTTCGGGAGAGAGTAACAGGAGGGCGTGAATCTGGGCCATTGTCCGGCTAATGCCCCAACTTGATCCCAGGGTGCCCCAGGATTGGATAAACTTGTCTTTACCGTCCTCGTAATTCATCGCTCACTTAACTTTCAGGAAATATTGAAACCTACAGATGTGCAAACTAGTGATGTCGGGATATTGTTCAGCATGATTAGTGAATAATATTAGTCGGTCTGGGCCAAAGAGATTTGAATCATTGGTAAATCGAATTCGCCAGAAGATGTGCCAGGCAGTGGCCTACACTATACAATAGTAATATTACGCCTTGGCACGCCTATTGTACCTCCATTCTGATCCGCCACCCAGCCGGATAATAATTATTATACCGGTTCCCCAAGCCCTTGACCCAAAGTAAGCCATTCCCATTGTAGGTGATCAGGTGCCAACCACGCTCCAGGCTGGGAAGGGGTGGCGTCTCCTTCTTCAACAGGCGCAAAGCGGTTTTTCGATCTACGGAATAACTGGCCAAGTCTTTACGTCTGGCCGTGTGCAAGGCTAATTCCGCGGCGGGTACAATCTGCTTTCCTTTCACTTCACCTACCGGAAAACCGAGATCGATTCTTCCTAGTGCAGCGACGAGTATTTCCATTTCTTCCGTCCATCGCCGTTCCATCGCATAAATCATTCCAGCCTTATTGCGGTAGTAATCGTATAACTCGGGATTTTCGAGTAAACTTTCGGCCAGGCCAGATTCGCTTTTTTTGAGTTGAACCCAATGGCCGGGGCGCTTTCTTTTGTAGCGACCGCCAGTTCCCTTATTCGGGCGGGCGGCAAAGGCAAAAAAACCTTCACCTTCCGTTTGGTGGGGGTAAAAGCGGTAGCTGGAGTTCTCGTGATTTATTTTCCATTCGGACGGTGGTACAGCATCTAATACTTCAAAATCCTGATGTTGATTCAGCCATTCTATTTGCTGCTCGTTTTCTCGCCGATTATAGGTACAGGTAGAATAAATAAGAACCCCATCTTTACTCACCAGGGGGGCTGCGGCCGCCAGAATGCGTTCTTGCCGTAAACCGCAAAGTTCTACGTGCTCGGTAGACCATTCTTTGATCGCATTGGGGTCTTTACGAAACATGCCCTCTCCGGAGCAGGGAGCATCTACAACAACCAGATCGAAGAAGCCGGTTAGATTAGTAAATCTTTCGGGGTCTAAGTTGGTCGTCCAGCAATTGGCAAGTCCCCACTTAGCCAGGTTATATTTCAGGATGCCGTAGCGATTTTTGATGACCTCATTACTTACCAGCAGGCTACCCGCCGGCATGATTGAGGCCAACAAACACGACTTTCCACCGGGTGCGGCGCAGAGGTCCAGTACTTTCCAAGGACGATTCTGTGGCAAGTGCTGCCTGGCGAGCCAGCCCACAAACATGCTACTGGCCTCCTGTACGTAGTAAGCACCAGCTTGAAAATCGGGGTCGAGCGTGAAAACTGGTCGACTGGGCAGGTATTCACCATCTGCGTGCCAGGGAACAGGGCGGTTGATTCTAGTCCCGTCAGAATTTTTGTAGGGGTTTCGCTGAATACTCACGGGTATGGTCCCGGTCAGCGCGTTCTCAAATGAGAGGCTTTCCTTTTGCCCCAATTGGACTTGCATACGTTGGCGGAATTCGGCGGGGAGGTTGCTCATGGTAAACTTACTGGGTTGAAGGGCCTGGGTGGGGAAAGAAAGTACGTTTTGTTACCTATAGATGGACAAAGATGAAAAATTACCGTATAATCGTAGCCAGACAAGCCATTTTCATGAAGTATACCGGATTACTGTTTTTAGCTTTTTTGTTTTCCTCCCTGGCTGCTCAGCGCGAGGAACTAATCGATGAGATCAGTGAGGAGACCTGTGAATGTCTGAAAGTAGCCGATCCGGCCGCCGATTTCGAAATGAGCATGGGGCTTTGCGCAGTTCAGGCCGCTTCCAAACGCACCGAGGAAGTAGAGGAAGTACTGGACATTAAAATGACTTCCATGGACCAGTTCGAAAAACTGGGACAGGTGATCGCCAGTTCTCTGGTGGAAAATTGTCCCTATTTCGTAGAGAAAATGATGGAAGGCATTGAAAACGGCGACTTTGAGTTGAACGAAGAAGAGCCCGCCGAAGTCTGGTCAGACATGGACGCCGCCGCGGAAGCCACGGCAAGGCCGGAATACGGTGGTCCCGAAAACAAGGAATTTATTACCGGGCCGATCCCGAACACCAATGGAAGTAGCCTGGCCAAACCTATGGTAAAGGGTAAAATCAAATCAGTCAGGGAGGGATTAAGCAATGAGATAACCCTAAAAGGGGAAGACGGACAAACTTATCGCTTGTTTCTGAGGAATAATGTTTCTAACGCCGGATTACTGAAAAAAGGAGCTGAACTAAATATCGGTTACCGCATCCAGAAAACCTACCATGCGGGTGAAGGACGGGAAATGGAGGTGCTGGTGATCACAAAAGTTGAAAAATAAGCTTTCAATTAAAACTGAAAGTTGTTGGGGGCTGTTGTAGCTTTGTCATTTCGTACAAACGAATCCGTTTATGCAGCCCACATCCATCAATGTTATTTTAGCCGACGAGAGCCTCGACGAGGACCTGAGTCGGATCGCGAAAAAAGTCTTCGCCGACGAGCGAATCAGCTTCGACGAAGGGGTCGTGCTTTACGAGAAAGCACCATTAGGCTACTTGGGGGGGCTGGCGAACCATATTCGTGAAAAAAAACACGGTAACAAGACCTACTTCAACCGTAATTTTCACGTAGAACCCACAAATGTCTGCCTCTATACCTGTACTTTTTGCAGCTACAGTCGCCGCATCAAAAAACGGGAAGACGGTTGGGAATACAGCCTGGATGATATCATGGACATCGTTAAAGGCTATGATGGCAAGCCGGTGACCGAAGTACATATCGTCGGCGGAGTATTGCCACAGTATGATGTTGCTTTTTATAGCGACCTTTTCCGTCAGATCAAGAATCACCGACCGGACCTACACGTCAAAGCCCTTACTCCGGTCGAATACCACTACATTTTCAAGAAAGCTAAGATCAGCTACGAAGAAGGTATGCAACTGATGCTGGAAGCCGGCCTGGACAGTATGCCCGGCGGCGGAGCAGAAATCTTTGACGAAGAAATCCGTGACAAAATCGCCGGTGGAAAGTGCAGTTCCGAGCAATGGCTACGTATCCACGAAATCTGGCACGAGCTCGGCAAGCGCAGTAACGCTACTATGCTCTATGGCCACATCGAATCCTTCGCTCACCGGGTTGACCACATGGATCGTTTGCGGAAGCTTCAGGACAAAACCGGTGGCTTTCAAACCTTTATTCCGCTCAAGTTCCGCAATAAGGGCAATGAGATGAGCGATGTTCCGGAAAGCACTACGGTGGAAGACCTCCGCAACTACGCCATCGGACGCATCTACCTCGATAATTTCGACCATGTGAAGGCCTACTGGCCCATGATCGGCCGCAGTACCGCCCAACTCAGTTTGGCCTTTGGGGTAGATGATATCGATGGTACCATCGATGATACCACCCGTATTTATACCATGGCCGGCAGCGAAGAGCAAACCCCCGCCCTCAGTACCGAGCAATTGGTCAAACTTATCCGTAACGTCGGTCGTAAGCCCATTGAGCGCGATACACTTTATGGCGTTATCAAAGACTATACGGATGAGGTATTCGAGGATGATAATAAATACCGTGGCTACCTGGCCTTGCCAGTCGTAAATTGAAACAAATGGCCAAGAAAATATACATCATCCGCCACGGAGAAACCGACTTCAACCGCCTGGGTATAGTACAGGGAAGCGGGGTAGACTCCAGCCTGAATGAAGTTGGGCGGGAGCAGGGTCGCCTGTTCTATGAAAAGTATCAGGACGTGCCCTTTGAACTGGTGGTGACCAGTAAGTTGAAACGGACTGCGGAAACGGTACGCCGTTTCATTGATGAGGGCATTCCGACGGTGAGCTTTGCCGAGATCAACGAGATGAGCTGGGGTGAACACGAAGGAAAGAAAGGAACGGCCGATAGCATCGCCGAATACCAGCGGATCAAAGATGGTTGGGGCCGCGGCGAGATCGACGGCCGTATCGGTGGGGGAGAGAGCGCCCGCGAAATGGGGGCTCGGCTGCAGGTCTTCATCGAGCAGCTGCGCGCCATGCCTGAACAAACGATCCTGGTCTGTAGCCACGGCCGTGCGATGTGCGGTCTGGTGACCCTGATGATGGGTAAACCGATCGATCTGATGAACTCGTTTCGCCACAGTAATACCGGCCTTTGGCTGGCGGAGCAAGCCGATGACAATTTCGTGTTTCACTTGGAAAACGACCGTAGTCACTTGGCTGAAATGCTCAACGAAAGTACTCTTTGATGGATAAGCTCAAGCTTTGTGCGGTCAGTTACCTGAACACCAAACCATTATTGTACGGTCTGTTGCGACATCCCGTAAACGAGCGGCTGAAAATGGATACAGCCATCCCCAGTGAGTGCGCCCGTAGACTAACGGCCGGTGAAGTTGATCTGGCTTTGATGCCCGTTGGTGCCATCGCTGATCTGGGTGAATACTACATCGTGAGTGATTACTGCATCGGTACCGTCGGGGCAGTCAAAACGGTTTGTATCTACGGGGACGTGCCCATTGAAGAAATGCATTCCATTTATCTGGATCACCACAGTCGTACCTCGGTGATGCTGACGCGCTTGTTATTACAAGAATACTGGCAACTGGAACCCGCCTTACTCCCCGCCGAAGAAGGCTACATCCATCACATTGGCGGCACCACCGGCGGCCTCGTAATCGGAGATCGCACCATTGGGCTGGAACAGGATTTCAATTACGTCTATGACCTCGGGGAGATTTGGGAAAAGCACAGCGGCCTACCCTTCGTTTTTGCCGCTTGGGTAAGTCGTAAACCTTTGCCTGCTGACTTTGTCTTGGCCTTCAACGAAGCGCTGGAAGACGGGGTTGCCCACATTCCCGAACTTCAGTTACTGCTGCCTAGCCCTCACCCGAATTTCAGCCTGGTGGAATACTTTACCAATTTCATCAGCTACGAACTGGACGCTGAAAAACGTGAAGCCATGGAACGCTTTCTGGTCTTTTGTCGAGAATCAGATCTGGTCAAGATATAAACCTGTTTTTTGGCTTCAACTCTGAGAACGAAGGACGATCAGCGCCAGCTAAAGTAGCAAAGTTTTCGTCAGTACACTCGACGACGATAGGAGAAGATGGGCTGATGACTGGTGATATTGTTCAATTTATCAGAGACTCCTCCTTCTAAGATCATCGAGCGTTCAGACCACTGTACGGGGGCGTTTACATCCGGTCCGGCATATCAATGCCGATCAGATTCATCCCCGTCCGCAGCACGTTTCCAACTGCTTTACAGAGAGCTAGCCGGAAGGAAATAGTTGCCTCGCTTTCTGCGCTCAGGATGCTGTAGTCGTGCCAGAATTTATGGAATGCCTTAGCCAGTTCGTAGCAGTAAGTAGCTACTACGCTGGGGTCGTAGTTTTCGGCGGCTTCCTCGATGATGGAAGGGAAGGTGTAGAGCTGGTTGATCAAATCGACTTCTCCGCTTTCGAGAGAGGTATGCTGACTGGCCAGGCTGAGATCGCGCTCACCGGCTTTTCTGGCTACGGCCTGGGTACGGACGTAGGCATTTTGTACATAGGGGCCGGTCTGCCCCTGCATGTCTACGGATTCCTTGGGGTCGAATACCATCCGTTTTTTCGGGTTCACCTTCAGGATGAAGAACTTCAGGGCGGCCAGCCCGATCTGGTCGATAATCCTCTCCTTTTCTTCTGCACTTAAGTCACTGGTGGTTTCCCGGTCGGCACTAGCGGCCCGGGCTTCACCGATGACCTCATCCATGAGGTCGTCTGCGTCGACAACGGTGCCCTCCCGGCTTTTCATCCGTCCGGTGGGCAGGTCAACCATCCCGTAGTTGAGGTGGTGAAGACCTTCTGCATAAGGTTCGCCCAGTCTTTTCAGAATTTCGAAGAGGACCTGAAAGTGATAATTCTGCTCATCGGCTACAACGTAGACCATTTTATTTACTCCGAAATCCTGGTAGCGCAATTGGGCAGTACCGAGATCCTGGGTGATGTAGAGTGAGGTTCCGTCGCTTCTCAGCACGGCTTTTTCATCCAGCTTGGCATCGGTGAGGTCTACCCAGGTACTACCGTCCTCTTTGGTGAAGAAGGTGCCACTGGCCATTCCTTTTTCGATGATGTCCTTACCCAGTAAGTAGGTATTGGACTCGTAGTAGAGTTTGTCGAAATCGACACCCAACCGATCGTAAGTCTCACCGAAGCCGGCGTAGACCCAACCGTTCATGGTTTTCCAGAGTTCGACGGTTGCTTCGTCGCCGGCTTCCCAATTTTGAAGCATCTGCTTGGCTTCCTGGCCGAGCTGGCTGTACTCGTTGAAGTAAGTATTTTTATAAGCTTTAAAAAAAGCTTCAGGTGACTGTCCTTCTTTGGCCTTCTCAGCGTACACGGCTTCACCAACACTGCTACTTTGCCAGTCCAGATACTCCGCTTTGAATTTTTGTTCAAAAAGCACGTAGTATTTACCGACGAAGTGATCGGGCTTGGTCCCCGTGGATGCTGGCGTCGCCCCTTCACCAAATTTTTTCCAGGCCAACATACTTTTGCAAATAGCGATGCCCCGGTCGTTGATTACCTGAACTTTATAAACTTCGTAACCAGCGGCATCCAAAATCCGGGCCGTGGCGTAACCGAGCAAGTTGTTGCGAATATGACCGAGGTGCAACGGTTTGTTGGTGTTCGGGCTGCTGTATTCCACCATAACCTTCTCGCCGTTGTCAGGCTGGCGGCCGTAATCAGTATTTTCGTAAATACTGAGCAGGAATTCCTGCCAGAAGCTATCGGCTACGCTGAGGTTACAGAAGCCTTTGATCACATTGTAGTCACTAACGAGTTCGAGGTTCTCTTTGAGGTAAGCACCCAGTTTTTCGGCAATTTCGTCGGGCTTTTGCTTGGCCACACGAGTGTAGGGAAAGGTGACTACGGTGTAATTGCCGGCAAATTCCTTACGGGTGGTTTGCAAGCTCACCGGTAATGCGGCAGCGTCGGGGCCATACAGCGCCATCAGAGCATCTTTCACTCCACTCTCGAGGGTCGTTTTCAAGTCAGTAACAGTCATAGCGCAAAAGTAAAATAAAATCATTTGTGGGAAGGCGCACCTACCCGCAATTAAAGTAACCGAAGTACGGAGAAATTACCCGATAACGAACGAAATGAGTGTAAAAACCAAGATTGGAGTATGTTTAATTTTGCTTGTGTTTAATTAGTGCAAATTAAGTTTCAGTAATATAATTTGCAACTTTGGTTTTATTCCGTTAACTTGACATTAGTTAAGTTCTTATTCTAAATATGTTTTTCGGCGATTTTATACATCTCGCCGATTACAGTCGGGTGATTTTATGAAACGGGCAAAGCGGCATCATCGCTTTGCCCTTTCTATGTCTAGAAAATAAATAAAGGTAGAGACATCAAAATTAAATTCGGAATCCTGGCAGCTTTGCCAATGATATGCTTATTATTAGGGCGAAATTAACGGCTTTGGCTGGTGATGCAATTTTTAAGTATAAAGCACATTCTTTGAGAAGAACTATGAGGTTTTCAAAGATCACACAAGAAGTTTATGGATATTAATTTTACTCTGAGTACGCTGGATTGGTCGATCATGATCCTCTACGCGGTATTTATCATTGGTTATGGACTGTACAGCGCCAAAGCCAAAACTTCCGAAGACTACTTCTTGGCGGGAAGGGATATGACCTGGCCGGTGGTCGGAATTTCCCTTTTTGCCGCTAACATCAGTAGCTCCACCCTGATTGGCCTGGCCGGTTCAGCTTATTTGCTGGATATGACGGTGTACAACTACGAATGGTACGCCGTACTCGTACTGGTTTTCTTCGCCATTTTCTTTCTGCCCTTTTACCTGAAGAGTGGCGTCTATACCATGCCGGAATTCCTGGAACGGCGTTACGACAGTAAATCCCGTTACTATTTTTCCTTCATTACGGTAGTCGGTAACGTGCTGATCGATACGGCGGCCTCTTTATACGTGGGAATGATAGTACTGGGGCTTATCTTTCCGAATACGGAGCCCTGGATCGTGATCACCATCCTGGCGGCTTCGGCGGCAGCTTACACTATTCCCGGCGGACTGAACTCGGTGGTAAAAACCGAGGTGATCCAAGCCATTGTGCTCATCTTCGGCTCCATCGTACTGACCTATTACGGCCTGGAAGCAGTAGGTGGTTGGGGCGGAATGGTTGATCAGCTCAATGCCGCCCAGCCAGAAACCGGAAAAACCGCCGAAGAAGCCCTGAGTATCGTACGGGACAATAGCGGTGACTGGTGGCGGCAGTACGATAGCCCGATTGTGCCCTGGTGGGGATTGCTGACCGGTGTTCCGCTACTGGGCTTTTACTTCTGGGCCAACAATCAGTTTATGGTGCAGCGGGTACTGGGCTCAAAAAATTTGAACCACGGCCGCTGGGGAGCACTTTTCGCCGGCTTCCTGAAGTTACCCGTAATTCTGATCATGGTCATTCCTGGTACTATTGCTTACCTGATGTTTGACGGGGAAGCGATCAACTACCTGACCTCCAACGGACCCTGTACCGATCTGGCCAATTGTACTGATTATACCTATCCAACACTACTGGGTACCCTGTTGCCAAGTGGATTAAAAGGGCTGGTCGTTGCTGGCCTGCTGGCAGCCATGATGAGTTCGATCTCCGCCACTTTCAACTCTGCTTCCACGCTGATCACTATGGACTTCGTAGCCAAGATCAATCCAAACCTATCCAGCAAGCAGCTGGTGCGTTCCGGCCAGATATCTACCCTAATTCTGGTGATCCTGGCTTCGGCCTGGGCACCACAAATTGGTAAATACGGAGATCTTTTCCGTTACCTGCAGGATATTCTCGGCTACATTGCCCCGCCCATCGTTTCGGTCTTCGTGCTGGGACTGTTCTGGAAGCGAGCCAATGCTACCGGTTCTATCGTGAGTTTGATCGTCGGTCTGACCATGGCGGCGGTATGGGTGGTCGGTATCCTGAGCGAGGTGGATCACTGGTTCTTCCAGCTTCACTTCCTGCTGCGCACCACGGTACTGTTCCTGGTTTGTCTGCTTACGCACTTAGTGGTCAGTCTGGCGACCGACCCGCCACCGGCCGATAAGGTGGAAAGTATGACCTGGTCCAAGGAGCTTATCCGGGAAGAGACGGAAGAGCTGGCGGGCCTGCCCTGGTACCAGAACTATCGCTACCTGGCGATAATCCTGTTGATCGCCACCGCTTTCGTAGTAGGGTACTTCTGGTAACGCACTGGTCCAGCCACCCGGATATGATGTTTACGGGTGGCTGGACCCTAAAAATGCAAATTCTCCAGGATTAGAAAATCAGCATTATTACGGTTTTCGCCTGCTTTACCCCTGAGCAGAAAAGGGTAATTACCCAGCATCAGGTCCAGGTCTCCGTCTTCGTCAAAGTCGCCTTTTTCCATGGTCAGCCAGTTGCCGTCAGCTGCAAGGGGCGTAGTCATTGTAGTGAAGTCGTAGGTGGACTCATCTTCGTTGCGGAGGTAGACGAGGCCCTCTTCGGGCGAATGATTAAAATCGGGGAAGAAGGCAAGGACTGCGAAATCGAGGTCGCCGTCCTGGTCGAAGTCATCAGCCTCCAGACGGGTAGCGCCGTAGATGGGGTAAAACCAGGCTTCGTCGAAATCGTCTTCACCACCGTTCAGGTAAAGACGGATACCGTGATAAGGTTTTAGAAAATTTGAATAATCGGCGTTGTCACCGTTGGCAATCACGATATCAAGATGACCGTCCCGATCATAATCCACCAGTTCAAACCAGCTGGACCCATGCTGCGGTGGCAGTTCGATAGGCTTTGCTACTTTGAAGCCAAAATCCTCTTGTTGGTAGAAAATGTAAATACCCTCCTGACCCTGGGAGAAGAGAGCGATGATGTCCAGTCGCCCATCGTGATCCATATCCGCCAACTCTACTTTTATACTGCCGGGGAGCGGAAGTAAGGTGCCCTTTTTATAGCCTTCCGCCGTCTTTGAAATCAGAGAAAGTGCTCCCGTATGATAACCGAATTCACAAACGATGATCTCTTCGTTTCCATCTTCGTCCAGGTCGGCCGGAAGTACGTAGACGGGGCGATGTAGTTTTTCTGCCAAAACCTTCGGGATACTGTCTTCAACCAGGTGGAGTTTTCCGGAAGGAATCTGGCTGGGTGCCATATTTCCAATCTCCGTCAAGTAAAGTCGTTCCTCGTAGACCTGTGCGGCAACGGTGGGAGTAGGAAAGCGAGCCTTTTCATGTAATGTGTCCAACCTAACGAATATCCTTCCCGAAAGGTCGCAGATGAGGGTGCCTTCCTTGTTTTCAGCATGCAAAATCCCGGTAACGGCTTCAATTTTTTTGTTGGCTATCAAAGTAGCAGTGAATCCTTCCAGCCGTTGATTACGACTGCTCCGTAATGTATCAACTACAATCTCCTCCGGCGCTAGACTCAAGACATAATCGTGGATTTCCCACCAATCCGAGCTGTCGATCAGCGGAACTTCGGGATATACATTACTCTGTTGGGTATAGAATTCTTCTTCCATCGAGCCATTGACGGCTTGGTAACCTTGATATTTAAACCCAAGCCTAGCGGCCATTTCAGGCAGTACACTCTCGCGCCAGACAGCGGCTGGAATACTGGAAGGATCCGGGAGTAAATGACAGTTTCCGCAATATTGCTCGTATTTGCCACTGGTACTTTCGGTGAGCCGGCATTGGGAGAGGGAGCCGACCAGGATCAGTAGAAGTGGGGTTAGGACCGCGAATTTTAGAGAGATATTCATACGAGAGGCCTTCGGCTAGCGACCTCCCGGTCGCTCTGGTTAGATTTTGGGACGCGGATTTTCTGGATATACGCGGATTGCTGGTAACGGCTTCGGCGTGCTTGGTTTTTCTGGCAATTCAGGCATGGAGGAATAATGTTGTTAACTGACCTTACGCAAACCGTGGCTCACCCCTACTAGCCCCCAAAGGGGGAGTGGCCAAGATTTGCGTAAGGTCAGAATCAGCAACCCAACAACTCTCCATCCAACAACTTCCTAAAGTCGATTTTCTTCGATCCGTTCCTGCAGAGCTTCCCGGTAACTCTTGCCAACGGGTAGGTTCTGTACTTTACCGCGTTCTTTTACCTCGATGCTGTTACCCACCAGGGCGTCGATCCGATTCAGGTTGACGATGTAAGAGCGGTGGACGCGGATGAACTTTTCGCTGGGAAGTTTCTCGTCCAGACTCTTCATCGTTTGTAGGGTGATGACGCGGTCGTTCTCCATGCGGATGATGACGTAATCCTTTAGACCCTCGATGTAAACGATGTCGTCGTGATTGACACGGACCAGTTTTTTATCGGCTTTGACGTAGAAGAAGTTAGGGCCTTCTTCGGTGATGGTGCCGGCGTTGCTGCGGTTTTTTAGCTCGATCTGTTCGATGGCACGATTGGCCGCCTGAAGGAAACGGTCGCTGCTGATGGGTTTTACCAGGTAATCCAGGGCGTTGAGTTCGAAACCGTCCAAGGCATAATTCGGGTAGGCCGTGGTGAAAATGGTTACCGGCGGGTTACTGAGGCCGCGCAGGAATTCGGTGCCCGTCAATTGCGGCATCTGGATATCCAGGAACATCAGATCGATATCGTGGGCGCGGAGGGCGTCGTTTGCCTCGAATGCGTTGTTGCACTTCGCCACCAATTCGATGGAAGGAATTTTACCGAGGTAAGTTTCCAGAATATCCTGAGCCAGAGGCTCGTCGTCTACAATGATTGCTTTGATCATAACGTATCGTATTTCGGGGTGTAGTTACAGTTCCAGTTTAAGTGAAACGGCGAATGAGTTCGGTGTTTCGGTTACCGATAAATCGTGTCTTTCGGGGTAGAGTAGTTCGAGGCGCCGGCGGACGTTCACCAGTCCGATACCACCACTGGGGCGACCGGCTTCCGGAGAGCGGGGCATCACCGAGCCCTTGCTGTTTTCAATGTTGAAGATTACTTCCTCATCTTTTATATCCAGCTCGATGTTCACGAAACCCTGACTGATGGCTGAGTTGAGTCCGTGTTTAAAACTGTTCTCCAGAAAGTTCATGAACATCAGAGGGGCGATCTGCTGGTTGCCGGCGTGGCCCTTCACGGCCAGGTTGATGGAAACGTCTTTTTGTTGCCGTAGCCTTTCCAGGTCAAGGTAGTTGCGGATATAGGCGATCTCCTTGCTCAGGGGCACCGTTTTTTCGTTGCATTCGTAGAGCATGTAGCGCATCATCTCGGAGAGCTTGATGACGATGTCCGGAGCGGCATCCGATTTTTTCAGGGTCAGGGCGTATAAACTATTCAGGGTGTTGAAGAGAAAATGAGGGTTGATCTGGCTCTTCAAAAAGCGCAATTCGGACTGCATGGTTTCCGTCACCAGTTCCTGACGCTCACGGTTTTGGCGAAACCAATCGGTCATCATCTTTCCCACCGTGGCCAGGCTGCCCACCAGAAAAGTGCTGAAAAAGTAGGCGGCGAAGTTGTCCAGCAAATCCGTGGAAGCGTGATCCAGAATGATGAACTTGAGCATTAATTTGATCGGCGTCAGGATCAACGTAGCCAGCAGCAGCAGCCCCAGGTATAGGAAATACTGCCCCTTGCGCAGGTAGTTCGGAAAGAGGTAATTGAGGTTGAAATACACCAGGGCGGCGTAAAAAACTATGTTCACGACCTCATTCAACAGGGCCAGGCCCACGGGAATATCACCGGTGCGTAACTGTGCCAATACCAGGATCAGCAAAAAACTTATCCACCCAATAGCGTGGTAGACGGGGCGGCGACTAAAGAAGCTGCCGAGCCGATCCAGCACGGGCAGGGCATTCATCAGTTTCTCGTCGAGCGGCGTGTTCGTCGTGGCTTTCTTCAACATCTAACGCCAAGATATATAACCCGGTTGGATTTGATGGTGCTCAATTCGATCAACGCTAGCACGCGACCGATGGATGGCAGGATGAAACGTTTTTTGGCTAACAACTCCTTTGAGTTTGCGACGATCACCGAAAGTTAAGTAGCAATGTTCTTGGCAGCGTTAGCCGGATACTCTCCGGGGTAAAGTGATGTAATGTAAGAATAGACCGGTTCGCTTCTCGACTGAGGACCAGGTTTACCTTACCTTAACATTAGGTCCGCGCCGGAAAAGCTATCTTTGTATTTCCGTTCATTATCGTGCTTTAACGCAACATCCCAATTACCATCTATGCGTCAGTTCGCCGCTCGCCTCTTTGCTCGTGCTATTCACCGACACTGCTACTTTGTTAGTCCAATACTCGCCTTCCTCATATTGGCTACCGTAACGAATCTCGGAGCACAGTGCCCAACTGTAGCAACCATCCTGATCGATGCCTGCCCCACGGGAATGGAAGAGAATAATGAGTACGTAATCATTGATAGTGAAGGCGGGTTCAGCCTGGATGATCTGACGATCGATTTAGCGGCGGGCAATAACCAAATCGGAGCACTAGGCGGGAATAACGATATTAATATAAACGTTGATAATGACCCGGCATTCCCTACGCCCTGTGGGCTGGAACCGGGTGACCTGAGTATCTATACCGGTGGCTGTAACCTGGTAGCGGTAGGGCCTGGAGACATTATCCCGCCGGATGTTCCGCTGATCATACAGATGTCGACTGACCCGACTCAGATTGTGGACCTCAGTACCCTTTGTGCCGGGGGACAGACCATCTACGTCACCCGGAATAACTGTGACCGGTCGATCGGAGCTTTTACAAACGGTGGCTCGGGGACAAGAACGACCAATTTTGGTTTTGGCGGAGGCTGTAACGAATCGGTGACTTACGATCGTAGCTCGCTTACGGGCGGCAATGGTGCTCATTACAGCCCCTGCGATGGAGGCTCTTACGGGAATGACGGTTGCAATAACGTCGTAGATGTGTCCAGTTGTTTTCCCACGGCTCCGCCTTGCCCGGACCCCATTACGCCCACTTTTGATATTTGTGCTGATGCTCCGGTAATCAGCCCTCCAATTCCTCTGGCACCGGCTGTTTTTCTATTTCCAGGTGCCAGCAGCGTAACCTTCCACGAGACTTTTCTGGATGCCCAGAATAACGTAGACCCGATCTTCTTCTACGGTGGTTCCTCCACGATGCAAATCATGTTATTCGCCCGCGTCGAATATCCGGATGGATGTGTGGTCATCGGCGGGCTTACCCTGAACTTCATTCCTTTCGAAGGCGAGGCCGGAAATGATGCTACCCTGAATATTTGTTCGGGTGACGTTGTCGACCTGTTGGGAGCCCTCGGCCCCGGGGTGACGGCTGGCAGCTTTAATGATGATGACGGAAGCGGCGTAAATCTCGGAAACCCCAGCGCAGTTCCTTTCACCGGCGTGACAGGTGGTAGCTATGACTTCACCTATACTACCGTTGATGACCCCAGTACAAACTGTCCCCAGAGCCAGGCCACGGTAACCGTAAATGTGGCGTCAGCCCCCGTTGCTAATGGCCCCCAGACCCTGGCTGCCTGTGATAACGGAACCGGCGTTGCCGTTTTCAACCTGACCACCCTCAACAATGCCATTAATGGAGGCTCAGGCCTTCCCGTTAATTATTTTTCTAACCCCGCCGCAACGATCCCGATCCTAAATCCGTCCAATTATGCATCCGGTAACGCTACGGTATTCGCCGTAGTAAATGCTGCAGGAAACTGCCCCTCCAATACCGTGGCGATCAACCTGGTGCTAGACGGACCACCAACAGTAACCAGTACTTTCATAGAGCCCGACTGTAATGGCGCGGCCACCGGCTCCATCAATCTGACGGTAAGTGGCAGTACGGCTCCTTACGGTTTTGACTGGATACCGAACAGCCTGGACGGGATCGAAGACCCGACTAACCTGACGGCTGGCGATTATTTCGTTACCGTAACCAGTGCCAGTGGTTGTGAGGTGCCCCTGGCCTTTACCCTCACGGACCCCAGCTTGCTTACGCTGGGGAATTGCCAGGAGATCACTCAGGCGACGGGGCCAGCTAGTGCCGATGGCGTAGCTCAGATCACCGTAGGCGGAGGTACACCCGGCTACACCGTAAATTATACCGGACCCAGTAGCGGATCAATTTCCGGAAGTGGGCCCCAGATACAAATCACCGGACTAGTGCCAGGTGACTATTTTATCACCAGCGTGGTGGATGCCAATGGCTGTACGGCTGCCCTGAATTGCTCTTTCACCATTACGGCACCCTGTGCCCTTGACTTGACCTGTGAGGAGTTGACCCAGGCCAGTGGCCCGATGAACGGCGACGGCGTAGCCCGCATCACCTACGGAAACGGGATTCCGAACTACAACATCAGTGTAACCGGGCCGAGTGGCAACCTGAACCTGCCCAATTTGCCCGGTGGTTTCATTGACATCACTGACTTGTTGCCCGGTACTTACAATCTGACACTAAGCGATTCAGACCCGAATAACTGCCAGGCGACCTGCCAGTTTACCATCACCGCCGCTGCCCAGCAATGCAACCTGATGGTGAGTGAGCAAACAAATGATATTAGTTGTTTCGCTGCGGATGACGGATCAATCACTTTAATGGTGTCGGGGAACGTGAATCCGGTGCAAATACAGTGGTCGGTAGCCGGTTTCGATAACCAATTGACCGCCAATGGCCTGGCTCCTAACACTTATTCAGTAACGGTTACCGATCCGGGCGTGGCAAACTGTGAAGTTATTATTACCGACATCGAAATCACTGAACCGGATGCGCTGCTACTGACCTGTGGCTCAGTTACTCCGGCTTCAACGGCAGGTGCGAATGACGGCAGTGTGGTCATTCAGTTCGAAGACGGGGTAGGACCTTACGATATCGATTTGGCAGGGCCGACCGCAGTGGTCGCAATGGATCTTCCCGCCGGCTCGATCAGCATCGATACGCTGTTGGCCGGAAACTATACCCTGACGCTGACCGATGCTAACGGATGTGTGGAAATTTGCACTTTCGTTATCCCTGAGACGAGCGTTGCTTGTGACCTCATGGTTGAGGTGGATACCGTTATTCACGTTAACTGCCCGGGTGACTCCACGGGATATATCGCTCTGGATACCTCCGGATTTGTGGGAGATATGGGCGTTCAGTGGAGCACTGGAAATAACGAAGACTCCCTCTTTCTGGATAGCTTGGGTGTAGGGTTCTACAGCGTGACGGTTACCGACGAAGGGGTGCCGGGCTGTTTTGTGGTGATCGACAGTATCGAAATTTCGCCGATCGACACAAATGTTATTCTCGTCATTGCTTTCGAGTTTGCCCCGGCTTCGGGAGAATTCGTAGCTGATGGCGTAGCCTACATCGAGGTTTTCAACGGTATTCCTCCCTACACTTATCAGTTGATCGGACCAACGGATACCATTATCACGGATACTTCTGCGAACCCTATTTTGATTGGCAATCTTTTGCCGGGTGAGTACGGTGTGATTGTCAGTGATTCCACCCCATCTTGTGGTGGCCCAGATACGATTCCTTTGATCATTACCTTCATCAGTTGTGACATTTTTGCAGCGATCGATACGGTCTACGATGCGAGCTGCCCCGGAAACGAAGATGGTGGCGTCTTCATCACAGCTGATAACAATGGTGGCACATTCCTGATTCTTTGGAGCGACCCGACTTACGATGGAATGGTTTCCGCCAATGATCTCGCACCGGATGACTACAGCGTGACGGTGACCGATCCTCTGTTGCCGGGATGTTTTGAGATAATTAATTTTACCATCGGCGAGGGAGAGCCCCCCATGGTTATTTGTGACAATGACGTACAAACTTCAGGACCGACAGCAACGGACGGGACCGCCGATATCACTCTAATGGGAGGGACGCCACCCTATGATGTGGACGTGGTCGGGCCGGTGCCTTCATCTTTTACTGGTCTTGCTGGCCCTGACCTTACGCTCAATAACCTGAGTGTGGGTCTTTATACCGTAACGGTCATCGATGCCAACGGCTGTGCCAACAGCTGCGCATTCAACGTCAACTCACAGGGCTGTACGCTGGACGTGGACGTAGTGGTCACCAACGTCAGCTGTAACGGTGAAGAAGATGCAACAATCTCCCTGATCATCAGTGGCAATAACGGTGATGTGGACGTGGACTGGGACCAGGATCAGTACGATGGACAACAGGACCTCGGTAATGTACCACCTGGAATTTACAATGCCGTAGTTACCGATGCAGCTGGTTGCTCGGTGCCTATCGGCCCGATCGTAATCACCGATCCCGAAGTGCTGGACATCGCTTGTACCGTCGTAAATGATGTTTCGAATCCAAACCAAATGGATGGATCGGCCTACGGTGTGGTAACTGGTGGTACGGCCCCTTATGAAGTCATCCTGCGCCGCTTCGTCGGGATGGCCAGCATCAACGATACGGTGTCTCTGGCCGTAGCGGATACGGTATTCCGCAATAATCTGAGCGGAAGTTCTCCGCCTCAGGGCTACGAATTCGTGGTCGTAGATGCTAATGGTTGTCGTGACACTTGCGCTTTTTCTATTTTCGAGCCACCCTGTCCTCCGTCGTTCATTACCCAAACGATCACCGACGTTGCCTGCCCTGGTGACAGCAGCGGGCAGATTCAGGTAACGGTGGTCAATGCCAACCAGCCCGTCAGTTACAGTTGGACACCTCTGCTGCCGGATACCAACGTAATCGACAACGTACCAGCCGGTAGCTACACTTTGGTTGCTACCGATACTTTTGGATGTACTACGGCGGATGTGATCACCGTAAGTGAGCCGCCCGTTGGTTCGCCCGTGCTGCCCTCGGTCAATTGTATGACCTTGAACGATGAGACTGTTTCCGGTGCGATGGACGGAACCGGTCAGATCACCGTAAATGGTGAACGCTTTCCCTTTACCATTGATGTGAGCGGACCGGTGAGCAGCAATCAGGTAGTTCCCGCTGCGGGAACCTACGATCTGGAAAATCTATCGGAAGGCACCTACGTGGTCTTCATTACTGACAGCAGCGGCTGTGTTTCGGATACTTGTTCATTTGTTATCGGAGCGGGTAGTTGTAACGTAATGGTCGGCACTACGGTAACGGCCGAAGATTGTAGCGGCCCCGGCCAGATTGCACTGGAGGTCACCGGAGGCCTGGAACCTTACGATTTTGAGTGGAGTGAGCCACAGTACAACGGCCTGGATACCATTCAGGCACCGGCCGGAAATTATGCGGTTACGGTCACTG
The DNA here is from genome assembly GCA_002591745.1 of Lewinellaceae bacterium SD302. Classification (GTDB taxonomy): domain Bacteria; phylum Bacteroidota; class Bacteroidia; order Chitinophagales; family Saprospiraceae; genus Neolewinella. The sequence continues at coordinate 134,207 of PDLQ01000001.1, forward strand.
ACGCTGCTGGATGCGAGCAGATCATCCTGGAAACAATTCCTTTGATCGATAATGCGCCCACACTGGATTATGTACTGCAACTGGGAGTTTGCTTCAATGATAGTTTACCCTTGTTGTTACAACCAGCTAGTGGCACGCCCGGTTACACTTATTACTTTACTACCGACCCCGGTGGATCCAGCAGCATTGCTACTTTGCCAGCCACCACCGATACGACCGTCTTTTTCCCCGCTCCCACGTTGATGAATGGAGAAACGACTTTCGAGATCACGATCGACAGCATGGTGGATGCCAACGGTTGCACACTGATTGTAGGCGATGTAAACGAGGTGATCGTGAATCCTGCGGATACGCTCTTTTTCAATGAGCAACACTGCCTGAGCGATACCGTCACCATCGAAGGTCAACAATATTTTGCGGGCAACTCAACCGATACTTTTTACGTGGAAACCGCAACGAGTTGTGGTTTTCTGTACCTGATCGACCTTGACTTCAGTATTCCTCCGGACACCCTCATCTTCGATGACCAACAGTGCGTGGGTGATACCGTCACCATTGAAGGTCAGCAATATTTTGCGGGTAATGCTACCGATACCCTTTTCGTGGAATCGACAATGAATTGTGGGTTTGTGTACTTGATTGATTTGGACTTCAATGTAGCAATGGTCGATACGCTGGAAGAGATTTTGTGTCCCGAAGATTCACTGATCGTGGGCGAAGTAGTCTTCGACGGGAATAACCTGGAGGGACTGGTTAACCTGGGTATCCCTTCCGCAAATGGCTGTGACAGTTCCGTCTACGTGCGAATCGAATACCTGCCCGTACCAACCGGAACCTTTACGGCCAGTGCCTGTGAGGGTGATACGATTTTCTATGGCTCGGACTTCTACACTTTTGATGACCCCACGGGAAGTACGGTACTTGAAAATCAGGCGGCCAGTGGCTGCGATTCTCTGGTTTTTGTATCGGTCAATTTCCAACCTTCGGCCAGGGTAGAATTGGTGGGTGGAGACGCCATTTGTCTGGGAGATACGGCGATGCTGACCTTTGAGACAGCCAACGGCGGACCCTTTGATCTGACGGTAAGAGACGGAGACGGCAATACCTATAATTACGGAGGGGTCACCAATGGAGGCGCGTTCCCGGTGAGTCCGACGAACTCTACCATCTTTACCCTGGTGGACGTTTCCCAGGGCGGGCTGGGCTGTCCGATCAACTACTTCGGCAGCCTGGAAGTAACGGTCAGCCGCTTGGTGGGGCGCCTGGAATCCAGCCAGGATTTCGCGGGTAACCAAATCACCTGTTTCGGTGCCGCTGACGGCAGCCTGATCGCTTCGGTACAGGAGGGGGTAGCCCCGTTCACTTTTACCTGGAACGACAGTATTACCGGACCGGTAAGGGAAAATCTGGGGCCAGGGAACTACGAGGTGACCATTACCGACTCAGTGGGTTGCGAGCAGGTTTACGCCGAGAATCTCCAGGAGCCGGCGCCGATTTTGGCTGATCCGCAAATTATTCCACCCGGCTGTAACGAGCGGGATGGTTTCCTGATCCTGGATACGATCCGGGGTGGGGTAGGACCCTATGAACTGACCGTTGACGGCACATTCTACCAGGCGATCACCGGTTTCCCCTATCGTCAGCAGTTGCCTCCGGGAGCATACACCCTGGAGATCCGGGACGTGGCGGACTGCTTTGATACCCACGAAATTTTTGTGCCCGAACCAGCTGATCCGGAATTGCTGGTCACCCCGGACACCCTGATTCAAATGGGAGATAGTTTGCTGTTATCCGCGCAAACCAGTTTCCGACCCGACAGCATTCGCTGGGAGCCCGCCGGGATGGTGAGTTCGGTGAATACGCTGTCGACTTACGCGATGCCATTCGAAAACACCCGCTTTTTCGTCACGGTAAGCGATACTACTGGTTGCCGGGCGACTGCCAATATATTCGTACAAGTAGATGAGCGTGTACCGATCTACGTGCCAACTGCTTTTAGTCCGAATACCGACGGCAGTAATGATCTTTTCCAGCTCTACGGTGACCGGGGGGTGGAAAGGATTAACACTTTCCGAATCTACGATCGCTGGGGAGAAATGGTCTACGAAGCCGAAGATTTCGATCTTACTAACACCGGCATTGGCTGGGATGGCAGACACCGGGGGAAATTCCTGAACTCCCAAGTTCTGGTATATTACGTAAACGCTACTTTGGTAGACGGTCGCGTAGTGGAAATGAAGGGAGATTTAACTTTAGTGCGATAGTCCGAACTCGTCTGCCGAGGTGGACCGGAGGGCTTGGCTCGTCGGCCGAGCGAAATTCATCTACAATTTAGCTGAATAGGATTTAATACAACACCCGCTCGGCGGACGAGTCAGGCTTCGCCGCCTCAGCCGACGAGCTTTATTTACTATTTCATGAAACGACTAATGCCTTTCCACCTGGCCGTACCGGTAGATGACATTGCCAAAGCGCGGGAATTTTACGGAGATGTGCTGGGCTGCCCCGAAGGACGCAGTGCGCCTCACTGGGTGGATTTTGACCTGTACGGCCACCAATTTGTAGTGCACTACCGGCCGAAGCCGGATTACGAAGAAAGTGTGGTTTACAGTAAAGTGGATGATCACGATGTACCGATTCCCCATTTCGGAATCGTATTGGAATGGGAGGATTGGCAGCAGCTTTCGAAGCGGTTGATTGCGGCTGAGACAGAATTTGTGATCGAGCCCTATATTCGTTTCAAGGGGCTGGCCGGTGAACAAGCCACAATGTTTTTCTTCGACCCTTCGGGTAACGCTCTGGAATTCAAGGCTTTTAAGGACATTAGTCAGTTATTCGCCAAATAGGCGAAGGGTTATCTATCTTTGCCGGTCTTAAAACACAAACCACCAACCTAACGTCCCGATGGCTAAAAGATTTGTAAAAGGAAAAGGAACCAAGAAAGACCTCGCCTCCAGCCTCGACGGCTTGCTGGGTGGTAAGGGCAAGAAACTGGATACGGCGATGGCCGAGGCACCCGAGGCCACGGTTTCTGCTTTAAGCAAGGACTTTGCTTACCTGCCCATTGCCAAGATCAACGCCAATCCCGACCAACCCCGGAAAGAATTTGAAGAAGGACCATTGATGGAACTCGCCGAAAGCATCAAGGTACACGGCATTATTCAACCCTTGACCGTTCGCCATATGGGCGACGGGAGTTACCAGATCATCAGTGGCGAACGGCGCTTCCGGGCCAGCAAAAAAGCGGGGCTCAAAGAAGTTCCGGCCTTTATCCGCACGGCCAATGATCAGACTTTGCTGGAAATGGCCCTGATTGAGAATATCCAGCGTCAGGACCTGAACCCGATGGAAGTGGCGTATTCTTATTTACGTCTTCAAAATGAATTCAATCTTACCCAAAAGGAAGTAGGAGAACGTGTGGGCAAGCAACGCTCTACGGTAACCAACTACCTGAGTGTATTGAAAAGCCATACGGAAGTACAGAACGCTATCCGGGACCAGGAAATCAGCATCGGAGCGGCCAAAGCCATCGCCGGGATCAAGGATTTGGGATTACAGAAAGTGTTTCTGAAAGAGGTTTTGGATAACCCCTCGTGGAATGTCCGTACAATTGAAAGCGCGGCTAATAGCTACAAGGCGAATAAGAAGGGCAGCAAGCCTAAATCCGTCAAGCAGGCCCGTCGTGAGGAGATGAAGAAAGTGGAAAATGCTTTCAAGGAGTTCTTCGGCGCAAAAGTTAAAGTCTTTCTGGAAGAAGGCGAAGAATATAAAGGGCACGTTTTGGTACAGTTCGAGGACAAGGATATGCTCAACCACATTTACAAAGCGGTTGAGTAATGAATTGGCCGATTTACTGAATGTCGGTGGTTACGAACGAATTAGACGGCAAAGCTTTTTTGCTCCCTGCGAAAACAGCGGAATACGCTAATAATTTTAAGGAATGCGATTCTTTCTATTGATCGTCATAATGATCTCTTTCTTCGGAGCGCTAAAGGCCCAGACCGGGCCGGACAGTCTATTGATTGATAGTACCCGACTGATCAATCCGGCGGATTCCGGTATTCTAATTTCAACCAAAGAGTTACGAAGACCGGGCAATGCACTGCGCTGGGCCATTATTCCTGGTGGTGGGCAGGTCTATAATAAAGCCTGGTGGAAAGTGCCGATCGTATATGGCGGTCTGTTGGGAGCCGTAGGTGTTGCCGATTTTAACCAGACTAATTTCAATCGGATCGTTGCTGCGCTGGATGCCAAATGCTTTGGCGCCGAAGACCCGGACAATTGTGTGGAGGTAGAACATGAATTTACCGGTACCCAGTTGGATGATATCGATGCGCTGCGCAGCCGCCGGGATAATTTCGATAAGCAAAAGCAGACAGCCTATATCTTCATTTTCGTTGCTTACCTGTTGCAGGGAGTGGAAGCTTACACTGATGCTCACTTAAAGACTTTTGACGTAGACGATGATCTGTCCTTGTTCAAGATCGGCCCGATGGAACAGCCCGGAGAACTGATGAGCTATGGCTTAACGGTACCGCTGGGCAGTGGACGGAAGGAGAAATTGCAGGTAGCGAAACTGCGGAAGATCGGGCGCTAGATTGGCTAGCGACCTCCCGGTCGCTCTGTAGAGATAGTTTTGGTCCGCGGATTATCGCAGATTATATCACTTGTAATTGAATAGGCCGGGGATGAAACGGATCTGACGGATTATACGGATTTCAGTTCTCCCGGAATGCAGCGGCCCTTACCACATCATAATGAAGAGATAAAATCCTTGGTAATATTCTGCGCAAGATGCTCTTAAAATTTCCAGGCCGCTCCCAAATCAGTAGACCATACCGCCGGCCGGCTAATCAGCGCATTGGTACTGTTTTCCATCCAGTTAGAGATAAAACGCTGGTACTGCCCGCCGAGAGTGACGCTGAGGTTGTTCGTCAAGCGATAACCAACGCGGAGGCCACCGGCGGCTGCCAGGGTCAGGCCCATACGGTAACTGACGAAAGATTCTGCGCCGAGGGTAACCACATCACCGTTGCGGTCGAAGGTACGGCCTTCCAATTCACGACTGATGGAAGCCGCCAGACCGCCGGTCAAAGCCAGGTTGAAGCGACCGAAACCGAATTCGTAACCCAGGTAAACGGGTATTTCCAGTGAAGTATAACGGTTATAATGACGGACGCGCCGTAACTGATGTACGGTTAGCATTGTATCCCCAAACTGCTGATTGGTGGTGTCCCCGGTAATGGGGTCTTCGTTGAAACGAAGGAGGACCATCGAGCCAAGTCGGTTGATGGTAGATTGCGCCTCGGTATCCAGGCGGGTGCGGTAGGTCTTATAATCGAAACCGGAGCCGACGAACAAGTTCGGTGCAAAACCACTTTCTATGCGTGCGGAAAAATGGGTGCCGGGATCAGCATACTCGGATTCCTGTCGAAGCATGACAAAATTTGCGTCGGCTCCCCGGTAGTTACCGGAGAACCAGTTCAGGCCACCTCCTAACTGAACACGGAGATAAGGCTTAAATGCCGTCTTGGCGGGATGAAGTTCCGGATTCTGCTCGGCTATCTTGGGCTCGATGGCTATCGGGGGTAAGTGTAAAAGGTACTTAAGTTGATCGATTTGATCTGCGACCGTAGCGAGGGACGAGGGTGTTACAACAGCCGAAAAGACGGATTTCTTATCCTCCGGGCTGGCTGAGATTACCGGAGTGATGTCTTTGGTCGACTCAATATCATGCTTATGATCATTTGTGGATAATGTATGATTGAGCTTTCTTTCATCAAAAGGAGGGGCCTCGGCAAAAGCTGGTTGACTGTCAATAGTCGTGTGCTGAAACGGTGCTGAGGTAGAATTCTGGTGTTGGGTAGTAGAAGACGGATCGGCCTTGAGCGTCTCTAAATCAGTTTCGCTGGTTGCGGGAACGGAAGTATTATGATCTGTGGCATCAGCACTGCTACTTTGATAGCCATCATTATCCATTTGAAGATCGCTCAAAGGCTGGTGAGCAATATCCGTTTCGGTGGGTGAAAAGGACCACCAACCAATGCCCATGCCACCGAGCAGTAGCAGGGGGAATAACCAGAAGATAAAACGACGTTTACGCTTACGAGCCTGGATAACGGCCATTTTATTCAGAATGCCGTCTTCCATAGCTTCCCACTTAAGCGACTTCGGCAGGGGAAGATCGTTGGGGAACAGGTCGTCGTCCTCGTAATGTTGGTCCGGTGGCGTCATACGAGATTAATTTTAGAATTTTTTTTAGGCGTAGCCTGTCCGTAAAAGTCATCCAGATTGCGCTGAAGCCATTTACGGGCACGCATGAGCTGAGAGCGGGAAGTTTCTACTTTGATACCCAGTAATTTGTGGATTTCATCGTGGGAATAGCCGTCTACAACGTAGAGGTTGAAGACGACGCGGTAGCCTTCGGGCATACTATTGACCAGGCGCATGAGATCGTCTTCTTTTAATTTTTTGAGGGCTTCGTTTTCTGCGCCGGACCAGTCGTGCTGATCGGTCAGATGGACAACCTCGAGTACCCGACCGCGGCGACTGGACAGGATTTTGTGCACCCCGATGGAGCGAATCCAGGGCTTTAATTTTCCTTTAGCGGCATCGAAACGACTGATGCTGGTGAAGACTTCGGCGAAGATCTCCTGTAGCATATCCGGACATTCTGCTTCACTGATCCCGTAGCGGCGGCAGATGGTATAAAGGTAGGGGGCATACTCCTGATAGAGATGCTTGAAAGCCCGGCGGTCTCCTTTACGACAAAGTTCTATGTACTGTATTTCCCGCAACGGCCGATCATTGACATTCTACCATAGGAATGTGAAAATTACCGGACAGATCTCCGATACTTTCAATGGCCGTACCCGCATTGTTGAAGATGAAAAACTCACCGTCGAAATGTCCCACTAGGTGATCTTCCGCAAAATCCTGCTCGAACTCAAAGTTGAGGGTGATCGGGCAGGCCAGGGTTAAGGTATCCGCAATCTCTACCACGATATTAGCGTGGTTGTAGAATTGGTCCTCAAAGTCATAGTACAGGTAAAACTCGCCTTCTTCTTCCAGTTCCGGTTCAATTGATTGGTGGTCGCCAGTATTGGTAATCAGATAATAACGAATCATCTCCCCGGAAAAAGGGTCTTCAAATTCACATTCGGAAGCATCCGCCAGGTCGGAGGAAACGTAGCCATTGGTGTTGAAATAGACGTGGTCGGGTGAATAATCCGTCACCTCTGGCTCGATGGGTTCGGTTGTCTCACTAATGACCTCATCGTAGTTTTCGCGGTCACAGGCCGAAAAAATCAGTACGGGTAAGAGTAGCAGCAATAAACGTAAAGTATAATGCATAAGTAGGGATGTCTGGGGTGAAAAGCCAGGGCCTTTCATATACCCTTTATCCTAAAGGTAAGCCGGCGTTGCAGGACAGGAGAAATAAAGAGGAGAAAAATTTGGTAAAGGGGGCCAACAAACTCTCAGAAGCACAAGGAACACTAAAGCGCGACGTATTTAACAATTCTACTTCGGTGAAGTATCGGGTAATATTCGCTATTCATTGTTAGAAACTCCAGTCCCGCTTCCACGTATCAATCAGATCAAAAGAAATCTTGAAAGAGGTATTGGGTGGGCCGTTGCTGGAATCCGCCGCAACGCCGAAGATGCCTACGCGCAGGCGACGACGAGCACCGAGTTTAAAGACCCGCTCCATTCCGGCAAACACCTCCTGGTGACGGAAATTGCCATCCCTGAGCCAAAGAAAGCCACCACCAGCTACTACCTTGAGCCCCGTTTTCTTCAGCAAGGGCACATTATTGATCAGCGCTCCGTTAAAGTGGTGAATATGATGAAATTCGAAGTGAAGATTGGTTGTGGTCAAACTCGTGTCCAACGATTGGAAACTGTGCAGTGGATCGGAGTAGAGTATGGGATCGGATTGACGAAATTGCTTGAAATCCACGAAGCGCAAGTCCCTGGTATTAACGAATTGACCCAACTGCGCTCGGTAGCGGCTATTACCCAGCGCGCCGACCTGCACATTTTGTTCGATGGCGAGTTGCAGGTAGTCGAAGTCGATGTCGCTACTCAGCGCGCCGCTCCAGCCCTTCTGGTGTGCCAGACTAAACGTTGGCCACTTGCTGCCCAGAATAATCTTACGGGTAGGTTCACGCATGTATTTCTGGCCGGGGGTAAATGAAATGGTATTGGTGGAAATGAAGGCTTGGTAGCGATCGAAGTCAATAATTTCGTCATTGTCCTCTACAACGCCGTCTACGAAAGAACCGACATCCAGTCCGGTCAGTGGTCGGCGGTCGCTCAGTTCAAAAGAAGAACGAATGAATAGCCCGTTGGCGATCTCGATCTGTTGACCGATACGCAGTGCGTCGCGCAGAATATAGTTGGAAGGTTTGAGCAGGTTCAGGAATGCATCGTACTGGTTAATGGCCTCGAAAGAACGCCCCCCGCTGATGCTGACGTCACCCAACCGAAAAGGATCGTAGCGAAACCAGGAACTGAAGTCTCCCTGAAAATCACCGTTACGGAGGCCATAATTCAGGGTGCCGGAGTTACTCAGGATGCGACCGTTACCGTAGCGTTTAAAAGTAGAGGCATAGGGCCCGACCCGCCATCCCCCCACCGGACTAAAGTCGATCATGGAAGCCAGCGGCCCTACGTAAATATGCGTTTTTTTCTCGTGGTCGCGGAAGCCGACCCCGTCCCATGCCAGGTCCAGTAATGTCACTTTATTATAGCGGGCCTGGATACTGTCTTTATAAGTCTTGCTGTTCACGACGGCGTAAATGCTGTCACGCACGCGCACCATTTCGGCCTCCCGCTCAGTCAGCTTTTCGGTGCGGCCCGCGGCCCAGTACTCCCCGTCGCGTTCGTAAGCCTCCTGGGTCGTGACGGCCACTTCATTGCCGAAGAATTTATCCGGAAATTCGTAGTAGGGCTCGATGTTGTCGTAACGCAGGGTAGTGCTGCCTTCAAAGACCCGCCCCTTGGTATCGGTACCGTAAATGAAAGCTTGACGGTCGATCATCCAGACGCTGTCGGCCACCTCGGCGTAATGCTGTTCGATACGGAAACGATCGGAGAGGATCAGGGCCCCGGTGGGTAGTTCGAAGTCGATGCGGTTGATCGTCCAATGACCTTCGTTGATCCAGATCAGCCCACTGACGGTGGCGTTGCCGGACTTGCGAGGGATGACGCGAATTTTATACACCAGCTCGCCATCCTCATAATCGGTGGATAGCAGTTCATATTTGTAGGACAGTACGGCCGTATTGCTCAACGGCGAGATTACCGGCAGGTCGGCGATGCCATTGAGGCGCACCAGATTGCGGTAAAAGTTGAAATCCGTCTCACCGAAGCGGGGTAGAAATAGTCCGTTTTTATCGCCGTATTTCTGGTAAGCGGTACGCTCTTCTTTGTAGCGGTTGGGGTACTGGTAATTCAGCGTCAGTTCCATTTCCACCATGTTCAGGCCGTTGAGCAGCTCGCGCTGGGCGGCGGCTTCGGCCGCGAAGGGGTCTTCCGGATCACCCTCGGTGGCCAGGCTGACGGCGGCGGCTTTTTTCTTTTTGGCTTCCTTCTCGTCGATTTCCTCGGTGGCCTTTACGTAGACGCGGGCGCGGTAGCTGTCCAGGGCTTTCAGGTGGGCCTGTTTGTTGTCGATCACCTTGCGGATGATGCCGAAGGCCGGGTCGCGTTTATCGGCGTTCACGGTGATCTCTGCCAACTCTACCCCGGAGGTTTTAAGTTGGATGTTCAGCCACAGGCTATCTCCGGTTAATAAGACTTCCTGCGATTGACTTTCGTATCCGAGACTGGAGAAAACAAGACGGTATTCACCCTCAACGTCCAGTCGCATAGTGTAGTGGCCGGCGTCATCAGAGACCGTGCCCGTCTGGTTTTGCTGTACGAATACGTTGGCGTAGGGAACCGGTTCCCCGAACTCATTCGAGATGTTGCCCGTGATCACCTGGGCGGATAGGGATAGTGGCTGCCAAAGTAGCAGAGCCAGTAAGAACAGGGAGTATTTCAGTTTTCGGATGATCGTTTGAGTGTGCATAGTATTCCAAGGAGTGCCTGGGCGCTCGGTGGGGTTGTTCGCCTTTAAGACGAGGTGAGACGGAGAAAAGTTACGCATCCCCGGTGTTTTAAGATGGTTTTAAGGCTTGTACACCGATGTAAGGCTGTAGGTCTTAAAAACGGGCGCTTAACTTTATAGAAGTCAAAATGATAGTGTCGTTAAACTACTTCTTCGGAATAAGCAAAAATCTGGATGCATGATAACTACGTATCTATGAATAGGCCAACCAGCTTGGTCGCTTTTTTAATCAATATTCTGCATTATGACTATCAATATTCGTTTCCTTCTCATGCTCCTCACGGTGCTGACTCTCGCAGCTTGTGATGACGATGACGACAACGTAACCATCGATCCCGTTACCTTTGACGTAACCATCGAAAACATTTCTACTCCCGGCCTAATCGATACCGAACGGGCCATGGGTACCAACCCGCTTTCACCTCCCGTGTACGCTCACTTTATCGGAGAAGACCCCATGTTCACGGCCGGCGAACTGGCTAACGCCGGTACCGAAAGTATCGCCGAAGACGGTTTCCCCGATGCCATGGTCGCCATGCTAGCCGGCAACTCAGATGTGAAATCCAGCGGAGCAGTTACCTCCCCCGGAGGACCCGATGACGGCCCGGCTGTTTTCGCCGGAGAGTCCATCTCCTTCTCCATTACCGCCGAGGAAGGCGATAAACTGCAATTCGAAACCATGTTCGTACAGTCCAACGACTGGTTCTACACCTTCAGTAACGGTGGAGTAGAACTTTTTGACGGCACCACGCCACTTTCTGGTGATCTGACCGACCGCGTAGTGGTCTACGATGCCGGTACTGAAGAAGATACTGCCCCCGGTACCGGCCCCACGATGGAACCCGGCCCCGTACAGAAGCCGGTACAGGATCCGGAGGCTTCTAACGTAGGAACCGCCGAGTCCGTCCCCGTGCAACTCGCCCGTGAGCGCCACCCCTCATTTACAATTCCAGACAATAATGCGGTCATTCGCGTTACAATTACCCCGCGTTCATAATGCATTCAGTATTACAGCATTTTAGATGCTCTTGCGTATAGCAAGTAACGATAGCCTTCGGTCATTTTTTTGACCGAAGGCTATTTTTAATAGCACAGCGGCTTATAATTCAGTAGTAGCACTGCATTAAAGGCTATGAAGAGCGTACTAAAAGCCAGGAAGGGTGGTTGAAAGTAGATCAATACTCTAGCTGACCACAATGATCTACAAATCATACTTGCTAATACTACTGCTCTTTTTTTGTTTCAGCTTGCCGGCCCAGCAGGAAAAACCCACCACGCTCTTACTGGAAACCGGCCTCGTCGGTTTATTTGATGATGAGGTGTTCGGGGCATTTCTACACCTGGAACCTCGCCATAATTTAAGTGAAAATACGGTTATAGGGCTGCGGCTAGGAATAACCATCAATACGCATTCGATCACCAATAATGATGCCTTTCTATACGCCATTGAAGAGGACGGCGATAACGGTGTCATTTCGTTCGTGCCAACCTTCGAATATCGCTGGCGCAATCATCACCTGCTTCCCCATCTGGGTATTGGCGTCGGCTATTATCTGTTGGGAGATTACGTGGATGTCATCCGAAGCGGCGTGTTCGGCAATCCCGAAAGGAAGTACAAAATAATAATTCGGGATCAGCCCGGATTTTTGATTCGGGCTGGTTTACAGCCGGGGAAACTGCGGCTGGGGGTTGAGTACAATTACGTGCCAAAAGCTGATTTAGTGGTTCCCGATAGCCAGGAGGAGATTGGAACGTTGAATAGAAGTTACGTGGGATTGTCACTGGGTTTCGTGATTGGCGGCGGATTAACGTCAAAATAATACACAGACTGTATAGATCTTACAGCGCAAATCAATTCATTACCTAATTCAGCAACTCGTCCAATATTTGGATTCGGATTCACAAGCCCGCCGGGCCAGACACCAGGTCGGACGGGGTTGTAAGACTAAATGCTTTGCTGATCAGGGGCTAATCAATAAGTACAAGCTGTCTTATACAGGACACGATGGATCAGGTACGACAATATTCAATCTAATCGGTCTGTTTTATCAATAACTCATATTCAGGCCCATGAATCTATCTCAACATTGCTACTTTGTTAGCTAAGAAGACCAAAGACAAAGCCCTACGCGCTATCCAGTCCGGAGATACGACTGAAGCTATTCAACTATTGAAAGCCGGTGAGATCAATGACGATCAGCGCCGAAATCTGACCTTGATTGAAGCCGAATATAACGAGTTGCAGTCGGCAATTTTAAAGGGGATAGTTTCCGAAGACAATCGGAGAAGCCGGCGTAACCAAATCAACGATCATTTATTAACTCTGCTACAAAACCCGAGGCAAGAGGGACCGCTGAGGAACAGAAAGACATACTCACTGGTGGGTTGGGGCATTGGGATCACCGTATTGACATTTTTGCTGATTTATTGGCTCTCTACACCCGTAAAGACCTGCCCTGATTTCGATACAAGCGCTAATAATCAGTTACTCATTCTGCCTTTTGAGCAGGTGGGGTCACAAGCGGCTAAACCGCATTTATTACTAAGAGACCGGATTGAAACACTAGTGCGGGAAAATAATTTATCCACCAGCGTCGGACTCGGTCTGGCAAGCCCGGATTTATCCGCTAACGAAGCTCCCGTCAAGGCCCTGGAGTGTGAAGCTAACGCCATAGTATGGGGCAAGTATTCCGCCTCCTCGGACTCGATTCGCCTGGTCTTGCAATACCATTTTATCGATCAGCCGGAGGCCGCTAGCGTTAGCGAGTTGATTAGTTTACAAGACGTTACAGCCATTCATAGCGGACGGTTTTCCCAGAGTTTGGATGACGCCATTTTTGCTCTTTGCGCGGTAATCGCTTTACGGGAAGGGGAGCTTGAACTTGCCCGGAAATGGATAGGCGAGGTGAAGGAAACAGAGATTTTGGGAAAGGAATTGAGGCAGTTTTTAAACTAGAGTTTTAGAACAGAGGCGATCTGCCTACTACGGTTAATGAATTGCAATATGCTAGAATTTGCCATGCACAATTAACAAATAATCGACTTAAACCGCCAAAAATTGCTGTTCTGATGAATTGCTGCACATTTGATGAATAAAAATGACTTTATTTTAATCAAACGACTCTTGATAGTATGATCTTACGCTATTTCAGCGGCTTCTTCCTGCTGCTAACCTTGTTGCTCATCACCTGTAGTGATAACGTTGATGTGCCGGTTGCTAGTCCACAGGCCACTACGTTTAGTGAGCAGATTCGGCTCAACCAAATTGGTTACTATCCTCAATCTAGCAAGCGGGCCGTGGTAGTGACGGATGAGATTCTCGAAAATTTTCAGTTGGTGAATGAAGCGGGAGAAGAGGTGATTTCGGAAAGTCTCGGTCCCCTGACAGAATGGAAACTGGCCGGTGAGAAGGTGCAGGTGGCGGACTTCAGCAGCGTCGATAAGCCGGGAACCTACTATGTCGTGGTTGCCGAATTGGGCCGTTCCTATCCCTTTGAAATCAAGGAGTCGGTTTTGAAAGAAGCCTTCCTCGGCTCCATCAAAGGCATGTACTATCAGCGGATGAGCATACCACTGGAGGAAAAGTACGCCGGTAAATGGCGGCGACCGATGGCCCATCCGGATGACAAGGTGTTTTACCATCCGTCGAGTGGAAAATCTACCGGCTCAATGTCTTCTCCCGGTGGATGGTACGATGCTGGTGATTACAATAAGTATATTGTCAATGCTGCCTATCCCCTCGGACAATTTTTGCTGTTTGCCGAGCAGTATCCTGGTGCGGTGGAGGACGCTACCCTTAATATTCCCGAAAGCGGTAACGGTAAGAACGACTATCTGGATGAACTGAAATACGAATTGGACTGGATCCTCAGCATGCAAGATGCTGACGGTGGTCTGTTTCATAAACTGACGACCAAAAATTTTGAAGGGATGGTCATGCCTCATGAGGCCACCAGTTCACGTCACATTGTAGGTAAGGGCACCGCAGCAACGCTGGATTTTGCCGCAGCCACTGCCAAAGCGTCCCGGATTTACCGAACTTATGATCCTGACTTTGCGGCTCAGTGTCTTGAAGCCGCCATAGCCGCTCACCAATGGGCGATGAAAAACCCGACTTTAGCCTTCAAAAACCCGGAAGATGTTTCTACCGGTGAGTACGGTGACGGCAATTTCGACGACGAATGGTACTGGGCCAACGCCGAACTCTTCGTAGCCACCGAAGATGAAAAATACCTGGATGCCCTGCGACAAGATGACCTAGATTTCGTTTATCGCCCCGGCGAAAGCTGGACGGCTTTCATGCGCTTTATGGGTTACTTCAATTTGCTGGAAAATAAGGAGGTGGTCCCGGCGGACTACTACGAATCAATAGCTAGCGGTATCATTGACGAAGCCGACCGCCTGATGCGGCGAACGGAAGCGTTGCCTTACTTCCAGCCCGTCGATGATTTTCACTGGGGCTCCAATAGCGATGTTCTCAATGCCGGGCTCATCTTCGCTCAGGCCTACCGCCTTACCGAAGAAGGAAAATACCTGAGCGGGGCGTAACTTGCTGCCGATTATATCTTCGGCACCAACGCCACCGGCTACAGTTTTCTCACCGGCTTCGGAGAAAAGACACCCATGTTCATCCATCACCGGCAAAGTGCTGCTGATGGTATTGCCGATCCCGTACCAGGCTTGCTTTCAGGCGGACCCAACAGCCGTAAACAAGACGTTAGCAATAATGTCATTTATCCAGCCGACGCCGCGCCTATGCAGTGCTGGGTAGACCAGGAACCCAGCTACGCCAGTAACGAAATTTGCCTGAATTGGAACGCGCCGCTGACTTACCTGCTTGGTTTTCTGGAACAAGAATCCAAGTAACCGATGGATATTATTGTAAGGATTCGTCTGCGGGACAACTGATTTTTTGGGGTTGGTAATTTCGCCACTTTTGAGGGTTGTGTTTTAGTCGGTTATTCAAAAAAGAATACCGGCAGATACCTTTGCGGATCTGGATGCGAAAACCTGCCTATTTTCAATTTTATATCTTTGGTTTTTTAATCATCCCGTTACAGAAACAAATGAAACTGTTACCGCTCCTCGCGTTTTCGCTTGGGTGCTGTTTAAATCTTAGCGCTCAATCCCGTTTTTTACCTGTTGATACTACTGCTTTTTTTGCCGATCTGACGATACGCAAGCAACGTGCTATTGCTGCGGCTCCCGAAGCTTACGCTGAATTTTTCACTGACGCACTTGAATCACGGGATGATGATTTGAAACGGGAAATCCGTGAGGGCAACTATCTCTTTAACGATAGCTTACAGCATTACCTGGAAAGTATATTTGACGAAGTAGCTTCCGGAAATGAAATTGCGGGAGATTGGCTTATCCTCGTACGCCGTAGCCAAAGACCCAATGCTTTCAGCATGGGTGATCAAATATTCGTTGTACACCTCGGGCTGCTACAGCAATTGGATACCAAAGAAGAACTTGCCTTTGTCCTGGCGCACGAATTAGCACACGATGAACTTCGCCACCAGCGGAATTCGATGCTGACGATGGCTGCAGAACAACCCGACATGGCCAAAAAAGCGCGGAAGCTATCCCGTCAGGGACTTTTTGCCGCTAATGATGAGCGAAAAGAGCGATTAGCGGAAGACCTGCGTACTACGATCTATGGCCGCTACAGTCAGGACCGGGAGAAGGAGTTGGAAGCTGATAGTATTGCCTTGGTCTACATCCGCAATTCGCCGTACGAAGAATCCCTGGCCGCCCGGGCGATCAGTCACCTGAGTGATAAGGATTTCTACGACCTCGGCGGATTGGATCTCCCCACCGTTTTTGGTACTGAAAGCTATCCGTTTAAAGAAAAATGGATTCAAATTCCGGATGACGCTATGTTCGGAGGGAGTTTCGGTAGTGACGAAGATACGGTTGCCGTGAAGAGTTGGTGGTCGCAAGACAGTGTAGCGACCCACCCGGCACTTGACGAACGCCAGAAAGCGATTGAGCGGGTAGTTGCCGCAGATGACGGCAAACCGACTATTCCTCACGGCTGGCGGGAATTTGCTATTCGGGAAGCACTTGATTACCAGCTGGAAAAAGAAGCCAGCGGGCCCGCTTTGATTAATGCATTGTTACTCAACCGGGATTTCCCGGAGGACAGTCGTTACGAAGCCAGGATCGGACGAGCGCTTTTGGTCACTTACCAGGCAATCATCAAGCACGATTTTGACGAGGCTGTACCACCCATTACCTATTTCCGGGGAGCAAATGCTCAGGCGGCCATCAGAATGCTGCGGCAAATGCGGAAACGGGAACTGGAAAAATTAACCCTGGCCTACCTGAATAAAAAAGCATTAGCTAACCCGGCTTCTATGGAGTTGAAAAACCTGCTGGGGGAAGCCAATACGTTTTTTGATAACCAAGACTAAAAAGCCTTTATGAAATACGCGCTCTTATCTGTTTTATTCTTTTTTTTCCACTTCACCTGTGGCCTGTCCGCACAAACAGATACGGAGGAAGACGGACTTTATTATAGTTCCGGCACGGTCTATAACGGAGATCAGCTGACGGGTTATTTTACCCTCCAGGTAGGTAAAGTGGACGATGAAATTTTAAAGTACACCATCAAATTACTGGATCGTAATGCCGACCAGATCGGTAAGACCATATACCAGCGTAAGAATGAATTTGAATTTCAACGTATCTTTTATAACGGGACTTATCTGGCCCTACAGTTGAAAGAAGGTGACAATCCCCCTTATGTCGACATCCTTGATGGAGCCGGTGAGCGAATCGTGCGTAAAACCTTCGATCACCTCGAGGAGGTCTACCTCAGTGATCTTTGGCCGGTGAAAGACGGCTTTATCTTCGTCGTCTCCCACCAGATGACGCCGGACGAAAAACGCGGCCAGCGACAGTGGACCATGGGCTTAATCTCCAATGATGGTGGTAAGGTGGAGTGGGAGATCAACTCTGAGAACCCGCCCAGAACCAGCCATTATCTCAACTTGTTGGATGCGGACAACGATATGCTGCTGTTTTCCGTGAATGAATTTGACGAGACGAAAAGGAAGACGGTAAGAAACGTTGGTTTGCGCGCCTTTGATCCAAGGACGGGAGCCGCACTTTTTACTTATTATCAGGACGATAATGTATGGGGAGCCAGGGATTTTAAGACCGCTAAGATAACCTCTGACGGTACAATCACCGCTTTGCAATTTTACGACACGTCGAGCGACCGCTTGTACGTTATGAGAAACTTTAGCAGAGAGGGCAAAAAAACGTCAAGTATAAATTTTGCACTCAGTGGTTTAGCGCTTAAGGATTTCACGAAAGAGGTGAAGCGTAAATACCGCAATAATTACTGGGCTGAGACCGGTCATCTTTTTACCGACGAGGGTGAGCTACAACTGGCGGTACAACCCTTCCGCCCGCACGGATACGAAATGAAGTTCAATAGTCCTCACAGTATGGTCATAGATACGGGGGCAAACAGGATCGCAACGAAACTGGTAAAGATCAGTCCATTTGCTATGCAAAGTAAATTCTTGGGTATATCTACTGGTTTTGGTGTACTGAGCCGGAAAGGAAAAGGGATGATGCAGGATATAAGGTTCCACGGTGGCCCATTCCCCTTTGCCGGTCAACAGTTGGCGGATAACATTACCATTCAGTATTTTTTCGACCGGGAATTTACCAAGGAGGGGGTGAAATACCAATCCATTCACGCCATTTACTACCTCGACGGAGAACTGATCGAAGAGGTTATTCCATTCGAAAGTGACGCCGATATGGTACGCATCTATCCCGGTAAGCCCGGATATTTTTTAGTGATGGAAGCTTATTCGGATGGGAGTATCAAGACCAGGTTGGAACGGATGGATTTTTAGTGGCAGGGCCGCTTAACCGACGTATCTATGAATTCCGGTAGAAAAAATACTTCCTGGAATGCAGGGAGGACCCGGAAAGGAATATGCGCCATCTTTGGGTCGTCCGGAAGCAACTAAGTTTGGGTAGCACTGAAACTTTGCTACTTTGTTAGTCCAACTTTCACTCCGTTAACGGCCTATGCGTATTTCGATCTTGATACTTCTGAGCTTATTGATGCCCTACGCCGCGCTATGGGGACAGGCCGGGTTTTACCCTGTGGATAGTCTGGAAGCAATAGTGATGAATCCGCCCGATGACAGTTCGGAGCTTTCGGCACTGTATTGGCTTTTCAATGAACTGGAAGACCTGGAACCGGAACGGGCGAAAAAATTACTGCGTACCCAAATTGATAGGAGTAGTAAAGGCGGTCATAATTATTGGGAAGCAATGGGTTTGCGGCGCTTGGCTATTCTGCAAATTCACGTAGGTCATTACGACTCTACCATGGCCAGTATTGAGCGATCGGTAGCACTACTGGAGGAGAGTGATGACCCCAGAGCGGAAGAGGCCAAGATCGGCTCGATCATTAATCACGCAGTTTACTATCAGGTAGCCGGGGAGTTGGAAACGGCGATCGTTCGCTACGAAGATGCCCGAAAACTGGCCGTTGCGATGGGGCACGACGAATACCTGGGCAAAATTCTGAATAATCTGGGCATTGCGTTCAAGCGACTGGATCGCTTCGAACCGGCCTACCGCACCTACCAGGAAGCATTGGCATTAAAGCGCCGGACCAACGATTCGCTGGGAATGGCAAACACGCTTTATAACCTGGCCACTCTGGAAATGAAAAATAACGGGGCAGAGCCGGCCCTGAAATTATTCGAAGAATCAAGGGCGATTCACTTAGCACGTCGAGATACAGTCAGTGCGGCTAACGTCGATATTGGAATCGCTTCGGCCTACTATGAGATCGATAGTATGGACCTGGCGATGCAGATATGGACAAAGGCTTACGAAACGCCAGGGTTGCGTCCAAACAGGCTGGAAGCTATTTCTATGTACATGGGACTGGGAGATCTGCACAACAAAGCAGGTAATTACGAGCGAGCATTAGAATTTCTACTCTCGGCCGAAGAACTGGTCAACCCCGGCATTGATGCTTACATGCGCACCGACCTAAAGGGCGCCATCGGCATTGCTTACTCTCAACTAGGGAAAGCCAGTGAAGCCAACGAGGCTTACCGTGCTTTCCAGCTGGGTATGGACACCCTCACTGAGTTGAAACGGATCGAGTACGGCCAGGAGATGAGTGAAAAATATGAAGCAGAACTGCGTAACGCCGAAATCGAACGCCAGGGTCTGCTGATCGAACGCCAGCGTTGGCGGAGTATCCTGTTTGGCGTCGGGACCTTTTTATTTGCCCTGATCGCCGGAGCTGTTTTCCTGCTATATCGTTCCCGACTGCGTTATCAGCGAAGTGAGGCGGCAGCGGCACTGTTGGAGCAACGGCAAAAGATCACCGAAATGGAGCAGCGGGCCGAACTCAACAATCTGCGCTCCATGATTGAAGGCCAGGAAGCCGAACGCCACCGGGTGGCCAAAGACCTGCATGATGGGCTGGGCGGAATGCTCTCGAGTATTAAAACCAGGATATCACTAGGTAATGAACCGCTTAACAACGCCGAGAAAATGTTGGACGTCGCCTGCAAGGAAGTTCGTCGTATTGCCCACAATATGGTGCCTCAGAGCCTGGCATTATCCGGCCTGACGGGCTCATTGGAAGATATTTGCGCACAGATGCAGCTGGAAGGACTCGATTGTGAACTGGAAGTTACCGGCCAACCCGAACTGAGACTTGGTGAGCAAGAACAGTCGATGCTGCTGCGGATCGTGCAGGAACTGACCCACAATATTCATAAACACGCCGGTGCGGAACGCATCTTCATCCAGTTGCTGGATCAGCCTCACCAAATTTTGCTGACCGTTGAAGACGACGGAAAGGGCTTTGACCCCGAAGCCGTAAAAGCTGGTGGTGGACTTGGCCTTTCCAGTATTGGTAGTCGCGTCAATTTCCTTAAGGGAGATATTCTCTACGACAGCAGTCCCGGCCACGGCACCACCGTAAGTATAACCATTCCATTATGACCCATCTAGCCATTGTCGACGATCACAGCCTGGTTTTGCAAGGCCTTGAACTCATGGTCCGTGACCAGGAAGACATCCGGTTGGCCGGTTTGTACCAAAGTGGCCCGGCCTTATTGGATGCCCTGGAAAACGACGAAAAAATCGATGTGATCCTCATGGATATTCACATGCCGGATACCAATGGCATCGAGCTTTGTAAAACCGTTACCCGTCATTTCGAGGGGGTAAAAGTGATTGGCCTGTCCATGGTTAGTGAACTTAGTCTCATCAAACTGATGGTGAAAAACGGGGCCAGTGGGTACCTTCATAAAAATGCGGGGCGTGATGAGGTCCTGCGGGCACTTCAGCGGGTATCCATCGGGAAAAAGTACTTCAGCGAAGACATTTCCGAATTGTTGATGGGTGACGTTAAAGCCAAGACCAGAGGGAGCAGTCCCTTTCCCCGTTTAAGTCGCCGGGAAAAAGAAGTTCTTCAACTGATCGTAGACGAATACACTACCCAGGAGATCGCCGATAAGTTGTTCATTAGTTTCGGAACGGTAGAAACCCACCGCCGGAACATTCTGAGTAAACTGGGTGCCCGGAATACGGCGGGGCTGGTGCGAATTGCGCTGGAATACAATCTGTTGAAGTAGGCACTATTCGAGACTCGGTAATACATACTGCTCCAGGATACCTTCCGGTTGCCGGGTATTGCCGTTTCGAAAATTGCCCGATGTGATTGCTACCACCACGGAAAGCTCCGGAATCACAAAGATGTACTGTCCTCCGGCACCCCTGGCTTCGTAGGATTGGTAAGTTTTTCCGCCATTGGTGTAATTGTGTTGCCACCATAAGTAGCCATAACCGTTTTGGTCCGCTACGTTTTCCAGGTTAGTATGGCGGGTGAAAGATGCTTTTACCCAATCCTTAGTCAGGATGCGTTTTCCATTGAATGTTCCTTCGTTCAGGTAGAGTTCGCCAAATCTGAGCATTTGGGCGGGCGTCAGGTACATGCCTCCGCCGAAGTACGGCCGGCCAGTTTCATCGGTTTGGACAATGTAATTACTCACGCCCAGCGGCTCGAAAAGATTGCGGTGCATAAAGAGTACCGTGGGTTCATCGAGAATAGAATCCAGTGCCCGGCCGAGCAGATAGGGATTGGCCGAACCGTAGTTGGCGTGCTGATTCGGCGGACTGACCATCTCGGCCGAAAGTACGGTCTTTAACCAGTTCGGGGATTGCTGATAATTGTTCTCGGAAGCTGCGGACACCCGGTCGCGGGAGTTATCATTGGCGTCCAATCCGGAACTCATGGTCAACAGGCTGTGAAAGTCAATCGACCTTTTCAGGCTGTCAGCACCACTGCTGTATTCACTTGGGAGGTAATCAAGGACGGAGGTGGTGACTGATGGAATTATACCCTGGTCGATAGCAATGCCGATCATGGCCGAAGAAACGCTTTTGGAGGCTGAACGCTGATCGTGGGGTATGTCGGCGAGGTAACCATTGAAGTAGCGTTCGTAGATTGTTTGGCCGTTACGGGAAATCAGTACGGCGTGGGTATTGGCGAGTCCGCCAGCGGCAATGCTGTCTTCCAGTTCGGATAACTGCAATTTATTGTTAAATACATCCTCTGAACTATCGTGGGTGGTCTTGATCTGCCAGTCAGGGTCGGTTTTGGAAAAGCTGATTTCGGTTACTACCTCATCCAGTAAGATGAATTGTAGCAAGATCTGTTCCTCAAGAAGCCTTCCCTTCATCCGCATACCGGTTTTGAAATCGAAGAAAGAAAGTTCGTCATTCTCCTTCTCGAAACCGTTGCACCAGGTACCGGTAAAGCGGTCGTCACCGAAGAATGGGTACAACTGGTAGTCGTCTCCGGCACCTCCCTCCACGCTCAGGAAAACGGTGTTCGGTTCCAGTTTTTTAAACATGAAAATGTGCCACTTGCCGGTGTACAGTCCGGACGTACTCTTATCAAGTTTCAGGTTGTAGAACAGGATACCCGACTGGATAAATCCGTGAATGCTGGCCGCATCATCCGCCAGGTAGCCGATAAAATAGACATCATCGGCTAACGGAATTTTAATCTCGTGCGCAGAGGAATAATCAAATTTTTGCTTGACCTCCATCCGGTAATTGGAAACGGTAATCGTGCCCTCACGGTCGTCAACCAGGTCGATGGCAACCGTGAAGCTGAGCGCGTCGGACCTTTCGACCACGCCCCGCCAACTGCCGTTGTATTCGGCCATGTCCTGAGCGGAAACCGGGAAATTGATAAAACAGAGGAGGAAGATGAATGTGGTAAGCCTCATGGGTATACTTTTGGGTCAAACCACAAAATTGCTACTTTGCCAGTCCGAAAAATTGTAAAAAATTAGCATTCTCGAATTTGTCGGGAAAGCTTAGCTGGTGTCATCCCGTAAATTCGTTTAAAGTTTGCAGTGAAATGACTCTGGTCGTAGAAACCGCATTGATAGGCAATTTCCGTCATGGATCCTTTGGTACCCAGGATCAATGCAAAAGCCTGGTTCAGTTTGCGTGAACGAACGTAGCTGCCCAGGTTACACCCGAAGTACTGACTGAAAGCCCTGGATAAGTGGGTTGGATGAATACCGAGTTGCCCGGCAATTCGGGTAAGTGACAGTTCGTCGACCGCAGATTCAGTTATTATTTCCAACAAGGAGTCGGTCCAGGATGGGCGGTGTCTTTTTGAACTGCCAACTGGTCCTATAGTGGAGAAAATGTCCAGTAAATGGCTTTCAATATTCAACTCCGTATAGGCATCTCCGGTTTTAGTTTCAAGAAATACCCGGTTCATTAGCTGACGAGCCAGCGGGTGTTTCAGGTGCATACTTCCTTCCAAAGACTGAGCTTTTATGGAAAACTTTTCAAACCATTCTGGATTCAGTTCTACGTGAAAGCCGCGCGCAAAACCGGGTGGTTTTTCGTTGTAATGAGCGTCTTGCCAATTATGAAAAAGCAGGCAGCCGGGGGTAAGTTGATAGCTGTCCCTTTTATTCGCCTCGAACAATTTTCCCGCTAGTAGATAAGTAAAATAGGGTTGCTCGTGGTAGTGCCAATCGACTTTATCGTGCAAATACTCGGTATCCGTGAGGGTTATCTCACCCAGCCTGGTCTTCTGGTAATGCTGGCCAAAGAAAGAACCGGTGCTAAGCTGTTGCAACTAAAGGATTTTGGTGGATAATCTGAGGAGTTGCGTGATCATTTTAGGTGTTTTGGCTATCAAAGTAGCAGCGCCAAATTTTAAAGTGAGAGCTTCTTTTACCCTGGGACGATCAGCGTAGCTAAAGTACCCGTGATTATGAACTCTGGCTGAAAAAATCGACCAACCAAGCTACACCAATGCCCAAATAATTGCCCAGGCCGAAGCCCAGCAAGGAAACCGCCAGACCCGCCGCCATTAACGACTTGTTTTTGATAGCCGTAGCCACCTGAACGACAAAGACCGGCCCGTAAAAAGCAGCTACCGAACTGAGGATCACCGTATCCCGGTCGATCTTGCGCCAGTAGCAGAGTAGTAGATGGAGTAGGGTAGTAGCGCTGAGGGCAATGGCTGAAAACAAAAGCAATTCCATTCCATCGGCCGCCAGAGCTCGGAAATCCGCCAATAAACCTAGGGCCACACAAAAACACAAAATAAAGTACTCACCAACGGGGTAGGAATTTAACTTACTCGCCACTGGTCGGTAGCTACCGATGAATAAGCCCAGGGTGGTCATTGTCAAAATGATCAAGGTGCCGTTCTTGATCCCTCCGGTGAAAAGGAAGCAAATACCCAGACTGATAACCGTAACAATCAGACCCAACCCAATGCCCTTAGCATGGATCAGCCAATCGGCCTTTTTTGCATTGTTAGCGAGTTCTTCTGTAGTCTCTTTCACTTCAACCACTTCAGTTGGTGGAAAGAAACGAGCGTAGACCGCCGGCAAGAAGGAAATCAATCCAAGTAAATAAGCCCCACCCAACAGTACATCCGCAGCTTGGATCAGTACCAGATAATTGGCTGGTGCATCTAAAGCAATCCCGATAGCCTGCACATTGGGCGTGCCGCCGGTGTAGAGACCCGTCAACATTCCCGCAATTTTTTCGGGATGGGCTACGTTACCGCTCAAGTAGATCGCCGTTAGGCTGGTACAGATAATTCCCGCCAGACAACAAAGCGCGAAACTGCCGAGCATGGAACGAGCATAAGCAAAGCTGTCCCGAATGTCTACGGCGAACAGCAACAGTGGAAGACCGAGCAGCATACTGATCTCAGCCAGCTGCCGAACACCTTCTTCGGGTACGGTCCAAATTCTGAAATTAGCCACAATAATGCCTACCAGATAGCAGCTCACGATGGTGCTTAACCAACGCGGAAAGCCCGGCTTATTGTAAGCCCAACTGGCCAGGAGAGGGAATAGAAATACGAGTAGGGTAGAGAGTAGTATGGCAGTATAGTAGTTTGGTAGTAACGGCAAATGTAAGTTATACTGCCGCTACTACCATACCACCACCATTATCATACTACCTTGCTGTTCATCACGGCCTCCTGATGGTCGATACTTTCCTGGTGAATAGCCCGCAGGAAACTTTGCATAAACTGTTCACTGAGCCCTTGTACGCTACCTTTCTGGGTGAATTCATCAATCAGATGCTGCCACCGATCCGGCTGCAGAATGGCAATGTTATTGTCCTTCTTGTACTCGCCGATCTGTTCGGCCAGGCGCATCCGGCGACCGATCATACCGACTAATTCGTCGTCTATTTCGCTGATCTGCCGACGTAACTCGGTGAGCTGACCGATGAACACGGGATTCTCCGAGGTCGATTGACGGACTTTCAAGTTATCCACCAGGCTTTTGAAAGTAGCCGGAGTGATTTGCTGGGCGGCGTCGCTCCAGGCCTCGTCCGGGCGAGGATGGACTTCGGTCATGATGCCATCGAAATTGAGGTCCATACCTTCCTGGGCTACGTCCGCCAACAAGTCGCGGCGGCCACAAATGTGACTATTGTCCACCAGAATCTGGATGTCCGGAAAGCGGCGCTTCATTTCAATGGCCAGCTGCCAGCGCGGAACGTTGCGGTAAATGGTCTCTCCGTGGTAGCTAAAGCCACGGTGAATCAGACCGATTTGGGTGATGCCTGCTTTATAGATCCGCTCGATGGCGCCTACCCAAAGTCCGATGTCCGGATTAATTGGATTTTTGATCAATACGGGTACGTCGGCCCCATTCAGGGCGTCGGCGACTTCCTGTACACTGAAAGGGTTTACGGTCGTCCGCGCTCCCAACCAAAGAACATCGATGCCGGCTTTGAGGCAATCATACACGTGAGCAGCTTTGGCTACCTCAGTGGTGACTTTAAGGCCGGTTTCCGCTTTAACGCGCTTTAGCCAAGCCAGTCCTTCGGTACCTACGCCCTCGAAACTTCCGGGGCGGGTCCGCGGCTTCCAGATGCCGGAGCGAAAAGCGGCAATGTTGCCCTGGGCGGCCAATTCTCTGGCAGTCTGCAATACCTGCCCTTCGGTCTCGGCACTACACGGGCCGGCGATGATGATCGGCTGTCCCGCCTTTTTTTCAAATACTGGTTTAATATCCATGTCGTATTTATTAATTCTCTGAAATCTCCGTGGTATTTAGCCAGCTAGAAGGAATGTCAGATAAAGTTATTTGTTGAAAGTTTATTTAATCATTAAGTCACTGATGCTTTAGCTCATTGTCTAGTCTCCCAGAATCCTAGTGATCTCATTGGCACGCTCGATCCTTTCCTGAAAACCGTCAAAATCATTCTTGATCAGCAGACTGCGGAATTTACTGAGCTGTTCGATGTGTTCGTCAAGAACGTCCAGTACGTTATCGCGGTTTTGCCGGAAGATGGGCGTCCACATGTCAGCGGAGCTTTTGGCCAGCCGTACGGTGGAACTGAATCCGGAACTGGCCAGGTCGAAGATGCGCTGCTCGTTCTTTTCTTTTTCCAGCACCGTGATTGCCAAAGCAAAACTGGCCACGTGGCTGATGTGAGAAACGTAGGCACAGTGTAAATCGTGCTGCTTACGATTCAGATAAGAGAGCTTCATTGGAATGCTCTTATATAGTCGTCTTACGGTGGCCAGGGCATCCTCCGCGCTGTCATCGTGATCCACAATCACGCACATTTTGTTGGTAAACAGCTGTGGGATGGCAGCTTCTGGCCCGCTGTATTCCGTACCGGCCATGGGGTGAGTGGCCACGAGCCGGCTACGGTTCGGGTGGTCGGCTATGCTGGTCAGTAAGGCTTCTTTGGTGCTACCTACGTCGATCAAAATTTGATCATCCCTGATCCGGTCTAATATCTCTGGTAGCAGCTCTCGCATGGCGTCTACCGGGACCGCCAGTACGATCAGGTCAGCTCGTTGGAGGCCGGTGTTCAGGTCCGCATCTTCGTCGATGAGTCTGCGGCGGATGGCCTTGTCCAGGTTTTCCTGACGGGCATCCACGCCGATGACGTAGGTTGCGAAGCCATTCTCCTTCAGCGCGATAGCCAGTGATCCTCCGATCAACCCGATGCCGATAATGGTGATGGTCATGAGATGAAAATAGTTTTGGTTGTCATCAAGCCTTGCTACTTTGAAGTCTGAAGTTTAAAAGTTGGAGTCAGTTAGTCGGGAACTGATAAGTTGATCGTTAGTGAGTTGCTAGAGTGGCATATACGTGAAAGCTGTAGCTAATCACCCAACATCTTATTCCAGTCGTTGCAGAACCGTTCTTAATTGCTCTTCCGGACTACACAGGGAAATGCGTACGTATTCCTCGCCCTGACTGCCAAAGATGCCGCCGGGGGTAAGGAAAATGTCCTTTTCATAGAGGGCGTGGTCACTGATTTCGTAGCCTGTTTTGCCCGCCGGAACTTTCGCCCAGACGAAAAGCCCTACCTGCTTGCGATCATAACTACACGCTAGGCGATCAAAAATCAGGTAGACCAGTTCCCGGCGCATGCGATAAGTGTCGTTGAGTTCGTCGTACCAATCCTGGCCAAGTTCCAGCGCCTTGATCGCAGCAAGTTGAACGGGCTTAAATTGCCCACTGTCCATATTGCTCTTAAAGCGGATAACGGTTTGCAAAAGCTCCGCATTACCGAGTAATGCCCCGACTCGCCAGCCCGCCATATTCTGGGCCTTGCTAAGGGAAGTAAGTTCCAGAGCTACACCATCGGCACCGGGCACGGCTAGCAGGCTTTTACGTTCTTCAGTCAGGATAAAAGCGTAGGGATTATCATTGACCAGCAAAATGTCGTGGCGCCGGGCGAAAGCAACCAGCTCTTCGAAAAAACCTTCCGGCGCTTCCGTTCCGGTGGGCATGTGGGGATAGTTCAGCCACATGATCTTGACCTTTTCCAAATCTTGACTAGATAAGGCATTAAGGTCTGGGAGCCAGTTGTTTGCTGCGGATAAGTCGTATTCTTTGACTTTTCCGCCGGCAAGCTCAGTTGCGGAACGGTAAGTCGGGTAGCCGGGGTTGGGCACTAACACTTCGTCTCCGGGATTCAAAAAGGCCATACTCAAATGCATAATCCCTTCTTTCGAGCCGATCAAGGGCAATACTTCGCTGTCAGGATCAAGGCTGACGTAGAACCAACGCTGGTACCACGCGGCATAAGCCGCCCGTAGTTCCGGCATGCCAACGTAAGATTGGTAGCCATGGTTGCCCGCATCTCTGGCGGCAGTGACCAATGCTTCGATCACGCTGGGGTGGGGTGGCAAATCCGGACTGCCAATTCCTAGATTAACGATGGGGCGACCCGCTGCCTTCAACTGAGCAATCTCCCGCAACTTACGGCTGAAGTAGTACTCTTTGGTCTGGCCCAGACGATGGGAAGGGAGGATATTTTGGTGGGTAGTTATGGTCATGATTCTAAGATTAAGGACTCTGGATGTTGGCCTCTCCTCCACGAGAGTTGGGGGTGGGGCCCTAGCTTGAAGTCGGGCGGGGGGAGATGCCTAAACGTTATGGCTTTATCCCCTGTTGATATACTCCCAGGACGCGCAAGTCCTTTGTGATGGGGCCGACACCCTCCAGCGCCTGTTGCCAGCCAACCTTTCCTTCTGCGACGAAATCGACGAAAAAGCGATACTCCCAGGGCCGGCCGACAATGGGGCGGCTCTGGATTTTGGTCAAATTGATCTGGTAGGCGGCCAGTATTGCCAGCACTCGGTAGAGGCATCCGCTCTCGTGGGGGGTGGTGAAACTGAGGCTGACCTTATTGCCCTGGTCTTGGCCGTCGTAGCACCCTTTTTCCAGCACTAAAAAACGGGTATGGTTCAGCTTATTGGTTTCAATACCCGCGGCCAGGATTTCCAAATCGTATAGTTCTGCGGCGGTAGTACCGGCAATGGCGCCCCGGCTCGGGTCCTTCATTTCCTGTACGTGGCGGGCACTCAGGGCGGTATCGGCTGCCTCAATTAAGCGAATGTGTGGGTAGTCACGGAAGAATTTACGACACTGAGCGATGGCTACGGGATGGCTGTAAACCTCCCGCAGGTCGGCCAGCGTAGTGCCGGGCAAGACCATGAGATTTTGTTGAATGCGGAGGTAGACTTCGCCGGTGATGCGCAACTCGTGCTCTTGCAAAAGCAGGTAGTTGGTCATCAGACTACCTACCAAAGTGTTTTCAATCGCCATGAGTGCACCGTCGCTCTTCTCGCCGGACAACACTTGTTCTACTACCTCGTCGAAGGTATGGGCGGGGACGATCTCTACGTCTTGTCCGGTGTAAAAAAGCCGGGTGGCTGATTCATGAAAAGCCCCCGCGTAGCCTTGAATAGAGACCCGGCGTGGTTGGTTGCCTGGTCCGGTCGCTTCGTTTGCCTGGATGGTAGTTGTAGATGTCATGAGAAGGTGGGTAAATAAAAAAAGCCCCGAAGATCATTCGGGGCTTTCTGTTTTGCTATAATTTTTTGAGCGTTGCAAACATCCAGTTATCCCCTTAACGGTATAAAACCGAAAAAGTAAAAACCAAACCAGAAATAGTAGCTGCTGTAGCTCATGGGGGTAAACGTAGGGCTAAAGTTTGGAATGGCCAAACCCGGCAAAAAAATTAGTTGCTTTTTTTACAATGCGAAAGCCTCATTTGACAGGTCTGTAGGCTGAATACTGCAAATTTTGAACTTTGCTTACTAGACTTGGTCGTGGACTGGTCAAATCGTGTAAATTGTTATGACTTCAAAGTAGCAGTGTTTTGCACTACGGATCGGAATCCTATCTTTGTGATCTTACTTTTTCCAAGAACTCCAACCCCAATGCGCCAATTCACTTTTTCAGGCCTTGCTTTTCTGCTAATATTTACTTTTTTCAGCTGTAACGACGACTTCGAACTGGAAGCTCCTTACGCTGATATCCCCGTGGTCAATGCCTACCTGGACATCAACGAGGATGATAATTTCGTAAGGGTACAAAAAGCATTTCTGGGTGCCGGTGGTAACGCCATTATTTCCGCAGCTACTCCGGATTCTCTTTACTACAATGAAGAAGGAGTGATCGTTTCTTTCGGCGTAGGCAACAACGATCCGGTGGAAATGGACCTGGTGGACGGTGCTGATTTCGGCATTGAACGAGACACCGGAGCTTTTGCCAACTCTCCCAACCTCCTATATCGCGTTCCGCCTTCGATCGAGCTTGACGGCGGAGAAGAAATTTCCATCACAGTTAACCGCTCAGGTGAGCCGGACGCCGTTGCACAGACAACTATGATCGGGCCGATTGATATGTCTTTTCCAGTTGACCAAGCTGGTCTTCGCCTGGCTAATTATGCTCAGACGCTTAGTGTTCGCTGGCGCGTCAGCGATGCTGCCCGTATCTTCGACGTTAGTATGAACATCCGGGTCCGGGAGTTTGACGTCAGCGATCCCAGCGACAATATCACGCGTACCCTCACTTGGGTCATGGCACCCTCTTTTCGTCGTGAGTCCGAGCAAAATCTTGTCCAGCTTCAGGTGAGTAACGAAGCCTTCTGGCAATTCCTGGGCAATGCCCTGGAAGAAGATGACAACGTGTTCCGTCAATTGGTGGATTTCGACATTATCGTCACCGGCGTGGGTATGGAGGTAGAAGAAGCCATTGATCTGGCAAACGCCAACGGTGGAATCACCAGTGCCCAGTCGATTCCGGTATTTACGAACGTGGAGAATGGTCTCGGCCTGGTTACCAGCCGTTCGTCCGGCGGATCATTTAACCTTTTCCTCGAAGGACCCGGTGCCGGAGATACTTTGCGGAACGGGGTTTATACGGGTGACTTGGGCTTTCAGTAAACTGAACTTAGCCAGTTATTATTTTCTGTTGTTCATACCTTCCATGATCATTTCGCTGAGCCGCCGGTAAAGGTCGGCGTAAGCGGGCTGTTGATCTAATAGGTCCAGGTGGCGCTTCATGGTGGCCTCATCACCGCGCTGTGCCGCTCCGGTTTGCCGCAGTGCCGGCTCCGTGGCGTCGATTCTGGAGAAGGTGTTTTTGATGATCGGTACCAGGGCTTCAAAAGGCACATTTTTTTCTGCGCACAGTTCGTAGGCGATCTGACAGAGCCAGGTCGTGAAATTATTACTGAACACGGCTGCCAGATGCAGTTGAGCGCGCTGCTCATTGTCCAGTCGGTAAGTGAGCTCGCTCATTTTACCTGCCCATACGGCTAGCTGATCTTCAAAGTTTGCATTATCGCAAAAATAGACCAATGGCAAGTCCTTCCACTCCGCCACAACCTCGCCGCGGCGTAGGGACCGAATCGGCCATAGCGCCGCCCGGATCGTGAAATAGTCATTGATCTTGGTGGTCGCCGTGGCACCACTGGTGTGGACGATGGGAGTATCGGCCGCTATTAGCTGGCTCAGCCGATCACTGACGGAACCAATGTGATCGTCAGGCACGGCCAGGAAAACTGCGTCGAAACTAAGCGGACCGTCTGCCGTCTTCGCAAAGCCGGAAAGGTTCTCTCGGGTAAATACTGCCTCGTCGCTATCCTGACCGGTTCGAAATCCAACCTTGCTACTTTGGTAGTCAAAACGATCAATGTCCCGAGTCCAGACAGCTACTTTCAGACCAATTCTTTCCAGATTCGGAACGAGGTGCCACGCTAGATTGCCGGTGCCGATAACTAGAACGCGCATAGAACTTTGGTTTACTGAACAACCCGCATGGAACGCTTCTGCATCAGTCGGAAAATCATGCTTAAGGCCAGTCCGAACAGCATCAATATACTTCCTGCCCAGAAAAGGTTAATGCCGGGGAATTCGATGGCTTGCAGGGAAATCCAGTCAGCCCGGGCACTCTTGGTCGCTACGGCCAGTGGAACGTTCAATTCCGGTCGAGGAGCCGCTTTGGCGATGAAGAAAGTACCAATATTGGTTTGAGGGTCTAAGTTGACAAAGTTGGCGTAAATGCCCAATTCACGATCCTCGTCGCGGGCACGTACGGCCTGTTTGTCACGAATCACGAAGATGGGCTCGATCATGCGGTCTTCTTCACCCTCGCTTTTCAGGACCAGTTGAGCACCGACGGCAATATCGTCCTTCATGGGTAGATAGTGGTCGACCTCCGGCTTAGGGTCGTAGCTGGCAAAGAAGATTTCCTGGCCATCAACGGTAAAGGTTTCGCCGGGTTTTACCTTGATCTCTTTATAATCCAGGGTGTTCTCGTCCACTAATAATTGGTCGAAAATACTTTCGTCGATCTTGACCCGGGTATTGATCTCATTGAGCTGAGCTGGATACTGGTAAAGTAAACCATCGCGCAAAATGATGGCTGCCTGCCCGGTTTCCACAATTGGCTTGCGACGATTGCGGCTGCGCTGAATCCGGAAATCGACACTAATACCCAGATCGTTGGGCTCGGGGATGTAATCAGGATGCTTGGCGTGGCGACTGAAGGAAAGTAGTTCCAGGCGGTAATCGTCTACGAAATTGGTGTCCAGGTCGCTGAGCTGGGTGGTGTCGTAAAAGCTGACGTTGTTACCGGGGTAGAGCTCGTGAAGTCGATATTTCAGACTGTCTTCTTTCTCCTGCTTGGCCTGTACGCTGGTTTCTTCCTGCGGTAGGCTCATGATGACGGTGAAAATATCCTTGTTCCAATAACGCTTGGTCGAAGGATTGGTAATGGCAATGTCGTCAAACTCACGGGTGTACAACACCGTTGGTTCCAGCTTGAAAGTTTCGGTTACCTGACCGTCAGCGTCCAGTTTCTCGTAATCCACGAAGAAGGTGCGGGTGAAGTCTACCAGCGTGTCACCGGTGTACTGAAGCCGGTAATTCTCCATGGCCATCGGCTGGTCCTTGAAGAGAAGCAGGGTCGTACGTTTCAACTCTTCGTCGGCCGTCAGACCTTCCATTAGAAAAGTGTTCTTGGAAATCACTCGCTGATTCGGGCCGCTGGCCATGATGCCGATGATCATGATGCCGAACCCGAAGTGAGCCACGGCACTTCCGGCGGCCTTGAGATCTTTGCGGGCAAACGAAATCAGATAGTCCAGGTTACTGACCACGGTAAACCAACCCGAAAAGACCAGAATTTTGTAACCGATCGTGCGGGCATCGATCCACGTCAGGGTCAGGGCGGTCAGGGCCAGGGCACCCACGATGGCTACACTGAGATGGATCAGAAAAGGCTTCCATTTAAAACTGCCCGACTTCTCCCGCCAGCGTAAGAACTGGCTGAAACCACTCAGTAAACCGATAAAAACACCGATGTACAACTGAAAACGATTGTGATGTGCCTCAGGATCATCCAGCGCCAGGGGCAACCAGGCAGGATCAATGGCTTCGGCAATGGTGTTGACCACCGGCAGACTGGTGGCTCCGGTAATGAGTACGGCCGACATCAGCAGCGTCAGGCTGCCGATGAACATCCAGAATTCCTTACTGCTGGTCGCCTCTTCTTTCTGGGGAACGGGGATGCCGCGCCAGCGCCAGATGAGGGCAACCACGGCCATGCCGATGAAAAAGAACAGAAAGAAAAGCAGCTGACTTTCCAATCCCATCTCGGTAAAGGCGTGAACGCTGGTGTCACCCAAAATGCCGGATCGGGTCAGGAAAGTACTGTAAACGATCAACAGGAAACCCAGCAAATAGTAAATGTAAGTAGCCCGGATTCCCTGGCCGGTGGATTTGGCGATCAGGTTCGTATGCAGACCGGCAACCAGGATGATCCAGGGCACCAAACTGGTGTTTTCCACCGGATCCCAGGCCCAGTAGCCACCAAAATTGAGTGCCTCGTAAGCCCAGGCGCCGCCCATCAGAATACCCGTACCGAGTACGGCGGTGCTGAACAGTGTCCAATGCAGGGCCGGGCGTAACCAGTTTTTATGATCTTTGGTCCAGAGACCGGCAATTGCGAACGCAAAGGGCACCACCGTGCTGGCAAAGCCCAGGAAAAGGGTAGGGGGGTGGATCGTCATCCAGTAGTTCTGGAGGCTGGGGTTCAGGCCCTGGGCGATCTGCGGCAGCAACTCTACGTAATCCGCCTGCTTGAAAATGGGGGCGTCGAATACTTCACGAAGCAGTAAAAGCGGATTTGAGCCAAACTTGATGGCCAGATCACCAAAGCCGATGTAAACTCCCAAAAGCATGGAGCCAATCACCGCTTGTACGGAACTGATCACGGACAGTACCGGACTTTCCCACTTCTTGGCAGTAAACAGGATCACCGTTCCCAGCACGACGTGCCAGAACATCCACAGCAGGAAACTGCCTTCCTGCCCTTCCCAGAAAGCCGAGAAAACGTAGCGTGGTTGTAGCTCTTCGCTAACGTGGGCCTGCACGTACTGAAACTCGTAATACTTGTTGAGCATTACGTAAAAGATCGTTCCGATGGCGGTGAAGACCGCTGCGCCGTGGGTCAGAAAAGCACCTCTGGCCAAGGTGTTCCATCCCTTGGCTACCAGTGGCTGGTTACGTTTCTGAGTGGCCATGAAGTAAGCCACGGCACTCACCAGAGCAGCCACGAAAGACAACAGAATGGCAAAATGCCCGAGTTGGCGGGGCAACAGGTGCTCGCCGATGTAATTGATACTATCCACTAATGATTATCCTTCGCTGATGTCCTTGAGGAAAGACTCCTCATCCTTATATTTACTGGGGCATTTGAGCTGCACCTCACTGGCCAGAAAGTGCTCTTCGGTCATCCGGCCGGTCAGTACGATCTGTTCGCTCATCTCAAAATCCTGGGGTTTGCCCTGTAGCAGCACTACCTTTTGTTCCAGCCCTTCCTGATCGCGCAGGAAAAAACTGAAATAGTTCGGGTCGTTGGTCGGCTCCCATACCATTGGTTTTTCCTTTACCAACTGGCCCACGATCTTGACTTTTCCTCCTTCTTCAGCCGTCGCTCCGGCAGTGGTGAAGTTGACATAGGGACTCACCTCCCCGCTGACCTGGTAAAAGATCACGAGGGCCAAAATGGCCATAATGAGGGCGATAATACTGGTCTTATTCATCAGATGGTGGTTTTTATGGCTGGCAAAGTAGCAGTGTTTGATGATCGCCGCTGCAAAATTACCATTACACGAGGAAGTCAGTACGGCAATTTCAGCGCCAGAAACCCGAATCGTTGCTCCGGAGCCTGGGTCGAGGACCTCCGGTCCGAGGTACTCGTAAAAGCGGCCAATGGAACGCTCGGACCGAAAGCCCTCGAACCATTATCGTTGACAATGCTTGCATCCAAACACTGCTACTTTGAAGCCCAACAAAATTACACCTATAAATGGCAGCAGTTGTGCCCGGCCGAGAAGTTTGACAAACATATGAGCCAAGCTCGTTCGCCGAAACGGACCAAAAGACCTGGTTCGTCGGCCGAACGGGTAATTAACGAAATCCGCTCAGCGGACGAGTCAGGTCCTGCGACCCACCTCGGCCGACGAGCTATTCCTCGAGGTGGTTTTTGAGAAATCCTCTGACCACCTTCAGCCCCATATTAAAATCGCTGTTGTTGTTCACGATCAGGTCCGCCCGTTCGCGGTAAGGGCCGACGTATTTTTCGTAGGCCGGCATGACGTGATGTTCGTAGCGATAGAGTACATCGTCTAGCGGGTAATTGCGTTCCACCCGGTCGCGTTTAATCCGACGAACGACTTTCAGATTGTCCTTGGCGTGCAGGAAAATGCGCAGGTCGATCAGCTTACGAACTTGTTTGTAGTGGAAGACGAACAGTCCCTCGGTAATAATGACGGGAGCGGGGTGGAAGGTGAGCACCTTCGGCTTGGCCAGGTCATTATTAAAGGTGTATTCTTCACGCTGAACGGTCTTTCCGGCAATTAATGCGTTGAGATCATCGGTATAGGTATGTTTATCGATGCTTTTGGGGCGATCAAAGTTGTAGATACCCCGATCGTCCTGCTTTTGCCGCTCGATGGGGTAGTAATAATTGTCCATGCTAAGCAGACAAATTTTGTCTTCGGCGAAGCCGGCGCGTAGCTGGTTGATAAAGGTGGTCTTGCCGGATCCGCTTCCTCCGGTGATCCCGATGACTAAAGGTTTTTTCATTTGGGCCGAAAAATACCTTAATTCATCATAACTTCGGCCGAAGCTCAGATAAATCTTCGCCTTCTTAGCCAATTCTATGACTTTTGCCAACGATCTTTTCCGTGCCGTACTCGGGCTCACCATCTTACTAGGCGTTTGCTACCTGCTGAGCAAAAACCGCAAAGCCATCAACTGGAAGCTGGTCGGCATCGGCGTCGGAATGCAGTTCGTGCTGGCATTTCTGATGCTCAAAGCCAAGGGGGTGAGTTACGCCATCGACCTTGTAGCCACGGGTTTTCGCAAGACCCTGGAATTTACCGCCGCCGGTTCTCAGTTCCTATTCGGTAGCATCGTGCAGGATATGGACAGCTTCGGCTACATCTTTGCCTTCCAGGTCTTACCGACCATTGTTTTCTTCAGTGCACTGACGGCCGTGCTGTACTATCTCGGTATCCTGCAAAAAGTCGTGTATGGCCTGGCCTGGCTGCTGAGCCGTACGATGGGCCTGAGTGGACCGGAAAGTCTGGCCGCGGCGGCCAATGTTTTCATCGGACAGACCGAAGCGCCGCTGGTAGTAAAGCCCTACCTGGAAAAAATGACCCGCTCCGAACTGCTTTGTCTGATGGTGGGTGGTATGGCCACTATTGCCGGTTCGGTCTACGTGGCTTACGTAGGTATGCTCGGCGGTGGCGACGAGGCTACTCAACAGTTCTTTGCCCGCCACTTATTGACGGCCAGTATCATTTCTGCTCCGGCCGCCATCGTCTGCGCCAAAATGCTTTATCCCGAAGACCAGGAAGAACTGGCCGCTGTTGCCGGCAACGGCCCCCAGGATGCGGACGACCCCGCTGCCCTGAAGAAACCGATCAAGGACAAGCGCCTCCAGATGGCCGCCGACGATTCCAACAACTTTTTGGATGCCATCAGCAAAGGCACAACCGACGGTTTGAAACTGGCCGTAAACGTTGGTGCAATGCTACTGGTCTTCACGGCCATGATCTACATGATGAACGTCATCTTTCTTGGCGTCACTGACTTGGTCAACGAAGGTGTTGCGCTCATCAACCCAGACGTTACCGACTGGAACGCCGCCATCGCCGCGGCCACCGACGGTCGTTTCGAAGGCTTTAGCTTTACCTATTTACTGGCGCTGCTGTTCGCTCCCGTAGCCTGGATCATCGGTGTGCCAGCTCAGGATATCACTACGATCGGCCAGTTACTCGGACTGAAAACGGTACTCAACGAGTTCGTGGCCTACGAAAAATTTCAGGCCTTGCGCGCAATGGGAACCGAACTTTCGCCCAAGGCGACCCTGATTGCCGCCTATGCATTATGTGGCTTTGCCAACTTCGCTTCCATCGGTATTCAGATCGGAGGCATCAGCGCGGTAGCTCCGGGCCAACGTAAGAATCTGACGGACCTGGGTATCGCATCGCTCATTGGTGGCACCATAGCTTGTTTGATGACAGGGGCGATTGCGGGATTGTTTTACTAGCCCGGCTAGCGACCTCCCGGTCGCACTAATTTCTAGCCCTTTATGATGCGGATACGCTTGTAGGCCAACGACTATAACGATGGAATAAGTGCGGTGGTCCATCACAACCACGTTATGTACGCTTGCGTATCACATGGTCCGAATGAATCATTACAGCAGACCCTAGCCTGTAGCAAGGTGTAGCCAAGCGCAAAGAGGGGTAAAACATCCTCCTCACTCATCTGTTCTATCAACTCATTAACCCACTAAAATCACCAGCATGAAGTTTTTCATCGACACCGCCAGCCTGGCGGACATCCAGGAGGCCTACGACCTCGGCATCATCGACGGCGTAACCACCAACCCCAGCCTGATGGCCAAAGAGAGCATCAGCGGAGACGATGCCGTTATCGCCCACTACGCCAAGATCGCCGATATCGTAGACGGTGACGTCAGTGCGGAAGTCATCTCCACGGATTTCGAAGGGATGAAAGCCGAAGCCGAAAAACTGGCCGAGATCGCTCCTAACATCGTCGTGAAAATTCCTATGATTCGCGAAGGTGTAAAAGCCCTGAGCTGGTGTTACCGCAACGGTATCCGTACCAATTGCACCCTGGTCTTCAGTGCCGCCCAGGCTATGCTGGCTGCCAAGGCCGGAGCTACTTACGTCAGCCCTTTCATTGGCCGCATCGACGATATCAACTGGAACGGTATGGACCTGATCGCTGAAATCGCCGAAGTTTACGCCGTACAGGGATTTGAAACGGAAATTCTGGCAGCTTCGATCCGTAACAGCCGCCACATTGTGGAAGCCGCCAAAGCCGGAGCCGATGTAGTAACCTGCCCCCTCAGCAGCTACGAAGGTTTGTTCAAGCACCCCCTTACCGACATCGGCCTGGAAAAATTCCTGGCTGACCATAAAAAAGCCAATAGCTAACCAAGAGATTTTAGCCATTAGCGTAAAATTAAAAAGCCCCCGCAGCCTTACGACTGCGGGGGCTTTTTAATTGGCAGGAGTGGTCCGTTTACGCATAAAGCGTAAATGAACCGGCTGACTTTAGAAACCGCCGCTTCCGGAATTTACGTTAGCTGGTGGCTGCTGCTCGTAGTCGCCGGCTTCGGCCGTATGGAACTCAACGCGACGGTTGAGGTAGGTTTGGTTCAGGGGGACGATGTTCTCGTCCTGACCACGGTACTGGAGTACGAAGCGACTGCGGTTGATACCGTGCTGATTAACCATGTGCTCGATAACGGAGTTGGCACGCAGGTAAGAAAGACGCTCATTGGCGGCGGCATTACCTACTTTATCGGTAAAGCCCCGTACAACCAGGCGCATGGATGGATTACCTTTCAATACGCTGGCTAGGCTGGCCAGTGTGCCGTAATCGCTGTACTTAACGGTGTACTGGTTCAGGGGGAAGTAGATCATCGGGATGAAAAGATCACGCAGATCACTGGTTACCGTAGTCGTGTTGTTCAGGCGAGCGTTGGCAATACTGGCATCGATCATTTCCTGGACACGCTCTTCAGTAACCGGTTTGTCCATTCGGTTGGTCACTACACCGTTTTCATCAACTTCCTCACCCGGGCGAGGTGGGAAGAAAGGCTCCTGGTCGCGGAAATCAGGAATACCGTCCTTATCGCTGTCCAGAGTACGGCCGCGGGTATCTACCGGTACATTAGCCGGGGTGTTGGGCTCCTGGTCGATAGCATCTACGATACCGTCGCCGTCACTGTCTTTGGTGGCGTCGTCCACGCGAGCGGCTACCTGATCGATTTCATCACCGATACTGTTAAAGGGGCTGACCCAGTACAGTGGCTCACTGGCGGTGGATTTATTGCCGAGGTTGAAGTTGATGTTCAGGCCCACGGTATTAATGATGTCGCGGAAGTTAGAACCTACGTCGTAACCATCGATCTGGTCGGCACGTGAACCGAAAGGAATGATCGCCTGGTACTCGACACCTGCGTTGACGCGATCGCCGAGGCGGAATGAAATACCAGCACCGGCAGCAGCGTGGGGCGCGAACTCACGTTCGATGAGCGCGTCCGTACGGCCACCGTTTTCGAAATCATTGTAAGTCGTTTCGAAGAAGTTGGCACCGGCACCTACCATAGCGTAGATGTTGGTGTTGCGCTTGCCCCGGTCGAGCTTGAAGTTGTTCAGGGAGACTACGGCCAGTCCGGAACCACCGATGTAGTTGTTCTCGAAGTTGCGGTTCTGGATGGTTTCCTCATCATTGCTGCCTTTCATATCGCCGTACATGCCTTCGAAGCGAACGGAGAAAACGTAATCCAGGGCTTTGCGGAAGTGGATGGCTCCACCGTAGCCGCCTTCGGCTTCTACGTCACCACCCACGAACATGTACATGGGGCGGATACCGACCTCGAGCATGTCTTTGGGTTTGGCGGCCTTTTCTGGCTTAGCCATTTTTTCTTTTTTCTCCTTTTCAGGTTTGCTTTCGGGCGCATCCTGGGCAGATAGGGTACTGCCTAGGCCGAGAATAAGCAGCAGACAGACTAATCGGGTAAAGTTTGAAGTGTTCATATGAGATGGAAAATGTCTTTGGGAAAAGAGTTTAGTAAATGGGAAGATGACGATTTGTCGCTAATTTGTACGACAAAGGTAGTTTATGTTTTGTAAACGGTAGTGTTTTGAAAGGGAACGGACATAAAAAAAATTCATATTGGTAAAATATGAAATATGTTTTCGTTTTTCGGAAAGGTGCGATTACGTACCTTCCCACCCAACTTTTATGTACCGATGATCAAAAACTGGTTACGGCCACCGGACCTTTCCGGTATCGACCTGGAGACACTTCCTGACCATAGCGTCGGGAAAAACCTCCTCACTCACCAGCTGCGGCAGCGCGAATTGCGCAAACTTACGATTGGTATCGTGGGTTTAGACGCAAACATCGCCAAAAAGTTACGCGCTTCTTTCTATAAACTTGCCTGGGATTTCGATGACCTCAAATTAGCTGACCTGGGCGACGTGCGCAAAAATCACCCTGATTTCATCATTCCGCTTCTGCGCGAGCTCAAAAATGGTGGTATCCTTCCTTTGTTGATTGGCGGCGAAGCTAGCGGTTTTCGGGCACAATACCAGGCTTTTCAGGAAACGGAGCGCCAGGTCAGTATTCTAATGATCGATCAGCTCATTCGCCTGACCACCGATAATAACCGGGTGGCGGCCAACGTACTCAATCCCGCCGTCCACGCCAAACGCAAGCGACTGTTCCACCTGAGTCACATTGGTTCCCAGCGTCACCTGGTGGATCCGGCAATCTACGATCTGCTGGAAAGCCGTTCCTTCAATTACGTTCGCCTCGGCGAGGCCCGTTCCGACCTAAGCGAACTGGAACCGGTCATCCGTGACGCAGATCTGCTGGGCCTGGACATTTCATCCGTCACCAAATTCGAGGCACCCGCCCAATTCAGTCATCAACCCAGTGGCTTCGATCTAACGGAACTGACCCAACTTTGTCGTTACGCGGGGATGAGTGATAAATTGCAGTCCTTCGGTATCTACGGAGTAAATATGTTGGCTAACAAGGTAGCAGTGCCGACTAATGAAAGAAATGATGATGGCTTCGCGACGAACGATTCCACCACCAGCGACCAGGACATCAAGGTTACCGCCGCCGCCGCCGCACAATTGCTCTGGTATTTCGTCGACGGTTTCGCTAACCGGAAGGGCGACTTCCCGGCCAGCAGCAAGGGCCTTCTTGAATACGTCGTAGATTTAAAGGACTACGATCCCATCACTTTCTGGAAATCTCCAAAGAGTGGCCGCTGGTGGATTCAGGCGCCTGCCGGCAAGAAAAACGGTGAAGAACGCCACCGACTCATTCCTTGTAGTTATAAGGACTATTTGGACGCGGTGGAACAAAAAATACCGGAACGCCTGATTCAGGCATTCCGGCGTTACGAGTAAGCATTGATAGTCTTCTAATAACCCTGAACAGTCGAACGTCAAGGAGAGCTATCAGGCTAAGACTTTTTGATCGGACAACCGATGGATTTTGTGTAGTTGGTTGTAACGGCTTCACCATTGCTTAGCTGAGTGAGGGCATCATCGATGTATTGTTGTTCTACGTCATCGGCATCACGCGCACTATCATCGATGGCACCGATGTACCGAACTTTCTTATCCTTATCCAGAATGAACATATGCGGAGTTCGGGTAGCACCGTACTGAGCGTAAATTTCTTGTTTCGCATCGATCAGGTAGGGAAATGAGAAGTTTTTATCCTTTGCTCTTTTTTGCATAGCGGCCAGACTCTCGGGGCCTTTTCCTCCGTTGGAATTGATGGCAATTACTGGGTAACCCATGGGTGTCCATTTTTCGCTCAGTGCATTTAGTCGATCTTCGTACATCTTCGCAAACGGACATTCGTTGCAGGTAAAGGCAATAACGTAGCCCTTGGCGTCGGGAGTGTCGGCCAGGGATACCATTTTTCCGTCAACGTCACTCAAGCTGAAATCAGTTGCTACGTCTCCTAGTTGGTAACCTCCAATCTCCGTCAGGCTTCTTTCTTCTACGGGACTGGGCCTTTTTCCGCCGTGGGGGGGAGGGCCGGGGCGCTTATCTCCTTTGTCCTTAGGCTCAGCAGCCCGGTGAGCCGCCTCTTGCGTTGAATCGGATTGGGTAGCTAAGTTGGAATCGTTATTGTTGCATGCATAGGTAAAGCACAGCAAAGCAACTGCAATAGCCAGTTTACTAAAGGTGGATTTCAAAATTGTCATTGGTTCGTTTTAGAAAAGTGGATTGGGGAAATATTCAAGCGTTTTAAGTTGAACAAGATCTTAGACTATTCACCGGACTAAAGGTTTAATACATTTTCCTTTATATAGTAGACTGAATTGATCGTCGCGGGCAGTGATCATATCTGCTTTCATTCAGCGCTGCTACCTTGTTAGTCAGGAAATGCTATTAACTTAACGGAGAACTAACTATAAAATCCATGAAATCCACCCAAGAACGTAGAAAATTTCTTCGCCAGTCCACCAAAGCCGTTGGGGCACTATTATTACCGGCTTACCTAAGCGGGTGCGGAAGCAGAGGTGATAATCGTTCTGCCGGCGAGCCAGCTCCCGCTACTCAGCAAGTAACAAACGAACGGCGAAAACTTGGCGTGGCCCTGGTCGGTCTGGGTGGTTACAGTAGCGGACAACTGGCCCCGGCCCTGCAATTAACCGAACATTGTGAATTGCGGGGAATCGTAACCGGCAGCCCGGAAAAGATTCCCGTCTGGCGGGAGAAATATGGCATCCCGGAAGCCAACGTCTACAACTACGAAAATATGGACGAGGTGGCCAATAATGACGACATCGACGTAGTCTACATCGTACTGCCTACTTCCCTACACGCACAGTTTGCCATCCGGGCGGCCAAAGCAGGAAAACACGTATGGTGTGAAAAGCCGATGGCTATGGACGTAGAGGAGTGCCAAGCGGTAATCGATGCCTGTGAGACGGCCGGCGTAAAGCTTTCTATCGGATATCGGATGCAGCACGAGCCGAATACCCGCACACTGATTGGGTATGCTGAATCAAAACCCTTCGGGAAAATGCAGACGGTGAAGTCCGAAGCCGGCTACGGAGGGCAAATTCCCACCAGTGGCTGGCGCTCCCGGCCGGAGATGGGCGGTTCGGCACTTTATGACATGGGCGTTTACAGTATTAATGGACTGCGCTATGCCACGGGGCTGGAACCACTGGCGGTGAAAAGTGCCGTGCAGTACGTACCCAAAACAACCGACGTTACCACCAGTTATGAGCTGATCTTTCCGGATGGAATCGTAGCAAAGGGAAAGGCCAGTGTAGTAGAAAACACCAATATTTTGCGGGTTGATTGCGCCGGGGGCTGGTATGAGTTGAGCCCGATGCAGTCTTATAACGGAGTGGAAGGCCGCCGTAGTGACGGGCATTTACTGAACCAGCCGATCGAGAGCCAACAGGCCCGTCAAATGGACGATGATGCTCTGGCTATCCTGAACGATACCCCGGTAATGGTGCCGGGTAGCGAAGGGTTGAAAGATATCCGGATCGTGCGAGCGATCATCGAGAGTGCTAAGACGGGTAAAGAAGTAAGTTTGATATAATCAGCGAGCGTAGAAAGCCGTCAGTCCGGTTTTGCCGATGACGTGGTCCTTGGCCATGAAAATAACTTTGGGGGGAGGGGTGGAAGCGTCCAGTTCCAGCTTTTCTGTGTCCAAGGCGTACAGCGTGAAGTGATAGGCGTGGGCCAGGTCACCTGGAGGAGGGCAAGCACCACCGTAGCCGGGCATGCCGTAACTGTTGGTTACTTCCACACTACCGGAGGGCATAGCATTATTGCTGGCTCCGCTATCAAGCCGGGAACAAGAGGCCGGGATGTTGAAGACACACCAATGGGTAAACCCGGCTGGTGTCGGGGCGTCCGGGTCGTGCAAAATGAGTACGTAGCTTTTAGTTCCTGCGGGCGCACCGGACCAGGAGAGGTCGGGGCTTTGATTGTCACCACCGGCTCCCATACCATTGAAAACACAGGCTTTGGAAATTTGACCGCTGAATTGAGTGGAAGTGAGGGTGAAACCTGCCATGAGTTTAATGTTTTTCTATTTGGAACTTCCGCTCATGGAGTACAGTTCGCATTTCGTAGAATTTATATCGCCTTGGTGCAACAAAGGAGGGCGGGAAACCTTTGACGTTGTGCAGTTCATAAGAAACTGACCTACCCCTGTTTTTACTAAAAACCTGCTTTACGAGATGAAAACAAAACTTACCCTCTGCCTGCTGTTGCTGGCAATGAGTCTGCCATTATTAGCCCAGAAAACTACCGTAAGTGGTTATGTGCGAGACGCTGAGACCGGAGAAACCCTGATTGGTGCTACCGTGCTGGTCCAGGAAACAAGCACGGGCACCACCACCAACGAATACGGTTTTTTCTCCCTCAGCCTGGAGCCGGCCGTTTACACCCTGACTGCCAGTTATCTGGGGTATGACAACCAGGAGATCCCGGCCGACATCA
The DNA here is from genome assembly GCA_002591745.1 of Lewinellaceae bacterium SD302. Classification (GTDB taxonomy): domain Bacteria; phylum Bacteroidota; class Bacteroidia; order Chitinophagales; family Saprospiraceae; genus Neolewinella. The sequence continues at coordinate 178,278 of PDLQ01000001.1, forward strand.
GCGTGAGTAACCTGAAAATTGATTTTGAGATCGCTCCGGCTGGCACTCAACTCGTAGAAGTGGTGGTAACGGCCGAGGAAGAGGACCGTAACGTCAGTGATGTGCAGATGAGTGTGGAGCAACTGGACATGAAGACCATCCAGAAGATTCCGGCCCTGCTCGGTGAAGTCGACGTGATTCGTAGCATCCAGCTACTTCCCGGGGTCACTACGGTCGGTGAAGGTGCCGCCGGCTTTAACGTACGGGGGGGGAGTATTGACCAAAACCTGGTTATCCTGGACGAAGCGCCAGTCTATAACTCCAGTCATCTGTTCGGCTTTTTCTCGGTATTTAACCCGGATGCCGTGAAGAACGTCAAGCTCTATAAGGGCGGGATTCCCGCACGCTACGGTGGGCGGCTCTCCAGCATCCTGGACGTAAGGATGAAAGAAGGAAATAGCAAGAAATTGAACGTCAACGGCGGAATTGGCACCATTTTCAGTCGGCTTTCCGTGGAAGCGCCGATCGTAAAGGACAAAGCCTCTTTTCTCGTAGCTGGTCGTCGTTCATATATCGACGTACTAGCTGCCCCGTTTCTGGGCGATGATCTGACGGATACCAAACTGTATTTTTACGACCTCACCGCCAAAGCCAACGCCAGAGTCGGGGAGGACGATCAGTTCTTCCTATCCGGCTATCTTGGGCGGGACGTCTTCCAATTCGGGCCGGGCGCCGGTTTCGATTGGGGTAACCAAACGGCCACCTTTCGCTGGAACCACATCTTTAACGACAAGTTGTTCAGCAACCTCACTGTATACTACAGCAACTACGATTATCAGATCAACTTCGGGGAGGACGACGAAGATACCTTCGACTGGAGCGCCAAGATCATTAACCTGAGCGCCAAGCCGGAGTTTTCTTATTTTATTAGTCCGGACAACATCCTTCGCTTCGGCGGGCAAACCATCGGCTACGAGTTTCAACCGGCCAATGCCGTGGCAGTTAACGTAGGAGAAACCATCGATATCAGTATTTCCAAGCAAGATGCCCTCGAAAACGGCGTATTCGTAGAGAACGAAGTCACTCTCTGGGATAAACTGAAACTGAACTACGGGCTGCGCCTCAGCCACTTTGCCTACCTGGGTGGCCGAAATGTTTACACTTTCGGGGAACCCGAGGAAGTGGGCCTGGAAGCCCCTTTGACCGACGTCGAATTTGTGGAAGAGGGGGAAATCGTGAAGGACTGGTTCAACCTGGAGCCGCGGGCTTCCTTGCAGTATCAGCTCAACGATAATTCCTCCGTCAAGGCCAGCTACAACCGCATGGCCCAGTACATTCACTTGCTGAGTAACACGACGGCTTCCATTCCCCTGGATATCTGGACGCCGAGCACCAATAATATCGCTCCCCAGATCGCCGACCAGGTCGCACTTGGTTACTTCCGCAATTTCAGCGACAATAAATACGAATTCAGCGCCGAGACTTACTATAAAAGCTTCGATAACATTATCGACTACGTAGACGGTGCCGATCTCATCCTCAACGAACTGGTGGAAGGGCAAACCCTTAGAGGTGTCGGACGGGCTTACGGCCTGGAGCTAATGCTCAAGAAAACGGAAGGCCGGTTCAGTGGTTGGGTCAATTATACCCTCAGTAAAACCGAGCGACGGGTAGCCGGTATCAATAATGGAGAGTGGTACGACAGCCGCTTCGACCAGCCCCACAACCTGAACGTAACGGCCTTCTACGAATTGAGCCCGCGGGCTACCCTCAGTGGTACCTTCGTCTACAACTCCGGTACGCCAACCACTCTTCCCAGCAGCGGTTTCTACCAACAGGGTTTTTATATCCCCAATAACGATAGCGACGCCCGCAACAACTACCGCGTGCCCGATTATCACCGCCTGGACGTAAGCCTCACGCTGGACCCCAATCCGGAAAAAGCCAACAAGCGCTGGCAGGGCACCTGGGTTTTCGGAGTATACAATCTTTACGCCCGCCGTAACCCCTTCACTATTTACGGCAGCCAGCAAGAAGAGCGCGCCTTGCCCGGGCAAACCATCGATGCAGAGGCCATCCGTTTCAGCGTGGTGGGCAGTATCATTCCTTCTATTTCATACAATTTCACCTTCAAGTAAGCCCGGAGGTCCTCCCTCAGGGTCTTCTAAATAAGACTCATATGAAAGTCTACATCATTCCATTCATTTTATTTGCGTTCCTCCTCACCAATTGCGAGGACCCCATCGACGTGCCCAGCCCCTTCGAGGAAAGTACCGTCGTAGTCGATGCCTGGCTCACGAATACCGAAGAAGTGCAAACCATCCGCCTGAATGAAAGCGTGGATTACTTTGCCGGTGGCGAAAGCCCGGCCATATCCGGAGCTACTATTACCGTTTGCCGCAATGATGGAGAGGCTTGCTTCTCCTTCGCCGAGGCTGCCGCCGGTGTCTATCTTTGGCAACCCCAAACGGGAGAAACCTTGGGTTCTCCCGGCGATGAGTTCGAATTGTCCATCGCCACCGAGGGGCGCCGCTTCAGTGCTTTAACTCAACTGAGAAGGACCGCCATCATCGACAGTATCTCGCTGGAGTTCGAGGAAGAGAGTCTCCGTCGTGACGAAGGTTTCTACCCCCAGGTATACGCCCGCGACCTGCCCGGCCAGGGAGATACCTACTGGCTGAAAGCCTGGAAGAACGATACTTTGTTGAACCGGACTTCGGAACTGACCATCAGTTACGATGGTACCTTCAGCGCGGGAACCAATATCGACGGCGGTTATTTCCTGCCACCTTTGCGGGAGATCGAGCCCCTCAATGACGATGGCGAACCCGTTCCCTTTCTGGCCGGCGACAGCCTTTACGTAGAGGTGCACAGTATCAGCAACATTGCCTTCAATTTCCTGGAGATCGCTGAACGTCAGATCGAGAACACCGGTTTGTTCGCCAGCCCCATCGCCAACGCACGCGGTAACATCCGTGACGAGGAGAGCGGGGAACTGATTCTGGGTATTTTCAACGTCGCAGAGGTCGCCAGCGCATCGATTCTAGTAGAATAGGGTGGCTTCAAAGTAGCAGAGATGACGTGAGGACGTGCAAAATTAAGATAGGATAAGCCCCGGCAATACTGAACGACTGCAATTTAGAAGATAAGCACTGCTACTTTGCTAGTCTTGAGACTGTATTTTTAATATCCTGACAATTAAAATGGATTTGTGTAATTTCATTTTATACAGCATCAAATGATTAGAATTGTTCAATTTGAATTGTTATGCGTTTATTTCTCTCTCTTCTATTTTTTTTGTCGTTCAGCTCAGGAATGGTCTATAGTCAGGTAGCCATACCTTATCGCCATGGCAATATGTGGGGTTTTGCGGATGAGTCCGGCTGGATCATAATAACGCCGAAATATGAAGCTGTCGGTGAGTTTGTCAACGGTATGGCATGGGTGAAAAAGAAAAACAAATATGGGTTTATTAATCGCCTCGGAGAAGAAGTAATTAAAGCGAAGTACAAAGAAGTAAGTGACTTTGGCCTTGATGCATCATTCGTACGTCGGGGCAATAAATCTTACTATCTGGATCGGCACGGTAGAAGAACCGTCTTAGGTGGAGTACGTTGTTACAATGAATTAATTGTGCATCACTTTGAAACTTATACGGCATCTGGCAAAATTGGACTACTTGGGAAAAGACTCAGATTAAGTAGGACGGGCAGTAAGGTTTTTGTCAGAGATACCCTTAAAGCCATATGGGAAGATTTTCGCCAAGCTGATTCTCACCCGTTCGCCGCGGTCAAACTTAATGGAAAATGGGGCATCATCAAAAGTGATTGGGAAATGATGGTAGATTACAAATATGATGATGTGTTACCCAATACATACCAAAATCTCCCGGATCATACCTTCGTCTACCGTTTGGAGAATAAATACGGGTTTTTAGATGAGTCGGGTGAAGTCTTGATAGAGGCTAAATACTATCAAGCCGAGCCATTTAACAAACGTGGTCTGGCCAAAGTTTGGCTGAACAAACACTATTGGGGCTACATTGATAAAACTGGAAGAGAATATTTTTTCCATGATTAACTAGTGCATTCGATCACCCCGAACCTCCATATTCTTCAGCATATCCGCTTCATAGGCCAGGTACTCGGCCCAGCGGGCATCTACCTTCTCCCGATTGAAATATTTGCGGGCCAGTTCGATGAAGAGAACGTAGTGACCGGCTTCGGCGACCATGAATTTGTGGTAAAATTTCTTGAGTTTATCGTCGCTGATGTGCAGGCTGAGCAGGCGAAAGCGCTCGCAACTGCGGGCCTCGATGAGCGCGCAGATCAGCAACTTTTCCATCAGTTTGTCTTCGCGGCTACCGCCTTTTTTTTGAAAAGCCAGCAGACCGTTGACGTACTCGTCTTTGCGCTGGCGGCCGAGTTGTAAGCCACGCTTATCCATTTCATCCAGGACGGCGCGAAAGTGACCCCATTCCTCAGTAACTATGGGCGCCAGTTCGCGGACCAACTCAGCGTACTCCGGATAGCCCTGGATGAGGGTGATGCAGCTGGTAGCCGCCTTTTGTTCACAATAGGCGTGGTCAGTCAGGATTTCACCCAGATCCATTTCCGCCAGGTTAACCCAGCGGGGATCGGTGGGCAGCTTGAGGTTGAGCATCTGAACGGTGGCGGGGGTATTCATTACGGGAAGGATTAAATCATTAAATCATTGGATCATTAGATAGCGAAGATATAAGTCCCTTGTCAATCATCCTAAAATCCAATCATCCAATCATCTTTAATACCATTGCTACCTTGTTAGCCAAAAAAAGCTATCCCCTCAGCAAAAACACCCCCGCGATCAATAGCAGAGCGCCACCAACTTTCGTCCAGGAAACCGAGTCCTGGGGGAAACCGAGCCAGCCGTAGTGATCCAGTAGGATTCCGAAGATCATTTGAGCCGCTACTGTAATGCCGAGAGTAAGTGCGATACCCAGGCGGGGTGGGGCTACGATGAGGGTGTAGACGAAAAATGCACCCATGAGTCCGCCGGTCCAATAGTACCAGGGCAGTTGGAAGGTAGCTTTGATGTTAGAGAAGCCTCCACGCGTAAGCAGGAAGAATAAGAGGGTGCCCAGGGTGCCGACGACGAAAGACAACAAGGCCCCCATCAGCGGGTCTTTAGCCGTAGCGCCGAGCTTACCATTGAGGCCGGATTGCACCGGAATGAGAATGCCGGCAATAATGGCCAGAAAAATGAAGAAGATGTAGGGCATGGACTATATTTGCCCACAAATTAAGTCAGAAATGCTGAAAGAATTCCAAAACCTGAACCCTACTGAGACGGCCGCCATGCTGGATGCCATCCCGAACATCGTCATCCTGGTTGCCGCCGCTGACGATAATATGGACGAAGAGGAGCTGGCCGCCGCCCAAAGGCTGGCCGATATTCGCTCCTTTGCCGGTTCCGCCAAACTGAGTGCTTACTACGAAACCATTGACGATACGCTGGTGAGCCGCGTAAAAGAACTCTACGCCGGCCTGCCCAAAGAGCTGAGTGCCCGGGAAGCCATTTTGTTCGAACGATTAGCGGCGCTCGAGCCCATTATCGCCAAGCTGGAAAGCCCTTTTGATTATCTCTATTCCGAGACTTTCCACACCTTTGCCCGCTACGTGGCTGAAGCCCATGGTGGTTTTCTGCGCTTCTTTACGGTAGGCCCCAAGGAAGCTAAGGTGGTGGACCTGCCCATGCTGACACGAGTGCCAAAGCCGGAGGACCCCAAGGGGTTACTCTAGCCCGCCGCAGACCTGAGATTGGAGCTTTAAACAAAGAAAGCCTTACCTTCGATCAGTCACGTTTTTGACGACGAACCCGTAAATCAGGTTCGATGGACCAATCTTTAGTAGCTATTCGATTTGCAATATTTATATTGTCGGTATTGTCAACAGTTTGGTTGGCACTGGGAACTTCTGCTTGTGGTCCGGAAAACAACGATACTTTCGAAGAACGAAAAGTCTCCGCGGATTCACTACTAATGGTCGCCGTAAATGGAGACACTTTACCCATTGGGCGTCCCTTTACTTTTCCTGAACCAGAATCGGGAAAAATCCTCAAACGGTTCACCCAGCCGTTGGACTCTGCAGAGTTGAGCAAGGGTCAGGAAGTCCGCTATCCGCTAGAGAAGTCGGGCGAATTCGCTCTGCCGATGGCAGTCGATACACTGCTTCCAACGGGAGATTCCGTCGAACTGGCTTACGAAGAACACATAGTTTCTATTACGGAATCCGGTAGTCTGGACCCTCCGGTCAACGTTACGTCTTTTCGTTCCTACTGGCGTAGCCTTACTGAAAACGAAGGGCTTCCCAGCCAGCGAATCGTCGAGATGGCGGGCGATGATCTGGGGGCGCTCTGGCTCAGTACGCCCGATGGCCTCGTCTATTACGATGGGAAGTCGTACGAGTTATGGGATTTCAGCGAAATACTGACGAATACGCTGATTCGTTGGAAAAAGTGGGATAGGGGCTGGCTGTGGGGGCGGCAGGAAGGCGAGCGACAATTGCTGGCCTTTGATGGTTATCGTTTACGTATTTACGTTTTGGATGAATTAAAAAGACAAAACGTCAAACCGGAGAATCTTTTGGATGATCACGGATTCTACGCCGAGGATAAACGCAATGTTTTTTACCTGGATGGGCAATTGCTTTGGACTTTTCCAAAGCCCGAGGACTGGTCTTCCAGGAAAGACTATTACCGCTTTTCGGCGGGTCGATTACTGCGTTACGAACTGGATTCACAACTTCTTGCGCGTTTTGCGAACGCCAAGTTACTCGATTTGAATGCTCCGGTATTAGTTCAGGGTGATCAGAATACGCTCTGCCGCGAAGGAAACGGGACTTTGCATTGCTTTCGGGCGGAAGAGTTGCCATTTCCAACGATCCGCCGACAGTTAGCCAACGGTGAAGATGGTACGTGGGTACAAGACTTTTCGGGAAATTTTGCTCACTGGGGGAGCAGTACAATCAGCTTTCCCGGTCTTCAGGTAGAAGGTAAATACCCCAATTACCCGAAATTAAGGGTGAGCGACGGAGGGGGTGGAGTCTGGCTCAGTAGCAAACTCTATGGCTTGCGCAAGTATACACCCAAGGCTATCCGGCATTTCCGCCAGTCTGAATTGGGTAACCAGAAGCCTAACGGAATCTCTTCAATAATCGAAGACGAACAAGGCGATCTCTGGATGGGGGGGCACGGGGGGCCACTTGTGCGCAAGAGTGATGATAAATGGTGGTCATACGTAATTGCGAGTTCGGTTCATAACGGTGGTGCCATCCGGGCGCTGGCCAAGGCTGAAGGAAACCGGCTCTGGATTGGTTTAGCTGATGCGGGATTGTATCTGAAGCATGGAAATCAATTGACTGCTTTCGATCTATTACCTAATACGAAGCAGGAAACAGTCTATGCCTTGACGATGGATAAGCAGGGGTACCTTTGGATCGGCTTCGGAAAACAGGGTCTCGCCCGCTGGGATGGCCATGAATTGCTGCGCTATCGTCTCGCTGGAAACGACAATTTCGGAGAGAGTAATACGGTAAGGTCTCTACTCTGTGATGAAAATGAAAACGTTTGGATTGCCAGTCAGGGCGGTGGACTATGGCGCTTCGACGGTCGACAATTCACCTTCTTTACGACTACGGAAGGATTGAGCAGCAATAAATTACTTTCGCTCTTTGAGGATAGCCGGGGCCGAATCTGGATCGGTACCCAGGATGCGGGCGTTATGGTCTATGATGGCGATTCTTTTACCAAATTTGACGAGAAGACCGGACTGAGCTCTAACACGATTTATACCATAGCTGAAGACGAGGAAGGTCATATCTGGTTGGGTGCCGACGATTGTTTGAATCGTCTTGATTTCAAAACCAGTCAGACGGAGGGATTGCCCGGCTACGACGCTGATCTGGGCCTTACGGTAAGCGTTATTTGTGACCTGGACGGAGTAAGGAACGATGAGTTTTTTAGCGACGCCAGCCTGATGGACCGTAAAGGTAATCTCTGGTGGGGCGGAGCCACTGCTCTGCACAGCGCCCGAACCAGCGAGCTCTTTCCACAAGAGGCTCCGCCGGAGTTAAGTCTCGTTAATATCCGTTTGGAAAATGCTAGAATTGATTTCGGGCAAGACCTTTCGGATATACGCTACGACAGCCTGATCGGACGTAGGAATCTCCCGGTCGGACTGGACCTGCCCACGGAACAAAATGCCCTGAGTTTTCATTTCTCGCCGGGCAATCACCCATTGAAAGAGCATTGTCAATTCACTTTTCGCTTGCTGGGGGCGGAAACCGAGTGGACCAAAGCCCGCAACGAACCGGTGGCGGAATACCGTGGGCTGGCGGCCGGCAGTTATACTTTGGAAGCAAGTGTGGCGGGTCGCAATGGTATCTGGAGCGAGCCCCTGCGTTATGATTTTTCTATTCGACACCCCTGGTGGCAACGTTATTGGGCCATTAGCCTCTGGAGCTTGTTGCTGGCCTTCGTGACTTACCGTATTTATCGCCTGGTATTAAAACGCCGCCTCCGCTACGCCGAGGCCAGTAAAGTACTGGAACTCGATGAGTTCAAAACCCGCTTTTACACAAATATCACCCACGAATTTCGCACACCATTAACGGTTATACTGGGTATGAACGAACGGCTGGAAGGTAACCCGGAGGCTAAAACGTTGATCAAACGCAACGCCGATAAACTGTTGCGCCTGATCAATCAACTGCTGGACCTTTCGAAGATCGAGAGCGGCAATCTTCCCCTGAAACTGGTAAATACCGATCTGGTAGCCCACTGCCGGTACCTGACGGAGAGTTTTTACTCCCTGGCCGAAGAAAAGCGGCAGCGACTGGTTTTTTTCGCCGAAGTGGATAAATTGATCACTGCCATTGACGAAGAAAAAGTACAGTACATATTCCTCAACCTGCTTTCTAACGCGGTTAAATTTACCCCCGAAGGCGGGCAGGTACTAGTTCAATTAAGCATGGCGGGTGATAAAATTCGCCTGGTGGTCAGAGATAATGGCATTGGCATATCCCCCGAAAAACTGCCCCGTATTTTTGAGCGATTTTACCAGGTGGAAGGCGATAGTATGCGCCACGGAGAGGGCAGCGGGATCGGCCTGGCCTTTACCAAAGAACTGGTGAAGCTGATGGACGGAGATATTAAAGCCGTCAGCAAGCCGGGAAAGGGCACTACCATTATCGTAGAGTTGCCCCTCTTGAAGCAGGAGGGCGATTTGGATAAGCGTAATTCGTTTGGATTTCATTCCCGTCCGGCCAGACCCAATGGAAGACAGGGTAGCAAGGTTATCGATAACGCCGAAGTGGTAAGCCAAGCGACCATTCTAACTGACGAACCGATGACTGTTCTAGCTGGTGACGAATCTGAAACCGCACCCGAAAATGAACCCGTACTACTATTGGTAGAAGACAATGCCGACCTGGTCAATTATATTCAGCGCTTGGTGCATGATAAGTACCACTTACTCCTAGCCCGCGACGGCCGGCAAGGACTGGAAATGGCCACCAAAGAAGTGCCGGACATAATCGTTAGCGACGTTATGATGCCGGTAATGGATGGCTTTCAATTCTGTGCAGCAATCAAACAGGATACCCGCACCAGTCACATTCCGGTGATTCTGCTCACGGCCAAATCAACCCAATCAGACAAAGTTCGGGGCTTAGGTTTTGGGGCCGATGCTTACTTGGCCAAACCCTTCGATGAACAAGAGTTTTTCATTCGGATTGAAAAATTGATCGAGTTGCGGGCTGCGCTGCAAAAGCGCTATAGTGGGTTTAATTCAATCGAGCAGGATACCAGCAGTAATCCCGAAGAGGTTTTCCTGCGTGAGTTGACCACCGTCATCGAAACCCGGCTGGACGACGCGGAAATGACCATTCCCGAAGTCGCCCGCGCTTTGGCTCTGAGCCAAACTCAGCTTTATCGTAAACTCAAGGCCCTGACCGGTAAAACACCCTCCCAGTTCGTGCGCCTTGTTCGTCTTAAAAAGGGAGCCTTGCTACTTTGCCAGCCAGGAAAATCTATTGCCGAAATTGCTTACGCCGTTGGTTTTTCCGACCCCAACTACTTTTCCAAGACCTTTAACGACGCCTTCGGGAAATCGCCAAGTGATTACCGCAAGGCGTTGTAAGCCAGTTGGTTAGTAATTATTTTCGGTCTTGTTGACCAATAATTCCTATACATCGGACGGATAATTCCCCACCCTTGCCCGATAGCTCGCCTTACTCGCGGCTTAATCATATCAACTTTGTTTCATCAAGCTAGGTCACTGCTGGCTGTGTCTAAAAACCTACATTAAGATGAAACACAAATACTTTCAAATAACGAGTCTGGTGATTGCGATTTTCGGCATGATTCACCCCTTGCTGGCCCAATTCGACAACAGCGACGTAATCAATAACGAGATCCACTGGGCCGCCCGTACCGGCAACCTCTACGCCAATAATAACTGGAACCCTTTCGGGGAAGACCGGATCGCCATGCTGGTTGATATCTACGACTACACGAACCTGGACGATTGGCTGGGAGCAGAATGTGCACTATTTACCGTCAATGGGGAAGGAAGCAGTTTTGGTCATCACCAGCTACTGGCCCAGGCCTACTTCCAGGACTTCAACACCGCTTTGAGCTTCGACCTGGAAGCCTGGGGAGAATCCACCACCCCGAATCAGTGTACTTACGACATTGCCGATTTCTTACCGAAGTACCTGGAAAGCGAAATCGACGGCGATCAAGATCAGGATTTCGTGCGACTGGCCGGCGCGGCGGCTTCTTGGTCGAACAACTGGAGTAGTCATCCCGCCGAATGGCTGTACAGCGATCCAAATTACGACATGACCATCGAAACGATCTGGCGCTTCGTTGCCGGAGAAACCGCGCAGTCACCGCTACAATTCGGTACGCTGTCGGCCGATTTACTGTCCTTCGGTGATTTTAATTCAACCGCAGCCCAACCCGATGACTTTGATCCTGCGATCAGTTACTTTGGCTACGAGGACAACGGCTATCGCGAAAGCCGGGACGTTTTTTACACTTTTTCCGTTGGCGAAAGAGCTTCCGTGGAAATCACGACCGACCACCCATTCACCAATTTCGACACCTACCTCACCCTGGTGGGTGAAAATGGCGTCATCGAGGTGGATGACGACGGCGGTTCCGGCGTAACGAGCCGGATCAACACCATGCTCTGCCCCGGTGATTATACGGTGGTGGTTGACGGCTTCGATATGGCGGCCTACGGAAATTTCAGGCTGATCATCAGTCGTTTATCCAACACGCCTTTCTTCACGACCAGTGTATCGATCACACCAGCTAATTGCCCCGAGACGGAAGACGGTTCAATAATGATAACACCTAATAATGGAGTAGCGCCATATACGGTCAGCTGGTCCGACGGCCTCACCAATTCTTCCCTGGAAAGAAACGGTCTTGGGGTAGGCGACTACGACATGACGATTACTGACGCTTGTGGTACCGAGTTCTCGACCATCATTACGGTGCCTCACGATGATTTTGAGGCCCCCCAGGCGGAATGTGAACCTTTTTTCGTTACAGTGCCGGAGGGCTCCGTATTCACCTTCGACGCCGCCGAGATAGGAGCGGCGTCTACTGATAACTGTGCCATCACCAGCTACTCCGTGGATCCGCCCACCTCAGCCGCATTCGATGGCAGTTTTTTTATCACATTGACGGTCGAGGACGGGGCGGGAAACAGTAACTCGACCTTTTTCTGTGCGGTAAATATGACCGTCGTTCCGGCCTTGGCGGGAGATATCTGCGGCAACGCCGAGTCGGTAGACGATCTTTTCGGCGGCCCGATCGGAGAAGTACAGACGCGGGATGGATTGAACAACGTCGGCTATGCTTCCCTCACCGATCCCGTCGATAACTGCTTCGAATTCGACGATATCGACGCCAGTCGCTGGTTTACCTTCACCGGTGACGGGGAGACTTACCGCATCGTGGTGCCGAACTGCGGATCACCCAACGGCCTGGAAAATGAAGACAGCCAGATCATTCTGTACGCCGGTGAGGACTGTAATAATCTGACGGAAATCGCCTGCAATGATGACGAGTTTCCCAGCGTGAACTTTGTGGCCGGCATCACATTCGTCACCGAGCCCGGTGAAACCTACCGTTTTTTCGTAGACGGCTACGGAGGCGGCTTTGGAGGCGGGGGCGTAGGCAACCCCGAAGGGGAGTTCTGTCTGGAGGTCATTCGCCAGATGCCGAGTAGCGTGACTAACAAAGTAGCAGTGCCGATTAAACTATACCCCAATCCTGCTTCCGATCAGGTTACGCTCGACTTTGGCACGGTGCAAATTTCAAACGACGCTGAACTAATTATTCGAGATATAACGGGTAGATCGGTATGGTCCACTACTTCGGTTAACCCACGAATAACCGTGGCTACGGATCACCTGGCTCCTGGGGTATACCTCATAGAACTCAATGATGGTAAGCTCCGGGCAACGAGTCGTCTGCTTATTCAGTAAGAGTTTGTTGGGATTTCAGATTTGAGGTGAGTTGCTGGCCAATTGGCCAAATTTTGGATTCCCTACAAGCTCTAACCTTTTTGTTTCCTCCAGTTTCGTTTACTCATATTCTAAATCAACTCAACAATGAAGCTATTTCTCATTTTCCTCGCGGCCCTTGCCGTGAGTGGGGCACTCACTGCCCAAAACTTCGTAGAGGCTCCTCAGTCCTTTATTCAGGTTGGGGCCAGCTCGATTGCTTTCGGAAACGTTCGAAACCTGCCCAGCGGAAATTCGGACCTGTTCATTTCCGGCCGTAATGATTCCGGCGATGTTGTCTCCATCTTATACGGAAACACGGGGGGAGGCACATTCTCTTCTTTCCCCGTCAGCGGTATACCTGCCTTCAGCAACGGAACGGCTATTTTTGGGGATGTGGACAGCGACGGAGACGATGATATTTATATCTCCGGAATTACTGAAGATTTTAGTGACGGGCTGGGCAACCTTTATTTTAATGACGGTAATGGTTTCTTTAGCGCACTTTCACCTTCTCCCTTTCGTGAACTGCAGCGTAGTGCGGCGGCATTTATAAATCCGGACAATGACAACACCGTAGACGTTATAACCCTGGGGAACGAGCCCAGTGAACCCGCTGGCCGAACGGACTTCTATGCCAACATTAACAATAGTGAATTTCTCGAAGCCGTTGCTTTTCCTTTGGATGACCTGAAAACCGGTGCCGTGGCCGTAACCGACGTAGATGGAGACGGAAACGAAGACGTGATGATTACCGGGAGTAATGAAGCAAATGGCTCCTCATTGGAATTTGTCAGTAAGCTGTACCGTTACGATGGCCTGGGAAACTACGTCGAAGTAGTTGGTAACCCCTTCATTGGAGTGATCCACAGTAGCCTTGATTTCGCCGACGTTGATAACGACGGAGATCAGGATGTTTTCATTACCGGCACGCAGATCAACGGAGCAGAGACTGCTCGCCTTTACTACCACGTCAGTAATGGCCAATACGAAGAGGCTATGAATCAGCCGTTTACCGGCGTCGAGTACGGTGCCAGTGAGTTTGCAGACATCGATGGCGACGGAGACGTAGACCTTATCGTCACCGGGCAAATGCCTGGTGATGACCCTTACACCCAACTATTTCTTAATGACGGGGCGGGCAATTTCTCTGAGCTGGATAATAACTTACAAGACGTCTACTTCAGCGCCGTTGCTTTCAATGACGTAGACGGAGACGGAGACCAGGACCTGCTGATCTCCGGCTTCATTGACGACGATAACGTTTTTACCCGCCTATATCTGAATGAACCCTTTGCTGGAAACATCTGCGAGGATGGGCAATCAGTTAATACTTTGTTCGGCGGCCCGGTTAACGAGGTGCAAACGCTGGATGGCTTGAACAACATCGGTTATGGCTCCATAGGCGATCCCGAGAACAATTGCTTTCAGTTCGACGGTATCGATGCCAGCCGCTGGTTCACTTTCACCGGAGACGGAGAAGCGTACCGGATTGTAGTGCCGAATTGCGGTTCGCCCAATGGTCTGGAAAACGAAGATAGCCAGATAATCCTTTATTCCGGCGATTGTAATAACCTCACCGAAGTTGCTTGCAACGATGATGAGTTCCCCGCAATAAATTTTGTCGCAGGTATAACTTTTAGCACCGAGCCCGGCGTAACCTATCGCTTTTTTGTGGATGGCTACGGCGGTGGCTTCACGGGCGGCGGCGTAGGCAACCCCGAAGGAGAGTTTTGCCTGGAGGTGATTCGCCAGGAACCTAGTAGTGTGACTGACAAAGTAGCAGTGCCAATTGAGTTGTATCCAAATCCTGCTTCCGACTGGTTGACCTTTAACTTAGGGGGCATGTATATTTCTAACGATGCCAGCTTAGTTATTCGAGACCTTAACGGGCGAAAAATTTGGGAGGGGCACCCCAGTGGCACACAAATGACCGTAAATACCGCAGGTTTTGCTGCCGGCGTCTATACCGTGGAACTGTATAGTGGAAAGTACCGGGCAGTGAGCAAATTAGTGATCAATTAAAATCGAAAACGCTATTGTTTCACATAACGAACGGTGCGTAACTGCTCACCGTTCGTTAGCTGTAGCAGGTAAACGCCGCTTGGTAAGTTAGTCAGGTTGATGCCCGGAGCATCATTGTGATAAAGACTTTTACCGACTGCTCGTCCGGCAATATTATAAATGGTGATACGGATCAAGCCCTTTACAGCCCCATTATCCGGTACCCTGAAGGCCAATCGCCCGTTGCCCGGATTTGGGAAAGCTATTAATCGATCTAAATCGGTAAGTTGCACGCCAGTGGCCGTTCCACAATCCGGTTCTGCGAAAGTGTAGGGGTAGTCCCGCCAGGCAAGGTCGGCATTGTAAAACCGGCCGTTATCAAAAACTTCTCCCTGGGTAGGATAGTTGATCTCCGTTTTTTGCTCATTCAGTTCGTAAAGATTGTTTGAGAATCCACAGGTGAAAGTCTCGAAACTGTTGTTGGCAAGCGCCCAAACCGAGGTAAAGTAAAGAAAGCGGCTTCCTACTGCTAGTGAACTGACGTTCCAGCCACAACTGGCACTCGATCCATCGGAAATGAAGAATTCAGTAAGGTCAAATTCACCGACTAATTTTCTTTCCACAGCGACGGTGATTCCATTTGCAGCGATATCGGTTACGCGAATCTCCAGCGCAATTCCACCGGTAGAATCAATATTGCAAATGACGTCTTCCAGGGGAGTATGGAGATCGATGCAGGAGCAGGCGCTGCCCACTAGGGAGCAAAAAAACAGTAGAGGCAGAAAAAGCAGTCTGGACATTACATTTGTCGTTTCCTGGTCAGACGTAAGCTTCTTCATCGGTGTTAGTGGAGAAGTGGGATTTTATCCTTGTGCCTTCACCGGGGGATGTGATTTCAAGAACTCAACTACCGCTCCCGGCTCATCCGTAATCGACAAATAGTCAAAATACCGGCGACCGAAAGCCAATTGCCGTAAGGTAGGGTAGAGCGAAGTTTCAATTTCGTAACGCTCCCGTCCCAGAAAGACCATCGGGCTCACGAAATCGTATGTCACGTAATGATTCTGAGCGGCTTCCTGGAAAATCTCCTGGGTGGTACCCGCGCTGCCGGGGGCGTAGACGATGCCGTAAAGCGAAATGGCCAGCAAAGTATCCTCGCGAATGCTATTACTAAAATACTTGGCGATGTAAGTGGCGAACAGGTTGCTGGGCTCGTGGCCGTAGAACCAGGTGGGGATGGCCAGACTCTCGTTACCATCCGGAAAACGTTCCAAAACCTCGTAGGCTGCCTCATGAAAACCGGCGTCGGTGTATTTCGGGCTGGCGGCCAGGGTGTCGAATACCCACTGCAGTTCCTCTTCACTGATGCCCGCCAGGTAAGCTCCCAGGTTGGCCGCTTCCATAATACCGGGGCCGCCGCCGGAAACCACGAAGTAACCCGCTTCGGCCAGCATTTTGGCAGTACGCACGCTACGACGGTAATTGTCCGTATCACGGCCGGTACTGTGGCCTCCCATAAAACCGACGCTCTTGCGCCGCGTCAGTCCGTTTTCCTGAAAGTGGAGCAGCCGCCGCAACGCCTCGTCAATACTGAAATCGTGTAGTCGTTGCCACAGCGCCTCGTTAATACTGGGACAACGGCGGCTGTATTCAAAGTGACGATAGATATTCAGATCAACGCTGTTGTCTTTCCCGGGACTGTACCCCTCCATCAATTCCTCGTAGCTGTACAGAACATTTCGAAGTGGCCGGTAGGGAAGATCATTCGGTGCGTACAGAAAGTTGACGCCACGTTTGCGTAAGGACAACTCTTCCTCCAAAGCAATTCTACAACCAATAAAAAGGGTAGAGGCGTCCACGTCAAAATCTTCCCAGTTAAGACTGATCTCATCGAGGTTCAGATTGACCAGGGTAGTGTTCTTCAAGTCTTTTTGCCCCTTAAGTAACCACTCGTTATCAATGGTATGAAGGACGGGGCAGGCCTGTACTTTTAGTTTGTTTTCCATATTATTCTTACGGTCTTATAATCTGACAGGTCGGCTCGTGAGACCGTTGCAACTGTCAGGCCACCGGATTATTAAGCTTCGATAATGATCATGCCGTCCTTCAGTGGATCAAGATTTTCAATCAACACCTCGAACATACTTTCTCCTTCCTGTACGTAGATGTTCAGGAAGTTATCCGTCCGTTCCTGCAGGCCGTTGCCGGGAAAGAGTTTGTCTTTTAGCCCCCGAATCTGATTAATGGTGGTGTCAAAACGCTGCTTCTCCGTCCGGCGGATTCGGCCTTCCAGGTTTTCAATGGATTTGGCCTGGCGGGCGTGTTCGGCCAGTACCGCCTTTTTGAGGTTGGGGTCAATTTCCTCGGCCTTCGAGGCAATGGACTGAAAGACGGCTTCGAATTGCTCCAGTTCACTTTCCAGGCTGAGTTCGTTTTCGGAGTTCTTTTCTACGTAGTCGCGGATAAGTAGTTCTACGTCGCCGAAAAGCTCATCAATGGTCACGCCGGCTTTGGCCAGTTTTTTCTGATTGCCCTTGTCTACCCACAGCACGGAGTTGCGGCGGATCAGCATCGGGAAGTTCAGCCCGAATGCCGCAAATTGTTCCTTACGCTCCAGCCAGTAAGCCAATTCGCCACCACCGCCGATGTAAGCCAGATTAGGAAAGATTTTCTCCTGAAAGAGCGGACGCATGACCACGTTAGGACTGAAGAATTCCGGATGGGTTTCCAGTTCAGCCTCCAGTTCATCGCGGCTAAAATCGTACGCTGTATTCAGCACTTTATAGCGGTCGTTCTCCAGCACAATTCGCTCCCGAAGGCCTTCACGCAGATAGAAGAAATTAATCTCGCGGGCGTGGGCCTGGGCACTGAAACCGGCTTCGGTCAGTGCTGCCTGGGTTTTTTCCACCAGTGGCTGTGAGCTTTGCTCGAAGATCTCCTGCCGCATAATTGGCAGGAAAGCGCGTTTGTAGGCGGGCCGCGCCATATCGGCTACCACTAATCCTTGTGCCCCAAAAAGATCATGTACGAGAGCTACCGTGGCCGGTCCGTATTTATCGTGGCTGGTAAATGCTTTTTCGATGCGGGCGTAGATACTGGCTGCGGCTTCCCGGTCGCCAAGGATGTCTTTTAGTTCATCGAGTACTTTAGTGAGGGTGGCGGTGGACATGGCACCCACGGCGCCGGCTTCCTCATTCTCCCAAATTAGCTTATTGCCAAAGAGGTTGGCATATTGAATCTCCTCGAAATCGTGGTCTTCTCCGCCGGTAATGAATACGGGGACTACGTGTTGATCCGGATAGGCTTCGTTCAACTGCCGCGAGAGATTAATGACCGAACAAATCTTGTAAATGAAATAAAGCGGCCCGGTAAAAAGTGAAGGCTGGTGAGCAGTGATGACGGTAAAGGTGTCGTCCTGCTCAAGACGTTTCAGCTGTTGGTCTACGGCCTCCACCTGGGGCAGCTGATCATATTGCTTCCGTAATTCACCAACGAGTAACTGCCTGTCGGTTGCATCATTCTTCTTATCCTGCATCACCGCTCCGAAAGCATCCTTGGTCACGGGATATTTGTAAAATGGTCGCAGGCGTTCATCGGCGGTGGCGTAGGCAACGTCTCGATCCGAAAACTGGGGGATTTCCTTGAATGGTTTGTGGTGAATTTGCATAGGTTGTTTAAAATTTTGGCTGGCAAAGTAGCAGAGTTTTTGATCAGAGCAACGCTAGACCATTGGGCCATAGACAAAACTTTGGGCTGAAATGGGTCGAAGACCTCCGGTCCGAGGTACTCGTTAGCGCGGCAAAAGCGACACTCGAACCGGAGGTCCTCGATCCATTTAAACCGCAGCTTCTCAATCCTTCAATAATACCGGAATACTTGTCGGAGTCGGTCATTAGTTAGATGGGCCGGTTGTATATTAATCTTGCCGGCGCTTGCCGCCTGGTAAAATTAATATACTTACATTTCCACACTGCTACTTTGTTAGTCAGCAACCTTTATATCAGCTCATAGTTCTATCATGTCCTCATTTATTCTGTCTTTAGATCAAGGTACTACCTCTTCCCGAGCCATATTATTCGATAAGGACGGCAATATCAAAGGCACGGCCCAGCAGGAATTTACCCAGATTTATCCCCAGGCAGCCTGGGTAGAACACGACGCTAACGAGATCTGGCGTAGCCAACTCGACGTAGCCCGGAAAGTCCTGAAGGAGAATGAAGTAAGGGCCGGGGAAGTAGCCGCTATCGGAATCACCAACCAACGGGAAACGACGTTGATCTGGGACCGGAAAACTGGTAAGCCCATTCACAACGCCATTGTTTGGCAGGACCGGCGTACGGCCACGCTCTGTGACGACTTAAAAGAAAGAGGACTTACCGATCACGTTCGTCAGCGCACCGGTCTGGTTATCGACGCTTACTTCAGCGGCACAAAGATCAAGTGGCTGCTGGACAATGTGGAAGGTGCCCGCGCCCGCGCAGAAGCCGGGGAACTCTGCTTCGGCACCATCGACAGCTGGTTGGTCTTTCAGCTCACCGGGGGTGAAAAGCACATTACCGACGTTACCAACGCCTCCCGCACCATGCTCTTCGATATCCGTGACCGGAAATGGGACGAACGGATGCTGAAGGAACTGGACATTCCCACATCCATCCTCCCCGAGGTACTCTCAAGTAGTGAAATTTACGGCGAGACATCGAACGAACTTTTCGGGGCCGGCATCCCCATTGCCGGCATTGCCGGCGATCAGCACGCGGCGCTCTTCGGCCAGGCTTGTTTCGAGCCGGGGATGGCCAAAAATACCTACGGCACCGGTTGCTTTATGCTGATGAATACCGGCACGGAGGCCGTCGGCAGTGACCACGGTCTGCTGACCACCATCGCCTGGGAAATTGACGGTAAAGTGGAATACGCGCTGGAAGGCTCCGTTTTCATTGCGGGAGCGGCCATCCAGTGGCTACGTGACGGACTCAAGATTATCGACGATGCCCCGGACAGCGAATACTACGCCATGAAAGTCACCGACAGCGACGGTGTCTACGTGGTCCCCGCCTTCGCCGGATTGGGTGCGCCTTACTGGGATATGTACGCCCGCGGCGCCATTTTCGGCCTCACGCGAGGTACCACCAAATCTCACCTGGTGCGCGCCACTTTGGAGAGCTTGGCCTTTCAGGTCAAAGACGTACTGGAAGCCATGCAGCAAGACGCCGGTATGGATTTGAGTACCCTGCGCGTAGACGGCGGAGCCAGCGCCAATAATCTCCTCATGCAATTCCAGAGCGATATACTGGACGAACCGGTAGAAAGGCCGGAAGTCGTAGAAACCACTGCCTTTGGCGCTGCCTGTCTGGCCGGACTGGCCGTTGGTTTCTGGAAAAAGGAAGACATTAAATCCGCCTGGCAACTCAACCAGCGCTTCGAACCGGAAATGGAAAACGAAGAACGGCAAAAGCGGTACAAGGGGTGGAAGAAGGCGGTGGAGCGGGTAATGGGATGGGAGGAGAGCTAGTTCGGCTTCGCCGTTAGTGAGCCTGCGGCGTTAGGACGGCACTAGCGCCTTTTGTAAGCTGGATCCTCGCGTTAGAATTTAGGAAGGCTGCGCCCTTTTGGAGCATTGGGATCAAAGACTATACTTGAGTCTTTGATCTAGGCTCCTAAAAGCGAGGAACGAGCGTCCAAGAGTCGCGCAGCGACGTCCAAAAGACCAACGGCCGTCCAAAAGCAAGGCGAAGCCGAGCGTCCATTTAAATCCATCCTTTCTTCCGGAAAAACAGCAAGCAGCCTACAGTCAGTAACAACATCACGCCCCAGAGATAGAAATAGCCGTTAGGGTTGGTCAGTTCGGGGATGTTGATGAAGTTCATACCGTAGACGCCACAGAGAAATGTGAGCGGGATAAATATGGTGGATACCACCGTAAGTACCTGCATGACCTGGTTCATCTTGAAGCTGACTTCACTGTTGTAGAGATCCTGAAGATTGTAGAGGAAATCGCGGTGACTGTCCAGTAATTCGCCGAGCTGGATTGTGTGGTCGTATAGATCCTGAACGAAGGGGTAAGTCCTTTCCTCGATCAGGTTATTATCGCTACGGCTGAATTTTCCGATGGCTTCGCGCAGGGGTACAAAGGTTTTGCGGGCGGTTTGAAGTTGACGCTTCAGGTGGTATATCTCACTCTTCGAACTTTCTTTGGGGTCTTCGACAATGCGGTCCTCGATTTTTTCTATGATGTCTTCGACCTGCTCCATAACGTGGTAATAGTTGTCGGTAATGGCATCGGCGAGGGCGTAGAGCAGGTAATCTTCCCGGCGTTTGCGAATGCGGCTTTCGCGGGAGGTGATTCGTTTGCGGACCGAGGCGAAAAGATCACTTTCGTCTTCCTGGAAACTGATCACGTAGCCGGCGCCGGCGCAGAGGGTGATATGTTCGTAGTTGAGTTCCATGGTGTTGTTGTCAAAACTCAACGCGCGCATGGATAGGAAGATAGCACTGGGGAAATCGTCGAATTTAGGTCGTTGCTGGGTGTCGGCAATATCTTCGAGGGCCAGTGGGTGGACATTAAATTGCCGGCCGAAACTTTCGATTAGTTCCGTATCGTGCAACCCACGGACATCGTACCAATCGACCATACTGCCGGAAGCATCGAAAACTGACTCGAAATCGTACTCGCTTCGATCGGTTTGCTTCCATTCGGTTTCATCATATTGGAGATGAACGATCTGTACATTCTCTACTTTACGTTGGCCGGTAAAGACGACCGTGCCGGGGGCCTTGTTAAGATTGGCTTTTTTTCCGTTCATTTGTTATTCTTCCTAAACTCCTTCAAGATACGTAAGTCTATGGATCGTCGTTCGTTTATTCGCCATACTGGTTTGGGCGCCGCCGCCTGGTCGTTGGCCAATCCCTTATCTGCCACGGATTTTTTAGAGGATCGGAAATTTCGAATCAGCCTGAAACCAGACGCGATCGGCGTAAATATGCCCATTGATGAATTGTTGCCACTGGCGCAAAAGATAGGCTTTGAGGCAGTGGCTGTGTCCAGCGACTGGTTGCTGCAAATGCCCGAAGTGCAACTGAGTAACTTACAATCCAGGATGAGTGATTTGGGCCTGACTTACGGCAGTGCCGGGATGCCGCTACAGTTCCGCGAAACCGAAAAACGATTCAAGAACGATTTGGCCGCACTCGGTAAACACGCCGTAGTTATGCGTAAAGCTGGAATTACCCGCGTGGGCACCTGGATCATGCCTAGCCATAACGAACTGACCTACGAAGAAAATATGGACTTGCACATAAGCCGTCTGCGCCAGGCGGCAAAGATTTATGCGGACAATGGGATTCGGCTAGGCCTGGAATACGTAGGCCCGAAAACACTGCACGACGCGGCCCGCTACGGGTTCATCCGTACGGGGCGTCAGCTTAAAAGAATGATCGAGGAGATCGACGTTGCGGGGGTAGGCGTTATCCTGGATAGCTTCCATTGGTACACCAGCGGCGAAACAGCCGAACACCTGAAGATCTGGCGCAACGAAGATATCGTTGCCGTCGACCTCAATGACGCGGACAAACGCCTCAGCAAAGAAACCCAGATTGACGGTAATCGTGAACTGCCGGGAGCCACCGGCATGATCGACCTGATGACATTTGTGGGCTACCTGAAAGCGGTCGGCTACGACGGCCCCGTTCGCGCTGAACCCTTTAATGAGACCCTGAATGCCATGGATGACCAACTGGCTGCCCAGGCTACTTACGACTCGATATCCCGGTCGATCTGAATATTATAAACCTATTTATCGCTTGTTGTAAAGCGGTTGGAATTACCTGAATTCAAACTTATGCGAATCGACCACGCCGGCCGTACCTACCGTTTCAAGCGTTACCCGGAAACGAACAATCATTCACTTCAGCCCATCAGTGCCGCTGATGAGTTGTTGTTGAGTGGCTATCAAAGTAGCAAAGTTGACAAAAAGGGAACGGCCTTATTCCACGATCGCTTTGGCGTGCTGGCTTGTCTTCTTCACGACGACAAGCCACAGTTCGTTTCTACTTTTATGAGTCAGCAACGGGCATTGGGGAACAACCTGGCGGAAAATAAACTGGGGCCGCTTCCAGGAGAAGAATTGGGTATTCTGTCTAAGCTGAAAGCAAGCCAAATCGGCTTACTACGGGTTCCGAAGTCACTGGAACTGTTCGAGCTGTACCTCAGCCAATTTGCCCGAATGGCCGCCACTGCCGACCCTGATAAACCGCCGGTACTATTAGCAGGTTTTATGACGCGCCACTTTACGCCGGCATTGCTAAAAATTGCGGAACGCTACGCCAATTCGGTGGAGCAGGGTAGAGCAGTCAAAAAGGCGCGGGTACTTACCATCGGCGAATTCAAAAAAAATACGCCTTCGCCGGATGAGTTGATTCATAGTATCACTTACGGAGAGCGTACTTACCAGCAATACTACGGTGTTTTCTCCGCTAACCACATCGATTACGCAACCCAGTTCCTGCTGGAATACGCCGAGAAAAATGACTGGTTTGGACTGTCGGCTTCAGAAGATACGCGGGTGGTAGACATCGCTTGTGGTAATGGTGTCATCGGTGCAGAGTTGATGGCCGGTCGTCCGAAAGCCAGACTTATCTCATTCGATGATTTGAGCCTTGCTACTTTGTCAGCCAACAAGAATTTACCAAGCAAACGTAGCCGGATTATCTGGGACGACGGCCTGAGCCAGATCGCAGATGATTCAACAGATCTTGCCATTACCAACCCACCCTTTCACTTTGGCCATGAGACGAATATTGAAGTGAGCTTATCGCTTTTCAAACAAGCTAAGCGAGTACTGAAGCCGAACGGGCAACTAATCATTGTGTCGAACCGTCACCTGAATTACACTTCACATTTGCGGCAACTTTTTGGTAGTGTGGAAACGTTGATGGATAACCCGAAATTCGAGATATTGCGGGCCAGACCCTAAACAAGCGCTCGATGAATTTATTGGAAAAAATTGTATTCAAACTGACTGGTCAACGTCAGGAAAAACAGCCCCCTAACTTACTGACTGATACTCAGAACGTCATCAAATCAGTACAAGCAGAGATCGATGGGGACCTGATTACTTACTGGGGAGCCGCGAATAGTTCCATTGCCGGAAATGACGGTATTGTCTTCGGTGAATTATTACGCAATCGCAAACCGGCGGAGAAGCTGTATCTGATGATCAAAAGCAATGGCGGTTCGGGAGAATCATCATTGCGGATTCTCAATTTGCTCAGACAGCATTACAGCTATATCGTAGCACTCGTACCTTCCAATTGTGCATCCGCCGCCACGATGCTGGCCTTGGGAGCCAATGAAATCTGGATGGGCCCTTTAAGCTACCTCACTGCCGTGGATACCAGTATAACCCACGACCTTTCCCCCGTCGATAAAGATGATGATCTGGTGAGTGTAAGCCAGAATGAGCTGGACCGAGTACTGAAACTTTGGAATGGTGAATCAAAAAAGAAGGACGCCAACGCTTACAAAAGCCTATACGAACACATTCATCCGTTGGTTTTCGGTGCAGTAGACCGAGCCAGTTCATTGTCGATTAAACTGACCAGTGAGATTCTTTCCTACCATATGAAAAATACCGCTGAAATCGATAAGATCAGTCATCAGCTGAACAGTGAATATCCGTCCCACGGTTATCCGATCACTCCACGAGAAGCATTGAAACTCGGACTTCCGGTAAAGGACTTGCCGGAAGTACTCAATAGCCGGTTGATGGAACTGAACCATTTGTACTCACAAATGGCACAGCGTTGCTACACCGATTACAGTGAGTACAAGTACCACAACAATCAAATCTATACGGTGATCGAACGATTGGGACTACAGACCTACTATCAGACGGATAAGGACTTCACTTGGCGGAAGGAAGACAAAAGTTGGGTTTCCGGTAATGATGATTCCGGTTGGAAAAAGAATGATCAAGAAGGGAATATCCGAAATTTCTACATCCGGTAAGCTAAGCCTAAGTCTGAATCACCCCCACGTTAAATTTCTCCACCTCCGCGTGATTCGCTGCTTCAATACCCGCGCTGATCCAGTTACGGCTTTCACGGGGATCAATGATGGCGTCAACCCACAGGCGAGCTGCAGCATAGTATGGCGAAGTCTGGCGATCGTAGCGATCCTCGATCTTTTTGAGCAAAGCGTCCTGATCGTGTTGGCTGACGGTTTCGCCGCGGGCCTTCTTACTACCCACTTCGATCTGTAGCAGCACCTTGGCGGCTTGCTTACCGCCCATCACGGCGATCTTGGCGTTGGGCCAGGCCAGCATCAGGCGAGGGTCGTAGGCGCGGCCACACATGGCGTAGTTGCCGGCCCCGTAGCTATTACCCACCACGATGGTGAATTTGGGCACCGTGCTGTTGGCCATGGCCGAAACCATTTTAGCCCCGTCTTTGATGATCCCGCCCTGCTCACTACGGGAGCCGACCATGAAACCGGTGACGTCGTGGAGGAATACCAGCGGAATTTTCTTCTGGTTGCAGTTCATGATGAAACGGCTGGCTTTATCTGCGCTGTCGCTGTAGATAACGCCGCCGAACTGGGTTTCTCCTTTTTTAGAGCGAACGACCTCGCGGTTGTTGGCTACGATACCGACGCTCCAGCCGTCGATGCGGGCGTAGGCGCATAGGATGGTTTGTCCGTAACCTTTCTTGTATTCGGTAAATTTGCCGTCGTCTACCAATGCTTTTAGCAGATTCCGGCTGGGGTAGGGCTTGGCGGGGTCGTTGGGTATTACGCGTAACAACTCGTCATCGCCGCCCTTTGGTGGCTTGGCTTCACGGCGATCAAAACCGGCGAGGTCTGGTTTCCCGAGGTGACTGACGAGGTCGCGGATCGTATCGATGGCCTCCTGGTCGTCTTTTACTTTATAGTCGGTAACGCCGCTGATTTCGGAATGAGTAGTGGCTCCGCCGAGGGTTTCAGAATCAACGTCTTCACCAATGGCTGCTTTTACCAGGTAGGGGCCGGCCAAGAAAATACTGCCGGTTCCTTCCACGATGAGGGATTCGTCACTCATGATCGGTAAATAGGCTCCGCCGGCCACGCAACTACCCATGACAGCGCTGATCTGGGGAATACCCATTGCGCTCATTTTGGCGTTGTTGCGGAAAATGCGGCCGAAGTGTTCCTTGTCCGCGAAGATCTCATCCTGCATCGGCAGGAATACACCCGCACTATCAACCAGGTAGATGATCGGGATGTGATTTTCCATGGCGATCTCCTGAGCTCTGAGGTTCTTCTTGCCCGTGATCGGGAACCACGCTCCGGCTTTTACCGTGGCGTCATTTGCCACAATTACGCAACGGCGGCCCTGAATCTGGCCCAAGCCGACAATTACTCCTCCGGCGGGGCAGCCACCGTATTCTTCGTACATGTCAAAACCCGCGAAAGCACCTATCTCCAGGAATTTGCTGTCGGGGTCCACAAGCGCCTCTACTCTTTCCCGGGCGGTCAGCTTACCTTTGGCGTGTTGTTTGGCGATTCGTTTGGGGCCACCACCTTCGGCAATCTTTTCGAAGCGGTGCTGTAGGCGCGAAAGGAGGAGCTTCTGGTGGTCCTCGAACTCGTTGGCGGCAATCTCTTTTTTGGTCATTTTGGTAGTTATGGCTAGGTTGCCGGGAAATTACCACAAAGCATGGACAACTACCAACTTTTTAGCTTACTCATCCAGGCAGCATTTTTTGCCATTGGTGTGTATCTCTATCTCTTCGCCCGGGGTTTCATCAGTTTCGGCACAGATGAAGTGAAAGCTCGTTCCGAGGCATTTCGCCAGGAAAACAAAGGCTGGATGCGCTTATTGGGCCTGGCTCTGGCAGCGGTGATGCTGTTGAACATCGTCTTGGGGTTAATGGGGAGGTGAGTGGACGCCTGCGGCTTTTGGACGGGCTGCTCCCTCTTGGACGTCACTGCGTGACTTTTGGATGCCTGTGGCTTTTGGGGTAGGCTAAGTTATACTTTTGACTTTTTGCTAACGGTTGCCCGTGACCTTTCGTCTAACTGGTTATGAAATACTACTTGTTCATTTTATTATCATTGTTTTTGTTTAGTTGTGGTGACGACGATGATAATGGAATTCGCCCCATCACGGACTGCGAAAGTGCCGGTGAAGTCGTGAATGATTGTTCCAATTTTGCAAACTTGACCGAAGAACGCTACCAGCGCTTACTCATCGGCACCTGGGCTTTGGAAGCCACTTATCAAAATGCACCGATTACCTGCGAGGTCGATCTACTCGATGGCCAACCGACCATTTCTTATTTCGAAGACGGGACTTACCTGGTCGAATACGCTAATGGAGAAACGGAAAGCGGCGAGTATTTCATGGATTACTTATGTGGCGCCGTACCTCCATGCATTTTCCTGGGTGTTGGCTACGTAGGAGAAGCACCGGGTTTGGCCCCAAACTTCACTGGATTTTGTGAGGATGACCGGTCGGTGGAAGATGCGCGACCAAGAGATGGTAACGCCAGGATTTACCGGAGAGTCGAGTGAACCAAAAAGTCTTTATGCTCAAAGGGAACGATGCCCAATTCCTTACCTCGGTTCAGTAAGAAGTCCACCGCTGCAATTCCTTCATCCCCAAGGTCTTCTGAGAAGTGATTTACGTAAAGCTTAATATGGGCTTCCCTGACTTTTGGGTCCATGCTTTGGGCGTGGGCCTGCACGTAATCCGCGGAGACTTCCGGATTATCGAAAGCATAGCGAACCGATTTGGCGATGACCCTTTCTACTTTTTGCTGCACATCCTGAGGCAGCCGGCGATTAACCACGATGCCGCCCAGGGGAATGGGGTAGCCGGTACTTTCTTCCCAGAATTCACCGAGGTCGCGCAGCTTTACCAAACCGCGTTCCGCGTAGGTGAAACGGTTTTCGTGGATCACCAGGCCGGTGGTGGCGGTATCGCCCAGGATGGCATCTTCGATTTCGTGGAAAAACATTTCCCGTTTGTCCTGCAAACCAGGATAAGCGAGGCCCAGAAGAAAATTAGCCGTGGTATAGCGACCTGGAATAGCGCAGGATGACTTAATTATTTTATCCTCATCCAGAATTTTCTTGGATAGTAGCAGCGGTCCGCAATTTCTGCCCAGCGCTGACCCCGAACGTAAAAGGGCATACTGTTTGGTCAGGTAGCCAAAGGCGTGGTAGCTCAACTTGGTAATGTCAAGTTCATTATCGAAAGCTTTGGCATTCAGCGTAGCAACGTCCAGCAATGCTACCTTGAAGTCTAAACCTTCCGTATCTATCCGCTTGTGGACCAGGGCATCGAAGATAAAAGTGTCGTTGGGGCAAGGACTATAGCCGAGGGTTAAGGTCATATCTTATTTATTTGGACTTCAACTCCGAGGACCGAAGGAACGATCACCGAAGGTAAAGTAGCAATGCTAGTGGAGGGACAGAAGGATTAAAGTGGGCCGTATTTCTGATCTTGATGGCTTTAGCTATCATCTGGACCGCTCTATGGTATAACGTTGCTTCTGGCTTCAAGGTTATCGTCGCTGAAAGTACACTCCGTTGTTGAAATTATATCCATCCGACTACCCGGAGACTGATCCGATTTAGCTCCTTACCTTTGCAAAATGCAATTACAAGTATTATTCGAAGACAATCACCTCATCGCCATCAATAAGCCGGCCGGCTACCTCAGCCAAGGTGATAAAACTGGCGATGTGAGTATGGTAGATGCCGTGAAAGCCTACATCAAACAGCGTTATGGTAAGCCGGGTGACGTCTACCTGGGATTGATCCACCGCCTGGACCGACCGGTAAGCGGCGTGCTGTTGTTTGCTCGTACCAGTAAGGCACTGACGCGGATGAATAAGCTCTTCGCCGAACGGAAGGTGGCTAAAACTTATTGGGCGATCGTAGGTGAGCAACCCAAGCAAACTGAAGGAAAACTCACCGGATACATCTATAAGGATACGAATAAAAACAAATCCAAAATTTTGCCCAAAGCGGATAGCAACCGCTACCAGGGTGCTAAGAAAGCCGAGTTGAGTTATGGATTGATCGGCCGCCTGGGCAATAGTGTATTGCTGGAAGTAAAACCAAAGACGGGCCGGCCACACCAGATCAGGGTGCAACTCTCAAATATGGGAACGCCGATCCGCGGGGATATTAAATACGGTTACCCAGAACCGAACGAAGACGGTAATATTCATTTACACAGTCGCTCGCTGGCCTTTGAACATCCGGTGAAGAAAGTACCCGTACTGATTACAGCCAGCGTACCGCGAAATGACCAGGTCTGGGCAATGTTTAAAGAGATTGCGTAATTCTAAACAAAATGTTGTTTTTAATTTGCTTTTTGTTTGAAATGTGTTTAAATTTGTAACATCTTGTTTGATAAGTGGTTTTCCCGACTCCGTATTCCAACAGCAGGAAGGTTTGAACGACCAGCGTTCGATAGACAGTAGGGGAGTGGATAGAAAATCACGGGTTGCAAATTTTCAGTTACTATGCTTAATGCTACTCCCGGTAATACCGGGCAACTGCCTCGGTATGTGCAGCGCTACGCGCTATTGATTCGTCGCTATGCTTTTGAGCTGGTGGTGATTGGTTTCATTCTTTTCACCTGTGTAAGTCGTGGTTTGCGGGTCGGTGTGTCGATCCATGACCCCGAGGACATTGTGGCTGAGCAGTCCGCGCTGAGTTATTCGAGTATATCACCGTTTCAATTTTCGCTACCTAAACTGGGAGACATCTTCGCTTTCAGCGTGGTGGCTAGCGAAGAGATAATCAGTTTCACACCATCTCCCGACGCACTGGCCGCTTTAAATGAACGCCAGACGGCTACCTCGGTGCCGGTAGCGACTAGCGTGGCCCACGAGCACGTTAACGCTATAGACATCAAGGCGCCCGCAGCCCCTGGATACGACGATTTCAACAGCGTAGCGGTTACCGATGATCCTGCACCTCACCTGAGTAATCTGACCTTGGTACTGAGTCCGGATTACGGAGTGCGTAAAGGCTTAGATCCCGAAATTATCAAGGCTAAAAAAGCCCGGGTTCAGCGTTACCTCAATGCCTTCGCTGCCGCCGCCCAGGACGAGATGCGGGAATATGGCATCCCCGCCAGCATTACCCTGGCTCAGGGTTTACTGGAAAGTAATGCCGGTGATAGCAAACTGGCCCGCCAGAGCAATAATCACTTCGGAATCAAGTGCCGCAGCAAATGCCTGGGCTGTACCTGCCGCAACTACGGCGACGATACCCGCTACGATATGTTCCGCGTTTTCGATAGCGTTGCCGATAGTTTCCGGGAACACAGCATCCTGCTCAACAGCAAGCGTTATGCCAAACTGAAAAAGCACGGGATGGATTACCAGAAGTGGGCCCACGGACTGAAGTCTTGCGGCTACGCTACGGATAAGCGCTACGCCCATAAGCTGATCAAGATCATCGAGAATCTGGAGTTGGATCAGTACGACGAGGCGGTAGCGGCTTAGTTGTTGCCTAGGGGGTTAGCGGCTTTAGAATTACTAAGGCATTCATGACGTTTAGATCAAGGGAGTTCCTATTTCTAATCTTACCGGTCAATCTAATGCTCTGTGTGTTGCTGGTTGGTACGATCATGCTTCTTTCGTCATTGATCTCTATCGTGATTGGTAATTGATAATTTACTTCCTTGGCGGTGTAACGATAATACAGGAAGTCGCCCTCTACGGATGCAACCAACCAGTATTCCAGAACAGGTAGTCGGTGATGATGTAAGTATTGTTTCAGAATTGGCGTCCAACCCAGATCGGCAACGGATTTGAGTTGTCGTATAAATGCCTGGGTTTCGTTGGTTGACTTTGGCAATTGCAAAAAATCACGGATCAGCAGTAACCATTCTCCGTCGTTATTGATCGCCTGACGGATGCTATGCAACAGCAAAGCCCCTTTAGCCTGAAATTCCCCGTCGTTCAAATCGAAATCTGATGCCAGCGAATCAACCAGCGGTTGCCTTTCGCGGACGTAAGGCCGGTAAAGATCTAGATACTCCAGTGCTTTTTCTTTGCTGTAATAGAACTCGACGTACAGACTTTCCAGGTAAGTGATGAAAGCTTCCCGTAGCCAGCGGTCATTGGATTTGAGTTGACCGAAACGATGGTCAATATACAGAGCGGCAACGGAGCGGACCAACTCATGATCCCAATCCATGCCGAGTGGTATAAAACCGCCGTAGCTGCCGCGCATGAAGCGATTGCCGTACTGTATCAAACCGGGAACCGCCGTTCCGCCGAAAGGTACTTCTACGGTCTGTAAGTGACGAAGGGTATCGGGCAAAGGGCCTAAATAGTGTTCCCAGGCTGTCAGGATCTTTCCGAATTGATTCAGGTGTTTACTGGCCCGGTTCAGGTTGTAATCCAGAACGTGGTGTTGCAAACTCACCACTTGACCCTCGATGGTCGTGAAAGTAGTATCGTATGTGGCGTAGTAGCCGACGTGGAGTTGTAATTTTTCCGGTCGTATGGGGGCAGCGTAACGATAGGTATAAGTGATCTTACGCCGGTCTTTGTCATGATCACTTTTAATGAGTTGCCCGTTACTGAGAGCAGAAAGGCGGTCTCTTACTGTGATGTCAACCGTACTACTATCGGCTACCATTCCCGGAATAACGGGTAGCCAACTTTGCTCCAGATCATTGATCGGGGCGGTGTTCAGCCAGCTGCGGTCTTTGTAATCCAGGCTTTGGTGGAATCCGCCGGTCCAGGGAGGATTGGTAGATGGGGTAGGAGTGCCGGAATAATAAATACTTAGACGGATGAATTCACCCTTCTGACCAACCGGAAAAGGAATACTTACGGAATTGAATGATTGCCGAAAACTGACGGGTGAGTTATTTATAGTGACCTTCGATACCCGGAATTCGTTAGATAAAGAAAGTGAAATAGGCTGGTCTTCAGACCTGGTATTGATCAGCAACGTTGCGATGGCTTCGATGCTCCGATCGGATAAGTCAGGTATAATTTCCAGTTGATATTCGGAGCATTGTGGTACCACTTGCTGGGCAGCGAGTTGCGGTAATACGGCTGCCAGGACCAAAACATGAAATAGGAAGCGAAATGAAACTGAGATAGCTGCGATATTATGGAAGGTGATCTACACCGACCAAGATAAAGGTTTGCATAAGCAAAAAAGGAATTCCTCTCCGCTTTATGACTACTGTTGTTTTTGTATTAAATCTCCCACAATCCGCGCCGACAACAAACAAAGCGGCACCCCGCCCCCCGGATGCACACTCCCGCCCAAGAAGTAAAGATCATTGATTCGCTTACTGAAATTCGGATGACGCAGGAAGGCAGAAAAAGGATTGTTGCTGGAAGTCCCGTACAGAGCTCCCTGGTGAGATCCGGTCAGTATCTCCAGGTCGGAAGGACCCAAAATACGCTCTTCCTCGATCAAGTCTGCAACTGATTCCGGACGATCTTTCAACAATATGCGGTCAATTTTATCAATTACTTGCTGACGAAGCTGGGCTTTCAAAGTGTCCCAGTCTTGTCCGGCGTCGGCGGGTGCATTAACCATCACGAACCAGTTTTCTTTACCCGCCGGGGCGTCTTCTTTCACCAGCTTACTGCTGACGTTGATGTAAACTGTCGGGTCGTCACTGAGGTCACCGGCTTCCATGAGGTTAAATTCTTGTTGGTAGTCGTCGCTGAACAAAATGTTATGAACACCCAATTCAGCGAAGTCGGCACGAATACCCCAATAGAAGATCACGGCACTGGTGGATTTTTGCTGTCGCAGCGTTCGTTCGGGCTTTCTGGCCGTAGGTAAGAGCTTGTCGTAAGCGAGAAATACGTCCATATTACAGACGACCAGATCAGCGGAACTATGATGCCCCGTGCTCGTCCGAATGCCGGTAGCCCGCTCGCCTTCGAGCGTGATCTCTGCTACTTTGTTAGCCAGAAAAAATTGCACTCCCAACCGCTTGGCCAATTCGTAAACAGAGCGACTGATGTCGTACATACCACCCTCCGGCAAGTAGGCTCCGAAGTGATGTTCGAAGTGAGGAATCATGCTTAGCAGACCCGGTGCCTTGTAGGGGTTGCTACCGTTATAAGTAGCGTAACGGTCGAAAAGCTGGACCAGTTTTGGATGCCCGAGGTCACGTTCGTGAACTGCGTGCATACTTTTAAAAAGGTCCAGTCCCGGAATTTTAAGCATGGTTTTGGCCACCTCCCAACTCAACCAGGTGTCGGCTTTGTGCAGGCTTTTTTCCAGGAAAATGCGGCCGCTGCTGTCGTACTTTTTGGCCGCCTGAGCCATGAAGTCGATGATTTTTTGCCGATCTACCCCAAAGGCCGCCGCGCAATTATCCGCCAGTTGAGCAATCTCAGCCGGGGCATCCAGGGTCGTACCGTCTTCCCACCAGTAATGACAGACGATGGGGAGCTGCTGATAGTTGAAATGATCACGCGGGTCCTCACCGGCCAACACGAAGAGTTCGTCGACATACTGCGGCATAGTGAACAGGGAAGGACCAAAATCGAAGCGGTAGTCACCCAGCGAAAACTGACTCAGTTTGCCGCCTGGTGCCTCGTTCTGGTCGTAGACCTCTACCCGATAACCCGCTACGGCCAACCGGACGGCAGCCGCCAAGCCAGCGATGCCCGCCCCGACAATAATGGCTTTTTTTGACTGGCTGTCTTTTCCCATTAGCGCAGGAAGTCAATACTCTGTGCGATACTTTCCAGGGGAGCCGGACTCTGATCCTGTTCCACGAAACAGTAGTCAACGCCATATTCTTTTCCCATTTTGGCCAGCTTTTTAATCGGCAAGCTACCATCGCCCAGCTCCTGAAAAGCGTCTTCAGGAATACCGTCCAATGTAGTGGTTACTTCGGTTTTTGGCTTCAGGTCTTTTAGGTGAAGCAATTTTACCCGCTCCTTGATCGTGGGAAGCAAGCCAACCGGATCAACCCCGGCGATGGCTGCCCAGAATACGTCCAGTTCGAATGGAACGAGATTGGCCTCTAATCTTTCAGCCAGAATCTGCAGCGGGAATTGTTTTTGTGGGCCCATTCGTTCAAACTCGAAATTGTGGTTGTGGTAAGCCATTTGCAAGCCCCTTTCCTTCGCCTTCAAACCCGCTTCGTTAAGCTGGTCGGCAAGCTTGCGGTAGGCATCCAGATTCTCCCTTTCGCCGGGTTGAATGTATCCGAAAACCAGGTGACTCAAGTCGGCTTCGTTTGCCTGATCCAACACACTTTCAAAAGCAAACTTTTCTTTTTCGTCCGGCACCAGATCCCAGCGGCCGGTGATGGTGGTCCAGAGCATGAAAGAACTGTTCACTTTCAAGTTCAGGTCTCGACAAATAGGCAAAATTTTAGCTGCCTGCCGGGTATCCATCAATTCCACCTGGTGGTAGCCAAGGTCTTTTATGGCCTTCAAAGTGGTTTCCGGATCGGCCTCTAACTGCTCCCGGACGGTCCAGAGCTGGAGGCCGATCGTATCTAAGTAGGGTGTTTTTTCGGTTGGCACAGGCGCGGGTTTTTCTACAGTACTATTATCTTTTGCAGTCTCTTTTCCGCAACCCATCAACAAAAACGGACTGCCGGCGGCCAGGTAGACGGAATTGCGAAGGAAAGTTCTTTTGTTCATCATTAAGGTTTAAGAGCTTATTTGTGATTTCCGATTTTGGACGATGAGTGAGTTCCCAAGCAAACTCTAAGATCAATGTACGGAAGCAAATTTACAAGGACAATCTTAAGATGGGGTACCCGGGGTGGTTATTTCAGTACCCTGACCGCTTAATGATATCTGCTGATGAGTTATCGTGCTTACCGGGCAAATATCTTCGCAAAGTAAACAGGCAATATCGCACGGCCGGTCTACGGCAATGGTATCGAAGGGGCTGATGAAACCTGCTTCCTGAGGACAGATCGCCACACAGGCACCACAATTGATACAGGCATTCCAGCCAATTGAGAACAGGACGGGTATTTTATTGCTCATATCTTTTTGTATTGACTATCAGGACTGAAGTATTCCGACATGGTAGCGTAGAGTTGACGGTTTCTCTCGGGGATGTCCTTGATGCGGAAAATCTCGCTCTTAGTTTCGTAGAGTCGCCACATTTGACGGCCCATAGCTTCGTACCAGCGGTCCTGGTAGCCTTTGAGTTCACTCGCCAGCGGTGACACACCGTTATTGATCAGTTCGGCCAGGAAAGTTCCGGCGATTTCTCCGGCGCTTACCGCAGTATGCAGACCGCCGCCGGTGATGGGGTTAACGTGGCGGGCCGCGTCACCCACCAGGATCAGGTTGTCAGCGTATTGTTGGCGCAAAGGCGCGGCCAGGGGCACGCCACCACCCTGGACTTCCAGAATTCTGGCATCTGCGAAGCGTTCTTTAAAAAAAGATGAGCGCATAAAATGATCGACGTGCCAGCGAGCGTCATGATCAGTCATGGTCGGTATCACACCCAGGCCAATCTCAGCGTAACCCTCCCCTTTGGGGAACACCCAGGCGTAACCACCCGGAGCCCATTCGTGGCCGGTGACTATTTCTAATAACGGCTCGGCCTCTACCCGGTCTACAATGAATTGTAAGCAACTGGCGAGTTCGTTGATCCGGATGTGCGTCTGCATACCGGCCCAGCGTCCGACTTGTGATTGCAGACCGTCCGCTCCCACGAGTACTTTCGCCTGAATTTCAATTTCTTCGTCGAACCGTTTCACTTTCACCGTACAACCCGCTGCTCCGCGACTTTCATAACCCAGGCCTTCCGTTTTTAGCCAGACGTCTACTCCGGCCCGTTCGGCCCGGCGCATGAGGTAACGATCAAACCGGCGTCGATCTACTACGTAGCCCAGGGGGACCTGGTCTTCGGCCTCACCGTATTCCGTCGGTTTAAGCTGGCGATAATCGATCCGTTTTTCCAGTCCTTCTTCGTTCAGAATTCTGAATCCGTAAATGGGCTGGTGAATATATTCGGCATCTATCTCGATTCCGACGGAAGTAAGGCCGTGACGGCTGATCGCGCCGGAACACTGAATGGGAGCACCTAATTCCTGTCGTTTGTCGACCAACAAAACGCGCAAACCGGCTTGGGCGGCGAAATAAGCGGTCGTGCTGCCTGCGGGACCGGAACCGACCACCACCAGGTCATACTGTTTTGTTGTCATAATCATTTAGCTTCTCACGCCTAACTGGCTCAATGAAAATAAGTTTCATTTAGCCTCAACTCTAAAGAGTATCTAAGAACTTGTTTTGATTTCTATTTCCTGAAAAACAAGCAATTCCCAAACAAGCTCTAAATAACATTGAGGTATTAGTACTAACAAAGTAGCAATGTTTTTAGAAGCAGACCGTCGTTCATGTGGCGACAACCCAAGAATCACGGAGACGATCAGTAAAGTTCATTACCAGAGCTAAGGCAACTAGCTTTATAAAACACCTGGCTTGCTTAATGTTTCTTAGCCTGAACTACTTCTAAAACCTCCCTGGCCTGACTTTCTCGGCTGTATTCCATTACATCTTTCAAGCCTCCGGAAATGGTGAATTGACCAAGGAGTATATCTTCCAGAAAGGCGTATAGCTCATCCGTTTCTTCCCGGGCGAAACACTTACCGCGTTTGGTTTTATCCAGCAAGCTGGCGGTTTCACTGTTCCGCTCGGCCAGGCCGATGATGGGGTTGCCGGCGGCGAGGTATTCGAATGCTTTACCGGGGATGATAAAATCGCCGGTTTTCATGGCCGGTGAAACCAGTAACAAAGCGTGAGCGGAGCGCTGAATGTCTACGATCCTGGAATGGGTGACCGGAGGATGTTGCTCGAAGCCGATATTATTGGCTTCCAGATAAGCTACGATAGCTGCATCCAGCACCCCGACGAATTTGACGCGTACGTTCCGATCCGGGTATGCGAGTTGTAAACGACCGACGGTATCCAGGAAGGAAAAAGGTTCGTAGTTACGGCCAATGCTGCCGGTATAGGTAATGGTGAAACCTTCGTCTTTTTCCGGAGCAGGATTGCTGAAATCTTCCGTGGCAAATCCGTTAGGGATGATGCTGAATTTGTCTTCGGATTGCTCCGGTGTCTTTGCCAGATAAATATCCCGGAAACCTTCGGAGATGGTGAGCAAGTGATCGGCTTCGCGGACGACGGATTTTTCCATGTCGACATCCAGCTTTTGGGCGAAACCGGACTTCTGAAGAAGCTCGTAATAATAAATGTCCGTCCAGGGGTCGCGCAGGTCGGCGATCCAGGGAACATTAGGTTGTTTTCTTTTAAGTGCCCGACCAATCATCTGCACACTGTGGGGCGGGCTGGTGGTGATGATGGCGGAATAGTCGTACTCGTTGATCAGTTCCAGCCCTTTTTTGACGGCGTAGCGTTTCCAGCCGATGCGCGGATCGGGGTGAAAGAGATTACTGCGCAACCAGGTGATGGTCCGTTGCTTCCAGCCACCACTGCCAACGTTACTAAAGCCGGCGGCGGGCACCTTGTCTTTGCCGGCCATCCGGGCGTAAATACTGACGGGTTCGAACGAATTGGTCGTAAACACCCGTATCCCTGGATGAACATCCTGAACCAGTTTGTCGTCTCGCACGGGAAAACTGGCTACCTCCGGATCTACGGTAAGCACGTGAACTTCCACACCCAATTCCACGAGACATTTACTGAGCATTAGCCAGCGCAACACCCCGGCACCCCCACTGGGAGGCCAGTAATAAGTGATGATCAGAATTTTTTCGGTTTCGTTACGGGGCACTAACCTTTTTTCTTGCGCTTAGCCTTGGTTTTTCCTTGCTTGGTGGCTGGTTCGTCCAGTACGGTAGCAGTGGCTAACTGCTCGCTCTCGGCTTTGCTACTTTGATAGTAACGAAAACCCACGTACACGATACCACCAATCAACAACAGGCTACAAATCAAGGATAATATGTAACCGGTAGCGTAGGAGGACGGATTAAAACTCATCACGATCTCGTGCTGTCCCGCCGGCACCCGTAGCGCACGGAGTACGTAATTGGTACGGATGATCTCGGCCGGATTACCGTCGATTGTCGCTTCCCAACCAGTGTCGGGACCGTACCAGACTTCGGAGAAAACGGCCAGTTGCTCGGCGTTGCTATTGAAATTGTATTTGAGCTCCATCGGTGAGTAACTGGTCAGAGAAATACTGCCCTGGCCGTTCGGTTGCAGGCCGCTGACCTGGTCCGCAAACTCCCGGTGAACGATTGCCGTTTCCGCTGGGTCGAACTGGCCGCCCAATCCGTTGATCTCGGCATTGGCATCATCAACCATTTGGATATTACTGACCAACCAGGCATTACCCAAAGCGTTGGGGTTGCGCTGGGCCTGTGGCCCCTGGCCGGCATCAACGATGTAGTACTTGGCGTTCATCATGTTGAAGACTGCCTGGTTGCCAGCCTTCAGGTGACGGCTGATGAGGTCATCGTATCGCTGCAACTTGGCCGGATGGTAGCCGCCCACGCTTTTGTGGTGGTAGCTGGT
This sequence comes from Lewinellaceae bacterium SD302, assembly GCA_002591745.1. Classification (GTDB taxonomy): domain Bacteria; phylum Bacteroidota; class Bacteroidia; order Chitinophagales; family Saprospiraceae; genus Neolewinella. Next base: position 216,320 of record PDLQ01000001.1, read on the forward strand.
CAGGCCATCCTGGAAGGGGTCACGAGCGGTTGTGTTGTATACCCGGTAATGAGGATCGGGGTCCTGCAAGATTTGCTGATCGGCAGGAGAGGCCGTGTAGCTTTGTTCCACCTTGCGTTTGGGGCTGTAATCGTCGGCCGTTACGTATCGACCACTGACGCCACTAAAATCTACTACCACCAATACAGCTAGGATGCCCGCCATGATCGCCACAGAGTAGGTTGACCGCGAGAACAGGAAGACGGCTCCGGCGGCCAGGGCCATAAAGAGGAAACTCCGGATAGCGTCACCACGGAATATCTCCGCCCGGGTTTCTTCCAGAGCGGTTACCAGAGCATTAATAGTATTCTGGTCGCCGGCCTGACCCACCATTTGCTGAATCCGGGGCAGGTCGGTAGGGCTGGTTAAGTCGAATAAAGAGGGGCCGATCAGGATCATCAACAGCATTGTGCCGAGTGAAACGCCCGCAGCGATGAAGAACTTCTTTTTGGCAGCCTCGGCGTCGGCTTTTACCAATTTGGTAAATTCGTGGATGCCCAATAAGCCCAGCGCACTAACCAATAGCCCAATGGAAGTAATTACCGAACTCGGTGCCCGGAATTTATTGAAGAGTGGCAGGTAGTTGTACATGAAGCGATTCAGCCACTCGGCGTAAGAGCCCATACTGAGCAGGAGGCCAAATATGGTTCCGCCTACCAGCCACCATTTAACCGGCCCGCGTACGGTGAGTAGTCCCAGGACAAATAAAAACCAAACTACCGCACCCAAATAGCGCGGCCCACTGGTGAATGGCTGACCACCGTGATAAGTAGGTGCCTGAAAGGTTTCGGGAATCCGACTACCCATGCGGCTAAGCGTTTTGCCGAAGGGGGTGTCGCGGTCAATTTCTTCGCCATACCCACCGCCGGCTGCCCGTGGGATAACGGTTGCCATGATATCTTCGAAGTTGTTACTCCAGTTCATGGCGTAGGTCCATTCCAGTCCGTCGGTTTCACTACTGCTGGTAGGAGCTACATTGGCCGGTGCTTCGCTTTTCAGGATGGGGGCTCCACGCATGGTTTGCTCTCCGTACTCCAGAGTAGGCAACGCATTACTGGCCGCCGAACCAAGAGCCAGGAGGAAGCCTGCGACTAACACACCCATGGTCTTACCAAAGTGAACCCAATCGCTCGTACGGGCCGAGTGAATGATCATACCGATCCCGAAAATTGGCACGGTAAGTAGGAAATAGTAGAGAAGTTGAGGGTGGTTGTTCAATAAGGACAAAGCCAGTCCGATGGCAAAAACCAGACCACCGAGTAGATATTTCTTACGCCAGGCTAATACCAGGCCGGCCATGATCAGGGGGAAATACGCAACGGTTCGAATCTTGGTATTGTGGCCGGTTTCGTAAAGGATGAAGTTATTAGACACCAGGCTGAAAGCCAGCGCACCCACAATACTGAGCCAGGGACTAACACCCATCAATACCAGGAAAATGTACATACAGAGCATGGCCGAAAAGAAGATGCCGGCCGGGTAGGGCAGGCCGAGGCCGTTGGCCAGCTTATCAACGTACTTGAGGGTATTTCCGTCGGATATTTTCCTGATCTGATAGGTAGGCATTCCACCGAACTGGGAATTGGTCCACAGTGCCCGATCTCCGGTTGCTTCCCGGTACTCAATAGCCTCCTGGGCGGTAGCGGAACCGGAGATCGAGTCGCCCTGGCGGATGGTCTTCCCGCTAAAAGCAGGACTGAAAGCCGCAAAGACTGCGACAATGAAAACTACGAGGGCGATCAGGTGAGGAAGAAAGTTCTTGAAATTCATATTCTTATAGAAGTTGCGATCCATATTCACCCGGGATAGTATCCTGGGATATTTGGGTTGACTGCTCCGCAGTATATGGGTGGAGCGCTAAGATAGGAAACGGTGGCTTGTTGATTATAAAAAGTCAACGTCGACGTCGTATGGGTAGCTCATCAGGAAATCCATTGCCTTATCCACCGGGAACCCTTCAAAAATGATGCGATAGAGCATTTCGGTGATCGGTACCCTCAATTTGATGGTCTTGGCCAGGTGACGGGTCATCATTAAGGTACGCACGCCCTCGGCCAGTTCGACGCTGGTGGAACGTACATCTTCCAGGGTTTCTCCGGTGCCGATACGGTAGCCGAAGGTATAATTACGACTCTTACGACTAGTGGCCGTAGCAATGAGATCACCAATGCCCGCTGTGCCGAAAAACGCCCGGGTATCACTACCCAATGCCCGGCCGAAATGGATCATCTCCACGAAACCGCGCGTGATGAGCATAGCCTGAATATTTTTGCCAAAGCCATAACCCTTCAGGATGCCGGAACCGAGTGCGATGACATTTTTCAGAACGCCGGCCAGCTCAGCCCCCAGTAAGTCGTGGTTACCGAATACGAAAAGCTGATCGCTGGCCAGTACGGCCTGGGCGCGTTCGATGACTTCATCGAATTTACTGGCAATGACGGTGGCAGTGGGCTGGCCATCCAGAATTTCGCGTGCGAGGTTGGGGCCGGCCAGGATGCCGGTGCGTACCACCAGACTTTCCTGGCGGATAACCTCGGTCATAGTGTGGAGATCCGTGCGTTTGAAGCCGGCGGCCGGAATACCGTTTTCCGAAGGACCGGTATAGTCCAGTCCCTTGGTACCGTGAACAAGTACGTGACTGGGTCTTAAAAACGGACCCAAGGATTGCATCATTTTCCGGAATTCGGAAGAAGGCACAATGGGGAAGATCAGTTGGCAACCAGTGGCCAGGTCCTCCAGTGAATTGATGGCCGTAATGCGCTCGTGAACGGCTACGCCGTGGCGAAATCGCCGCTCGTTGATCTCTTTTACCTGCTCTGGCTTACGGGCGTATAATTTGACGTCCGTGTTCTTGGCCAATAAGTTGGCTACTGCGACGCCGAAACTGCCGGCTCCGATGACGCCAACGCATTCAAGACTTTCTTCCATAGCTCGCGAAAATACGATAATCGTTACTCATCGCCATCCCATTCCAGGTAATCTTCTTTGAACTTACTGATATCCCGGCGTTCGCGCTTGGTGGGCCGGCCAGTTCCTTTCTCACGGAACTCTCCTTTTGCTTTACCGACGAACCAATCCTGGTACTTGTTCAACTCTTCTTCTGGTGTGTGATCTACGTAACAGGTCTGCGCAATGGGGGCACCGACTCGCTTGGCGATTACGCGAACGACCTCGAAATCCAATTCGAAGCCATTTTTCATCACCTTGACACGATCACCTATGCTGACGGAGGTACTGGGCTTGGCGTTCTTGCCATTCAGGCTCACTTTGTTGCGCTTTACGACGTCGTTGGCCAAGGTCCGGCTTTTAAAGATCCGAACGGCCCAGAGCCATTTATCGATGCGGGTTTTCTTCTCTTCCTTAATTTGGTTGGCCACAATTATTTCTTTGACGCAAAGTTAGCAGTATATGACAGTAGATACTGCTAAATTCGCACTCGCAACCCGAAATAAACTCGCCTCGGTTCCGCTGGAATGATCCCCGGCCCGGGATAACCCGTAGCCCGTCTCGTGAAGTAACTGCGGTCCGTCAAATTATTTACGCCTGCCTGAAATTTGAAACGCCCCAGCTCGTAGGCGGCCGAAAAGTCGATGACGCCATATGTTGGGATCAATCCCCGGGTAGCATCTGCCACTAAGACCGCATTGGTAGCGTCGGAATAGTGTTCCTGCACGTAGGTGTAAAGCAAGGAGCCACTCAGACCTTTGTATTTTACAGAAAGGCCGGTTTTTACACTTACCGGCGGTACCAGTTCCACTTCATTTCCCACCACGCTGCTGGCTCCGCTCAGGTATTCCCCTTCAATTAAGCTTAGGTTCACAAAGGGGCGAATTTGAAGATCACCGGCCTGTCCCTGGCGCAACAACTGAGTAAGGTCGAGTTCAGCGAATAGCTCCAGGCCGTATAGAGCCGCGTCACCGACGTTGGTGCGAAAAGTAGCCAGCCGTTCTATTGAGATAGGATCGGGAACGAGCACTTCCGTCAGCCCGATACGATCATTATAACGCAGAAAGAACAGGTTGGCATCGAATTGTAAGGCACCCTTCAGCCACTGACCACGTAAACCCAGCTCGGCGTTGTATCCGCTTTCGTCGTTCAGCAAAGAGTCTACGATCAGGTTAGGATTAGCTACGGCCAGGTCGGTGAAATTTATACTCCGATAATTCTGACTGATGTTGCCGTAGGCTTCCAGATCTTCACTGATACGGTAACCGAGGCCTAGTCCGAAAAGGGGGAAACTCCGCTGATTCTCCGCCTGATCTTCTATCCGTTGATCGAAGATCAATTGCCCGCCGCTGAATACCCTTTGCCGGAAATACCCCTCCGATGCCGTACGAATGTACTCCAGGCGGACCCCCGGAGTGATGCTTAATTTACCCAGGTTGACCAGCTGCTCGGCGAAAAGCGCGGCGTTACGACTGGGAAAACGGTAGCTGGAGCGCTCCAGGTCTTCAGGGTTCAGGAAGTCAAATTCGGCCTCACTTCCATCGTTAGCGTCTCCTTGTTCGTTGCGGGCAAAACCTCGATAATAGCGGGCGCCAATCAGGAAAGCAGCGGGGTTACCCCTGAAAACAAAACGGTGTAGAAGTCTGGCTTCCATGCCCTGGTTGCGGTAACGGCCACGAATCAGGTCCCGTTCCGCTAGCGGATCGGGTCGGTTGATGGGGCCCAGTTCACCCAGCGCATCCCTTTGAGCGTGCAGGGCAAAGGTGCGCACGTTCAAATGTGTCTTGTCGCCGAGTTCGTAATCAACGTGAAAGGCCATCAGATTCCAGTCTACTTTGAACCAGTTGCGGGCGCGTTTGGACTGTTCTGGATCTTGCTGAAATTCGAAATCTACCAGCCCGCCGGATTGTTGGGCCAGATAATTCATGTGTGTCAATTCCAACCCTAATCGCAGTTTCGGCGTCACCTGGTGATGGACATCCAGATAACCGGTATGCTGTTCAAAACCACTGTTCGGTCGCCAGCCGTCGCCGCGTTTATACTGGTGGAAGCCGTAATAAGTCGTTTTCCCTTTGCTGCCGCCTACGCTGTTAAAAAGGCTTAGCAAGCCAAAGGAACCGGCGGTAGTTTCGCTGATCAATTCAAAGGGGTCACCTTCCTTGCCTTCCTTTAGTTTAAAGTTCAGCAGTCCACCGAATTGGGTGCCGTATTGCAGACTGGCCGCTCCACGCACCAGTTCAATTCTTTCCAGCGCCTGAGCGGGCGGTACATAGTAGCTTTCCGGATACCCCAATGCATCGGCGCTGATGTCAAAACCGTTTTGGCGGGTGTTGAAACTACTGGTACGGTTGGGGTCCAGTCCCCGGGCGGCAATGGCGAGTTGTAATCCGCCACCGTCGTTTTCCCAGACGGTCAGTCCGGCCACCCCTCGGAAGATCTCCCGGGCGTTGTTTACGGCCAGGTTGGCGGTCAATTCATCGGGGCGGATCAGTTCTGTTTTACGGCCGGCGTAGATCGCCGTGGTTTCTACGTTGCGCAGCCGGCTCTGGGCGCGTTGCTGGCGGGTCGCATCCTCCACGGTTACTTCGCTGAGCTTGATAGCAGCGGGGCGCAAAGAAATTTCCAGATTGAGGTCGCCCTTAATTTCAATGCTTTGGCTCCAGCTTTCGTAACCCAATAGTTCGGCACGCAGCAGGTAATTACCGGCCGGTACGCCCGTAAGCAGGAAGCTCCCGTCGGTCTCCGTGAGGGTGAAGAACTGCCCGTCGTTCAGGTAAACATTGGCGGCTTCCAGCGGACTATTGTCGTCGTCAGGGTTTACGACCAGCCCTGCTACGTTGAAGTCCAAATCATTAACCTCATCCTGCCCCGATAGAATGGTGGGGGTGATGGCTAACAAAGTAGCAAATAACAGAAAAACCCAAGGCTGTTTGGCCAACGACGAACTTGTACTGACAAACTGCTTCATGGGCGAAAAGGAATTATCCATTTTTTGTGCTGTAAGTCATCAATCTGTGCGGCCAGGTCGACCTCCGGATCAATAAATTGTTGGCTGGTACGGCCGTTAAGAGCCACGTAAACTTCGGCGGTAACCCGTGGATTTTCGATGTCGTAACGCTCCCCGTAGATCCTGGCGAGGTGATGAGCATATTGAACCATAAAATCCGGCTGAATGGCCATTTGTTTTTCTTGAAATTTAGTGAGGAACTCACTGTTGATAACCTCGGCCCGGTGCCCTGTTTTCGGGTCGTGAACCGTAAAAGTGGCCTGGCCGGTTTTTTCCACCAACATCACCCGCCAACCGAAGCGATAACCTTCTTCGGTCCAGAAAGTACTGCCAGGGTAGGCCAGCACCCGCAAAGGAAGCAAGAGCTGCACGATAAAAAAAGTCGCTAGCAACCATTTGACCATTACTTGATCTTTATTAAAAATCGGCCGGCTGTCTTCAGGGCGCATCGGGCTGAAACCTAGTCGCAGTTGCCACCTTTCGTGCCATTCTTCCGAAAAAAAGATCAGCGTGGAGGTGATCATGATCAGCGGAAATAAGCCAATATTAAAGAGCAGCCAGGTCATCAAATGAAAGCCCAAGACTGCGATGTAGGCCAACGGCCGACTCGGTTTCCAGAGCAACCAGCAGACAATGGTGAGGTCATAGAGTGCTCCGGCCCAACTAAAGACATAGGCGGTCGTCGGTTCGGCCAACAATGGACCAATTAAGGGTAGGTCGGCGTGCTCGGGTAACCAGATGGCCAAAGGCATCGCGCGGAATAACCAGTCCGGATTCAACTTGGCCAGCCCGGCAAAAAAATAGACCAGACTAAGTTGAGTAATGATGGCCCAGCGACACCAGGCCGGTAGGGTAGTGCTGCGCAATTTCGGCCAGATGAGGACATCTAATGATCGGGCTCCGTTCGCGGGAATAAAGAATAGGAAAAGCGCCAGGATCGCCGCTAAATAATAATGGTTGAGGTAATTGGTGGCGTCAATCAACTCCGCCCAGGTGAAAGACACAAAAAAGAGCGCTACGGCCAGCCGGTATAATAATCCCGCAGCAATTAAAATCCCACAGACTGCCATGCAGATATACAGCAGATAAGCACCCGTTACTCCTGGCTCCGGTACCCAGTGGAAGCCATAAAATTTAAAGAAAAAAGTTGGCTCCCCGTAGAGTTTTTCTACCCAGCCATTGAGCATAAAGCGTACCGCCCCGTAGGTCATCAGTAAGCCATAGAGAATACGGAAGGTGACCAGCGGGGCGATGGCTTCAGCACGGAAAAGAAAGTGACTACCGTTAGTAATCATATCAGTTTTTAGTCCGAATCACTGGGGTTGTCTACGTAAGTGATGGCTACGCACAACAGAGAAGGCATATCAGTCTTCAGCAGCACGATGTTACGAACCAACTCTGCGTAAGCATCGGCAACCAACTCAGGCGATTCATCCACGGCAATAGCCAGAGAGCCTTCGATCTCGTTTACAGCATTTTGTCCGGCCAAATACTGGTCATTGATCAATTCCCTCAATGGTTCACCGTCTTTCTCAGCGTCAATGGCGTCCAGATTATCGTCTAATCCGGTCTGAAACATCCGTTGGTTACCCAGGATGGCTAATTGCAATAGCTCCAGGGAATTATCAAGGTATCGCCCTTCTACCGTCTCCGGGTTGGTGATGCCCAGGGTCGCAATACCGGCCGGGATACCCAGGCGGTCCCGCTTGGTGTTTTCCCAGTGCTCGTTCAAGGCGTTGATGATCTGGCTAAGACTGCCGCCTGCTGCCGTGCCGGTGTTCGCAATAAAGGTGGTGCGGTATTCTCCGTTCCAGGCGTCGGCTACGGTTGCTACGGCTTCTTGCATGGATTCAACTACGAATCTAAGGTATGCGCGTGATTGGGCGTTGTAATTTCTATTTTCAAAAATGGCGATCAGCAGGTCGTCTTCCAGACTGAAAAACAGGTATTCCAGAGCAGGTAGCCCACGGTCGAAACCAAATACGTGATCTTCAATGCCATCAGCCAAGAGTTCATCTACGGCGTCTTCGTTCACCGGAAATGGATTCATGACCGCCCGTAAATTGACGTCGATGGCGGGGCCAACCTCCAGCATTTCTTTGTCCGCATAATTAAGGTAGAGTGCTTGAATGGACTCACGCATCCGGGCTAAGGTCGTGGCATCAGTTGTGCTCAGGAATTCGTTAGTGGCTTCCAGCAGATCATCAGTGCCCGCCTTCAATTCATTGAATTCAGGGATGAACAGATTATCTGCGTAGTTGGTCAACATCGCCGTTTGGTCGAAATCACCACCACAATTATTGCTACCTCCACTACCATCATCGTCCCCACAGCCAAAGGCCGTAAGGACGATAAGGGCAAGCAGTAAGATAGATTGCTTGGATATTTGCATGCTTTTTATAATTCAGTTGTTGCGGACCCAAAGTTAAAGGCGGCACCCATTTCATCACGTACGGCTTCGATCACTTCCCGGTCAATTTCGTAGAAATCCATCTCGTTGAAGTCAGTGCTGCCCCCTACGCGTTCCAGGTAGTCGTCGACCTGAGCATTGGTCAGCGTCTTGTCTTCGTTGAACTTCAGTGAGTAGATAAAGGCCACGGCCTCGCTCTGGGCGTGGGCCCGCAGGGCGAAGTCATCCCAATTGCTCATGGTACTGTTCAGGTAGTGAACGGCGGTGCCGGCTACCACGCGCTCCCAGGCGTTACGGGCTTCGTCGATGGCTTCATCGCGCAGGTCGAGGCGATCTGCGGTAATGGCTGCGCGTCCTTTCAGCAGTGCGTTCATCAGTTCGGCGTTGGTGCCCAACAGGGCGTCGCGGTCATTACAGTACTTGCCCCAGAAGACGGCACCGTCAGTATCCACCGGAAATGCTTCCGGTACGCCGAAGTAGCCGAAGGCTTCGTCCCAGTGATGCTCCATTTCAGTGCCTTCTCCTGGCTCAATTACTTCATTGTCTACGTTCATGCGCTCATCACCCATGTAAACGGCGGTTGCCTGATAGTAGAAACAAGCACCCATCAGACCTTTCTCGATGACTTGGGTGTATTCGACACCGTTTTCATTCAGCAGGTATTGCTTGGTACCGTCCTGGCTCACTGATACACCGGCTACGCCATCGGCAGCGGCTACATCGCTGGTACTGGCCAGGGCGATGTTGTCGAAATAACTCTCGAAGTCAGCCTGAACGGAAGAGAGCGTTTTGGAACGAAGCTGCTTGCTATCGTCGTAAGTGCCAGCAAACATGGCCCCTTCGGCGTTAGCGTACATGGCTTGCAAGCGAGCGGCGTCTAGTTCAACACCACTGGTATTAGCGGACTTCATGTAAGCCGTGATCTCCGTCATCTGAGCCAAGCGCTGAGTTTGACCGTCGTAGCTGACGTTTTCGAAATCGTTGTAGCTGGTGGGAACTTGCAAGTCTGGCTGACTGCCGTTATCATCATCGTCACAGCCGGTAAAAAGTAAGACGAAAATTAGAAAGGGAAGGAGTTTGATTGTCAGGTTCATCGAGGTAAATTGATTGTTTTTTAATTAGATTAATTCTAAGTAGCCGCAAATGTAATAGTGCAACTCGCACTCCTGCAAATTATGTGGAATAAATCTAGATAAAGTTATTGTTGAGTTTTTTGTGTCGCGTGCTACCTTTGATCAATGAATCATTCCACTACGCTTCGTGACTACCGAATCGGCCAATTGACGGTACACTTAGAAACGATTGATGACACTGAATCTTTACTCGATGATCTGATCGAACGTGGGCCAGCAGACCCCGACTATCAGGACGAGGTGTTACCCTATTGGGCCGATCTCTGGCACAGCGCGCTCGGCCTGGCGGAGAGTATGGTAGAACGTAGTGACGAACTTCGTGGTAAAAAGGTCATCGAGCTGGGCTGTGGACTGGGCTTACCGGGAATCGCAGCGGTGATGCTGGGCGCGGAGGTTACGTTTACCGACTACGTTGCCGATGCTCTGGATTTCGCACGCCTTAACCTGGAGCATAACGTACCGGAACACAACGCCCGCTTTATGGAGTTGGACTGGCGCAAACCCGCCCTCAAAGAAACCTTCGATTTTGTGTTGGCCGCAGATGTTGCCTACGAAAAGCGGTTTTTCAAACCCTTATATAGTACCATCAGAGGCTTGCTGGCCCCTAACGGTCAGTGCTGGCTTAGTGAACCGGGGCGGCCGATTGCCAGAGAATTTTTATCCGGCTTTACGGATCATGGTTTTCAGGAGATTTGGCGGACTAACAAAGTAGCAAGCCTGGATGGGGTCAAGAGAACGGTTAGCATCCGGGCAGTGGGTTAATTAGGAGGGTAATTCCCAAAAAATTCGTTCTTTTGCACCACCAGCCAATTTGGGTGGGAAATGCTCGAAATCGCGTACCAGAATGGCGTCAGCCAAAATAGTAAGCGGGCTCACTATTGAATTTGTAGTATGTTAAGTCGCAGGAACGTTCGTATTAAGGTCATGCAAGTGCTCTACGCAGTCCAGAAGCAAGAGGACCAAAGCTACCGGGCCAGAAAAGCCATGTACGACAAGTTGGTCGATCGTTCGTTCCAACTATATCTTCAGAATCTGCTGATCATTCAACGCGTGGCTGCCTACGCCAAGCAAGATCAGGCTCGTCGGATGAATAAGCATCTGCGCAGCGAGCAAGACAAGACCTTTACCCCCAAGCTGGCCCATAATCCGGTCATGTCATCCTTGATTAATAATCCGGACCTGACGCTGGCCTACGACCGCAAGCAGATCGGAAAGACTATCGATGCCGATCTGATTGGCAAGCTTTACCGCGATTTTCTGAAGACCGAAGTCTACCAGGAATACCTGGCCAATCCGGATACGACCATCCAGGAAGACCGGAAAGTTACTTTGGCACTATTCAAGTGGTTGCAGGGGCAAGAGCGTTTCCTGACAATGGTAGAAGACCATTTTCCACTCTGGGGAGAAAATAAAAGCCTCATTATCGGGGCAATTAAGAAAACGATCAAAGCACTACCCGCCGAGCAGGATTTCTTTAACGCTTATCAACAGCCCTCCGCAACGGTCACCGAATTCGGAAATGGTTTGCTAAAATTCACCACTGATGCCGATGCACAATTGTTGGAAAAGATCAAGCCCGTACTGGAGAATTGGGACGTCGAGAGAGTAGCCCTCATCGATATGATTTTGATCAAGATGGCACTGGCGGAGTTCCTCCATTTTGAAAGCATTCCAGCTACCGTGAGCCTGAACGAATATGTAGAAATCAGTAAACTCTACAGCACGGATAAGAGTCGGGAATTTATTAATGGAGTGCTGGACAAATTGCTCAAACAGTTGCAGGAAGAAGGACTGATACCAAAAGCTTAAGTACGAACATACGCGTTGTGCTGGAGGTTCCTGATTTGTAAAGGTGTAAGATCACACCTATATTACAGTTATTCAAGCACCAAACACACAAGCATGAGACAATCTCTTACCCTGATTAAAGCAGGCCTGGTCCTGTTGGTATTGCTTTTCAGCACTGCTACTTTGTCAGCTCAAAAAAACCAGGTAGCACTGCGCTACATCGCCCCGAACTACATCCTCGGGCTTGGTAAAGTTCCCACTCCTCTGGAAGGCGCCGAAACTTTTGGCAGCGGGCTGGAATTCGAGTATCAGCGTCGAATAGCGCCGAACTTTTTACTGGGGGTGCCCATCCGGCTTTCCACCGGTGAAGCCCTGGTCAATATGGAGGATGCCAGTAAAGACCCCGTGAATCCATTCACCGATGTAGAAGAACTATCCGTGATTGGGGGTAACCTGTTGTTCATCTTTGAACCGATTGCCCGGTCGAGCGTATTCGATCCACAGATTTTTACGGGCTTTGGTGCCTTCAACGACTTTGATGGCAACACGACGGCGGAATTGCCGATTGGTGTTAATCTAAATCTACGACTCGGTAATGGTTTTTACCTGTCACCACAAGCCTCCTGGCGTTTTGCTTTCGGCCCGGATCAGGACATCCGTCGGAACGTTCAACTCGGCATCGGAGCTCATCTGCAACTGAACGCCGAGCCCGTGGAGCCGGAGCCACCAGCAGTGGTCGACTCCGATGGTGACGGTATTGAAGACAGTGCCGACCAGTGCCCCAACCAGGCCGGCCCAGTAACCACCCTCGGCTGTCCGGATACTGACGGTGACGGTATTGCCGACAAAGACGACAAGTGTCCCGCGATAGCTGGCACCTCTGCCTACATGGGCTGTCCGGATACGGATGGTGACGGTATCGCTGACCCGGACGACGGCTGTCCCGAACAAGCCGGCCCGGAAAGCAACAATGGTTGTCCGGTAACCGACCGGGACGGTGACGGTGTTCCAGACGCCGAAGATAAGTGCCCCAATGAGGCTGGTCTGTTAACCCTGATGGGTTGCCCTGATTTCGATGGCGATGGCATTGCCGACCGCGATGACGATTGTCCGCGCGTAGCTGGTCTGGCCAAGATGAATGGTTGCCCTGATACCGATGGAGATGGCGTAACGGACCGTGATGATAAGTGTCCAAAACAAGCTGGCCCGGCTACGAACCAGGGTTGCCCCGAAATTACCGTGGAAGACCAGGAAACCATCGATTTTGCCATCCAGAACATCAATTTCGAGACCGCTAGTGCCACGCTGACGGCCGAAAGCCGTTCGGTACTGGATCGGGTTGAGGATATCCTGCGCCGTTACCCGGGTTACATGCTCGCCATTGGCGGACATACGGATAGCGTTGGCTCCGCAGAATCTAATCAGAAGCTAAGTAATCGCAGAGCTGAATCTGTTTATACCTACCTCGTGGGCAAAGGCATTATTGCCGCCCGGATGAGTTACGCCGGATTCGGTGAAACCATGCCGATTGCCGACAACCGTTACAAAGACGGCAGAGAGCAGAACCGCCGGGTGACGCTTGATTTGTCAATTCGGTAAGTAGACAATAAATGATTTTTCGCGGGCGCGTCGATTCATTCGACGTGCCCGTTTGTGTTTTGGGTGACCGTAGAGTTGATTTACTATGAAAGGTCTTTGTTTTAGGGTGCGCCAGGGAAATACTTGGAACTGCCCACTTCGGCGCAAAGCTATCTGGGTTCACCTGTCAACCTCCATGAGTGTGATGCAGATGCTACCAGGTGGGATCAGCAGTTTGGCCAAATGACAATGATCATCGGTATGTCTACCACTTTGGTAAGTAATTAAGCATCGATAAAAGCTGACAGACTGCGACTAATAGGCTCGACAGGATAAAAAACCATAAAAGCCCCTTGCCGCCCTTTACCTGGTAAGATCCTATAGCTCTGGTTTTCCTAACCTTCAGCACCATGAAGTAAGGAGCTACGTAAAAGGCCAGAATCGCTACCAGACCGGCTACTCCGATGGCGTAGATAAAGCCGTGGGGAAAAAAGAAACTGGCTAGTCCCGGAGGCAGAAAAGTGAGGCAGGCGGATTTGAGCCGGCCCACTACGTCATCCTTGAAAGCGAAGCGATCCGCGATGTAATCAAACAGCCCTAAGCCAACGCCGAGAAATGAAGTGATAATGGCGAAATTGGAAAAAAGTTTCAGGGCGAAATTGACGGTATGATTGACTCCTTTATCATTGAAAGCATCGACCAGATGCCCCACACTCCCGCCCGCTGCGTTGATGGCGGTGAACTCGTCACGGCCAATATTGCCAAAGGTAACGACGATGAACAACACGTAGACCAGAAAAACAAGGGCCGCGCCCCAAAAGATGCTTTTCCTGACTTTTAGCGGTCGTTTACCGTAGTATTTGTATAAACTCGGGACGACGGCCGCAAAACCGAATGAGGTAACAAAATAGGGGAGGGCAGCCCAAACGTAGGATAGGTAGGATTCACCATAGCCACCCGTATCAAATAGATTTGTAGGATTGATGGTGAGGGTGTAGCCGACCATGGCAACGATGAAGGAGATTACCATCCCGATCACTAAAACCGTTGAAACTTTTCCAACCGTACTCGTACTGGACCAAACCAGTAGGGCAAATAGTGCGCCCAAAAATAGTCCGGTAAGCCCCTGTCCCCAGTGTTGGCCGGTAGCCACTTCGTCCGTTGAGGTTTGAAAACTCATGTGCCCGAAAGCGCTGAAGTAAGCGTAAAGCAAAATATACATCAGGAAGCCGATCATAATGCCGAGCAGGAAGTTCCAGTTCTTACCCAACAAACTGATGGACATGGCATTGAAGCTGTCGCCGGGTTCAAAGTGAACGTTAGTCTCCAGAATGTACAATGCTGAGAGATAATTGAGCACCCACAGGTAAAACAGGGCGATCAGGCTAAATACGAACCACATACCCGAAGAAACGATGGGCAGCGAAAACATACCCGCGCCGATGGCGGTACCGGCCGTAATCATGACACCGATAAGTATGGAACGATTTTCAATTTTGGCCATTGGGTTAAACTCTAAGCATTGCTTCTATGAAGTAGCGATAAATTTATGACTTCATAGAAGCAATGTTGTCATAATAGCTTTGCTATATTTAAGGTTTGCATCTTTCCCTGAAGGACGACTATACCCAAGTTATATGAAAAGCACCCTTGTAATTGCCCCGAGTACATTACTGATATTACTGATTTTTCTGGTGTCCGGATCACTTTTCGCACAGAAATATATTCCCGCCGATCCGACCTTGCCCGACTGTGGTACACCACCTCCAACCAGCCAAGAATACGATTACGCCCGTGACGTGATCGGTCAGATTGAACTCGACGAGAATGCCAATACTACCTACATTCCCATCCAGGTACACATCGTACGGCTGAATAACGGAACGGGAGGGCCTACGCTGGAAACCCTCGCCCGTGGGCTGAGCAATCTGAATCATCACTATGCGGCTTCTGGCATACAATTCTTTTACCGCGATTTTCCAGAATACGTGAATAATACAGACTACTACAACTTCAATCAGTTCGACGATAACATTGACGGAAACGATACTGAAACGGAGTTGCGTTCGCTGACGCCACGCGCTTCTGATGCAGTGAACGTATATTTCTGCCAGAGCGTCATTACCAGTTCCGGAGGTGCGGCTTGCGGGTATGCTTATTATCCTTCCAGTTTCGAAAGTAGGAATACCATTGTGATGGATAATCAGTGTATGTCATCACCCAACGGTACCTATCCCCACGAATTCGGCCATTATTTTGATCTGTTCCATACCCATCAGGGCACCGAGTCTGGGCCCAATAATTTTAATGCCGAAAACGTAGCCCGTAGTGGCCCCAACGCCAATTGTAATACTGACGGAGATCAACTCTGTGATACTGAGGCGGACCCCCGCTACGACAGTGGGAATTTCAGCAATTGCTCCATACCCAATAATGAGTTCGATGCCTTTGGCGAATTATACGTGCATCCGGTGGAGAATATCATGTCCTATTATCCGGATGGCTGCGGTGGTTTGCTGACCGCTGACCAGTCCGCTCGCATCGCCCAAGGTGCTATTGAGCGAAGTAGCCAGTCTTCCTATAGCCTGGATGCCCAACCGCAGCAGGTTAACGTGCCGACCAACCTGACGGCTGTCTTCAACGAAGCCGCCGGCCGGATCGAACTGAATTGGACGGATGCCGCCAACAACGAAATGGGCTATTACGTAGAGAAGTCCACCACCTCCGCTACCGCCGGATTCCTGGCCATGGAAAATGCCGGCGTTGGTGAGAACGTCACAGCTTTCAATGATTTTGCCTACCAGCCAAATACCAATTACTGGTACCGGGTGAGACCCGTAAACGGTGCCGGAGATCAGTTCAGTAACGTAGCTCCGGTGTCGATCGGCCTGGTTTATTGTGGCTTTTCGACCACTACCTGCGATGAATACATCGCTCAGGTAGAGATTGGTACAATTGATAATGCCTCAGAATGCTCTGCTCCGTCGGGTTATACCTATTTTTCGAACCAAAGTACGAATGTGGCTCCCGGCGGCAGCTACGCAATCCTGGTGGAAAACGGTAATCCGTACCCGGATAACGAATGTGCCGTCTACGTAGACTGGAACGAGGATGGTGATTTCGAAGACAACGGCGAATTCTACGCTTTGAATGGTAGCCCCGGTGAAGGCCCGTATGATGGAATCATAACCGTTCCGGCAGGAATCACTGAAGGGATGCGCCGGATGCGAGTTGCTCTTTCCTGGAACACCGACCCGAACGAATGTGGCAGCTACAATTACGGGGAGGCTGAGGACTACAACCTCATGGTTGGATCAGCTCTTCCGGTGCGGTGGTTGAGTTTTAATGGCCGGGCCCTTAAAGAAGGTAACGAATTGAGTTGGTCTACGGCCGCCGAATTTAACAACCTGAATTTTGAGCTCGAACGACTTGACCCCCGCACGAATGAATTCTGGTCAATCGGAAAAATTGAGGCCGCCGGTAATAATGCCCGAGGCACCAACGAATACGCTTTCATTGATGCCAAGCCGCTGGACGGAGTTAACACCTACCGACTACGGCAGAATGACCTCGACGGTAGCTTTGACTATTCCCGTATCTTGGTGGTAGATCGTGCAAAAGCGGGTAGTAATGTCAATGTTTATCCCAATCCTGTTTCCGGGGGGCAACTTAGGGTGACTACTACACTGGCAGGTCTTTCCGTAAGCGAATTGAGCATTCATGATGCCCTGGGGCGCAATTTGCCCGTGATCTTTACTGCTGCGGGCGCAGACGGTGACTTTGCCGCAGATATAAGTGGTTACTTACCGGGTGTTTATTTCTTACGACTGCGGTCTAAAGTAGATGGAGAATCAATCAGTCGGCGTTTCGTGGTTGGTAATTAGTCTCTCATAACAAGTACTTACCTTCGCCCCATGCCGAAATTCTACGCCGCCCAGGTAGCCGCAGTGGCCGAAGCCCTGGAAATTATTTTCAACGAAGGTAAATACGCCGATCGCGTCATTGCTCAGGTCTTGAAAGCCGATAAGCGAAGGGGAAGTAAGGATCGGGCCTTCATCGCCGAGCAGACTTACGAAGTCGTCCGCCATTACCGTCGCCTCGCCGAGCTGGCCGGGGGTGAACCGAAAACCAGGAAGGATTGGTGGCGCCTCATCGGTATCAGAATGTTGTTGGACGGTGAGGAATTGCCAGCCTGGAAAGAATGGGAGGGTTTGGATGCCGTTCGGCTGCAAAAGGAGAATGCCGAGCTCGAAAAACAGCTTTGCTACTTTGCCAGCCTACCAGACTGGCTGGATGAACTGGGGCGCCAGGAATTGGGAGATGAATGGGAGCCTACCGCGAAGGCACTCAACCAGCCCGCCGACGTTATCCTGAGGGCTAACCGACTAAAAACGGACCCCGCTGCCCTGCAAATAGCGCTGCGGGAAGACGGTATTGAAACCGATTTGCTGAGCGCCGACGGACTGCGCGTCACCAAACGCAGGAATCTGTTTCGTACCCGTGCCTTTCGGGAAGGATTGTTCGAAGTTCAGGATTTCAGTAGTCAACAGGCCGCGCCGGCACTGGACGTAGCCCCTGGAATGAGCGTGATTGATGCCTGCGCCGGAGCCGGAGGTAAAACGCTTCATTTGGCCGCGCTGATGGAGAATAAAGGACGGGTGATTTCACTGGATACCGAAGCGTGGAAGCTTAAAGAACTTAAAAAGCGGGCGGCTCGTAACGGGGTACAGAACGTAGAAACCAGAGCCATTGAGAGTAGTAAAACCATCAAGCGACTCTATGGCAAAGCCGATCGCTTATTGCTGGACGTTCCTTGCTCAGGTCTGGGCGTATTGCGCCGTAATCCGGATGCCAAGTGGAAGTTATCACCGGAGTTCATCGAAAGATTGCGCGGCGTACAGCGGGAAATCTTGCAACGCTACCCAAAAATGGTGAAGCCGGGCGGTAAAATGGTTTACGCTACCTGTAGTGTACTACCCAGTGAGAACGACGCACAACTGGATCACTTTCTGAATAGTGAGGCGGGTGCGGATTGGACCTTGATCGACAAACAGACGTTCCTGCCGCAACGGGACGGGTTTGACGGATTCTTCGTTTCCCGACTAGAAAAAAGGCAGCCTTAACCGCAATTGCTGCATTCGACTGACACCCATCACCGGGGACCGGGAAACGATGGGCAACGGCTCCTGCACAATCACGGTAGAGACGAGGTAGTCGGGTAGCCCCAGCACATTATCCAGCAATGTATGGTGGGGGTGATTTCCCAACTCACGGAAACTCGTGCTTCCGTAAGTGGCGCCGATGTTGAGTTTGACGCCGGCGGCCCAGCTCCAGTTGAGAAATTCGGCCGTATCGCCCAGCGTAACGAGGTGGCGGCCGCTGGCCAGTCCCAAATCATTGACCATCGCCTGAATTGGATTGCCGGATTCGGTCGGGTACCTGATATCCGTGATCAGTTCCTTTGGTCCGCTTTTCCAGCCCAGCCGCTCCATGATAAGCTCCGTATCCGATGGAGAGAGTTCGCTGTACAGTATCACCCTTACATCCCGTTTCATCAACCAGCGAAAAACGGATACTATGCCCGGCACGGCTTCTAATGAGGCGGTACGGATGTACCCACCCATGTCTTCCTGCAAATTCACGCAAGTGTCCAGCAAACGAAAGACGGCGATGTCCAGATAGGTAGCGGTTTTTTGGGATTGCGGAAGCGGCATTGCGTTTGATTGTTCGACGGATATGGATGGCTACGAACCGTAAGAGTTCAGTGCAGGATTTTGGAAGATTTACTGATGTTTCTGGTTAATGCTGTGCGGATAACGGACCCGCTTCATATTACTTCATTACAAATATGGGGAAGCCTAATGCGTTATACAAGCCCGTCTAGTAATGCTAATGCTAACTTGTTAGTGACTTAACAATGGTTTAATAATGAGGCGGTTTTGTCAAAATTATTGAACAATGCCGCTTGCCTGGGTATTTCGTAATATTACGCTACTAAACTACTGCACAACTTGCGCCAAATACTCCACCACGAAGTACATTTCATCGGTGACCACCTAGACTGGATGGTCTTCATTCATGGTGCGGGCGGCAGCCTGGTCACCTGGAAGCATCAGGTCAAAGCTTTCAAGCCCTTTTTCAATCTGCTGTTGATCGATATGCGGGACCACGGCTATTCCAAGGACCTGGAGCCTCACTACAACTCCTATGATTTCGACATCGTTTGCGACGACATCATCAAAGTGGTCGACGAGGTAGGCGTTACTAAAGCCCACTTCCTCGCGCTGTCCTTGGGCAGTATTATTCTACAAAAGCTCAGCGACCGCCGTCCGGATATGATCACCTCTATGATCATGGCTGGCGGGGTATTTAAGGCCGATTGGAAAATTCATCTTTTCGCCCATTCCGGCAAGTTTTTGAGTTACTTCTTACCATTTCGCTGGATCTACGATACCTTTATCATGATCGTACTTCCCCGGGCAAATCATAAACCCAGTCGCCGGCTGTATCGTCTGCAGAGCAAAAAGCTCACCGCCAAGGAATTTCTCAAATGGCTGGGCTTATACCGGGATTTGTTCAAGGTCGTACGTCGTTTCTACCGCCGCAAATTATCTACTTCCAGCCTCGTCGTCATGGGGGGGCAGGACCACGTTTTCCTCGACGCCGCCAAACGCTTTACCAGCAAACACGCCCACGCCGCGGAACTGGTCGTTATCGATGGAGTAGGCCACCTTTGCAACCTGGAAGCCACGGACGTTTTCAACCGGGCAGTACTGAGGTTTTTGAACGTGGCCACACCGACCGGCGCTTAGTGGATGCAGAACTGATTTTTTTTGGCTGACAAACCCGCCCGGCTAGGCGCCAGGTCGGATGGGGTAGCAGTGCTATTACGAGCTAAACGGGCTTAGCAGAGTTCTACATTCACAAGCTGTTAACACAAATTGGCGCTACGTTTACGTTTAGCTACTGTTTGCTGTTTAACTTTGCCATTGTTAGCAGCCCACTAAGGGTTTGCGCCCAAAAAACTTAATCATTTAATCTTATCATCATGTTCAAGCAATTCTCTTTTGCTATCCTGACTTTGGCCCTGGCCGTAGTAATGACTTCCTGCCAAAGCGGTAGCACCCCCGCCCAGGACGAAGCTCGTGAAGCCGTAACTACTGCTCCGGCTCCAACCAACGCTCAACCAGCTCCTACCGTAGCCGTTCCTCAGGGACCTACTACCGCTATGGAATTCAGTGAGTCTACCTTCGACTTCGGTACCGTAACCGAAGGTGAAGTAGTTAGCCACACTTTCTCTTTCACCAACACCGGTAGCGAGCCACTGATCATCAGTGACGCTAAAGGTTCTTGCGGTTGTACCGTTCCTTCCAAGCCGACCGCTCCGATCGCCCCGGGTGAAGCCGGTGAAATCACCGTAAACTTCAACTCTAAGAACAAGAGTGGTGCTCGTAACCAGAAAGTAACCGTTACGGCTAACACCAACCCCGCTCAGACCTTCATCTACCTGACTGGTAACGTGGAGAAAGACCCAGCCGCCGCTACCCAGAAGTAAGCAGCAGCTAATCAGTAAAAAAGCCTTTCCGCCGAGTGGTGGAAAGGCTTTTTTTATTCCAGGAGTGACCAGGTTTGGTTGGTAATGGGGTCGGTGAAAGCGATGATGCCACGTGTAAAAACGTAGTAAATGCCATTCTCCAAATTTCTCATTCTTACCGCATTTTCGTAGCTTATTCCATTAAAATCTATGCTTGGAAGTAGCTGTGTGAATCCAAAAACCGAAGCAAACTGATCAGCGTCACGCCGAAATAGTATCCCCGCAAAATCATTACCAAAAATCCGGTCTGTTGATATTAGAAGAACATCATAGATTTCTAGTTCTTGACGAATTCCTCCTTTGCCTAGTTGAGTAGAGGCAGTGATCTTAAAGTTGAGATCTAAGTCATCGCTGGTTAAAGTGATCGTATAAAAATGACGGTATATTATAAATCCTATAGTGTCAATTGAAGTTGTCAGATAAGAATAGCCATCACTGTATGGTTGATAAATAGTGTCGATGATTTCACTACTTGAACGGTTTGAGATATAAAATGAACTCATATCACCAAACTGGTTGATAAACGTAACCGTATCATCAGTTTCGTAGCCAAGTTTTAACAAGGCTATATCCGAAACCAGAGCTTCTGGTCCTTCTACGCAGCAATAGGTTGTTTCCTCATTATTATTCAACACAATAGCATCATCATCAACAACGCATCCGGTAAGTATTAGTAGCCATATCAAGTTCAGTTTCGCATAACTCATTTTAGAAAATTTTATAACCTAAACTACAACCAAGGCGGTGCTCCCCTCTGCCGGAATTTTCGATTCCAAGAGCTCCTAGAAATGAAAAATGAAATCGCTCGCTCAATTGCTGAATCCATGATAGTTCTAAAGCAGCTCTTGGGTTGGTGCCATTTTGAATTACCTCTTCTCCTACAGATTCAATCGGGATATCGATATCCTGGAAAGTTTCTAAAAACTGATTGTAAATTCTAGTGGTACGTTGTAAATATTTGTAACGATAGCGGCCTTCAATAAGCTTCGAAACAAGTATATTGAATTGGAAAGTTGAACGCACATCCATTCGGTAGTTCAAACCTATTCCATACTGATAACGGGTCGACTCAATGTGGTAATTGCCTTCTTTAGTACCAACCAATTCAGATCTTTGGAACGGACTTGAATAGTCCCTTACCGTAGCGTAGCCAAAAAAGTCTTTAAAGATTATTTTTTCTGCATAAAATCGAAATGGAAAGACTACGCCGAATTTCGTATCACCTTGGTAAGAAATATCAATTCTACC
The DNA here is from genome assembly GCA_002591745.1 of Lewinellaceae bacterium SD302. Lineage (GTDB taxonomy): Bacteria > Bacteroidota > Bacteroidia > Chitinophagales > Saprospiraceae > Neolewinella. Next base: position 238,063 of record PDLQ01000001.1, read on the forward strand.
CATAACTCCATAAACTGGATTTGCGACCAATCCCGGATTACTGCTTCTATTACGATTAATGTATAGTGGCAAATGAGCCCCTGCTCCTATACGTAAATCAAAATTTTCAGGATGTAGCATCGCCTGCGCCGAAACCTGATCCGAGGCAAGGCTCAACAAACAGAACAGGATTAGATAGCGTATATTCAAGAGCATAGGTTTTAGAGCAAGACTAAATTTACAAAATCCTCCAAATTCCTTATTTACTTACACCCGCAGTAACCCAATACCGGAAATTCCGTCAACTCTCCACTCCGCTTATCCGTTACCTTCACTTTACCGGAATACATATTGCGTTTTTCCCCGGCCGCACCTTCATCAGTCAAAGATGTCTGAACCTTGAAATCAGCATCTTCGTGAAGATAGCTGTCATAATTGCTGCCGGCCGGCGTAAGACTGGCACCCGGGGCTACTTGTACCCGTTGTTCATTAATACCAATGAATCCGGGACCGCCGTTTCCACGATTGAAAGCGAAGAAATAGTGCTCCTCGTCAATTGGTTGTCCATCAAGGTACAATGCGCAATAGCAATCTTTGATCTCCGCGGGATAGGCGGGCAAAAAGGCAGCTCTGAGGCTTTTCGATCCATATTTGTCGGCAGCTGGTTCGGCGTCCTGAGCCGGGGTAGAGGTTTCGGTGTTCAGGTCGTTTAGTCCCATGGCATCGGCATCGCTCATGCGATCCTGGCCGCAAGAGGTGAGTAGTAAAATCAGGGCCAGGTAAGCAATTGTTGGTTTCATTCTTTTGATATTTGGGGTTAAAGATAACCTTCGTTGGCAATGCTTGTTAATCTTAAAACCAAGTCTTTCATATGGCCCGTGCCGTCTCCCGCAACATCGGTAATTTTCTATCGCTGATCAAGTTCAGCCATACCATTTTTGCACTGCCTTTTGCTTTATTGGGTTTCTTTCTGGCGACCCAGGACAGTGGCGAATCGCTACAATGGACAACGCTGATTTACGTTTTGCTATGCATGGTCTTTGCTCGTTCGGCGGCGATGGCTTTTAATCGCTACGTCGACCGGGACATCGACGGAGACAACCCCCGGACAGCCGTCCGAGAAATCCCCGCCGGGGTGGTTAGTCGCCGTTCAGCCCGTTGGTTTATCCTGTTCAATTGTGTCGCTTTCGTAGCTTGTGCCTGGCTAATTAATCCGCTTTGCTTTTATTTGTCGCCGGTAGCTCTGGCAGTCGTTTTAGGCTACAGTTATACCAAGCGCTTTACCTATTTCTGTCACTTTGTACTCGGAGCCGGACTGGCCCTGGCACCAGTCGGCGCTTATCTGGCGGTTACTGCCCAGTGGGCATTTTTACCGATTCTATACGGTTTTATCGTCCTCTTCTGGGTAGCGGGTTTCGATATTATCTATGCGCTTCAGGACGAAGATTTTGATCGTGATCATCGGCTCAACTCCATCCCCGTACGGCTGGGCAGGGTAGGAGCCTTACAGTTGAGCCGTCTACTGCATATTAGCTGCGGTTTACTAATCGCTTTTGCCGTCTATTGGCAGTGGCAAAATTATCCGGAAAGTGGGTTGCTGACACTGTTGGCCGGGCTTGCCTTTATCGGCTTATTGATTTATCAGCACCGCCTGGTCGGTCCTACCGACCTAAGCAAAGTGAATCTCGCCTTCTTTACCACGAATGGAGTCGCCAGCCTGGTATTTGGATTAACGTGTATCCTGGACTTTTACTGGTAGAAGATCATAACTCCAGGGTTCCGCTTACTCCATCGTCTTGCCCGTCACCAGGGATGCGGCCATTTTAGCGAATGAGATCATCTTACCGTGCTTTGTATCCCAGTAGTAACCCTCGGAGGGAGTGAATTTCAGTAACGTTAGATTCGGATCGGAGGGACCTTCCTGAAACCAGACTTTGGCGAAAGGACTCCATAATTCTTTTACTTTTTCCGGGTCGTTTACCAACTCTGCTTTTCCATAGATGCTCAGGTGGTCGGTTTGTCCGCTGTTGGAAACTATGACTTGGGCGCGAGAATCGGCTTGCACGTATTGATTGCGGTCACTGTCGCGGGCGCTGAAGAACCAGACCGTTCCGTCGTCATCCACTGATTGTGGGGCCATGGGGGTTACGTCGATGGGTAGCTTGCTCAGATTGCAGCAAAACATTGCTACTCTGGCGTCGCCGATCATTTGTTGAATTTTTGCTGCGGCTTCGGCGTTGAACAGATTATTATTTTCGGCCATTTTTTTAATTGCTAAAGCAGCTTAATAAGCGTAAAAGTTCGATTTTCCTTGTTATAAAACCTTGCTACATTGATAGCCAAACAACACATTATGTTCAGAATAATTTTACTATGTCTTTTTACGGTAAGTACCATTCAGGTCAATGCGCAGAGCGGCGGATGGACCATCGAAGCAAGTGAGATCGACCCCAATGAGTACTACGGCATCACGGTCGCCAACGGTATGGTGGGCCTGGTGAGCAGTACCGAGCCGATGAAAGTGAGAGATGTAGTCCTGAACGGTGTTTACGACAACTACCAACGCGGGCGGGTCAGCAATATCCTCAAGACCTTTAACCACATGAAGTATGAACCTCTGGTACCATGATAAAATGGATGAGTCGGGAAACCATTAAATCATTTTATCATTCTCTGATTAAATTAATTCTTATATGCACGATATCGAACCCCATTTCCAGTGGCGAGACAAATACCGCAGCGACCAAGATTCCCGCAATCCTTTTTATGGCCGGGTGTACAGTGAGTTCGGCTACGAGAATAAAGTTTACAACTACCTGTTGCACCCCCAATGGGATGCTTTCGGATCGGAAACCCTTTACCTGAAAGTCATTTTTGTCGATTACGACACCCGTTACACCATAATTCAATTCATTGGTGAGTGGAACGATGCACTGCACAATGACATCATGCATCTCAAGCGAGAGGTGATCGACGAGTTACTGGCCGCCGGTATTCGCTACTTCATCCTGGATGCCGAAAATGTGCTTAACTTCCACGCCGACGAAGACGACTACTACGAAGAATGGTACAACGATGTGGCGGACGCCGAGGGATGGGTCATCGTTCTCAATACTCTGGAGCACGTAGCGGATGAGATGCGCCAGTCCAGATTGGATAACTACCTCCACTTTGGAGGGCTGTTCAATAGCATCAATTGGCGACCGCAGAAACCGGAGCGGGTATTTGCCGCGATGGAAGGATTATTAGCAGCGGAAACGAAACGGGTAGATTGAGTCCTAAACATCGCTCAAAACAAAAATTCCCAAACTTTCCTTACCTTCGCCCTGCGCTCACCGGAGCCAAGAAACCTGGGAATGCCTTAAGTGGCATTTCCGGGTTTCTTTTTAACCAACGAGCTGATAGCCAAATAAAAAGACTTAGAGTTATGTATGATCTAGCCGAAGATTACGCCGCCCGCCTCGAAGGCATCGCCGTGGCCATTCAGGATGCCGAAGTATTGCAACAGTACCTCGACGAAGAGGAAGACGTGTACTATAATGCCCTCAAAGAAGGCTACGAGCCTTATATGGAGGAGTTGCAGAATGAGATAGCCGCCAACCACCCGTTGCAACTGATCGCTTTTGAAAAAGCTCTGCTCGATGAGCGTTTTGAAGGCCTGTTTCTACCACGGGTACTGGGTTATGCTGTTCTGCGGGGCGAGGTGAACGATTACTACAAGTACGTTCGCCAACAAGAACACTTCGGTGAAATGCTGAAATTTATCGCCGGTAACAGCAACTTCGACCAGTTACGCAACCGCATCGGTCAGAGTATCCAGGTTGGTTTCGCGCTGAGCAGCGACATCTGGGTGACCAGCCTGATCGAAAGTGTGGGTAGCAAACAGGTGCGTCAATTTTTACTGGGCCAAAAGCGACCCGAACACCGCGTAGTACAGGGACGTCAGCGTGCTTACAATCGTTTTAAGCGTCAATTTAAAGGTCGCAACTTCCAGTTCGCCGAATTCCCCCAGACTGCTAATGAACTGACTTTTAAGTTTAATCCCCTCAAAGACTTTCTTCTTTACCGTGTATCCGAGGAAGGACTGGACAACTCCAGTCTCGTACAGCCTCTTCACGAATTTATTACCAACGAAGCACTGGCGGGCACACCGCAACTGATGCAGATCGCCACGATCTACGCTGCCTACTTCGAACTCAGTGAAGAGCAGAAAAAGGCGCTGATGGAAATGATGACCCGCGAGCGCAAGGAAAACCCCGGTGCCACGGAGGTCGTTCTGGCCCTGATGCTGGAATTAAAAGCCAGCCGCAAATTCGCCTTCGGCCCCGCCGAGGAACTTAAGTTGGGTGAAGTGATGGACCGTAGTATCAAAAATGACCTGAGCGCCTACTTCGATCTGACGGATAAGCTACACAAAGACGGTTTCGTCAACCCATCCGTACACGAAGCACTGGCCACAGAGGTACTGAATCACCCCGGCCTGAGTGATTACAACGAAAACCTCCGCCAATCCGTTTACGGTTATTTTCAGCGTTTCAAGGATGGCATCGGCACCGACGACTATTCCGAATGGTTCGATCTGGCGGTGAAGCAATTCCCCGTTTACATGAAACTCTTCGGTAACGAGGCCTTCAACCAGCAACTGCGTCAATTGTCAATCAAGTACGCCAAGGACCTGATCAAGGCTTACCCGGATAAACGTGGGAAGTACTACCGCGAAATCAAGAAGTGGACGGTCGCACATTTCGTGGCCTGGAACTTCATGACGGAGAAACAACTCAAAGAATTTTTCAAAACGCCCCGGAAGAAAAAGCCGGTTGCGGAATAAACAGAAGGGCGAGTCGGGCAACCGACTCGCCTTTTTATTTATTCCATAACTGCACTCTGCTTAGGGGTTTGGGGTTATATTGAGCATCAGTTGGTTGTAAACTACACTAGTGTATCCCGTCGAATCGCTCTGCTTTGAATACAGTATCCCGTCTTTCCGCTCTTTTAATTGCCATTACACTGGCCTCCACCCTGCCGGCTCAATCTTTACTGGATCGGGTGACGGATTGGTTTGAATTCGATCTGCGTAAGCCACGCCTGGGCGATACTGATACCACTTTCATTCCCAAGGTAGTTCTATCACCTACGGTTTCCTACGAGCCGGCGACCAGCCTCGGAGTGGGTGCTGGCATCAAAATATTGTTTAAGCCCAAAGGCGCAGGCCCTGAAACGCGCACCAGTAACGTGCCGATTGGATTAACGTACACCTTTAAGAATCAGCTGATCTTCAACTCGGGTTATACCGTCTTCTTTCCAGAGGAACGCTGGTTGCTACGCGGTAATCTGGGCTATTCTGATTTTCCCGTACTCTTCTTCGAGTCGGGGCCGCGCTCTCAGCGGTCCGATGCCCACGACATCCGTTACCGAAGGATTTTGGTAGAACCTTTGTTACTGCGCAAGATCGGTCAGAACGACGTGTTTTTTGGTGGTGGCTTTCGTTTTAATCGATTCTTCGACCTGGGCCTGGAAGAACCGGAGGACGTGAATAATCCGGACTTCAAAGTAGCAGAGTTGGCATCTGCCTCGGTTGGCCTGGAACTTGCTTTCTCCGTAGATGACCGGGATAACGTACTGAATGCCTCCGAAGGGAAGTTTCTGGAATTTACCCACGGTTTTTACGGTAAAATTCTGGGGGGGACTCATCAGTTTATGCTTTCAAAAGCTGATTACCGGGGCTACATCCGCCCATCCTCCCGTAATGAAAATGTGATCGCTTACCAACTTTACGCCCGTTACGCCTGGGACGGAACCCCGAATCTGGAGCTTTCCAGTTTGGGCGGGGCAGAGTTGCTTCGTGGATTCAGGGAGTTTCGCTGGCGCGACCGGCTGGCCTACTTCGCTCAGGTGGAATATCGTTACCAGGCCTTCCGGAAACTGGGGTTCGTATTCTTCGGTGGAGCGGGTGACGTGAGCGGAGAAGATAATCCGGCCAATTTTAATACTTTGAAGTACAGCCTGGGTGCCGGCATCCGGATCAAGATCATCGAATCAGAAAACCTGAACGTTCGTTTTGACTATGCACTGGGGATGGGACGGAGCAACGAGCGAAACTTTTATTTGGGTATCGCCGAGGCTTTCTAAACTCGATCGTTAGGCGGGGCTGAAAAGTGTGATAATATCTGCAATTCTGAATATCGATTAATTGGTGTTCACAAGAAATTGGCTATTTTCAATTTTCCCGTCTTCTAATAGAACCTCGCCAATTTGTGCCGGTTGCAAGAACAACTGCTTTTGCCTTCACCGGCATTGCTACTTTGAAGCCAAAAAACCATAAATCCAAAGATGCCAAGACTCGTTATTATTTCCAATCGCTTGCCCGTAACTATTGATCGTCGTGACGGAGAATTACACTATCATCCCAGTGCTGGCGGCCTGGCTACCGGTTTGAACTCCCTGGATGAGAGCTATGACAAAGTCTGGATCGGCTGGCCTGGCCAGGTGAGTGAAAAAGATGATAAAGACGAGATTCGCCGCGACTTGGCCAAGGAAAAACTGGTACCCGTTTTCCTGACCGATGATGAAATCGAACTCTATTACGAAGGTTTCAGCAATAAAACTATTTGGCCGCACTTCCACTACTTTACGGAGTATACGACCTATAATGAAGACTTCTGGCGCAGTTACCAGGAAGTGAATTACAAGTTTTTTCAGGTAGTCGCCGATGAGATCCGGGACGACGATATGGTCTGGGTCCACGATTACCAGTTGATGTTGCTGCCGAACCTGATCCGCCAGAAATTTCCGCAGGTGAGTATTGGTTTCTTTCTGCACATCCCATTTCCCAGTTACGAAGTCTTCCGAATTCTGCCGTACCGGGAAGAGTTGCTGGAGGGGATGCTGGGAGCTGACCAGATCGGCTTTCACACCTATAACTACATGCGCCATTTCCTGAGTGCATCTTATCGTCTGGCGGGTTACGAGCAGGCCTATCACCACCTGACCATTGACGACCGACAGGTGAATGTAGACGTTTTCCCGATGGGCATCGACTACGATAAATACGCCCATCCTCAGGTGGAGGCGGATAATGACAAAGAGAGTCAGGAAATTCTGGAATTGGCTTTGCACCGTAAACTCATTGTGTCCATCGACCGCCTGGATTACACCAAGGGCATTCCGCAGAGGATCAAAGCATTTCGTCAATTCCTGAAGCGTTACCCGGAGTATCACGGTAAAGTCAATCTGGTGATGCTGGTCGTTCCTAGTCGCTCTAACGTAGATACCTACAAAGAATTAAAATCCGAAATAGACGTACTGGTAAGCGAAACGAACAGCGAATACAGCAGATTTAACTGGATACCGATAAGATATTACTACCGTTCGCTTAACTTCGCGGCGCTGACAACACTTTACCGTGCCTCCGACATCGCGCTGATCACTCCGTTACGTGACGGAATGAATCTGGTGGCCAAGGAATACATCGCGGCTAAGGAAGACAGCAAAAAGGGTGTCCTCATACTTAGTGAAATGGCCGGAGCGGTACACGAGCTCAACGATGCCATCACGGTAAATCCACAGGACGCCAACAAGATCGTAGATGCTTTGGTTACCGCCCTGGAAATGCCGCTGGAAGAACAAGCCGAGCGACTGGAACGAATGCAGGCTAAACTAAAAATCTACAATGTAAAACAGTGGGCTGCAAACTTCATTGAACAACAGCAGCTCTTGAAAACCAGCAATTTGGCACACAGCACTACCAAACTGAAAGGAGAAGAGGCCGATGCGGTCGTTGAAAAATATCGCACGGCCAAGCGTCGGCTGTTCATTATCGACTACGACGGCACGATGATGGATTTCAACGTAGATCCACAGGCCGTAAGCCCGGACGAAGAAGTACTTTCCATTCTGAACGGACTGGCGGCTGACCCAAAGAATATGGTGGTGGTCAACAGTGGCCGCGACCGTACCACGCTGCAGAAATGGTTGGGAGACTTACCCATTGGCATGAGTGCCGAACACGGTGTCTGGATGAAAGAAGAAGGGGAATGGCAACTGAACCCGAACGTGACCGATATCTGGAAGCCCAACGTACGGGAGGTGCTGGAAAATCTGGTGACCCGTACTCCCGGCTCCTTCATCGAAGAAAAAGACTACAGCCTGGCCTGGCATTACCGGGGCATTGATAAGGAATTTGGTGAAAAACGGGTTCGTGAGTTCCGAGACGTACTGGCTTTCCTGATCCAGAATCAGGACCTGCAAGTGCTGGAAGGTAATAAAGTGGTCGAGATCAAGAATTCCGGCGTCAATAAAGGAAAGGCGACGAACTACTGGGTCAATCGAGATGATTTCGACTTTGTTTTCGGAATCGGCGATGACTCTACCGACGAAGACATCTTTAAAGCCATCACCAACTGTCTAAAGGACAAGCCAGATACACTGGGTGTCTCCGTCAAGGTTGGAAATGGGCATACCGAAGCCAAGTACATGGTGCCAGGTGTAAAGCAGGTCCGGAAATTCTTTAATAAACTCCTAAGCTAGCTTATTCACTTTCCATCCACCTCAACAGCGGTCCCACGCTGATGCCGTGAATAAGGATGGAAAATAGAATGGTGAAATTGACGATGGACCAAATCGGATCGATCTGCGCAAAACCTTCGGTGCTGTTTTGGGCGTAGGCAAGGTAGTAGATCGAGCCGATTCCTCTGATGCCGAAGATACTGATGATGATTCGTTGCCGGTAATTCAGCTCGTGGCAACCGTAGAGTGAGATCATCCCGGCTAACGGACGAACGATGAGTACCAGCGCCATTCCGAGCAAGGCTCCCGGCCAGGTGAGGTCATTCAGCCCACCGGTAGCCAGAATACCGCCAAAGGCGATCAGAAAAACCCCGAGCATTGCCTGCTCCACCTGGTCGATGGCGGCATAATTCTTGCCGTGAACCTCTGATTTTTCGTTGCGCCGGCGGCTGGCTACGGCACCTACAAAAACTGCCAGGAAACCATAGCCTTCCGCTATCTCGGCGAGAGAGTAGGTTATCAGTATCGCGGCCAGCATAAAGAGACCTTCTTTGATGTCGGTGTCTCTTTTTTCACTGAGTTGTTCTACTCCCTTGAAATATACCCTCGACAAGATCACACCAATAAATAGTCCGATGCCGGTTCCAACGGCAATTCGATAAGCAACATCCCACCACAGCCACTCGGTTACCGCGGCTCCATAGGCCGTTACCCCGACCAGTCCAATAGCCAGGTAAACGAAGGGAAAAGCCAGCCCGTCATTCAGACCGGCTTCCAGCGTCAGCCCGAAACGAACGTGGTCTTCTCCACCTTCATTCGGTGGGCCGACCTGTACATTACCGGCCAACACCGGATCGGTAGGTGCCAACACCGCCCCCAGTAGTACTGCCGATGCAATGGGCAGACCCAGTACGAAATAACCAAGTCCACACAGGGCTGCGATGGTCAATACCATTGTTCCGCCGAGTAGATACCAACCGATTCGCCAGTTCTTCAGACTAGGCTTGCGGTCGATCTTAATTCCAAGGCCGGCCAGTGAGATGATCACAATGAGTTCAGTGACGTATTCAATGACGAGGCGGTCGAAGGAGTTATCCTCGGGGTTAATAAAGGGCAGGTCCAGCGGTAGATTGAAGATCAATATGCCGAACAGCACATAGATAATGGGCGTAGTCAGTAGCCTTTGGTTGAGTAATTTAGGAAGGTAAAACATCCCTAACATGGCGATTCCCGCCAGGAGGTAAGACAGTATATGGGTAGTCATCGCAGCTTAAACTCTGAAATCGCGTTTTTGATCATTATTTACTCTCCAAAACTCGCATTGCCTGGCGACGGTGACGCCGAAAGTGGGCAAGTACGAAAGTCATGGTCGTATCAATACTCACCCGACCGGCCAGGGGATGTTTGAAAACGCGTTTGTTGTAATACTCAGACGGGATATTCAGAAGGTCGGCCTGCATTTTTTCACGGTGGGCTCGCCACTTGGTTAAGGCTGCGTTGAGATCACTTTCCTCCGGCAAGTACTCGGTACCGATCCCCTGCGGTGCTTTGAATTTAACGGGGGATCTAAGGTAGCCTACTAGCAACATTCTTTTCCATATGTCGGTGAGGCCTTTGCCGGGCAGCTCCGGTGAAAAACTAAGCTTCTTTTTGATGTATGACATGATTCCACTTTCCGAAAGCATCATGTGTTCAATACACTGCATGGCGGACCAACCTCCATCGGCGGCTTTGCGGTTCAGTTGCTCGTGGGAGTAGTTCTTTAACTCTTTGCTCCAGGCATCCAACTCATCATTGAGTTTTTGTAAGTTGGCTTTGGTCTGATTGGTCATTTGCTGGAATTAATTTTGGAGAGCGCCTCAAGCTATTCTCCCGGATATAGTGCCCGTCGGCAAGATTGAAAAACCGTCATTTCTCCTCCCTTGCGTCCGTGCCCTCGGTGTGAGGTCTCGTTATTGATGGCTGGAAAAAATGGAAAGCCTCAGTTTATTAACGGACCACCAATTTATGACGTTGCAACTCGCCATTAGCACGAAGCAGCACGAAGTATACCCCGCTCGGCCAGTCATTGGTATCGAATTGATGGACGGGTCCGTTCATCCGGGCGCTATAAACTACTTGCCCTCCGGAGGAAATTACCGAAAGCTGTCCGCTCAGCAATGATTCGCTTTGCAGATGAACCAGTCCTCCGCTGGGGTTGGGAAAGAGTTGGAAACTATTTTCCAGTACGACTTGCTCGCGGTTATTTACCGCCGTTTCTTCAGAAATGAGTACTACCAGATTCTCGCGGCCACCAAGACTCAGTTCCAGTTGATGATCAGAGAACCCGCCATTTTCATTGATCGTGATGGTACCCAGGCTTTCATTGTTCAGGAGGTCGGTCAGGAAGTATTCGCCGGCTGATAAAGTAGAAGCACTCAAACTTACGGACGGAGATTCGATGCCTTCGTTGCTGAAATTGGAAAGTACAAGGGCAGCCTCTTGCTGATGTACCCGGGCAAAAGTAAGTAACTGCTCATCGTTGCTGGATACGTCCAGGTAATTCCCTTTTCTCAGGCTGGGCTGCTCGTTACGGAGGTGGATGTAACGCTTGTACTGGGACAGAATCGAGCCGGGGTCCGACGCCAGCATTGCTACATTGTTAGTCAAAAAATTCGGCCCCAGTCCGTACCAGGGGGTAGCGGAAGAAAAACCGGCATTTGCTGCGTCACTCCACTGCATGGGGCGGCGAATGTTGCGGTGGTCACCCGTGCCGAGCATGCCGAGTTCCTCGCCGTAATAAACGAAGGGTACGCCGGGTAAGGTGAGGTAGATGGCCGCGGCCAGTTTCATTTTGCTTTCGTCGCTGCCCAGATTGTTGAAGACCCGATCCATATCGTGATTGGTCAGGAAAGTCCCGTATTGGAGAGCGGGGTAGGAGGCGCGAATCTCATCAATTTGCTGGCGAATGGCCGTAGGGTTACCACTGTTGACGGCCCCCTGAATATCGCCGGCCAGGTCGAAGTCGAAGCAGGCGTCCAGACGGTCGTTTTGCACGTAGGGGATAATGGATGGGGTAGAGGACCAGACTTCGCCAATGGAGAAAACATCCGGGTTAGCTGCGTGATAAACGTCGTTGAACTCTTCGAGTAAGGCGAAGGTCTCCGGGGTGTTTTCGAGAACAGTACCATCTTCAATGAGGTATTTAATGGCGTCTAGCCGATAGCCGTCGACTCCCAGATCAAGCCAGAAATCGGCGACGTTGAACATTTCCGCTTTTACGTCGGGGTTCTCGTAGTTCAGGTCCGGCATGCCGCTCCAGAAAAGGCCGTAGAAATATTCACCGCTGTTTTGGTGCCAGACGTTTTGCCCCCAGGGGCCGGGGAAGGCGGGATTGTCTTCGGACCAGATGTACCAGTCGCGAAATTCTGCGCTACCCGCCGCGGATTGGTTGAACCAGGGGTGCTGGCTGCTGGAATGGTTCAGGACCAGGTCGATGATCACTTTAATGCCTCTGGCGTGGGCGGCATCCAGGAAATCCTGGAAATCCTCCATGCTGCCGTAATCCGGCTCCACGGCGTAGTAATCAGTTACGTCGTAGCCGTGGTAGGAAGGTGATTCCATCATCGGCATGAGCCAGATTGCGGTGACGCCGAGGTCAGTGTTCGTTTCCGGGTCTCCGTCATTAAGGTAGTCCAGGCGCTGGATCGCTCCCTGGAAATCTCCTACTCCGTCACCGTCGCTATCGTTAAAGCTGCGGACAAACATCTGGTAGAATACGGCGTCGTTCCACCAGTAGGTGTCGTAATCGGTGGCAATGGCGGGGTCACATTCCTGGCAGCTGGCGAAGCAAAAAATGGGAAGGTCAGGGTTGGTTTCGCCAATGGTAAAGAAACGATTGCTACCACCTACGTCGCCGGGAATCGAACAGTCTCCGGGTACTGTTTCCAGTCCGTCCAGACTATTTCCATTCACGAAAAGGTAACGATACTCACCTTCCGGAATGGTCAGTTCTACGGACCAGGTCCCGTCGGCATTTACATCCTGCAATGGTATGCTGGCAGGGTCCCAGTTGTCTGCGTAGCCAGCGGCTTCCTGAAAATCACCGACCAAGAATACACCCGTTGGGTCAACGGCCACGTCACCCATATTTACGGCAAATCTCACCCGGCCGATACAACCATTAAAGGGAACGGCGGGCAATTCCAGGTCGGTTGCACCCACGGTAAATTCACGGTTGTTGGTGTCGCCTACCGAGCAATCAGCCGGAGGGTTTTCGTCTTGCCCCCAGGCGTTGCCATTAATGAATTTATACTGGTAGGTACCCGCTGGCAGCTCTACGGTAATCTCGTAGATGTTATCTCCGTCTGCATCAAAAACCTGGGTGGAAGCAGGGCTCCAGTCGTTACCGAGTCCGGCGGCATCCTGGAAATTTCCGGCGATGTGAACACCTGGGTCGGCTACAGTTTCTGCGCTCATGTCTACGCGTAGAGTCACGCTGGTCTGGGCCCTCAATGACCCATTACTTAAAATGATGATGGCTAACAAAGTAGCAAAGCTGGTAATAATTCGCTTACAGAGTTTTTGGGACAGGAGGTTGCTTATGATCATCCGGTAAAGGTAAGGAATGAACCTAAGCAGATTACTGAACCTGAGACTTGATATTTTTTAACAAATTAGGAACGTTGAAAGTGACCTCTTTAACCCGGCTTTTCAGCTTGCTCAATTTTGTCCTGAAGGCCATATTGTCCAGATTCAACTGATGGGCTGCTGCGGATGCCGGTTCCAACAACTCTCCAAATCGCTTAATTTGTCTGGCAAAACGATGAAGCGGCTGTGCATTCGGCAGCTTAATGATTTTCGCCAGGCGCGCAGACTCATCCTGCATCAGTGCCGTGGTAATCTGGTAGGCCGAGCTGCGAAAAGCACGCGTAATTTCGATTTCTAGATCAATACCCGGCAATAAACGTTCTGCTTTTTCCATCACCGCATCGAAGCGATTTTCGTTTTCCGTCAGGCCCAATGACGGGTGCTTGGTCAGTATTTGCTCAATGGGCTCAAGGGGTCGATAAATCTTAGAATGGGCCTCCGTAATTGAGGCGGTGGCTCGTTTAAGATCTTGCATCCATGCTTCGATCCTCGTCAATAACTCATTCAGCTGTTTGTCTAAAATCTCTTCCGTTGTATGGAGTGGAAGTTGCTCGTTTTTAGCCAACTCCAGGTAGCTGTCCATCCAACCATCCAGTACCGGAGCAGCCATGAAACGGAGGCTTTGTTCGTTGGGTATTTCATTTTCCAGCCGGCTATATTCAGCAAAGGCATTGTCGACCAATAGGTGAAACCTTTTTTCCTCGTAGCTGGGTAAATGGTACTCCCGGTCCTCCAGTAGTTTAATTAAGCCTAATGCGCGTCTGTTCAGGCTACGCCGCTCGGTATCCAGCCATTCGTAACTTCTGGTACGGTTCAGTTCCTCACGCAGCCAGTTGTTGTGATCGGCCAGCAGCAGGTCCAGGCTTTCCTGATTGTCGGCCAGCAGGTTAAAAGATGCTTTCAGGTAGGCGAGGGCCGGGCCGAGGTCATCGGTCAGGAGCTGGCGGAATTTGTTGGCCTTGTCTTGCATGCTTTGTACGGGCGGAGCCCTTTTTGGACCCTCGGCTTCGCCTCGCTTCCGGACGCGCTATGCGCTTTTAGACGTCGCTGCGCTCCTTTTGGACGGGCTAAAGCCCTTTTTTAGGAATTGAAATCTAAGATAGAAAAATTAGTCAACGGAAATAATCCTGCCCAAAAGTGAGGTGAGAGCATCTAAGGCTAATGGCCGTTCAAAACCGCTTACGATAAGTGTAACGCTTTAGCACGGTATGGGAATAGCCCGCCGGATGCCTGAAGAAGGAAGATTTACCAGCCGTAACGTAGACTGATGCCTGGCAGCAATCCTTTGTGCCTGTGACTGAGCTGATCACTACGCCACATTACCGTAGCGGACCACTTTTGGCTTATTTCGTACAGTAAACCCAAACGAACCATGGTATTACCGTCGAAGATAGTTGACCTTTGCTGTCGTTCAGGAATATTGGAATCTTCTTCGTAGTAATCTTGTGCCGGGATTCCGAAAATGATTGCTTCGTTCTCGAATTTACGTACGTACCAGTCCGCCGCTAAACCAATGAATGGTTGCCATTTTCTCTTTCGGTTGATGTAATAGTCCGCACCAATAATTGCGCCCAGATAGTTTTCTTTATTAATTACGCTTTCATAAGCGTCTCCTAATTCTCCTAAATCATCCTGGGAAAGTCGTTGCTTGCTGGCAGACGAGTATTTCCCGTAGGTAATACCGGCAAATACACTCAGCCCATTATTGAATCGACGATGGAGCGTTGCGGTGAGCTCTAGAAACTTAGTCTTAGGTACGGAGGCAATGGCATCTTCCGCATTTGATAAAAAAAAGTAGTGTATCTCCTCCGGGAGGTATTACGGTGTACTCCCTGGCCAGATTTGTCTGGTCAATGAGTGAAGTTCGTTCCGGAAAGGAGTCGACCTGGTCCAGGATGGTGAATTCTGGCTCTACTCTTTGAAAACGTGCAAACAGATCGATTTGCCAGGATGGAGAAACTGGCAGCTGGTCTTCTTGGCCGAATAATGGCAACGATACGAGTGTTATAGCCAGTGAAACGAATCTTAGAAATGTAATTCTCATGTGTGAATAGGGTTTAGAAATCCAAACAAGCTCTTAAGAACCCAAAGGGGAACTGCGAGCCTACATAATAGCGAAGCGTGTCTATTTCCGTACCGCCAATAAATACAATACCGCCATCCGCACAGCAACTCCGTTTTCCACTTGCTGTAATATGATACTGTGCTCGCTATCCGCTACGGCGCTACTGATCTCCACGCCACGATTAATGGGGCCAGGGTGCATGATCACAATTTCCTTATCCAGCTTATTGAGGCGGTCCATGGTAATGCTAAAATAGCGGGAGTATTCGCGCAGACTTGGGAAATATTTCATTTCCTGCCGCTCCAGCTGGATGCGTAATACGTTGGCAATATCGCACCAGGCCAGGCTGTCGTCTACGTCGTAGCTTACATCGGCCCCCAGTGCGCCGATGTGCTTGGGGATGAGAGTAGGGGGACCGCAGACGCGGACGTGGGCACCAAGCTTTTGCAGGCAGTAGATGTTGCTAAGGGCGACCCGACTGTGGGTAATGTCTCCGAAGATGCAAACCTTTTTACCCCGTAGGCTACCGCCGACCGCTTCTTGCATACTGAAGGCATCCAGCAGGGCCTGGGTGGGGTGCTCGTGGGTTCCGTCACCGGCATTAACGATGTTGGCATCGATATTCTGGCTCAGGAAGTGATGGGCGCCGGGGGCGGGATGGCGCATGACCACCATGTCAACTTTCATCGACAGGATATTGTTGACCGTATCCAGCAGGGTCTCTCCCTTTTTAACGGAACTGCTGGCGGCGCTGAAATTAACTACGTCGGCCCCCAATCGCTTTTCCGCTAACTCGAAGCTGATGCGGGTGCGGGTAGAATTTTCAAAAAAGAGGTTGGCAATGGTCACGTCCCGCAGACTGGGAACCTTCTTGATGGGGCGATTGATGACCTCTTTGAACTCCTTGGCCGTTTCCAGAATCAACTCCACGTCCGAAGTGGCCAGGTACTTGATGCCGAGAACGTGAGGAACGGATAATTGCTGGACGCTGGACATATTAGAGCTTGTTAGGATTTTCTGAATCTGGCCAAAATTGAGCTAATTTTTGTCTAAATGAGTGCCGAGAACAGGAATTTATCGGGATAAGTGACTGTTTTCGGGGTGGAATTTTGGCTAAAAGGAGCCGGTTTTGGACGATGAGTGAAAGTCCTGACAAGCTCTTAACTGCCTAAAAGTATGATTTGATCTTGGCCATCGGTCTCTTCCCATTGGACATCGACGTAAGCGTCGCCGAGGGTGTCAACTTTGATGCCGAAATAATTGGCTTGCACCGGTACCACCCGCTTGAATCGACGATCGACCAGCACCAGTAGCTCTACCTGCCGTGGGCGACCGAAATCCTGGAGCGCATTCATGGCGCTTACGGTAGTTCTGCCGCTAAACAATACGTCGTCCAGCAGAATAACCCTTTTGTCTTCCAGTAAAAAATCGATCTCGGTGGGATGGGCTTCGAGTGGTTTATTTCTGGTCCGGAAATCGTCGCGATAGAAAGTGATGTCAAGTTTGCCGAAAGGCACTTTTTTGCCCGTTAGGTCTTCCAGCCTTTCGAGAATGCGCTTTCCTAAAAGAACGCCGCCAGCCTGGATGCCGATGAGACAACTACTCGAGAAATCACCGTGATTTTCGATAAGGTGGCGGCACAAACGCTCGATGGTAAGTGCGAATCGCTTCTGGTCGTGAATGACGTGGGCGGTGGGCATGGGGCAAAAGTAAGAAAAGGAGGGGAAGTTTCTCGTGCAAGGTGCCGAAGAATACAGAGGAGGAGATTATTGCAGGGTATTTTTTTTTGGACGTGGATAAACGCAGATTTTCGCGGATCAATTAAGAGCGCGCACTCCGGGCGCGGCGAAGCCGTTGAGAGTAATCCGCGAAAATCCGCGTCCAAAACCAAGCAGGGCGAAGCCGTTACGAGCAATCCGCTAAATCCGTCTCATCCCCCGAGTATTCCACGCCAGGTAATGCAATTAAAGCGACCTGGAGGTCGCTAACCAATTATTTGTCAGTAATCATAAACCGATACAAAAGCCCCACGCTCCTTCCTTCCAATTCCAAGGCATCATCCACTACGGTGGTATCCGTTCCCGGCCGTGCACTGAGGGAGTAAGCGGAGGTTTTTACATCCTCACCCAAAATTTCCGCACGCCGAAAATAGGGTCTTGCATTATTGATCAGTTCGTCTTCACGGTCTACGTAAACTTTGCTACCCCGTCCGACTTGGCGTCTAGCCGGGCGGGTTTGATAGTCCAGATCCTGATCCTGATAAAGTTCAACCAATTCCTCCGGCCAATTACGCTCTGTTTCGAAGTAGGGATAAACCTGTACCCAGAAGAAGAGGGTGGCGAGCACCCCGGAGAGTACCGTGCCGCCAATAGTGAAATCACGCCGCATCCCGTAGATGCCCAGGATGGCGAACAAACTGAAAATCCAGTAAGCGGCTACCATACCTAAAAAAGCCCGGTAGCCATCGCCTCGGAAAGTGACGAAGCCACCCAGCAACAGCAAAAAACTACCGATGAGGGCAAAGATCAGGTGTAAGATAGCGGGACCGCGCACCCAGTTATTCCACGGGTAATTAGGGGTAAAGTAGAGCTGAAGTTGCTTGCCGCCAATGGCGCAAAGCGCGAAACCAAAGAGCGGACTTCCGGAAGCTAATCCCGCGAAAAGTGCCGCCGCTAGAATGATGGCCAGTTCTTCCCGGCGCTTTAGTTTAAAAACCAGATCGCGTAAGCCGCCAATCACAAAGCCGATGAAGGGAAGCGTGCCCAACAGACAATAAAGTATATTTTGTAAATAGCCCGAACCGAAATAAATCAACTCCTTATTCCAGCCGTGTACGACCATGGCCAACAGGGGAATGACGGGGAGCATCCAGGCTTGCCGGAAGATCACTTTGTAGTCGTAGCGCAAAGTGAAGACGCTGATCAGAATGATTCCCATCTCCAGCGTGATAACTGGATCGGCGATGCTGCTCAGCAAGGTAAACAGACCCAGGTAGAATTGGTGATTGGTCCGCCCCGAACGGATGAGGTAGATCAGGGAAAGCCAGGAACCGACCTGACCTAAAATCAGCAAGCTATCGGCCGTGGCGATCTTACCGAAGAGCGGTAAATACAGTGAAGCGGCGAACAGCAAAAGCTGTAACTGTACAGTCTGTTTCCCGAATAATTTTTGCCCCCAGCGGTAGTAGATAACGGCCGTCGTGATCAGGATAATTGCGCTAAGTACCCGGGGAAACAGGAAAAAAAGATCGGCTTTTTCGAACAGACTTGCGCCAACTTCGGTCAGCAGGCTATCGGTGAAAGCGGGAATATAGTCGCCGCGTTCGTTACTCAGTGCCAGATCCAGGTTGAGGGCTTCGGCTCCGGGCCAGACGGTGGCAATGTCCAACCCGATGAACAGGGCGGCTACTGCGAAAAAGCTGACCATCCACAGGAAAAAACGGTAACGGGAAGAGATGGCCGGGGGGGCTGTATCTTCGACTTGCACGACTGGTTTTTTCTTCTTTTTTCTTCCCATTTTAGTTTAGCTCGCTGGAATACGCCGCTCCCCGAGCGGCTAGTACTACCGGTTTATAGCCGCTCGGTAAGCGGTGTGTTCCAGGCCGGTTAGTTGTTTTTCATGAACTCTTCCGCCAGGTTGAGGTAATTCACCGCTCCCTTACTACCGGCATTGATCATCACCACGGGCAGATGTAAGTTCGGAGCCTCGCTAATACGGGCATTGCGGTGGATGATGGTGTCAAAGACCTTGCTGCCAAAAATCTCCCGAACTTTGGCGACTACCATCTTGGCCAGGCGCAGACGGCTATCGTACATCGTCAGTACGATACCTTCGATCTTCAGGCTTGGATTCAATTGCTGTTGCACTACACTGATGGTATTTTGCAGTTTGGTCAATCCCTCCAAGGCAAAGTACTCACATTGAACCGGCACCAATACGGTATCAGCCGCGGTCAGGGCATTAATGGTGATGAGGCCGAGACTGGGCAGACAATCGATGATCACGAAATCGTACTTGTCCCGAACTTTAGCGATGATATTGTTCTTGATGACGTCTTCCCGGCGGAAACGGTTGATCAGTTCCACTTCGGCGTTCGCCAGGGCGATACCCGAGGGTACGAGGTGCAGATTTGGGGTCTCGGTTTCGTAAATGACCTCCTCTACATCGAGGTCATTGACCAGAACATCGTAGATATTAGCTTCCAATTCATCGGCCGGAATCCCAACGGCAGAGGTAGCGTTGGCCTGTGGATCGGCGTCTACCAGAAGGACCTTCTTTTCCAGAATAGCCAGTGATGCCGCCAGGTTGACGGCGGTGGTCGTTTTTCCTACGCCTCCTTTTTGGTTGGCGATCGCTACGATTTTACCCATAATTCAGTGTTGTGCGCTTCGGTTTGGAAGGCCAGCAAAAGTAGTCATTTTGCCTAACAACTCCTTGTATGTTTATGACGATACGATAAGCATTCATGTTTTGGCTGACAACTCTGAGGAGCAAGCTAGGTTTCGGTCGTTATTGTGACTAACAAGGTAGCAATGAGGCTGCAATCTGAGTCTGAATGACCAGTCGAGAGGCATCGATAAATTCAAAACATCCTCATTTAGCTAAAATTGCCAACAATAATATTCAACTAATCGGCGAAAATATATAGGTGTGCTATTGTGAAAAGTAGTATTGCTATCTTGGTGTGACTTTTAGTTGACAATTTCTTAGAACTTATTCAGGCCAAGCAGGTTTCGATGGAGAACCACAACTCGGCCCATGACCAAACTCTCGGCGACCCAGCGCTTTTTTAAGATGCTGGAATTAGACAAACGCGAGATCAGCTACATTTATCTCTACGCAATTTTCAGCGGTTTGATCACTTTGTCATTACCCCTGGGCATCCAGGCGATCATTGGTTTGATTGTCGGTGGGTCCGTGTCGGCGGCTTTGGTTGTGTTGGTTTCAGTAGTCACCATTGGTACGATGCTGACCGGTATATTGAAGGTGATGCAACTAACCGTTACGGAAAATATCCAGCGACGACTGTTTGCCCGGTCCAGTTTCGAATTTGCCTGGCGATTGCCCCGAATTCGTTACGAGAAGTTATTAGGAGATTACCCGCCGGAATTGGTCAACCGCTTTTTTGACACCCTCACTTTGCAAAAGGGCTTGCCGAAATTGCTCACCGATATCAGTACGGCAGCTTTACAAATTGTCTTTGGTCTGTTACTGATCTCTTTGTACCACGCAACCTTTGTTGTATTCAGTGTTTCTTTAATTTTTATCCTGATTGCCCTGTTCTACTTCACGGGACCACGCGGGTTGTCTACCAGTATGCTGGAGTCAAAGTACAAGTACAAAGTTGCCCACTGGCTGGAAGAGATAGGACGTGCGGTGACGACTTTTAAATTATCCGGCCAGGCTAAACTGCCGTTGGACAAGACCAAAGGGTTGGTAGCCGGTTACCTGAGCGCGCGGCGTTCTCACTTCCGTATTCTTTTACTGCAGTACGGAGCCATGGTGGTATTCAAGACCCTGGTTACCCTGGCTTTGTTGTCTTTGGGGGCCCTGCTGGTAATCGAAAATTCGATTACCATCGGTCAGTTTGTTGCTGCTGAGATCGTGATTATCCTGATCTTAAGCTCAATTGAAAAGCTCATTTTAAGCATGGACGTGATCTACGACATGCTGACGGCTGTAGAAAAGATTGGTTACGTCACTGACTTGCCGATGGAAGATGAGGCAGCCGGACTTTGCTTCAATGAAGTCAAAAAGGGGAATCATGGAATGGCCCTGGAGTTTCGTCAACTCAATTTTCGCTTTCCGGATAGTGAGCGGAAAGTGATCGACGAGTTAACCCTGAGCATAAAGGCCGGAGAAAAGATATGTATTCTCGGGCCGAACCGCTCTGGTAAGTCGACCCTGATTCAACTGGCCGGACTGTTGTATACCGAATACGAAGGCAGCATCAGCTATAACGGTATTCCTGCCCGTAACCTCGATTATCAGGACCTGCGCCGCCACATTGGCGACTATATGCGAGATGAAGATATCTTTCGGGCGACCCTGTTACAAAACCTCTGGTTACACGATGATTCCCCTGATCTGCGGCAAATTCAGGAGGTTATCGAAACCTTTGGACTTACGGAATACGTGGCCGGTTTACCAGATGGCTACGATACCGAGTTGTTGCCTAGTGGCCGGAACCTACCGGCCAGTGTCCGCACCAAACTATTGTTGGCCCGTACTTTGATGGGTAACCCGGCTTTACTAGCCCTGGGAGACTTCGGCGCTAACTTGAATGCTGCCGATCGCCGGAGAATCGCGGAGGTACTTACCAGGATCGATGATCATACTACGGTGCTGGCGGTATCCGATGATCCCTATTTCGCCAGTCGTTGTGATCGAATTATCTATCTGGAAAATGGGAAAGTTGCACTGGATGGTACTTATGCTCAACTCGCTCAGGATCCTCGGGTTGCTTACACCCTGGGGCTTTCTTCCGCCGACCCTTATAACTCGATAAACTAGGACCATGCTCAACATTAGTTCTAACAACAATCAGGCACCGCTGGAATTGCGAGCTTTTACCAAGGAGCAGGTAGATGTAATGCCGAAGGCCAATCGTCTGCTACGGATCTGGTTGATCGCGCTGCTGATCATCTTTATGGTCTTCATGTTTTTGCCCTGGACCCAGAATATTCAGTCAGATGGTAAGATCACCACGCTGCTTCCTCAGGGGAGGCCGCAGTCTATCCAGGCTACCATAGCGGGCCAGGTTGAGGAATGGTACGTTCGTGAAGGGCAGACGATCCTGGCCGGAGATACCATCCTGAAGCTGACCGAGGTAAAGGGCGAATACCTGGACCCACTGTTGGTAGACCGAACCCTAGCCCGCCGTGACGCCAAATCCGGTAGTGCCAGAGGTTACCAGGAAAAAGTTGATGCACTGACCAATCAAATTCAGACTTTGGAAGATCAACTTGTTTTGAAGCGCCAACAGCAGGAACAGAAGATTGAACAAACGAAACTGAAAATTCAGACCCAACAGGCTAACATCACCAATGCCGAGGAGCAACTGGACGTCGCTCAAATACAGGTCGATCGTTCGCAATCTCTATTCGAACAAGGTATTGATGCCCGCAGCAAGTTAGAGGAGAAGCAAAATAAACTGGCGGCTAACCGGGCTAAACTCACCAGTGAACGGAACAAACTTCAGGAACTGGAGCAGGAGCTGGATATTTTGCAACTCGGATTGCGTAATCTTAATAATGAAACCCGGGAAAAGATCGCCAAAGCCCGTTCGGACCGGGCCAGTGCCCGCAGTGCATTTTTTACGGCGACTGGGGACGTCGCCAAGATCGAGAATGAAGCAGCTAACTATTCGGCCCGGAACAACTTCTACTACGTGATCGCTCCCCAGAATTCTATAATTTCCGAAGCTTACGTCAGTGGAGTAGGGGAGATCGTAAAGGAAGGGCAAACTCTGGTGACCATCGTACCCACCGATCCAGCCCTTGCCGTGGAGTTGTTTGTACGGCCAATGGATTTGCCATTGTTGCAAATGGGGCAGGAAGTCCGCCTGCAATTCGACGGCTGGCCAGCCATTGTTTTTGGCGGTTGGCCGGGTGCTTCCTTCGGTACCTTTACCGGTCGTATCGTAGCTATCGATAACAACACGAATAAAAAAGGGGAATACCGTATTCTCGTAGCTCCCCGGGATAACGGCGATCGCGACGACGATCACTGGCCCAAACAATTAAGGCCCGGCTCGGGAGCCAGAGGTATCGCGCTGCTGTCTGACGTACCACTCTGGTACGAGCTCTGGCGTCAACTCAATGGCTTTCCAGCCGATTATTACATCGAGGAAGAAGGTGAGAAGTTGAAGGAGCCAAAATCCAAAGCACCGGTTAAAAAGGTGATCAAATGATAAAGTATCTGTCGCTTGTCACAGCCTTTTCACTGACGCTGATCTGGGGAAATTTATTTAGCCAGGCCACGACTGATTTTCTAAGCCCGGAAGCTTTCCTTCGTCAGGTCTTTGCCAATAATCCAGATGCATTGCGCGCTGATCTGCTCGGGGAAATGGCTGCCGCTTCTTTGCTGACGGCAAGGGGAGGGTTTGATCCTGAGCTCTACGGAGATTACTACGGTAAGAATTTTAAGGGTACTGACTACTGGGACATCTCGGAAGCCGGGCTCTACGTACCTACTCTAGGCGGACTGGAATTGCTGGCCGGTTATCGCACTGCCTCCGGTGATTTTCTCAGTACGGCAGACACTCAGCCGACGCGTGGCCAAGCTTTTGCGGGAATCAAAGCTCATCTGTTGCAGGGACTGATTACCGATGAGCGTCGAACGTCCTTAAGACGCGCCGAGTTATTACAGCAGTGGAACGAGATCGAAGCACTCGCCATCCGTAACGATCTTGGCTTCGACGCGATGCTGGTTTACCTGGATTATAGTTATGCGTCCAGTGAATTGGAACTGTTACGTTTCAGTCGTAATCTGGCCGAATTGCGCCTGGACCAAACCCGCTCTGCTTTTACGGCTGGTGATCGTCCTGCCCTGGATACCCTGGAAACGGCGATGCAACTTAGTCAGCGCGAAGTTGATATTGCCAGTGCCCGGACAGATTTGATTGCCGCCGAAAGAAACGCCAACATCCTTCTCTGGGAATCTGCCGACCCGGGCTCGGTTCCCCTGAGTCTCCCTCCACCGGTAGATCTGGAAAGTCTGAACCTCTACATTGGCAGTCAACAGCCGGTTATAGACGCCAGTAACAATCCGGAGTTGTTGGCTTACAACTTCAAACTGGCGGATTTGGATCTGGAACGTCGCCTGAAAAAACAAAAGGTGTTGCCTAAACTCACCGTCAAGTATGAAGCCCTTGCGGACGGTTTCGATTTTACGCCCAAGGATGAGGAAGGCAACTCAGTCGGAGATTTCGTGCTGAACGATAACAAATTCGAAGTGGCGTTCACCGCCCCGATTTTTCAACGTACTGCCAGGGGGGAGGTGCAGTTGAACGCCCTGAAAATTCGCGACAGTGAACTGCAAAGAGACCTCAAGATTCGTTCTTTGAATCAAAAACTACAACAGTACCAGGAACAACTGGAACAAACCCGCAATCAATATGATCTTCAACAAGGACTGGTCAACAACTACCGCCGCCTCCTGGAGGCCGAGCAGATCAAATTTGACCTGGGCGATAGTTCCGTTTTCCTCCTCAATAGCCGGGAGAACAAGTGGCTGGATTCACGGATGAAATTGCTCAAAACGCGTAAAGAGCTGAGTAAGATCGAGTTGACTTTACAGTATTTGGGTGGCAATATTGGAAGTTGGTAATGGTGATTGTGAAATCTACCGGTGCTCATTGATAAACTCAATTAGCTTTTCCGCAAAAAGATCGGGCTCGGATTCTAGAGGCCCATGTCCGGCACGTTCAAAAATGAAGAGTTCTTTGTGATCGGAGCCTAAATGCTCGAGGGCTTCCTGAGCAAACCTGATAGGAACCACTAAATCATGCCGACCCCAAAGGACCAGAGAAGGAATGGTAATTTCGGGCAGACGATCCGTGAATGACACATCTCGATAAAGACCTTTATCTACGGTTAGGATAATTGATATCTCTGGATTGTTTCTGATGGGCCATCTCCAATCTTTTCCATTTTCGTCAAGAAACCTCGGCTCATCGATGACCATGTCTTCCGCGAGTACACCTTCAGATGCATGAGCCGTGCTATTCAACTTGAAGAAATCCTCGTCGCTGTAACCGGGGTCCGTTTCCTGGACCAACTCGAGAACATCTTGCCAGTGAGTGACGCTGTTGCCTAAGGCGATTTGCGTATTTGCCGTTTCCGGCAAGATAATTTGATATTCCCCATACAAATCTTTGGGGCTATGCGCTCCTGAAACATCGATCCATCCCAAGAAAGACTCCTGGTCTTTTAGCAGGGTGGCCGGCCCGAGAGTGCCTCCCCAACTCGCGCCCATTAAAAAGAAGCTGGCATCGTCTCCATATCTGCTTTTTAAAACTTTTACCAGGGCCAGTACGTCATCCGCCATTGCATCGATGCTTACGTCATCGTCGGAGTACTTGCCCTGAGCGTTTCCAGAGCCTCTTTGGTCAAAATAGACGACGGCATTATTTTTTTCTACTTCGGTGATCATGGTATTTACCCGAGCCTCCCAGCCCAATCCACCGGGGCCACCGTGTAGATAGATGAGAAAGAGCTTCTCGGAAGCATTCCCGTGAACATAGGCAGGCATATCGGCTCCGCGGTGCCTGACGTAAATGGTTTCATCCAGTTTGCTAAGGTTGAATCCATCTTTTGAACAGGAAAAGATATTAAGCAGTCCCAGCAGGACAAGTACAGGGAATAATTGGTTGATTTTCATTGCTTGTTAGGTTATTTGGATAAAGGGGTGGGTGTTTTAGACTTCAAAGTAGCAGTGTGTAATCGTTGCTACTTTGCAGTCAAAAGAGTATTCTGTCAGCACTATCTCTTACTAAAATTGAATTTGCGGCCAAAGTGAAATGAGAGGATGGGTAATACACCCGTATTGTAGTCGGTCAGCAGTGTATACTGTAGGTTCAAGTACCAGCCGGATCGTTTGGTGCCTTTGCGGAATCGCCCGATACCAATGGCAATGGAGGGGGCGTAATAAGTCCGGCCGGGGAAGAAAACCCTGGAGACTTTATCATCTGCCACTTTATAGGTGGTTGTTAGCATTGAACGGTATAAACCGAGTGGATTGAATTCTACGGAAAGTCCCCGGCTCTTGTTGTTGACCCTGCGAAGGATAAGACCGGAGTAAGTGAATATCCCGTTTTGGGTTTTGGTGGCGAAGTTCGTGGAATAGCCCAGGCTTCCGTTCAACAAGAGTTGTCGCTTAATATTCTTTTGTCCCGTCTTTTTTTCCTTGGTCCTGACGCTCTCTTTCCAAAGATATTCCGCGCCGAGGTTAAGACCGCTGTTGGAGAAGAGGTTGCCAAAGTAGCCAACTTTAAAGTCTGTTCTTTCCGCCAGAGAATTAAATTTTGTCATGTCCTGAGCCGAAAGGGAAGCGACACTAAACAGGAGAATAGCTACCATGAGGCAGTTTATTGAATTCATAGTTTCATTTGGTTGTTGATGCTGCAATCTTAGGCTGAATGCGGCTAACAGCAGTTCCGAAACCTTGAATTTGAATATATCCGAACCTATCGTTGTGCCTTTCGGTAGGCGTTTGGGGTCATTCCCGTCATTTTTTTAAAAGCCGTATGAAAAGTAGTCTTTGATGAGAATCCTGACTCCAGCCCGATGGCGAGTAAACTGTAGTTGTCGAATTCACGGCTAGTGATCATGGCCTTGACGGCTTCAACCCGGTAGCGATTAACGTACGTCGAGAAATTATCTCCCGTAATAGTGTTGACGAGTTGAGAAACGTAGCCTGGGCTTATCCCCAGCATTTCAGCTATCTGTGCCCGATCCAGGGTGTTGTCCAGATAAATCCGCTCGTCGATGAAAAGCGCTTCCATTTTTTGGAAATAGGCGTTGTCTGCGGTTAAAACTGCCGTTTGCTGCTCACTATTTTTGGCAGCTCCCGGAGGGGGAGTGATGCTCGGTTTAATCGAGCCGAACTTCCACCGGTTGATCAGGTCTCTGATCTCTTCCTGATCTTTGGAAAGTCTGAACCTGAAGATGCCAACGTATGTAATCCAATGAATGAGAAAAGTAGCGGCCAGCGCCACGATTTTCATCGCCGAAGCGAAGTCGATGAGCGAAAACATGGCGAAGAATGCGGACAGCACCCATGAAAACATGGTGATGGAAACGAATAGCCAGATTTGTTTCAGCCAACGTTTTTCCCGTTTGATCCCGGCGTGTTTAATGAATGAGTAAGCGTAGACCAAAACAGCGGGAATGAATAGCAGCACCAGTAGAAATAATAGGCCTCCGGTCAGGTTTAAAAAGGTCTGAAACACGATGCCTGAATCGAGAAGTGTATCAAGACCACTTATAACGACAGTCAGTATGTGGGGCGCAAATAACCACCACCTTTTGCTGGAGTACCGGAAGGGATGATTTACCTGGTTGACAATGAATAACAATACCAAGACCGGGAACAGCGCCCCCGAACTAAAAACATCGATCAAGGTCACTAAGAAATTTTGATCAGTAGCTTCAGTGACTTCCATCGCCAGGCTCAATAGCGAAAGAGAAAGCCCGATTACGCCAAATGCCAAGTATTTGTTGGCGCTGCTCTTGAAAATGGGGGAACTCAGGATGATCACGCCCAGTAATATTCCCTGAAATATTGCAATGTTGAAAAGGGCAGCTATCAAAGACAAAGTGGCTGGGGTTAGTTAGGGGTGAGCCAAGGTAGGTCTTTTTCTCTGCGGCGAATCAAAAATAGTTACATAGCAATATTGCTATATTAGATTGTTCGCTTTATCTTTGCCTTGGTCATTCGGCCAATCATTTACGATTGTCGACGTTTATCGCCCGGCATATGCAAATGATCAATACTACAAAACATTGCTACTTTGTTAGTACAAGAACTACAACAACACCTCCGGACCAAAGACCAGATCTCCTTTACGTTGCCCGATGGCAAACGGGTGCCGGCCCACTACCACGTTACCGAGGTAGGAGAGATCAATAAACGATTTATCGACTGTGGAGGCACGCTGCGTGAAGAAACCGTGGTGAGCTTACAACTCTGGTCCTCCTTCGATTACAATCACCGACTACACCCGGAAAAGCTCAGTCAGATCATCGATCTGAGTCGGGAAAAACTGAATATCGGTAATCACGAGATCGAAGTAGAATACCAGGGTGACACCATTGGTAAGTATGGTCTGGAAGTTGGGCCGGACGGTAACTTCAAACTGACGACCAAAACTACGGCCTGCCTGGCCTTGGAAGAATGTGGTATTCCCGTAGTCGCTACCGCGGATAAGGCAATCAAGGGCAGCTGTACGCCGGGTGGCGGTTGCTGTTAGAAGCAAAATATAACCATGTTATGGGAGTAACCAAGAGTGAAATTTATACGGACCAGCAGAATGAACTGGCTACGATCCTGAAGGCCATCGGTCATCCGGCCCGGCTGGCGATCATCGAGCAATTACTGGAAACCAATGCTTGTATCTGTGGCGATTTTAGTCGCGAGATCGGCCTGGCACAACCTACGATCAGCAGGCACCTGAAGGAACTGAAAAACATCGGTATCATTCAGGGGGATGTGGAAGGAAGCAGTATTTGCTATTGTATCAATCCGACCAGATGGTATGAGATTCAACAACGGCTCGTTGGCTTTTTCGGGCGATTTTACGGTGATGATAAAAACTGTTGCTAATGCTGGAACTACAAATTGCCAAACTGACCAAAGATGCCGGGCAAATTAGCCCGGACCGTCGTAAACTGTTGGAATCGATAGCTGCCAAGATATTGGAATCTGACAATTTGCCGGCCCTGAACTTCATCTGTACCCACAACTCCCGAAGGAGTCAACTGGCGCAGGTGTGGGCGAAAACTGCGGCGCATTACGCTGGCTTTAGCGGGATTGAGTGCTACTCAGGTGGTACGGAAGCAACTCGCGTTCCGAATGCAACTCTGGACGCACTACGTAAACAGGGATTTATAATTGGTAAACGCGGAGACGGAAACGAACCGCTATCCGTTTCTTATGCTCCGGATGCGCCCGAACTGGAATTGTTTTCTAAAAAGTTCGATCATCCTGCTAATCCCGATCGTGGCTTCCTGGCATTGATGACTTGTAGCGATGCCGCCGACAATTGCCCTTTCGTACCGGGCAGTAACGGACGCTTTGCCCTGACTTACCAAGACCCTAAAGTATCCGACGGGACGCCCGAAGAAGCGGCCACTTACCTGGAGCGTGCCGACCAAATCGGCCGGGAGATGATCTATCTATTCAACTTGCTGAAAAGGTGAGAAATACCTGGCTGAATTCATCGGTACCTACGCCCTGGTATTTTGCGGCACCGGAGCCATCGTGATCGACGCCGTTAGTGGCGGAACCGTGGGACTATTGGGTGTCGCCCTTTCTTCGGGATGATCGTCTGGAAATATCGGGACGTGGGTTTTGTTGTCAACTTCCGGGGATGATCCGGATGATTAGTCGATTTATGGCTAACAAAGTAGCTATGTTAGTATAGCTTGTTAGTGCCCTTGATTTTTTGAACTTGCTTGCTGAGAGTTGGGTTAAGAAACTCCTATAGATATTCAAGATTCTGGATTTCAGGTTCGAGACTGCAGATTTTATTCAACCTCCTCCCAAGATCGTAAAATGCTAGGGCAAGGAGGTTGGTTGACAAGCCAAGTGAACCATGTCACGCTAAAACCACCTTTTACCTCATCCGAGAACCTTTGTCACCTCTATTTGTCTTGTTTTAAACTTTACTACTCAACACATGCTTAGAATACTGCTGGTAGAAGACGAAGAGAACATCCGCGAAACCGTAAAGCTGAACTTCGAATTGGAAAACTACGAGGTCGTGGCAACGGCTAATGGTCGCCAGGCTATTAAATTAGCTAATGAGCAACACTTCGACGTTATGGTCTTCGACGTCATGCTCCCCGAGGTGGACGGCTTTCAGATATGCGAGCAAATCCGCCTGACTAATCGGGAGACGCCCATCATTTTCCTGACTGCTAAGGACACCCCCCAAGACCGTATCCTTGGCCTGAAAAAGGGAGCCGATGATTACCTCACCAAGCCATTCGTATTCGAAGAGTTAATGCTACGGGTACGCCGCCTAATTGAACGGACGAGTAAATCTCCCGAAGTTCAGCTGGAACGTTTCACCTTTGGCAACAATAACGTTAACTTCGCCACCTTTGAAGCCAAGGGCAACCCGGGCACCTTCATGCTCACCAAGAAGGAAGCCATGCTGCTAAAATTGCTGACCGAAAGAAGGGGAGAAGTGGTAAGTCGCCAGCAAATCCTGCAATCCGTTTGGGGTTACGACGTTTATCCCAGTACGCGGACCATCGATAACTTCATTCTTTCTTTCCGGAAGTACTTTGAAGAGGACCCGAAAAACCCGCGGCATTTCCTCTCCGTACGTGGAGTAGGCTATAAGTTTATGGAGTGATTCGGTCCTTAAGTCTAACGGTCTTATGGTCTTAGGGGCTTACGGTCTTACTGCTCTAGCAAGTTGTAGGACCGTAAGCCCCTAAGACCGTAGAACTGTAAGACCGCGAGACCTCAAGACTGTTAAATGCAAGGACTTACTTTTGAATACCCCGTCTGGTACCTTATCCTCTGCGGATTGGTCGGTCTGGCCGTTGCCACCGGACTTTATTACCGGGATACTACTTTCAAGGAACAACCCAATTGGCTACGCTGGTTAATGGGCGGATTACGCTTCCTGGCCTATTCAGCCATTGCCGCTTTGCTGCTGACACCGTTGCTGAAGTATTTGCAGACGGAACAGCAGGACCCCATCATCGTACTTGTACAGGATGCCTCCGAAAGTATCGGTATGGCTACGGATACGGTTACTTATCGACAGGCCTGGAACCAACTGAATAGTGAACTAGGGAGTAACTATGAAGTAGTGAATTATCGTTTTGGCGATGTTTTTCGCGAAGCAGAAAGTGATGAAAGCTTCGGCGACAAACGCACCAACCTGAGTGACGCCCTGAGGGAAATCAGCGATCTTTACAGTAATCAGAATCTCGGTGCGGTTATACTCGCTTCCGACGGAATTTATAACGAAGGGGCCAATCCGGCTTACAGCCAATTGCAGATCAAAGCACCGATCTATACCGTGGGATTGGGAGATACTACCCAACGGCGAGACTTATTGATCCGCCGGGTCTTTCACAATAAAATCGCTTACCTGGACGACAGTTTTAGCTTGCAGGTTGATGTCAGTGCCCGCAACGCTGCCGGATCAGCTACCCGCCTGTCCGTCAGTCGCATTACGACCAGTGGCCGACAGGAATTACAGACCGAAACCATCAATATCGAAGACAATGATTTCTTCACCACCCGGGAAGTTATCATCGAAGCCGATCAGCCCGGCGTTCAGCGTTACCGCATCTCAGTTTCGGGTATAGGCGACGAGGTAAGCCAAGCCAATAACAGTCGAGACATTTTCGTAGACATACTCGATGCCCGCCAGCAGATCCTTATTCTGGCCAACGCTCCTCATCCGGACGTTACGGCCATCAAGCAGGCATTGCTTTCTGGAAAAAACAACGAAGTTTCAGTTGATTACGCCGCCAAGTTCGCGGGCAATCTGCGCGACTATGATTTGGTGATTTTACATGATCTGCCCTCATCAAAGAATAGCATCAGTCCGTTGCTTGCTCAGGCTCGTGATTTGAAGAAACCACTTTGGTTCATAATCGGGGAAGCTACTGTGCCCGGTCAATTCAATGCAGCTCAGGACTTATTGAGTTACCGTAAACAGGGTAATAGTGGTAATCAGGTCAGTGGGAAAGTGCTTCCTGGTTTTGGCCTGTTTACGCTAAGCGATGAACTTCGATCCGGTTTGGGGCAGTTTCCACCGGTCAATGCACCTTTCGGAGAATTCCAGGCCAAGGCCGGAGCCGACGTCATGCTCATGCAGCGAGTCGGTCGGGTAGATACCGAATACCCCTTACTGACCCTCGGAGAAAGCAATGGTGCCCGCACCGGCGTACTCTCCGCTACGGGTATCTGGCAATGGCGCCTTTTCGATTATCTCGACCGTGGCAACCATGAACTCTATAACGAACTGATCAGCCAGGTCACCCAGTACCTCAGTATACAGGAAGATAAGAGGCGTTTCCGGGTCAGTGTGGCCGAGAGCCTGTTCGATGAGAACGAACCCGTTCAACTCGACGCTGAACTCTACAATAATAGCTACGAACTCATCAATGACCCGGATGCGAATATTGTCGTCACGGATGAAGACGGTCGCGACTACAACTATACTTTTACGCGTACCTCCAATGCTTACACCCTCAATGCGGGAATCCTGCCAGTGGGCAATTACCGCTTCCGAGCGTCTACTTCTCCCAACGGTGAATTATTGACCTATAACGGGCAGTTCAGCGTTCAGAGCGTAGACGTAGAGCGCTTTGCACTGGAAGCGGATCATGGAATGCTTCGATTGCTGAGCGATCGGTACGGTGGGGAGTTTTTGTTACCCGCTGACCTTGCTACTTTGCCAGTCCAACTAGCGGATCGTGGTACGGTGAAACCTATTTTATTCCAGACCGTTACAACCCGTTCCATTATCAACCTGAAGTGGATATTCTTCCTGCTCTTCGGGCTGTTGGCGGCGGAATGGTTTATGCGGAGATACTTTGGGGGGTACTAAGTCTACAGCAGCACCCATGGTCAGCTTGGTGATAAGTCCACGTGCGGCAATGCCCTAATCGACCTGGCGATCTCCAAGGGCCGTTGGTAGTTTCCGCAACCCGTTCTTTATCTTACGGCATGAAACTTACCCAACTCATATTTCTCTTCCTATTCTCTTTGTCCCTTTTGGCCCAGGTAGATCCAGCCCCGGATCGCCGCGCCGACGAAGGGGAAGGACCTTACCCTCAACTCATTATTCGTGGGGCCACCGTTATTCGGGGTAATGGTGCACCGCCGCAAGGACCGGTGGACGTGGTCGTGGAGGAGAACCAGATCGTTTCCGTGCGTTCCGTGGGCTACCCGGGTGTGCCGATCAAAGACAGCAGTCGTCCGAAGTTGAAAGAAGGCGGTCGGGAGATCGATGCTGAGGGAATGTATCTCTTGCCAGGTTTCGTGGACATGCACGGACACATTGGTGGCCGGGCCCAGGGAGCCGACGCGGAATACGTTTTCAAGCTCTGGATGGGCCACGGAATTACTACTATCAGGGAGCCGGGCAGTTTCAATGGACTGGATTGGGTGCTGGACCATAAGTCCCGCAGCGCTGAGAACAAGATCGTTGCGCCTCGCATTGTCGCCTATACCGGTTTTGGTCAGGGACGTACGGAGGCTTTTAAGTCCGTGGAAGAAGTAGAGGAATGGGTGCGGGAAAACAAGCGGAAAGGTAGTGACGGTATCAAATTCTTCGGAGCCCGCCCGGAGTTCATGCAGGCAGCTTTGTCCCTGAACAAGGAAATCGGACTGGGTTCGGCCTGCCACCACGCCCAGCTGGATGTAGCCCGCTGGAATGTGCTTGCCTCAGCCAATGCTGGCCTGACGACAATGGAACACTGGTACGGCCTGCCCGAAGCTTTGTTTGCCGATAAGACTATCCAGCATTATCCGGTCGACTACAACTACAACAACGAACAGCATCGCTTTGGTGAAGCGGGGCGTCTTTGGGAGCAAGCCGCCGCACCCTTCAGTGAGCACTGGAATATGGTGATGGACAGTATGCTTGCCATGGACTTTACCATCGACCCCACTTTTAATATCTATGATGCCAACCGCGACGTAATGCGCGCCCGCAACGCCGATTGGCACGAGGAATACACTTTGCCCAGCCTCTGGCAATTCTACCAGCCCAGCCGGATCAGTCACGGCAGCTACTGGCACGCCTGGGGTACCGAGCAGGAAGTAAATTGGAAGCGCAATTACCAGCTCTGGATGACCTTCATTAATGAGTACAAGAACCGGGGCGGGCGCGTAACCGCGGGTTCGGACAGTGGCTTCATTTATCAGCTATACGGCTTCGGCTATATTCGTGAACTGGAACTGCTACGCGAAGCCGGCTTTCACCCCCTGGAAGTATTCCGCAGTGCCAGTCTTTACGGGGCTGAAGCCCTGGGTATGGACCAGGAGATCGGCACCATCGAAGCTGGCAAGTTGGCCGATATGATCCTGGTAGGAGAAAATCCGCTGGCTGATATCAAGACGCTCTACGGTACCGGAGTCATGCGGCTCACCGAAGATAACGAGGTCACCCGCGAAGGCGGTGTCCGCTGGACAATAAAGGACGGGATAATTTATGATGCCGTGCAACTGCGGGAAGACGTAAAGGAAATGGTACGGGAGGCGCGGCGACCGGATTAAAATGCGAGTTAAAGTTTGCAACTTTAGCTGGTACTGATCGCCTCTCCGGTCCTTGGAGTTGAAGTAAAAAACTACTATTGTGTTACCATCATAATTACAAGTTTACCCCAACCCGCACAAAGAAATTTCGTCCGAAGGCCACCAACTGACTTCCTACCGCACCAGAATGTGCACCACCACCGGCTCCACTGGTAACGGCCACCCGCTGTTGATCAAACAGGTTTTTGATTCCAGCCCCAAGGGTGATTTTGCCCCGGTAAGATTGCTGTACGGTCAGGTCTACCAAATGGAAATCTTCGATAAACCCCCGTTCTACTTCCTCCTCCAGGCCAATCGTATAGCGATCACGCCGACCTACGTAGCGGTGAACAATTCGAAAATCCATAAGCAGGGCATCGATGCGATAAGCCAGGGAGTTGCTCATTTCGGAAAGACCGATGAAACGATCAAGGGAGCTGTCTTCTTCATTAGCAGGATTGGAAAGCCGGGTATAAGCACCACCCAGGCGCAATTCAAGATTCTTAGCAGGACGAAAATTCATGCCCAGGTTAACCCCGTGGGTCTCGTACTCATCTAAATTTCCGTAGGTAAACTGCCCGGTGGTGTATTCAACCAGGGTAATGCGGTCACTGATTCGGTTATAAAACAAGGCTGCTTCGACACTCAGCCTGGCCGCTCTTTCGTCGCCCCCGCTTTGCCAGCTGAAATCGGCCCGTAGATTATGCGCACGTTCCGCGGCCAGGGTCTGACTTCCAACGATATAGTGGTTGATGTCGATGAAGTTGAAGAACAGTTCTTGCACCGAGGGGGCACGGAAACCCCGGGCGTAGCCGATCCGCCACTGCAAATTGGGTTTTGGTTGCCACAGTACGTTCAAGGCTGGGATCAATGGGTGGCTATAGCGGCTGTTGTAGCCACCCCGTAAATTGGCTTCGATGGTCCAGGCTGCGCCGGCTTGGTACTGCAAGTTGATCCATCCGGCCACGTTCAACAGATCGGGTTCGGTCTCATTCGTCGCCGTATCGAGTATCCGCCCTCCGGCTCCGCTTTCCCCGAAATACTCCAGGCCGAACCGCCCGCTGAAGGGGCCTTTACCTATCCGGCTGATACTCGTACGTAGCAGGGTGCCGGTGTAAACGGTCGTATCCTGGCCGAAAGCGACCTGGCTGGTGGTGTCCGGCTCAAAATCAAGGCGGCGGGTATCCTTGAGACGGTCGAAACGATTCAGGCCGGCAGTCGTTTGCCAGTACCACTTGTCGTTCAGCCAGTATTCTACGGATAAATTATGATCCCGCCGCCGGGTAGTAAAGAATTGGTCATTAGCGTAGGGGCGAAAGACTGGGCGCCGTACCTCGTCGTAGATGATCAGTTCCTCGTTGAAGGCCCGGTATCCGTAACGAAAACTCAGTGAATCGGTCGGTCGGTAGCTCAGATTTACGTCGTAACCGAACTGATCCTTGGGATTCCAGGGAACCACCCTTTCCGAACGAGTGTTGCCCAGGGTGTCGATCTCCACTTCCCTAAACTCCCTCAGTTCATCAACGTTGGCAAAATCGGCCACGTACCGATTTATTCCACCGTCGATCTGAATCGGCCCGAACTTGCGGCCCAGCCGCGCGAACTGGTTTTCAATGCCAAAACTCTCCAGTTGCGCCCCGGCTTCGAAGTTCCAGGTATTGAGTTGGTGTTTTTTACTGATCAGATTGACCACCCCGCCGGAGGCATTACTACCGTATTGGGCAGATAGGCTACCCGTCACGATCTCCACCCGTTCGAACTGTGAGAGATTCAGTTGATTGAGATCGATGTTTCCGCCAAGCCGCCCAATCACGGGCACCCCGTCGATCATGATCTGTACGTTCTGGCCGCCGAGCCCCTGAATGGATAGACCATTACCCAAAACGGGGTCACTGCTGATCTGCATATTCAACTGCTGTTGCAACACGTCAGACAAGGTGTTCAGCCCCCGCTGCTGCCACTCTTCAGCCTTAATGACTTCAATCCTGTGCACTGCCTCCTCAGCCGAGGTCGGGGCGTACTGGGCCGTGACGACTACGTCTTCCAGTGAAATACTCCAGGCGAGGGTGTCCTGTTCCTGCGCTAGTAGAAATCGACTCAATAGGAACAACACAAGTACGAATGGAAATCTCATTTCGAAATTTATCTATTGATTCGGGGGAATACTTTATCCCGAAATAGGAATACTATTGATTACGAACCCGGTCACCGGCGGCGAGCAGCAGTAAGGTCTTTTGCAGCATATCGTCCAAACGTTCCAGATCCCGCAAGGAAAAAAGCAGACCGAAACCGGAATAGGGGCTATCTAGGTAAATGTCACGCATTACGGGCTTCTTCCGGCCGCGGTAGCGCAATAAATAGCGCGTTATCAGTTCAGCGAAGCCGGTAAAGTCTTCGTAAGTTTGGTTGACGAAAAAATTTCCGAAGGCGACCTGAAAGCAGCCACAACTGTTGCAGTATGCGACATAGCCGTGGCAATCCTGATGGAAAATCCGGGGATGGTGTTGGTGCGCACTCATGCAGGCTGACTTTGGGGTTGTGCAGCCAGGGTTTCCAAAATTTTCCGCCAGTCGGTCAGTTCCGGTTTCCCCGGTTTACGTGCTCCGAAGAAATAAACGATCATCCGGCCCTCCGCGTCGAACAGTTCCAGGCTGGTGACTTGCCCGTCTTCGGTAGGCTTGCGCACCACATAGCAGCTATCGATAGATTTGGTGTCCAGGTGTAAATTGAACGCTGGGTCCATCACGTTGAACCAACTTCCGTGCCACATTAGCCGGCGCACTTCGCCGCTGTGGATCTGAATACAGCCTGGGCTATGCACGAAACACATGATCGAGACCTTGGCTTTTACAGCGCTCTCCAGTACGTCGGTCACGGCCAGTTCATTTACCTGAGTCACCATACCTTCCGGGGCCAGACGTAGTGCCTGGGTACGTGTAAGTCCGTACTTACGTAACATGCCGAAAAAATGGTGGGTGTCTTTCAGGTCGCGCCAGTCTTGCTGAAATCCGGCTACGTCGATCTCCGCATCCGGTTTTTCCTCGGGCAGGGGTTTGGGACTACGGTCTTTAATTTTAATGGCCACTTGTTCATCCCGGTACCGTTCTACCAACTCTCGATAAGCAACCACGTCGGTCCTGGGGGTAGAAAATATTTTGTGTACTGCTTCTCCCTTAGCGTTGAAGAACTGCAGGGAATACAATTCTTTGTCATTTGGCCGGGACATGATTACCGCCAAACCATAGACCCATTCATTCATGAAAAGCCGCAGATCGATATCGGGGTTGACGGCCACGCCCATATTGTGGGGTCCGTCATAAAAGGTAAGGTTATCATATATCCCCTTTCGTTCATGTACACAATCTTCGTTGCGGGTCAGGGCCATTACGTAGCCGAGTTCTTTAACGTCGATCAAAAGTTGTTTCCAGTCGCCAGTCAGGCGAATAACTTTATCGCCCAGTTCTCCCAGTGTAAGTAATTCTGCCTCACTAACACCGAGGCGTTCGGCGAGTTGGCGGTTTCTGAGTTTAGGTTCCGCGGCCTTAAGCTCGGCTAAGCGAATCTGCAGTGGATTGATGGTGGCTTCCATAAGTTGTAATTAAAGGTATGTCAAGATGAGGATGGTCCTGTACTAAGCAGGCAACACCAAATACGGCGCGCAGTACGTCAGGCTGAAATACTTGCCGTACGTTGCCGGCGACTTGTTTTTTTCCGTTTTTGAGGAGTAAGACCCGATCGGCGTAACGGGCGGCCAGGTTGAGATCGTGTAGTACGGCGATGATGCCAATGCCTTCTCGTTGGGCCAGAGATGTGGCCAATTCGAGAAAGAGAAATTGTTGTTCTACGTCCAGGGCCGCTGTCGGTTCGTCCAGCAACAAAAATTGTTGTTTGCCGGCCACCCGACCAGCATGAAGTTGGGCCAGGCATTTGCTCAATAGGACTCGCTTTTGCTCACCCCCGGAGAGGGTATCGAAAAAGCGGTCGGCAAAACTGTTTAGCTTCAACTTTTCCAGGCTGCTTTCTATCAGTGATTCCCGTTCGTAGTGCTTTAGCCGGTCGTAGCGATTATAGCAACCCATTTCAACCACTTCCCTTACCCGCATGGGATAGGTGAGGTGGCTGGTCTGGGCGAGAACGGAACGACGATCGGCCAGTTCTCGCGATGATAGAGAGGATAGGGTACTACCATTCATATTCACCGAGCCGGTATCGGGTAGTAATTCGCCGGCCAGGATGCGGAGTAGCGTCGACTTTCCAGCGCCATTTCTACCCATGATCACCGTTACTTGTCCGGGCGGGCAGCTGATACTGACATCGTTCAGAATCTTACGTCCGGAACGGATTATGCTTAGGTTTCTTCCCGTAATCATCGGCCGATGCTTTTTCGGTTTTGCCGCAGCAAAAGCCAAATGAAAAAGGGGGCGCCTACCATTGCTGTCAGGATACCGATGGGAAGCTCGGCCGGCGCTACGATGGTGCGCGCCAGGGAATCTGCCAATAGCAAAAAGGTCGCTCCCAATAATAAAGAAAGTAAAATCAGCTTGCGGTAATCCGTTCCGACCCGGAGCCGGATCAAATGAGGGATAATTAGTCCCACAAAACCGATTAGTCCGGTGACGGAGATACAGGCACCGATGATCAGAGCCGTCCATATTACGATTCTGCGCTTGATCTTTGCTACTTTGAAGCCCAAATGAATGGCTTCCCTTTCACCCAGTAAAAAAGCATTCAATGCCAAGGCATCTCGTTGAAGGAAGTAACTTCCAATCAGGGTCACCGGAGCGCACACGGCCACCTGCAACCAGTTTGCGCCGGCCAGGCTGCCCAAGGTCCAAAAAGTAATATCCCGCAGTTGCTCTTCGTCGGATTTGTAAATCAGTAAACCTGTAAAAGCACCAGCCAGAGCAGTGATGGCAATACCCGCCAACAGCATAGTGGTTACTTCCATTCGTCCCCGCCGATTGGCGATGGAATAAACCATCCAGGTGGTGAGCAAAGCGCCTGCGAAGGCGGATATGCTGACGCTGAGTTGCAGTATCGCCGGTGGCAACCAACTGAATAAAGTAACGCTAAAAACCAGGGCCAGTACGGCGAAGAGCATAGCTCCGCTGGTGATCCCGATAAATGTCGGCTCGGCCAGGGGGTTACGAAAGAGCCCCTGTACCGCCGCTCCGGTTGTCGCCAGTCCGCCACCGACTACAATGGCCAATACAACGCGGGGCAGCCGTACTTGCCAGACCAGAAAGTTCTCCATTCGGTCGGCCCGGCCGAGCAAGGCGTCGATCAGGGTCGCCAGGTTCAATTCATAGGCGCCCACGACCACGCTGATACCCGCCGCGATGAGCAGCAGTAGAGCCAAAGGTAACCAGGCCGGGATCGTATGTTTTTTGGGGAGAACGGACATGGTTTATTTGTTGCTGGCAATCAATTTTTCGGCCAATTCCGTCGCCGCTTGTCCGGCCCTGGGGCCAAAGCCAAGTAAATACTGTCCATCCATGGCGACCACATTATCGTTCTGGTAGGCTGGCGTTTGTTCGATACCGGGCACCTGACCGAGCCCTTGTTTACCGTCCAGACTGGCCAGCCCACTGCTGAACATCAGGATAACGTCAGGTGCGGCGGCCACTAAGCTCTCGGGCGTAATGGCCTCGAAATCATCAAAAGTGGTGATGGCGTTCTCTCCACCGGCCAACTCGATCATCCGGGCTGCTTCGGTGGATTTTCCGGCCACCAGGATTCGTCCGGTACCGCGGGCGTAGATGAAGAGCACCTTGGTTTTTTTTGCATTAGCCACCTTACGGTCCAAAACACTTTCGAGCTTTTGACGATCCGCAGCCATAGCATTTTCGAGCAACTG
Organism: Lewinellaceae bacterium SD302; assembly: GCA_002591745.1. Classification (GTDB taxonomy): domain Bacteria; phylum Bacteroidota; class Bacteroidia; order Chitinophagales; family Saprospiraceae; genus Neolewinella. Next base: position 278,094 of record PDLQ01000001.1, read on the forward strand.
TATTTGCTGCTGGGGAATGTCCAAATGAGCGGCCAGTTGGTTTGCCATTTCAGCCGAATTTTCCAAAGTGGAAACAACTTCGATGGGTAGCACTTCGATGCCGGCTGACCGCAGTTTTTGCAGTCCCTCTTTACTGGCATCCTCAGCGGTGACGAAAATCTTGTTCGGCCCCAGCGCCAGGATAGCTTCGACGTTCAACTGACTAACGTGACCCAGCTTGGGCAGGGTATCCGTAGCGGCGGCAGGGTAGGTGCTGGTTACGTCCACCCCCACGATCCGGTCGCCATAACCCAGGCTGTAGAGTAATTCGGTGATCGTACCGTTGAGCGAAATGATTTTCTCCTGGGCAACTGTAGAATCCGGTGAATCAGCTGGCTCATCACCGGAAGACACACAACCGACCAGCAATGCCAGGGGGATAAAAATCGCTATGAATCGCAGCTGACAAAGCCGGTCGGAGAAAGTGTTGGTTTTGACTAACAAAGTAGCAGAGTTGGTTGAGAAGTAAATGTTGGAGTGAAGTAGCATTCAACTAGCGTACGGTCAAATGACGTACCAGGATTTCATTGCCAACGGATAGCCGCAAGAAGTAGTTTCCGGCGGATAAGCCACTGATGTCTACCGCAATTTGGTTGTTGCCGGAAGATAATTCAACGTCTTGCCCGGCGGCACCCACCGTTTGTCCCAATTGATTGATCAAGTCGATCTGGCCCGTTGCTGCCCGTGGCAGTTCGATACTGAGGTTGGTTTGGCCAGAAGCCGGATTGGGGAACAGGCTAGCTTCGGTAGCAAATCCGGGTAGCTCTGTGGTGGCGGAAACGACGCCTTCATCAGTAACGGTGAAGGTGGTTACCCCGGTAGAAGAGCCTTCGAAGTCGATAAATTGTATCTGCCAGACGCGTTCCTCTTCGTCACGGACGAAGTAAACCAGGTCTTCGGGAATGGACCAGGCGAAGGTGCCCAGATCAAAGGTTTTCCAGTCATAACCGATAACATCCAATTGATCGGAGTAAGCTTCGGTAGCGGTCGGCAGAGCTACAGTTTCCGGATCGACGCCGGTGAGTTCGGCCACGTCAACCTCCGCATTATGCAAAACGCCGGTAACGGTATACTGCAAAATGTTACCATTACCATCGTCCAGAGGAGTTGTATAACGGGTGAACAGGAGGTCCCAGTTAGCTGGTTCCAGATCCTGGGTGCCCGCGTCGAAGGAAAAGTAAGCCAGGTTCTTACCCAGGTAATCGGATTTATTCAAGCTAACGGTCTCTTCGTTACCACCGTCTAGATCAGCGTAGCGGAAAGTATAAGTACCACCGGCTAGAGACTGAATTTCCAGTTTGCGGTATTGCCCGCTTCGGTCGGCAATGAAAAAGATCCGGCTGCCGGCTGCCGTTTGGGTAGCCGGACTGTAAGTGCCCCAACCCAGGTCGAAGGGATCAGCAGGATTGGCTAAGTGATTGAAAGCTCCGGCCTCCCAAGATATCTCATCGTTGTATAATCGCTCAGTGATGGAAGTCGTGTCCGCCGTAGCAAAATCCGTTGCGGTGCTACCGTAGAGTTCAACCGCCAGGGCAGGTGTCGTCTGTGAAGAAATGACTCCTTCATTAACGAAAACGGCGAACGAGAAAGGAGCTACGCTGAAGGCTATGTCCCAATCTTCGTGCTCGATCGCAGTGGAAGTACTGGTGGCCAGATCGAAAAACACCTGTTGGTTATAGCCAGGGCCTTGAGTAATCTGCTGAAATTGGGCCGAGACTTTTGTTGTGAAAAAGCTGGAAACAATAAGGAAGGGTAGTATAAGTCTTTGCATTTGTGTAGATTTGGTCTAAATAAGCATAGCGCAAACTTAGTCCACGATTCTTTACAATGCAAGGCTTGGGCAAATTTATTTTGAATTTGTCTAAATAGTGCTGTTGTGGGGTGTGTGCTACTCAGCTATTTTCTTCAAAAACTTTTTATACGTCCGTTTAACGATTCCTTCGCACTTGTTTATCAGGGCCTTGCTGCTCAAACTTGAGTTGATACCGAGTCCTCCATCCGTTGATTCGTTTATGTGTTTCATATTAGATGCGATCACGGAGGCATCCGCAGCGTCAATAATGGTGACGACTATCGTGGCAACGCCATTGAATTTCTTGCCAACTTTGAGTGGCTTATCCAGCTTGTTCTTGGTTACATTGTGCGTGGCTACCACCCTTACGAACAGGAGGTAATCCCGATTCAACTGATCGGCGTAAGCATTGGTCTGGTCACGCCATCTTACTGACAGGTCATTGATCTTTTCTTTCTCCTTCTTTTTTCCTCCGATTTCGATTCGCCGGAGATCCTTATCTTCTATTGCCCCCATTATTGAAATGTCCCGACCCATGGAGTGATTGACGGATAGTTCTGCTTCATCAGCGGCTTTACGGTCCCAGACGACCAGATCGGCAGCTCCGGCATCCTTTAGCCAGGCGGGAACCAAAAGATCGAGTCCTATCTGCAAGTTCTCCTGGAAGTAGGGAACCGCTCGCCCATTTACGGCAATTCCCAATTCTCCGCGAATACCCTGGGAGAAAACCGAGGAATGAGTAACTTTATAGGCTTCGCCGGAAATGCTGGCAACCCCCAGATTCTGTGCCTGAAGAGAGAGGAGAGATGTGGCTAATAAAGCCAATGTGGAGAGAGACTTGTGAATATTCATCATGTGTTATTTCGATTAGTTGCTTCGTTTTTTCTTGCGTTTGTTGTTTAGTTCTTCTTTACTCGTACGAATCATTTTACGGATTAAACGAGCGTTGAACGGCTCGTCCGTATTCTGTAGGTACTTCTCTAAAAGTATGATCGCATTAGCATACTCTTCCTCTTCAAAAAGCAGTATGCCCTCCAGGCGATCAACCTCCGGCGCGTGGCGTGTATAAGTCGTCAGCTTTTTCAGTAATTCGTGGAATTTGTCCCTCACAGCGGCGATCATCTGGGGATAATCTTTCTTGTTTTTACGCAAATGCAGCAAAACACTGGCTTCGAATTCTTCTTTGGAAGATTCGGCACGGTATTCCGCTCTGCGTTTATCGATCACCATTAGCCGATTGGCTTCCGTTTCAGAGAGCAACAGTAATTTCAGGCAGGCATCAGCTTGCTGCAATCGCATATCCCAGGCAAATGGGTCGTCATATTCCTCTGCTGGTAAGTTGAGCAGTAAAGAGTCGACCATGCGAATTTGCTGGGGTAGGGTGCCACCGCTACTATTTTTAGCCAGGCTTTTTCTCGCCTCCATTCGTATTTGTTCGGTTATAGCCAGGTAATCCCTGCCTTCGTACCGTTCGGTAAATTCTTTCTGCCGGGCGAATTCGTTTACGTGAGCTACGCGTTCGGGGGTGCGGGGGTGACTGCGGTATTCGTCCGAAACCCCGAACAGAAAGCTCAGGAATCCGCCATAATTCATTTCCGGGGGCATTCGGCGCAGGGCTTCGTCCAGTTGTTCAGGAGGGTATCCTGCCTGGGCGTACAGAAGCACGGCGATCTCATCAGCATCTTGCTCGAGTGACTGGCTGAACAGACCGTGCCTTTTCTTATTCCTGGAACTATAGGTATTGTTCAACCCGCTGTTAAATTCCCATTGGGCCGCACTATGGCGGTATAGATAGTGTGCCAACTCGTGGGCCAGGATGAAGGCCAACTGCGCTTCGTGGTCAAAACGCAATAATAGACCGGCATTAATGAATAAATGGCCGTCCGCCAGGGCCGAAGCATTGGGTGCCAGGCTCGTGGTAACGTATAGTTCCCACGGGGTTAGCGCGCGCTGGCCGGGCAATAGACGATCCGTAATATCGTACAGGTAAGCGGTCAGCGAGCTGTCTTCGTAAAGCAAGTCATTTTCCCGCAGGCTGTCGAGGTGACGTTCAGCATAGGCGAATAATTTTTCTTCACTGGGGTGGGTGCCACGACTGGCGGGGTCCTTAAGTAAATTCGTCAGTTGTCCGGTGAGGGATTCATTAGCTAAAAGGAACAGAAGAAGGAGAAGGTATTTGAGCGCTTTCATATGATAAACTTCACCCTGGAATATATAACTTTTGTACCTTTCTAAAAGCTAATACACAGTTGATGCATCTCTCTAATCTGATTTCGGACGCCACCGGTGGCATTCACCTTTTATTTTCTGTCGTCGCGCTCATTGCGGGTACCTACATATTATTTGGCAGAAAAGGAACGGTGCTTCATCGTAAGATCGGTTACCTCTATACGATTGCAATGACCCTCGTTCTGGTCACGGCTTTTGTCATCTATAATCTTTACGGCAGTTTCGGAATATTTCACTGGCTGGCCCTGGTAAGCAGTGTTACGCTGGTTGGCGGTATGGTGCCGATGTTCCTGAAGCTGAAAGGGGCACTGGCGTACCACATCAGTTTTATGTATTGGTCCGTAGTTGGTTTATACGGTGCTTTCGTAGCCGAGACATTGGTCAGGTTTCCGAAGGTCGTGGTGGAAAGCGGTATTCCTAACGGTACTTTTTACCTGATGACTGGCATTGGCGTGTTCGTAGTTATGTCCATCGGTAATATTGTTTTCTTCCGCAATAAGGACAAATGGCTGAAGCGCTACACCGCTGAATTCGGTCGGGTGGAAGAGCCTGAACTAAACGGTTGAAGAGTGTTTGGTACATTATGGCTTCAAAGTAGCCGTGCGTTTGGTTAAGGTGGCCAGTTCCGTCTGCTATGCTATCGTAAGATCACCAAGATGGCTACTTTACTTTCGGTGATCGTCCCTTAGGTCCTCGGAGTTGAAGCCACGATTACGGCAGAAATATTATTTAGCTCCTCATAGTTGAAGTCTAAAAACGTATTTTGCCCCCATGCTAGCGAACAGCCCAACGACGGAGACCCTGCAAAGACTTCGGCAGGCCCAGGAAACGGCCAAGTCCGATCCGTTGTGGGCTTTAAAAGATCTGCTGGGGGATTCCGGATTAACCGAAACGGAAAAAGGAGAACTAAGATTATTGCAAACCCGGTTGAACGAATTGCTGCGAAATCGGCTGGCGGGTATGATCTCTACCGATTTCGAATACCGGGAATCACAAACTGTAAAAAGCGACTTATTATCCTGGCTGGGCAATGCCGTCAACCACTACGGGAAATTGGCCGAAGAGGCCGCCCTCACCTGGCCGGAGTTGAAGGCTAAACTGCTGGCCATTCAGGAAAATAACGGTTTTTTGCCAGCTTGTGATCTGATCACTCAACTGGTCTATGACCGGGTTACCCGGGATGCGCTGGCCAGTCTGGAACGCGACTACGACGATTTTGTCTGGTCTCTGAACGATACATTGGGGGAACCCGTGGACTGGGGGCGTAATTATGCATCACTCAACCGCCGATTGGCGACCCTGATCCAGGATTTTGATGCTACTGGACTGAAGGCAGGCTGGGAAGGCAAATACCGGGAAGCCATTGAGGATTTTGATTTCAGAAGCGAAGGCGAGGTTTTTGCGCTCATTTCCCGACGGGGAACCGTACAGGTGCCGGCACAAATTGTCACTCCAGAGGCTCAGCAGAGTTATAAGCGGCTCATCTATCATTACCAGGATGCCTTTGCAGTAGGCGATTATACGCTAGCTTACGACACCCTGATCAAAGCCCGCTATGAGTTGGAAGTGGAAAGCGCCCAACTTTACGAATACCTGTTACTGAGCTATTTCAAAAAAACGGGAGAAAAAACCATCGTACAGCAGATCGTAAACGGTCGTTCAATGGGCGAGCCGGATCACTTGCGTCACTTGCTGCTGTACGCCGGCCGTAGTCTGGAGTTTCAGGACAGCACGAATACGGAATCAGATCGTCATCCCCTCTGGCCACATCGCCTTACCGATCACGTTTACAGCGATACGGCGGAATACAATGTACGACAGATTTCAAGGGGGTTATTGCTCCGGCTATGTGAGGCTATGGCCAAACTGAAGTTCAATTACCTGGAAGAAGGCTTGCTGGCCGAGGAAAACCCTTTATTTCGTAAACTGACCAATCTGCTGCGGGCCGTAGGCCGGATCAATCGCTACCTGTCCGGCGATATACTCTTCGCGGAACAGGTTATCATTGAACTATCCGGTGGTCACCGCAACCAGTGGATCACCGTAGCCGAGAATGGTCGGCATCTGGAGGATCGCTATCCGAATTTTCCAGCCCGAAAACTTCTGCGTCACGCCCGCCGCTTTTATGCCTTTTCCGTTGATGACCAGGATGAAGCAGAACATCGGATCGCCGAAGACGTCGCCATTCAATTAGCGGATAAGTACGAAAGCCTGGTCGTTCAGGCCAAGCTGGGACTGGGAGAGCGTCACGAGCGGGCGCAGGCCATGACGGTCTGCCTGAATACCTTCCGGGCGGCCGCCTTACTATACCCCAAAGATCGTTTATTCTTTGACACGCCGCTGCGGGAATTGTTGAACGGAGAGAGTGGACTTAATTGGTATCAGTTTACGGCTTCTGGCAATTTACAGCAGCGGGAAGAGCTGTTGTCCGTCCATACCTTCAACGTACTGGACCATCTGCAATACCTGATCACTGAGAAATACGGCCAGGAAAGCTGGGAACTCTATTACGCTGAATTACGCAAAGCACAGTACGAAAGACTGATCGACGAAAACGGAGATTTGCTGGACCGCATCAATAGCCAGGATTACCGGGTCCGGGACGCCACGCCCACCAGTGTATCCCGGGCCGTAGAGTATCTGAGGAATTGTGAAACACTCTATCATGTATACGGCGACGTTCAGCATTTAGAAAACGGTTTTCAGGAGATCGTTGGTAACAATAACTTTCACTGGTTCGAGGTTGGGCAAACCGGTCTGGTTGCGGCCAGACCGAAAAACGATCCGGACTTCAACGCCGGACTCTATTTAAACCGCATTTTACGCGAACGTCCCGAGATCACCTTGGTGGAAAGCAATAAGGTGATCGCCAAGAATTACTTTCGGCTGCACATTGAGCGCCGTTACCGGGAGTTGCTAGTGAGTAAGGAAAAATATGGCTCACTCAAGGATGAAGAAGCCGCCGAGCTAGCTGATCTGCTGGAAGCCGCTGCCGTGCTCTATACCAAGGTTCACCATGAACCACAATACCGGGATTTCGTGCTTACGGAATTCGTGGAAGAGCGACTATTGCGCTACCTGGATGTAGATGATAATGAGCTACTGGAACACGTTGATGCAATCAAGGCCGGAGTAGATGTGATGTTTGTCCTGACGGCTTTCCGGGAGATCAACGATACCGATCTGCGGCTGGACCCCATGTACTTACTTACGGAGACAGTTTACAATCGCAAGGTGGATATGGACCGCTATTACGAACGGGAGTTTCACCGACTTAGGCGCCACAATTACCTGGATGAGGACCGCCTGCGAATGATCGAACTGATCGATCGTTATTACCGTCTGTCGCAATTGGTGAATGACCGGAATTTATTAGAGATTCCCTATAAAGAATACGTTCTCAACCGAGGAAAGGTCCGTTGGGGATGGTCGTTGATTCCTTCCATTGGCTTCCAGCGACCGATCGGCTTTTTTCAGCACTGGCGTAACGGCAATATCCCGGATTTCAGTTTCCGCTTACAGCGTGCGGTGATTAAGCGGGCTTATCGAAATACGCCGGTAGTGATTCGTGAAGAACCGTTAAAGCGACTGGGAGAGGGAAGTGAACAGGCCGCAAGGCTACGGGAAGATATCGCTAACGTATAAAAAAAAGCCGGCTACTTTGAAGCAAGTAACCGGCCCTTGAAACTTATCTGTCAACCTACTGCTTCCGTAGTCGGATAACCTGGAAACGGTCATCTTCGGTTACGATTTTGACCAGGTATATTCCAGCCGGCTGATCGCTGAGATCGAGGCTTGCCTGGTTGCCGTTTAACGTGCTTAGGTGCTGGCCCATCAAGTTACTGACTTCGATGCGGGCTACCACTTCCGTAGTGGTGATTTGTGCCAGCCCGTTTGTTGGGTTCGGTGCTAATGAAAGATCTAGGCGATCAGACTGTTCCCGCAAGGAAGACGCGAGTGTGTTCTCCTGGAAAAATAATTTACTATCCAGGAAGAAAAGGAGATCGAGGTCTCCGTCGGCATCGATATCGACAAAAGTCGAGCGTGGTGCCTCGTCTGAATCTTCGTTGGGAACCGTAATCCCGAAGGGGTTGGTCAGCGGCTCTTCAAAAACCGGATCTGTTGAAGTTCCGCTGTTTTCGTAAAAAAGAAACTTGTTGTCGTATAGCCCTGTCCCGTAGTCATAACTGATTGATCCTGCGATCAGGTCTAGGTCGCCATCATTATCTACATCAGCTAAATCTGAAAAGGGGTTCAGATTGTCAAGGGTATTGCCAACTGGCAGACCAAAAGGATCAATCTGCGGCGCTGCCGGTAAGATGCCACCGTCAATGGCTTCGTTTTCGTAATAGTAGTTGATGAAACCATTATAGCCGTCTGCATCATATGCATTTCCTAGTATATCAAGATCGCCATCGCCATCGAGATCTCCGAACGCAAAAAACAATGCGTTGTCCGTTGCGCCGGGTACTGGTAAACTGAGGCTATTGATGTTGACGTCCCCGAAAGCCGGATTGGCGGCATTACCTTCGTTGTTGATGGTGAAGATTGCACCATCTCCGTAAGTTCCATTTTCATAATTAAATCCGGAAGTAACGATGTCCAGGTCACCATCTCCGTCCAGGTCAACCAATTCAATGGGGTTGATGTCCGATTGAAAAACCGGGATTCCGAATGGGTTGATTTGGGGAGCGGCGAAATCGGGTGCTTCTGCGGTTCCGACGTTCTCGAAGTAAAAAAACTGAGTCGTGTACTGTTCCGTTCCGTAATCGTACAAGCTGAAAGTGGTCATGAGGTCCAGGTCGCCATCGTTATCCAGGTCGGCGAAAGCAGGGTAGTTGTAGTATCCTGCTTCGAGTAATTCCGAGCTAACCCCAAAAGCATCAACAACTGGGGGGGCGAAGTTCTGTGCCTGTACTGCTGTGCCCAGACCGATCAACAGGGCGGCGGAGCCCAAGGCTTGCTTTAGACCTGCCGTCCCGAAACGAGGAAGCAATTTGCGACAGAGGTGGCGAAATTTTGCCGTCAGTTCGTTTGGAACAGTGGTTCCGTTTTCACGAAGTTGCAACAGTTGTTTTCCCAGGTGCTTTAGCTGGGCGCGCTGGCGCGAAAAATGATAACGTGTTTTCATAGAGAAAGCGTTAGAAAAGAATGAATGAATTTATGGAGTTGCTGGCTGCTGACGCGCCCAGTAAGTAGCTTCCGGGATCATCAGTGCCGCTTTATGGTCTTCGGTCATGGTACTCAAAAGATTGACCCTTCGTTTACCGGCCAATACGTGAACGTCGTATATCTCGTCAACGCTGCTTAGGTATTCAATGGCTCCCACTCTTGCGCCGGTTGGTAAGTGAATAACTTCGATACCGGCCCGGCTGGCATTTTTAGCAAAAGGTAACTTGGCAAAGGTGCTGGAATTTTCCCTTAGTTTAGATAGGCCGACGAATAGATATTCTCCGGCCAGCGCCATTCCGCGTACAAAACCACCGATCTTGCATACTACGTCGTAGCCGCCGGTATTAACGTCGATTTTCACCAACTCTCCGGTGGCACTCAGTAGTACATAGAGTTCATCATTGAAGATGCGTGGACTGTGGGGCATCGCCAGAGAGTGGGCTATCACTTCATTGGTAGTTACGTCAAAAATGGTTCCGGTTTCGGTGACGGTCGGTCGCCAGCCCTGGGGAGTATTGGTCTGGCTAAAGGATGTCGCGTACTTTGGTTTTCCGTCCAGCATGGCCATCCCGTTCAGATGGCAGCGGTCTTCGCTGGCCAGTTTGTCGATGAAAGGAGGGCTCCAGTAAGGCGTAAAGTTGTAGCGCCCGTCAATTTTTACAATACTGGAAAAACGGGTGTTTACTGCGTAAAGCTCATCTCCCTTGCCGAAGTTGATATCGTGAATGTCAAGATCTCCCGTATGGTAGCTAAGACGTGGGAAATACATAGCGTCGTACTTACCCGGACTCTTGGGATAATGGGCGGCCAGTCCAGGAGAGTTGGCCAGTATCATTACTTCGTCCCGGCAGGCGATGGCCAGACGGTCAGTGGCGGGGTCCTCGGCAATACCCATTGGCTTTTTAAAAGTCCGGGGTAGCTGGGTCAGCTTCTCTTTGTTCACCGCTGAGATGCAAACGATCTTACCCGCCTGGTAGGTAGATAAGGCCAGGGTGCAGCCTAAACCATAAAGTAATTCCGGAATTTGTGGACTGTGGCGGAGAGCAAAGGGTGGGGGAGGGCCGGCGGGTGTATAAGGCATTGATGAGCGATTTTCTCTGAAAGCCACAAGGTAAAAGATGGCTGGCTAGCAAAGTAGCAAGGTCGTCGGAGAATATTTACTTCTTGGCCTTAGCTGCTCGCTTTTGCTCGGCATTGCTCTCATAAATGGTGTAATTCTCGTACTTCGCTTTATCAGTCTCGGCCCAGATATCCTTTCCGATCTCACAGACACGAATAAATTCATCGTAGAGCAGATTGCCCAGGTCCACCCGATTTTCTACCTGGATGTCACGCTCGGCGATCTTGTCTTGCTGAACGTTCATAGCCGTTTCAAAGACCTGGCAAGCGTCAGCTACCTTTTTAAGGACGTTTTCGTTCAATCCGGTTTCCTCCAAAAAATCTAATTGAGCACGGGCGACTCTGATCACCCTGCGGCCACAGAATAACAACTGGGCATCGGTCATGTCGCCCATCTTGGCGGTACCGAACTTGCGGTAGCGACCGCTACGATTGCTGTACTTCATCTTTACCCGCGTCATCACACTACGGATAGCTGATTTGAGACGTTCGGCGGCGGCGTACTTTTTATCCGTCACGATCATCTGGTCACCCAATAGTTCATCATCGTCGGGCAGGCCGGCCAGCTTTTCGCAACGGCTGTGAAACCCTTTAAGTCGGTGAATATCGTAGCCATAATTGGTAAACTCTTCGATGTCGCGCTTGGCGAAGCGAATGCTATCCATGCACTGCTGATAGAGATCGGCATCGGGAAAATTGTACTTGCGGTTGACGGCTTGCTTCTTCATATTGGTCCTAAAGAGTTGATAGTCTCAGACAAATTTAGGCATTGCTACTTTGAAGAACAAATAATTTCAAATATTTAGCTTATAAACAAATCCATAGTTTGCGTTTACTCAGATATGATTTCCATTTTCTTGTATATTTATAAATACATAAATTTATATTTATACAAAAATCGAACATCCCCAAACAACACATTCTCCCTACCTTCCCGTATGAAAGTTTTTAAACTGACGAGTTTTTTTACGCTGCTTTTGTTGGGCCAACTGAATGCACAGAATACCATCGTAGCTCCTTACCTACAGGACGCGGAACCCAGTCGGGTGACCATTTCCTGGGAAACCGATGGGGGCAGCAACGGTGAACTCATGTGGGGTATTTTGGCCAGCAACCTCAACCAGAGCCAAACCGCTACGTCAATTAGTACCGGCGATGGAAACTTGCTGTTCTCGGCTACGGCCACTGGTTTACTCCCTAACACCCGCTACTATTATCGCGTCAAAACGGAGAATGTATTCTCCTCCGTTTTTGACTTTCTCACTCCACCGACAAACTCTTCGGACCAAAGTTTCAGCATGGTCGTAATGAGTGATATGCAAAAGGATGGGAGCCAACCCCTCAAATTTCAGGAGGTCGTCAATGAAGGCGTTATCGATTTTTTTGAGGCAGAGAACGGGGAAAACGACATTGCCGCACACCTGGGTTTCGTAATGATTCCCGGAGATCTGGTGGTCAATGGCAATTCTCATAGTCAGTGGCAAAACGATTTTTTCGGCCAGGCCAGTCAGTTGATTCGCCACGTACCGGTTTACCCGGTGTTGGGCAACCACGAAAACAACAGCAATCGCTATTTCCAGTACTTTACTCTTCCGGAAAATGGCAGCCCCGGCTTTACAGAGCATTGGTGGTTCAAGGATTACTCCAATGCGCGCATCATCGGGCTCAATTCAAACAGCGGCTTTCGCATCCAGGAACAACTCGACTGGCTGGAAAATACGTTAGACGATGCTTGCCAGAACCCGGATATCGACTTCGTTTTCGCCCAGTTGCATCATCCTTTTCTATCTGAACTCTGGACGCCGGGCGAACTCGGCTACACCGGCGATGCCATTGCCCTGCTCGAAAGTTTCAGCACCGATTGCGGTAAGCCCTCCATTCACTTTTTCGGCCATACTCACGGTTATTCCCGGGGCCAGTCCCGCGATCACAACCACCTGTGGGTCAACGCCGCTACTGCTGGCGGGGCTATCGATAACTGGGGGGAGTTCCCTAATCAGGATTATGCTGAATTCAGCAAGTCTATTGATGAATACGGCTTCGTTGTCGTAGACGTTACGGCGGGCGCGACTCCAGAGTTCCGCCTGCGCAGAATTACCCGCGGAGACCAGGACGTGGTTATCGACAACCAGCAGCAAGACGCCATTGTCATCAGAAGGGGAGAGCAGTCACCCCAGATGCCCACCGGTCTCTTTCCCTCTGGAAACGGCATTAGTCCTGCTTGTATAATCCTGAGTGCAACGGCTTTTAATGATGCCGGTGATCAACACCAGGCCGCTCACTGGCAAATCAGTACGAATTGCGCGGATTTTTCGGCCCCGGTCTTCGATTCCTGGAAACAGCACGAAAATTTCTATAATGAGGTCAATACCCAGGCTGACGACGACCTTACCGACGAGCAGGTCACCAACCTGGAAGAAAATACTGACTACTGCTGGCGGGTTCGCTACCGCGATGAACACCTGGAGTGGAGCGACTGGTCCACTCCACTGTCTTTCTCCACGGGCACTTCCGGCTTTTCCGCTAACCTGTTGAGTAACCCCGGTGGAGAAAACGGCACAACCAACTGGACGGCTTCGACCGGCTCCATCGAATCACTCACAAGCGGAGAATGTGATGGCGTTAATCCCTTCGCCGGCAGTCGATATTTCGCCGTCGGCGGATTATGCGAAGGCAACGAAACTTCATTTTCAGAAGCCGTACAAAACATCGACGTCAGCGGATTCGCCGGTGATATCGATGGTGGTGGCTTTTTTGCCAGTTTCGGTGGTCATCTGTCTAATTTTAATGGAAACGATCGCCCCGCTATGCGATTAGAATTTCTGGCAGCATCGGGAGCAAGCCTGGCCACTACGGGTGAGTTGACGACTTTGAGTAGTAGCTGGATCGCCCTGGAAAACACGGTGACCATCCCTGCCACTACGCGCAGCATCAACGTTCTTTTGACCGGTACCCGTAACTCCGGAACGGATAACGACTCCTATTTCGACGAACTTTTCCTGCGCCTGGGGGGAGACAATGGTGAATGTGCTCAATCTCCATTGCCCGTAGAAATTCTCAGTTTGCAAGCTTACTGCGCTGCGAATCTGACCAGGATCGATTGGTCCGTAACCGAAGAGATCGACATCGCGGAATACCGGATTGAAAGACGACTGCCCGGAGGAAATTGGGAGAATATCGGCACGGTGAACCCTCGCAATTCTAACACATCGGTCAGTCAGTATAACTTCAATGATGATGAAAAGAGTAATGGGGAAGAACGGTTCTATCGACTGCGAATCGTTGAGGTCGATGGTGGGAGTCGACTCACAAAGATCATGACCTCCGACTGCGGAGAAAATAGCCCGAAGGTTGCGCTTTCTCCCAACCCTCTGATTGGAAACCGCCTGAAAATAGAGGCCAGCGGCTTTCCTGGGCCTACTGCCGATCTGCTCATCACTAATACGGTCGGACAAACATTTTACTCAGATAAGATCACTGTCGAAGCCGGCCGGCGAGACCTGGTACTCTGGACCGCAGACTGGCCCGCCGGTCAATATTTTGTTCAACTTGGTCAGGGTAATTTACGGTGGTCTGGAAAGTTGATTAAAGTAACTGAGTAGATTTACGTTTTCATGGCTGGCAAAGTAGCAAGGCGATCTGACAAGCCGTATTATTGTGCTTTCAGGCAATCGGAATAAACTTCCGCTCCGAAAGCTTGTAATAAAGACCAGCAACATATATATGATGAGCAACGCCACCCATCCATTACCCCGCATCAACCCCACGGAAACCACTGCCTGGAAGAACCTGCAGCGGCATTTTGATGACCATCGGGACCGCCAGATGTCAGACCTGTTTGAAAAGGACCCGGAGCGGTTCAAAAAATTCAGCCTGAATTTCGAAGATATACTGCTGGACTACAGCAAGAACATTATCTCAGATGACACCATGCAACTGCTGCACCAACTGGCGGAGGAATGTGGCGTTGCCGAAGCTACCGAGGCGATGTTCACCGGCCAGCGGATCAACGCTACCGAAGATCGTGCCGTGTTACACGTGGCGCTACGTAACCGGAGTGGTGAACCAATCCTCGAAGATGGTGAAGACGTGATGCCGGCCGTCAATGAGACCCTGGCGCGGGTCAAGCATTTTTGCTCGCTCATCCATAATGGCGTCCACCGGGGCTATTCAGGAAAACGGATAGATACTTTCGTCAACATTGGTATCGGTGGTTCCGATCTGGGCCCGGTAATGGTCACCGAAGCCCTGAAGCCCTATTGGCTGGATGGAGTGTCCGTCCATTACGTATCTAATATCGACGGTACCCACCTGACGGAGACCCTTAAAAATGTGGACCCGGAAACCACGCTTTTCCTCATCGCCTCCAAGACATTTACTACTCAGGAGACCATGACCAATGCCAAGAGTGCCCGTAGCTGGTTCCTCGAACACGCTAATGGTCCGGAAGACGTAGCTAAGCACTTCGTCGCCCTGAGTACCAACGAAGAAGGGGTGAAGGACTTTGGTATCGACCCGGAGAATATGTTCGGTTTTTGGGATTGGGTCGGTGGCCGTTACTCACTTTCCTCATCTATCGGTACCAGTATCGCCCTGACCATCGGTTTTGATCGCTTTAACGAATTACTGGAAGGCATGCATCAAATGGATCAGCATTTTCTTCAGGCCTCACCCGCCGAGAATCTGCCCTTGACCATGGCCCTCATCGGTGTCTGGTACAACAATTTTTACGGCGCTGAAACCGAAGCTATTCTGCCTTACGATCAGTACCTCCACCGCTTCCCCGCCTACTTTCAACAAGGAAATATGGAGAGTAACGGTAAGTCAGTAGATCGTAACGGGAAGCCCGTTACTTATGAGACTGGCCCTATCATCTGGGGAGAGCCAGGTACCAATGGTCAACATGCCTTCTATCAACTCATCCACCAGGGTACCAAGCTCATACCCTGCGATTTCATTGCTCCGGCCATCAGCCACAACCCGATCGGTAACCATCACGACATCCTCCTCAGCAATTTCTTCGCTCAGACCGAAGCACTAATGCAAGGGAAGAGTGCCGATACCGTCCGTGCTGAATTAAAAGCTGCTGGTAAATCCGCCGAAGAGATCGAAGAGCTATTGCCCTTCAAAGTATTTACCGGTAATCGACCGACAAACAGCATCTTATTCAAAAAATTGACGCCTGCTGTACTCGGTCAATTGATCGCGCTTTACGAGCATAAGATCTTTATACAGGGCATCATCTGGAACATTTACAGTTTCGATCAATGGGGCGTAGAATTAGGCAAGCAACTGGCTAAGGCAATCCTGCCTGAACTCGACGGCAAAGAGCGCGTTACAACCCACGATAGTTCCACCAACGGCCTAATCAATGCTTTTAAAGATTGGCGGGATTAATCTAATAGCAATGATGGTCTGATCGTATTAACTGGATATACTGCCACGACTATCAGACTACTATTACTACAATACTATTTATATATTTGACCAAGCGCACCTGCCGCTAACCTAATTTCAGACACCAATATCCGTATATGCGTCAATTAACCACTATTCTGGCTTTCTCTTTTGCGTTGCTGCTGGCCGCGCCGCTGCAAGCTCAATTCCGCTCGGCCATGCGCCAGGCAAACAAAGAATTCGAGCTTCACGCCTATAATTCTGCAGTAGTGTCTTACCAACAAGCGCTTGATCGTCGGGATGACGACCTGGAAGCCCTGAGTAAGATCGCGAAGAGTTTCATGATGCTCAACAAGATGGCCCAGGCCAACCAGTTTTACACCAAGGCCGTTAAAGACCGCAAAGTCTCTGACGAAACCCGTCTGGAACACGCCCACGTACTCCGCGCCTTAGGGCGCTACGATGAGGCCAAGCAATGGTACCTCTATTATGCTCAGGAAGCCGACCCGGTAATTGGTAATCACTTTGCTAAAAGCTGTGATTTCGCCAAACAACAAGCTGCCACCGAAGGAGTTTACATGGCCACCTCTTCGGCTGCTAACTCTCCAACCTCTGATTTCGGCCCGTCTTTTGTCGGCCGTGAACAACTGATCTTCAGTTCATTCCGTACGGATAAGGGGGGAACCTTTACCGGTCAGGCCCAGAACCAACCACTGGTGGCCGCTTTCGGTCCGAGTGGCGTGCTACAGGAGCCGTTCAAATTACAGAGTGGCTACGACGGCGGCAACGTTGGACCAGTAAGTTACTCTTCCGATGGATCAATGGTCCTCTTTACCCGTAATAATTTTACCGACGGTACCCGAATGATCCCCGAAGCCGGCGCTCAGTTAACGCTCTGGTTCGCCGAGGTCAACCCGAATGGTCAGTGGGTAAACGCCCGTCCCTTGCCTTTCAATAGTGGCGATTTCAGTACTGGCTACGGCATGTTCGCCCCGGACGGTCAGTCGATCTACTTCGCTTCCGATCGTGAAGGTGGTTACGGTGGATTCGATATTTACCGTGCCCAGCGCTCCGGTAATGGCTGGTCCCTGATTCCCGAAAATCTGGGGACGATTATTAACTCCGTCGGCAACGAGATCACCCCCTATTTTGACGGAGCAAATCTGTATTTCTCCTCCGATTGGCACTTTGGCATGGGAGCCTACGATGTCTTCCGTACCGAAATGCAAAACGGACGCCCCAGCAACCTACTGCACATGGGGAAAAATATCAACAGTTCCCGCGACGATTACGGGTTCGTATTCGACGCCACCCGTAATATGGGGTACGTCGTTTCTAACCGCATTGGCGGCCGGGGCAACGAAGACCTTTATCGTATTAGCCAGGCCAGTGACGATCTGGTGATGGTTATCCGCTCGGCCAGCGATGGAAGCGCCGTATCCGGAGCCATTGTTGACCTGACCGCCTGTGGCGACCAGGCCTATTATGCTGATATCAACGGTCGCTATTCTTTCCGGGCGGTGGCCGGAACAAATTGCGAGCTTACCATCAGCAAGGAAGGTTACCTTCCGGTGAGTCTCAATGTAGCCAGCCTGACTTCCAATGGCAACTCCGGTGAAGTGCCGGTAATGCTCAGCAAGATCAGCGAAGCCTTTCAGGGGCGGATTGTAGATGCTCAGTCCCGGATCGGTATCAACAGCGCCCTGGTGCAGACTGTAAATCGTGGCACCGGCAATGTATCTGAAGTCCGGACGGACGGCAACGGCAATTACTCAGTTGCTATGCAACCCTACAACACTTACGATTTCAGCATCTCGGCGCCGGGTTACGAAACCCTGAATTTCCCGCTGGCTATGGCCGATGGCTCCGACCGTAACGTACTGGGCGTACTTTCGCTGTTGCCAGGTCAGAATATTCCACCAGTTCCCGGAGATGATAATGATTATGGAGGCCCTGTCGGCAGTGGTTATTCCGTTCAGCTGGCTTCATTGAGTAAAGAACCGGACATGGGTAAATTTGCCGTCTTGAGCGATCTTGGACAAGTGTACAGCAAACCCGAAAATGGGGTATACAAGGTTCGGATGGGTATCTTTCAGACTCGTGCCGAGGCTGAAGCTGCCAAAGCTGCACTCGCCGGACGTGGTTACCCCAAAACCTTTATTGTAGCAGATACCGGAACAACCGGCGGGCGACCGCTGCCAGATCAGCCGGAGGATAACGCTGCTGGCACCTATCAGCCACCAGTCAGTGGTGCTAACGGGCCCTACTTCGTACAACTGGGTGCTTATAGCACACCCCGTTACTTTGATGCGGCCAAGGCCCAGCGTATCGGCACACTGGTGCAACGCCAGCGGGGTAATCTTACCTTGATGCTGCTCTCAGCCCGCACACCCAATGAAGCACAGCAATTGAAGAATACTGCCCAGGCCAATGGCTATGATAAGGCCTTTATTGTCCAGGATGTGAACGGTACTTTACAGAAACTGTAGCACGGTTACTGCTGATTGAATAAGCCCCCAGAGCCTACACAAGCTTCGGGGGCTTAATTATTTTATCAATGATCTTTTAATTGAATTGTCATGCTTCGAGGGTTTGTAATCGGGTTGCTGCTTTTACTGGGTGTAGTAGCTTTGTCATTACGTGGCAACACTGCTACTTTGTCAGCCAAAAAGCATGGCCAAATCGATCTAAAGCGCTCCGCTTGTGTCGCGGATACCGTTATCGCCCTCTGGCCGGATGATCGTTTTCCCTGCGCTAATGAGTTGACCTCGGAAGAATGGACAGATGAGCAAATGGGGCTGATGCAAATAAAGATTCATCGTCCCGAGCTCCACGTTTTTAGGCCGTTCGGTGCAGGAAAAAAGGACCAGGCCGTGATGATTTGCCCCGGTGGTGGGTATTATCTGCACGCCTGGGAATGGGAAGGTGCGGCAGTCGCCCGGGCGTTCAACCAAAGGGGAATCACCGCCGCAGTACTGAAATACCGGCTACCGCACTGGGAAACGGAGGATTGCCGAAGTCAGGTTGCCCTCGCTGATGCCCAGCGCGGAATGCAACTATTGCGCCATCTGGCGGAAACCGAAAACTTTGATCCGGCAAAGATCGGCATTATGGGCTTTTCGGCGGGCGGACATCTGGCGGCATCCGCTTCGGTGTACACCCTGGCGGCCGACCCCGGTCACAAGGAAGATAAAGTCGCTCGCCAAAGCAGCCGGCCCGATTTTAGTATCCTCGTCTATCCGGTAATCAGCATGGATACGCTGGGGACCGGCCACGCCGGATCACGAAGGAACCTGATCGGTCGGTCACCGTCGGATGAAATGGTCAAATACTTCAGTCTGGAGAAACAGGTAAACGAGCGCACTCCGCCTACCATATTGTTTCACGCCGCCGATGACGGAGTCGTCCCGGTACGTAACTCCCTGGACTATTTTTCAGCCCTCAACGCCGCCAAAGTTCCCGCCAGTTTGAGGGTGTACGCAAAGGGTGGCCACGGCTTCAGTTTTGCTAACGCCTTTACCGGCGACGTCAGCAATTGGTGGCAGAGCTTACTACGCTGGCTGGAAGATTTGTAACTGCTATCTTCGCCCGATGTTAGCAGTGAACTTAACCTCCGATACCGTTACCCGACCGACTCCGGCCATGCGCAAAGCCATGTTCGATGCGGAGGTTGGTGACGACGTTTTCCGCAAAGACCCTACCGTAAACCGACTCGAAGCTATGGCCGCCGAGCGTTTTGGAATGGAGGCCGCCCTGTTCTGCCCTAGCGGCACCATGACCAATCAGCTGGCCATCAAAATGCATACCCAGCCGCTGGATGAGGTGATCTGCGAAGAGAAAAGCCACGTTTACCAGTACGAAGGCGGTGTGTACGGTTTGATTAGCAACGTAGCAATGAATCTGGTTAAAGGAAAAGCCGGGAAGCTTCTGAGCGGACAGATAGCAGCAGCCGTAAAACCCCGGGCGGACTGGCTGCCGGTCAGTAAACTGGTGGTGCTGGAAAATACTTGCAACAAAGGCGGCGGAACCATCTATACCCATGATGAAGCTTCCAGTTTAGTGCGAGAAGCCCGGGAGCATAAGCTGGCCTGCCACCTGGACGGTGCCCGACTTTTCAACGCCCTGGTCGAAACCGGAGAATCCACGGTAGATTGGGGGGCAACTTTCGACACGATCAGTATTTGCCTGAGCAAAGGACTGGGGGCGCCCGTGGGTAGTCTTTTACTCGGGCCGGATGAATTGGTCCAAAGGGCCAGACGCTTCCGAAAAAACCTGGGTGGCGGCATGCGCCAGGCCGGATTTCTGGCAGCAGCGGGTATCTATGCCCTCGAAAATCACGTGGATCGACTGGCCGAAGACAACGCCCGCGCCAAGCGACTGGGAGAAGCCATCAAAGAATTGCCTTACGTGACTAACCTTATTCCACCACAGTCCAATATTCTCATCTTCGACCTTAAGGAAGAGTCCGCAGACAGCTTTCTGGCGCGTTTAAAAGACAAGGGTGTTGAAGCCGTTCCCTTTGGCCCCAAAACCATACGTTTCACCACCCACCTCGACGTCAACGACGCCATGATCGATCACGTCATTCAAGTAATGAATTCTTTTGCCGATGCATCCCGCTAACCCCTTCAATCAAGCTTACGACCTTCCCGCCCTTGCTGAATTGGTTCCCGAACTGAAGGAGAAAATCCGTAATTCCAGGGCCGGCCGGCCTACCATTGACTTCGCGGATGCCGAGGCCGTTAAGTTCCTCAACAAAGCGTTGTTGAACAAATACTACGGCATCGGGATTTGGGATGTTCCCCCAGGCTACCTTTGCCCACCGGTACCGGGGCGTCTGGATTACCTGCTTCACCTCGCCGATCTACTACGGTCCAATGGTGAAGAGCCGGGCAAGAATACGCGTATCCTGGACATCGGCACTGGAGCCAACCTGATCTACCCGCTACTCGGTTCATCGAAAGAATTTAACTGGCGCTTTGTCGCCACGGAAACCGATACCACGGCCCTGAAAACGGCCCAGGCCATCATTCAGGCCAACGATTTAGGTAAGCGTATCGAACTTCGCCGCCAGAAGGACAAGCAGCAAATTCTCGAAGGTGTAATAGGGGCTGGAGAGTACTTCGCCGCCAGCATCTGCAATCCGCCTTTTTACGGTTCCGCCGAAGAAGCGGAGCAACATAGTCAGGCCAAATGGCATAAACTCGGCCGTGCCCGGTTCAAGCAACCCACCATCCGTAATTTCGGGGGCCGCGACAACGAATTATGGACCCAGGGCGGTGAAAAAGCTTTCCTGCTCCGCCTCATCCAGGAAAGTAAGGAGAAGCCCGATGCCTGTGGCTGGTACACTAGTTTATTGAGTGCAAAACGTCACGAAACGCCGATCGTACAAGCCTTGAAGCGGGAAAAAGCTAAACGGGTGGAAGTCATCCCGATGGGGCAGGGTAGTAAGGTGAGTCGCATGGTGGCCTGGCAGTGGAAGTAGTGAGTCAGCAAGTCATCTCACGTTACGCATGTATTTGCTCATTTCTAGCCTCATAAGTGTCTACCGCGGCCAGTACCCCAAAGTATAGCGTACTCCCAATGGCCATCCAACGCCCGATCTCATTTACTTGCGGGTAAGTCCAGACGTTCCAGATTGCCGCGCCGATAAAGATTATCGTAGCCCCCAGCGTCGCCGGCCACCAGCGCCCGCCCATACTCGGATAGGCAAAATAGATGGGCAGAAAATGCATTACTGCGAGGATCAGTACCGCCGTGAAAACATAGTAGGGAGGAGCATCCGGAAAAACAAAGATGATCATGTATACCACCATGTTCCACATCACGGGAAATCCGACAAAGTGCTTTCCGTCGGCGCTGGTCATATCTTCAATACCGTAGTAAAGCGCCGAGACCAGGAGGATCATGAAAGTGGAGAAGTATTTAGCGAACTCATCCAGGCCGGAAGTCTCGAAATACATATAGGCCGGCAAGATAGCGTAGGTAAAAAAATCGATCACGTAATCGATGTACTTACCGCTTACGTGGGGTAATACCTCTTTCACTTTGGCTATCCGGGCGAAGGTGCCGTCGATACCGTCGATAACCAGACACAGCAACAACCAGAGCATCGTTTCTCGCCAGTCCTGTTCTACGGCGGCCAGCAGGGCCATAAACGCACTCAGCAGCCCCGAGGCGGTAAAAACGTGGACGGCCCAGGCGGTGAGTTTTGCAGATAAGTTCGCTTGCATTTTGGGAAGGTAATGATTTAATGAAGTATTGATCAAAGGATAAAATAGATACCTTGTTTGCTCAAGCACTGGATCATTGCTTGCATAAATCATCTTCTCACCAGAATATTCAGTTATTAGATCATTACTATTTCTTTTCGGACTCCTTGGCCTGGCCGCACTTTACCTTCTCTTTACCCAGCCGGAAACAGTCGACTGGCCCGCCTTCGGCTTTATGGCCTTCTTCTACGCGTTGATCTACTACATTGGTCTACATTGGTGCGGTTATCGCTAAACGCAAGCAGGGTGGTGAATCTGATACCGATGGCGTCATGCTGGCCGGGCGTGGTTTGCCGGCTTACATCGCCATCTTCACCATGAGCGCAACCTGGGTGGGTGGGGGCTTCATCAACGGTACGGCCGAATACACCGCCAGTAGCGGACTGGTTTGGGTACAGGCACCCTGGGGTTACGCGTTGAGCCTGGTAATCGGTGGACTGTTTTTCGCCCGCATTATGCGTCGCCGGCGTTACCGGACCATGCTGGATCCTTTAGAAGAACGCTACGGAAAGAAAATGACCGCCTTGCTTTTCCTGCCCGCCCTCACCGGTGAGTTGTTCTGGACCGCAGCCATCCTGACGGCACTGGGCGCGACCTTTTCAACGGTGCTGGGTATCGATATCGAGACATCCATTCTGCTATCGGCTACCGTAGCCATTGCCTATACCGCCCTGGGTGGTCTTTGGGCCGTTGCCCTGACCGACGTAGTGCAGTTAATCATTTTATTTGTTGGTCTGGCAATCATCTTGCCTTTTGCATTGGAGTACACCGGTGGCTTATCCGCCACCTGGGCCAAGTATCAGGATCAGTTCGGTGCGGCGGCCAGTCCTTTCCCCAGCAGAGAAGCTCTGGGTGACAGTTACTGGACCTGGTGGGATTACGCCTTGCTGCTCGTCTTCGGAGGCATTCCCTGGCAAGTGTATTTTCAGCGGGTATTGGCTGCTAAATCGGAGCGGGTGGCCGTTTGGCTCAGTATTCTCGCCGGGGTGATCTGTTTGCTGGCCGCCTTTGCGCCAACGGTCATCGGTATGATCAGTGCCACCGTAGATTGGACGGCCCTGGGCACCACGGCTCCTCCCGAAGCTTCCGCCACATTACCCTGGGTGGTCAAAGAACTGACCCCGCCGCTGGTGGGGATGATCGGCCTGGGAGCAGTAGCTGCTGCGGTAATGTCGTCAGTGGATTCTTCGGTGCTTTCTGCCAGCAGTATGGGCATCTGGAACGTTTACCGGCCCCTGGTTCAGCCGGATATTTCGGATAGTAATCTGGCCCGGCTCATCAAGCGCTGTATCTGGATCGTCGGCGTAGCGGCCACCCTCGTTGCCTTCAAGGTGCAGAGTGTATACGAATTGTGGTTTCTGTGCTCCGATTTCGTGTATTGCCTTTTATTCCCGGCCTTGGTCTGTGCGCTGTTCCTGCCATTTGCTAATAAGTATGGGGCTTTGGCCGGCTTCCTGGTCGCAGCTTTCCTGCGGTTCGGTGGGGGAGAGAGCACTTTGGGTATCCCTGCCTTCTTGCCCTACCCAACGGATTTTCCTTTCCGAACTTTGGCGATGGTCAGCGGATTATCAGTAATAATTTTGGCTAGCAAAGTAGCAGCGTTACCGGGTAAACGTTGATGCTTATTTGCTATGCTACGCAAGAACAAAGTGCAAGCATAACCGAAAGAGTCGAAGGGGTTTGTGAGGGCTTCACCACTATGTCGGGAGAATTTTAAACTCATTATTACGGGAATGGCAATAGTTCGTAAAAACCGGGGGAGAGAAACCCGCCGTCCGCAATCTTTCGAACTGGTAATTTCAAATTAACGCAGCAATATTTCCGCTACTTTAATTTCCCGTACCTTTGCGGCTTAATTCAAGCTAACCGAATGAAATTTGCCGACCTCGGCCTGGATGAAAGCATCCTCAAAGCCCTCACTGCCACGGGCTATACTGAACCCACCCCAATTCAAGAACAAAGCATTCCTATCCTGTTGAAGGGCACCGATCTACTCGGTTGGTCCCAAACGGGAACGGGTAAAACGGCTGCATTCGCCATCCCCATTATTCAGCAAATACTGGATAATCAACGGGAGGGTGAAAAGCGCCGGATCAAGTCACTGGTTGTAACACCAACCCGAGAACTGGCGCTCCAGATCGGAGAAAGCTTTACTACTTATTCAAAGTTCACCGACTTGCGCAACACCGTCATTTTCGGTGGCGTAAAGCAGGGTAAACAAGTAGACCGCATAAAGCGGGGCATTGACGTTCTGGTCGCTACGCCTGGCCGCTTACTCGACCTGATGGGCCAGGGGCACATCAGCCTGCGCGACGTGGAATACTTTGTTCTCGATGAAGCCGATCACATGTTGGACATGGGCTTCATTCATGACATTCGTAAACTGTTGGTCAAGTTGCCGGATAACCGACAGTCCCTTTTCTTTTCTGCTACCATGCCCAAGGAGATCGTCTCTCTGGCCAAGAACATCCTGCGGGACGATTTTGAGCGGGTGACCATCAAACCCAAGCAAGCAACGGCCGAAAGGGTTGAGCAAGCTGTATACCTGGTTGCCAAAAAAGACAAGCCCGAGTTGCTTAAGCATCTGATCAAAAATGAGGAAGACATTGAGTCTGTACTCGTTTTCAGTCGCACCAAGCACGGAGCGGACAAGATCGTACGTAAACTCAAGAAGGTGAACATCCAGGCTGCGGCTATTCATGGAAATAAGAGCCAGAACGCCCGCCAAAAGGCCCTTGGTCAGTTTAAGGACGGTGACATCAATGTACTCGTCGCTACCGACATCGCTGCCCGGGGAATTGACGTTTCGGAGCTTTCGCACGTAATCAATTATGACCTGCCGAACGTATCCGAGACTTATGTACACCGGATCGGGCGTACCGGCCGGGCTTCCGCCAGCGGTGTGGCTTTGTCTTTCTGTGATATTGAGGAAAGACCGTACCTGAAAGACATCCAGAAACTGATCAACCAGCAGTTGCCACTTATCAAGGACCACCCCTACGTAGATGAGCGAGACGATAGCGAGATTCCACTGGATGCCCCCAAACCCAAGCGGGTTGGCGGTGGTCGTGGACGCGGTGGTGGCGGCGGAAATCGCAACCGAAACAGAAATCGCAACCGTAATGGCGGCGGTGGAGGTGGCCGTGGCCGCCGAAATAATAGTAGTGGAAGCAGAGACTAACTTCATGTAGGGATTCTGCCTGAAGTTGTCGAGTGTTATGAAAACTTAATTTACCAGCCTTTTTGATCTTGCTAGCAGGCAAGATCAAAAAGGCTTTTTTATTAGTTCTAAGTCTTAAAGGACCTCGCAGAAAATAGGAATGTCCTGTGTCTTCTAGTACTCTTGCTTTACTTGTGGACCCACTAACACTGCTACTTTGTTAGCCATAACTTCCCCCGATTGCAGAATTATCTCACCCCATAGAACCAAATGACCGGCTAAAACTTTCCATAGAAGACAAAAAGCCGCTTATATTTGCGCTAGCGAAAATTCGCTAAAATGTTTTTGGTGACCGTAATACCCAGAAAATACTATGAAGAGAATTAAGAAAGTTGCTGTACTCGGCTCCGGTGTAATGGGCTCCGGGATCGCCTGTCACTTTGCGAATATCGGCCTGGAGGTGTTGATGTTGGATATCCTGCCCCGTGAGATGGCACCGGATGAAACCAATCCCAGGGTCCGGAACAGCATGGCGCAAAAGGCCCTGACTGCCACGATCAAATCAAAGCCCGCCCCGCTGTATGACAAAAAATTTGCCAGCCGAATCACGGTAGGCAATTTTACCGATGATATGCATCGACTGAAGGACTACGACTGGATCATCGAAGTGGTCGTAGAACGACTGGACATTAAGCAAAAAGTACTGGCGCAAGTCGATGAGCACCGCAAAGCCGGTAGCCTGGTGACGACCAATACTTCGGGTATTCCCATCAATATGATCGCCAAAGGCTTGAGCGAAGACATGCGCGCTCATTTCTGCGGCACTCACTTTTTCAATCCACCGCGCTACCTGCGGCTCTTCGAAATCATCCCCGGACCGGATACCAAACCGGAAGTCATTGACTTCTTTATGGATTATGGCGACCGTTTCCTGGGCAAGACCACAGTACTGGCCAAGGATACGCCTGCCTTCATCGGAAACCGGATCGGCGTCTACGCCATGGCTAAAGTTTACCAGCTGACGGATGAGCTGGGACTGAAGATTCATACGGTCGACAAGCTGACCGGTCCGGCTTTAGGGCGCCCTAAGACCGGTACCTTCCGCCTGGGTGACCTGGTGGGCCACGACACGGCCGCTCACGTTATGACCGGTGTGCGAGAAAACGCGCCAAGTGACGAGCAAGCCGCGGTGATGGAGATTCCACAATACTTCAACTTTCTGTTGGAGAAGAAATTTCTGGGTAATAAATCCGGCCAGGGCTTCTACAAAAAGATAACCGGCGAGGATGGCAAGCGGCAGATCCTGGGGCTGAACCTGAAGACACTGGAATACGAAGCCTCCGAGCGGGAAGATGTTCCCAGTCTGAAGACGGCCAAGCAGATCGATGACCTGACCCTGCGGGTTAGAGCCTTATTCAAAGCCGAAGATAAAGGTGGTGAACTGGTACGTCGTTCTTTAGCGGGGCTCTTTGCCTACGCCAGCAACCGGATTCCGGAAATCAGTGATAACCTATACAGCATTGACGACGCCCTACGAGCCGGTTTCGCCTGGGAGATGGGCCCTTTCCAATACTGGGATGCTATTGGTATTCAGGCCGGTATCGAAGCCTCTGAAGCGGACGGAAACACCGTAGCCGACTGGGTGAAAGAAATGTTAGCCGCCGGCAACGAAAGCTTTTACAAGACCGAGGATGGTAAGCTGCTTTACTACGATATTGACAGTAAAAGTTACCTGGAAAAACCGGGGGCTTCTGATTTCATCATTCTGGATCGTTACCGCGATCGCAAGCCGGTTTACCAGAACAGCGAAGTTACCCTGCATGATATTAATGACGGGGTACTCTGTCTGGAATTCACCAGCGCCCACAATAGTATCGGCGAGGGTGTATTGCGCGGAATGGAGGACTGTATCACTTTGGCCGAAGAGGGTGACTGGCGCGGCATGGTGATTGGTAACAACGCCACGAACTTTAGCGTCGGGGCCAATCTGATGATGATTGCCCAGCTGGCTTACGCCCAGGAGTTCGAGGAACTGAATATGGCCGTTAACCTGTTTCAGCAGAGCGTGATGCGCTGTCGTTACAGCAGTATTCCGGTCATTGCAGCTACCCAGGGCTACGTCTTTGGCGGCGGCTGTGAAACACTGATGCACTGCGACGGTGCCGCCGTGGCAGCGGAAAGTTACATCGGCCTGGTAGAAGCTGGTATCGGGGTGATCCCCGGCGGTGGCGGAACCAAGGAAATGGCCCTGCGCGCGAGTGATCAATACTTTGAAGGTGACGTGATGATTCCGACGCTGATCGAAAAATTCAAAGCGATTGCTATGGCCCAGGTTTCCACCAGTGGCTGGGAAGGGTTCAACAACGGCACCTTACTCAAGCACCGCGATAAGATTGTGGTCAACAAGGATCGCAACATCGCCGAAGCCAAAGAAATGGCTATCGCAATGGCCGACGACGGTTACGTCATGCCCATCAAGCGGGAAGACATTACCGTACTCGGTCAGGGTGGAATGGCAGCCCTCTACGCGGCTGCTAACGAGCTAAAGCGCGGACACTACGCCAGCGATCATGACATTAAAATTGCCCGTAAGATTGCCCACGTGCTTTGTGGTGGACCGCTCAGTGGTACCCAGAAAGTCAGTGAGCAATATCTGCTGGACATCGAACGGGAGGCATTCCTGAGTCTGGTGGGTGAGCAGAAGACACTGGAACGGATTCAGCACATGCTGCAGACGAATAAGCCGTTGCGGAATTAATGATCAAATGATCTGATGATGTGATGATAGAATAATAGACCATTACTTCTAATACTGTTGATTACCATCATTAGATCATTGAATCACTAGATCATTAAATCTTTGAAAAATAAAATATAATGGAAGCATATATCATCTCCGGCTACCGCTCTGCCGTAGCAAAAGCTAAAAAAGGTGGATTCAGAAACATGCGTAGCGACGATATCGCCGTCCGCGTTATTAAACATATGTTCGAGCAGAACCCCTCCATTGATCCTACTATCGTAGACGATTGTATCGTAGGTTGTGCCAATCCGGAAGGGGAACAAGGTTTACAGATCGGTCGCCAAATTAGTCTGCGGGCACTGGGCCAGCCGGTGGCCGGTATGACCGTCAACCGTTACTGCGCCAGTGGCTTGGAGACCATTTCCATTGCCGTCGCCAAGATTAAGGCGGGAATGGGCCATTGCTACGTAGCCGGTGGTGCGGAAAGCATGAGTCAGATCCCGATGACCGGCTATAAACTCGCTCCCAGCTACGAGGTAGCCAGTGAGACACCGGATTACGTCGTCTCTATGGGCATTACCGCCGAGAGTGTATCCAGCAAGTATAAGATCGACCGGGAAGCTCAGGACCGGTTTGCCGTGCGTAGCCACGATCGGGCCATCGCGGCAATCGACGGGGGATTGTTTAAGGATGAGATCGTGCCGATCGAAGTGGAAGAAACCTTTGTCAGGGACGGTAAAATGGTAAGTAAAAGCCACACCGTAGATACCGATGAGGGTATTCGCCGGGGTACTAGTATGGAGGGTTTGGGCCGTCTGCGTCCGGTATTTCGCAACAACGGTTCCGTAACGGCGGGCAACTCCAGCCAGACCAGTGATGGCGTTGCATTTACCATCGTGATGAGCGGTGAAATGGTCAAACAGTTGAACCTGGAGCCCATTGCCCGGCTCGTTTCCTGTAGCGTTGGCGGTGTAGATCCGCTCTACATGGGTATAGGTCCTTGCGTGGCCATCCCAAAAGCGCTAAAGCAAGCCGGCCTGAAACTCAACGATATTGACCTGATCGAACTGAACGAAGCCTTCGCTGCCCAGGCGCTGGCAGTGATCCAGGAGGCCGGTCTGGACCCCGACATCGTCAACGTCAATGGAGGAGCCATCGCACTCGGTCATCCACTAGGCTGTACCGGAGCGAAGCTTTCCATTCAACTTTTCAACGAGTTGAAGCGCCGGAACAAGAAATACGGTATGGTCACCGCTTGCGTAGGTGGCGGTCAGGGCATCGCCGGAATCTATGAAATGCTGTAAGAGTAAGCTCTGGATCGAATCGGTCTTTAGCAACGAACATTGAGTCCGGCGTTGGCTTTTCAAGGGTATGGAAAGCTACGCAAGAATAGAAGGCTTTATCTATCACGCAGCCGAGTGGATCAAACTCGGCATCGAGACAGCGGGTGTGCTCGTAGTTGCCTGGGGAATGATTATTTCCCTGTGGCTCTACGGGCGCACCATTTTTACGCCGGGAGAGAATGATTACGCTGCTTTGCGTCGTAGGCTGGCCAAGTACCTGATCATAGCACTGGAATTTCAGTTGGCGGCAGACATACTGAGTACGGCCATCGCACCCGGTTGGGATGAGATCGGCAAGTTAGCCGTCATTGCGGGAATCCGGACGGTACTCAATTATTTCCTGGAAAAGGAACTGGAAGACGCCAGGGTAGAGGGAGAAGAAGCTTAGAGCAGAACGAGCGATTAGCCCGCGGCAACGATGTCTTTAAATAATTCAGCTTTCAAACTGGCTCCGCCAACCAATCCACCGTCCACATCGGGCTTAGCAATCAGATCTGCGGCATTCGCAGGCTTCATACTGCCGCCATAGAGTATGGTTGTTCGTGCAGCAACTTCCTTGCCGTACTGTACGCTGATGATCTCGCGAATATAGGCGTGCATATCCTGCGCCTGTTCCGGACTGGCCGTAACACCGGTACCGATGGCCCATACGGGTTCATAGGCAATAACTACTTTACCAAAGTCCTCGGCGCTCAGGTCGAAAAGGGCGGTCTTGATCTGTTGTCCAACCAGCACTTCGTGGTTACCGGCCTCACGTACGTCCAGTTTTTCACCGCAGCAGTAGATGGGCAACATGCCGTTATCCAGTACTTTGCGGACCTTTTTGGCGATTAACTCATCATTCTCTCCAAAATAGTCGCGGCGCTCGCTATGTCCCAGGATCACGTAGTCTATTCCCAGGTCTGCCAGCATCGGTGCGCTGATCTCGCCGGTATAGGCGCCGCTGTCTTCGTGGTGGCAATTCTGGGCGGCCACGAAGTAGTTGTCGTGCTTGCTTGTCAGCTCCTTGATTTGAGCTAGCTGAACGGCAGGAACACCAAATACCACCTTGCAATTAGGCTTGGAGTTGGCAGCAATAACGGCTTGGGCCAATTCAGTTCCTTCGCTGGGCAAGGTGTTCATTTTCCAGTTGCCGGCAATCATGTTTCTACTCATCGTTCTATGTTTTTCGCGAAGGTATGAAACTGTTACGAAGTGGGTTTCATGCAGAGCACGCGGAAGAGCAGAAGTTAAATCTCGTTACTTAAGTCTCGCCGAAGGGCGAGTTTTTGAATCAGCGAATTTGGAAGGATACATTGATGAAGTATTAAAATTCATCATCTTCCCCTTCAGTGTTTTCCGTGTAAATAATCGCATATCCGGCTATCGGCCGAAAAGCTGTACGTAATTATTAGGAATTCTGCCAACCGTACCGTAATTGTAGGGAGCCACGTATCGCCATTCGGGGGCGAGTAAAGTCGCCCGGTGGCCGGGGACAGCATAGCCGTCATCGAGTAATAAGCTGATCACTGAATTACGTACGTCGTGGCCGCCCACCAAATTTTCGTTACCCACTATTTTTCCATCAATGCGGGTAGAGGTGCCGATATTAACGGAAGGGCAATTCATACGGGTTCTTTGGTCTGCACCCAATCCCCGGCTGTCGGTGTGCTTCATCAAACCGGTAGCCCGTAAATAATCGCCTTGTTGTTTGGCTACCTGGTAAAGGCAGGGATGAGCTTGTAGCTGTGACAGCGCGGGTGAATTTTGCAAGTCACGGATCAGGCTATTGAGCGCCGCCTGGGAGACGGTCCGGCCGAAGGTTCGTTGAAAATAATCGGGGTATTGACGTACGTAAGGAATATAGGCTGCGGGGTTGGCCCGCAACATATTAATTTCATCAATCATCTCGGATTCGCTGCTTTTCAGGAAGCTACGATCAGAATTTGCAGGAAAAGCGGCTGATCCGAAAGTCGGCATGTTTACCGCCAGGGAAGAATTCGAATTGTTTGTATTCGGAGCTACCACGCCGGGAGATCGGGCGGTAAAGTTGGAGGAGCCAATCACCGGTGTATTGGAGTAAGAGTTTGGAGCGGTCTGCACTGCCGCGGCCGTTGAACGGAATCCCGTATCGCCGCACTGACAATCCGTGGTACGGAGCACGCTACCGGGCGATAATTTTTGCCAGATGGAGAGGTTATTAAATGAACTGAATCGTTCGGGAGAGTAGCCATAAAGTCTGGCCAGGCTCTCGATGGACTCCCCGGCTTGTACAATATGTTGACCGGCAGCCGGTTGGGCCGACCTGGCCGTCACCTCAGTCATTGGCCTGGGGGTAGCTACGCTGGAATTAAATAAGGTAGGGGAAGCCACAGGCTGATTATCCGGGACCATCACTTCCTCACATTCCCTCAGGTCGTTGGGGTTCTGTACCCGGTTCATGAGCAGTAATTGCTTCAGGCCGATATTATATTTAGCGGCAATTCGGGTGAAGGTCTCGCCGGGCTGGGTGACGTGTACGCCGGGGCGGGTAGCGGTTGGGCACTGAGCGGTTAATGGAATGAAAAAACCGATGAACAGGCTAAGGATGAGCAGGTAACGCATATATGGGTGTTTAAAAGACCTAATATAGCGTTTTATTCGTCGTGGTGCATGAAGCTCGCAGCTTATTGATCGCATGGCTACTTTGTTAGCCGGTAATAAAATTTTGACTGCCAAAGTAGCAATGTTGATGTATCCACCGAAAAGGCGCCCCGGTACTAAATCAGATCCCGTAACCGAAACTCGAATCCCAGGCTTTTGTCCAGACGTTTCACCATAATGCGGATACGTTTTCCGGCTTTTCCTTCCAGTCGGTTATAGATGCCCCCCAGAGTTAATATACTCGCCGGGCTGCCGTTCAGTTTTTTGATCCGGTCGCCGATCTTGAGACCGGCTTCGTCCGCCGGACTGCCGGGTAAGACATCGGTGACCAGAAAGGTGCGCAGATTGCGCCCGCCGGCGGCAACCTGGAGACCGGAGCGATCGTATTTCACCGGCTTTTTCCATTTTCCAGTGGGTCTTAAATAGACTTCACGCCGGACGTAATCGATTACGAGGTTGAAACGTCTTAACAGTGCGTTTCCAATGATACCGTCGCGGATTCGATTTTTACCGATGCGTTCGTCTCCGCGTAAAAAAGGGGAGTTTTGGAAATAGGTAATTACATCGCCAAACTCCTGTTTGCCCACTTTGACTGACTTAGACCGACCGACGTTCCCCTTGATGGCTCCACCTAAGCCTTCGGCGATATTCGTCGGGATGACGCGGGGAGGCAAGTCCGTACTATCGTTTTCGGCGGTATAAAGCAGGATGAACAGCCCCGCTCCGGTGTCGAGCAACAGCTTACGTTCGTTGGAAGAATTACCGTCTACTGAAATCGGTAGCCTCAGGAAAGGACGGTTACGGGCAAAAGTGGATTTTACCCGCTGATACCTCTTGCTAATCTTGTGTTTGGCGGGGTCGTGCAGAAACATGCGCTGGCTGCGGTAATCGAATTCCACGACGAAGCGCGAAAGAAAATCACCACCGAGTATACCATGGATATTGGTTCCGGTGATGCGCTCGAATTTAAAATAGTTTTCTTTCAGTACGAGGATTGAACGGTTCTTGGCAACCATACTATTAGCGACCCGGAAATTCAAACCAGTGGCCAGGTAGGCGGTGAGCACAGAGTCCATGTCGGCTCCGCTGATGTCAAACTTCCGCTGATAGGATACGTCTAGTAAGTCTACCAGGTCTTTGTCCAGTACCAAACTGTACTCGGCACCGGTATCGACGATAAACCGTAAAGGAATGATGTTTTCCAGGTAGACATCAACAACGATGAAGTCATTCTCCAACTCAAAGGGAATGACGATAGAAGACTTGGTAGAAAGGTACTTTAAGTCCAGCCGGTCATTTTCCTGAGCAGATGAAGTATTGACAACAAATAGGCTGATAAAAAGCAAGCTAAAAAAGCAACCGTTACGGAAACTGCAATTACCTATTTGGCGAAAAAAGATTGTCATCAATGGCATTGAACGTAAGGGAAGAAGACCAAGATAGTAATTTCGATTGAAGCAGCGAAGGGGGTAATTCAAACGTTAAGATAATGTTAGCAAGTCCCAAATCGTTGGTAATGAACTGTTAATGGGTCAGTTGTGAGAATTTTACCAAGATAACTTGCGGGTTAAGCCTCGATTTTGGACATTTGTCTATACATGGATCGGTATATTCCTTTCCATATTGTTTTGAGATTAATATGATCATGCCTCTACATCATCACTATAAAACTAGTGGTCCGTTCACCCTTGAGTTGGTGACCCGGAGAGGTTTTGCGACAAATAGAACCATGTCCTCGTGCGTTGCGCGGTGGGCATTTTTTTTTGAACTTAATTATTTCATTTAACTCAAGTTGTGTATGAAGCTTTTAGACAATCGCTTTAGCCGCGGTTTGCTGTTCTTGTTACTGATGATCGGATTTACCAGCGTGGCTTCGGCCCAGCGCGCGGTTTCCGGTACAGTTACGGATGCAGAAAGCGGCGACCCCCTGATCGGAGCCAGTGTGCTCGTTACAGGGACTTCGACCGGAACGATTACCGATTTTGACGGTAATTTTTCCATTAACGTCCCGGCCAATGCCGAGACCCTTACTTTCTCCTATACTGGTTTCAGCAGTCAGGAGGTTACTATCGGCGATCAATCGGTCTTCAGCGTGGAGCTTTCCAGTGGAGAGACGCTGGAGGAAGTCGTCGTGATCGGTTATGGTAGCGTTACCCAGAATGAGGTGACCAGCGCCGTTACCTCCGTTGATTCGAAGGATTTCAACGCCGGTAACATCAACGACCCTACCCAATTGGTGCAGGGTAAAGTAGCCGGCCTGCAGATTTCCAAGCCGGGTGGTAACCCCAACCAGAACGCTACGTTGCGTCTGCGGGGTGTTTCTTCATTCGGTGGCAACCAGGGCCCACTCATCATCATTGATGGTGTGGTTGGCGCTGACCTGCAAACGGTAGACCCCGCTGACATCGAAAGCATCAACGTGCTTAAAGACGGTTCTGCGGCGGCTATTTATGGTGTACAGGCATCCTCCGGTGTTGTATTGGTAACGACTAAGCGTGGTCGTGCCGGTGCCGGACAACTGGAATACCGTGGTTACATCTCCGCTGATCAAGTAGCTGGTGCTCCCGAATCGGCTTCCGCTTCCGAATACCTGCGCTTATTAGAAGAGGCAAATCCGGGAGCTTCGGACGACCCGACAAATAATGCCGGTGCCGATACTGACTGGATCGACGAGGTTTCTCGCACAGCCCTTAGCCACGTACATAACCTGAGTTACAGCGGCGGCAGCGGTGGAACGACTTACCGTGCTTCTGCTAACTATCGTGACATTCAAGGGATTGGCGTAACCAATGATGGTTTCCGTCAGCTGAACGGTCGTTTAAGCGTAACGCAAAAAGCTTTAAACGATAAATTGACCCTTCAGGCAGACGTAACAGCCACTGACCGTGATGCTGATGAGTTTAACGTTCAAGCTTTCCGCTACGCTACGATCTTCAATCCTACTTCTCCGATCTTTGTTGACGAGCCAGGTACTAACGTCCGGGAGGATATCTTCGAACTGGGTCAGAGCAATTATGGTGGTTACTACGAGACCGTCTTTGACGATGCTTTTAACCCCGTTGCAATTGCCAACCAAACTTCCGCTGAGCGTCAAACGACCACTAACCTTTACAGCTTCCGGGCGGGTTATGATTTCACGGATGACCTGAAATTACAGGTTAACTACAGCCGCCAGCGTAAGCAACAGGTATACGGCTTCTTTGCCTCCCGTGAAAGTAAGCAAGCTGGTAATGGACAGGCCGACAACATCACTTCTCCTGTAAAAGGTACTGCTACTCGTCAAACCTTCGACGACCGTAATGATCTGTTTGAAGTAACTGGTACTTACAATCTTGATCTAGGTAACAATAGCCTTGAGCTTCTTGGTGGTTACTCCTGGCAGAAATTCCAGAACCAAAGCCTGACGTTTAGTGGCCGTGGTTTCCCAACTAATGCTACTGGGTTTAACAATATCGGATTCTCGCAAGATATTACCAATGGTGTAGCCAGCAACAGTTCTTTCCGCGGAGAGTCTATCGTTATCGGTTTCTTTGGTCGGGCTCGATTTAGCCTGGGCGACGCTTACAACATTACTGCTTCCGTTCGTCGTGACGGTTCCAGCCGTAATGGTCCAGATAACCAATGGGACATTTTCCCGTCCGTTTCCGCTAGTGCCGATCTGGTGAAAGCTCTTGATCTTTCCGGTGGGGTAAACAGTCTGAAACTGCGTGCCGGTTACGGTATCACGGGTGCTTTGCCTAGTGGTCAGTACAATTACTTGCAGCGCTTTAATCAAGCAGGTCAGTTTATCATCAACGGAAATCCAATTACCGCGATCGGTCCTGTCAACAATGAAAACCCTTCTCTACGGTTTGAAAAGAAAGGCGAGTTTAATGTTGGCCTTGACTTTGCTTTCCTGGACTACAAACTGACCGGTAGCCTGGATTACTACATCCGGAATGTGAAGGACCTGATCTTACCTAATGTTCCTGTTTCTTCTCCTCCTTTCCTTTTTGGAACCGTAGAAGCTAATGTCGACAACCTGGAACTTACAAGTTCCGGTATCGAACTGGCGCTGAGCTATGACGCGGTGAACACGGAGAAATTCAGCTACACCCCATCCATTACTTTTGCTACTTATAACACCATGGTAGAGGATAACGGTGAAACGGAAGGATTCATTTTTGCCGACGGTTTTGAACTGCCAACCTCTGCTCCTGGATCACCTGGTCAGAATGATGACCGTTTGACTCAGATTCGTTTTGGTGATGAGTTCGGAGGTATCTACACCCGGGTAATTGACCTGGAGGCTAGTGAAGCTGCTGGTACTTTCGTATTTGTTGACCAAGATGGTGACGCCGGAGAAGACGGAGGTGACCCACGTTCCGACAAAGATGATCGCGTATTGGTTGGTAACGGTTTGCCTGATTTCTCTATCGGTTTCCAGAACCAGTTCCGTTTTGGAGCCGTTGACTTCAGCTTCTTCATACGGGGTGATTTCGGTCATGACTTGGCAAATATGAACAACAACTTCTACGGCTTGCAGAATAACCTCAATGCTCGTCCGGTCGATAACGTTGTGGTTACTGATGAATTCGTTGGCCTGGAAATCCAGGATCAGGCAATTTTCTCTGATCTGTACGTGGAAGATGCGTCTTTCCTGGTACTGGATAACGCTCAACTTGGCTTCAACATCAACCTGCCTGAAAGCAGTCCTTTCCGCTCAATCCGCCCTTACATCGCCGGACAGAACCTGTTCTACATAACCGGATACTCTGGTTTTGACCCCAACGTTCGTTACAACGATAATGGTCCTGGTAACGGAACTGATACAACGAATGGTAATCCGCTGGTACAAGGTATTGACCGTCGAACGACATACTGGAGAACCAGAACCTTTACCTTCGGTGTAAGCGTTGGACTATAATTTTAAGTGCATAAAAACTTAACAATGAATAAATTATTAAAACTCAGGCCACTCGCCGCACTTCTGGTGACGGCAATGTTGGCCATCCCCTTCAATTCCTGTACGGATCTTGAAGCAGAGGTCTATTCTGACCTCACCCCGGAGAACTTTCCCACGGGAGAGTTGGATGTGATCGCATCCTTTGCCTCCTGTTACACCAACCTCTATGGTTACCAGAACCATAACGGTTACATGAGTTCAATCGAGATCGCTTCTGATGAAGCTATGATTCCTCAGCGTGGTAATG
This sequence comes from Lewinellaceae bacterium SD302, assembly GCA_002591745.1. GTDB lineage: Bacteria > Bacteroidota > Bacteroidia > Chitinophagales > Saprospiraceae > Neolewinella. Next base: position 315,174 of record PDLQ01000001.1, read on the forward strand.
ACTGGTTCGACGGTGGTATTTGGCTGCGTCAGCACCAGCACCAGTATAACCCATCAGAAGGCCACATTAATAGTGCCTGGACTTTCCTTTATCGGGGAGCACTGCAATGTAACGATGTGATTAACCTATTGAATAGTGAAGCTGGCCGTGCTGCCGTTTCTGAAGCAGACCGTCTGCAATTCATTGGTGAACTACGTTCTTTACGCGCTTTGTTCTACTTCTGGCTAATTGATGCTTTTGGCGATGTGCCATTAGTTACCGGAGACGAGGAAGCAGTTGACGTACAACCCACGCGTACACCACGTGCTGATATTTTCAACTTTATCGTTTCTGAGGTAGAGGATGCTAAAGGCTCTCTTTCCAGAGAAGTTGGACAAGCTACTTACGCTCGTTTCAACTACTTTGGCGCGGAGGCACTGCTGAGTCGTTTTTATCTGAACGCCGAAGTTATGACCGGGACTGCACGTTGGGCAGAAGCTGCTGCTGCTGCTGAGCGCGCTATGGATGGTCCTTACGAATTGGAAAGTGATTACCACGCCAACTTTGCTCCGGATAATGACCAAAGCTTTGCCGGTACGAGCGAGAACATGCTCGTTATTCCTTACGATCCAATTCTGGCTACTGGTTTCAATCTGCCACAGATGACCTTGCACTACAATAGTCAGGCCACCTTTGGTTTGGAGGAAACTCCCTGGAACGGCTACTGTAGCCTCCAGGAGTTTTACGAGAGCTACGATGACAATGACTTGCGTAAAGGCGAGATAAATAACCAGACTACCCCCGGTAACTTTCTGGCTGGCCAGCAGTTCGACCAAAATGGCGACTCTATCTTCGACGGTAACACGCCACTTTTCTTCAACCCTGAGGTTAATGAACTGTTCCCTAACGCTGAGCGTACCGCTGGTGTACGGATTTTTAAGTTCCATTTTCCTGACGGATCTGCCCAGAACCTGCCGAATGATTTCCCGCTGATTCGCTACGCCGAAGTACTACTGAACCGCGCAGAAGCGCTGTTCCGCCAGAACTCTGGCGATGCCGAAGCATTGATGCTGGTAAATATGGTTCGTAATCGTGCTTACGGTGACGAAGACAACGGCTACGATAGTCTGAATGAAGATCGCTTACTGGCCGAGCGTGGCCGCGAGCTTTTCTTCGAAGGTCACCGTCGTACTGACTTGATTCGTTTTGATCGTTACGGTGATGAATGGGACTTCAAACCCGCCTCTGATGCTACTAAGCAGATATTCCCGATCCCTGCCGATCAGCTGAATGCCAACCGCAACCTGACGCAAAACCCCGGCTACTAGTAGCTACGGTTTCTGCATAACGATACAGCCCCGGAACGCTTGCGTTCCGGGGCTGTTTGCGTTTGTAGCTGTCAGCTGTAGTGCGATTATAGTAGTCTAATCGCTCCGCAGAGCCTTTTCGTAAGTCAGATTTGGTATGTCTATGCTATCAGAGCAGAACTCTCTGCTAATTATCTACTTAGACATTTACTCGGCCAGGGACTCGACGTGACATTCCGCTAACCACACTAAAGCCACGAAATGTTACCTTTACGACCCTGAAAAGTCATCTTGCCATTTCGTGAAAATTCGCCTACTTTTATTTTGCTGTTTGTCCCTCTCGTTCGCTTGTGTGGACACCTCCGGAGGGGAGTCTGAAGTCACTGGTGAGGCGGATGATCTGATGCAGCTGTTGCCACCTTCCCGCACTGGGGTCACCTTCAGCAACGACTTGGAAATTACCGAAGAGATCAATCCATACACCTACCGAAACTTTTATAACGGAGCGGGTGTGGGACTCGGGGATTTCAATAATGACGGGCTACTCGATATTTTCTTTACCGGTAATCTGGTAGACAACGCGCTGTACTATAACCAGGGCGATTTTAATTTTAAGCGTTTTGACTTCAACGTAGCAAAGTCTGCGGCCAACGTGAACAGCCCCGGCTCCTGGTCGACCGGGGTGACCGTGGTTGACATTAATGCCGATGGCTGGGACGATATCTACGTCTGTAAATCCGGCCCACCCGCGGAGGCTAAAGTGGCTGGTCTTGACGGTGTACGCCACAACGAACTTTTCATCAACCAACAAGACGGAACATTCACCGAAGAAGCCGCCGCTTACGCACTCGATTTTAACGGGTTGGGCGTGCACGCCACCTTTTTCGACTACGATCAGGATGGCGATCTGGACGTATACCTGCTGAGTAATTCCAACCGCTCCGTATCTGGTTACGATCTGGTGAGGGATGCTAGAAATACGCCCGATCCTAGCGGTGGCAATCGCTTGTTACGCTGCAATTGGCCGGAGGAAAACGATGGTCAGATCGTTTATGAGGACATCAGCGGAGCAGCTGGAATCTACCGCTCCGCAATTGGTTTTGGCCTGGGGGTGACGGCAGGTGACGTAGATAATGATGGCCGAACCGATCTCTTCGTAAGCAACGATTATTTTGAACGCGACTACCTCTATTACAACGATGGCAACGGCCAACTCCGTGAAGCCCTGACCGAAGAACTTCCCGAGATCAGCCTGGGTAGCATGGGGGCCGACCTGGCCGACCTGGACAACGATGGATTGCCAGAACTTTTTGTCACCGAAATGCTGCCGGCCACCGATGAGCGTTATAAAACCAAAGCCGTTTTTCAAGCCTGGAATCGCTATCAAATGTTTCGCGATAAGGGCTACCACCAGCAATTCGGCCGTAACGTTTTGCAGTGGAATCGCGGTAATGGCCGTTTTAGTGAAGTAAGTCGCCTGGCCGGAGTGGAAGCTACCGACTGGAGCTGGGGAGCATTGATTTTTGATATCGACGGTGATGGCAAGAAAGACATTTTTGTTGCCAACGGCATCGGCAAGGACCTGATCGACCAGGATTACGTGAAGTTCGATGGCAACGGCGACGTCATCCGCAAGACGTTGATCGAAGAGGGTAAAAGCATCCTGACCCTGTTTGATAAAGCCCCGAGCGAAAAACTGGTCAACGGGGTATTCCGCAACGAAAGTAATTTGCAATTCTCACCCGCCAATCAGGACTGGGGAATGGACCAGGTCAGCTTCTCTAACGGTGCGGCCTACGGAGATCTGGATAACGACGGAGACCTGGACCTGGTGGTAACCAATCTGGACCAACCGGCTTTCGTCTACCGCAATAACTCGTCGCAAAATCACCTGCTGATTGATTTACAACAGGAGGGGTCCGCTAATCCCAATGCCGTTGGAGCCAAAGTGATCTGTTACCAGAATGGCCGTCAGCAATACCGTGAATTACAGTCCGTACGCGGCTTTCAATCCACGGTGGACCGTCGCTTGCATTTTGGTCTGGGAGAGGAAACAATGGTTGATTCCCTGGTAATCAGCTGGCCAAATGGCGTTACTAACGTGCTCGGAGAAATGACCGCTGGAGTTCACTCCTTAATCCGAAATGGAAGCCGAATTACGGCATCAGCCGGCCAGTCCGTTAGTTCGCTCGCCCGAAAGAAGGGACAATCAGAGCAAACTGAAGACATTGCTACATTGCTAGTCAAAACCTCTGAAATAAACGGAGTGGATGCTCACCAGGAAAGTGACTTCGTAGATTTTAATCAGGATGGTTTGCTACTCTGGAGCATTAGTAACGAAGGGCCAGGACTTGCAGTGAGTAGCGATCAAAAATTGCTTTTTCAGGGCGGCGCTAAAGGCCAAATCCATACCATCTACCGTCTGAATCAAAAAGGCAAGGTGGCTAACGTAGAAGCAGTCCTGGACGTCAAGCCCCAGAGTGAAGCCGTGGATGCACTGTTTTTTGATGCCAATAATGATGGGCGGGAAGACCTGTACATCTGCCATGGTGGCTATGAGTATAATCGCAGCAATACAGCTTTGCTGGATCAGCTTTACCTCAATACACCGGGCGGTTGGAAACTGAGCGAACAATTGTTGCCCAGCAATAATACACTGTGCAGCAGTAGTTGTGCAGAGGCTTTTGACTTCGACGAAGACGGTGATCTGGACCTGTTCGTTGGTGGCCGCGTGGTGCCGGGGCAGTACGGTTTGCCAGCTACAAGTTACCTGCTGATCAACGATGGAAAGGGTATCTTTAAAAGCAAGCCGATTGGTAAACTGGGCATGGTGACTGATGCGGTATGGGGAAGCTGGTATTCTGGTGGGCCACCCGTACTAATGGTGGTTGGTGAATTCATGCCACCAACTGCGCTGTCCATTAGCAAAAAAGGCGAAATTCTAGAAAGACTGGCAGTTGGAGATAGCGGTCTGTGGCAATCGATTGACCGTACGGAGAGTAGCGATGGAAAAATCCGTTACGCCCTGGGTAATCACGGGCTGAATTCACGATTGCGTGCAAACGGTAAGAATGCCCTGGTTCTCTATCTGAATGATTTTGACGGCAACGGTAAAATGGAACCGGTCTTTTGTCGTCGGACTAATATGGAAAAAGATATCCCATTGGCTCTGAAGGATGATTTAGTTGCTCAATTACCTGGATTGCGAAAGCAATTACAACGCTATTCCTCATACGCGGGTAAAAGTATCCACGAAATTTTTCCGCCTGAGCTTGTCAACCGCTCAATCGTCATTACAGCGACCGACCTGGCTAGTGTAGAATTCAGTAGTGAAACCGGTGACGAAGATCTAGAATGGATTCCGCTTCCCAACGAAGCCCAGTTGCAGCCAGTATATGCTATCCGCTACGCTGATCTAAATGGAGATGCAACACCGGATATTTTGCTAGGAGGCAATCAATTGACCGTTAAACCGGAGTTGGGAATTTACGCCGCCGGTTTCGGACAGGTATTGCTGGGGGATCAGCAAGGTGGGTATATCGGTTTGCAACCCGGCCAAAGCGGCCTGGATATAAGCGGTGAAATTCGTGCCATCGCCCCTTTTAGAAATGGTAAATGGATTGTTGGCCGCAGTAACGACCGGCCGGTTTTGGTGGAAAGAATTGAAAGGTAATGAAAGGATTTATGCACATTTTTACAGACCCGGGGTCGAGGACCTCCGGTCCGAGGTACTCGTTAAAGCGGCAATATCAGTTTATACGTTGTCAACCAACAAGACACTCGGACCGGAGGTCCTCGACCCCTTTATTCCTTCTGATGATTTTATTGTTCACCCTTTACGGTTGTCAGGACAACCGCAGCCCGGAGGAGCGTTACGCTGCGGCCATGGAAGAAGCCCGCACGACGGAAGAACGAACCGATGATATTTTCCTGGGCCTCGAGTTCGGAATGCGGCCCAAAGCTTTTTTCGATCACTGCACGGTTTTAAATCAGCAGCAGAAGATTGTAGAGGGCGACGGTGGCAAAATGGCTCAGCTTGAACTGGAAGGACTGGACGACGAAGCCTCACTCAGCTTTGCACCAAAATTCAGCCAGCCGGGAACGGACTCGGCGAGACTGTTCGCCCTCAATTTTTTCGTCAGGTATAAAGCCTGGGCGCCCTGGAATAAAGAACACCACAGCTTACCGCTGCTGCGGGACCTTACTGAATATTTCATCGATGAATACGGGGAGGGCTTCGTCGCATTACCCCACGAGGAATTCGGCCGGGTGGTCACTCAGGTAACCAACAATCGCCGCATCACCCTCTGGATTGAAGACACTGAAAAAGTGTACGGTCGCTTCGTGGATTTGAGCGTGGCTCCTGATGACCCTTTGGCACTGCCGCAACTAAAGGCTTTGCCCGGCAATTTGATCGATCAGTCGAAAAGTAAATAGGCGTATGAAATTCACCCTTAAGCATTCAGGCTTCTATTTGTTACTGCTGTGCCTTTTTTTCACCGCCTGTGGAGAAGACAACCGGGACGCCGAATGGGGCTATGAGAAAGCCCTGGCTAAAGGACTGCGCAGTAATGAACGTACTGACCAGTTACTGTTGGATTTAAAGTTTGGAATGACCGGGGCGGAGGTGTCCAGGCACTTTGATCGTTTGTCTGCCGAGCAGTCTCTGGAAGTGACGCCCGCTGGTTACAGTACCGATTTCGACCTGCCGGAATTACCCGGAGAAACGACCCTGAACGTTCTCCCCGTTTTTACCGACGAAGCCGGTGGTAAACTATACGCACTGGATTTCACCATCGTTTACAATGGGGAAATGCAAAGCAGTAAAAAATCATTCGTCGTAATGGAAGTGACCAAGGAGTTTCGACTGCGTTACGGGGCTGATTTTTTCGTTCTGCGGGATGAGCAGCAAGACCGGACCATTGTTCAAGTGAAAAATAACCGTCGTTTGGCCTTTTGGCGTGGACCGGGCAAGAACGTTACCGGTCGCTTCGTGGACCTGAGCGTGGCACCCCGGGAACCTTTGCGACCCGCTGGCAATGATCGTCCGCAAATGGGAATGAATTCAATCAGCGAAAGAAAGTAATGGAGATGCAGAATTTTGATTGTAAGCCAGGGTCGTGGGCCTCCGGTCCGATTTACTCGTTAATTCAGTGTAAAAGATTATTAGTCAGCCGGTTACAAATTAGCAAAGTGTTTCCGTTGCCACACTCGGGCCGCAAGTCATCGACCCTGGTATTCTTGCTATTGCTACTTTGTGTGACTCTGACCGCCTGCCAGCAAGATGTCTCAGAAAGCAGTAAAGTAAATCTCCCCGAATGGGATGGCGAAACCCGCTTCGAACCCCTTGGTCCCGAACAAAGCGGGGTCACTTTCGCCAACGACCTTGCGTTTAACGAAGACTTCAATATTTACACCTACCGCAACTACTACAACGGCGGAGGAGTAGCGATGGGTGACGTCAATAACGACGGGCTGACCGATCTTTATTTCAGCGGAAATCTGGTGGACAATGAACTGTACCTGAATCAGGGAGATCTGGACTTCAAAGTAGCAACGCTGGAAGCTGGCGTGGCCGGAAAAGGCGGCTGGAGCACGGGCGTTAGCATGGCTGACGTCAATGGTGACGGCTGGCTGGACATTTACGTTTGCAATTCCGGAGAACTTGACGGAGACAATAAACAAAACGAACTGTTCATCAATAATCAGGATGGCACTTTTACCGAAGCCGCCGAAGCCTGGGGGATTGCCGACCGCGGATACGGCACCCATGGTGTTTTCTTCGATTATGACAAAGACGGTGACCTGGACCTCTACCTGCTTAACAACTCTTACCAGGCCATCGGTAGCTTCAACCTTCAGAAGAATGAACGCCCCAAACGTGACCCGGTGGGAGGCGACAAGCTTTTTCGTAATGAGACGATTGGAACCGGCAGCAGCACCTTTACCGACGTTAGCGAGGAAGCCGGGATCTATGGTTCCGTGATCGGCTTCGGGCTGGGAGTGACCGTAGGCGATGTAGACCGTGACGGCTGGCAGGACATATTCGTGAGTAATGATTTCTTTGAGCGGGATTACCTCTACATCAATCAACAAGACGGAACCTTTAAAGAGGTGCTGACCGACCGTATGAAAAGTATCAGTGCCGCCAGTATGGGGGCCGACATGGCCGACATCAATAATGACGGCTATGCGGAAATTTTCGTTACCGAAATGCTTCCCCGAACTAATCAACGGATCAAGACGGCTACTACTTTTGAAAACTGGAATCGCTACCAGTACAATTTGCAGAACGATTACTACCACCAGTTTACCCGTAATATGCTGCACCGCAATAACGGTGACGGCACCTTCAGCGACATCGGCCGGATGAGTGGGGTAGAGGCTACTGACTGGAGCTGGGGTGCTTTGATCTTCGACATGGATAATGACGGCAACAAGGATCTCTTTGTGGCCAACGGTATCTACCAGGACCTGACCAATCGGGACTTTCTGGATTTTTTGGGAGCCAGTGAAACTAAAAAGGCCATTACCAAGGGTGGTAAAGTCGATTTCCAGGCACTAGTGGACGCCATCCCATCCAACCCGGTGCCTAACTACGCCTTCCGCAACCGCGGGGAGGCTGACGGTCACGTATTCGAAGATGTCTCCGCAACATTCGGGCTGGACTTTGAATGGTTCTCCAACGGCTCCGCTTACGGTGACCTGGACAATGATGGAGACCTGGACCTGGTACTGAATAATACCAATGCTCCGGCCCTGATCTACCGTAATCGGACCAACGAAATGGAGGCCAATAACTGGCTGCAGATCAAACTGCAAGGAACCGAAAAGAATACTTCCGCCATTGGAAGCCAGGTGACTGTATTTACTGAAGATGGCAAAACCCAATTCCTGGAAATGATGCCGATGCGGGGGTTCGAATCGACGGTAGATGAAAAGTTGCATTTCGGTTTAGGCAAGGGTGCCAAGATCAGAGAAGTACGCATTCTTTGGCCGGATGGAGTGACAAGTAGTTACCGTGATCTGGCCATTAATCGCTTGCATGAGTTGTCATTGGCTGATCGCCCGCAAGCGGAAACCCCGGTAATCGAAAGCGATGGCCTTGCTACTTTGTTAGTCCGGAAAGAAGTGGAGAATTACGGTATAGATTTCGTGCACGCAGAAAACCGTTTCAGTGATTTTGACCGTGAACCACTAACCTTTCACATGCTCAGTGCGGAAAGCCCGAAACTGTGTAAGGGAGACTTCAATAACGATGGCCATCCGGACTTCTACGTAGGTGGGGCCCGCAACCAGGCTGGTGGACTATACCTCTACAATCGGGGAAGTTATCTGCGAATTGAGGACAAAATGTTTAGCGATGCGGCCAAGAGTGAAGATGCCCATTGTGCCTGTTTTGATGCCGACGGAGACGGTGACCTGGACCTGTACGTGGCCAGCGGCAGCAGCGAATTCAATGGCAGCAGCACTCAACTACTGGATCGCATTTACCTCAACGAAGGTGGAGGAAGAAAATGGCGCAAGAGTCCGCAATTATTGCCTAATCCCAGTAAACCGGTTATTTCCAGCGCGGTAGCACCCCACGATGTAGACGGTGACGGTGACGTTGATCTATTCGTCGGTAGTCGTATGGTGCCCGGTGTTTACGGCGGCAAGCCGGATAGCTATCTTTTGCTGAACGACGGAAGCGGGAAGTTTGAAGCGGTGAAAAGCCCGACGCTGGAAAAACTTGGAATGGTTACCGATGCTGTATGGGCAGACCTAAATCACGATGGTCGATTTGAGCTGATCGTCGTTGGTGAGTGGCAATCGCCGAAAATTTATAACTACACCGACGGCGAACTGAGAGCATCGGAAATAGAATTGCCCGCCGGCCTGGAAGGTTGGTACAACAGTATTGAGATCGGTGATCTGAACGGTGATGAATATCCCGATCTGGTCTTAGGAAACCACGGACTAAATAGCCGTTTCCGGGCCGGCGGAGAAGAAAGTGTATCGCTTTATCTCAATGATTTTGACGGTAATGGTCGTGCCGAGCCGGTCTTCGTCAGGCGCAAGGACGGGGTGGCTTACACGGAGTCCTTACTGCATGACCTGAACAAACAGATACCGGGGCTGCGCAAGAAATACCTTAAATACGAAAGTTTTGGCAACAAGACGGTGGAAGAAATTTTCCCCAATCTGGAGCAGGGGAGCGAAGTTTCTACGGTCAATGAACTGCGCTCTTTGGTCATTTTAAATGATGGTAAAACTCTAAGGGTAAAGCCCTTGCCAATGGAAGCCCAGGAAAGCCCCATTTACGCTACGGCCATCGCCGATGTGGATGGCGACGGTGACCAGGACCTGATCACGGGCGGTAATTTTTATTACGCCAAACCTCAGGTGGGCCGCTACGACGCGGACCGAGGTAACCTATTACTAAACGACGGACAGGGAAACTTCAGTGCCGCCACCGGATTTGCCGGACTGGGCATCGATGGAGAAGTTCGAGACCTGACCTGCCTGGATCTGCCCCACGGTAAATATTTGCTAGTAGCTCGTAATAATGCGAAAATGATGCTTTACAGGATTGAGCAATGAATGGACGCCTTCGGCTTTTAGATGGACTACGCCCTTTTGGACCGGCTACGCCCTTTTGGACGCTTCGCTGTTGGGTGGTGCTGGCGCTTTTTTACGGCTGTGAGCGAGAGCAAAAGCTTTTTACCGATGTCACTCAGCAAGTTGGAATTGAGAGCATCAATCAATTACGGCCCACGGAGGAGCTCAATATCATCACCTACCTCTATTACTACAACGGGGGCGGGGTAGCGGCTACGGATATTAACGGAGATGGATTGGCGGACCTTTACTTTACCAATAATCAGGGACCAAACAAGTATTACATCAACGAAGGAGATTGGCGATTTCGGGACGCTACCGAAGCCAGCGGTTTGTCAGGAACGGGGGATTGGTCGAACGGTGTCAGCGTAGTAGACGTCAACCAGGACGGGCGCCAGGATATCTACCTCTGCAATGTAGCTGGCTACCGGGGGTTGGAAGGTGGCAACGAACTTTATATCCAGAATCAGGACGGAACATTTACCGAAAGTGCAGCTGAATTCGGCCTGGATTTCGAAGGCTTCGCTACCCAGGCATACTGGCTGGATTACGACCAGGACGGTGACCAGGATTGCTACCTGTTGACCCATAGCGTTCATAACGACGCCACCTATGGGCCGGCAAATTTTCGCGAACGACCGGACAGCGTCGCTGGTGATCGTTTGTATGAGTGCATAACGACTGAGTCGGGCGTATTTTACCGGCTGGTCGATGATTTTGGCTATCAAGCCCGCCCGGCCTGGCTGAAAGACGGACGGGGTAGCAAGGCTGGTAAAGCGCTGAATGAAAATGGCCAGCGACCATCCGGCATCTACTCCTCGAAGATTGGCTATGGGCTCAGTGCGGCAATCGCGGACTATGATAAAGACGGATTGCCAGACATTTACGTTTGCAACGATTTTTCCGAGAACGACTATTTTTACTTCAATAGCCCCGCAGCTCCAACCATTTTTACCGAACGAGTGCGCGAAGCAACCGGCCACACCTCAAATTTTTCGATGGGCAGTACCGTCGGTGATTTTGACAACGACGGCCGCCCCGATCTCTTTACGTTGGATATGCGTCCGGCAGATCCCGCTACACTACGTCATACCGCTAGCGCCGACCCTTATAATGTCTACCGTATTAAACGTAGCCTGGGCTACTACGATCAGTACCCCCGCAACAACCTCCAGTGGAACCAGGGAGAAGGTCGTTTCGCCGAAATCGGTCAAATGGCGGGCGTAGCCGCCAGTGACTGGAGCTGGAGTGCTCTGGCCGTTGATTTCGATCTGGATGGCTACGAAGACATATTTATTACCAATGGCATTTGGCGACGACCCAATGATCTGGATTACCTTAAATTCATTTCCTCTGAGAATGCCAGGGACGTTACCAACCTTGAATTGGCCGATCAAATGCCCGATGGCCGTGTCGCTAACGTATTATTCAGGAACCAAGGCGACCTGACTTTTAAAAATGTAGCTGAGGAGTGGGGGCTGGATCATCTCGGTTCCTCTAACGGTGCCGCCTACGCGGATTTTGATGCAGATGGTGATCTGGACCTCGTGGTGAATAATTTGAACGAGCCAGCGAGTTTATACCGTAATAATACCCGTAATGAAGGGGGTGACTCCTTGAATGAGGCGGTCGTTTTAGTCGGTGCCGACAAACGAAGCGCTCAGATTGGAATGATGTCACAATCTTCACCTGGTCAGTTGCTGCGTCCTAAGGTTGAAAGGATGGTTAGTCAAGAGGAACCCTCAATACGCTCGTTAATTGAAATAAGCGTTCGTGAAAACGATTATGCCGACTTCGATGCCGAATCTCTCCAGCCATATGCACTCTCCGATGAAGGACCGGCGGTAGCCAGCGGGGAAGTAGGGAGGCAAAATGTTCTATTCATCGGCGGTGCCCACGGAATTCCACTCATGATAGATGAAAATCAACCCGGAGTTTCCTTATTGACCGAAGATGTGGCCGAAGACTTGTTGACTGATAGCATTTACGAAGATGTAGCCGCCGTCTTTTTTGATGCAGACGGAGACGGGGACGATGACTTATACGTAGTGAGTGGTGGCGGACAGACCAACACACCGTTAAAATATTTCAAAGACCGCCTGTATCTACAGACCAACGGTCGTTTGCATCGCTGCCTGGATTGTATCCCGAGTGAACTGGTCGATAACGGAAGCTGTGTAGCCGCTGGTGACTTTGACCAGGATGGTGACCAGGACCTCTTCGTCGGTGGAGGCGGAGTACCGGGTAATTATGGACTAAGCGGCTACAGTCGCGTGTTGTGGAACGACGGCAAGGGTGCTTTTTCAACTGCCAAAGAATGGCAAGTGAATCGACTGGGCATGGTTACTGACGCTTTGTGGTTGGCTGATGAAAGAGAGTTGATCGTCAGTGCCGCCTGGGAGCCGATCTATAGCGTTCGTTGGTTGATGGGCAATTGGTCCGTAAAAGCGGTTGGCCCCGTTGGGTTGTGGCGTTGTTTGTCAGCAGGAGAAAACGGAGAAGTATTTGCTGGAAACTGGGGCTTCAACAGCGGCCTTGGCCAGCCGACTCCTGATCAGCCACTAAGGTTATACGTTGCCGACCTGGATAATAATGGTAAGACCGACCCAATCATTACTATGGTACTAGGCGGAAGAGAACTTACGCTGGCCGACAAGAATGAACTGACTGCTCAGCTACCCGGCTGGCGTAAGAATAATTTGAGTTACCGGACTTTCTCCGGCCAGGATTTCCCCGCCTCCTTTAAAGAATATCGTCTGCCTCAACCTAAGGTAGTTACCGAATTGGGCAGCGGACTACTTCATAAGTCTGGGGATGATGACTATCGTTTCACTCCGCTTGATCGCAAGTACCAACGAACTGCGATCAATACAGCTCTTTATAATATGCGAGGAAATTGGTGGTTGGGGGGCAATGAGTTGAAAGCACTGCCCCGCGTCGGTCGTCAGGATGCCGGGGCATTGATGTTTTTGGGAGAAGGCCAGCCGCCGAAGATTGAACTAAAAGTAGTAAAAGCGGTAACTCTCAATAATTCAGGAGGTCTGACGATCATTGGCGAGTAATTCGAATAGTCGGATTAACTATAATCTGAATTCAGTAAGTCCCGGATGTCTATTTTACGTATTTTGATTAAATAAAATCATTTTAATAGGGCTTGCTTAAAATTTAAACATCTGATTTTCAGTTTGTTGTGATTTTGGCACGGTTGTTGTTACTAAGTTGGCAAGCGAATATGCATTAGTAACCAAAAAACAAGCAATCATGACTAACAATCAATTTCTCCAAGAAGTAAGCCAAGTTGAAAACCTTCTATTCTCTTTTGCTCTGCGTTTAACTCGTAGTCGTGCCGACGCCGAAGATTTGATGCAAGAAACAAAGATTAAAGCTTACCAATACCGCGACAAGTTCAGGTTGGGTACTAATTTCAAAAGCTGGGTGTCTACCATTATGCGTAACACCTTTATCAACCACTACCGTAAGCGTAAGAGCCGTCGTCACCTTAACCAGCCGGTAGATGATATCACTTACACCCTGGAGAGCAAGCAGACGGTTAATAATGAAGCAGAACAGAGCCTGCGTCTACGGGAACTGAACAAAATGATGAACAGCATCGGTAAGATCTACAGTGTTCCCTTCCGGATGTTTTACGAAGGTTACGAATACAAAGAGATTGCCGAGCACCTGAACATTCCAATCGGTACAGTAAAAAGTCGCATTTTCCTGGCCCGTACAAAAATGAAAGGTATGATTGGCGAACGGATTGCCGCCTAGGGAATACCTATAATCTCAAAAGAGGGCCAGTGACGGGTAGTCGCTGGCCCTCTTGTTATTTATCCCATCAACTGAGCTTAGCCATTCACGTAAATGCTAAAGTCCAGCTAATCGATAACTTCATCCGACCCCTTTAGAAAAAGGTACGAAGGCACAGGGCCCGTGATCGATCGACACGAAGGCGGTTTCACTTTTTCGCCCGACTGACATCATCCGTTGCTGCTCTTCAGGTCCAACCGGAATCACCGCTCGCCCACCAATCTTTAATTGTTGAAGCAGTTCGTTCGGCATCGTCGGTGCACCGCAAGTAACCAGGATACGGTCATAAGGCGCCATTTCCGGATAGCCACCATAACCATCCCGTAAAAAACTACGCACGCTACCGAGCCTTAATTGCTTAAAGCGTGATTTAGCCTGTTCAAATAATTTTGGATGACGCTCCAGGGTGAAAACCCGTCCACCCAATAAGGCCAGCACAGCAGCCTGGTAACCGGAGCCGGTTCCGATTTCCAGCACCTTTTGTCTTTTGCGGATGTCTAGTAAAGTTGATTGCCAGGCGACCGTTCCGGGTTGACTGATCGTCTGCTCGCAGGCAATGGGGAAGGCCTTATCCTGATAGGCAATCTCGGTAAAAGCAGAATTTAAAAAACCGTGACGGGGTAATCTGTTCATCGCATCGAGTACCGAAGAATCAAAATTTCTCGGATCGTCTCTCAGTTGATCGATCAGCTTCTTTCGCAAGCCGCGGTGACGGAAATTATCTTCCATCTCGGCTAACCGTTGCTGAACTGCCCCTTCAGATCGGCTGGCGAATAGTTGACGTTCTTCAGTACTTTCCCGTCCTCATTACGATAGACCAGGAATACATCGCCGCTTGCTTCGATTCTGCCGGATTGTCCTTTTCCTTCGTAATGGACCAGAGTTGCCTCTGCCTCTTCACGGCTTGCGCAGGTTTTGCTCATATTGGAACGATGCACCTCATCAAATAAAGCCTTGAATTTGTCTCCCAAACCAAATTCCAGTACGGCTCCGCTTAGTACGTATTGAAGGTCGGCCAGTGCATCGGCAACTTCCACCAGGTCGTTATCAGCAATCGCCTCTTCCAGCTCACGCAGTTCCTCGCGGAGTAGATTGACCCGCAAGCGGCAGCGGTCTTCGGCCGGAATCAAGGGAGTTTCCTCTACCGGTAGGTGGAAAGTTCGGTGAAATTCAGCAACGTCGTTTAATGAGTCCGGGGTCTTCAAATAGTCTGATTTAGTGGTTCGCCGGTAAAATAAGGAGAATGTTATCCATTGCCAGGAATATTCGGTTCAAATCGAACATTCAGTGACTTTCTCAGGTAATAACGATAACACCGCATTAATAAACCCTTGATTGCATTATTAATTAACTATCAACCTTTTAAGACATGAATAACGATAAAATTGTTAGCCGTCTAAATGACTTGCTGACCAAAAACTACGACTCCGAAAAAGGCTACGAAGAAGCTGCTCACGAAGTTGAAAGTCCCCGCCTGAAAGCCATTTTCAAACGCCGCTCCCAGCAACGTTATGACTTTGGCCATCAACTGAAAGCCGAAATTACAGCCCTGGGCGGAACACCGGATAAGGGAACCAGTATTCTCGGTGATATGCACCGTCGCTGGATCAACGTGAAAGCTGCCCTGAGCAACGATACCGACGAAACCATTCTCGAAGAGTGCGAACGCGGAGAGGAAGCTTGCCTGGAAGAATACAACGAGGTATTAGAAGACACCACTTTGCCAGCCAGTACCCGCTCCGTGTTAGAGAACCAGCGCAATAGCGTAAAAATGGCCCTGCAACAGGTAGAATCTCTCGAAGAGAAGGCCTAGAATTTGGCTTGGACGGCCTAATGCATCAACGGAAAGATTACATTTCCAATTTCGACCGGATTGCTCTGTGAGCAATCCGGTTTTTCTATATTGTGGCATGAACTTTCTGGCCCACCTCACCCTTTCCTGTCAAGACCGGGAATTACAAATGGGCAATCTGCTGGGTGACCTGACCAAGGGCAAACCACCGGCCAGCTATACACCCGGTTTGTTACGTGGATTAGAGTTACATCACATAATAGATCGGGAAACAGATCGTCATCCCGCGGTATTGAAGCTTAATACACTGTTACGCCTGAAGCATGGCCGCTACGCCGGCGTTGTAAGTGATGTAATCTTTGATCTTTATCTCTATCGTCATTGGTCTTTGTTCGGTCCGGAACCATTCCCTGAGTTTAGTGAAAAGGCTTATTCTACCATTAACGAGTTTTTACCATTACTCCCTCCTAAAACGGCTAAAAGACTTGCCAACATGTCCAATCACCGTTGGCTGAATACTTACCGGAGCATGGAAGGCATTCTTTCCGTTTTCGAACGGATGAAACCCAGGTTCAGCAAGCCGAAAATGTTGCACGATATCGATGGCACTATGCGCGATCTTGACGAGGCCTTCAACGAATGTTTCCTTGAGTTGTTCCCTCACCTTATCAACACTGTAAATAAATTCTGTGGCTGCATCGACTGATCCACTCGATCTGAAATTGGACCGCTTCGTTCCTCAACTCGGCCTCAAAAAGGAAGCCGGTAAAAAGTGGATCAAATGCCTGATTCGAAAGCAATGGCTGGTGCTCCAGCCCGAAGAGTTCGTCCGTCAGCTCCTACTGAACTTTTTGATCCGTGATATGCGATACAACCGCAATCGAATCACCGTAGAGCGTGGTATACAAGTGATTGACCGGAACCGACGCACCGATGTATTGATCTTCGATGGAGACATGCGCCCTTTTTTACTCATTGAGTGCAAAGCACCGGCCATCAAACTGGATCAGTCAGTTTTTCGCCAGGCTTCTCTCTATAACCGCCCGTTAAGGGTGCCATACCTGATGATCTCCAACGGTCGCCAATCCTACGTGGCCGCTATCGATTACGAGGAAAAGCGTTATGCCTTTCTTGACCGCGTTCCTGAATTCCCTCGCTGATGTCCGCAGAACAATCACCCCTCTTACTGGTCCAGGATTTAACCATCGGCTTCGGTCAGGCTGCTCCCGTAGTACAGGACGTTTCCTTCGAGCTTCAGTCCGGGCAGACTATGGGCCTCATCGGCCGTTCCGGCTCGGGTAAGAGTATGGTTGCCCACGCTATCGCCGGATTGTTGCCGTCAGCAGCTGTGATTCGAGGAGGTAGTATTGATTTTTTAGACTTCAAAGTAGCAAGGTCTGGTGAAGCACCCGATGAGATTGGCTTACGGGCGATCCGGGGAAAACAGATCGGTATGATATTCCAGGAGCCCCAGTCTTCTTTAAATCCTACCACCCGTTGCGGTCAACAATTACTGGAAGCTCTGACTCAGTATTTTCCTGCCCGTTCCAGAACTGAATTAGGTGATCTCGCCCTGGAATGGCTGAATAAAGTCCGCCTGCCCAATGGCTCCCGCATCATGCGGGCATATCCTAACGAACTTTCCGGCGGCCAGCAACAAAGACTACTTATCGCAATGGCTATGGCCGCCGAACCTCGATTGCTCTTGGCAGATGAACCCACTACGGCCCTGGACACAGTTACGGAACTGGAAATACTCAAACTACTTCGTCGGCTCACCGAAGAATTAGGCAGTGCATTGCTTTTCATTAGTCATGACCTGGCGGTAGTTAAGTACCTGGCCGAAGACGTCATCGTGCTGGACCACGGTAAGGTTATCGCCCGTGGCAAGACGGAATCGATTATCAAAGATCCACCCAATGAACGGGTTGAGAAACTGATTGCAGGCAGTGCCAGGCTGCAGTTTTCCGAAGAGTCAATTGACTCGCGGACAAAAGGGGGCACCGAACCGGCAACCCCGTCCGACCTGGAGCCCGGCCGGGCTGATTTGCCAACCAAAAAAGCAAAGCCTGAAACGGATTGGGCTGTCCGGATTGAAAACTTAAGCTACAATTACGTCACCAAACGAAATTTCTTTGGTCGGGTGACTGCCATTCATGGTGCCGTAAATAACGTAAGTCTGGAACTGGCCAAAGGTGAATTTACAGCGCTGGTGGGAGAGAGTGGTTGTGGTAAAACTACGCTCGGACGCTGCCTAAATGGCTTATTGCCTGCTTATTCGGGTCGTATCCGGTTAGCCGACGAACGCCCCCAGACCGTTCAAACGGTTTTTCAAGACCCCTCAGCTACTCTGAATCCATCCATGAGCGTAGCGGCCACCCTGAAGGAGGTGGTCCGTTTCCATCAGCCGCAATTGGCTAAGTATCAGGTAAAAGATATTGTAGCCGATCTATTGCTGGAAGTCGGACTCCCAGCCGACGAATACGGCTCTCGTTACCCTGATGAACTTAGCGGTGGGCAAAAACAACGGATTGCCATTGCCCGTGCGCTGGCTGCTAAACCTTCTTTACTAATCTGCGACGAAGCTGTTTCTGCTCTGGACGCAGAACTGCAGATTGAAATATTGCAACTGCTTGGTGAGTTGCGCCGCAGCACCAATCTGACAATTCTATTCATTAGCCACGATCTGGCATTGGTCATGCGTTACGCCGATCGCATCGCCGTGAT
This sequence comes from Lewinellaceae bacterium SD302, assembly GCA_002591745.1. Lineage (GTDB taxonomy): Bacteria > Bacteroidota > Bacteroidia > Chitinophagales > Saprospiraceae > Neolewinella. The sequence goes on from PDLQ01000001.1 coordinate 333,390, forward strand.
GGATGCAGGAGAGTTGGCTGAGGTGACTACACCCAAGGAGCTAAAGACCGGGGCGCGGAGTGAACGGGGTAGAGCATTATTAGCCGCGGCGGCGTTGAACTAAGCTGTAGGTGCTATCTGCCAACCTAATCATTGTTCTTCCGACGGTTTTCATCCTTTTGGCTTTCCCATAAGCTTACGACACGGTAGCGAACGCTAGTGCAGAAAATAAATTAGACTCTTCTTAATCTTCTGCCCAGACATCCGTCTCCAGGGTCCAGTCATAATCTTTGAAATCCTTGCTGTAGCTCTTCTGCTCTTCGGTGATGATGCCAAAATGAACGAGGAAATCGTCGATACCATCGTAGGCGCGAAAATCCCCCCTGAACCAGCTGAAGAGTGGGGTAGTGCGGATAACCTCTTCACTATCGTCTACTTCCGTGACCTTGGTCAGGTAGGTCTTGGACCGGTAATCTAGCCGAGCGTCAACGGTAGCGGGTTCATAAATTTCTACCGGGGGGCAGTCAATCGCGCCACAGTTCAAAGCAAAGTGAATACGGGGATCACCACCTTTGATTTTAAATGAGCGCTTGAACTTGCCAGGAAATAGTTGAGGAATAAAGCCCAGGCCCAGCTTCGCCTCACCTCCACGAATAATACCGTGTTCGACGTTTTCCAGGCTGAGTAATTCACCAGCTACGGTAAAACGTTTTTCACTGAAAAAGGTGTTGCGGCTTTCCCATAGATCGGGCTGTTCGGCGAGTAGGTACTGCACCATCCCGTTGTAAATGTTTATCCAGAAGGCCAGTTTCTTGTTTTTGTTATTGAGCTCGGCTACCAGCTTTTTGGGGTCTAGTTCGGCCAGAGTTTCGTAAGCGGTCTTAGCATCGCGACCGGCTTTTTGCTCGCTGAGCAGTTGCTGGCTCAACTCGGTACCGGAAGGCTCGTTGACCTCGTCGGCCGCCGAATATCTGGCACAGCCGGTGAAAAAAAGTAAAAAGCAGACGCTGAAAATGGAAAAGAGTCTCATGAAGCAGTATTGAATTGAACACATGGTTCTTCTTCATTACCGCTCATAGACCAGCAAAGTTTGTTGACGAAACGACTCATTTCGTCCGTTTACGACAAGGTGCTGCTCATTTCTCATACGAACACTGCTACTTTGTTAGCCTAAAAGCTACTTAATTTCGAGTTTTAGCGCTGTAGAAGAGAATAATTACTCATTAAGACCGATGGTAGCAGATTGCCCATCAGTACATTCATAATTGATCCGACGTACCACTTAACCGGGCTTGCCGGAACCGATCGTACAGACCAAAAGACACTAAGGGCACAAGCTAAGACAAGGAAGTTCTGGAATTAGACAACGAGCTTTACGCAGGCTGCAAATTTCGGTTAATCAGGACTTCAAAGTAGCAGTGGTCAGCTATTCTCGTGACCGCTTTTGTGCGCCTTAGTGTACTTGTGTTTGTTTAGGCAAACACCTCAGTTCCAGCGAAGTGGAAACTACCTTCAATCGCGGCGTTCTCATCGCTGTCAGAACCGTGTACGGCATTCTCGCCGATGCTGGTAGCGTACTTGGCGCGGATGGTACCTTCGGCAGCTTCGGCCGGGTTGGTGGCACCGATCAGGGTACGGAAATCTGAAACGGCATTGTCTTTTTCCAGAATAGCGGCTACGATTGGGCCACTGCTCATGAACTCGACCAGTTCACCGTAGAAGGGGCGTTCGGCGTGTACAGCGTAGAATTCACCGGCTTTCTGAGCACTCAGTTGAGTGTACTTCATGGCAACGATCTTGAAACCTGCGCCATTGATCTGTTCCAGGATCGCTCCGATGTGACCATTGCGTACAGCGTCTGGCTTGATCATGGTGAAGGTGCGGTTGGTAGACATTTGTAGTTATTTTGGTAGGTTATTTATTGTCGGATGGTCGATGATCATCCTAATTTGCTGCAAAAGTAGGAAAATTTTGCTTCCACCGCTTTTTTTCTGACCTTTGCGCCCCATTTCAACGCCTATGGAACCTGACATTCAAGCCGTAAAAAATTTGCTGGCCGAGCCACACGACGTAGTGATCCTGACGCACCGGAATCCGGATGGTGATGCCATTGGTTCCAGTTTAGGTTTATTACATTTTCTCAAAAAGCAGGGGCATTCCGTTACGGTGGTCGTACCTTCTGATTATCCGGATTTCCTGGCCTGGCTGCCCGGAGTATCCGACATTATTGTATTTGACGACGAAATCGAAACGGCCCGCCAGGTAATTAAAAAGGCGAGCCTCTTTTTCATTCTGGACTTCAACTCCTTTGATCGTATCGATAAGGTAGCCGAAACCTTACATAAGGATGATCGTCCCCGGATCATGATCGACCATCATCTTTTCCCGGAACCGATCGCTGATCACATGTTTAGTGATACCACGGCGAGTTCTACCTGCGAAATGATCTACGATTTTATCGTTAAACTCGATCGTACGGCGGATATGGACGCTGATATCGCTGATTGTCTATATACCGGGATTATCACGGATACCGGTGGCTTCAAGTACGCTACCTCACCTAAATTATTTCGCACGGCTTCCAAATTGCTGGAGGCCGGGGCCGATGACTATAAGGTGAATGACCAGATCTGGAATTCCATGACCGAAAAGCAACTCCGGTTGCTGGGCCATTGTCTTGCTAATCGCATGGAGATCATGCCAGAATTTCACACTGCGTTGATCTATCTGACCCGCGACGATTACGCCGATTTCGATATTCAACGTGGTGATACCGAAGGGGTAGTCAATTACCTGTTGCGTATCCCCAGCGTAATGATTGCGGCTTTTATTCACGAGCAACCGACAATTGTCAAGCTAAGTCTGCGTTCTAAGGGAGATATGGACGTGCAGCAGATTTGCAAGGCTCACTTCCGAGGTGGGGGACATAAAAATGCTTCCGGTGGAGCCAGTTTCGCACCCCTGGGAACCACCCTCAAAAAATTTCATCAACTACTTCCATCCTACGCTCCGCAGATCCGGGAGGCTTACGAGGCGTTTTCCCGCCGTTAGTCACCGGTCGTTTACCGTGAAGTAGGAACTCTTTTCAACCAAAACAACATATGCGTAATTATCTGATCATCGCCGTCCTGGCCTTATTCGCCGGCTACGGCTGCCAGAATGCCAAGACTGGCCCCCAAACTACCAAGTTGGGGAATGAATTTATTCTGCACACTGCTTCCACCGAAGGGGAAGAAGCTGTTGTAGGTAGTTTTGCCTACATCCACGCCAATATTCGCAATGGCGACAGTATTGTTTTTAACACCCGGGATAATGGTGTCCCCGCCACGGCCGTACAAATCCTTAGCGACAGCCTCGGTGCTGACCGCGTCGGTCCGGTAGAAGATGCCCTCCGCGGGCGCCGCGTTGGCGATAGCCTTACGGTGATCTTCCGTATAGATACGCTGGATCAAAAGCCCCCCGGCTTTGAAAACGCTGATGCTATTTATTACGACATTGTCGTAGAGGAAATCGTTAGCGAGAGCGAATTCAATAACCGCCGGGAAGCAGAGCAGGCCGAAATACAGGCGCAAACGGATGCGGTCATAGCACGTGAGCCTGAGATGCTGGCCATGGTGGCCGCTACCCAGAAAGCCTACCAGGCTGGTACGCTGGAGGACATTCAGACAACGGATTCCGGCCTTAAGTACGTGATTCACGAACCTGGTACTGGAGAGCAAGCTGTAGCCGGTAAGGGCGTTACGGTTCAGTACGTCGGCTATCTCGCGGAAAATGGTAACGTTTTCGACCAGTCTTTTCGTCGTGGCCAGGGAATCTCCTTCCCTCTCGGTCAGCGAAGAGTTATCGCCGGTTGGGACGAAGGAATCGCTCTGCTGAAAGAAGGTGGAAGTGCTACGCTGATCATTCCTTCCGAACTCGGTTACGGCGCCACCGGAACCGGTGACGGCAGTATCCCTCCCAACGCAGAAATAATGTTCTACGTAGAGTTGGAGGAAGTAAACTAAATGCTGATCCGGTAAGGAGATTGATAGCGCCGTCGGGTTTACCCGATGGCGCTATTGTAATTATCGCAACAGCGTTACATCTCCTTTGAAAATTTCCGTCAGGCCGTCGAGAAACTCAATCTCGATGGTATATACCAAGACCTGGCCCGTCAGGTCTTTTTTATTGAAGGTTCCATCCCAACCAAACCTGGGGTCGTTTGCCGGTACATTCAATGCTTCGTAGAGAAGACTGCCCCAACGATTGAAGACCCGGAATGACTTGATCTCTACAACGGCGGCGTCGGAAAAAACGTAGAACAGATCATTCACACCGTCTCCATTTGGAGAGAAAGCATTGGGAATGTAAACGCGGCGTGTACGGTCTACCAGAATTTGTACCTCGTCTATCCGGCTGCAACCGATGATGGTATCGGTGGTGGTAAGCAGGTAGTTGGTGTTCTCAACAGGGCGGGCAAAAGGGCGCAAGCAGTCGACACAACTCAGCGATAGTGGCGGTGACCATACGAGGGCCTGATCTTGCAGACTGGATATGTTTGCATTGATCCGAATGCTGTCTCCCAGGCGAATACTCAGATCACGACCCGCATCGAGTAGCACACCGGGCTGATCGATCAGCATCAGCGTATCCCTTTTCAGGCAACCATTGGTATCCGTTACTGAAACGATGTAGCTTCCATCCCCCAAGTTGTTAAAACTACTGTCTTGTCCGAATGGCCTGGCATTGATCGCGTAAGAATAGGGAGGGGTGCCGCCACTGGTTTCCGGAATACTGATAATGCCGTTGTCACAGACCGGATCTCGGGTTAGGATAGAAAAGCTGATCGGGTCAACGTCTTGTATCTCCACCGTGGATACGAATGCGCAATCCGAATCATCCGTGATCGTTACCGTGTACTCACCCGGTGCGAGGGCCGTTAGGTCGGGGGTTGATTGACCACTGGACCAGACGTAGTTAGCCGGACCGTTGTTATTGGTCAGTGTCAGTTCAATCATACCGTCCACTTCTCCGGCGCAACTGATCCCGGTCGCTTCAAGCAGTGCTTCGGGGTGTTCCACCAATGTCACTTGAATCGTATCTCTGGCCTGGCAGCCAAAATTGGCTATTGTGACGGAATAGCTGCCTGATTCCGTTACGGTATAGGTAGCCTCCATTGAACCATCTTGCCAGAGGTAATCGACTTCATCATGAGTAGCATCCAGTAAGACTGTGGTCTCACAAGTAGTGATGTCAGCTCCTAAGTTTATGGTTGGTGTTTCCCCGAAAGTAATACTAACGGTATCTCTGACCTCGCAACCGGTGTTATCGTTCAGCGCAACGAAATAATCTCCCGGCTCGGTGGCCAAAAAGGCAGGGTCGGTAGAGCCATCTTGCCATAAATATGTAATCGCATCCACATTGCTGACGTCAAGTTGATATTCAGCTAAGTCGCATAATTGCAGATCCTCACCCAGGTCTACGTCTACGGTAGAAGTAGGGCTTACGAAGAAGGTGTCTTGTCGGGGGCAAAGGTCATCACCGACTTCTACCCAGTATATTCCGGGTTCCGGGGCCAGGAAAGTAGCCTCCGAACTCCCGTCCGGCCAGTTCAGGCTTTCATTATCATTGTTGATCGCCTCTAATGTGATACCACCATCACTGATACAATAGGAAGTGTCAATCAGGTTACCCTCAGGGCGACCGATCACTTCAATTTGTAATTGAAACGTATCCCGGGCATTACAACTGTTGGGCGCCTCTACGATTTGTGTAACGGTATAGGTGCCTGGATCCTGGAAAGTGTGGGAGGGGTCAAACAGAACGCTGCTGTCACTACCATCGCCGAAATGCCAGGTAATAAATTCAGCGTCTTCCCCCGTATACGCAAAGTCCACCGTATAGGGGGCACAACCTGCGGTCATCGGGCTGGCAAAGGCTGATGCCGTGACAACATCCACTTCAAAATCAATTTTGAATACGCCTACGTCACAATAAGTATCTTGCATAGTAGCGTAAGCATTCGGTGTCGTACTCATGACGTTACCACCGTCACAGGAGCAAACTGCTTGATAAACTATGCCTGCCTTGTCAAAACGGCTGGTGCCGCCGTCTACGTGGTTAGCCCGCCCGTAATAAGTTCCGAAGGACAAACCGACGGCATTGGGTTTCAAAACGCCCAAATAAAAAGAATTATCCTGGGTGTAAATGGCATCGTTCGTTAGCGGAAGGTCATCCCCACTGTAATAACCGGAAAAGTAAATGCCGTTGCAGCGATCGACCATAAAGGCAACCGGGACGAAATCAACGAAGTCGCTACCGGAGCCAATAACGGTGGAATAAACTAATTCGTCAAGGTCAGCATTGAAGGCCGCCAGGAACTGGTTACTTCCCTCATTAAAAAAATAAGTGTCATCCGTAATGGGCATGTCGCCAAATGTGATACCGAAAATATGAACCTGCCCCTCCTGATCGGTATCCATAAAGTAAGCCCGATCTACCTCGTCGGTCCCCCAATAGGTGCCATTGACCATCTCCGAACCATCAGCTGATATCTCCACCAAGAAGGCACTCTGCTGTCCACCGGGGATAAGTTCGGTTTGCCCGCCTGAAACCATCGGGAAATTAGCATTACTGGCTAATCCGGCAACGTAAACGTTGCCATTGTCCCGGATACGAAGGCTGGAGCAAAAGTCAGGATCATCCCCACCGAGGAAAGTCGCCCAGTTCAATTCGGATAAGTCGGGATTGAATTTACACAACACTCCATCCTGACCGATTCCGGAGCTGGCGATCTGCCCGATCTCCGTCTGATATGCACCCGCAGTTACGGGAAAATTGATCGAAGAAGAGCCCGAAGCGATGTAGACGTTAGACTGGGCATCCAAAATGACCTCACCCCGGTAAATATCACCGTAGAGGGACGTATTGGCGTTGGCCCGATTCAGACCGTCAATTCCGCTTCCCCCGAGGTAGGTGGAACCGATCAATGCACTTCCGCTAGCGTTCAGTTTGCTGATCACTATGTCGGTATTACCACCGAAGTTTTCCTGTACAGCACCCGCAGTGGTCGGGAAATCATCAGAATCCGAACTGCCGAATATTACCAGGTTCCCGTCAATGTCCGTGATGGTGCTGTGGGGATAGTCCGAGCCATCACCCCCGATATAGGTGGCGTACAACAAGTCGGAACCATCAACATTGTATTTACTGATGGCGAAGTCCGTTTCACCTCCCGCAAAATTGGTTTGAAAAGATCCCGTATTCGTGGGGTAACCGGTGCCAAATGAAATACCGGCGGTGTAAATATTGCCAGCGTTGTCGTAAGTAGCACTATGGCCGAAATTGGCGTTGGTGAATGTCCCGGACAAAGTGGCGCCAATCACTGTAGGGTCGATGATGAGCGGGAGACTTCGGTTGTATCCATCCGGGAAGCTAAAGGTCAGTTCATTGCCAACTAAAACGTATTGACAGGCAATGGGGCTTGGTATTCCATTGACCATTTGATAAGCATAGGGGGCCAGCTCAGTAACGGGATGCACCGAAGTCTCTATTTTCAGATTGCCATCCTTTAGGCTAACAGCATCTACGCCTTCGTACCGCAATCTGATATCCTCCGTATTGCCACCGGGCGTGACGATAAAATCATATTTGAAATGCCCATCCTGACTATAGGCAGCTAGTTCGATACCTGGGTAGAGTTGCCGGTAACGGACCTCTTCGAATACGCCAACTTCAGAGGCCCATTTGGCCGGGTCCTGCCCCAGGAAGTAATTATTGTAGGCAGATCTTTGCCCGCTGGGGGTCAACTCCTGGCTGTTCGCACCGACAAAATGTACTCGGTAGGCGTGTCCTGCAATTAGATGATTGTCGCGCACTTCGGCTGCCGCTTGCATGTATTCGTGAACTTCCCTTGTTCCCGTGGTATCGTAGAAGACGTACGTGAATGCATTGTCCTCGAGGAAAAGATGATTAAGACCACCAAGCTCTGCCGCGTAGCTGATGTTTTCGTGCCACTGCCCCTTATTTTGAATGAACCCAAGGCCTTGGTGGCGATGATCTACGGTGGGTTCGTGGCTGCATGTGTGACCTTGGTGATCTTTCAGGTCGATGGTTGCCGTGGCGTCGGGTTGAGCAACGAGAAATGGTAAGTGGAGGCAGAATATTAGAAATAGAAAACCGGTGTAAGGTATTTTAAACATCAGAGAAAGCTTAGGTGAATTGGTAATGGGGCTTTTTTAACGATGTTTAAGATAGGACTTTTGACCTTAATCCGCCTTCACCGGCTATTCCCTTGACGAATAAAATCACTTAAGTCCGCTGGACGACCACACACCTTTACCAATTCACTTTCTCACTTTGTCTACTGAACGACTATTTTTCTGGCTAACAAAGTAGCCGTATTTTTATCGCTGAATATCAAGTAATAAGTGCCGGCCACCAAATCAGAGACATTGATATTTTCAGTATCGACCGGGTAGGTTCCGAGAATGCGGTTATTGAGGTCAATGAGTGTTAACTTTGCTACTTTGTTAGCCAAAACCCCACTAATATTCAGCTTGTCACCGATGACTGGATTCGGGCCAATGCTGATGGCTTCGGCCCACGCCGGTTCGCGGGTACTGACGGGCGCCAGGATAGTGGCACTGGTAACTGTAGAGGCACCGCCCAGGGTATTTTCATCCTTGTCAATGTAACGAATAGAGCGGATGGTGATCGGCGTCTCAGTATCGGCAAAGACATCATTTGTCCTTAGGCTCAGACTTCCGATGGAGCCAGCGGTAGAAATGTTATTCTGTTGGTCCTTACGCACTATAGCGATCTCGATCATGCCGGGATTGACCGGAGATACTTCCACAAGTGTCAAAACGTCGTCCCCGATGATGTTCCCGCTGGAATTGTAGGTAAAATCGCTCAGATCGAACAAGCTTGGGTCGACTTCAACGGTAAAAGAGATGCCGTATCCGGGCGGGATCACTTCGTCTTGCCCCAACAACAGGTCCAGGACCAGAAATTGTCCACTTTCCACCGGGCTGGACTCAAAATTGATAAAGGCACCAGTCATAAAAGGATACTGTGGAGTGCCGCTGGCACCGGGAATCATCTGACCGAAGTTTAGTTCTACTACGGTTTGGTCCAGGTTGTTTATGGTGGTGTTTCCATCAGCATTTACCAGGGCAAAATTGACCTCGCTCTGGGGAGTGGATTGGTCCCACGGTAGACCATTTACGAATTCAAAATTAGTTGTAGCCGGTTCGCGCGCCGGACCGGTCGACCCGAATGCCAAACCAATGCCAAGCAGGTCATCGGCGTTTACGATGCTGTCGTTATTTGTATCTCCCGGCAAAATGGAGAGCAGGGCCGGGCCAGGGGGTATCATGACGGTCCCGTCGGTCGTATTGGCGGGTACTTCCATGAATTCGCTGCCAATAAACTCGGTGGGTAAGTCCTGTTCGAAGGCCAGTGAGGTCACACCCGAATTGAGGGCATTAAAACATACGGAAAGTAAGATCTGCTCTCCGGCCAGCGTGATAAGTTGATTATTTGGTTCCAGCCAACTCATTCGCAAAGTACTGTCATTAGGTGAGTTGATTTGAGTTGCGTTCAATCCCAGCGGGTTGCTACCGAAATCCACGTTGGTGTATTCGATCAGAGCGGGATCCCAGCGGAGCGACCACTGCATGGTGACGATCTCCGTAAAGTTGCTGACGGTTACCGGCAAACATTCGTTTTGCCCTTGACTGACGGTCGCCGAGCCGACGGAGAGTTCGACCGGGGTCTGGGCAAATAAACCATTGCCAACAAAGGTGAAGAAATGGATGGCGGTAAAGCAGATGGCTAGATAGTTGTTGTTCATCTTAAGGGTGAATATTGAAAGTCTTGTGGAGTCTGAATTTCCTAATACCTGAACAAATTGATGCAGGTTGAATTAGCTTGGAAGCAAAGGTATATAAATAACACGCCCCCTTCACAAGAGGTGAAGGGGGCGCGATCAGCCTATTCTGCAAACTCGATTAGTTATTGGCAAAGTAACTTTTCAGGGTCTCGCCGGCAGCTACGGCTTCGTAGCGGCTTTTGAATTCGGTGGATAAATCTAACTTATCCTGGCGGGCAAAAATTTCCTTAAGGGCGATCAACACGTTGGTGTCGTTCGGGTCCATTTGCTCGGCACGCTTGAAGTAGGGTAGTGCTGCACTGAATTCGGTAGCGATTTGCTGGCCCAGCATATCGTACTTCTTCTGGCCTTCCCGGCTCAGGTCGTCACTAAGCTTCTGCTGCTCCTGGGTCATAGCGGCGCCACGGTTGAAGTAAAGGGCTCCGATACTGTAAATGGCACTGGCGTAATCCGGTTTTTTCTCCAGGGCCTGCTCGTACCAGTTTTTGGCATCGTCGAAGTACTTCTGAGCCTCTTCTTCATTGCCAGCATCTCGGGCAGCTTCGTAGAGGTTCTCATTTACACTACCCAAGGTGGCATAAAGGCTGGGGTTTTCCGGCTCTTTTGCGATGGCATCTTGCAACTTGTCAAGTAGTACGTCCAGCTTTTTCTCGCCAAGATAGTAGTTGATCTCAGCAAAAAGCAGGCGGGTCTCATCGGGGAAAGATGCGCGACCCTGCTCCAGGTAAGACAGTGCTTTTTCTTTGTCGCCTTCGTTGATGTAAATCTGGTAAAGGCCATCGTAGATATTGGCATCCTGATAATCGGCATCGACCAGTTCTTCGTAAATGACCTTGGCTTCGTCAAATTGTTCGGAAGCCAGGGCAGAGTAGCCAGCGTAGAATTTGTCTTCCATCAACTTGGTCCCATCGTCAAGGTAACTCTCCTTACCCTGGGCTTTAAGGAAGTCGTGTACTTCCAGCGTTTTGGCGAAATTGGCGTAAGCATTCTCGTAATCGGAATCCTGGATGGCAAAGATAGCGGCGTTTTCCAAGTTGCCCTGCAAGGCGGCGAGTTTAGTAAGCGCGCTTTTCTTCTTGCCTTTCTTCTCGTACTTGTTGAATGCCATGATGTAGGCATCCGCTGCTTTAACGGCGGGCTGCTCAACATTAATGGCGGTGGTCGTATCTACCAGAGCAGGTGTCGTTCTGGCGAGAGTAATGTGATTCATTACAGCTCCGTAAATGTTGCCGGCTTCAATGTAGGCGGCTGGATCGGTGATCTCTCCGGCCATCACGGTGTTGATGTTCTCTACGGCCGTGGCCAGCTTGGCCATGTCGTTGTTGATGACGAAAGCGTCGTAAGCCTTAGAGGCGGCTTTCAATTCAGCTTCCTGAGCTGACAAGACGCCAAAAGAAAGCAGTAGTGCGGCAAATGCGAACAATACCTTTTTCATAATAGTTGGTTTGGTTTAAGTTTGAATTCGTTGATAAGACGTAAATAAGGTAAAGGGTGTTACCTAATGAAACGTTAAAGCCTGATAGTCTAACAGTCTAACAGTCTAACGGTTCTTCCGCATCGCGGTCAGACCGTTAGACTGTCAGACCATAATCTATTCCTCCTCTTCATCATCTACGTCCCTTACTACGGCAACATCGGAGATACTGTCGCCTTTGTCGACCCGGATGACCCGTACGCCCTGAGTGGCCCGGCCCATTTCACGCAGGTCACTCACCTTCATGCGGATCACGATGCCACTACGGTTGGTGATCATCAGCTGATCGGCCTCGGTGACGCCCTTGATGGCGATGAGTTCACCGGTCTTATCGGAAACTTTCATGGTGCGTACACCTTTACCGCCCCGGTTGGTAAGTCGGTATTCCTCAAAGTGGGTGCGCTTGCCCATGCCTTGCTCGGAAACGACCATAATGCTCTTGTCTTGGTCCTGCTCTAATTCCGGGTCGAGCGTAACCATACCGACCACTCTGTCGTGATCTCCGGCCAGGCTTACACCACGGACTCCGGAGGCAGTACGGCCAACCGAGCGAACTTTCTCTTCCTCGAACTGGATGGCTTGCCCCTGGCTTGTACCGAGAATAATGCGGCTTTTGCCGTTGGTAAGCTTGGCTTCAAGCAGTTGATCCCCTTCATTGATGGTAATGGCGTTAATACCATTGGTGCGCGGGCGGCTGTAAGCCTCCACCAGCGTCTTTTTTACCATGCCCCGGCGGGTGGCAAAAACGATATAGTTATTGTTCAGGAACTCCTCGTCAGTCAGATCTTCGATGACGATGTAGGCACGTACCTGATCGTCTTTCGGAATGGCCAGGATGTTTTGGATCACGCGACCGCCACTGTCTTTGCTGGCTTCGGGAATCTCGTAGGCACGCAGCCAGTGACAACGCCCCTGCTCGGTAAAGAGCAGTAAGTAGTTGTGGTTGCTGGCCACGAACATGTGTTCGATGAAGTCGGCGTTGCGAGTCTTAGAGCCCCGGCTGCCCCGGCCGCCCCGGCTCTGGGTACGGTATTCGGTAACCGGCGTGCGCTTGATGTAACCGAGGTTGGAAATGGTAATAACCACATCCTCATCAGCAATCATATCGGTAATGCTGATGTCGGAAGTGTCCAAACTGATCTCGCTGCGACGATCGTCTCCAAAGCGCTCACGGATTTCCCGAAGTTCGTCCTTCACAATGTCACGACGCAGGGTCTCGCTTTCCAAAATGGCGCGCAAACGGTCGATCAACTCACGAATCTCCTGGTACTCTTCGCGGATCTTGTCCAGCTCCAGTCCGGTCAGTTTCTGGAGACGCATCTCCAGAATGGCCTTGGCCTGAGCTTCACTGAGCACATTCCCTTCTTCAGTAATCAGCTCTTCGGTCTGCACTTCTTTGACCAGGTCGCCGAATTTAGACCAGAAGGCTTGCTTATCTTCGATAAAGTCGCCAGCCATCAAGCCGAGGCGGGCTTCTTCGGGGTTGCTACTGGCACGAATCAGGGCGATGATCTCGTCCAGGTAATCCAGTGCAATAATGAGGCCAATCAGGATGTGTGCCCTGTTCAGCGCCTTGTTCAATTCGAATTGGGTGCGGCGGGTGATTACCTCCAGGCGGAACTTGATGAATTCCTCCACCATATCCTTCAGGTTGAGGGTCATCGGGCGGCCGTTCACCAGCGCCACGTTGTTGACACCGTAAGAACTTTGCAGCGGTGTGTACTTATAGAGATAACTCAGTACGATACTGGCCATAGCATCGCGCTTGACCTCCACAACTACACGCAGGCCGTCACGGTCGGATTCATCCCGAACGTCACTGATTCCTTCGATCTTCTTCTCATTAACCAGTTCAGCGATCTTGGCAACCAGGTTGGCTTTATTGACCTGGTAAGGAATCTCACTGATGATGATCGTTTCGCGGTCGTTGTTGTCCACGATGATCTCGGCCCGGCCCCGGAGTACCACCCGGCCACGGCCGGTCATAAAGGCCTCGCGAACGCCATCGATACCGTAGATGATACCACCGGTCGGAAAATCGGGTGCCTTGATGAATTGCATCAACTCATCAATCGTAATTTCCGGATTATCAACGGTTGCGGTCACTCCATCAATAACCTCCGTGAGGTTGTGGGGGAGCATGTTGGTGGCCATACCTACGGCAATACCACTGGCTCCGTTCACCAAAAGATTCGGAATCTTCGTAGGGAGTACGGTCGGCTCCTTGAGGGTGTCGTCAAAGTTTAGTTGAAAATCAACGGTATCTTTACCCAGGTCACTCAGAATGTCATCACTGATTCTTTCCAGGCGGGCCTCAGTGTAGCGCATGGCGGCCGGACTGTCCCCGTCCATGGAGCCAAAGTTGCCTTGTCCGTCCACCAGCGGGTAGCGGAGGCTCCAGTCCTGAGCCATGCGAACCATAGTACCGTAAACCGAGGAGTCGCCGTGAGGGTGGTATTTACCCAGTACCTCACCAACGATACGTGCGGATTTCTTGTGGGCGCTTCGGTAGCTGATACCCAGTTCCTGCATTCCGAATAATACCCGGCGGTGAACCGGTTTCAAACCGTCACGAACGTCGGGCAGGGCCCTGGAGACGATGACCGACATCGAATAATCGATGTAGGCGCTTTTCATCTGTTCCTCGATATTGACGGGGATGATTCTCTGCTCTGGAGACATGCAAATCTGTTAGTTATAAAAGGACTGCGAAGATACGAAAAAAGGATGAATGAATGAGTGGTTTCGGGGGTGATCGGTTAAGCTGATTTAGCGTACCCGCATCACATGATCACCATTCATTAATCCCTTTGTCCACGTTAACCCCGCTCGATCGGACAAGTCATGCAGTGGCTGCCTCCGCGCCCCCGGCTCAACTCGGAACTCGGTAGCGCAATTATGGTGTTTTTGACTTCATCCGGAGTGATGATATTGTCCTCAAAAGCTTTCAGCAGGTCACTGGCGTGCATAATCTTGTAGCCAGCAGCCTCGAAAGCCTTGTCGGTTTCCGGATTGCGGTCGTAACTAAGGGCAACGCCGGGCCGCAGGGCTACGAGATTAACTGAATCCGTCCACTGTTCTCTTTCCTGGTAGGGGCTAATGCCTCGTCCGGCGTAAATGAAACGGGCGTTCGGGTCTAATTCCTTGAGAATGAATTTCTTGAGATTCACGTAGTTCGCGGAGCTTCCGTCAGCTCGCCAAACTTCCACGCTGGCGTTGAGCCCGTCGACGATAATTGGCTTATAGCACGCATAATCGTGGGTGTTGATCTGGGTGAAAATAGTGTCGAGGTGCATAAAAGACCGCTCGGACGGCACGTTAACCCTGGCCACATTTTTCACTACGCCCTTGGCAAAGAGTTTGTCGGCCAGGCTGCGCAATCCGTAACCGGTACTGCGCTCACTGGCCCCGATGAGCAGGTAATCCTTGTTCATGATCATCATATCGCCGCCCTCGATACTGATCTTTTCCCCCTTACGTGAAGGTGGGAATACGTTGACGTCATTCAGATTGATCACTCTGTCCTCCTCCCGCAGAGGAACGAAAAGCGGGTGGGCCCACATGACGAAGCGAGTCAGGAAATTTTCCCTGAAACGGGCCTGTTTAGCGGCTTTGGTGATGATGATGTGATCATTTACGGTGACGGCCACGTCGCGGGTAAAGATGAAATTCGGGATAGGGTCAAAAAGGATCTGATCCTCGTCCTTCCAGTGGCCGGTGATCAGGGTTTCGGTCAGTTCACGGTGAGGCAAAGCTTCTAGTTTATCCACGAAGCTCAGCGGCAATTCTTCCCAACTGACGATCATCTCCAGCATTTCCCGTTTGGCATCGGCGTCGTGGTCCAGGGCTTCTTCAAACAGGTCCGCGATCTCCAGTACGTTTTCTTTACCGAGGAAGGCATTTAGTAGGGCAGTAAAGGTGTCGTGTTCCTCCTGCAGCTTGGGCAGGTAGACGATATCATCAAAAAGTAACTCCTCGGCGCGTTTGGGAGAAATGCGGCTGGTGCCCTCGTCGGGCCGGTGAACGAGAACGCGCTTTAGTGGTGCGATCTCGGCTTGTACGTTAATCTTGGTCATTTATCTGGTCTTAACTGTCTGGTGGTAATTACAGTCTTGCAATTTTGTGGTGGATGACTGCCGGTGATTTTTATGGCTGCAAAGTAGCAATGTCGGTAAAGTAAGGAATGAATTAAGTTTGCTGGTAAGTCTGAATATCCTGGCTGCATTCACTGGTTATCGCTCCGGAGCATTCGTCGAACCGTAGATCCTTTACGCCAAGATGTTGCCCGTCATTTGATAACAGGAAGTTCCCCTCTGATAGCTTTACTGCATTAGCCCGCATGCAAACATTGCTACTTTGTTAGTCCAACTCCGAAATGACTCGCTGATGGTCAGCTTCACGTCCCGGAGTCGAAGCAAAGATGATAAAATTACTGGCACAGCAACAATTATGCTAAATTTGTGCCTCATTTATACTTTCGGCGAAAATATGCGTTAGTTCGGAAACGTTAAGAAGGTCTTAACGACCAATTTTTCCGGCGCTTTCGTCGCTAATAAATCAAATTACTCAGTGGATGACCCGAGTGGTCGTCTTTACTTCTAGCTCTAAATGTCTTCTCGACGATGATTCGACTGCTTAAAACTACTCTTTTTCTGCTCTTGCTCGCGGTTTCCTCTACCGGGATTCAGGCGCAGATTTCCGCCTGTGCCGTAGGCGATAATGGTGACCTCGTAAACCCCGACGGTTCGCCCTGTATCAATACGGTGGTAAGCGCAGTACCTTTTCTGCGGATTACCCCCGATGCCCGTGGGGCAGCCATGGGCGACGCCGGATTAGCACTTTCCAGCGATGCCAACGCCATTCACTACAACGCCAGTCGCTGGGCCTTCGCCGAAGAAGATTTCAGTATGGGAGCCACCTATACCCCCTGGCTACAGGCTCTAGGGCTGAATGACGTTTATCTGGCTTACCTGGCCGGCTACAAAAAACTCGATGATGTACAAGCCGTCGGTGGTAGCCTGCGCTACTTCAGCCTTGGCGACATCCAATACACCGATGAGAATGCTATGCCTCTGGGTGTAGGTAAGCCTAATGAATTTGAGATCACCGCAGCTTACGCCCGTAAGCTCTCCGATCGTTTTTCAGGTAGCCTCTCCCTCAAATACATCAACTCCAACCTAGCCGCCGGCCAACAGGTAGGTAGCCAGGAAATCGAAGTGGGCCAGTCTTTCGCTGGTGATATCGGACTGACTTACCGTAACGACAATATCCGCACCAAGTCAGGTCGTAACAATAAATTGGCGATCGGCCTGGCTTTGACCAACATCGGTGCCAAGATCACTTATACTTCTGATACTATCCGCGACTTTATTCCCGCCAACTTCGGTCTGGGCGCTGCCTATACCTTTGAGCTGGATCAATACAATACCATTACCCTTACCGGTGATGTCAATAAATTGATGGTGCCAACGCCCTGTCAGGGTCTGGACTGTGACCAGGATGAGCGCAACGATCTGTCTCCCATCGCCGGCATCATTTCCAGCTGGAGTGACGCTCCGGAAGGCTTCAGCGAAGAGTTGAAAGAATTTACATTTTCCGTCGGTGCCGAGTACTGGTACGATCAGCAATTCGCCGTACGCGCCGGATACTTCTACGAGAACATCCAGAAGGGTGGACGTCGTTACCTCACTGCCGGTCTGGGCCTTAAGTACAACATCTTCGGTCTCAACTTTAGCTATCTGGTACCCACCAGCAACCAACGTAACCCATTGGATAATACGCTGCGGTTTAGCCTGATTTTTGACTTTGGTGCTACCGGAGACGAAGGCTAGGTTAGGACGGCTTCGTCTTCAGGACGCTCGTTCCTCGCTTTAGTGCGGCGCTCTGCGCCTTTAATTACCCAATACAAAAGCCTGAATCTCAGTATGAGATTCAGGCTTTTGTGCTAAAGTGAGGCAGGAGCGTCCTAAAGCCAGCGGCGTACTAAAGGGCTCCGCCCGTCCTAAATAAGTTCCTCCGCAGTAGTCCGCAGCGTCACCCGTTCCGTAGCCAGCAAAATCCGCTTGTGCCCGCTTACTTTTGGCAATTCGTAGTTATAGAAGTATTCGGCCGTTCGCAGCTTGGATTGATAGAATACTTCACTCAGTTCGCCTTCTCCGGCCAGGCCCCGGGCAGCCGCGACGGCCTGCTTGAGCCATTGCCAGCCGAGTACATGGAGGGCGAAGTAATCCAGGAAAATGGTGGCGTCGGCCAGAAATACTCTCGGGTTCTCGCTTTGGGCCAGGCCGATAAGGTGTTGCATAACTTGCTGAACGCCACCCAGGCTTTTGGCCAGGCTGGTGGCCATGCCCCTGGTCGCATCATATTTCATGGCGGCTTCAATCGCTGTCTGGATTTCTTCGGTCAGCAGTTGAACTGCCTTGCCGTTGTGCATCAGCATTTTGCGGCCAAGGAGGTCCATCCCGTGAATGGTGGTAGTGCCTTCGTAAATACTGTTTACCCGAATATCGCGGAAGTGTTGTTCCAGCGGGAAATCATCCGTATAGCCAGCTCCGCCCAGAACCTGCATGCCGATACTGACGGCTTCATTGCCATACTCACTGGGGTAACTTTTTGCAATGGGGGTGAGTAGTTCCAGGATCAAGTGGTTGCGTTCACGGACAGCTTCGTCCGAATGGTGCTCGGAAAGGTCGGTATAGAGTGAGCACTGTAAGAGTAACGAGATGCTACCTTCCACTACCGCCTTTTGAAAGAGCAGCATCCGCTTGACGTCGGCGTGCTCGATGATGAGTACCTGGGGAGCATTAACGTCCTTGTTGTCGGGATGGCGGCCCTGTGGGCGCTCTTTGGCGTACTGTAGGCTGGCGTAATAGGCGGCGCTGGCAGTACCGGCAGCCATCAGTCCCGTACCGATTCGAGCTTCGTTCATCATCTGGAACATATGCTTCAACCCCCTGAATTCCTCCCCGATCAAGTAGCCTTTGGTTTCTCCTTGTTCGCCGTACATGAGGTGAGCTGCTACGTAACCTTTTTGGCCCATCTTGCCGTAGATGCCGGCGGTGGTTACGTGATTGTCTACTAAAGTTCCGTTTTCCGGTAAAAACTTCGGTACCACGAACAGGCCTACCCCCTTGGTGCCTTTCGGTCCGTCTTTTTTACGGGCCAGGAGTAAGTGAACAACGTTGTCCACACTATCGTGATCGCCGCCGGAGATATAGATCTTTTGACCTTTGATATTATAAGAGCCGTCATCATTCTCCTCGTAATAGGTGGTGATGTCACTCAGGGAAGAACCGGCCTGGGGCTCAGTGAGGGCCATGGTGCCTTGCCATTCGCCGGACATCATTTTAGGAAGGTAGCGCTCCTTGAGTTCCTGGGTGCCGAAGGTGCGGATCAGGTTGGCTGCCCCTGCGGTCAGGGTAGCGTAGGAGGCAATATTGCCGTTGGCGGCGAAGAGTGCGAACTGGCCGGCATTGACCACCGTCAGTGGCATTTGCATACCGCCTTCTTCCAGATCCCAGGTGGCATTCAGGTAACCATTCTCGCCCATTGCCCGCATACCTTCTCCAACGCAGGGTAGTACATAAACACGGCCGTCTTCGTAATAAGCCTTGTCTTTATCCATGCTCCGGTAATGGGGGAACAGGTAGTTGTCGCCCAGTTGGCCGGCGGCCTCCACGGTCATATCGATCATTTCCCGGTCGGTTTCGGCGAAGCGGTCGATCTTTCGAAGCTGACTAACGTCGAGCATTTCGTGAAGTAAAAAGCGGAGGTTGTCTAGGTTTACGTACTGCATGATCAGATTTTCTGAAGTGCAATATAGGGCTTTAGCGAAAATTCGCTGGAGTTATTTATTCAACTTCTCCAGTAACCATTCTCGCTCCGAAAGCAATTGCGTTTGCTCTATTTCCTTGCGCAGATTGTTGGCCGCCCGGCTATCTGAAGAGCGCAACTTAGCCAGCTTTCGCATAAACTTCAGGTTGTTCAGGATGATCGGCTCGTGGTAGCCCAATTGACGGCGACTGATCTGGATTTTGGTAGCACGCACCAAGTCCAACATCGGCTCGATTTCGCCCAGCTCGTAATAGATTCTCAGGTGCAAGGTTCTTGCATTGATCAGGTGCACATTATCCCGGTAATCAGCCTGTTGTAACAAAAAGAGAGCTTCTCGTAATTCTCCACGGGCGTATGCCAGCCGGGCCTGGTTGAGTGCCATGACCTCGGAAGCACTCTTGGGTGCCAGTAGGCTGGCGTACTCATCAATACAACGCTGGGCAGCTTCGATTCGACCGAGACGCAAGGCGATACCAATGAAGTTGTTAAAAGTGAAATTGGACAGTTCGTTACTCTCCAGCAAAAGACCTTCCCGCAGGCCCAGGTCGTAAAGTTGAAAGGCCGCTAATACGTTCTCTCGGGAGGTGTCCTGGTTCAGGCGCCGAATGGCGTAATTGAGGATTAATTTAAGCAGCTCGCTTTGTTCAGCGGCAGGAAATCGATTGATGTTGGCGGTCAGTAACCCGATCAGTTGCGGGTAAGGAAGCAGTGGGCGCTCCAGAGCAGGAAGTTGGTACAGGCAAATGTTGTAATAAAGAGCGATACCGGGCTCGTTCAGTAATTCCGGGTGCTCATCCACCAGATCCAGATAGGTCTTGAAAAGTGGGAGTTGAAGTTCTCTGCCGCTAAAGCCGGCCCCGGCCAGACTTACGGCGGCCTGGCGAAGTCGGGCGGCGGTCAGTGCACGTAGCAGTAAACGATCGGGCAGGTCGAAATCTTCTTCGTAGCTGCGGCTACGGTCGGAACTACGGGCTTCACGCAAAGCCGCAAAACGGTAATTGTTGAAAAGTGAAGTGGCGTCCTGAAAGCAATATTCTTTTTTTTCGAAACGGTTGAGCCGGTTGTTGAAATGCACGCTCAGCCCACGTTGTCGGTACAGCTGGCACAAGGCAAGGTCGCGGGCTTGCTCATCCTCGGGCTGGGCACCTTGTTTCCAAATCAGGTAAGCTTCAATACGGTCCAGTAAATAGGAACGGGTCAGGCGGGCATCCACGGCCCGGTTTTTGACAAATTTATCGGCAGCGCCAGCCGAATCGATCAACTCGGCAAAGAGTGCTTTTACATCCTCCCGCCGGTTGTGAAGCGGGCAATTCAGCCAGATTTCGACTTCATTCCGCTCGTGTGCGGATAAATTTTTGATCAGCGGTTCTAAAAGTGGTGAAGCCATTTTCTACAATATCTGACTAATGATGGTGAGGGTAAAGATAGTTGAAAATTGATATTGGCTGGCAAAGTAGCAGTGTTTGCTGGTGTATTAGGGTGGCGAAGATTAATTATTCTGTTTTCTGCAATGGATTTTTCTACGGCATTGCTACTTTGAAGTCATCTACAATATGGGGAATATGTGTTTTTTTTCGACTCGTACTATAACCATATTTGTATTGTCGCCAAGAAAAAACTCAGATTAGATGCACACAATGTACCAGAATATACTACTCAAAAGCCTGTTGTTGCTGGGGCTATGTTTATCCGTTGCCAACCTGTCTTCCCAGAATCAAAACTGTATCGGACTGGAAGTTGCCGATGTATATTGCTCCAGCCAGGGCACTTGGTTCGCTACCGTAGAGATCACCGAATCGGATATCCCGGAATGTGCCACCTGGTCGAGTTACCAGTTCGGGTTCGACGGTGATAACCCTTATGGCACCTACACGGTAGGTCCTTATTTTCAGCAAACCGGATTTTTCAGTGTTTTTTGTTCTCAGGACACTACCTGTGAGTCCTTCCTGCAAATTGTTGCTCCGCCGGCTTATCCTTGTCCGGACAACAGCTGCTTTATGAGTTACGGTGGTCTTAGTGATACCACCCACGCGGTCTGCAACGGCCCGGACGGCAGCGTTAGTTTTAATATGCTTGGAAGTGGGAACTACTACATTGAGACCTACGATAGTGAAAGCAACCTGGTCAGCACGGTTACCAACAACAACACGGTTGGAGGTCTCGCCGGCGGCGAATATATGTTTCTTTTCTTCTGTGAGGAAGGCGACCAGTTCGCCCAGGACTTTGCTAGCGTCTTCGAGGTGGCCCCCTTCACCGCCGGAGTGGATGTTGAGACTGAGAATTGTAGTAATTACACCCTCAGCGCCACCCCTGACGACCCGGCCAATTACACTTATCAGTGGAGTGACGGGCAAACCGGATCAGTGATCAATGTAAGTGGTGGTGGTGTATATCAGCTTACCATCACCGACGCCGAAGGTTGTAGCTCGATTGGTGGCACCGGCTTCCTGCCCCAGGCTTCTTTCGAAGTCAATGTCAATACTTTTCCAGCTACTTGTGATAACGCTGACGGTTCCGCTTCCGGCTGGATTGGTAACGGAAATCCACAGGAGCAGTACTTCTTTGAGTGGCCCAATGGTGCAACTGAACCATTTGTTTCCGGCTTGCTGGCTGGCAGTTATGTTTTGACAGTAACCGATGCTTTCGGTTGTAGTGTGGAAGAGCCCTTCATTATTGAAAGTATTGATCTACCCGTCTTTGCTTCTGAGTTGGCCTTTCTCTGCGAGGGTAGTACTACGCTCCAGGTTTGGACCCAAGACTCCTTCTTGAATTATACTTACGTCTGGACGGATGAGGGTGGTAGCGTGATCGGTAACGAAGCCAGCGTAGAGGTAACGGCAACCGGTGACTATATGGTAGTTGTTACGGATGAGTTCGGTTGCTCCGGCTCCACTGAGATCACGGTACTTGAAGGCGTTAGCCTGGATGGGCAAAATGAAATTAGCTTCGTTAACTTCCCAGATTCTATTGACAACGAATGCTACCGGACGCTGAGTCACCAGTTGATTGGCTCCAACCAGTTCCTTTATAGCGAGTGGCAGATTCCCGGTCAGAACCAAACGGTGTTTGCCTGGTCACTAAGTATCGACGAATACGGCCCCGGACTATACGTGGCCACTTCGGTCAATTTCCAAGGCGACAGTATCTGTCCGGTTACGGATTCCTTTTACGTCCAGCCAGAAGACTTTGTTTGTGTGGACGTCAGCGGACTGGTCTATCTGAATCTGGATGATGACTGTAGCTTGCAAAACACCGATCTGCCACTTGGCAGCAGAATGCTTCGCTTCAATAACCTGACCACGGGCGATGAGTATTTCGGGTTCACCAACCCGGACGGTACTTATGAGGTAGCTCTGCCTGTCGGCACCTACGAAACGGACCTGATGGGCAGTAATGATCTCCTTGAGCTGTGTACACCCGCTGGCTTTACCCTGGTGCAAGGAGTACCACTTACGGACGAGAATGTCTCCATAATCGGCACGGAGGATTGTCCTCGCGTCACTGTAGACGTGACCGTTCCGATGTTGCGCCGCTGCTTCAATAACGGAGTTTACATCAATTACGAAAATACTGGTACCGTCGTCGCAGAAGACGTTGTGGTCAGCGTTGAAGTTGGCGATTTTGCCAGCAACGTACAAAGCTGGTTCGGCACCGAGCCCGACGATATTTCTACTGATCCGGTTACTGGCATCACTACTGCTACCTTTGTCGTAGGCGACCTCAACCCCTTCGAAGGCGGCACTTTCTACTTGCAGGTTTACACTTGTAGTAATGATTTTCCACTCGGCGCGGCCGGTTGTATCACGGCCATCGCAACTCCGAATAATCCTTGTCCCCCGGCCGATCCGGAGTGGTCCGGTGCAAGTCTGCGCGTGAATGGCAGCTGTAACGGCAATGAGGTAATCTTTACGGTCACCAATGTCGGTGATGCCCCCACGACTTCCGAGCTCAGTTACGTGGTCATCGAAGACGGAGTGTTACTTTCTCCACAGCCGCTTACGGATACTATCGTACAACCAGGAGACGAAAGGACATTTGCCTTTCCGGCCAACGGTGCCACCTATCATTTTCAGGTAGAGCAGGAACCACTACACCCCGGTCTTGAAATGCCAACCGACTTTGTAGAAGCCTGTGCCGACGGCCAGCAAGTCAGCTACGGATTCGCCCTTCAGTTCCCACTCAGCGACGATGCCTACTGGATCGACGAAGAGTGCAATGAATTGATCGGTGCCTACGACCCCAACGACAAGCGCGCGATGCCCCGTGGCTACAGCGACGAACGATTCATCGAAGCCGGCCAAATGCTGGACTACACCATTCGGTTCCAGAATACCGGTACGGATACGGCCTTCACCGTTATCATTCGCGATACGCTTAGCGATGTCTATGAACTGAGTACGCTGGAGATTACTGGGACAACTCATTCCGTGCGCCCGGTAGTAGACAGCACCGGTCATAACCTGGCCTTTGTTTTCGAGAATATCCTCCTTGTGGATAGCTTCACCAACGAGCCAGCCAGCCACGGTGCGGTAAGCTTCCGCATCCAGGCCCGCGAAGACCTTGAGCCGGGTACTGATGTAGACAACAACGCCTCGATCTACTTCGATTTCAACGAAGCAGTGGTGACCAACACTTACCATCTTCGGGTAGCAGAAGACTTTGTATCAGTCAGTGCCTTCGACTTTAGCCCGGAAGTAACCGACCTCCGCGTCTTTCCCAATCCTACGGCCGGGCTGGCTACCATTCAATTGCCGGAAGCCCTTAAAGGTCAGACATTGCAAATGGAAGTCTACGATATGCTGGGCCGTCGCCAGGTAAATTACCGCTACCGCAACGGCGATACGCCCCAGGCCGATCTCAGTCAGCTACCCGCTGGTTGGTATAATCTGCGCCTCATAAACTCCAATGGTCAGGTGCTTGGCAATGGCCGGGTACTGCTACAATAAAATCTTTAATTCGGTGAGCGGCTGAGTCCGCTCACCAACATTATTCAAAACCTACTGAATTACCAATAATCCAATTCCGTCCTATGAAAAATTTAAAACAAACACTGCTCTTTTTGAGCTTCATATTGGTCTTCACCGCCTCTTCCTTTACCAGCCTTTACGGCCAGGGTGGAGACTGTCTGAATATCGATGTGCTCGGTGCTGAGTGCGATCCTAACAGCCCGGGATGGTTCGCAACCATCTCTGTTTTTCCGACCAATCCGGATACTTGTGACGTTTGGTTTGGCTCCGATGGTTTCGTCGGCCAGATGAACCAGCCTTATCAGATCGGCCCTTTCACCAATCAGGTTGTAACTTACTTCGCTTCCTGTAACGCGAACAGCGATTCGTGTTTTGCCTCAGTAGTAATCTCCGCTCCGCCTACTTTTCCCTGCCCGGCCAATAGTTGTGGTATTAACTTCGGTGGAATTACGGATACGACTTTCGCAGTATGCAACGTCTCTACCGGAAGTGTGACTTTTAGCTTGAGCGGTGACGGAGACTACAATATTGAAACCTACGATGAGAATAACATGCTGGTGTCCGTTACGGCCAATTCTCCGACGGTTGAAAACTTACCCGGTGGGGAATACGGCTTTTTGATCGTCTGTGACGATGGCGACGTCATTGCCGAATCATCCGTCTGGATTGGGGAAGACCCTGGCTTTCAGGCCGGCATTGAAATTGAAAGCGACAACTGTTCAGACTATACCCTGACCGCCACACCCAATGACCCTGCTAATTACACTTATGTGTGGAGTACGAATGAAACAACGGCAGTGATCAATGTTCCTGGTGGTACTTTCTATCGGGTGACGGTAACCGATGCCAACGGATGTGAATCCGCCTGGAGCACCAACTTCTTGCAGAATGGCAGCTTCGAAGTAGAAGTGTTTTCATTCGATGAAACTTGTGATAACGGCAATGGCGGAGCGTCCGTGTTTATTCCAAATGGTAACCAACAGCAATTTTCCTATGCCTGGCCTAATGGAGACGATGGTACTTTTAGCTTTGGCTATTCGGCCGGGAGCTACGAAGTGACTGTCACTAGCCCAGGGGGCTGTGAAGTTATTACCCCTTTTGTTATTGAAAGTGATGGCCTGTTTTTTCAGCACAGTATGATCGAATACCTCTGTCTCGGCGAGACGACACTACAGGTATTCGACGGTGACTCTACCGCGGGCAATACCATTCTCTGGACTTTTGAAGACGGAACCGTCGTAGGAGACGACGTTTCCGTGGTGGTAACCCAACCGGGAGAATACACCGTATTTATTGCCGACGAAACAGATCCGGATTGTAATTACACCGGTACTATTACGGTAGTAGAAGGACAAATCAATCAGGACGAGACGGCTATCGTATTGGAATCTTACTCCGATACTATCAATCAAGGATGTGGTCAGTACCTTATTCACCGGAACTTTACGACCGGCAATAACGACTACAGCCTCTGGGAGGTGCCCGGACAGGAGTTTCCCGCCTATGGATGGAGTATTGATCCCGCAAATTATGGACCGGGCCTCTACGTAGCTACTACTTTCTCTAATGACAGCATCTGCCCGTCGGTTGACTCTTTCGTATTATTGGAGGAAGACTTGATCTGCATCGACGTCAGCGGCCTGGTTTACCTGAATTTTGACGATAACTGCGATTTAGAAGCCGGCGATTTCCCGCTGGAATACCAATTGCTGATCTTCTCCAATCTGACCAATGGTGAAGTGTATTTCGGCTATGCCAATCACCTGGGCGAGTACAGTATCTCCCTGCCCGCCGGTAGCTACTCCGTAGACCTGGGCGGTGACAACGAATTATTGGAACTATGTGCCCCGGTCGGCTTTACCTTGATCGATGGTATTCCGCTAACCGATGAGAACGTACCGGTATCCGGCACCTTTGATTGTCCCCGGGTAACGGTTGACGTGACCGTGCCACTGTTGCGCCGCTGTTTTAATAATGGCATTTACATCAATTATGAAAATACTGGTACAGTTATAGCTGACGACGTGGTGATTAGCGTGGAGGTAGGTGATTTTGCCAGCCAGGTCAGTAGTTGGTTCGGCACCGCGCCAGACGATATTTCTACCGACCCCGTTACCGGTATCACTACCGTTACCTTCAATGTAGGCGACCTCGACCCATTCGAGGGAGGAACCTTTTATCTCCAGGTCTTCTCCTGTAGTAACGACTTCCCACTGGGTGCTGCCGGTTGTATCACGGCCACAGCCGCTCCAAACAATCCTTGTCCGCCAGCCGACCCGGATTGGAACGGGGCCAGCTTACGAGTAAACGGAACCTGTGATGGCAATGAAGTGACCTTCGACGTTACTAATGTGGGTGACGCCCCGACGAGCTCAGTACTCAGTTATGTGGTCATTGAGGATGGTGTACTGCTTTCCCCGAATCCCATTCAGACCGATTCGGTTATTGATGCCGGAGAGACGCAGAGCTTCACTTTCCCGGCTAACGGTGCCACCTACCACTTCCAGGTAGAGCAGGAACCATTACACCCCGGCCTGGAGATGCCGATCGACTTCGTGGAGGCTTGTGCTGATGGTCAACAAGTCAGCTACGGCTTCGCCCTGCAATTTCCACTCAGCGACGATGCTTACTGGATCGATGAAGAGTGTAATGAACTGATCGGTGCTTACGACCCCAATGATAAGCGTGCCATGCCACGGGGCTACAGCGACGACCGCCTCATCGAAGCTGGTCAAATGCTGGACTACACCATCCGCTTCCAAAATACCGGTACGGATACGGCCTTCACCGTCATCGTTCGCGATACGCTAAGTGATGTATTTGAACTGAGTACACTGGAAATTACCGGCTCTACTCACTCCATGCGTCCGGTCATCGACAGTAGTGGTCACAGTTTGGCCTTCGTCTTCGAGAACATCCTGCTGGTAGACAGCTTTACCAACGAGCCGGCCAGCCACGGTGCGGTTAACTTCCGCATCCAGGCCCGTGAAGATCTGGAGCCCGGTACCGATGTAGATAACAATGCCTCGATTTACTTCGATTTCAACGAGCCGGTGGTAACCAACACTTACCATCTGCAAATTGACGAGGATTTTGTAACCGTAGGTGCATTCGACTTCACGCCGAAAGTCAGTCAACTGCGCGTTTTCCCCAATCCGACTGCCGGACTGGCAACCATTCAGCTGCCGGAAGCCCTCAAGGGCCAGACCCTGCAACTGGAAGCCTACGATATGCTGGGCCGCCGCCAAATGAACTTCAGCTATCGCACTGGTGACACCCCACAGGCCGACCTCAGTCAGTTGCCTGCCGGTTGGTACAATCTGCGCCTCAGTAGTTCCAATGGTCAGGTGCTTGGCAATGGCCGGGTATTACTGCAACGATAGTACAATTTATGAACTGACAATTCTGAGGAATAACTTTAGAATTGATCGGTTTTTGGACTAACAAAGTAGCATAGCTGATTTAGAAGCGAGAGTGTTTTCTCTAAACAATGATCAGCGAAGCTATTGCAGCAGTAGCAGCTTTTACGAACAAGTCAGCGATTAAACGTTGAGCAAATTTCCCTGCTACTTCGACTGTTGAGCAGATCGCGAGCTCTGCGCTGTTGAAGTCCGAACCCCAAAAGACGTTTTCATATCCGAGATTACGATCCCCGTCAATAACATTGGCGGGGATCTTTTTGTGTATGGGACTTTCACTTTTTTGTCTGCACGATAAATCGACGTCAGGAGATTTTCGGCCTGACGACTTTTCGCTAGTAAATAATCCTAGAATTCGTTTACAGGCCTGGAGTACGCCGCTCTCCGAGCGGCTAGATGATTGGGTTAGTAGCCGTTCGGAGAGCGGCGTATTCCAGTTGAGTTTCATAGCTTTGCCGCCATGATCTACCGTCTGGTTCGCCCCCTGGCCCGCTACGTACTTTCCTGGTACTATCGCCGCATCGAAATCGATGGACTAGAACATATTCCCGCCGAAGGGCCAGTGATTTTTGCGGCCAACCACCCGACGGCCTTTATTGAACCCTGTATCCTGGCTTGCTACCAGGGACGTGCATTATGGTTCCTGGCTCGGGGAAATCTGTTTAAAAACAGCTTGGCGAACTGGGTTTTAGGCCAACTGCACATCCTTCCAGTCTACCGGATCGAGGACGGCGGATATGGAAAGCTAAAAAACAACTACGCTACATTTTCCGCCTGCCGTAATGCACTGGGGCAGGGTAGGGCTATTATGATCCTGGCTGAAGGCCGTTGTATTCATGAAAAGCGATTAAGGCCCTTACGCAAAGGAACCGGCCGGATTGCCCTGAGTGCGTTAGTGGAAAACCCTGAACTAGAAGACGTGCCCGTGTTGCCGATTGGAGTCAATTTCACTTATCCGGACCGAATGCGCTCTACGGTCATGATACGGATCGGGGAACCACTGTCGAGCCGGGAATTTTTGCCGGCCTACCGGGAGAACGAAAACAAGGGTGTGCTGGATTTTACCCGCGCCCTCGCGTTGGCTTTAGACCCTTTGGTCATTCAAATTCCTGGCCTGGAACTGGATGCCATCGGGGAGACAGTTTTTCAGGTGGATCGGGCGGACCGGAATCGATCACTGCTTTATGGCTTCAGTACGGAAGCCGGTGGGCTCGACCGGGAAATAAGCCTTGCTACTTTGTTAGCCAAAATTGATCCCCGACCGATCGAAGCCTAC
Organism: Lewinellaceae bacterium SD302; assembly: GCA_002591745.1. Classification (GTDB taxonomy): domain Bacteria; phylum Bacteroidota; class Bacteroidia; order Chitinophagales; family Saprospiraceae; genus Neolewinella. The sequence goes on from PDLQ01000001.1 coordinate 362,212, forward strand.
GCTAATCGACTGCGAGGAGGAGAACTTAAAGAATCAGCAGTGAGCGGAAGCTGGTCGGAATACCTGGAGTTGGGGCTAACTGACTGGCTTAAATTTTTCCTGGCCACGCTGCTTTTGCTTTGGTTTTTGCCCATACTCCTAGTAGCAGAATACATTGGTGGTACTTCTACGCGGCACATAGAATTTTATAGTCCGGTTCGTTTTGCGGCGGCTACGGTTGCCATGGTCGTAATTCCGCCACTGTGGCTGATCGGGATAAATCCGTGGCTGATCGGGTACGCTATAATAAGTATCATATTTGCTCGATGGGCCTGGGGCGAATGGGAAAAGGGCTTGCGTTGGTACCACGCCCGGGCAGCCTGGCGGCAGACAGAGATGGAACGCAAAATATTGAAGTCGCTACGGCTGGAGGTTCAAAGGGAGATCAAACGGGTTGTACAATTGCCGGAACATGAATAGGGGGGCGAATGGGAACGACTGGATCGAGCGATTAAACGCGCTGGGCGCTGACCGCCAGCGGTCTTTTCTGCTGGTGGATTTCGAGACAGAAAAAGTACGCCTTTGGGGAGCGGAAGAGTTGGCGGCTAGCGAAGAATTGAAATTTGAATTCAGCACTGGATTACGGCCTTCAAACTATCATTATCCCGGCGATCTGCTCTGCGGCGCCCGTTACACAGAGGAGGCTAGCTACCGGAGGGCTTTTGAGATCGTGCAAGCAGGATTAAGGCGCGGAGACAGCTTTCTGACCAACCTTACCTTTCCCACCGAAGTGGAACTTTCGGCTAGTCTAAGTGACATTTACGCTTCCGCTGCTGCGCCTTACCGTATTTTGTTAAAGGATGAATTCGTCTGCTTCAGCCCGGAAACTTTCGTCAGGATTGACCGTGTGGGCAAGATCAGCAGTAACCCGATGAAGGGAACGGCGGAAGACAGTGAATCCGGTAGACACCACTTGATGACCAGCCAAAAGGAAATCGCCGAACACGCTACGATCGTCGATCTGATCCGAAATGACCTGAGTCAGGTAGCCAGGCGTGTTCGGGTGAGCAACTACCGCTATCTGGAACGAATTGAAACGCCCCGAGGAGGTCTTCTACAAACAAGCAGTAAGATTGAAGGGCAATTATCACCTGATTGGCGTAGTCAGCTGGGCAATATAATTGCTCGCCTGCTTCCGGCCGGTTCCATCAGTGGTGCCCCCAAGCCAGCCACCTTAGATATCATTCGTGCCGCTGAAGGCCGCAAACGAGGATATTATTGTGGCATCGGTCTGTATTTTGATGGAGAGGCGGTAGACAGTTGCGTGCTAATCCGCTTCATCAGCCAGGAAAAGGGCCTGTACTATTTTTGGGCCGGCGGCGGTATAACGGCCCGTAGCAAATGGGCGGAAGAGTACGCGGAATTAAAAGCTAAAGTAAGAATTCCACTTTTTCGGACTGGCAATGGCTAATATGATTGCAATTTTTTTGTTTACATTAGCTTCACACTTACGGAACAACCATTTCATGGCTTTGTGAGGGAAACTATACCTGGAGAAAAATTATTGGAATCCATCCGCCTGATTGATGGAAATTGTCCACTGCTGGCTTATCACCAGGAGCGGATTGACCGTTCCCGTAAGCTTCTCTTTCCTAAGTCTGGTCAGCTCAAACTGAAAAATATATTGGCTGAGTTGGAATTGCCTGCAACGGGTGTCTATAAGCTGCGGCTTCTTTATGGTGAGCAGTTGGAAGAATCGAGTATTAAGGCCTATGAGATCAACGTTCCCCGAACGATCCGCCTGATCGACGAGCCCCAGATCAAGTATGCTAAAAAATACGCGGATCGCAGCGCACTGGAGTCCTGCTTTGACAGGCGCGGAGAATGCGACGATGTGCTGATCATTCAGCACGGGTTTGTCACTGATACGAGCTATGCTAACGTTGCTTTTTTCGACGGTAACCAGTGGTATACTCCGAGCGCACCGCTGTTGCGCGGCACTAGGCGAGCTAAGTTATTGCGAGAAGGGACGATCAGATCAGCCATTATCCGGGAAAAGGATATTCCATTGTTCAAGACAGTCAGGTTGTTGAACGGAATGATGAACTGGGCGGAGGCGCCGGTACTGGAAGTGGAACGTTTGGTCCGAATTTAAAACTGTAGCCTAAGTCCGTTTCTCCAGCTAAAGGTGAGGTCAGGTACCTCGGGAAAGACGTTGTTGATGCGGGCATCGTAAGTCATGTTGAAGTTACTGGTGAAACCGAGGCGATCAGTAAGGCCAACGGAGAGTCGGGTGCTGGAACTGAGCCGGCTTTGGTCGAAATCGATTAACCGGGGTTGGAAATAAGTGATGTTAGCGACAGTGGCGCGTTCCGAGAGTTGCCAGTTAAGACTAAGGTAAGTGGAGAGCCGGTGATCGCGAAAGCTGATGGCTGCATTGCGCAATTCATCGTATTCGTACATGTATAACAAGCCCACAAATACATTTCCTTTGTCACCTTCGGCGAGGCGCAAGCGAGGGCCGGCACCCAGTAGCCAACGAAGAGAGAGCCTGATTTTTTCGTCGTATTGCAACTGGGTGAAGAGTTCCCATTCCAGTTTTTTGCTCAGCCGCAAACCGTAGCGCAGGTGCAGGAAACCGGCGTTAAGGAAATTGTTGCCTCCGGCGCGAACCATGCGGTAATTGACCAGAAACAATAGCTGGTTATGGGATTTGGTGACTCGGTCAAGTCGAAGACCACCATCAATACTCAGTACTTCGCTGGAGTTGCGGGTGAAGTTTCCGCCCAGGTCGAGCTGGCCATACCAGTCGCTGCTGTCACGTTCGACGCGACGGTCTTCGATGTTGACGATCTGGCCAAGAAGCAGCAGAGGAAGTAGTAAAAGCGTTAAAATCAGGGACGATCTGGGGAACATATTCTTATAATGAATCGGGGATGGACAAAACACGCTTATCTTGACCCGCGTTAACCTTAGTAAGCAAAGATACCAACATGAAGTTTAGTTGTTTCACCTTAGCAGTAGCCGTTTTATTCGTAGTAGGCTGTAGTACGCCTGCGGCCACCGGAGAAGTTGTTGATCCGCGTTACGATCCCAATAACCCCGCCGTACAGAGTAACCCTCAGCCCGTTAGCGCCGAAGATGCCCGGCCGGCAGAGGCTGCCCCCACCACTTATGGATCGGTTGCCTATGGCACTGCACCAAAAGGAGTTGCTGCCCCCACAGCTTACGGCAGCAGTGCGATGACCGCCGCCGCGGTGGCGGCGCCACTGGTAGGCGCCTGGACTAACCAGAGCGACCCGGAAGAAAATATCGTATTTACCGATCACAGTTATACCTCTTATTACGAAGGCGATATGATCGTTGAGGAAGAAATGGTTTACCACGCCGTTTGCCCCGGCGGATGTAGTGGTGGAACCTCCGTGGGCATTCCCTGCTTTACGATTACCAGTGAATTCGGAACGGATTGCTACGGCATATTGCGGGTGACTGAAACGGAATTGGAACTGAGTATCATCGGCCAGAGTACCGAAACGGTCACCTACACCCGCTTGCCGTAGTCAACTAAATCCTGGGGAATATTGTATTTTACGATAGATACAACCTCATGGACAACATTCAACCCGCCGTACTCAACCCCGAAGAAGCCAACAAGCTGGAGCGGATCGCTTATATCCTCAAGACGGTGGCTCACCCGCTAAGATTGGGAATCGTGCATTTGCTGGAACAGCATCCGCGACTCAGCGTCACCCAAATCTGTGAAGCACTGGAGTCAGAGCAGTCCTTGACTAGCCATCACTTGCAGAATATGCGACTGAAGGGAATTTTATCCGTGAAAAGAGACGGCCGCAGTATGATGTACAGCCTCAAAGAGCGTGACGTTAGCCTGATCATTGAATGCCTGGAGAATTGCCAATGTAATATGTAGATTAAATTGTTTTATTATATTTCGAGCTGATAAACTAATCTAAGCTGGACTTTAGCGGTTTGCTAACCGGCCAGTATTTTAAAGAAACTCTGATGTGAAGTAGATTAAGGTATCTGACATCTTGATCATGCTTCGTATACCACCAGAGTTTCAGTCG
>PDLQ01000010.1 GCA_002591745.1 Lewinellaceae bacterium SD302
AAGCTATCAACGCAATCAGAAACAAAATTTGCAGAGCGCTTTATGCTTGCATCAAAAATGATGTTATGTATGAAAAAAAACGGCAAGTATCTTTGGTGATGACATAGCAATCCAAAAGGAGCTTGCGACGTCCACAAGCCGCAGGCGTCCATCCTAAACATTTAGAATGAAATATTTATATATCAACCACCCCGTATTCCTGGAGAACGGAGCTACCCTCCCCTCCCTCCGCCTGGCCTACCATACCTACGGTAAACTCAACGCGGCGCGGGATAACGTCATCTGGGTTTGTCACGCCCTGACCGCCAATTCCGATGCCGAAGACTGGTGGCCGGGACTGGTCGGCAAAGGTTTTACCATCGATCCGGAACGGTATTTCATCGTTTGCGTGAATATGGTGGGCAGTTGCTACGGTAGTACGGGACCTATGGATATTAATCCGGCAACCGGACAAGCTTATGGCCTTGACTTTCCACTGGTTACGACCCGGGACTTCGCGCGCATTCTGAATTTGACGGCCAACTACCTGGGTTTGCAGAAAATCCGGCTACTGATTGGCGGCAGTATGGGCGGGCAGCACGCTCTGGAGTGGGCCAGTCTGTATCCGGATCGCTTCGACCTGCTTTGTGTTCTGGCCACCAATGCCCGCCATAGTGCCTGGGGAATTGCCTTCAACGAGGCCCAGCGAATGGCGCTGCGAGCCGACCCTACCCTGGGAACCGAAGCCCCCGAAGCCGGACGCGCCGGTCTCGAAGCCGCCCGGGCCGTGGCCATGCTCAGCTATCGCCACTACCGGACATACGTCAATAGCCAAACCGGCAAAAACAGTGAAGAACCCGAGGATTTCCGCGCCAGCAGCTACCAGCGCTACCAGGGTAATAAGCTCTGGAAGCGCTTTGAACCAACCGCTTATTACGCCCTGGGGCGCGGGATGGACAGCCATGATCTCGGAAGGGACCAGAAAGGAGATAGCGACGAAGACCGTATCGCCAAAGCACTGGCCCGCATCACCGCTACCAGTCTGGTCATCGGAATCGATACCGACATCCTCTTTCCACTCGAAGAACAAGGGCTGATCAGCCGCCATCTGCCCAACAGTCGTTTTCAGGTCATCAACGCTGATTTCGGCCACGATGGTTTCCTGACCGAAGCCAAACAACTCGGCGACCTGCTGGCCGACTTCCTGCAAGACACCCTGGCCATCGACGGGCCAAACAAACACGCCTTCACCGAAGGGCTGACGGGGCGGAAATTTGCTTTGCCGGGAACGGAATCTGTTTAGGGACAATTGGATGATTAGATTTATGGGTAATCGGATGATTAGATTTATGGGTAATCGGATGAGGCACACTTGACGTGGGCACGTTAAAGCGGCCTATTCGATCCTCCCATCCGGTCATCCAATCATCCCTAATTTTACTCACATGATTCTCCTCCCTACCCGCCTTTTTCAGCAACCCACCGTCACGACCCTGCTCCGTAGCGGCAACAATTGCATCCTGGAAAAACGACTGGAGGAAAACACCGGACGCAGGGAAGGTTACCTGGCTACCCATGCCGTATCCATCGTACTGAGCGGGCGGCAGGTCATTGAATCTTACGACGGAGACACTATTTCCATCCAACCAGGTGAGGCCATTTTGCTGAGACGCGGCTTGTATCACATTAGCGATTTCGTAACTGGCAATAATGGTTTCCACAGCTTACTTTGCTACTTTGAAGACAACATAATCAACAAATTCCTGGCTGACCGACCAGCCGATTTCAGAAACTCCCGGGCTAGTGACTTCGTGCACCTTCCCTCCGCCGTGGAGTTGAATACTTTTGCCAGGTCTACGCTTGATCTTTATCGCCTGGGTAAGCCGAACAGACCGGCCGTTCTGCAACTCAAACAACTGGAACTGTTACACCTTTCAAGCGATCTGCCTGGCCTGATGTCCACCCTGTGTCAATTCGTCATTCCTAAAAAACGCGGGATTCGGGACTTTATGGAAAGCAACTACCACAAGCAACTCGGCGTCGAGGATTACGCCCGCCTCACCGGCCGCAGCACCAGTAGCTTCCGGCGAGATTTCAAAGCACACTTCGGTACAACGCCTCAGCGCTGGTTAAAGGGAAAAAGGATGGCCGCTGCCGTGGAAATTTCTCAACGAAATCAGATCAGTGTTAGTCGTCTGGCCCATCAGGTCGGATACGAGAACGTCAGCTATTTCATCCGGGAATTCCGTGAACACACCGGCTATTCACCCAGGCAATTTATGCTACGTGAACACTCCTGACGGCTCAGTAGCACCCCTGACGCATTCGGACTATTTTTCGCCGCTCAGCCTTCCGACTTTTGTAGCAAAACAACAATTATGTCTACAAAAATCACATTTGTCGGCCTGGGGATTATGGGCAGCCGCATGGCTAAGCACCTCATCACCGGAGGAGCCGAAGTCACCGTTTACAACCGCAGCGTTTCCGCTACCCGGCCTTTTCAGGATATGGACTGCAAAGTAGCCATGTCCGTGGATGCCGCCGTAAAAGAAGCTGATGTTGTCATCACGATGTTGGCCAATCCCGAAGCAGTAGAATCCGTCATGCTGGGAGAGAACGGCGGCCTGAAGCACATGCAAACAAATGCCCTTTGGATCGATTCTTCTACCGTCAATCCATCATTTGCGAGCCGTTCAGCAGCCGAGGCGAAGATGGCGGGCATCCGCTTCCTGGACGCCCCCGTTGCCGGATCAAAACCCCAGGCGGAGAATAAAGAGTTGCTCTTCTTCGTAGGCGGTGAACCGGAGGAGGTAGAACAAGCCACTCCTTTCTTTAGTCTGATGGGCAAAAAGGTGCTCCACATCGGTGAAACCGGTAAAGGAGCTTCCTTCAAAATGCTGGTGAACATCATGTTGGCACAGAGTATGATCATCTTCTCCGAAGCCATTTTGCTTGGCGAAAAAATGGGCATCGACCGTGAGTTTATGCTCAACCTACTTCCCAATACCGTAGTGGCCGCTCCCTTCATAAAATTCAAAGCAGAAAGTATTCGTAAAGACGACTACGAGGTCATGTTCCCACTGGAACTCATGCACAAAGATCTCCACCTGGCCGGGCAAACCGCTTACGAACTCGACCAACCGCTCTTTCTGGCCGGGCTGGCTGAGGACCTTTACGCCAGGGCCAAACAGGAAGGTTTGGGAAGGTTAGACTTTGCGGCGATTCACCGTTCTCTCAAATCATCAAAACGCTAGATCATCAGATCTAGCTGATCATTGCTTCACTGCCTGAGTCCCCGTGGAATCAAGCTGGTCGGAAAGACCACCAAACTCTCGTGTCCCCGCTTACTCACACTGGCAACGCCAAAAAAGTAGTTGTCAACGACGATATTTTTTAAAGTGTGATCAACGGTTCCGGCCGGAATGAAAACGCTGTGCTCCCACTGGGGTGCCGTGGTTTCCCGCCAGTATATCTTGTAACCCGCCAGTTCATCGAGTTCATTTAGGTAATCATTTTTACCAGTTGCGGGTGCTTCCCAGCGCAATCGGGTAGAAGGCTCTACTGCTCCGCCGATCATGACGTTGGCTGGCGGCGGCGGGGCACTGGCTAGTCCGGCCAGGGCCAGCATATTTACGCCGGTGAGTTTGGCGCAGTAGTTAAAATTGACACCTTCGATCACATCACCGTAATCAATGCCATCCTCTGTCCGAAGATCCTGGTGCTGGCGAACGTAATTTTCGTGGGTTTCCATGATGCGTACACCGGGAAAGCCGGCATCATTGAAGGGCCGGTGATGACCACCACGACCGAAGCGATCCAGACGGTAGATCATTTTTGCTTCCAGATTGGTACAGTACTGGTTGGTCAGTCGATGGATATAACGGGCCAGCTGACGGCTCGGGCCATCAACCTCACCACCGTAAAAGCGGCGCCAGATGCGGTCACGCTCGCCATCGTCGATGAAGGTCGGTTCGCTGAAGACGCGAAAAGTCGTGTTGTCGATCACCCCATCGATGCCGGTGATGTTACCGATCATATCGTTGTTGATAATGCCAATGACCTCCCAGCCCTCACTTTTCATTTTTTCAGCCAATCCCTTCCCTCCAAACAGTCCCTGTTCCTCGCCGGACAGGCCGACGTAAATAATGGAGACGGGAAATTTATATTTGCTCAATACCCGCGCCGCTTCGATGGTGCCGGCCATACCACTGGCATTATCATTGGCACCGGGAGAGTCACTGGTACCGTCCAGCGGATCACTAACACGGCTATCAATGTCGCCGCTCATAATGATGTATCGTTCCGGATAGACTGTTCCCCGTTGAATGGCCATAACGTTGACCACCCAGGTATCTTCGGGAATACGGCGATTACCTTCGGCCGGCACCAGGTTACGCTGATAACTGACCTCTAAACAGTCATCACAGCTACTGCTGGTGCTTTCGAACTCGGCGTGAATCCAGCGTCGGGCGGCGCCAATTCCTCTGGTTGTAGACAGAGTGTCGCTCAGCGTGTGGCGGGTTCCGAAATCAACCAGTTTCTGAATATCCGTTTCCAGACGGCCTGGGTCGGCGGCTTCCGCGATCTCATAGAAACGGAGATCGGCTGATGGCGGAGGCAAAGCTTGTTGAGCGTGAAGCGAGGAAATGCCACATAACAAACAAACAAGGGAAAAGAATCGGTATTTCATTCTAGCGGGTTTTGCGAGCAAATTAAGGCTTACGGTGCCAAATTGTTTATCTTGTCAAAAAGATTCCGGTACCATGAGCAGCAAGCATCTTGCAATTTTATTCAGCCTTTCACTACTCAATTTTATCTCCGCCCAGGACACCTTTTCCATCGTAGCGGTCGACGAAGAAAGCGGTGAGATCGGCAGCGCCGGGGCTTCCTGCGTTGTTGGGGCAGTTGATCTCGGCGGAGTGATCATCATCAGTGAGATCATTCCCGGTCGTGGAGCCATCAACGGGCAGGCGACGATCTGCATACCTCACGTCAACCTGAACAATGGCATTGATCAAATGGAAGCGGGTCTTAGTCCCCAGGAAATTCTGGACTGGCTATTCAGCAACGACGGCTGCCAATTCGGCAATAACCAAACCCGTCAATACGGTATTGTAGATTTTGATGATGAAGGCAACGCCCGTTCGGCCTCCTTTACCGGCACCCAGGCACTTGACTACGCCGGGCAGCGGGTAGGCAACAATTACGCTATCCAGGGAAATATCCTACTGGGTCCGGAAATTCTGGACTCGATGGAAGTGGCCTTTCTGAATACCGAAGGTACGCTGGCGGAAAAACTCATGGCCGCTATGCAGGGCGCTAACGTTCCGGGTGCAGATTCCCGTTGTCTCAACGACAGCACCAGTTCCACCTCCGCTTTTCTACAGGTATATCGACCGGATGACGAAGCAGATACGCCCTACCTCCGCCTCAACGTGGAAGAAACTGCCACGGGCGTGGAGCCCATTGATTCGCTACAGGCATTATTCGATGAATTTCAATTGGCTACCTCTACCAATGAGTTTATCCAATCAGTAGACATCAATCTATATCCCAATCCCGCTGGCGATCATTTCAATCTGCTGATCTCACAACGGCCGGATGCCCCTTATTCATTAGAAATACTGGACGGAAGCGGCAGGTTACTTTATCGGCAAAGAATCACGGAGTCCACGACGCGAGTCAATACTGCATTTGCCAAAGAAAATACTTTGCTCTTTTACCGCTTGACCGACGAGGGTGGGCAGCTTATTCAAACGGGTAAATTGCTAAAAGGTAACTTATAACTTTCCGAACGATACGGAACTAGTGGTCTGTCAAGCTTAGATTTTCAAGTAATCCGCGACATCTTTTGGCGATTTACTTCGTTAGAAAATTGGTCGCGTAGCTACGGCTATGCTCACAATTCTCCGCCTTGTCTATCGCCAAAATATACCAGCGCCTAACCCGAAAATTAAACATTGACAGACCACTAGACCATTTTCAGGCTGTAGACCAGGTAAGTAAGCATAAACGGCATGGATACCCAAAACCATTCGTTCACAAAAACGATCATGAAGGCGAATATCACAAAGGATACCAGAAAAAGCAGCCAGAAACGGCGATTCTGTTCGGGAGTTTGCTCGGGGGTCTGTGCAGCCATGGCTTTTTAAATTTTTGCGAAGATACGTCGGTGATAACGGAAGTGGAAGTTTCAATGTTGAAAAATAAAGGTGAAGTTATTAGTTGTTGAGTTGTTAGGTTATTAAGTTGTGCACGTTAGGACGGGCAATTAAATTCCCCGGCAACTCAGCAACCCAACAACTTTTTTCTCCATGCAAATCAAATTCTGCGGCGCGGCCCGCGAAGTCACCGGCTCCTGCCACCTGATTACTCTCGACGACGGCTACAAAATCCTGCTGGATTGCGGATTGTACCAGGGGAGAAATGATGACATGAAGAATTTCAACGAAAAGTTCTTATTCAACCCCGCCGAAATCGACTGTCTCATCCTTTCACACGCTCACATCGACCACACCGGGCGGGTACCCAAACTGGTCAAGGACGGCTACAAGGGTCGCATCTACGCCACCCACGCTACCCGTAGTCTCTGCGCCATTATGCTCACCGATTCGGCCTACATCCAGGAAAAGGACGCGGAGTGGTACAATAAAAAACGCCGTAAAGGCAACGAACCGGCACGCGTACCACTCTACGAGAGCAAGCACGTAAAACCAACGATGGACCGTTTCGTCGGGCTTCATTACCGGGGGTGGACCCAAATCAAAGAGGGGGTAGAATTGCAGTTCCGCGATGCCGGCCACATCCTCGGATCGGCCAGTGTGGTACTGCGCATCAAACAAAAGGACGGAAATTATAAAACCATCGGCTTTACCGGCGATATTGGCCGCCCCAACCGCCCCATCCTAAGAGATCCTCAACCCATGGTGGAGTGCGATCACATCATTTGTGAAAGCACTTACGGTGATAGACTTCACGAATTGCCACCCAATGAAATAGAGCGTTTCCTCAATATCATCCAGCACACTTGTGTGCATAAAAAAGGCAAACTGCTCATTCCAGCCTTCAGCGTTGGGCGCACCCAGGAGATCGTTTACATGCTCGACCAATTGGAAACCGCCGGCAAATTACCCCGGATCCCCGTTTTCGTAGACAGCCCATTGGCCGTGAACGCCACGACTGTCTTTGGCAGTCACCCCGAATGTTACGACAGTGACCTACACGAATACTTGCTGACGGATGACAATCCGTTCGGTTTCAGTGACCTCCAGTACGTTCGTAAGGCCGAAAAAAGCAAGTCCCTCAATCACCTCGACGGCCCCGCCATCATTATCTCCGCCAGCGGTATGATGAACGCCGGCCGTAGTAAACACCACTTGAGAAATACCATCGGCAATGGTAAAAACACCATATTCATCGTTGGCTATTGCGCGCCGAATACTCCCGGTGGAAAGCTCCGCGACGGAGCCGAAGGACTTAAGCTATTCGGTGAATACCACGAAGTGAAGGCCCAGGTCGTTATCATGGACAGTTTCAGTGCCCACGGCGATTATAAAGAGATGATCGATTTTCTGGACGGTCAGCAACAAAACTGCCAGTCCATTCATCTTGTCCACGGTACCATCGACCGGATGGAGACCTTCTCCGGCCACCTGAAGGAAGCTGGATTTAATAAAGTACACGTGCCCAAACTAGGTGAAAGTATTGACGTCTAAACCTGATCTCCTGGTCCGGAACTTACTTGCCAGCGCGAGACGAGTAAATGCAGCTATCATTAGCGGGGCAACAATAGTTTGTCTGCTAATCTTTTATGGCTGCGAAGCTCCTGATACACCAGATTATCAGACAGCAAGACCAACCGTTGGCTTCTACCACTGGCAACAAACCCTTCGTCCGGACAGCTTGCCCCTCCACCTGCTGGAAGAGCCGGAGCTTTTCGTCAAGTGCTTCGACGTCACCTGGTCCGGCGGCCGTCCCGAAGCTGTTGCTCAGCTGGAGATCGAGTACAAAGACGAGGGCGCGCCCTTACCCTTTCGTATCGTACCGGTGGTCTTCATTACGAACGAAGTGATGCGCCGCGTTTCGAATGATGGCAGTATGGAATTGGCTCAAAACATCCTGCTGTTACTGGATAATCTTCTGGGCTATCAAACCTGCCCGGCCTGCCCCCAAGGAGGACGGGGTAGCAGTGCCGGTGAATCCCCACAGTCCTCCAGCTACCGCGAATTACAAATCGACTGCGACTGGACCGCAGGTTCCCGCAAAAGCTATTTCAAATTTTTGAGTGACCTGAAAAGCCTGCTTCCGGAAGAAGTGACCCTGAGCGTGACCGTTCGCCTCCATCAGTTTCGGGACCGGAAAGCACAAGGTATTCCCCCTGCGGACCGTGGGAGCCTGATGGTCTACAACGTCGGTGACCTGAACCGCTGGGAAACGGAGAATAGCATCATCGACAGTAACATCACTACCAATTACCTCACCAATGCCGGCCAGGGTGAATATCCTTTAGCCTTGGACCTCGCCTTGCCACTGTACCAGTGGGGGGCCGTTTACCGCCAAGGAAAGCTGGCCTATTTAATCGATGAGTTGGGAGTGGACGATCTGTCCGATAGCCTTCGCTTTGAATCCCTCAATCAGCACCGCTACTTTGTTAGCCAAAAGACTTATCTGGACGGCTATTTGCTCTATTCCGGAGACAACATACGCCTGGAATCCAGCCCGTACGGAACGCTATCTGCCGTTGCAAAACAATTATCCATCGTCCCTTCATTTGAGGAGCAGCGCTTACTCTTTTACCGCATCGGCAGCGAGTTGTCGGAAACTACCAGTGCCTCTAAACTGCGTAATTTAAGCCACTCGATCAGGTAGAACGGCCCCTCCCCCTTACCATTCAGAACATATTCTATGCCATTCAGAACATTCTGACAGTTATAGCGGTGCTAAGCAAGGTAAGCGATGTAAATTTATACATCGCTCAATATTCAAAACCCATTACCTATGCAAAGAGGATTTACACTTTTGGCCCTGGCCGCACTTTTCACCGCCGCTTTTTCCGCCCCGCTGAAAGCCCAGACCCAACTGGCGGCCGGCGACCTCATGTTCACACTCCTGAACATGGAGGGAAATAACGATGACGCTTTTGGCTTCGTCCTGCTGACCGACGTGGAAGCTGGTACAGTAGTCCACGTCACTGATAAAGAATACGAAACGGGCGTCGGCTTCGAAGAATTCGAAGGTGTTCTGACCATTACTTTCGACGCCCCCTTCGGCTGTGGAAATGAGATCATGGTAACGGACCAAAATCCGGCAACGGCTGAATACGATTTCGGTGCCAGTTTACCGGGCATCAGTGTTAACTCAAACGTAGACAACAGCTTCCAACTCTCTAGCGCCGGTGAAACCATGATTGCTTTTCGGGGAGACAATTTGACTAACCCCTGCAACGATTGTTTCGTTACCGCTCTGGCCAATACCGGCGTCGGTTTCGGGGAGGATGCTACTGGCAGCGGCGATCTGCCGCCCGGCCTTACCGTTGGCGTTAATGCTATGGCGATGAGCGCCACCCCCGACGGCAGCGAGTGGGACAACATCAAATACGATTGTTCTACTACCCAGGCCGATCCGGATGTACTGCGCACTGAGCTGACCGCAACAACGAACTGGATGACAGATGATGAAAGCCCCATTCCGGTGATTCCCTGCGAGCCGGCCTTTGGCTGTAGCTCGGTCTGTCTGCCTTCGGTTATTAACGGGATTACGGTCGTGGACTGCTCCAACGGGCCGGAAGGCTTTGTAACCCTTATGGTAGACGGAGAACTCAACGGCGGTGGCCAATGGGAATGGGCCGGACTCGGGGATGATTGTGCATCCGCGCCGACAAACGTCATTGGCGAAACGGCGGAAATTCAGTTTGCCCAGCCAGACAATACTTTTTACGTCCGGGCCACCGGCGGCTGCCTGACGGAAATCGTCTGCTTACCCTATAATGCCACCCAATTGTTGGAAATAGCCTCGTTTACTGCCCCTACGCTGGATATCATCTGCAACAACAGTAGCTTAATCGAAGGCCTCAGTGGCGGCTTACCCAACGGCGGCGTTTACAGCGGTGAGGGTGTGATTGATAACGGAGACGGGGTCACTTTCGACTTCGATCCTTCCCTGGCCAGCTTGGGAACGGTTACGGTAACCTATACGTCCGAGGGCGTTTGCATCAGCTCGGCCACCGCCGAGATCGAAGTAGTGCAATCTCCCGTTATTTCTTTCATTCTGAATGAGGACGATATTTCCGTAGAAGCAGGATTACAAACCGGGCTGGGTGGTGCTACGCCAGAGGGCGGCATTTACAGCGGAGCAGGCGTAACCGACGATGGCAATGGCACGACCTTCTCTTTCGAACCCGCCATTGCCGGCATCGGCCAAACGCAAGTGACCTATACTTTTACCGACGGCGACACGGGCTGCAGCAACGACGCATCCAGCAACCTGACCGTAATCGACGCTACAGTGGCGGGAGACGAGTGCGTTGACGCAACCGACCTAAACGACCTTTTCGGCCAAAGTGTAGATGAACCCCAAACGTCGGCACTCTTCAACAACGTAGATGCCACGACCGGAGATAACGACCCCGTAGAAGGCTTCGAGTGTTTCGGTGAACCCGACGGTGGCGGGGCCAGCCCAGAATTGAACAACACCCTCTGGTTTACCTTCACTGGTGATGGCGAGGTCTACTTTATCACTACGGTGGAGTGTAGCGCCACGGATTTCATTGACGACGGAGACACCCAGATCGCCATCTACAGCGGAGCATGTGATGCATTGGTAGCGGTAGATTGCAACGAGGATGCCCCCGGCGTAGACCCAGCCGGCCCCTACCCCGCCGGGCTGGAATTTGCCACCGAAGTCGGCGTGGAATACCAAATGCTGATCGATGGCTTTTCCTTTGACGGGGCCGTATCCGACGGCGAGTTCTGTGTGGAGGTCACCCGGCTAATGCCCGAACCACCGGCCGGTAACGTCTGTACGGACGGCACCGACATCAACGCACTTTTTGGCCAGGGAGTCGGCAACGCCCAGACTTCCGCCCTATTCAATAACGACGATGCCACAACCGAAGCGAGCGATCCGGAATTTGGATTCGAATGTTTCGGTGAGCCCGACGGTGGTGGAGGTAGTCCTGAACTGAACCGTACGCTCTGGTACACCTTTACCGGGGACGGAGAAACATACAGCATCAAGACCGTGGAGTGTAGCGCCACCGATTACATCGATGATGCCGATACCCAGATCGCACTTTACAGCGGCGACTGCGACAACCTCGAAGCCATACTTTGTAACGATGACTCTCCCGGTGCCACCCAGGGTGATTTCTTTTCCGAAATTACCGTGGAAACGGTAGCAGGGGTAGAGTACCGAATGATCGTGGACGGTTTCGGCGGCGATTTTCCGGCTGACGGCGAGTTCTGCCTGGAAGTAAACCAGCTGACCAATGTGGCCGTAACGGAAATCAGTAACTCCGGCATCGAGGTCTATCCGAACCCGACCAATGGCCAGATCAACATTTCCGGACTAGAGCCCGAGCGGGTAACGGTATTTGACCATACCGGTCGCCGGGTCATGGACCTGGAGCAAGGTGGAAACGTACTTGATCTTGACGGGCTGCCCGCCGGACTTTACCTGCTGAAAATGTACGCCGGGGAGGAGGTGTATTCGGCGAAAGTTGTGCGGGAATAATCCTCGGCTTTACAACAGCATTGCTACTTTGTTAGTCAAAATACGCTGGATACCAGATCGCCTCGCTGTTAGACAATGGACTACAGATAACTGAAGGTTAGCTGTCCGGACGAGGCACACGCTAGAGGAGCAGTCTAATAGCGAAGCGGTCTAGTTTTCCTGGCAAAGTAGCAATGCCCACAAATACCCCAATGCCGTATCTTTCGGGCGAACCCATCGTTTGCTTCCTCTATGCGTCGAGTATTGATTAGTCTTTTTACGTTGGCCGTACTACCGCTGGCGCTCGTCGGTGATTGTGGCCTCCCACTGGAATATTACGGTTATGAGTTTCTGAATCCGGCCATTTCCCGCCTGGACAGTCGTTTCCTGCCCTACATCGGTGGTTTTGAAACCCTGTACGATGAGCTGGACAACGAGGACTGGGAGCAAATGCAGCAAACCGACAACATCGACGAATGGTACGAGCGCTACTGCGAAGGTGTGGAAAAGCAGGATCTTGTGGCCCTGATCTACGGGGATAGTGAACGGAGGCTTCAGGCGCTTCGCCGGGCCATTGCCGATCCGGAAAGTCGCCTCTCCGATCTGGAGGCCAAATTGAGGACCAACAGTTTCGCCCGCCACCTGATGAAGTACCGCTGTGGCGAGGTGGTGGACTACCTGCTCTACGCCAAGAAAATAGAGCCACACGTAACGGCTCCGCGCAATACTTTCGCAAAAAAACCACCCAGTGGTAACGCTATGAAACGCCTGGTGGAGGAAGGGCTGGCGATCTTCCCTACGGTAGAAAGTCATTATCTGCGGTTGCGCTATGCTTACCAGTTGTTGCGCCTTTCCCATTACCGGGGCGACTATGCTCACGTACTCGAACTCCACGAATACCTGATGCCAAAGATCGACGCTGACCCCAGCCTGATCTACTACTGGATAGACGGACATTACGCAGGTGCCTTACTTGGACTAGGCCGGCGTATTGAAGCAGCTTACCTCTATAGCCGCATTTTCATCAACTGCCCTAGCAAACGAGAATCGGCCTACCGCAGCTTTTCCATCCGTACCGACGACGAATGGAAAGAATTGCTTCTACTATGTAAAAGCGACCGGGAGAGGGCCGACCTTTACGTGTTGCGTGCTCAAAACGACCGAGCACTCTTGCTGGATGAAATGCGCGCCATCTACGCCCTTGACCCCGATAACGAGGGTCTTGAAATGCTGACCGTCAGAGAGATCAAACAGCTGGAAATGGACTTTCTGGCCAATGACCTCAATCCCCGGCGGCGGGCAAATCTTTCACTGGGGATTCCCCGTCCCGATGCCCGTCAGCGACTGATCGACCTTCAGCAATTCGTTCTTGAGGTGGCCGAGGCCGACCGGGGCAAAAGACCCGAATTCTGGGAATTGGCCCGGGGCTACCTTCATCTGCTGGCCGGTGATTTTCACTACGCCCGAAGGGCATTCTGGACCGTAGCCCCCGCCCTGGAAAACGATACTCTGCAGCAGCAACTCAACATAATGCGGCGGGTCCTGGACATTATGGCCATCACTGAGCTTAACGACTCACTGGAAAATGCCTACTTTAAAGTACTGGCTAATGAGGAATTACTGGAGAAATACCCCGACCTAGACAACCTAATCTACGATAAATTCCGTGACGTCTACCGCGACAACGGGGAGTACGGCAAAGCGTTTTTACTAACGCATAAGCTGCGCGATCTGCGCTACAACCTCGATATCGACCTCCTCCGGGAATTTCATGCCCTGGCCGTTGACACCAACGACAACAGTTTCGAAAGGCGACTGCTGCTGGAAAGAGGCGGCCCCAATGCCGTCAATGATCTGATCGACATGGAAGCGACCTACTATCTCCAACGGGGGCAACTAAGATTAGCCAACAAAGTCTTTCGGCAGATGCCCGAAGAAAACTGGAACGATTACGGGAATTATGCCCCCTTCAAGGCCTATTTCGATGACCGGGTAAACCGCCGCCTGCCCGATACGCTACAGCTCTTCAATAAGGCGGAAATGTTCCAGCAGGTATTGGATCTGGAAGAACGAGCCGACCTGAGCCCGGAACCCAACGAAGCCGCACGACTCTATTACGGCGTTGGATTGGCCTATTACAATATGAGTTACTTCGGTTACAACTGGCGGGCAGCTGACTATTTCCGCAGTGGAGAAAATGCCAGGCGGGCAGCTAATGGTCAGGGTAATGACTTTGTCTTCACAACCCGCCAAACTGAACTGGACAACTACGAGCACATGAGTATGGAGCTGGCCCGCTATTACTTTGAACAGGCCCGTAAAAAGACGCTCGACCCCGAACGGGGTGCCCGCTACGCTTACTGGGCCGCGAAGACGGAGCGCAATCAATATTACGCCGATGGTATGCCCGGTGGCCAGCGGCCCTTCGGTTACTTCCAGCTGCTGACTGATTACTACGACGATACAGAGTACTACCGGAAAATCATCGAAGAATGTCGGACGTTCGCCTGGTTTACGGGAAATTTAAGCCTGGATGAATCGGATAATTAGGTCTTTTCCTACCTTAGCATTATATGCACACCCACGCCGACAAAAACGTAGGAACCTACCTGGACCGCACCCTTAAACTTGTCAAACAACATTACCTCCGCGTATTCCGTGAAAACGGAGCCGATATATCTACCGAACAGTGGGTGATCATCGACCAGTTGAAAGCAAACAACGGCATCAGCCAGACTGAGTTAGCCAACGGCAGTTATAAGAATGCCCCTACGGTCTCCCGCATCATTGACCTACTGGTCAAAAAAGGTTTGGTGGAGCGCCAGCGTTTTAAGAATGATCGCCGCCGCTATAAGATTTATCTCACTCAATCCGGCATAGATCTCCACGAACGTCTGCTGCCCAAGGTCTACGAACTCAGGCAAACTTCCTGGGCCGGGCTTAATGAGCAGGACTGGGAGAATTTAAAGCGGATCATGGCAAAGGTGCAAGAGAATTTCGAGGCGGTGGAATAAGCTTGGATACACACCGATTCAACATCCGCCGAGGACTGTTAGGAGCAACAAGTGAGGGGCAAGTTCTTCCTACGCCCCACTTTTTACAAAAAAGTCCTTGATCCCCAACACATTACAACTCCACTCCCATAGCAATTTTGCTTCCGCCTCTTCGTAGCTGGAACTGTAAGAATCTTTGGGTTCGCAGTCGTCCCAGTACTGTCCGGTGGCCTTGCTGACTTTGTCGTTGCTGGCCAGATATATACTGGTAGCGGCTCCTTCGGCGGGGGTCTTGTGACCACTCATTTGCCGACGCACGCGCCAAGCCAGGCGATGGAGCCAAGTGTTGCCCTTCAGGCCGATGTCCGTTTGTACCAGACCGGGTTGCACGGCGTAGGCACTGATTTGATCTTCACTCGGACTACGACGGGCAAATTCGTAGATAAACAGCACGTTGGCTAGTTTACTCTGGGCGTAAGAACGCAGGCCATGGTATTGATTAGTCAGGTTGAGGTCGTCCCAGAACATTCCTTTGATCTGCTTGTGTGAATCGCTGGCTACACAAACAATACGGCCACCGTTTTGGGCCCGCTGAAGGTTAGGGTACAGGAGATGACTGAGGTAAAAGTAGGCCAGGTGATTAACGGCCAAAGTCATCTCTACTCCCTCTTTACTGAGTTCCAGTTTAGAGTTCCAGACACCGGCGTTGTTGACCAGCACATCCAGGCTGGGAGCAAGTTCGTTTACTTTAGCAGCTAAAGCCCTGATTTGCTCCAGTTCCCCCAGGTCGGCGGTTACGACTGCTACATCAGCCCCAGGTACCAATTCCTGAATACGTGCTTTAGCGGCCTGCCCCTTTGCGGCAGTCCGGCTATGGATGAGTACTTTGAAGCCCTGCTCCGCCAGCGCTTTCGCGGTTTCGAAGCCGATTCCGGCATTGGCACCGGTAACCAGTACGGTTTTGTTCATGTTTTATAATAATTGACCGGGTTCAATTCCGGTGTCCAGACGGTCCGTTTTATCCGCTACTGTACGTAAGCGAGTGCGGCACCAGTCAATCAACTCCGCAGCCCGGGCAACGCTGGTTTCAAGCTCATCTACGCCAACTTGCTGATTGCGCAGGTCTTCCAGAATATTTTCCAATTCCTCAATGGCGGTGCGGTAGTCCATGATAATGAGTGACTTACTGTTTTTTAGGCAAAATAGGGTCCACAAATGGCAATATTTTCAGATTAATAGCCATTTCATTTGTATTTCTGCTGTAATTACATTTAAATTTGCAACAAGCCAAAAGGCTAAAGATTTTTAGAGAGAGCGCTTTTGTAGGGAGTCCCTGATCCAATCAGGACTCCCATTTTTTTTGCCTTTTTCCCTCTAGAATCGTACGTTCACCAAGCCGCAAAGGTCTTTCACTTCTTTGATTGTTTCCTGGGCTCGCTTACGAATTTCAAAGCTACTGGCCTTGATCTGATTCTTAACTGCCTTGCGATCCGACTTCAATTCGGCCAGGCGTTCGCGGATGCCCGTGCTGATGTCTACCAGCCCTGTCGCCACTTCTTCTTTAAGGTCACTGTAACGCAGGCTGCCCTGCTCGTAATCCTGTAGAAGTGAAGTATAGGCTTCCTGTCGGCCGCTGGCTTCCAGCAACTTGAACAGATTCGTTACTCCGGGGCTCATTACACCGGCCACTTGCTCACCGGTATCGGTAACGGCGCTCCTGATCTGTTTACGGATCACTTTTTCGTCGGCGAACACGTCGATGTTGTGCTTGTCGCCCAGACTGGCACTCATCTTCCGCATTGGATCGGCGGTACTCATCACCTTAGGGACTTTAGTATAAAGTGACTCAGGTAATTCAAAGTACTCTTTACCGGCAAAGTTATTGAAGCGCTGGGCAATGTTGCGGGTCAGTTCCAGGTGCTGTTCCTGATCTTTACCTACCGGTACCAGCGTAGCCTTGTAGATCAGAATGTCGGCTGCCTGCAAAGAAGGATAAGTAAGCAAACCGGAAGAAATGAAACCTTGGTCCCCCATTTCA
The DNA here is from genome assembly GCA_002591745.1 of Lewinellaceae bacterium SD302. Lineage (GTDB taxonomy): Bacteria > Bacteroidota > Bacteroidia > Chitinophagales > Saprospiraceae > Neolewinella. Next base: position 16,720 of record PDLQ01000010.1, read on the forward strand.
TCATTCCGGCTACTCTTGTCTTTGAACTGGGTCATCCGGCTAAGTTGGCCGTAACTGGTAAAGCACCCCAGTATCCAGCCCAGTTCCGTATGCTCCGGCACCAGACTTTGGATAAAGATATTCTCTGGCTTTATTCCACAAGCTAACAAGTTGAAGACCAATTCCCATGAATTTTCCGCCAGCTTTTTAGCGGTAAACGGCATAGTCATAGCGTGGTAATTCACGACCATATACAGGCAGTCGTATTCTTCCTGCAAACGTTTCCAGTTTTCTACCGCCCCGAAATAACGTCCGAAATGCAGTTTCCCAGTGGGTTGAATTCCCGAAAGAATGGTCTTTTGTTGGCTCATGGCGCGAAGGTAATGAGAAGTTATTAGTTGATGGTTCTTAGTTGATAGTTGACCTTGCTACTTTGCTAGTCAAAATATTTATGGCTTCAACGTAGCAGGGTTCGTTGGGAGCTAAAGCGGTGTCAATGGCGAAAAGTTCCCTCCCGAACTCGTAGGCCGAAACGGACCGAAGGGCTTGGTTCGCCCGACGAGCTCATTCCCCCGGATAACGAATCCCGGCCAACTCACGAATCTTCGTTAGGGTTCTGTGCAAGATCAGGCTATCGTCCAGGCTCCAAAGCGCGTTTTCTGTACGTCCGGCGCGAACGTCGGCCATCACAGCTTTGGCTTCGTAGTTGTAGCCGTTAGCGTTGCGTTCGAAAAAATAATTTTCCGGAGAGTCGTCCTCCCGCAGAATGCTGAAGTTGCTCGGCTCGTGGAAGCGGGTATGCCAGTGCAGATCCGCTTTGGTCCCGTGGATGAGGGCTTCGGTTTTGGTACGGCCGTAGAGGGTGGAAAAGGCGTGGCCCAGTTTCCCTTCCCTATTCCGCAGGCTGACGTGAATTTCCCGGTCGATGCCATTCTCATCCAGTCTGGCGGACACGGTAATCTCTTCCGGCTCGCCCAAGAGTAACTGATTCAGCCAAATCGGGTAAATACCAATATCGAGCAAACTACCGCCCCCCAGGGCGGGATCGAAGAGCCTTTTGGCTGCGCCCGGCCCGGCCCGGAAACCGAAATCAGCCCTTAGCCCTTCGATCTCTCCGATCGTTCCGGCTTCGATCAACTCCAACACTTTTGCCGTAGTGGGGGTGAATCTGCTCCACAAGGCCTCCATTAAAAAGACTTGCTTTTCCCTCGCTAAACCGACCATCTCCTCTACCTGGGTATAATTCAGGCCCAACGGTTTTTCACAGAGTACAGCTACTCCATTTTCCAGGCACAGCTCTACCAGTTCCAGGTGACTAACGTGGGGGGTTGCCACGTAGACGGCATCGACCCTGGGTCCATTGAATAATGCTTCATAGCTGCCCGCCGCATATTCAGTCCCAAAATCAGCGGCGAAAGCGGTGGCTCTTTCCTGGCTCCGGCTACCTACGGCCACCAGCTTGGCATCTTCAATTGTTTTTAAGTCTTCGGCGAATTTTCGGGCAATCTTGCCCAGGCCCAGGATACCCCAGTGGAAAATCATATTGAAGGATTGAAGTTTGAGGAAATTAAGTAAGAAGGATTGAAGGTAAACACTGCTACATTGTTAGTCAAAATAATTAAAATTGTAAATCGCAAATTCAAATCATGCTCTCTTACGAAACCCTCATGCACCTCCACCTTTGGACGGTAGCACCCTGTGTACCACTCGGCCTGGCACTGTTCCTGATGAAAAAGGGAACAAAAATTCATCGGAAACTGGGTATGCTATACTTCGTGCTGATGTTCTTTACCGCCACCGTTGCACTGTTTCTACCCGCATTGGTGGGGCCCACCTTTCTGGGTCACTTTGGTTGGATTCACTCCTTTTGTTTACTGACCATTTTTGTGGTGCCACGCTCGCTTTACTTCGCCCGCACCCATCAGGTAAAGCGTCATAAGATCGGGATGATCCTGCTTTACGTCGGTGCTTTGCTCATTGCCGGAGCCTTTACGTTAACGCCCGGTCGTTATCTCCACGGTGTATTCTTTAGTTAGCCCAATACCGTTCGCAACACCTCGAAACTCTTGATCTCCGCCATATTTTCCAGGTGGAGACTGTAGTATTCGAGTAAGTTACGCAATAGGGCCAGTCGGCGACTTTTTTCCACTTTGATTCTGTGGGCATCGCTACGATCGACCTGTAAAAAGCGAAAAACGAGATAACTCTGCTCTTCTTCCAAATATTGACGATGATCTGGGATACTGCTGACAAACTGCCCTTCGCGTAAATCGAATAGCGGAGTTTCTTCACTCCACTCTCCGGAGGGCATGATCCCGAGATGGATGGACAATTCCAGCAAGAACTGGAGGTGAATATTGGCCAGCGACTCTCTGGTCTCATCCAGAAAAACGAAAGCATCAAAGAGAAAGTGGAAAAGCGGGCCGTTATCCTCTCGTTCCCGGATTGTTTTACGGGCCACTTCGGCCATAAATAAACCCAAGGTACCTCGTACCACGTCAAAAGGAATTTGCTGATAGGCGTATGCCAGGCGAATTTCCTTCATCCGGTTAATGTCGCGGTCATCGCGGTCGTAGGCGGTCAGTTCCACCAGATTCATCACCTGCAACAGACTGGCCGGCGTACGTGCCTTAGCCTTACGAACACTGTTGATGATGTACTTCCGCAACCCCTTTTCTTCCGTGTAAGCATCCACGATCAGGCTACTGTCGCGATACTTGGTAGTGCGGAAGATGATGGCGCGGGTAGTGAGCATATTAGACGGGCGGAGCCCTTTTGGACGGCCTTCGGCCTTTTGGACGGGCTAAAGCCCTTTTGGATGATCGCTGAAGCGATCTTTTGGGGACACTGAAATCGAAGACTAAACTTTCTGCCTTCGCTTGAAAACCACCCGAAAGCGAGGAACGAGTATCTAAAAGGCCTAAAGCCGTCTACTTAGCCTGATTTCCCAAGGAAATTAAGTTCACGAACAATCGATACGCCCCTGGCACCCCAGCCGGCAGTTCCCGGAAGAAGCTATAGCCGGTATATACGAACCAGCCTTCACCGTGTTGAGTAACCAACAGGCCACCGTCGCGGGCCGGTTCACCCGGGTCATTGCTGCTTAGTAGTGCCGTGTATTCATCGCTCCAGTTATTGGGAAAGTAAAGGCCGCGTTCCTGCACCCAGCCATCAAAGTCCCTGGTCGTAATCTTATTTGGGTAGTTGAGGGCGGGATGGTCTGGTGCCAATAGGCGAACCTCGGCTTCTTCTACCGTAACGCGGTCGCGGCTCAGTTGTAGCGGATAAGGCCCAAGTTCGGTCATATCAATTTTGAGGCGACGATTGGTATTGTACTGTACTACGACCGTACCACCTTCCTCAACGTACTTCATCAGTTTAGGCTGGTAATTCGCCATGTTACTCTCGGTATTGTAAGCTCGGATGCCTACGACGATAGCGTTGTAGCGGCTCAGGTCACCGGCGGCGATGTCATTTCCGTCCAGTAGCGTGACCTCGTAGCCAACGTTACGCAAAGCTTCGGGGATGGCATCACCGGCCCCCATGATGTACCCAATACGGGAACCTGCGGTCTTGAGATCTAGTTTGGAAACAGGTACGCTAGCGTCCAGGCTGGCCAGTTGGGTGGGGATGTGATCGTGATTGATCGTGACCAACTTGCGGGTGTAACCCTCATCCTGACCTTTCAGTTTAACCAGCGGCACGATCATGCCCTGGGCCTGGCCGGCGGGTGGCGTAAGTTCGAATACGTAGAATTTTTCTTCCCCCTTACGGTCCAGCTCAATATCGATCTTTGCGGGGGTAACGGTCCAGTCATTTGGCGTACAGAGCTCGATTGTTCCTTTCAGATCCGGGCGATTGGCCCTCACTTTTACGCTCACCGGCGTCGGTTTGCTTTCCGTGAACAGGTAGCTGCTTTCGCCCAATTCGGCGAAAACTGGCTCCAGAATTTCCAGGGGCTGATGCTGCTCGCCCTTTACCGGATCGGTGAACTGCTGGCGCACCGGCCGTTGATAGATAAGGGTATAGGGTTCTCCCCGGTGCTCCAACTCGATGCCGAAACGTACGTACAGCGGATCTGGGCTCTCCCCAAGCCCGATCAAATGATCTTCGGAGGCCTCATACATTCCCAGAGTACCAGCTTTTTGCAACCAGTAAGGGCCGGAATTTTCGGCATCCTCACTAATAGCAATACCGATCTCTCGTTCAAATTTACCACCATTGGTCAGCTTCTCATTAGCTGCAAGGGGAGCTTGGTTTACTGCTCCATTTCCGTAAACACTCACCAGCGTCAACTTGGCGGGGAAGTCACTGCGCAGGGCGGCTTCCACCTCAATCTGCAGACTGTCGCCGGCAGCAACGGTCGCTTCATCCGTTCCGGCGGAAAGGTACAGGCCCAGACATGCACCGATAATTTCCTGAACTTGCTGTCCCTTACGTAGTCGCCAGTGAGCGGCAGATTCGGGTAACTCCTGGATCATTTTATACGCATCCAACAGATCCAGTACGCTCGCGGCGGGATTAGCCAAATCAAACTGTGATTCCACTCGTGACAGTGTCTCGCCGATCTTCCGGCCGCCTTCCACGCGGGTCCAGCTCAGGTCGATGCCGGCGAACGGATTGTCGTTTTCACCCTTATCCACCCCGGCCATTAGTTCCAGGTCTTCCAGAATCTCGCCGCGTTGCCCGCTACTACCGAAGCCCTGGCTCTTGTGCTGACTACGGCTACGGGCGGCAATCTCGGCGGTTCCCTCCCCCAGCACAGGCAGGAAATTACCGACGTTCACTTTAATCACCTCGTCCCAGTTGATGTGATCGGCCAGATCACGGCGCCAGGTGTAGGCATTCCAGTAGATGCGTTTGGTTTGCCAGGCGTCTCCCAGTTCGGGGCGGTAGGCCGGGTCGGCGGCTTTTTCAAAGGCTTCCATTCCTACAACGGCACTGGCCGTATGATGGCCGTGAGTAGAGCCAGGTTTGCGGGGATCGAAGCGCAGCACAATTACGTCAGGCCGCCACTGGCGAATCACCTTTACGGCGTCGGCCATGACCTTATCTTTATCCCATATATTAAAGGTCTCGTCGGGGTGCTTGCTATAGCCAAAGTCGTTGGCCCGGCTGAAAAACTGGGTCCCCCCGTCCGTACGGCGAGCCGCCAGCAACTCCTGGGTTCGGGTGAGGCCCAGTAATTCACGGATGTCCGAAGCGATCAGGTTCTGGCCACCGTCTCCCCTCGTCAGGCTCAGGTAGGCGGTTTCCACCTTGTCCACGTTGGCAAAATGGGCAATCAGTCGGGTATTTTCGTCGTCCGGGTGGGCAGCCATGTACAGGGCAGAACCAAGCACCTGGGCTTTCTGAATTTCGTGAAATATTTCCCCGGAAGAAAGCTGGCGGGGGTTCTGAGCATGATTTTCTTGGCTGACAAAGTAGCAAAGCAGGAATAGAACCAAATAGCTTAGGCGCACGGGATGATCGGTTTAAAGACGGGTGAATAGTTGCAGCAACAAATGTACTTCATTCTTGGTTGAGTGAAATAACCGGCTAGTTATCCCGAAATCGGTACCTTTCCAAAAACAAACGGGAAGAATAGACTCGCCACTGGTCTAGCCTAAATCACCTTTAATCGAAAACCTTGCTACTTTGTTAGCCACCCTTACCTATATTCGGTTCACACACGAACACCAGACTAATGAGTTATACCATAGAAGCCCGAGGCCTGCAAAAAAAATTCGGCGATTTCACGGCCGTACACGACGTCAGCTTCGGCCTGGAAAGCGGAGAAATATTTGGCCTACTGGGGCCCAATGGAGCCGGTAAAACGACAACCCTCCGGATGCTGTCCGGTCTATTAAAACCAACAAGTGGAGAGGCCTTTGTTTCCGAAACCAGCGTCCAGCAAGAACCGACCAAAGCCCTCGCTCACCTAGGTTTCCTGACGGGCGACATGGACCTTTATCGTCGTTTAAAACCCGAAGAATTACTCACTTTTTTCGGCGAACTCTACCAGACCCCGAAGGCAGAACTGAAAGCTCGCGTCAGTTACCTGATGAAGGCTTTCGACATCAACGACTTCGCCGACCGCCACTGCGAAAAACTCTCTACCGGCCAAAAACAAAGAGTCGGTATTGCCCGCACCCTCGTCCATGATCCGCAAGTCGTGGTACTGGACGAGCCGACCACCGGACTGGACATCATGGCCTCCGAATTCGTTCTCCAGTTCATTCAGAAAGTGGCCAAACAAGACGGTAAAACCGTGCTTTTCAGCACCCATAACCTCACCGAGGTAGAACGACTCTGTGACCGGATCGGTATCGTAGATCGGGGCCGTCTGGTCTACCTGGGCACCGTAGCTGACCTGCTGGCTCAGACTGGTCACCAGTCACTGGCCGAGAGTTTCTTTCACCTCGTCGGCGGATCGACCAAAGTGGAGATTTAATTAGTATGATGGTAGTGGTAGTCAGAGGGTAGCCACTCCTAAGTGTACTACCATACTACCATTACTATAATTACTTCCACTACTACTATTATTACCACTACCATCACACTCACCATATGCGCTTCCCCATTATCAACTCTATCTACCGTAAAGAGATTCGCGAAGTCCTGAGGGACAAACGGATGCTCTACCTGGTTATCCTGATGCCCTTTTTCCTTTATCCGGTGTTGTTTACGCTGATGGGCAAGGTCGGTGCCAACTCGCGCGACAAGATCAATACCGAGACCATCGACGTGGTGATCAATTCCGAAGCGGAGGGCAGTGAACTGGCCGGCATCCTTACCGAGGACAGTACTTTGAACATTACTTATGCCACCCTCGAGAGTAACGAAAGAGATAGTTTAAGTGGCAAAAAATTGTACGTCAAGCTTCCGACGGCGGCAGAATTAGAGCGCCTGAACGCCGACAGTAATGCCGTCGTGGCCGTCGCGATCTACGGAGACGACGGGGAAGATATCGTTGGCAACCGCCGGCGCCGGATCACCGAAAAAATGGAAGCTTACGGCAAGCGGGTGACTTACGAGCGGCTAAGGGTCAGGGGCCTGGGGCCCGACTTCGTAAAGCCGGTCAATGTTTTCCAGCAGGATACGGCTAGCGAACGCTCCGTGGCGGGTCGGTTACTCGGCACAATGATTCCGGTAATGCTGCTCTTGTTCATCTTTATCGGCTGTATTTACATCGCCATCGATACCACGGCCGGCGAAAAAGAGAGACGAACCCTGCAAACGATTTACACCACTCCGGTCTCCACCAACGAGATCATTGCCGGCAAATTTCTGGCCGTGGCTACGGTGGGCCTGGTCAGCGCATTCGCTAATCTGAGCAGCCTTTTGCTGAGTATGCGCCTGCAAGTGAGCATGATGAGCGACGGCAATGGCCCTTCACCATTTTCACTTTCTTTAGGGGGAGCCGACATCCTGTGGATCATTCTGCTGGTGATTCTGGCCACTATTTTCCTGGCGGCCTTAAGTATGGGCGTTGTCTTGCTGGCCAATAGCTATAAAGAAGCACAGGGCTACGTTACTCCACTGATGATGATCGTACTGATCCCCGCCATCATTGCCGGAATGCCGGGTATGGAACTGACGATGAGCACGGCCATGATCCCGATGTTCAACCTTTGTCTGGCCATGTCGGATATTTTCTCCGGTACTTACAGCATCTCGCTCATCGGTGTTACCGCTCTTTTCGCCCTCTTCTACGGTCTGTTCGGACTATGGATCGCCGGACGTACCTTCGGCAACGAGAGTGTGGTGACCGGAGAGAAAGTGGACTTTAAGAATTTGTTCTCCGGGCGTTAGAAAGAACCACAAGCGCATCAAGGAACACGAGCAGACACAAGTTTTGGTATTATTATCTTGTGGCAACTTGTGTATCTTGCTACACTTGTGGTTCAACCTAAACTTACATCTTTGGATTCTATCAACAAAACCCACGTCGACAACATTCTTTTGCAGGGCCAGACTGGCGAAGCCATCAAGATGCTGTTGGCACTTTATCAAGCCAACAGCCCTACTGAATACGATAATATCGTCCTGCAATCTGCCCGCTGGCACGGTTTGCAAAGAGATCGGCAGAGTGGCGTCATCAGTTTTGACAATGCACAGATGATGACGGCTCAGATCAATTCGGTCCTCCGGCATTTCGCCAGCAAGATCGAGCGGGACTGGACGGCGGAGTATGATTTGCAGTCAATACCGCAAACTCCTTCGCCTACGCCCGTTAAACCTGAACCTGAACCTGAACCTGAACCGATAGCCAAGAAAAAAGTCATTCTCTGCCTAAGTGCCAACCCGACGAATTCAGATCGTTTGGCTACAGATATTGAGATTCGGGAGATCAAGGACAGCGTGCGCAACTCTAAAGGAAGAGATAATTTTGAGGTCATTTACGAATCTGCCATTACGATCAAAGCATTTAGGCGGGCGGTTTTAGACAACGAACCACACATCATTCATTTCTCCGGTCATGGCACCGCCGAAGGTGAGATCATTCTGCACAACAATGCTAATAAGGGCCAGAAAGTTAGCGTACAAGCACTGGCTGATTTCTTCGAATTAATTTCGGATGTCGCCCCTTTGGAATGTGTTATCCTGAATGCTTGCTATTCAGAAGTTCAAGCTAAGGCCATTGCCAAATCTGTGGACTACGTAATGGGGATGAATAATGCGGTACCGGACAAAGTAGCTATTGGCTTCGCCCATACAGTTTACCAGGTACTTGCTAATGGTCGTGACTATGAAACGGCTTACAAATTCGCGCGTAATAATATTGCCATGGAAGGACACTCTGGACAGGACCTACCCATCTTAATCAAGCGGGAAAGTATTTAATCACGCGTCAACTCCTCCACCAATTCAATACAGAACGGATTATTGAAATAACTCAGGTGATCACAAGCGATCGGCTCGGGTTTAGTGACCAGATCGCCCTTCACCAGTTGTTGACTCTTCAGACTCACGGCAATATCGTTTGGCTCGCGAAACATCCCGGCGTCCAGTAAAGCGTAATGTGGATGGTGGCGGAAACGATAAATCAGCCGTTCAATGAAGCCGCGTAATTTTTCCTCGGCTTCGGTCTTCACAAGTTGGGTGTTGCCGGCCACCAGTACGTAGGGGATCGGTGCTGTTGAGTTGTCATTGAGGCGCTTGATGAAGGCACCATCCGGCCCCATTTCCACCAGGGTAGTCTGTGATTTTTTCCAGAGCCTTTCAAAGCCCAGCAGGGCCAGCATCCAGGGTTGGGCGAGGCTGGCACCACTGATCCCGTAAGTGATCGCCGAAGTTAACAAGCCGAACACATTGGACCAGGGCGATCCGCCGTGGGGCGTCCCGAAGGTCAGCAGGCGGTCAACCAACTTATTTCCCTCCTCCTTTTCGATCATCCAGCGGCTCACCAGTCCACCCATACTGTGGGCAAAAAGATGGAGTTCGGGGGCAGCGGACTGGCCAAAACCAAGCTTCGTCAGTTTTTCCAGCAGGTCGCGACCGGTCTGGTCAATGTTGGTGCCCAGGTTTTCATAATCGAAGGTCAGAACCACTTGGAAACGATCATCGAATTGCTCTCCGGTTTGTTTGGCTACGTGCTGCAATATGGCCGTGGAGCTTTCCGTATCGCCAATGATCCCGTGCACGAACAAGGCAACTTTTTTGGGCTTCAAAGTAGCAATGCTGGTGGCGATACCATCGAGGTCTTCACTGGCGTATACAAGCGTTCCGCCCGGCGTTTCTTCAACCACTCGTCGCAGTAATGGGTATTCCGATTTCACCCCGAGCCATTTACCCACTACTTTCTGAAAAAATATCTTTACTGAGCCCCCGAAACTGCGCTCGTCCACCACTTCGGAAGGAATGTCCTGGATCAGCAGTTCGCCGGCCTCGTTCAAATAGCCTAAGGGGTAGTAAGCGCCACTCTCCGGATCGTATCCGAAGGGGATGATACTTTCGTTCTCAGCGAAGTGCTGCCCGGTAGTGATTTTTAGCGGACTGGTGGCTGATACAGCATCCGGATTTTTGATGTCGGTCAACTCCAGTGCGTTGAGCCCGTCACTCAGGTCACGCTCACCGGTGATAGCGTTCAGGTTGAGTAACTCGCCTCCGGAAAAAATATTCGGTAACGCCCGTTGTACGGAACGGCTCCCCGTTTCCAGGCTACTCAATTTCGCCTTGGCAGAGAAGCCACCAGATACTCCTTCAATGGTCATACCACCCAGTTCCTGTTCGTAACCGCCAATGTTAACGGCGTCGAGTGGGCGTACGATTTTAAAACTGATGTTTTTCACCGTCCAGTCACGGTCGTCAATGCGTTTGCGGGCCGGTTTAAAACCCCTATCCTGACGCTCCCCCCGTAAGTTTTCACGATTGTCTAATTCCAGGCCTTCCCGATTGAAGACTGAAGTGTCGATTTCGTCATTGGCACTGATCAAAATTTTGAGGTGATCGGTGATTTCCGTCACTCCCCAACCGTGGTAACTGTCGTCAAAGGAGGGGGAAAACTCAGTGATTGCATCGCCGAAATCATCCCGTACCGAAAGGTAAAAATCTGCGCCGGGGCTCAGTTCCTGCCAGGGAGCCAATTCGTTGCTGATCGCAAAATCACTGCTGCTGTACAAAACGGAAAGGAAGAAGGTACGATTCGCTTCATTACGAATTTTCACCTGGTAGGTCGGTTCCACTTCTTGCCCCGCTTCGTCCCGGCGATAGTGTATACTTACCGGCTCTCCGAAGTCTCTAATTTCACGGGTAGAGCTACCGTATTCCTTTACCGTCACTTCTACAGAGATCGCCCGCTCCGGAATCTGCGTGCGTGGGTTGCTCAAACTGCGTAAACCTTCCCAGGTCGCCACTTGAGCAACCTGATTTAAAAACTCCCGAACCTGATCGGGGCGCTCTTCGTCATCGTAAAGGCTTACTCTTTTAAAAAGCGGCGTCCCCTGTTCCGGCCGAACCAGTATAACTGAACTCTGGTATTTATCCACGCGGTAGCCGGCGCCTTCGCACTCATCGGTTATTAATTTCAGTTCCGGATATTCAGCAGCCAGGTCGAGGAATACTTGTTGCCAATCCTGTGGGAGATTTGGGTGCAGTAGCACGTTCAGCTTTTCCAGTCCATTCGTTTTCAGGTTGGCGGCGAAGATCTCATTACGGTTTGGGGTACTGCCATCTACTCTCGCCACTACACTGCGGTGTGCCTCTACCCTATTGACCCGCCACTGACCACCGTCGCTTTCTTCCAATATCGTCGGATGCTCGTCACTACCGACTTGGATATTCTGTACACTGCCCGCATCCAGGTACCAGTCACCATCCCGAAAGTGGATACGGTAAACTGGTCCGCCGAAGCCGGCAGCAGCTTGCACATCTTCGTTGCCGGTAGAAAACAAAGATCGGCGGTGGCGATCAGTGCCTTCGTTATCCAGGTAAGGAAATTGTTTGGGGTTTACTGTATTAGCCCGGATGTTAACCCGGCGCATCAATTCCTCTACACTTACGCCGGGGCCGGACTGAGAAAGCTCCCTACTCAGGCAGTAAGTAAAAACTCCCTGAGAGACACCATCGATGGGCCGTTCCTGAGCGCGTTCATCGGGCCGGCAAGCAGCCAGGTGCAGGGCCGGATAATGCGGGGGTAGTTTCTTACCATCCTTTTCCAGATAATCATCGAACCCGAGGTATTGCTCAATCGGAACTGAACCAGCTGCACTGGTCTGACGGTCCCGGATCTCTTCCTCACCGGTTTCGTGCAGGCTGCGGAAATTATTACCACTGTGGCAGCAGTCCAGGATGCTGGTGAATTTTGGTTTTCCAGCATTCATCGCCCGGTGTGCCAGGTAAGCGAGTTCTTTATCCATTAAATCGCGCCCGCCCGGCGTCCGGCTGTCGTGACAAACCAAGCTTTCGTTACGGCCGGAGCTATCGTTAAAAAAGGAGAATGGAACCGGAGCAAACGAACCGTGGCCACTATAATAAAACACACAATGGTCTTCCGCTCCGGCGCTACTAAAGTGATCGAAGCCATCGATCACGTTCTGTCGGGTAGCTTCGTGGTCCTTGAGTCGTTTTTTGCTGTATTCCAGCCCGTTTAACTCAGCCTGACGCTCTAGTAAGCGGTCCATTGTTTCGATATCGGCGGCGCATCCCTTTAGGTTATGACGAGGATCAGCGTATTGGCCTACGGCGACGAGGAGGGCATAGAGTTTGGGCATGATGGTGTGGGTTGTGGTGGTGTCGGGCTATTTTGAAAGATGTAAAATAGGGAATTATGAAATAATAGTGGTGTTTGCACGCCGATCTTGCATGCCGACGGCAGCTTCCTTTTTCATTGCCCTGGAAAGCCATAAAGTCGCCGATCGCTCATTCTGGAATACGTGCTCTCCGAGCGGCTACAACCAAATCACCTGCCGGTCGTTTCAGAGCGGCCTTAAATTGCGATTTCAAACCGCTCGGAGAGCGGCGTACTCCAAATACAAAAAATATTAAATCAAATCCTCTTCCCGATACCCCCGTGGCTCCGCCGGAGCCTCCCTGGTCGGTAATTCACGATCCGGCCGGTTCTGATCCAGATCGAAGAAGCCCTCGTCATCTTCGGGATATTCGTCTTCGCGGTCACGAAACGGGCCGTAGACGGAAAGACCTTCCATAGCCACGCCGATGCCCCACCCCATGATGGGCCAAATGGCCCAGAAGGAATGGGGGCTGGTCACTAGATTAAGAACAACAAAAAAGACACTCATCACCAGATACGTCCGGAAATGCTTGATGAAGTTCCGTTTCTTTTCGGCGGGAGATTTAAAGGATTTTTTGCGTGACAAGGAGAGAAATATTTGTTAATGATATACAAGTTAAGGCTTTGCCGCGCAAATCTTATACCAAATCCTTGTCTTTCCAGAGTGGATCGTAATCTTCCCCCGGCTCACTACCGTTACCACGCTGATCGTTGCCGGGCAGAATGCTGTCTTCCACCGGGTGACGGTTGAGTATCCAGTCGAACCAGTCGTCGCTCAGCCAACCTTTACCACCGGGAAGACCGCGGAGTTTGATGTATTTGACGGCCAGGAAAATGCCCCACCAGAAACCAACCATCCGGAAGATTTCAAAGAAATCATTGTCCAATAAAACACCGGCACTGAAAAGTACTAGTAAAGAGATCAGGTAAGCGCGAAGACTTTTATAAAACTTAGCCTTCGGGGAGATGATACGCTCACAACGGAAACGTCGCCGGCCATTGCGGCGTCGGCGGCGAGATGAGGCATTGCTACTTTGATAGTCCATATCTGAATAATAATTTCAACCAAAGTAGTCCGGCAGGAATCACAATTCAACTTCCTTCGATCAATCCAGGGAGAAAGTCGATCAATAAGTAGGACCCGGCAAGTAATAACGAGTAGCCTACTAACCAGGGCCAGGCGCAGTAATCGTTCAAGCGTATACCTTCTTTGTGGTAAACATAAATTCCGGCCAGTACCTTATCCAGCATATACACGATCACCGTGGCCCATACGATGCCGGCCATGCCCATAATACTGACCAACCAGAAGCTAAGCGCTGCGTTGATGAGCAGTTCCAGGAAAGCAAGCCCGGGTAGAACCTTACTGTGGCCAGTGCCCATGATAATGACCACCGGCATGATAAACCTGCTGATGCCGCTGAGCAGAAAAATTTGAAATAGCGGTAGGCTGGCGGCGAACTGTTCCGTAAAAAGCGGCTCCCACCACCAGGGGCTGGAGAGCATCAGGATAAACATAAGTGGAAAAAAGAGATGCATGAGCCGCAGCGAACTCTTGCGTAGTTGTACCAGCCCGGCCGAGCGGTCCTCACCGATCAGGGGGAGTAAAGTGGAGCCAATTCCGTTGGCGATGGCCGCCACCAGTGGCAATTCCCGGGTCCCGTAGCGAAAGATGACAAACTGACTTTCATCGCCGTCGTACCAGAAGTTGACCAGCCAGGGATCAAAGCTGACGACCAGTGAACCCATGATGGCGTAGAGGATCAGCGGGAATGCTGTGCGGAATAGTTTGTTACCCTCGTGGATTGGGAGTTCGAACGTAGCGGTCTTACGGCGCACGCCAGTTTGCAAACGCCAAGCTTTGGGGTCGATAATCAAGAGGGTCTTGACCAGGGCCACCACCGCGAGGAACTGAATACTGACCGACCAGCCGTAGCCGAGCAGCAAAGGCAATATCAGGGCCATCAGTAAAGCCAGGTTACTGAATACCGAAAACCAGATTAGCCGGCGGGCGCGGGACTGGGCCAGCAATACCTGCTCGTACATCAGGGCGGGCCAGTGGGAAGCCAGAAAGATGAGGTAGAAAGACCAGCCGGGCAACTCGTCGTCGCTGGTCAGCAAAGCGAGCAGGGGCTTTTGCAGAATGAAAGCGAACAGACAGATACCCAGACTGAAACCCAGCGTGATGCGAAGCAGTTGGGTCGTCAGTCGATCCGCCGCCGCTTTTTCGAGGGTGCGTACGCGCGTCAGGTAAGCCTGCCCCGTACCCGCCAGCCAGGCAAAACCCAGTAAATAACCCAGGTATTGCATCTGCTCCCAGCGACCGATCTCCGCGTTGGAAACCATTAGACGGGGCAGCAACAGGGCTACTGAAATCAGGACGATTTGCCGTAGCAACTGGGCCAACTGGCCGGCTCGCACCAGGGTGTTTCCGGTGCGCCAGTAATGCCGGACGCGGTCAGTAAGCCAGTGCAATAGTGTTTATTTGTTCAGCTTCACGGTCTTGTCGGTAAATTCCATTCCATATTCGCGTAGTTCTTCCAGAACCGGCTCGTAGACTTCCTTCATCGTAGGAATGTGGACGCCCGTGGCCCTGATCTTGTCCTGGCTGATCAGCCGAACGAAAATACCCATCGGCAGGCCGACCGTGCGGGCCATGGCGGTATCTTCTTCATCTTCACCCTTCATAATCAGATTGGAAGTTTCCTTGTATTTCTGACCGTCCAGAAGGTACTCGATCTCGTGCTGCATCACGATCATATCGCGGTCGTCCTTTTCGAGTTTCCATTTATTCAACAGCAATTCCTCCAGGATCAGGGCCGGAGTGGCGTCGGGCAGATTGATCTTCTTCTTACGGAAAAGGCCCAACCATTCGAGCTTCTGCATCACCTCTCCTCCCGGATTGATTTCCAATAGCTGAGCAATGCGGTCCTTAACGGAGCCATTGCCCCGTGGAGCCAGGGCTTCCATCAGTTCGTGGTAAGTGATTTTGGCACTGTCCAGGATAGGAAATCCGGCATCGGTCAATCCGATCTGAATCAGGGCATCCCAGGCCTTGCAATAACCGGGATAACGCAGGGTACCACGCAGGATGGTGGGAATTTCATCCAGTCCGTACTGACTGCGGTAGAGTAAACTGTCGCGGTTGGCGTAGGCTTCCATAGGGCCGAGGCCTTCCACTTTGATCTTCCAGGGGTTGCCGAAAAGTCGCTGGTAAGGGATAAATTTGAGCTTACGGTCCTTCAGGTATTGGGCCGTTCCCTGGCCTGCCAGTACGACGTTACGGGGGTTCCAGGTAAACTTATAGTGCCAGGGATTATTGTCACTTTCCGGAGCGATGAGTCCACCGGTGAAAGAGCGAAAAGCCGTGATCTGACCTCCTTTTTCACGGATGCCGTCCAGCCGCTGCATAGCACTCATGTGGTCAATGCCGGGGTCCAGGCCCATTTCACCCATAAAAATGAGTTCGCGATTGCGGGCCTCGTCGCCCAGCCGGTACAGCTCCTGACTAACGTAGCTGGCGGTTACGAGGTGCTTGTTCAGGCTGATACAGTCTTGGGCCACGTCGATGTGCAGGTGAGCCGGCAGCAGAGACACCACGATGTCGGCCCGGCCGATAAGTTCGCGGCGATCGTTGACTTTGGTGACGTCCAGCCAGGTGGCTTGCCCGCGGGGATGACCATTGATTTTGGCTTCTGCGGCGGCAGGATTGGCATCGGCCACGGTGACCAGCCAGCCTAATTCAATGGACTTATTGAGTACATAATTGATCAGCGCGCTGGAAGAACGGCCGGCACCGATAATCAAAATTCTTTGCATGGGAGGGGATGGTTAAACATACTGTCGCAAATATAAACGCGGGCTTCTTAGTATGGTTATCAAAGTAGCATTGTTTGAAATAATCAGGGAAATTCCTGCCGTACCCTGACCAAGTGCTGGTGAAATTAAGGGGCCACTACTCTACTTCGGCAAAAAACTCAAGCTCCGTCCGTTCACTTTCAACCAGCCGTGCTGTTCCTCGTAATCCGGCATAGCGTCGTGCACCAACTTCCAGAAACGATCGGAATGATTCATCTCAATGCGGTGAGCCAATTCGTGGACGATCACTGCGTCCATTACCTTTTTCGGCGCCAGCAATAGTCGGCTGCTGAGGTTAATTTTACCCTTGTTAGAGCAGGATCCCCACTGGCTTTTGGTCAGTTTCAAGGTTACCCCACTAACCGGCTGGCGAAAATGAGCGGCATTGAGCTGCGCTACCCGTTGACTGACTTTCGGCAAAAACAACTGCCCCATCAATCTGCTGACCAGCGTTTCCACGATCGGTCCCAGGCGATCCGGCCCGACCATTCCAGCCAACTCCACGAAAACCATGCGATCATCTTCTTCGGCCAGAGTAGCAAAGTGGCTCTTGCGACCGTTACCCTCACCAACTTTCACCCTGAATTCAGTTTCCATAACCGTAATCACTCCCATTGCCGGAACGGACTGAGGTAGCAAGTGCTCGAAATGGCCGGGGTCTTTACTATAAGTCTCCCTGGCCCACCTGCCCAATTCTAACAAAAATTTACTGCGATCCGCTTCCCGGAGTCCGCGCGGCAAGCGGAAGATCAACTGCTTTTTCCCGATACTGGCGCGGTAGCCATTACGATTTTCCTGATAGACCCGCAGTGGTACGAAAGCCCCGGGAAAGAGCTCAAACCGACGATCATCGTAAGTGCTGTTCTTGCTGCGGCGTAACATAATAGGGTGTTTAGAGCGTACTAGTGATTACGCCGATCCTCCCCCCAGTTGAGTTTTCCCCGTAGCGTATCCATAAAACTGATATTCGTCAATTTAACAAGCTGAATCGGAAAATCGTTTTTACGTACTGCCAGCTGATAACCGGAATCAATGGTTTCAAAGCGGCTGTCCAGGGTGCAAAGGAAGTTTTCCGCCCGCCCTTCTACCTCGAAGGTAACGATGCTGTCGTCGCTGATCACGATGGGGCGTACGTTCAGGTTGTGGGGGGCTACGGGGGTGATTACGAAGTTGCCGCTGCCGGGAAAAATGATCGGTCCTCCACAGCTTAGGCTATAGCCAGTACTGCCGGTGGGCGTGGATACGATAATGCCGTCTGCCCAATAAGAGTTCAGGTAGGCCCCGTTGATGTAAGTATGGATAGTGATCATACTACTGGTGTCCCGCTTCAATAAGGTGCAATCGTTGAGGGCGTAGGGCAATTGATCGAACAGTGGCTTATTACTCTCCAGGTAAAGCATACTGCGGGCTTCCAGTTCGTAGCGGCCCCGCTTAAGCTCGCCCACCGTTTTTTCAACCAGGCTTTTTTCCACCCTGGCTAAGAACCCCAACCGCCCCAGGTTGATCCCTAAAATCGGGATACCACGATCACGCACCAGAGTGATCACCTTGAGGATGGTCCCGTCTCCCCCCAGGGTGAAGATCATATCAAATTTTTTGATCCCGAAATCGTGGTAACTCGAAACAATGCCTACTTCCCGGGGAAACCGGATGTGGGGACGTAACATCTCCAGGTAGGGCTCGTAGACGTAGGTACTGAAACCAGCTTCGGCCAGAACGTCGAACAGGTGTTGGACGGTAGGAATGTCCTTTTCTTTGAGTTTTTGGCTGTATATGACTACTTGCATCGGGTGTAATATACGCTGTATGCGTTTAAAGACTGAAGTCCAGTTTTAGTAAGAATACATCTTCTCCCAACTGATTACGGTGGTATTGCAGACCAAAAACCATGTCGTAATACAGGACCAGATCCAGGCCGGCACTACCACCAACCAGCCATTTATTGGCCAGTGGGTTACGGCCTTCATTATAGGGTCCTCCGGC
Organism: Lewinellaceae bacterium SD302; assembly: GCA_002591745.1. Taxonomy (GTDB): domain Bacteria; phylum Bacteroidota; class Bacteroidia; order Chitinophagales; family Saprospiraceae; genus Neolewinella. Next base: position 34,754 of record PDLQ01000010.1, read on the forward strand.
CCAACCCTGATCGATCTGAGTAGAAACCAGAATCCGGAAAGGAATACTCCGGAAAGCATCTAAAAAGACAATTTTGGGTAAAGTGAGCTTGCTACGGATAAGCTCCCGTCGTAGCCCGGTTCGCAGGATCAGCATATCCAGCCCATCCACCACGTAGAACTGGTAGCCGACCAGCCCGTCGCTGCCAAAGCCGATGGCCCGGTTCTCCAAAAAGGGCTGGCGGCTGCGAATGGGACTGTACTTGACGGCGATACTGGTATTCAGGCTCGTTTTCTTACCCAGCGGCGTGAATTTCCGGTAGTCGCCCCTGAGCGTCATACCGTCGCGTTCTTTAAAAATACCCAGTCCTTCTTTGGTGAAGCGAAAACGGAGGTAGGAACCATCCCAGGGGTATTTACGTATGTCGCGGCGATCGTTCGTCCATTCGTATTCCAGTTTAAAGTAGCGCTGTGAGCGGCGGCCTTCCCGAAAGAAAAAGGGATTCAGAATGGCGATGCTGTCCACTACCCGGTCGCGGCGTACTTCCAGCCGGAGCCTTTGGGTAAGAAACAACTTGCGGCGGTAAGAGAGGCTACCGAAGGCATTCCAGCTGCGGTAGACGAAATTATCGCGGTCTTCGTAAAAGAGCTGCTGATTATCGACCGTCTGGTAATTCTGCTCGCGCTGACTGGAGATGCCAAAGCCCAGTCCGACACCGAAATTCTTCTTTTTCCCCAAGTAGGGATAACGATAACTTCCGCCATATTTGCGGGTATAGCCATACTGGAAAGTAGCCCGCAGTTTATCCCGTCGTCCACTGAAGTTGTAGTGGGTAAACTTCGCGCCGATGTTCACCCGGTCCAGGTCTCGGTTCTGGTCACGCCACCATACGTTGAAGTTACGGTCGGCCAGCCGGAAAATCGGAACCGGATAGATGTACCAGGTCTCCTTCATCTCTACCCGGAAGGTAACGCGGTTACCCGGTGACTGCCAGTCCTCATACTTGATCTTGGCATCCACAAAAAGGCCGGTATTCATCAGGTTGGCCCGGGTTTCCGCCACTTTCTCTTCCAGGTCTTTGATGGCGATATAGTCACCCCGTCCAAAACCCATTTCACGATAGATCACCCCGGGCTTCGTCCTTTTGTGGCCGATCAGCAACACCTCCTCGACGTAGATAGAATCCGCACTCGACTGGGCTAGTATAATTGCCGGCACCGACAACAGCAGCCCCAGGGCTAGTCGAAAGTAGAGTTTACTAAATTGAAAAAATGGAGGCATGCAAATCATTCAGGCGGGTCGGTGAAGATAGGGCTTGAAACAGAACATTGCTACTTTGAAGTCTAAAAGGACGCGTGGCATCAGGTTCAGGGTACCGCGCACTCACTCAAGGTACCCGGCCCTTCATTCTTTGTAACTGTTTTTACTTATGACTTCAAAATAGCAGTGGCCCGAAAAGCTCGAGGCAAACAGCTAACGGACAAACCGATACAATCATTTCCCCTTGCTCAAATACACTCCGCTCAGGATGAGAACGAAAGCCAGAATTTGCCCGACACCGATGGTTTCCTGATCGGCCAGGCCCCAGAGAAGGGCAACAACGGGAACCAGATAACTGACGGTGCTGCTGAAGACAGCGCTGGTACGCTGCACCAATTTGAAAAAGACGATACTGGCCAGAACAGTACTGAATAAGGCTAGAAAAGTAACGTAACCCAGTCCCCACCAGCCATCTGGCTGATTGATTATGGTGTCTATAATTTGCCCGTCGGCCAGCGACCAAATGAGTGCAGGCAAGCCCACCAGGAAAAAGCTAACGACCGTGATGGTAAGCGCCGGCGTATCCTGGAAATGAGCTTTCACGACGTTAGAGCTGACGGCGTAGCACATGGTAGCTAAGGCGATGAGACCAGCGTACCACATATTGCTGCCCTCTCCTCCATCGAGTCCGCCACTGGTAAGCACCAAAAGGATGGCACCGCCCAGCCCCACGGCAATACCCACCGCCTGTAAAGCCCTCACTTTTAGCCCGAAAGCCAGCCAGGCCAGAATGAACGTAAATAAAGGTGTTAGGCTGCTGAGGATACCTGCTACCGAGCTGGAAACATGAGTCTGGGCCGCCGGATATAGAAAGGAGGGTAAGCCCGTACCAGTGAGGCCCACCAGAATCAGCAGAGGAATGTCCTTACGTCTAACTTTCCGTAAATGATGGACAATGAGTGGCACGAAGGCCAAGGCCGAGATCCCCAGTCGCAGCGCCGCCACCTGATAGGGCGTAAAGAACAGCAAGCTTTTCTTGATCAGGATGTAACTCGTCCCCCAAATGATGCTGAGTACGATGAGGGTAAGGTAGGCTTTGCCGTCGGGCGCCGTAGAATTTAACATGTAAGGTTCAACATTGAGCACTCAACACTTTGCCGCTCCACCGTACCCAGCACAACGGATACGCAGCGAGTGAGTACGTTAGAAGGGTAAATCATTCAACATTGAATGTTGAACTTTAAGGACATCAGGGCGATCAGCGAAGCTAATCGCAACTATTAAATGTTATTGTCCAAACTGGGCTCGAGTGGGCATATCGAACAACTCGATTACTTTGGCCTGAAGTGTACGAGGAGTACGTGGCCCGAAGTCACCGGAACGGACCCACCCCATAGCATCGCGTTCGCCGCTGATTTTTTGCATATCCCACTTGGCATCCTGGCGGTCGACGTTACTGTCCAGTGTGAGGTAACGGTGATCGTCTTCGAAGACCAGGTACCAGGCACCGGCGTGGGTCTGGCGATCCCAGTGCCCGCCGGTGAAAGTGCCGTCGGGGTTGAAATGGAACCATTGTCCCTGACCTTCCAGTCGCTGCTGGGGGCTTCCGTAGCTGTCGTGGTAAAATTCCATCACCCAGTAAGGACGTCCGGTAAGGAGTTGCGCTTCCATGCGGTCCATGGGGGGAGGTAAAATTTTTCCGTATCCCCCAAGGGCGGTATTCTCGGCGTTGAGTTCATCCGGTGACAACAAAGGGTGTACGTATAACGGCTGGTAACGGGCAGTGTCAGCTACCGTCATCTCCCCGTCGGAGAGTGGCGTGGGATTTTTACCGGCAGTGGTTTTATCATCACCGCAACCAGTCAACAACAGACCGAGCACCAGTGCAATAAAAGTGAATTGGTAGTTCATGGGAAATTGTAAAAGTGTCATAAAAAGTCGCGCAAATATACGTAAGCCGGTGAGCTAAATTTTGTGAATCGTTAGTTAAGAATCTCAATCAAAGGGGGCCGGACGATGAATTCCCCCCCGGAAGTAGTTAAACCTTTTATTTCCAGCTTAGTCAGATAATTGCAGAAACTCAACTTTACCATGGGAAAACACCAATACTCCACTATAGTTACCGGCTTACCCGCTTATTCCGGCGAATGGTCCTACGCCCAGGCCGCCCACCTACTACGGCGTACAACTTTCGGGCCGACAAAGACCGCAATTTTAGCCGCCGCCGGTCAAGGTATGGCTGCCAGTGTGGCCGCCTTATTAGCCAACCAGCTGCCACCAGAACCACCGCTGAACCCGGGCGTTACCGAAGACCCCTTCGTAGCCGTTGGAGAAAGTTGGGTGGATGCACCAGTAGACGAGCAGGGTACACTCAATAACTACCGCGTGCAAAGCTTCCGCAGCTGGATCTTTCAGCAGGCGATGACGGACGAGACGATCAAGGAAAAGATGGTGCTGTTCTGGCAAAATCACTTCGGGCTCACCTTTAATGGAAACGCCAGGGTTCGATATATGTGGAACAGCCTACTGCGGGAATTCGCCACCGGAAATTTTCGGGAACTCGTTAAACAGGTGACTGTTCATCCGGCAATGCTGGTTTTCTTAAATGGCACCCAGAGTTCGGCTAATTCGCCCAATGAGAATTACGGCCGTGAATTACTGGAACTCTATACTATCGGCAAAGGCCCGCAGATTGCAGAGGGAGATTACAGCAACTACACCGAAGATGACGTACGTGCCCTCACCCGTGCCCTCACCGGCTGGCGCATCGAGAATATCAACCCCCAGGCGCCGGGTCTGACGCCAGGCAGTTTCTTTCAGTCGAATCGTCACGATACCGGTGATAAAGTGCTTAGCTATCACTTCAACAACCAGGTGATTCAGGATGCTCAGGAAGACGAGTACAAAAATGTAGTCGATATCCTGCTCAATGAGCTGGAAACGGCCCGCTATATGGTCCGGGAGTTTTATCGCTACTTTGTTTACTACGACATTTCCGATCAGGAAGAAACCGAGGTGATCGAGCCGCTGGCCCAGTTTTTCTACGACAGTGACTACGACGTAGCTGCCACCCTGGAAAACCTGTTCAGCAGTCAGCATTTTTACGACATACTGAACCGTGGGCCCCTCATCAAGGACCCCATGAACTACATCATGAGTATTGTACGTCCCTTTGGTTTCGACCACGTTACGGACGCTACCCTGGCAAGCGATTATCTATTCTATCAACGGCTATACGCCAGAGTCCTGGATGCCGGTATGGACTACCTTTCTCCTCCCACGGTCTCCGGCTGGGAAGCCTGGTACCAGGCACCATCCTACCACCGCAACTGGATCAATGCCTCTACCCTGCAGCAGCGAACCCGTAACACCGATCAGTTCACCGACATCGGGCTTAACGGCGGCGGCGGCGTGCGCTACAGTATCGACTTTGTCGGTTGGATCGCCAATCTGGAAAACCCTTTCGATCCGAACACGCTGATTGAAGAGATCACCAGGATTCTGCTTCCTCAACCATTGGTACAGGAGCAACTGGACGCACTAAAGGACTTTCTGATCCCCGGTCTCCCCGATTTTGAGTGGACCGACGAGTACGGTGCCTACCTCTCCGACCCGACCAATAATATGCTGTTCACCAGCGTCGAAAACAAACTCAAAGACCTCTTCCGCGCCATCTTCGGCCTGGCCGAATTTCATTTATCCTAAAAAAGCCCATTATGAATCGCAGAAATTTCCTACGCAAAGCCGGTCTTTTGGGTATTCCGCTGGCCGCCGCTCCGCTCAACGTAAGCTTCACCCGTGCGCTCTCCACCCTGGTCGACCCGGACGACGATAAAGTGCTCGTACTCATCCAGCTATCCGGCGGCAACGATGGCCTGAATACGCTGATCCCCCTGGATCAGTACGTCAACCTTAATGCCAACCGGGCCGCACTCATGCTTCCCGAAAACAGCCTCATTAACCTCACTGACAATCAGGCCTTCCATCCCAACATGACGGGGATGGCCGATCTTTTCAACGACGGCAAACTGGGAGCGATACAGGGCGTTGGCTATCCCAACCAAAACCGTTCCCATTTCCGCAGCACGGATATCTGGACCAGCGCTTCCGATGCCGAAGAAGTGGTCACAACCGGTTGGCTGGGTCGCAATTTCGCCAGTGATCACCCCACCTACCCGGAGAATTTCCCCAACGAAGATTACCCCGACCCCTTCGCCATCGCCATGGGGAGTCAGGTATCCCAAACTTGCCAGGGTACAGGTGTCAATTTTAGTATGGCACTGAATGATCCCTTCAACGTTACCTCTCTGGCCGTTGGCGGGGATACACCACTGCCCGACACTCCTTACGGTGAGGAACTGGGCTTCTTACGCACCTCCATCGGCCAGGCCAATGCCTACGGTGCCGTCGTTCAGGAACGGGCCGAAGCCGGCAACAGCCTGGTTGATTACCCGGATAATGGTTTTGCCAATGCCTTAAAGAACGTCGCTTACCTGGTCAGCGGTGGTCTACAGAGCAAGGTTTACGTGGTCAATCTGGGTGGATTCGACACCCACGCCAGTCAGGTCGTAGCCGGTAATCCTCAGGCGGGAGAACACGCCGAACTACTCCAGACCCTCAGTGACGGTATGGCGGCTTTCCATGCCGATCTCGCAGCACTGGGATTAGAAGAACGGGTTATTAGCATGACCTTCAGCGAATTCGGCCGCCGGATTGCCGCTAACGACAGCCTGGGTACCGACCACGGTTCAGCGGCTCCGCTCTTCCTCATGGGCAGCTGTGTTGCACCCGGCTTCCTGGGCAGCAGCCCCGAGATTCCGGAAGTAGCTGATGTGAACGAAGGCGTTGCTATGCAGTACGATTTTCGCGATATCTACGGCTCAGTTCTCCAGGACTGGTTCAATTTAGATCCCGCTGACGTCTCTGCGGTCTTGGGTCATGATTTCGTACACCTACCCGTTTTATCGCTTTGCGACGTGGTCAATTCCACCGAGACCGATACGCAAACGGAGGAGCTTACCGCCTCGGTTTATCCTAACCCATTTGCTAGTCGTATCAACGTCAGCCTGGTCAGCGACGGCTCCCAAGCCGAGTTATCCATATTTGACGTTACCGGTAAAAGGATCGAGCTGGTCTTCAGCAAAAGACTGGCTGCCGGGCGGCACCGTTTCTTTGTCGACCTGGAAAACCAGCCCGCAGGCGCCTACTTCGTGCGCTTGCAAATGGGAACCAGAACGCTGAGTAAGCGGATCGTTAAGAGTAAGTAGGGATCGCTCTGATTTAGACTGCTGCCCTTGTGTATATGCCAAGGCAGCAGTCTATACTTTATATTCCCTTTTGCTACTAGCAAAGTAGCAGTGCATTTGATGCAGGTTCGGGATATGTAAATAAATTGTCGTCCCGAGTGAGCTGCGACTGGTAAAACTTGCTTGTATCTTCGTCGAATGAAAGGAATAATCTTCGACCTCGACGGCACCCTGATCGACAATATGATGGTTCACCACCGGGCCTGGCAGCGTAAGCTCAGAGAACTGGGGCTGGACTATAGTCTTGAACGGGTGAAAGAAGAAATCCACGGTGTCAACCTGGAAATTCTAGCGCGGCTTTTCGGAGAAAAGTATAGTTTGGAAGAACGCAAACAGATCGCCTGGGATAAGGAAGCCGCCTACCGGGAAATTTTCGCCCCGGAGATTACCCCCCTGCCGGGCTTGATGGAATTTCTGGATCGTACCAGCGCCGCAAATATTCCCATGGCCATCGCTACGGCCGGGCCGCCGGAAAACTGCTTCTTCGCCCTGGACGCTTTGGGCATCCGGGACTATTTCGGACACGTCGTTCACTCCGCCATGGTGAGTAAGGGCAAACCGCACCCGGAAGCTTTTCAGCAGGCAGCCGACGGTATCGGTGTTAAACTCAGTGATTGCCTAGTCTTCGAAGATAGTATTACCGGGGCCCAGGCAGCTGCTAACGGAGGCTGCCCGGCCATCATCATCACGACCACCCACGCCGAATTGGAATTTTCGGAATTCGATCATATTCTCGAATTCAGGCAGGATTATCAGGGACTGAACATTGAAAAATACTTCAGTAAGGAGCAATAAAAATGCGCAGTCTACCGCAAATACTCTCTCAGCAATTCTTCTAATCGCTCTTCGGAAATCCTTCTTTCCAGTACGCCTTCTTTGGCGAAGGATATGTAACCATTTTCCTCGGACACAATAAAGCAGACCACTTCGGTTTTTTCGGTAATGCCAACGGCAGCCCGGTGACGCAAACCGACGCTTTTTGGCAGCGCGGCATTTTCCGAAACAGGAAGTATTGTGCTGGCTCGCAGGATCCGTCGGTGACGGATAGTGATGGCCCCGTCGTGTAGAGGGCTTCCTTTTTGAAAAATACTGAGCAACAAGCCTTCGGTAATCGTTGAATCCAGGGCCGTTCCTCCGGTGATAAACGCATTTTCCTCCACGTCGCCCAGACAAACGATGAGTGCACCGGTCCGGGTTTTTGACATGCGCAATAGAGCTCTCTTCGTTTCCTTGACCTGAGGGTAGACCGGCAAATTACTCTCATCGGATGCCCGGCCCAATACGCGGTCGATCATGGCCCGGCGCTGTTTCATGGTACTATTGCCCAACAAAAGCAGAAAGCGACGAATCTCCGGTTGAAAAATGACGACCACTCCGACAAAACCTGCTTCGATGATGCGGCGAAATATCTCTGCCAGCAGTGTCATTCCCAGCAATTTGAACAACTGAGAAGCCAGCAACAGCAGGCCGATACCCACGAATATCTTTACGGCAAAACTACCCTTCAATAGCTGGTACAACTGATACAGTAACCAACCGACCACCAGAATATCCAGGAAGTCCAGCCAACCGAAAGTGAGAAAACCGACCTTGATGAGATATAGGTTTGGCATTAGGGGGGCAAGGTAAAGAATTCAGTCGGGAGTCAGTTAGTCAGTCAGTCAGGAGTCGGGAGTCAGTCAGTCGGGAGTCGGGAGTCAGTCGGGATATTTCGATTGAAGGCTTCTCCCCGACTCCCGACTCCCGACTCCCGACTCCCGACTCCCGACTCCCGACTCCCGACTCCCGACTCCCGACTAATTCACTCCTGAATAAAATTCCCTAATTTTACCGCTACCCCATAAATGATCGTCGCGTATGCAAAAGTTGCTCCTGTTTCTCTGCCTGCTTTGCTACTTTGAAGCCACCCTGATCGCCCAAGTGGTGAGAACGCATACCGATGGTTCAAAGATCATCGTTTACCCCGACGGATCGGCCGTCTACTTTAATGACAAAAAGCCCGTGCCGGATTACCAGCAGGGCGACTACCCCATCCTGGCCGTAAAGATCGAGCCACTTTCCTCAGCAGTAAATGTGACGGAAACAGACCTCAAGCAAATTGCCGACCGGAAACTCCAATTGGCCAGAGAAGCAGCTACATTGGCAACCGAAAGGGCCGCAGCTGCCCGAGAAAACCGACAACGACTTGAACAACGCCTGGTAAACGCTAAATCCGGCATCGGCAGCCAGAATGCGGGCAACCTGCAACGGCAGGTCCACCTGGCCCGGCGGATTGAAACTGAAAGCCTGGAAGAAAGCCGTAAGGCTAATGTGCAAATGCAGCAAGCCGAGAACGTGATCCGCCAGAATCGCTACGTAGAGGCCTATAATGAGTCGCGGCGCCAACGAAGGGCCAGTTCCGTGCGCGGGGCGGAAAGACGGGAAAGCCTCCCTCAGGCAAGACGCCTATTCAGTGCCTACAATGCCAGTTTTACGGGTTACGGTGCACCGGTTACCCAAGGTAAACAACTGCCGAGCAGTCCCTGTACCCTGGCGCACGAAGGCAAAGACCCCAAGACGGGGCAGTACATACGTGCCTCGAAATCCGAATTATTTTTCACTCATACTGACGAGAGCCTGCGCCCCTACCTGGAGGGTAAGGAGTACCTCACTGCCGAGGCTTTCGTACACAGCCGAGCCGGCTATCGTTACCTGACGATAAAGCTGACCTTCGCCAATCCGAACGCGATGCAGACCTACGGTTACCTGCCCGAAGGCAGCATCCTGAGTATGCACCTGCTGGACGGTAACTTTCTGAACTTGCGTTCTGCTCAGGACGCCAACGGCAGTTGGGACGACAGTAAAAAGGAACTGAGCTATACGGTCACCTACCCCATCGACCGCTCCATGATCGGGACCTTACGACAAAGTGAGTTGAACTACGTCCAGCTATTTTGGTCAAGCGGCTTCGAGGAGTACGACATCTACCAGGTAGATGTGTTGCAGCGGTTGTTTGATTGTTTGTAAAGCAATTTCAGATGCGTTATACGCCAATTTTTCTGCTCCTACTAAGCTGCACCAACATGTCTACCTCTATCGACTACCAAGGCCACCGCGGTGCCCGTGGCCTCTATCCCGAAAACACCATCCCGGCTTTCTTGCACGCCCTGGAATACCCGGCTATCTCCACCCTCGAAATGGACGTTGTGCTGACCAAAGACGGCACGGTACTCGTTAGTCACGATCCCTGGCTGGTTGCAGAACTTTGTACTACGGCCGGTGGCAATAGACTGGACCCGGCGGACTCCGCCCGTATCTCCATTCTGAGTTTACGCATCGACGAGGCGCAAAGCTATGATTGTGGCAACCTTCCCCACCCCCGCTTCCCCGAACAACGTAAAATGTTCGGTAAAAAACCAAGGCTGGCCCAAGTTTTCGAGGCCGTAGAAAGTTACTGTCGGGAAAACGACCGCGAGCTGCCCCGCTATAACATTGAGATCAAGTATCTCCCGGAGTGGGAAGCCCAGGGATTCGTAGCGAGTATGCGGACTAACATAGAAGCAGTGCTGGCGGTAGTCAACAAAGCCGAACTCGCCGATCGAACGACCATTCAGTGCTTCCATCCTCCGGTACTACAACTGATTCACGAGCAGCAACCCGATCTGCACCTCGCTTACCTGGATGAGTTTCCGGAGAAAGGAGAACTAGCCGCAAAAATGGATGCTTTGGGTTTCATTCCTCCGGCCTACAGCCCCTGGCACGAACCCCTCTCCCAGTCAGTCATCGACCAGGCCCACGAACTCGGCATGACCGTAGTGCCCTGGACGGTAAATGAAACCGCACGGATGGAAGAACTGGTAGAGATGGGCGTAGATGGGGTGATTACGGATTATCCGAATCGGGTACCGGAGTAGACAGGTGAATAGTTCTGCGCGCAATTTCTTTAAGGGCAATGGGTCGAGTGTCGCGTTGATTTACCCGACCTGACGCAGTTGGACGTGGCCGCTGACACGAGTACCTCGGACCGGAGGTCCTCGACCCATTGTTCCTACGCTATTCTGGTATCGAACTCATCAAGCTAGTGCATACAGCCAATGTGCGCATCTTCACTCAATTGCAGAGAACTTGACTTTTCCAGAAGCGAAGTAATACCTTCCAGTTCCCGGTCAATCATTTCCCGTAACTCCACCCGGTGGGCCGCCAGCAGTGAGCTTTGGGCCTGGGCGTTGGCGTAACGATTTTTGATCTTGGTCAGGTTTAACCGGGTGGCCGCTTTGGCGTCTGCGGCCAGATCCTCATTGCGTAAGAGTGCACCGGCGCTTTGCACGAACTTGCGTTGCAACTCCCGGCGATAGGCCGAATTCTCCCCTCTGGAGGCGAAGATGTGGTCGCTCACTTGGTTCATCAGGTCCAGTACACCATACTGCTCTTCTCCGTAAACGGCCCGTTGTTCAACGAGGCGGTTCAGGCGGTTCACCTGAAACAGATTTCCCAGGGCATGGTCATGAAGTCCTTCGATCCGTTTGGCTACGCCACTGGGCGAAATCCGTTGCAATATCTCCAGGTCGAGCAACCATTCCGGGGTATCAAAAATCTCTTCGTTGATAAATTTAACCGCTGCTCGTTGGCGCTCACTGGCTACCGGCTGGTAAACCAATTCTTTCTCATCGGCGCTGCGCTGCCATTCATAGACCCCACCGACATTGCTGGATACGTGGCCGGAGTAGCGGTTGAGTTGACCGATCACATTACTGTAAAGCTCATTGAGGTCACCGAAAAATTTAGTGTCCTCACTACTCCATTCGATGAGTTGCGGTACAATCCTTTGCAGGTTCTTGATCCCGAGTTGACTGGCGTAAACCGGGTCATCACCAATATCTTCGGTCTGTGCGCTGGGGTCGTGGCCCCGGAAGCGCTGGGCACCGTAGCGGTAGATCGGGTCACCAGCCTTTTCGCGGATCATGGCGTTGAGAACCGGACGCTCCGCCTCCCAGGAGCCGGCCTCGGGGATGGGCAGGTAACCGAATTTAATGGAATAGTAGTCATAAGGACCGATGCCCGGGTGAATACCGGCTCCTTTGTCTTCTGGCTGAGCCACGTAATTGAAGCGGGCATAATCCATGATACTCGGGGCCGTACCCATGCGCTGCACAAAGCCGGGGCTCCGCAGACTGTCTACCTTATAAGCAGGGCTGGAGCCCATATTATGCGGCAAGCCGAGGGTATGGCCGACTTCGTGGGCGGAAACGAAGCGAATCAGTTCACCCATTACCTTTTCTTCGAATTTAACTCCTCGGGCAGCAGGATTCACCGCAGCGGTCTGAATCAGGTACCAGTTGCGGAGCAGATTCATTACATTATGGTACCAGATGATGTCACTTTCCAGTATCTCGCCGCTACGGGGGTCGTGTACGTGTGGCCCCATGGCGTTCTGAATGTCGGTAGTCACGTAGCGGATCACGCTGTAACGCACGTCTTCGGGGCTCCAGTCGGGATCTTCTTCCTTGGTTGGAGGCAATTTGGCCATGATGGCATTTTTCAGGCCGATGGCCTCGAAGGTCTTTTGCCAGTCATTGACACCCTGCATAATGGGCTGACGCCATTGCTCGGGGGTGGCGGGATCGATGTAGTAGACGATGGGCTTTTTCACGTCCACCAGTTCGCCGCGTTTCCAGGCTTCCATATCTACCGGTTCGAGTCGCCAGCGGGTGATAAATCGTTGGGTTTCGGCACGCTGGGCGTCTCGCCCGTAATCTATCTGACGCATGCTGAAGTAGCCGACGCGGGGGTCGTATAGCCTTGGTTGCATTACGTCTTCGGGCAGTTCGATGAAACTCTGGTTCATTTCCACGCTCAGGGCACCGGTGTATTGGTTATCGGGTAATTTTTCCGCGCCTTTGTAGGTCAGGATGTGCCGTACTTCCACGTTCTGGGGAAATGCTTTGACCTTGGTCACCAGACTACGGGCTTTATCGAGCCCCTTCAGGCCAAAGCGCTTGCCATCGCTGAACCCGGTTGCACCGATCATCGGTACATCGGTAGTAAATAGCGGCGTAGCGTCGATAACGGAAGAGGTACTGTCTGCTCCCCGGTTCTCAATCTTGAAACTCATCACCACCGGTTCGAAGTTGTTGTTCTTTACCGACTGGTAAACCGGCAGGTTGGGGTCGGCCACTGCGTCGTAGCTCACGCTGCGGAGCAGGATCTGATCACCCATTTTCTGCCAGCGGATCACCTGTTGAGGGCGGCTGCGCATCCCGGCACCGCCAAAGTTGAGCCCCTTTACGTGGCCACTGATGCGGCTGACGACGAGCAGTTCACGCTCCAGAACGTCATCGTCCAGTTCAAAGTAGGTTTTACCTTTTTTGGTAATGACGCGGAACAATCCATCCTGGATGTCGGCCTCCTCGATCAGTTCCTCGTAGGGTTTTTTCTTTTCCTCTTTTTTCTCCGGCTTTTCAGCCATTTCGGTTTTCTCGGCTTCAGCGTCTTTCTTACGCTTTTTGCGTTGGCCGTATACGGGGAAAGTCAGACTGCCGATGAGCAGTGTAAGTAACAGATAGCGTAGCATGAATGGGCTTTATTCTAAAAATCAGATTCGTTGGCAGGAAGATAAGGAACTGTCTTCAGGATTTTGGCTTCAAAGTAGCAATATCCTCAGCTCGTCGGCCGAGGCGGACGTTTATGGCTTGACTTGTCCGCCGAGCAAAGCTCTCTTCAATTAGATCCTCGTAACGAAACCATTGCCGCTGTATTCTTTGGAAGCATTCATCCCTATAATTGAATCGGAAAAAGTCCGCTCGGCCGACGAGTCATGTCCTTCGGTCCGCCTCGGCGGACGAGCTCGCAAGTTTGCTTCATTAGCTGTCGCTGATGACCTTCGGTGATCGTCGCAAGCTCCTCAGAGTTGTCGTTCCTCTTCGGGGTTGAAGCTATAAACTACGAATCCCCGAGCCAAATGAATGACTCGGGGACCATAGTGTTGGAGCGGATGACCAGGTTCGAACCGGCGACCTCAACCTTGGCAAGGTTGCGCTCTACCAACTGAGCTACATCCGCGTCTGCTGGCTGCTCAGCCATACTTCCTTTCGAAAGCGATGCAAATTTACACCCATTGCCATGGATTTTGCAAGTCTTGGAGACTATTTTTCATAATTCTTTTCACTGACAGCCTATAAGAAGTTGATTGCGTTGGGGTTACAAAGGAAAATTATTTCACCGCCACTTCCGCTTTCTAAGAGCTAAAGTCTCCGGCGGAGAAGTGGCTGACGATACGATAGGCGTAGACCGCAGCCGCTTTCAAGCTCCGCTCTCGAAAAGGTAGTATTTCCCACTGGCGATCGGAGTGATGCGAGATTTCCCAAGTCCTGATTACGCATTGGGGGATGCGGACCACGGTTTTCGCTGCGCAGGACCTGAGAAATAGCAAGGTTACCAGTGGGAAGTATTATTAGAAATCGATTAACCCTAGATATTCAAAGGAATATTCCACGTATTAGTACTTACTGAGAGTAGGTAATACTACCCGTATCCGATTGTTTTGTTGCTCTGCAATTCGTGCTGCCAGTCTGAATCCATATTTTGTTTTGCTATCAACTTTTCACCAAATGCATCCTTTATGCCTGCTATCTACCGCAAACCGCTTTATTCCAGCATGGCTACTTTGCTAGGAATAGCCTTTCTTTTTACCAGTGGATCACTTTACGCACAGGAATTTGTCAACCCGCTGATCGTTCCACCGCTCATCGAAGCTGATAATACCGATTATCACATTATCGCCAGGGAAACTTTCCACAACTTCAATCCACTCGGCTCGGATTCACTCAATACTGAAGTACCGGCCTTTGCTTTCGTGGATGCCGACAACCCGACGGCCAACACGATTTTGGGTCCTACGATCTCCTGGGATTACTTATCGGAACTGACCCCTACGGTAACAAATGACCTTAATGAGAGAACGACCTGTCACTGGCATGGTGCCCACGTACCACAGTACGCCGATGGTGGTCCTCATCAGATCATCGAAGCTGGTGAAGATTGGAATATTTCCTTTCCGGTACTGGACAAATCCGCAACCATGTGGTACCATCCTCACGCTATGGGGCTGACCTACGAACACGTGCAGATGGGGCTTTCCGGCATGCTTTACGTTGAAGACCCCACTGATGATCCCGTATTATCGTTTATCCACGACATTTTGCCCAATGAATACGGTGTGGATGACATTCCACTGATCGTGCAAACAAAAAAATTCATGCGGGATAGTGGCCAGATCGTTATCCAAGCCGAAAAGGGATTTAAAGACCACTATTACTACATGGTTAATGGCCACGTCGATCCTGTACTCCAGGTTCCGGCCGATATGGTACGATTACGCGTGCTGAACGGGGATGGCAAGTTCTCTTTCAACTTCGGCCTGTCCTCCGATCCTCAAGGTCAACAGCCAAACGACTATCAACTTATTGCTACCGATGCCGGTTACACAACCCGGTCTTTCACCATGGAAACACTATTGATGGCTCCGGGTGAACGGACCGAATGGCTCGTGGACCTGCGCGGCCGGGAGGGTGATGTGCTTTACCTTTACAATTATGTTTCCAATATTCCCGATGGTGTCATCGGCAATTCTTCCACTACTGGTGGTTACGCCCAAAATCGGCCCCTGCTGAAAATTGAGATCGGCCCCAGTACCCAACCGCCCAGCCCGATCATTGCTTTCCCGATCAATCTATACAACGACCCCGACCGCCCGACTCTGGACCAGGTGAGCAATACTCGTACAAAAGAATTTCGCCAGGATACTTTTATCATGGACGGCGATACGATGAACCTCTTCAACATCGATAGTACGCTGATGAATATGATGGTCGTCAACGACGTAGTTATGCTAGACAGCACCGAAATCTGGACCATCAACAACACTACCGGCATTGCCCACCCCTGGCACATTCACGACATCCATTTCTGGGTGACCGAAATTCTGGAAAACGGGGCCCCGTTGAGTCCCTCCGCTTACCCTGAGATATTCGGCGGCCCGAAAGACAATGTTCTGGTGCGGCCGGGTTGGGAACTCAGCTATATCGCCACCTTCGATGATTACGGCACCGATATACAGTTTAACAACAGCTACATGTACCACTGTCATATCCTTCCCCATGAGGACCGGGGCATGATGGGGCAATTCGTTGTATGGGATGGTGAAAACCCCTCCTCCAACGAAGAGCCGGGTGAAATCAGTCGCGACATGACTCTTTACCCCAACCCGACCAGCGGTGACGTGTATCTGGAAGGAGCAAGTACCGAAACCAGTACCATTCAGGTTTTTAATGCCAATGGCAGTCTGATCCGTTTATTGCAGCTCCCCCCTTTTGAGGGAGTAATGCAGCTTGAATTATCCGGCCTGCAAAAAGGCATCCTCATCCTGGATTGGCGCAGTGCCGAGGGCAGGGCCGTCAAACGAGTAGTTACTCAATAGGAAGTTGGATCAGACTGATTCTGGTTTGCTTTAATTATTGTCATACGCAAGAAGCGCCCTTCCGACGATTGTCGGAAGGGCGCTTCTATTTGGTAGAATCAATGTCTGCCCCCGGAAAGAGGAGTAGACTACATCACTTTAAAACTTCACAACTTTACGCACGCGGCTGCTTCCTTGCTCTGTTTCCAGGCGCAGGTAGTAAACCCCGGCGGGCAGATCGTTCAGTTCCACGTTCACCGTACCGCTGGCCGTAGGCGTCAGTGAACGATAACTCAATTCGCGACCAAACTGGCTAAACAAACGCACACCCATTTCACGGGGGCTTTCGTTGAAATCGAAGCGAACCACCAGATCGCCACGGGTCGGATTAGGCGCTACTGACCAGTCATTCAGGCCGATATCGAAGGAACGAACATTACTGATACAGGCCGTACTGAAGAACAGGCTTTCGGAAAATCCGCTATCGTTACCCACGCCACAGTCACTGCGCACCTGAGCTTCATAGTTTGCGCAACTATCCAATCCAATGAGGGTGACCTCAGTGGTTTGCGCTTCCATTTCGGTCCATTCCACGACACTTTCCAGGCGGTAGCGCAGCATATAGCTTTCAGCGGCAACGGCAGCTTCCCAATTCAGGGTGGCAGTTGAATCGTTGCCCGGTTCGTCGACGTGACTCAGGCCGGCGGGTGGGATACATTCTGGCTCCATCCCAGTCATTAGCGAAACGCAGTAGTCTTCGTACTCACCGTAAATGCTGTTAGCAGAGCAAGCATCGGGGTAGTCAGAAAAATTCATACCCACGCGCATGCGGGTGTACACATTTGGCACGTTGAAGGGCAGAGTAAAGCTACCGGAGACGGAGTTCTCAATTTCGTCACCAGGGCTTTGCCAAACGCGTTCGCCGGCGTCGTCGAAGTTGCCGTTGGCATTGAGGTCGATGAAGATGGCCCAGCCTTCGCCGTAAACGGTTGCCGCGTATCCGGTAGTGAGGGTGAACTCAACCTCTATACCGCCGGTGATGGTCGTCGTTTGGCCGCTGACGGTAAAGTCAGTGTAACCGCCTTCACCGGCTCCACTACTGTTATCAATATCACCGAGGCTAACGTTTGCAATCCACTCGTCAACTACGCTGATTTCATTGGTTGCGCAGTAGGTAAGGTCTACGCAGGCACCACAGCCAGCAGTCGTAATGGTTTGAATATTGGTATAATCTGCCTGGGTCGTGTCCGAACAGATGACGCGGAAGCGGTACTCCAGTTCGGTACAAGGCTCCAGGCCATCAATGGTAATACTGGTATCCATCGTACTATTGACGTTCCAGTCCATAGTACCCGCCGGGCGGGTTTCCAGCTCGTAGCTGACGGCGGCATAAACGGATGACCAGGCGAAATCGATGCTGAAAGAATCTACGCTTACCAGCGCAAAATCTTCAGGGTTCTCGCAACACCCGAGGGTAGAAAATTCGAAACTGCGGCTATACTCCGAGTTTGTCGTATCACAGAAGGCCTGAAACTGGAACTCATAGTCCGTACAACCCAGCAGATCGTTCAGGGTGAAGGGAGACATTACGTCTTCGAAGAGCGTCCATTCGTCCGTTCCGATAATACGGAAACGCAGGTCCATTTGGTTGACGGTAGTGTCATTCAGCAAGGTGTAAGTGATCACAGCCTGGCTGTCACTTTCAACGGTAGCCTCGGCGTTCAGTGGAGGCAAGCAACCACCACACTGCCCCAGCACATTCTGTACGGCATTGTTCAGGTTAAGGCGACCACCCGTGGCGGTGATGCCCTGGAGGGAAGCATTCTCGTCGAGGCCATCAAAAATAGCCTGTTTCATCAGGAGAGCTGCAGCGCCGGGATCGGTTTTCGCCAGGGTGATAATATCCGGGCAGGGCAATGAGTACAGCAAAGCGATTGTACCCGTTACGTGGGGTGTGGCACCGGAAGTACCACCGAAGCCGCCGAAGCCGCCACCCGCCTGTGGCGTCCAGGTCCCCTGACCGAAAGCGCCCATATCAATGGTTTCCACCCCAAATCCGGCACCAGTAACTTTCACATCGTCATCGTTCATATTGGTGACGGAGATCAGGTAGTCACTGGGGCAGGCCGTGGGCAGATCACCCACCACGTCTACGTTCTGATTGCCGTTGATCGTAGCACCGCAATTCAGAATACCATGAACACCCAAAGTGTCATAAAAAGCACACCAGAGCGGAGAATCATCGGGCTGGCCGAAATCGACGCCCCAGGATGCGTTAGTGGAAACGACAAAAGCACCTTTACCACCGGCGGAGGCATTATAAGCCATCCGAGCATCCAGCGGGTAACCGTAGGCTTCCAGCACTTCGCTTTCCACGCCGGTGCCGCCCTGGACAATCATCAACTTGACGTTCCAGTTGACGCCCGCTGCTCCAAATCCATCATTTCCGCGGGCACCCACAATACCTGCTACGGGCGTGCCGTGGCCACCACCGTCGTAAACTGCATCGCTGTTGCTACCGGTATCCCAGCCACGGTAGTCGTCTACGTAACCGTTGCTGTCATCGTCAATTCCGTTGTTTGGGATCTCTGCGTAGTTGATCCAGAGGTTAGGAGCCATATCCGGGTGATCGGCGTCAATTCCATCGTCGATGATACAGGCTACAATGGTGTCGCCATCGGCCGTGATACCACCGGTAGTAACGTCCCAGGCAAGGTCAGCATCGATGTCTGCACCCACGGTACCACCACTCTGGCCGACGTTGAGGTATTGCCACTGGTTGGGAAATTCGGGATCGTTGGGTTCTGCTCTGGTTTTGACGAAGTGGTCGAACTGAGCATTCTGCACTTGTTGGTGGCTGCGCAAGTGGGTCAGCACCAGGTTCTCGTCGGTCAGGTCATGATCGAAGCTGACCATATAGATCCGCGAGTGACGGTGGATGACGTGCTCGAACTTCAGGCCCAGTGATTTACCGGCGGCATCGGTCTGGGCAGCAAACCAGCTTTTGGCGGTCTGCTCAGCGGGTAAATGATCCAACTGAACGAGTACGCGGCCTTGGACGTGGTTCAACAATTGAGCCGATGCAGCAAAGCCAAAACTCAGCAGCAATAGAGAGATGGTTACTACTCGAAGTAGATAGTGTTTCAATAACATTAGTATGGTTCTATGGCCCGGAAGCGCTTAAGTAATGAAGCTGGAGTCGGGAGAGTAGTTGGTAATTGTAGGAGTAATTACTGTCCGGCGCCGATGAAAAGTTGGTCGAAGATAAGCAAGTCCTTAAATACTGCCAAGGTTAGCAGTTGTGGCAAGTTTGTCTTAAGTAGACATTTTGCTGGTCACGGGTAAAAAATCTTGCGGTTCCCGAGAACATTGCTACTTTGCCAGTCAAAATTAAGACCGCTCCTGTCGTCGCTGTTAGAAAATAGACGCTAGACCGCTTCGCTGTTAGGCTGCCGGTTTGGTGCGCCCGGCGTCCAGCATCTAATATCCACCGCCTGGTATCTAGTGTCTAGCTTCTAGCGTCTGGTTTCCATCGATCAAACAGCGACGACAGGAGCGGTCTCTCATGACTAACAAAGTAGCAATGCCCATGAATACACTCTCCCGAATCCCCCGGATCAAACATACCGAGACCAACAATTTCTTCCTCATTGCCGGGCCCTGCGCCATTGAGGGGGAGGAAATCGCTATGGAGATCGCCGAAAAAGTGAGTGCCATTTGCGACCGGCTGAAGATCCCCTATATCTTCAAAGGCAGCTACCGCAAAGCCAACCGCAGTCGGCTGGACAGTTTCACCGGTATCGGCGACGAGAAGGCCCTGAAAATCTTGCGTAAGGTTGGAGAAACCTTTGACCTGCCTACGACCACCGACATTCACGCCGTAGCCGAAGCCGCCCTGGCCGCCGAGTACGTGGACGTACTACAAATTCCCGCGTTTTTGTGTCGCCAGACCGATTTACTAGTAGCCGCCGCCAAAACCGGAAAAGTGGTCAACGTCAAAAAGGGACAGTTTCTGAGCCCCAGTTCCATGGCATTCGCCCGCCAAAAGGTGATCGACAGCGGCAACGATCAGGTTTGGCTCACCGAACGCGGCACCACTTTCGGCTATACGGATCTGGTAGTGGACTTCCGCGGCCTGGCCACCATGCGTGAACTGGGCAGCCCGGTGGTGATGGACTGCACCCACAGTCTCCAACAGCCCAACCAGAACAGCGGCGTCACAGGTGGCCGCCCCGCCCTGATCGAAACCATTGCCAAAGCGGCCATCGCCGTGGGGGCGGACGGGCTCTTCATGGAGACCCATCCTAATCCCAGCGTAGCGAAGAGTGATGCGGCGAATATGCTGCCTTTGGATCAACTGGAGGGCTTGCTGGAGCGGCTGTTGAGGGTTCGGGAGGCGGTGGTTTAAATCCGGCATTTTAAAAATCCAATGACTGATTCTCTCGCCCCTTTGTATCTTCGCAAAAATCTCACCCGTGCAAAGATATCTGCCATACCTCCTCGCCCTCGCCACACTTGGCTACCTCACTTTGGCCACCAGTCCTGCCCCGGAAGGTCACCTTACCGTAGCTGATGAGCAAGCCCTGCTACAGCAGGTCTTTCAATCCCTCGGTCAACCCCAACGAGGCGACAACGTGGCCCGCCCCGTAGACGGTGCCTCTGCCGAATTGGGCGAAAAAATCATCTTGGAAGGATTAGGCATCAACGGCAAACGCCAGAGCAAGCATTTCGTCTGTACCAGCTGCCATAATGTGGTGAAGGAAGACCCCAACCTTCTGAAAGCCGACCCTGAGGCCCGGCTCGATTATGCCATAAAAAACGACCTTCCCTTTCTGGCTGGCACTACGCTTTACGGGGCGGTGAACCGGACGAGTTATTACAACGGAGACTACGAAAAAAAATACGGTGATCTGGTTAAACCCGCCCGTAAAGACCTACGCGCCGCTATCCAACTCTGCGCCACGGAGTGCGCCCAGGGTGAACCACTTAGCGCTGCGGAAATGGAAAGTGTGGTCGGCTATTTACAGCAAATCGGCCTCAAGATGGGGGACCTCGACCTGTCCGATGACGAATTTACGCGCGTTAACGATGCTCTCGCAGAAGGAGATAAGGACCAGTCAGTAATCAACCTGCTGAAAGGCAAGTTTCTCCCCTACTCTCCCGCCACCTTCGTATTGCCGCCGGAAGACCGCAAAACCGGTTACCCCGTAAAGGGGGATGCCGCCATCGGAGCCGAACTTTACGATCGCAGCTGCCTCCACTGCCACGAAAACCAACGCTACAGCTTCTATAATCTGAACCATAACCCGGACAGCTACGAGCATCTGCTCAAGCATTTTTCCCGCTACACCCGCTACTCTACCTATCAGGTTAGTCGCTACGGTACTAGTCCCATTCCCGGTAAGAAAGCTTATATGCCTCACTACACTGAGGAGCGAATGAGCAACCGCCAGATCGAAAGTTTGCGGGATTTCCTGAACGAAGCATTAAGTAAATGATCTATTGAGTTAATGATTGAATGATCCAATATTGCCCATTCTACCATTAAATCACTGCCTCGTTAAATCATTATTTGGACTAACAAAGTAGCCATGCTGGATAGCAAAGTAGTCAGGCAAATCCTCAAAATGGACGGTCGGGAACGCGAGCGGCTCCGTCAGTTCGTGGATAGCCCCTACTTTAATCAGCACCAGCGAACGGTAAAATTCCTGGCGCTGGTCCTCGGGGAACTGGATAGTAAACGCCCCGCGCTAAGCAAGGAAAGGGTCTTCAAAAAGATTTTTCCCGACGAGACTTTTCGGGAACAACCACTGGCCGATCTGATGTCGGGACTCATGAAACTGGTCAGCCGGTTCCTTGCCGTGGAACAGCTCACCGAAGACCCCTACGCCGAAGACATCTTCGCCCTCGAACGCGCCCAGGATAAAGCCCGTTTCGACCTGCTGAAAAGCCGTGAGAAGAAACTGAGTAAAAAGCTAAAGAAAGCGCCCCGTCAAAGTAAGGATTACTACTGGGCCAACTACCGTCTGCACGCCGTTTACGGTTACTACCGTAATAAGTATGAAGTGCGTAATGATGCCCAGCCTCTGCAAAATATGCTGCACGCGCTGGACCGCTTTTACATCGTCGAAAAACTCCGTCACGCCTGCCATCTGACGGCCAACAGCATGTTGATGAATACCACTTTTGAGTTCGGTTTTCTCGACGACATTCTGGCTTATATCACTTCCCCCGCCGGTAATGAATTACTGGAAAAGGACGTCTCCATCAGCTGCTACTACCACATCCTGATGAGCCTGCGGGAGCCGGAAGAAAAACTTCATTACGAAAAGATTCGCCACTACTTTGGCAAGGAACTCGATTCCTTTCCCGAACAGGAGCAGGAAAACATATTCGGTTTCGCCACCAATTACTGTATCGCCCGCATCAACGCCGGAGACGGCTCCTATTTGCGTGAACTCTTTGAACTTTACCGCCGGGCCATTTCCACCGGTGTCCTTTACGAGCACGGCATCATTAGTGAGTGGAATTACAAAAACATTGTCACCATTGGCTGCGGCGTCAAAGAATATGACTGGACGGAATCGTTCATGGAGAGCCACTACTCCCGTTTACCGGAGAAGCGCCGCGAGAATGCCTATGCAATGAACAAGGCTCAATACTACTATAGCCGCGGTCTTTACGACGAGGCCGGCAATTATCTCCGGGAGGTGGAAGACGCCGACGTTAAGTACCACCTGGCCCGGGTACTATTGGAAGTTCGGATCGCCTATGACCGCCAGGAAACCAATTTCTTACTCAGCCAGCTTGAAAGCCTACGCCTCTACGTACGCCGCAACCAAAAAATGAGTGTCAAGGAGAAGCGGAATTACCAAAATTACATCCGCTTTACCAAGCAGCTGGCGACGCTGAAGCACCAGCAGGAATTCATGGGGAGGGAGCAGTTTCGGCAAAAATTAGAGAGTCTGCACGGGAAGATTATGGGTACGGAGCAGCTGGTAGCGCGGGGGTGGTTGGTGGAGGAGAGTGGGAGTTAGGGATAATTATCGGCTTGGATAATATTCACGAATTGATACTTCCTACGTTCATCGAACGAAATTTGCATTGAACTACAGTGTTCAAATATTCTTCCTATATCACCATCGCAATAAGGGCAATTAGGGCCCAGATTAAAGCGATAAGTCATTACTCCTACTCGGTTAATATCATAAGCCGGTCCTACTATTTCTTGGAATTTCGCCGGTCCCATATTGTACACACAGTCACTACTATTAAGTAGTCTTTTTAAAAACGATTTAAACTCTAAGGCCTTTTGCGCCACTTCGCTATATGGCAATCCTTTTGCGTTCAAATCTAAAATAGACATTCTTTTGTATTTCTCAATTGAGAAAAAGTCCAAATCCACTTCGTAAACGCCGAACCTCAAGTGTCTGGTGACTTGAACGAAGGTATCTAGCTGATTCTGGCAAGGGTAAGCAGTAATTTGGCCTTTGTCGTTAGAAATCACCCTACTGGCACAGGTGGTCAACAATAGGATTACTGTTAAGAACGAAGTAACTTTGATCATTGGATGATTACTTTTTTGACTATCGTTGCATCATATTGGTAAATTTTCAATACGTAAAGTCCGGGCGAAGGCTTGGTGACCATTTCAAATGTATTTATCCCTCTTCTATAAATAGGAAATACCTCACCAGCTATGTTAGATATTGAAGCTTGAGCATCTCGCTCTAGTTCTGCACCATTCACTTTCAGGTTCAACCGCGTACCTGAAATGGGGTTAGGATATATCTCGATTTTTGAACTCTCATGTTGATAAATAGTAGTGTTATTAGGATCTTCACAGATTAGATTACAATTGTCGGATGGTTCTATCGGTGTTCCACCGCAATTTGTGTTTACAATGTCTGAACTTGTTTGATAAATTAAATTCGCGCCTTCTTCGTCAACTGGTTTTATCGATACAAACTGACCTCCTTGAGCTGTAGCCGTATGTGACCAATATACAATTGGTTGAAAAGGTACAGAACCTGCATCAAGGTCAACGGAATGATTAATCATTTGCACATGGCCTATTTCGTGTTTTAATTTATTCCTCATATCTATTTCATCCGCAGAACTAGGCATAGAACCTATGAGCGATGGGCTTATAACGATATCAATATCCGTCATTACACGTCCATTATTACATCCATCTCCATCGGTTCTTCCTGCGAACAAAACAGCTGCTCCAGCGTGTACTTCTAAATCATTTTCAATTGTAACCGAATTTATCCCATCATTGAAAGCTGCTCCATTAATCTCTACTTCTTCTTGTTTCACAGACAATGGAATCTCCGTTTTATTGCACCACTCACTAATAGCATTAGCGAATTCTATTTTTACCCATGCGGGTACATCGTTTCCTTCAAGGTTTCCATAGGTAAAGCAAATACCGTTTTCATTCAAGTTACTTAATCCAATTTTCACCGGTTCGCCACTTGTTGATGACGACTTAACATTTGTAATCGCAAATGGAATGTTCAACTCATCTTCTGAATTATCTTCTCCACAAGCATTTTCAACCCTTACAAACCCGGAGGCAGCAGGTTTAGTAATGAGACTATTGGCGCCTACCGAAGGTACCCGTACTTTGATCTCGTCGTCAGACCATTGAATTATTCCGTTTTCAGTAATAGAACTTCGTGGCGCAGTCATCCAAGAGGAGCCTCCATCATCACCATTTCTGAACATTACTTTCGAGTCCGTAAATGAATAGGTGCCGAAATCAGTTCCTGTAATGACTAACACTTCACCATTCCCAGCATTTATAGATAAATCAGATAACATCGTAATTTCAGGATCTTCACAATCACATATTTTACCGGATAAGTCATCATCTGCTTTTACCGGGTCGTATAATTCATAAGGAACCGGCATCACTCCGGTATAATGCGTGTGATCGCTGACTTCTGTTTCTGAATTAAATTTAATTTCTTTCTCCTGATCACAGGATGAAATCGGGAAAGTAAAAGTTCCAACCTTTTTAGGAGTCGTTGATAAAATAGTCAACTGATTAGGGTCGGGAGCTCCTCCCGAAAATATTATAAACTGCAAAGTGTTTTCATCGAAATCAAATGGGAAAGTCTCGTATAAATTCCCGCCTTCAAGCAATAAATCTCCGGGTATGAATGAAAGCTCGCTGGCGATATTTGGTTGAAATCCTAACTCATTATAGTCGATATAGATGAAAGCATCTGAGAACTTAGATTCTGCCGTAGCAGCAGCAAACACTTCAAAAATATAATTATTGTTGTTAATAAGTTCATTACCAAAAGTGTATGTTATACCTATCTCATTACCCGGCTGGCTTTGAATAGCTCCGATGGGTCCATCATAGATTACTTCATCGAAATCTACGTATTGATTGCGGCACCAATATTTCATGTTACTTGCAATTGTAAGGTCATCAAATGAAATATCTCCGACATTTGCAATACTAGTAATTGCTAATTTCACGTGCAGTAAGGTGTCATAACCAGAAGAGAACACGTGAAGATTGTTGGAATAAGGATCACTTAGATCAATATTTGGCGGTGCATCACATGTAAGGATAAAGTAGATTGGCATCAAATTGATCGTATATGACGAATGACCTGTAGTTACTGATGTTTCAGTACTTTTAGATGGAGAATACCGAAAATAGTCTATCCTTACATGTGATGCACCGCCCAATATTTAGTGCCAAATTCTGCTGCCCTACATCACTATAGCTCAAAGCATAAACGGTATCTTGAATAACTTCGCTTTTGCTTATATCAGCAGTCCCGTTTTGAACTACACTAGTACCGAATTCTGTGGAATAATTTAAGAATATATTACCCTTGCCGAATTGAATTCCTGGCATACTTGATTTGGCAAATATATCAAACTCCAAAAAGCTGAGGTCACTCGATATGGTTACGTTATCGAATTTAAGTTCTAAGGTAACAGCACCTTCCGAAGTATTGGAGCAACTGTATTCAGTTAGCCCTAAACCAGAAGTACGGTATCTGACGTTCTCCGCAAATGTTTGTGGCCTTTGTTTAGTGGAACTAATGATTGCACGATCGAACTGAACGGGCCTTAATACTTCACCATCTATGATTAGATTCCCCTCAGTTTCATAGCTAACTTCGTAAAAGCTTTCTGTGTGGTATAGCTCATATACATTGCTATCGGGTATTTTTCTTAAGAATGCATATCCGAATTGTCCTGGGTGCAACTCGACCGTGTGAGTCATAAATTGAAACAAATCGTCCACTTCTCCCCCGATTGTACGTATTGAGACAATAGCATCATCGACAAAGCCTTTGTAAATATGGTCAATCTGGATTTGGTGGGTGGTATATATCCTTGTTCTCTCTATATTCCAAGATGCTGCACTACTAATAACCTCCCCAGTAATAATCACATCTGATTGTTCGGCCAAATTATCTAATTGCCCAACAACCCGGTTATTACAAGCTAAGAAGCTAAGAATGGTAAAAAGGAATGGTAAAAGTTTCATGTGGTAGGGTTTATATTTACTTTAAAATAGGGGATAAGATTTACACTTGCAAATATGAACTGAAATTAATGGCATTTATTGAGATTAATTGCCATGCTCAAACTCTTGCAAAAACATGCGCTTATGTACACTCTAGGCCGAATGTAAGTATTAACAGCCTACTTGCGCAGATCAGTCTCAATAGTCAAATAACAGTAATCCTCGCCAAAAAAATGGTCCTTATCGGTCATAATCGCAGACTTACTTGCAACATAGCGAATAATCTGCAATCTTCGTTCCATGTCCAACGACCACCGCAACAAGAAATCCAAAGACCTCATCTACGGTCGCCACCCCGTCCTCGAAGCCCTGCAATCCGACCAACCGGTAGACAAAGTGTATCTGCAGCAAGGTACCCGGGGCGAATTTGAAAAAGAGGTCCGTAACCTGTGCAAGCAGCAGGAAGTCCCCATGACCATCATTCCTCAGGCTAAACTTCAACGGATGGTCGCCAGGGGGCAGAATCATCAGGGCGTGGTGGCCCAGATCGCCGCGGCGGCTTATCAGAAGATCGAGGACGTTTTGCCCTTCATTTACGAGCAGGGGGAAACGCCGCTGCTCCTGCTTCTCGACGGCGTTACCGACGTCCGTAACCTCGGTGCCATCGCCCGCTCGGCCGAAGTATGTGGTGCCCAGGCCATCATCATTCCCCGTAAGAACAGCGCCGGTCTCACCGCAGACGCCGTCAAAAGTTCCGCCGGAGCACTTAGTCGTTTACCCGTTTGCCGCGAAAAGAGTCTGATTAACACTATTGAGTTTTTACAACAGTCCGGCGTCCAGGTACTGGCAAGCGATCTCAAAGCCGAAAAATTCCTCCATGAACTGGAACTGGATCAACCACTCTGCCTAGTCCTCGGAGCCGAAGGTGAAGGTATCAGCGAAGGCGTAGCAAGGGCGGCCAACGTGACTTTTAAAATACCACAAGCCGGACAGTTGAACAGCTTCAACGTTTCGGTAGCGGCGGGGATACTGTTGTACGAGGCTATGCGGAGTCGGCAGTAATTCCAATTCACTTTCTCAAATTTCATGCAGAGGCTCTGCGGAAGAGCAGAAGAATACTTCATCTTCGTTAGGCCGTGCCGAAGGGCACTACTTCAAATGAATAAATTCTCCACCCGTAACATCCGATATAATTTCACGCTAAATTAATATTCCCTTTTTTGGTGCCATTTTGCACCCTTGGTGGTTCACTCCCATCTTCTCCAAATCAAAAACCCCCGCCACGATCACTCGCGCCGGGGGTAAACAAAAAACAGCAGGATAAATCCTTGCGACCGCACCCGAAGGCAACGATCTCGATCATCCGGCTTGACAATTGTGGATTTTGGTTCCGATTGTCCGGATCGGCTAAAAAAATAGCGACCCATTGCTGAATCGCTATTTTTCGTAGGTACAATCCTTCAATCAAGAAAGATTGTAAGTCTTAAAACTCGTTTAGAGATCGCTGATACGACGAACCACCTCGTAAAGGCGGGTATATTCGTTCACCTCCTCTACCCAGGGGTCATGCTCAAGGAAGTTGGCGGAAATAAGGCGCAAGGCGGTGGTACGCCCCCGGCTATCGGGCACTTTCTGTACGTACTTGACCCAAATGGACCCTTTGCTTTTCACAGCGTAGATCTTATTGTCCTTGATTTCGTGAGCACCGGCAATCTGACGACAGATGATGGTATCTCCGTCGTTAATCACGGGTTCCATACTGTTACCGTTGATCGGGAAAGCTACGTAGCCATCGCCATTGATACCGGGCAGCGTGAAAAAGTCAGCTGATTCCCGGAGGAACGAATCACTGTCCACGCTGGCACCGGCAAAGGCTTCGGCATTGGTGAAAAGGATATTCAGGGAAGGAATATCTTCTGCGCCGAGTTCCGTGGCTTTTGGCAGGTCCATACCAAAAGGGGTACCGATGCCTTCCAGCAGATAGGACATGTTAACGTTATACTCGTTGCAGATTCGGCGAGCCTGCTCGTAGTTGATACAACGTTTGTCGTTGTCGTTAAGGTAGGCACGGATAATATGGCCATAGGAGCGGTTGCCTAAAATACGCTTCGCAAAGTCGCCCAGTCCCCGACCTCCGCGGTCGTTCTTGACGATCTCTCCCCGGTCTTCCAGGATAGCGAAGACTTTTTTAAAGCGCTCGTTGAGTTGCCGGCGGTCTTCAGTGATCATAATTCGGTAGCAGTTAAGTAAAAATGAAGACCATTATCGGCCTTCGGTGCTACAAATTAAAACAAAACCTTGCATAGTCGCAAGAAAAACAACTACATTTCTTCAATTTTTTGTGTTTATCGCAGTTGTTTCAAACTTTCAATGGCCGTTTTCTGGTAAATTCTTACACCCGTGTCGTCGCAAAAATTTTCTTGATCGCGTAGCGCCCGCTGGTATGGGTAGCCGTAATCAGCAAGCCACCGGTAATGGCCAGGTTCTTGGTAAACAGGATAGATTGCAGACGTCGTTGTTCCTCCGGGTCGTTCCAGAAAGAATGGACCACATAAGTCATTGGCAACCAGTAAAGCAATAAAAGAATGGATCCGAACCGCATTCGGTAACCGGTCAGCAACATCAGCGCTCCCAGCACGAGCAGGGTGATCGCTCCGTACAATAGCAGGTCTTGGTTCCAGGTCAAACCGTAAGCCGTCATCGCCGCTTTGTTGGATTTTGCGTAAGCGATGTAATCATAAGCTTCAAAAATGAATATCATCGATAGCAGGATGCGCCCCAGGAGGTCGGAAAGATCTTTCATAGCCGCAAAGGTAATGATAGAATGGTCTAATGATTCGATGATTCAATCGCCCCAATCATTAGATCATTACCTCATTAGATCATTGCCTCATTCAATCATTACCTCATTAGGTCATTAGATCATTACCTCATTAGATCATTAGATCATTACCTCATTAGATCATTAGATCATTGTTTCATTAGATCATTGCCTCATTCAATCATTAAGTCATTATCTTCGCGCAAAATCCCCGAAATGTCCGACCAACCCGCCATCCTCCTTCTCGCCGACGGCACCGTTTTTCGTGGAAAAGCAGCCGGCAAGATCGGCACCACTATCGGTGAGATCTGTTTCAACACCGGGATGACCGGTTACCAGGAAGTCTTCACCGACCCCTCCTACTTCGGTCAGCTTCTCGTAACCACCAATGCCCACATCGGCAACTACGGCACCAAGGATACGGATACGGAGTCCGATAGCATCAAGATCGCCGGCCTCGTCTGTAAAAACTTCACCGTTCCCTTTAGCCGCCAACAGGCCGATGGCTCAATCCAGGAATACTTCGAAAAAGAAGGCATGGTCGGCATCAGCGACGTAGATACCCGCGCCATCGTTCGCCACATTCGTTCCAAAGGTGCCATGAACGGTATCGTCTCCAGTGAAGAATTTGACCTGGACAAGCTAAAAGACCAACTCGCCAAGGCACCGGACATGAGTGGCCTGGAATTATCCAGTAAAGTTACGACCAAAGAGACTTATACCTTAGGTGAAGAGTTCGATCAGCTCGGTGGAGAAGGCGGTAACAGGTCTAGCAAAGTAGCAGTGCTGGATTTAGGCACCAAGAAACATATCCTCAAGAACTTTACCGATCGAGGCTGCTTCGTCAAAGTATTTCCCGCCAAGACCCCCATCGAAGAAATTCGCGCTTTCGAGCCCGACGGCTACTTCATCTCCAACGGTCCCGGCGACCCCGGCGCTATGGATTACGCAGTAGATACGGCCAAAGCCATGCTGGAGGACGACAAGCCGCTCTTCGGCATCTGTCTGGGCCACCAGATTCTGGCCCGCGCCGTCGATATTCCAACTTACAAGATGCACCACGGTCACCGTGGCATCAACCACCCGGTCAAAAACCTGGTCACCGGCAAATGCGAGATCACTAGTCAGAACCACGGTTTTGGTGTCTCCCCCGAAGCCATCGCTGCCAACGCTGACAAGGTGGAAGTCACCCACCTCAACCTCAACGACGATACCATCGAAGGTATTCGGGTAGTTGGCAAACCGGCTTTCAGTGTACAATATCATCCCGAGGCCAGCCCCGGACCACACGATGCGCGCTACCTGTTTGACCAGTTCGTGGATATGTTGAAATAAGATCCAGGATGGCGCGTTCGCTGCGCTGAACGGCGTAGGAAGGATACGCCGTTTTTAAGTGTATACCGGTAGGAATGGGTACACGTGTACTCACGCGTGTGCATGCTTGCCCGCTCCTACTGGCGCATAAGCCACTTTTGATTTCCTTACGATGAGGCGACGCAGTCGACGAGCGATCTTGCGTTTTTGGCAAATCGAAAACATCCAGTTTTCAATCAATTTCACCATTAAATCAGGGCAAAATATTCGCCACTATAACCTCACCTAGGATCGGGTGATCGAAAGAATCTTTTTCTCCGGATACCTGAGATAACTCGTAGCTCCCCACTTCAGATATGGGCTGTTCGTAGCGTTCAAGCTGGCGGTCGATGAGATTGACAATCCAGTACTCGGCGATCCCAGCACTGGCGTAAATGGACGCTTTTACTTCGCGATCTTTCAGCAGGGTCTTATCCGCTACTTCGATTACCAACAAAACATCGTCCACCGCTGGATGGCCGGAAACGTAATCGTCATCCCGGTGCTTTAATAAAGCAAAATCTGGCTCCGGCTCTGAGTTATCCGGCAGGACGATCGGATTTTCAGTTCGCCATGAATAATTACTGATTAGTTTAGGGATAAATATTTTTTGGAGCCGCATAACACAAGCAGCGTGAAACCTTCCAATCGGACTCATCTCAGTAATTTTCCCCATTAATAATTCCACCCGATCGTCGTCACTAAGTACGCCGGCTTCATACATTCTACGGTATTGCTCGGACGTCCAGCTCGCTTGACTGATGGTCAGTAAATTCAAGCCGATTTGAGAAATGGCGGTCGCAATCATAAGTTGTAAGATAAGGTTTTGTATTAACAGTTTCATCCTCCCCCGGTTCTGACAACTTATTGAAACTTGACGAACTGGCTTGTATCTGGCACGATTGTCCGTTAGCAATTCTCTCTAGGTCCCAATTGGTATTGCCCTGCCCGACTCAGTCAAGGACTGGTAATATCAACTGGGTTTTCCTTACCTTTGCTACTTTGTTAGTGTAAAAAATACAAGAACCCCGTATGAGTTCTATTCTAGACGTAAGAGCCCGCCAAATTCTCGACTCCCGTGGCAACCCCACCGTTGAAGTCGAAGTCCTCACCGCCGAAGGTCTGGTTGGCCGCGCCGCCGTCCCTTCCGGAGCCAGCACCGGCAAGTACGAAGCCGTGGAGCTGCGTGATGGTGACAAATCCACTTATCTGGGCAAGGGTGTCCTGAAAGCCGTAGACAACATTGAGGAGGGTATTGCCGATGCACTACTGGGGGTAGACGTACAGGACCAGCGTTATATCGACGACCTGATGATCGAACTCGACGGTACCGAAAACAAAGGCAAACTGGGTGCCAACGCTATTCTTGGCGTTTCCCTTGCTTGTGCCAAAGCAGCCGCCCTGGAGCTGAATCAGCCCCTTTACCGCTACGTAGGCGGGGTGAACGCCTGTACTATGCCGGTACCGATGATGAACATCCTCAACGGCGGCAGCCACGCGGATAATAGCATTGACTTCCAGGAATTCATGGTCATGCCCGTAGGCGCCGACCGCTTCAGCGACGCGCTGCGCATGGGGGTGGAAACTTTCCATCACCTGAAAAATGTACTTAAGAGCAAAGGCTACAGTACCAACGTCGGTGACGAAGGTGGTTTCGCTCCCAGCATGAAGAGTAATGAGGAAGCCATTGAAACCATCCTGACCGCTATCGAGAAAGCCGGTTATAAACCCGGTGTGGACATCATGATCGCCATGGACGCCGCCGCCTCCGAGTTCTACAACGCCGAGGAAAAAGTCTATCACTTCCACAAATCCGACGGCCGCAAATTAAGCAGCGACGAGATGGTCGACTACTGGGCCGACTGGGTAGACAAATACCCCATCATCTCCATCGAAGACGGGTTGGACGAAGATGATTGGGCCAGCTGGAGCAAACTGGTTGCCGCCGCCGGCCACAAGGCCCAACTGGTGGGTGACGACCTGTTCGTGACCAACACCAAACGCCTCAGCCGCGGTATCGCCGAGAAAAGCGCCAACAGCATCCTGGTGAAAGTGAACCAAATCGGCTCCCTCACCGAAACTATCGAAGCCGTGACCATGGCCCACCGTGCCGGCTTCACCAGCGTGATGAGTCACCGCTCCGGAGAAACCGAAGATACCACCATCGCCGATCTCGCCGTAGCCCTGAACTGTGGCCAGATCAAAACCGGATCCGCCAGTCGCTCCGACCGTATCGCAAAGTACAACCAGTTGCTACGGATCGAAGAGGAGTTGGGAGACCAGGCTTACTTTCCGGGAACTGACCTGCTGCGCCGGTAGGTAGACGCGCTGCGCGCTTGTGGACACTCGGCTTCGCCTCGTTTTTGGACGCCTTCGGCTTTTGGACGTCGCTGCGCTCCTTTTAGACGATCGTGCCTCGCTTTTGGGAAGGTTTAAATCAAGGACTAAAGCTTTAGTCTTAGATTCAAGAGCACCCAAAAAGACCGCTTCAGTGATCGTCTAAAAGGGCGCAGCCGTCCAAAAGGCGTTTACGCCGTCCAAAAGCGAAGTGTCCAAAAGCGCGCAGCGCGTCCAATTTTTCCTACCTTTGTCAGCAAATCCATTCTATGGCCTCTCGTCGTCGTGCCAAGAGCAACCCTATCGCTGATTTCTGGAACGCGCTCCCTCCCTATTTGCGTAACCGCTACTTCCTCACGCTGGTGGGCTTCTCCATCATTATGTTGGCGGGCAGTAGCAAGGACCTGATCACCCAGTTTCAGTTGCGCAGCGCCGTCAATCGACTGGAAGCCAAGCGCATCGAACTGGACGGGCAGATTGAAGCAGCCGAGGCAGAGCGTCTGGATATGGAAGTAAACCGCGAGCGCTTCGCCCGGGAAACCTACTTTATGCAAAGGGATAATGAGGATGTTTTCATCATCGTCCCGGAAGAGGAATAGTCTCATCGTCTGATATTGATTCGTGAGACTGTAAAACCGAATAAAACTTAACAACCGACAACTTAACCAATGGCAGTTTTAGTAACCAAAGATTCAAACATCATCGTTCAGGGTATTACCGGAAAGGAAGGTAGCTTTCACGCCGGCCAGATGATCGAGTACGGTACCAATGTCGTAGGAGGCGTAACCCCCGGAAAAGGTGGGCAAACTCACCTAGACCGCCCCGTTTTTAATACCGTAGCCGAAGCAGTCGCCGAAGCGAAAGCCGACGTAAGCATAATTTTCGTCCCACCTCCCTTCGCTGCCGATGCTATCAAAGAGGCTGCCTCAGCCGGTATCAAGACCATTATCTGTATTACCGAAGGCATCCCCGTACAGGATATGGTGAAAGCCAAGGCTTATATCGAGGATTACGACTGTCGCCTGGTAGGCCCCAACTGCCCCGGCGTAATGACCCCCGGTGAAGCCAAGTGCGGCATCATGCCCGGCTTCATTCACAACCCCGGCCGCATCGGTATTGTCAGCCGCTCGGGTACCCTGACTTACGAAGCCGTCGACCAGGTCACCAAGGCCGGCATGGGCCAGAGTACTTGTATCGGTATAGGCGGAGACCCCATCATCGGCACTACCACTAAGGATGCCGTAGAATTACTGATGAATGATCCGGATACCGACGGTATTATCATGATCGGCGAGATTGGCGGTCCTATGGAAGCCGACGCCGCCCGCTGGATCAAGGAGCACGGCACCAAACCCGTCGTGGGTTTCATCGCCGGACAAACGGCACCCAAGGGACGCACCATGGGCCACGCCGGAGCCATTGTGGGTGGTCATGACGACACCGCCGAAGCCAAGATGAAGATCATGGCCGAATGTGGCATCCACGTGGTTAAAAGTCCCGCCGAGATTGGCGCGACTATGGTAAAAGCACTCGGATAAATATACTGTTTGACAGTTTTGCTAAAAGCCGTGATCTTGCAAAAGGTCATGGCTTTTATCTTTTTACCATTGTTTCACTGGCGGACTGACAAAGTAGCAATGTTGACGCTCAGCCTGACTGAATTCGGGTCTGGCGTTTACTTGTCAAGCGAAATCTTCGTACATTAACGGTCGGTTTCAAGATCACAGACTCAGTAACAAACATCTTCGTTTTTGCTTACGTTTGAGCGACTGTAACCAACTATTTACTTTTTTCACAAACCATCCTTTTAATGCGATACATTCTACCATTACTTGCGCTGTGTCTATGCATGGCAACACCAGTAACCGCCCAAATGGTCATTTTCGAAGATGACTTCGAGAACGGCTCCGGTAACTGGGTACTGGAAGGTGCCTGGGGACTCACCACCGCACAATCCAACTCACCAACCAACTCCCTGACCGACAGCCCCGGTGGCAACTACGCGGCCAGCCAGAACATCTCAGCTACCCTTGCTGACCCCCTGGATTTCACTACGGCGCTGGATGCCAACCTGTTCTTCTCCGCCATCTACGACATCGAGGACGGTAACTTCGATTACCTCTTCATCGAAGTCAGTACCGACGGTGTAACCTGGCTCGAACTGGACCGTATTTTCGGTCAGGGAAATCTTTCTCCCTGGATCGAGTACGACTACTCCCTGGCTGGCTTTGCCGGTGAGGAAGAAGTATTTGTCCGCTTCCGTTTCTTCAGTGACGGCGGCTTCGAGGTTGACGGTGCTTATATCGATGACGTACGTGTGGAAATCTCCGACGTGGACAACGGTCCCCCACTGGTCGTACATAACGGCCCCGAATTCTACGAAGGCGTAGCCGGTGATTTCGTGGCTACTGCTCAGATTGCCGACATTTCCGGTATTGGCTCAGCAGTACTTTCCTACGATCTTGATGGTGCCTCCGGTGGTACAGTTGACGGTGTAGATAATGGAGACGGAACTTTCGACTTCACTATTCCGGCCCAACCCGCTGGCGTGCAAGTAGATTATTCCATTACCGTTGCCGACGCATCTCCAAATGCAAACGCGGTCACCGTTGATGGCTTCGACTACATCGCCGGCACCCACGTCTTTTATGACAACGGCGTAGTAGACTTCGTGAACAGCTTTGGCCCCGCTGCCCAATCCGGCCTGACCGGTGCCGCCGTACGTTTCACTTTGAGCAACCAGAACGTCGTATACGCCCTGATTCGCAACTACACCGACAACATGCGCCCCAACAGTCCGATGATGTTCCACATCTGGGACGACGCCGGCGGCGTTCCCGGCAACGATGTCATCGAGCCATTCGAAGTGATCCCCGAAGCCAACCTGATCGACAATAGCCCGATGACCCGCATCGACCTGTCTGCTTTTACCGACGAGTTGTCCGCCTTGTCCGGTGATTTCTACGCTGGCTACACCGTACCAGAAGGCGAAACCTGGCTGGTACAAACCACCCCGACCATCGCCGGCCGTACTTACGTCTTCAACGGTGCTGACTGGACCCTGGAAACGGATGATTACCACTTCCGTCTCGTAACCGAGTTCCAGCCTGCTCTCACCGAAAATGACAGCTGTGACGTAGCCTATGACCTGAGCGGCCTTTTGGGCGGAGTGAATGGTGCAACCCAGAACTCTCCTTTGTTCGATAATACGACCGCCACTACCGGTGCTTTCGACCCTACTGACGGCTTCGACTGTTTCGCAGACACGGGTGGCCCAGCCCTGGACAATACCCAATGGTTCACTTTCGTGGGCGACGGCAACATCTACGAAATTCGCACCGACGACTGTGGTGCCGCTAACCCGATGCCCGACAACGACAGTCAAATAGCCGTATACAGTGGAGATGACTGCGACAACCTTACACCGGTTGCCTGTAACGAAGACGAGGGCAACCCCCTCTTTAATGGTCTCGTAACCTTGGAAACTGAAGTAGGTGTAACCTACTACGTTTTGGTCGACGGCTGGAACGGCCTGGTGGGTGAGTACTGCGTGACTATGACCAGAATTGAAGAGACGTTCTGTGAGGATATTTCCGCTGGTACTTCCGTAGCTGAAGCTCAGGTAATTTGTTTGAACGATACACTGCGCATCACCAACGCCGACGTAGTGATTCCCAACAGTGTAGAAGGAGAAGCCATTGGTTATGCCATGGTTGTTTCTTCCGCCGACATCAGTGGTTCAACCAGTCCCTTTACTGAGCAGTCTTTCGCTGGCAACTTTGCCGTGAACCCGACCGGCAGTTACAATATCGCTTTCGTTAATACCCTGGCTCAACTGCCAGCCGGTACTTACTTCTTTACCTCGGTAGCTTTTGCCGGCGGTGTATATACCGATCCACCCACCAACACGCTTTCTTTGATCGACTTCACGAATGGTTGTGCCATTGCCGGTCAGAGTATCGAAGTTACCCTTTTGGATGCTACGGCTCCACTGTCTGCCAGCTTTGCGACCGTAAATGCAACCGATGGCAACAGCGACGGTTCCGCTACCGTTACAGCCAGCGGTGGTACCGGCGATTACAGCTACGAATGGAGTAATGGTGATATGGACGCTATGCTGGACGGTGTACCTTCTGGCACCTACACAGTGACCATTACCGATGTTAACGGTTGTTCTGACCCGATCATCGAAGAAGTATTCATCGATTTCACGAGCAACGTAATCGACCCGACTATCGACGCTGCCGTTAAGCTCTTCCCCAACCCGGCTACCGGACTGGTTAACCTGAGCTACGACTTCGGTAACGCTATCGACTTCAACGTGAGCATCAGCAATCAGCTGGGACAGACCGTACTGACCCGCAACGTAAGTAGTGCTACCGCCGGTAGTCTGCAGTTTGACGTAAGCGAACTGCCCGCCGGCATGTACGCTGTACGCCTGGCCGACGGTAATCGCTTTACCGTGAAGCCGCTGATCGTTAAGTAACTCCGTTACGAACATTCTTTTACTTTCGGGTAATTAATGCAGAGAGCCGTGATCCTTTTGGGTCACGGCTCTCTTTATGTTCCAAAACCTTACCTTCGCAAGATGCCGAACGATGCCTATATTTTTGACGCTATCCGTACCCCTCGGGCCAATGGAGTTGCTGGTGGTGCACTCTATGAAGTAAAGCCAGTGGGTCTGCTCAGCGACTGCCTGAATACCCTGGCCGAACGGAGTGAGGTGGAAAATTTCGCCCTCGAAGTAGACGACCTCATCATTGGCTGCAATACTCCGGCCGGCGACCAGGGTTACAACATTGCCCGGGCTGCGCTGCTACACGCCGGCTGGACGTTGGCCCGCGGTGGTTTGCAGATCAATCGCTTCAACACCAGTGCTCTGGAAGCCATAAACTCCGCCGCCGCGCGGATCGGGGCTGGCTTCGATGACCTGATCATTGCCGGAGGACTGGAATGTATGAGCCGGGTACCGACTTACCTCAATAGCGGCCCGATGATGAATGATCCGCAATCCGTGATCAACAGTCATTATATTCCTCAGGGAGTGGCAGCCGATCTGGTAGCCACGATGGACCTAATCGAACGAGAGCAACTGGATGAATTCGCTCTGCGT
Source organism: Lewinellaceae bacterium SD302 (assembly GCA_002591745.1). Classification (GTDB taxonomy): domain Bacteria; phylum Bacteroidota; class Bacteroidia; order Chitinophagales; family Saprospiraceae; genus Neolewinella. The sequence goes on from PDLQ01000010.1 coordinate 72,863, forward strand.
TCTCACCGGCGTGCTCTGGCAGCCCGTGATAGTAAACATTTCCGGCAGTCCATGATGCGGATCGAGGACCAGAGCGGCCTGCTCATTCTTGACGAAGACACCATGCCTAACCAGCGATTGACCAGCGATGCCCTGGCCAAAATGCCCGCTCGTTATGCTGAGATGGGTCTGGCGGGTTTTGATAATATGGCCCTGCACCGTTTTCCACTGGTAAGAAAAGTGAATCACCTGCACACGGCCGGCAATACAGGCATGGCCGCTGACGGGGCCGCAATTTGTCTAATGGGTACCGCCGCAAGGGGTAAAGAACTGGGGCTAAGCCCAAAGGCCCGCATCCGCTCCGTAGCCATGGCTACAACTGACGCTACCCTACTGACCGGAGGGGTGGCGGCCGCAACCCTGGCTCTGGACAAAGCGGGATTGAACCGAGATGATGTGGACCTGTGGGAATTTAACGAATCCTTTGCCGCCCCGGCCATCCGCTTCCGCAACGAATTGGAGTTAAATGACGAGCAATTCAATCGCTACGGAGGGTCAATCGCTTTTGGGGAACCGCTGGGAGCAGTTGGAGGCATGATGCTCTGCCACTTGCTGGCCGGGCTGGAAGAAAATGACAAAAGTATCGGTAGTCTGACCATCGACGCCGGCAGCGGACTGGCTCTTAGTACCGTGATTGAAAGAGTGTAAATGAAAGATGGGAAATATCAGACGTGGAGAGTTCGATATTGTGGTCCCCTCATCATATTTGATAACTTTAGGCTTATTCGATTTACTCTTCCAGCGCTGATTTTACTTCACGTTGAACACGACTTTTTCATTTAGCAATTAGCTTTGCTACTTTGAAGCCCAAAAAATTTGAACACGTTTGATTCACCATTTGATATTTAACATTTTGCAAAAAATACGTGTACGCGTTAAGAGTGCGCAAGAGCAGCAAATGTCAAATATTGAAGGTAGAATTCTCAATGTTAAATGTAAATGATCCACTACCGTAAAGACACCGATAAGATCGTTACCCTATTCCTGGATATGGACGGGCGGGACGGTAACGTGATCAACCATGAGATTGTGGCGGCTTTCGAACCCCTGCTGGAACATTTGCTGGGCGAAAAAGATAAAGGCGAGCTGAATGGCGTAATTATAACCTCTAATAAAAAGACCTTTTTGGAAGGTGGCGACCTGGAATACCTCTACCACGCCACGGACCCGGAGGAACTATATCATTCTTCCTTAAAGCTGAAGCGTTTCTTGCGGGATTTGGAGCAGCCCGGCGTACCCGTAGTAGCTGCCATTAATGGAGATGCCATTGGCACCGGTTTTGAGCTGGCCCTGGCCTGTCACCACCGTATTGTACTCGACAATCCAAAGATCAGGGTCGGTCACCCGGAAGTGAAAATCGGGTTAATTCCGAGTGGCGGGGCCATTATCCGACTAATGTGGCTGCTCGGAATTGAGCGGGCTTTCCCACTGTTGCTTGAAGGACGTCGTTATAGTCCGCAGGAGGCCCTGAAAGTAGGCATTATCGACTCCCTGGCATCTAACCGTAAGGAGATGCTGGAGCAGGCCAAAGCATGGCTTTTGACCCACCCGGATTGCCGACGGACGTGGGACGACCCGGACCAGGGCATTCCCGGTGGCACGGCCCACGATCCGGATCTGGGTCATCGCATCCGATTGATGACAGCTAAACTGAGTTCCACCACTCACGACCGTTTTCCCGCCCACCGGGCGATCATCGAGATCCTGGCCGAGGGCTCAAAAGTGGACTTTGAGACGGCCTACCGCCTGGACAGTCGCTACTACGCTCACCTGGCCACCACACCGGTCTCCAAAAGTATGATCTCTACTTTTTGGTTTGATAAACAAGCGGTGCGCAAGGGTTTGAACCGACCTAAGGGATACGGACGTTTCCGACCCAAGCGGGTTGGCGTAATCGGGGCCGGCCGGATGGGTTCAGCCATTGCTTTTACGGCCTTACGCAATGGTTTGGAGGTGCGTTTGAAAGATGTCAGCCAGCCGATTGCCGATCGCGGCCTCGCTTACATTAGCGAAAAAATCGATAGCTATATCGAACGGGGCACTTTCCAGCCCGAGGAAAAAGAAGAATTACTGAACCGCGTAAAAGCCACCGACCGCAACGACGTGTTTGAGGAATGCGACCTCATCATCGAAGCGGTCTACGAGAATAAAATGGTGAAGCAAAAAGTACTGCGGGAGGCCGAGGACCACCTGGATGAGTACTCGATTTTCGCGACCAACACCATTTCCATTCCGGTAAGTCAACTGGCCGAGCAAGCCCGGCGGCCGGAAAACTACGTGGGTATCCACTTTTTCGTACCTGCGGAAAAGAACTCCGTAGTGGAGATTGTCAAGGGCGAAAACACCAGCGAGGAAACCGTTGCCAGGGCCTTTGATTTTGCTACGGCTATCCGCAAGACCCCGCTGGTAGTAAAGGACGTTTGGGGTTTCTATGCCGGTCGGGTGCAGAACACCTATATCCTGGAAGGCATTACCATGTTACAAGAGGGCTACCCCGCCGCCCTGATCGAAAACATCGGTGTCCAGAGCGGAATGCCTAAAGGTCCGCTGGAGCTGGCCGACGAGTTGGGGCTGGAAATCGTACGCCGTTACGAACGTCAGGCCGCCGAACATTATGGCAGTAATTACGAGCCTCACCCCGCCGCATCCGCACTGGACAAGATGATCGACGAACTGAACAGGAAGGGCCGCAGCGCCAAAGGTGGTTTCTACAATTACGATCGCAGCGACGAAGACCATCAATACGAACTTTGGCCGGATCTACACCAGCACTTCTCCATTACCAAAGACGGTTATGACCGGCGGCGGATGCAGGAGCGCTTCCTCTACACCCAGGTGATCGAAGCCGGCTGGTGTATGCACGAGGGGGTGCTGAAAAGCCGGGCAGCGGCTAACCTGGGCAGTGTCTACGGCTGGGGTTTCCCGGCACATACCGGTGGAGTGATGCGCTACGTATATACTTACGGATTGGAAAAATTCATCGCACGCTGTGCTTTCTTCCAGGAACGTTACGGACCACGCTTCCGGATGCCCGGCTACTTCAAGAAAATCACAATGGAGGAGTTGGGGGAGTTGAGTAAGGTGGAGTGAAACGTGGTTTTTGGACTACTTTAGCATTGAGGCACAAAACGTAATAATTGGATACAGTTTAAAACACCTGGCTGAATCCGGAAAACTTAGAGCTTGTTTGGGAATTGCTATGAACTGAAAAACAATGATTTATGGTTCTGACTATACCATAAAATTGTGAGCTTGGCGGGTCAAGCGATCTATTTTTGGTGACGCCAGGTTCATAAATGCTTGTTTTTCAGGAAATAGAAATCAAAACAAGCTCTTAGTCTCTAATTACCTTAGTTCAATAACACCAACGCAACTTTTGAATATTGGCTCGACATAATCGTTGCAAACGATTTCGCCATGCTCCCAGACCTCATCCATACTCCTCGCCTAAGTCTGCGACCTCCAAAAACGGGTGATGCTGAAATCGCCCTCAAGCGTTGGGCCGGCGATCCGGAAGTGGCCAAGTACACCAGTTGGATGCCGCACACCGAAGCCGCTACTATCCAGGTATTCCTGGACGGCTTGGCTAAAGAACGGAAGGAAGGCAGCTGTTACGCTTACATGATCTGTCGCCGGGGAGAAACTGAACCGATCGGGATGATTGAGGCTAATCCCGAACAAGGTTTCAAAGCTATGCTCGGTTACGTGCTGATGCGCAGCGAATGGGGAAAGGGCTACATGACCGAAGCGTTGACCAAGATAACAGACCTCCTGTTTGAAGTGCCCACCATGCGGCGCGTCTTCGCCTTCTGCGACGTAGAGAACCCCGCCAGTGCTGCCGTGATGCGCAAGGCCGGCATGACGGATGAGGGCATTTTACGAAAATACTTTATCCACCCCAACCTGGGGCAGGAACCGAGAGATGTGCTGATGCTGGCAAAAATTCGGTAATTTGACTGCCATGAATCTGGAACAGAACAAGCAAAATGCCATCGCTTTCTATAAAATGGCTTTCGAAGGCGATCCCGCCGGTGCGGTAGAACTTTACGTGGGCCAACAATATATTCAGCATAATCCGGACGTAGCCGACGGTCCAAGGGGTTTCATTGATTATTTCAACCGAATGCAAAGTGAATATCCGGTAAAATCCGTTGAATTCCTACGCTGCATCGCCCAAGGCAATCTGGTCTCTCTGCACACCAGGCAAGACTGGCCGGACAACGAGCAATACGTTACGATGGACTTTTTCAGATTCGACGAAAATGGCAAGATCTGCGAGCACTGGGATGCCATCCAGAAAGTTCCGGCAAGCGCTCAAAACGATAATGGCATGTTCTAGTGATTTATCAGATGCGGCACCTCGCTGAGCCTCCAATCAATGACTAAGCCACCGGCAAGGCTCCTGGCAATACTGTCTCCATAGAGGTGCTCCGTCAGGTACAGGGTGGCCTCGAAAGACTTGGCTCCACCGGCGCTGGTGAGGTATTTACCGTCGTGTACGAAGAGGACGTCTTTACGAATATCCAGTTCCGGAAAGCGTGCACGCATCTGGTCGATGTCGCTGGGGAAAGTCGTGGAGATAGAATTATTCAATAAGCCGGCGGCCGCCAGCACGAAGGCACCATCACAGTGGCTGGTTACGAATTCGGCTTCGCGATCGGCCCGGCGCACGAAATCGAGCATGGCTTCATCGTCCAGGTCGGTATCCAGGTGATGCTCGGCGCTGGGGACGACCAGAATGTCGATGCGGGGTAAGGTATCGGTCAGGTAATTGGCGTCGGGTAAAATCCGCAGCCCTTCGAAAGTTGTGATTGGGTGGCGGGTATTGGCGACGGTAAATACATTCATCTGGCGAATCCCATCGCGAAAAACAGTGTGCTGAAAGATGTCATAAGGGGCCGTCAATTCCGTATTGTAAACGCCGTCCATAATCAGAAAAGCAACGTTGTAGCGGGTTTCTTCTTCGGGCAGTTGCAAGCGGATCGGGACTTCCTCCTCTTTTTTGGCTGACAAAGTAGCAGTGGTTGATTCGGAGGAGCAGCTTAGCAGTCCAGCAATGAGCAGTGATAGCGGAAAAATAATGACAACATTTTTCATAGGCTATAAAGATACCGTGGAAAGAGCTTATTTGGATTGACAGAGTAGCAGGGTGAATAGTAAGCCACCACGATAATACTGAATCGATAACTACATTAAAAAAGCTGGTGAGTTTACGACTCACCAGCTTAAAAATATTCGATTTTTAGAATTATTACTGTATGATTATGCGTTCAACGGATACCTCACCGTTTTTGGTGGTAACTTCACAGTTGTAAACTCCAGCGTGCAAAGTGCTCAGATCGATGTTGCGTTGAGGACTGGCGCTGTTAGGCCAACTCCTGGTCTGGACGACCCGGCCGAAGCCGTCTATCACACGGATGGATACTATGCCTCCATTTTTTGCTTCCACCCGCAATGGTCCGTAGGTGGGGTTTGGGGAAAGCGTAACCGCGTCAGTAGCTACCGGCTCCACCGGCTCTACGTTGCTGACCAGGGGTTCGGCGCAGGGACTGCCCTCATCACCCAACGGCCCGAGGCGGTAGTGGGGAAAGTAGGGCTGGTCGCGGAATACGGGATAGGGCATTTCCAACGCACCTTGTTCGAAATCGCAGGATTGGCCGGGGTTGTTGGGCGAGTGGATGACGTGGTGGCTAATCCCAGAATTATTGAACACGTAGAGTTTACAATCGGGGCCGAGTTGAAAATTATAGGCATTAGGATGGATAACGAAATTATCATCATTATGCATTTCAGCGATGTGGACGCGACTGGCGGCTACGTTTTGGGCTTCGAGATCGTATTGGTAGATATTCAGCACATCGCTAACATAAACGTAGCGACTGTTGGGAGACATACCCACACCGCCGTCTGGCCAACCTATTTCTTCTTCAATAGGTATCGGATAGTTGCGGAAATTACTCAATATTCCAGTCTGACGATCAAAATCAAAAATACTGAGTCCTTGTATGGAGTTATAACGCAAATACAACTTTCCATCGGGAGAGAAGATACTTTGTCCGGCTCCACCAATACTATTCCCTTCGGCCAGTCCAATAAATTGACTATCAAATTGACCAATACCAGCACTATCTACGTAGTAGATATTTATTTCATTGGTATATTTCGTAGGCAACAACACCCACCAATCCTCACCGTTGGCGTGCTTATTTGCCGCCAGATTACCGGTAGCGAGGGTGTCTATATCAATCACCACATTCTTATCCACTACAGCACCATAACCAACATTCTCGTTCATAATGATTCTCGAATAAAGTAATTCGAATGACCAAATACCTACCAAACCACCTTCATCATCGTAAAAGTTGTCAATCGGTTTATGGACAACATAATAATCATTCTTAGCGTATGGCACGGGTAAGCTGATCACTCCCTGACCAATTTGTGGATAACCCCAGGTATCAGCACTAGCGGCATTGCAATATTGGTCGTAAATATTACCAGGATTTAATCCGTTACCGTTTTGCATAAGACTGAATGAAGAGTCATGTATACGACACGAATTGGTATAGAATATCATTTCACCTTCATCATTACTCATCGTGATTGAGCTATGCATAAAAATTAAAGGAATATCGATAGCGAAGACTTCAGGTTCACCGCTAGAAAAATTAACCTCTACTCCTCCATTAGGAGTGGACATTAACCAGATATTATCGTGATGTTGCGCCACTAACAGAAATGGGGAAAAACTGGTGAGCCAAAGGCTCACCAGCAAATAAATAATTCGGTTTTTCATTACTGTAGGGTTATGCGTTCAACGGATACCTCACCGACTCTTGTGGTGATTTCACAGTGATAGATGCCGGCGGGTAGGATACGGAGATCGATGGTCCGCTGGGAACTGCTGCCATTAGACCAATCTCTGGTTATGACCACCCGGCCTAAGGCATCGACGACGCGTAAGGATTTGATATTAATATCATTTGTACGGAAGGTAATCGGCCCCTGGGTTGGGTTAGGAAAAGCAGTGGCCTTGCCGGTTACACCTTCCTGGGTAGGTGGAGCTAGTGCGGGGGGCGTCTGGCAGTTCACCAGATCGTCCGTAGCGATTGGTTCGTCCACAATTCCGAGCAGAGCTCGGGCGGCGTAGACGGATTTACCGCCATTGTAAGGGCACTGGTCCGCAATGACGGTCAAGTCAGCGATCTCCGCTGCGGAGATGACACTACTGCCGCCGATCAAGTATCGAATATTAATTTCACTAACCGTTTTAGCGTTCGCGGTAAAGAGACTATCAGCGGATAATACGTCCACGTTGTTCTTTAGGCTTTGAATACGAGCGTCGACCCCCGCATTAATCTGAGCGAAGAAGACCGAATCATAGCTAAACTTCAATTCGCTATTTAAACTATCGGCCCGTGCAACCAATACAGTAGAATCCACCCCACTTACTTGGTCTAGCTCATCGTAAGTTTCACTTAGCAATACGGTTTGAGTATCGATGGCGGCGGATAGTAGATCGTAATTTGCCTGACCAGTTGGACCAAAGGTGTACAAATTACCGAAGTCTTCCTCTACGTCGTAGAAATCAGGAACTACGCCTAGATTCAGGGCATTCAACCAATTGTTGAAGTTTGGATAATTCGCGGTGACCAATTCTCCCCGGCGGTAGGCGGCGTAGACTGTACGGTCCGGCGTCCAGTGGTTACTAGTCCAGCTACCGATGTTTGGGTAGGTGTCGTCGACCACCTCCATAGCGTAACTTTCCGCTAGTGGCTTAGGTGCGGGTGGTGGGTCCAAAGGGCAACTGAATAGATCAGAAGGTTGGTTGGGAACTACAAAAAACCAACTACCAGAAGACTGATTGTCCATAGGTAGAAAATCAGTATTACCATTTGCAGTACTGACGGTGAACAGAGATTGACCGACAACGTCAGGATTTGTCGCCTCGTGACGCGCTCCAAAACCACTCAAAAAAGGTCCGAGCCAGCGATTAGCAGTATGTACTTGTTCGCCGATAAACGTCAGGTCATTAACTATAATATCATCACCCAATACTAAGCCTAGGGCATTTTCCTCGAAACGGTTGCCGGCCAGGATGGCACCAGGGTTGTTAGCAAAAAAGCGAGTCCCCACTTCGATATCATCCAGCGTATTGCAGAACACGCGGCAAAAGCGGGAGCCGTTGATGTCAATCCCGAAGGTTTCGCTGAAATCCTGATTGAGATTCCCCTTTACCTTATTGTTGTTCACCCGGCCCCAGATACCGCCTTGGTAGCTAATAGCGTCGGAACCGTACATATTACTGATCCAGTTGAAATTGTTGAGAGAAACGTGCATTCCGTAGGTATTTACCCCTTCTACGCCATGGTCCGCTCCGTCCAGATCGAATTGATTGCGGGTAATGCGGAGTGGGGTAAAGGCCGCCGGTCCACCTACTACACCGTTTACCAATACGCCCCAGGCCATCTCGGTAGGCCCTTCGTCCTGGGCCACGAAAGTGTTCTGATTAATCGTTTGCTCGATCACGCGAATACGATCATTGATCTGTACGCCAGCCCGAGTGGAGGTAATGTGGTTTCGGAAAATCTCCGTCGAGCCGATCATCTCGCCCAGCACGCCCCAGCGGACTTCGTCCATTACGGAGTGTCGTACTTCGGTCAGCGTATTACGGATTAGTCGGACGGCGGTTTCCATGTTGGTGAAACTGGTTGGCTCATTCGGGTTGACCGAACCGATATTGATCGGGCTGGGGGTCAGGTTGATGGACGTAGCGGACTGGTCATCAACCACAACACCATTCTCTGAGTAAGCTCCATTCCCGGCGAACATATCTTCGAAAACCGATCCATTTACCTGTGCGGCACTGCGACGAAAAACAATTCCGTTTTCCATGTTACTGAACCGACCTAAGATGGTCCCGTCATTACTGAACCTGACTGTGGAACGTACGTCATTGATCTCCGCTCCGGCAAAAGCGTTGTTACCGGAGAAAGAGGGCTTTATGCTTATCCGGCGGTCGGAATCTTCGTAATTGAGTTGCTCAAATGAGGACCCGTTGGAAACAATATTCACTTCCTGGTTGGTTACCCCGCTAGCGGAAGCTTCCACCTGAATACCGACCTCGTTGTTGATGAAGCGGCCCTGTTCGGCTCGTAGCCTACCGCCGGGTTGGACCAGAACGGCGTTTTGGGCGTCGCGTAAGGTTGGCAGGAAAAAGCCGTTGTTTTCGTCGCTTCGAGGCTCAAGGAGTAGGGTTCCACCGTCTTCCACGATGATGGCCTCCCATAAATCGTCGCAGCCCGTAATTCTAGACCCTCTGAGGGTCAGGGTTGCGCCCTTTCGGATCCTGATTCGAGAACCGGGGGTTAAAATCAATTGACTGGGTCGCTTAACTCCCGGTTGATTCGTGGAGAGTGAACCACCGAAAACATAGTTATAATTTTCCGGTATGATTAGTTCCCCGGTGAGCGAAAGAATGCGCCCTCCGTTATTATCGTCAGATCCTGTTGGAACCGCGAACTTTCCGTTATCCGTGGTTGCCATGAAATCAATATCATTGATGGGTACACCGCCGGTTGCATCAAGGATGTCTGAGCCCATCCTAATAGTCATTGCCTGTACACTTGCATTTCCTTGTCCGACTTGTGGACCTCCAGTTGAAGCTAAATTCTTAATGGAAACCGATAGTTGATCGGCACCAATACCGATGATAGCACTACCTGTATCATCGTTTCCCACGAATGACATCATTATCAAGCGATTTACTTCTTCTTGATTACTGGCTGGAATGTTAGGAAGGGTAATTTCCGCGCAATAGGTTCCTACATTGCTCAAAAGCGTTTCAGTATCGAAGTCGGCGATATTTTCGAGTTCGATAGCCGCCAGAAAAGGATCGTTTGGATCATGCTGGGAAGGCAATGTCAGGCATATTTCGTACTGACCACCTACTGCATTGGTAAAAATATTGCTGCGTTCGACTCTTACTCCGAGAAGGATGGTTTCGCAGCCCGCCAAATAAACTTTTGCCGGCCCTGATTCCTGTTCTTCCAGAAAAAAGCTGGCGGTATAACCGGTAGTGGAAGCAGTTTGCGCCCTTAGCGAAGCGAAGCACCCCATTAGTAAGAGGAGCATTAACAAACATATTTTAAGGACTGTGTGTGTGTGTGTCCGTAAGCCGACACGGGCGATAAAGAGTGTCTCATAAGAGATTCTGGTTTAGGTGACTTATAACAACAACTTAAAAGAGTACAGTGTACTGAAAATCGAAAGGGTTTTGCAGGTTCTCACTTACGGAGCTGTAACAGGTCATGTGAATAAATGTCGACTCTCGAACGATAAACATTTTGAGATGTTCGATGATTGCAAACAATAATTTTGTCATTTAACCGACATGATGCGGCAATTCCAGAAAAGTTGCTCATCACCTCAATTCGATCGATTACTCTGAGTTTAGCATCAAAAGCTTGTAAATACTAAAAGAACCGCAAAACCATTGGCCATATACACCTTTACGCCATCATAGCGTTACAAGGGAGACTATTCAATTATTTTCAGCTTATGCGTCTTTGGTTTGTCCTTGCTCTTTTGTTTACTACCGGCACTGCTACTTTGTTAGTCGCCCAGGAAGCCCTCATTGAGAACGTTGGCTTTGGGGTAGAAATTTATCCTCACCTGAGCAACCGCAGACTCCTGGCCGGTCCCGCGCTGGGATTCGCCGAGGCGACGCGGATCGATAGTCTGGAACGTTCGGACTTTGGCTACGGAGCGGGTGTCTACTACGCCCAGCGGGTACAAAGAATCGGATTTCACCTGGGGCTGCGCTACCTAATCACCGGCTATCAAACCGACAACGACATTCTTCCCGGCCAGATTCCTTCCAATGATCCGATTCTGTTCAGCCAGACTTATACCGCTCAGTTGCTGGAAATTCCGTTTCAGGTAAATTTTTACCAGAATTTCGGTACGAAAACGTCTTTTTACTTCACCCTGGGCGCGGCCGCCGGTATTCACCTCAACAGCACTTACGAACGCACCGTATCCCCCCCGGAGGACAACGCCTTTACCGAAGAATTCGAGGTGGATGAAGACTACCGCAGCCTGAATTTTGCCATGATCGCCGCCATCGGCTTCGAGCAGCGCTTCGACAAGATCACCATCGGCCTGCAACCGACCTTCGAGTATTGGTTAGGGGGTAACATTCGCCCGAGAGAGCAGACGGACGTGAACCGAAATTTGTATAATCTGGGGTTACGGTTGACGGGGCAGTTTAGTACTTATTAGTCTTACGGTTTTACGGTCTTACGGTCTTACGGTCTGGCAGTTTTCCGGTGCCGCTTGCGCGTGTATATTTAAGCGGCACCGCAAGACTGTCAGAACGGAAGACCAATAGACCTCCAGACTATTCTTACCTTGCCACTGTGTCCACGTCACTAAACATCCTGCAAAAATACTGGGGTTACCCTGCTTTCCGCCCGTTACAGGCGGAGATCATCGAGCACGTACTGACGGGAAATGACACCCTGGCCCTGCTACCGACCGGAGGGGGAAAAAGCATCTGTTTCCAGGTACCGGCTTTAGCGCGGGAGGGTGTTACATTGGTCGTTTCTCCCCTGATCGCCCTGATGAAGGATCAGGTAAGACAGTTGCGGGAGCGTGGAATTATTGCCGATGCGATCTTCAGCGGAATGCGCCCTTCGGACATCGACCGGATTCTGGATAACGCCGTTTACGGCAACACCAAGCTGCTTTACCTCAGTCCGGAACGACTGTTGACGGACCTGGCGCGCGAAAGAATCCGCCGAATGAACGTTAGTCTGATCGCCGTAGACGAAGCGCACTGTATCTCTCAGTGGGGCTATGACTTCAGGCCACCCTATTTAAGGATTGCCGAACTCAGAGAGCTGCACCCGGAAGTACCCATCATTGCCGTCACCGCCACCGCTACGCCGGAGGTAGTGCAGGATATTCAGGAGAATTTGCAGTTTAGTAAAACGGGGAAGGTCTTTCAGCAGAGCTTCGCCCGGGAAAATTTGAGCTACGTGGTACGCCCCACCGAAGCCAAGGAGCAAGAAGTCCTCAAAATTCTGCGTGGGGTGCCGGGCACCAGTATAGTGTACGTTCGTAGCCGCCGCGGTACGCGACTGATTGCCGAACAACTACGCCGCCGCAAGATTACCGCTGCCGCCTATCACGCCGGATTGGACCATCAGGAAAAAGACGACCGCCAAGCCGCCTGGATTGCCGGAGACTTACGGGTGATCGTGGCCACCAACGCCTTTGGGATGGGCATTGATAAGGCCGACGTACGTAGCGTGATCCACTACGATTTGCCGGATAGTCCCGAGGCCTACTTTCAGGAAGCCGGACGGGGTGGGCGTGATGGTAAAGACAGTTTTGCCGTGATGCTTTATCATCCCGAAGATGGCGAAAGACTCAAGAGGTTCCTTGCCGTCAGTTTCCCGGAGATTAGCGAGATACGGCGAGTCTACCGGGCCATTGGCAGCTATCTGCAACTGGCCGCAGGTGGCGGAAAGGGGGAGAGTTTCGATTTTGAGCTCACCAAGTTCTGCAACAACTTTGGCTTCGATGCCGGCCCGACTTATCACTGTTTACGCGCTCTGGAAAAACACGGTTATATTTTGCTCACCGACGCCGTTCATCAGCCGGCGACCGTACAATTCGTACTGAACAAGGAACAGCTCTATGACTACCAGTTGAAGAACCCCAACTTGGTGAAGTTGATCAAATCCATCCTGCGCACCAGTCAGGGTGCATTTTTGGAACCGGTTAAGATCCGCGAGGGTAACCTGGCCAATTTCCTGAAAAGCTCGTTGGAAAACTTACAGTCCACTTTCCGTAAGCTGCACGGAGAAGGCATCATCGATTACCGGCCGGCCAAGGATGCGCCCCAGATCGTATTCATCACCGAACGGCTGGATGCTGACAACCTCGCCTTTAACGTGCAAGAGATGAATTTCCTGCGAGAACGAGCCGAGCAACGGGTGGAGACCATGATCGGCTACGCTACCCTGCCCCGTTGCCGGAGCGTACAACTACTTGAATACTTCGGAGAAAAAGACCCGCCGCCCTGTGGGCGCTGCGACTGGTGCCTGGAAGTAAAAAAGTCTGCTCAGTCGAGTCAAAAACTAAAAGGCGACTTAGCCTTCGACGTCATAAAAGCTCGGTTAGAAGAAAAAAATAGTTTGCTGCCCGCGGAGGTGTACGCCCTGTTTCCGCAACACGATAAAACGAGCGTCGCCAATGCCCTCGAACACTGGTTGTCCGACGGGCTACTGCTGCGGGAAGGACTACAAATACGTTTACCGTGAAGATCGCCTGCCTCGTTACAAACGACTTGAATATGGACCGGCGCATGGACCGTATTTGCCGTAGTCTCCTGAGTGCCGGCCATGAAGTCTGGCTGATTGGCCGGGAAAAGAATGACTCTCCCCCTTTGCTGGATCGGCCCTATCACCAGGTCCGATTACCCATGAATCGCCAAAGCGGCAAGGGCTTTTACGCCGAATACAATTACAAACTTTGGCACTACTTGAGAGCCAGACGGTGGGACGTCATCAACGCCGTGGATCTGGATACCATTTTACCGGCTTATCTGGCAGCTCGTTATTGCCGGGCCAGGCTTGTCTACGACGCTCACGAGTTCTTCAGCGAAACACCGGAAGTGGTTAACCGGCCACTGATTCGTAAGGCTTGGCAAATCATTGGTAAATGGCTGGTCCCCAAGGCCGATCTCTGCTATACCGTAGGTCCTGAACTGGCGAAAATACTGGCGGATGAGTACGGGGTCAATTTCGGAGTGGTGCGGAATACACCAGAGAAACTGGAAAATCGAAAAACCGATCTATCAAAAAATGAAAAATCGGATATTTCCGATTATCCGAAAAAAATCATCCTCTACCAAGGTATGCTCAATGCCGGCCGGGGCCTCTTCCCCGCCACCGAAGCTCTCCGCTTACTACCGGAAAATTACGTTCTCTGGCTGGTGGGCAACGGCGACCTGGAAGAAAAACTGAAGGATGGCAACAAAGACCTGATCGACCAGGGCCGGTTAGTATTCCACGGCTTTGTCCCCGGCGATCGTCTGGCGGAATTCACCAACCAGGCCTGGCTGGGGCTCAACCTGCTCGACGCCATCAGTCCCAGCTATTATTATAGCCTGGCCAATAAGTGTTTTGACTATATCCAGTGCGGGCTACCCAGCGTGCAGATGGCTTTTCCAGAGTATGAAGCACTGAACAAAGAATATCACTGTTTTGTAACGATGGACCGGCTCGAATCTGCCCGTCTGTCGATTGTAATTGCTCACCTGGGAGAGAACCCGGAGAAGTATGCCCGGCTACGTAAAGGTTGTCTGCGAGCTGCGGAGGTCCTGACCTGGGAAAACGAGGAAAAGGAGTTATTGCGTCTCTGGCAGTCGATTTAGCCTACTTTTCTGACAGCCTCTCCACGTAGTCCTCGTGCAGCTGCAAAATCTCGTCGTTGTCGTAGTAGTTTTCCTCCTTGAACTCCCGGTACTCATCGCTGATCGGAGCTTTTTCCAGCACGAAGGTTGCGAACTGGTAGATATAAAAACCGGCTCCGTGGCGAATGGTGATGTTGTCGGCAATTTTCTCGAAACTGGAGCGAAATTTCTGGCTACTTACGTAACTCACACCACTGCGCATCAGCGTCACGTTCGACCGCCGCTGGTAATACATAATGTGAGCCAGCTCATGGGCAAAACAACCAACCTGAGCGGAGTAACTGGCCTTTCGAAAATCGACCGGCTTGTCTTCGGAAATATCGTCTATGTAAATGGTGTAGGACCGGTTTTGGCGTGCCAGGTGGAATCGATGTGGCCGCACTGCCATGGAGGTCTTGATCTGCTTACTGAAAACGCGAATTTCCACATCCTTTAATTCGGGATAAAAGCTTAGAGCGGCCAGAAACTTATCGCGGTATTTTGGTGCACAAGTCTTCTGATTCCCGAAAGCGGCTTCCAGTGCGGGGAGAGCATCTGCGACTACCAGAGAGTCGATCGGCTCGTTACTAAAACGGTACTGGGCCAGCAGGGGGCTATCGTTGACCAGTTCGGTTTGTCGTAGTGCAGGGCTACAAGATAACAGGGTGATCAACAAGTAAAACAAAAGCAGTGAGCGCATCTGGTAAGGGGGAGTTTTTACTGTAACAGCACTTCGCCCGTCCGTGTGCAATGCTATTGTCCAGATCATCGACTTCGCTACTTCAGTTTGCTGATCCGTCCTTTCAGACCTCGGATTTATCAGCCAGAAAAACTTCCATGATAATGAATGACCGGCTGTTCTTCGCAAAAACTTCTCCACTTGTTTCCAAGCCGAATTTTCGGTAAAACCCGACTTGTTCCACCCGCGCATTACACCATAGCCTGCTAATGCCTTTCTCTTTCAACTCTTGGATCAAATAGCGCAGCAACTGACTTCCGTAACCTTGATTTTGGTGGGCTAACAAAGTAGCAAATTTCCTGAATTGGGCGGTTTGAGCGTCGCTCAGGAACCAACTGACGACCGAGACCAGTTGGCGGTCTACGTACAAACCCAAATGCCGCCCATCGAGGGTGTCTCTCTCCAGTTGAACGTAACTTAAACTTTCTTCCGGCCACATGACTCGGTGGCGGATTGGCCAGGTGACCTTGGCCGGTATGCTTCGGATAGTGATCATTTTGCGCACTGGTGGGGCCTCACACGGAGAATTACCTGCTTATCATTACTTGCCTAACGAGATTTCACACGGACGGCACTGAGGGAGGCTACTACGAATCAGCTAAACATCAAAGCGCGATCGGCGCCCCCAACAACTCATCCGGTATTCCGAAGGCAGCTACCAAACCACCCGCTTCCGGCCGTAGCTCGCCGCATAACTTGTCCACGACGCGGCTGATGGCTTTGCTTTTATTTCCACTGATATACTCCTGTTGCTGGAACCAACCACTATGTTCTTCAATGGTATGCAGCGCGTAGAGCCCGGCGAGTTTTTGCAGGATATCTTTTTCACCTCCTGCCTCCAGTTTCTCGACAGCATCCATAAATCGGCCGAGGGTGAAGCGCTCCACGTAGGCCTGGGCTGCAGCCATCATGTGAGTTTGACATTTGAGGCCCGCTTCGTAGGCACTCATCCCTTCTTTGAGGTAGGAACGAAAGCGCTGCGCCAGAGTGCTGGTGAGTCGACGGTGGCGATAGCGCAGGGCGTTGCGATAGAAATCCGGCGTTTCGATCTGGTGGCGCTCCGTCTGGCGGATGACCAGCGGATTTTGCTCCGTTACGACAGTCCCGATGCGGCGGCCCATATACTTGATGACCGACCAATAACCATCTTCACTGAGTTCCTTTTTGTAATCAGAAAGGACGGATTTGGCCACCAGTTGCATCAGTACGGTATTGTCGCCTTCAAAAGTGGTGAAGATATCCGAATCGGCTTTAAGGTCGGCGAAGCGGTTTTCAGACAGGTAGCCCTTACCACCGGTGGCTTCGCGGCATTCCTGGATACAGTCGGTGGTAAACCAGGTAGCGTAGGCTTTCATACCGGCGGCCATAGCCTCGATCTGCCGCATGTCTTCTTCGCTCCGGTTCACGTAGCGTTCCAGCAGATAATCCAGCGCGAACTGAATAGCGTAAGCTTTGGCCAGGCGGGGAAATAAGCGGCGCTGCTGGTTCGGATAGTCAAGGATGATGGTTTCCGCTTTGAGCGGATCCGGACTGAACTGACGCCGCTTCAATCCCCAGCGAATAGCGATAGCCAGGGCGCTTTTGGCGGCACTCATACCCGCGCGGGGCACACAGACTCGACCACCGACCAGGGTACCAAGCATCGTGAAGAAACGGCGGGAAGGATTTTCAATCGGACTACTGTAATTACCCTGCTCATCTACCCCACCGAATCGGTTAAGCAGATTTTCTCGTGGCACCCGTACTTTATTGAACCAAATACGGCCATTATCCACACCGTTGAGGCCCATTTTATAGCCGTTGTCTTTGACCGTTATTCCGGGCATTAAGTCATGGGCTTCGTCACGCAATGGCACGACTACGGCGTGTACCCCGTAATTTTCCCCGTCCACAATAAGCTGGCAAAAGACCGCCGCCATTTTACTGTGCATGGCGTTGCCGATGTATTCCTTGCCCGCTCCGATACTGGGTGAGTGTACGATCAGTTCGTCCGTTTCAGAATCATAGACGGCCGTGGTTTCCAGTCCGCGAACGTTGCTGCCGTGGCCGGTTTCCGTCATGGCGAAACAGCCGGGTAGTTCCAGGGTGCCGATTTCGGCCAGGTATTTATCGTGGTGGCGCTTGGTGCCCAGGTTGGCAACCGCCCCACCCCACAGGCCGAATTGAACGCCGAACTTGATGGTCAGGCTCAGGTCGTGGTAGGCCATCATTTCGAAGGCGGTGGCGTAGCGCCCCATGTCGTTTTCGCCGCCGTACTCGGTTGGAAAAGCCATGGCGCCGTAGCCTTCGTCGGCCAGCAGTTGGGTCCATTCCAGTACTTGCTCGCGGAAGTCTTCCTTGACTGGCATCACCTTACGTTCAAAGGCCGGGCGGGTCAGGATTTCGCGCAGGTGATCGAATGTTTCTCCGTAAGGAGCTTCTATGATGGCTTGCAATTTGGTCGGATCGAAGGTCTTGCCGCTCATCTCTTCTTCCAGTCGGGTGTCTCCGTCGTAATCCGGGAAGAGGCTGCGATAGGTAGCCAGGTCGATCTCACCCAGACCGGCTTCCAGTTGCTTTAAAACGGGTAGCTGGGCCATCCAGAATTCCTCATCCTGATCTCCCGCTTCCCGGCCGAGTAGTGCCCCCAATTCTGCCAAACCCGCCGGTTCTCCGTCTTGAATCAACTCGGCAGCGTGGCGGCTTTGGATTTCCCATTGCTTGAAGAGTTCGCGAGCGGGTGGTCGGGCCGGGTCGCTCCAGTCCAGTAAGGTTGCTTTATCCTTTTCCGTCAGGAACGGCAGATCCGCCGCCAGTTCCCGCAGAGAGTTGATCTCTTTGATGTTCAGGTGGCGATCGGCCCAGGCAGCGTAGAGCAGTGGCAGCATAGCCTGGATGCCGGGAGAAAAACTGGAGGTTGGTGGTGGTGCGCCCATGGGTTTAAATGGTTAGTTGGTATTCTAACGCATTTTTTGAGAAAATGATTTTGGGCAGGTTTTGAGCATTGCTACTTCGTCAGTAAAAAGCATGTCAACTTCAATGCCGAAGTACGTACCGGCAAGTTTTTGGGCTGACAAAGTAGCAAAGTATTCATCAAGTCTGATCTATCTTTTCTTCAAGTACTTGCTCGGCGAACTATCCTGTTTTACTGCTCTATAACTATTATCTCGACCCTTCTTTGAAGTGAAGCCATTATACTGTAAACAGACTCTTTGGGCAAATCCAACCGATCACTTATGTTTCCAGCACTAGGCCTGGTCTCACCTACTACTCGCTGTTCAAACGACAGTTTACCCGAATTGATATAGCTCATCAATGAGCCTCCATTATAAGCTCTAATCGAATTCGCCACTGAACTCATCCGCCTGGAGGTCAAGCGGTTATTATATTCTGCTGCTGCTCTTGGCGAAGCAAATCCTCTTAGTTCTAGAGTTATTTTCGAGCCTCCGTCAGCAAAGTACGCTTCGAGTTGCTCCAATAATATCATAAAATTTTCTTTGCCTCCCTTTATCTGTTGTTCAAAGAATTGATCGTATTGCTGCTTGACTAAAAAGGCATCCTCGGCGGGCAAATCACTAGTGTATTCTTCTATATAACGTTCACTTCGTTGATAATAAGCTTCGAAAAGTTCGAAATAATCTTGGTTAGTGGTCCGACTATACGAACGAGGGTCTGGGGAGTCATTATCAAAATAAAGTTCGACGGAGAAAAATTCATCAATATCAATCGGGAATAGCGGCACAGTGTAAGTCAACGAACCCTGTCGCTTGGCCACTTCTGCTTGATCAACTGAAAGTGTATCTTTTCTCGAAATATAGCCAGTCCGGTTGGATGAAAGAATCAGTTCAGCCCCATTAGGCACCGTGAATAAAAATTCATTACCCTCAGGATTATGTTTGTTTGATATTACCCTGCCATATCGACTCAATTCTACGCTGACTTTATCCAGGGGATCATCAGTGATTCCATCTACCATGAGAATTTCAAGCCTAATCTCCGGATATTGCGGATAGCTCAAACCGTTCAGGGAATCCAACTTATCTAAAGCTTCCTGGAAGAAATTCCCCCGTGGATATTCCCTTAAAAACCCTTCCAGTGCCTCAATTTCACCCGTGTTCTTCAGCGTTTCCCAATCCGCCAGTTCTTTTACCAAGTCGGGGTCAGACGAACTGACGACATCTCCTTGCCTTTGGCTGGTTCTCAGTTGATCAGTAGTTGCAGGCAAATCATTATTCCTTTGCTGAGTAGTATCATTTCGTGATGATCGCTGTCTTTGCTCTTGAATTCTATCGCCATCATTTAGCTGATTATTGCTGGACTCTACCGTGACGGGCTCATCACTTTCTCCATTCAAAGTATCCCGCCCATAACGACGTATCAAGGTTTTTAAATTAACTGGCATCTCCTTAGCGATGGAAGAAAAGAAATTCCCGCCATCTACGGTATCTAGTCTCCAAAAAACTTCCAGGGTCAGATCATATTCCAGACCATGTAAAAATCCGGAACTCTTAACCTTTTCGGGATGAGCGAAAAGGCCATCATACTCGTTCATCCACGAACTCATAAAGATTACTCCCGTGCCGTGAAGTATTAATTGAGCGGTTCGGGTAGAATCGGTGAATAGTCTTTCGTAGTCATAGTCGTCTTCGAATGCTAAAATTGTTTCCAGAGAATCCATACCCAGATAATGCGAACCAGTGGACATCGCACTTAGGTTATAGCCTTTGCGCAGTAGATTGAATGTTCCTATAAGTTGGTTAGAATCAGCAATCGCGTAAGGTTCCGGTGCCCGGATTTTCTTTGCCGAGTCAAGTAGCGCTAAAGCCAGTTTCCACTCTGGCACTGCTACTTTGAAGTCCGCCAAATTACTAATGGTATCCAAACGGCTTAGGGTGGCTACGGCCTCATTATTCAACTCCAGCGCCAGATCATCCACGTTTTCGGAACTTTCCCAAGCGTTCAGGGGGCGCCCCTCTTCTAATAGTAATCCGCGCTGATTGAAATGCCAAGCGGAAAAGATCAGAAAGCACGCAGGTATGCTGAGCAATACAGCTAAGTAAAAGCGCCAGTTGACCCAGGGTTTGTCTGCTGGCCGATCCAGCCACTCGTCCAGATGGGCGTTGCGGGTTTCTGCATTGCCCTTGGCTGCCGTGCTTTTCTCTATTTTCTGGTCCAGTTCATCCAGTTGGTCATTGGTCAGCCAGCCAATGCTACGGAGTTCGCGGATGCGCTGTTTATTGGCTGGAGAGACGGGATCGAGGGCAAATTCCTGAACGGCCCGGTTGCTCATCCAATCCGTTTGGGCGAAACTCTCGTTTACTTCCGTTTTCACGGCTGCCAGTTCAGCGAGTACTGCTTGGCGAGCCATTTTTTCGTCGTCATCGGAGAGTGTGGCCAGCAATTGAATTCTCAAGCTATGGTCCGGGGCATTATCAGCCAGCCAGGGAATGCGACTCAGGCGCAAGAGGCGGTCGTGCGTCACTTCGATACCCAGTGCACGGCCGATGGCGATGGTAAGGTTCCAGTCGGGCTGAGAGACGACACACAGTCCACCAAGCCAGCGGAATAACTCTGGATCGTCGGCCAGGTAGTCCCGGTGTTCTTCCACCGAATTCCAGTGTCGGTAGCGGCAGCCAGTTTCCTGGTGACGGGGCAGTAACTCGGCTTCCCAGCGGTTAAAATCGGCAGTATCGTAATCTTCTACCGCATTGAGGGCCTCTACACCCAGACGGATGCCCCGACTGTCAACTGGATAAAGTAGAAAATAGCGGTGGAGTAATTTTTCCTGAAACGACCAATCGGCTACCGGTTCGGTGGTGAGGATGACTCGCCTTCGCCAACGACTGAAAACCGCTTGCCAGCGTGGTAACAAACGAGGTACGCGACTTTCGAAAGGGTCTAAAAGTCCATGGCCATTACCCAGGATAATTAGGCGAAAATCCGGATAGCGACCGGCCAGCTGTTCGGGGGCAATGCCCTCGGGTTGGTCGTCGTTCCAAAAACGATCGAAGCGACCTGAGTGAAAATAGACCTTAACGGCGGCTTCCTGTTCAATGAGAAATTGGCCCAGACGAGTAAGTAAGCGGTGTTGCTGTTGTCGCTCGTTGGCGTGAGGAACGAGAAGCAGGTACTCTGCGGGGCGCTTGATAGCCCTTTCCCGCCAGCGGGGAAAGCCGCCATTGCGTACGGTGGCCTCTACGGTAGCCCGGCCATCGAAACTTTTGCGCAATCCTGCCTCCCGGATGCGCAATTGATCGGCAATCCGGTAAAAATCGGCTGGTACGCTGATGGCAGTCGACTGATCGCGGTAGGGAATGTCGTAAGGGCCGGCGTCATGGATGGGGTAAGCGGCTTGTAATGCGGCCTCGTCGGGCATTTTGGTTTCCGCCACCGAATGTCGATCCCGCCACCAGCTGCGCCAGGCCGCAATAGCCAAGAGAAGCGGAAGCAGTAGCAACCACCATACCCAGGGCGCCACGCGCAAAAACTGACGAGGCTGGTCCTCAAATAAGGGAATTGACGTCAATAACGGCAAGTTGGTTCCTATCTGTACCGAACGGAAATATGTTTTGTAACAGCAGACGGAATCCGTTGCCCGCATAGCTTTCAGTTCAATGTTGTAATCACCTTCTTCCGTGAAGGAAAAGGCCTGGCGGGGACCGTAACGATAAGTTTCGCCAGTACCGAAGCGCCAGCGATAGATCACCTCCTCTTCAGGATCGACCCCGAAGACAAATCGATCATTACGCTGCAGCGGGCCCTCCGGAAAAGCCAAATTTCTCAGAGACGGGGGCGCTCCGCAAGTAACCACGGTATGGCTCTGCTTAACCGCGGGATTATCACCAGTAAAAAGATGTTCTCCTTCGAGGTCTACGCGAATACGACGACAGCTTCCGTAGGGTACCACCCAATCCAGATCAAAACTATCGGAAGTGATCAGAACGGAGTCGGTAGCCGAATCCATCACCCGCCAGCGGAAACCCGTAGAATCTTTGGGGCCAGTTGAAGTCGTATTCTGGAAACGAACGGTATCTCCCTCGCGCAGCAGGTATTCCGCCGGGGCCGTAAAAGTAATCGTGACGGGGTCCGGTTTATCCCCCAGTGCACCGTCAAAGAAAAAGTAGGCCAGGGCCGCAATTACGGGCAGCCACAATAACCACCTCCACCAGGGTTTAGGGCTCGGAGGGGCTATTGGCGAATGCGGAGGCGGTTCATCAACCTCTTCTAAGTGGTCAAACTCCTCTTCGTATTCCGCCACAAATTCTTGCCACAAACGGTAGAATTCGGTCTGTTCTTTGGCGTTACTCGCTACGTGAGGAGCCAGCAAAAAACGCATTTCCGCCAAGCGGCCGATGAAGCGCCCTCCTTGTTCGTGTAGGGCCAGTCGCAACTGCCGTTCCCTGGCCGCATCCAGCGTGAAGCCGGCGGCCCGCAGACGCGCCAGAAAGCGCGCCAGTGGTAAGGGGGTATGTTCGTGAATGGAAGCGATGGCGGAGGCGACTAGAGCAGTTTGCGGACGGCTTCGAGGTCTTCGCGGGTTTTCACCAGGAAGGAGAGGTTATATTCCAGTTGTTCACGTCTCTTGGCAGCATCTTTCTCTTCGAAGTAGCCGTTGAGTTCCAGTAGTTTCAGCCAGCCCAGCAATTCAGCCGTAGCGGGTTTTTTACGGACGCTGGCTTCACGAGCCTGGAAAAAAAAGCCGACCAATTCATCGTAAGCTTTCTTGGCGGCACCGGTTGGTTCCCCCAGGTGAGTCTGTAATATTTTACGCAGTACGGGACTGCCCGGCTTCGGAAACTCAATGTGAAAAAAGGCGCAGCGCCGCAGGAAAGCATCCGGCAGATTTTTTTCCGAATTGGAGGTCATGATCGTTACAATGGGGATTTCCGCTGCGCCTCGCTCTACCGTCTGGTTGTGTTCCATGATGCGGAAGCGCTGTTGATCGATCTCGTCGAGAATGTCGTTGGTGAAATCGCGGGGGGCTTTGTCGATCTCATCGATCAGTACGACGGAACCCCGGGGCTTTTCGGGCAGTTCATCTCTGGTGAGTCCGGCCAACTGCGGCGTCGGATTACTCATTACAATGGCCTTACCCAAGGCGCGTAATTCAATGAAGTCACTCACGCTCAGGGCCTCTTCCCTGCGTAAATTAGCGGCCTGAAAGTGAGACAAGGCGTCGTAGACGTAGAAAAGGTCCCGGGCCTGGGAGTTGGTCTTGGTACTGAAACGCAGGGGTTTGGGAGCAAAATCAATCCCTTTCGCCGCATAGACCTGGTGCAAATGCCAGGCGGCCCAATCGGCCAGGGTCGTCTTACCCGTGCCGGGCTCACCGGTCAGTAACAGCGGCCGGTTCAGGGCGATGGCTCCTTCCAGTGCATACTGTAAGCCGGCGGGGAGTACGTAATCTTTAGCTTCGTAGGCCATTTGTCTTGGTGGTTTTGGTGGCTTCGGGTTTAGGGGCGGTTATCGCATCACCTGACGGTTATGGGCCTCGATGATTTGAAGTAATTTACTTTCTATCTCGATCATATCCCGGTCCGTGGCATCTGAGAAGTGCTCGGCAACTGCATCGTGAGCTTCCTGCCCGGGAGCCAACAGTATGGGATGGCGGGTAAACCATTCGGCTACATCGGGCATAGATACGGGCATCAGTTCATCCAGGGCTTCCCCGTATTTGCGCTTGGCAATGGCCTCGGCGACCTCGGCCTTGATCGCCGTATTTTCCTTACGGTATTCTACCCCGAAGAAAAAATAGAAATTGGGGGCACTGTCGGGCAGGTCACACTTACAGAAAGAAGTATAAAGCCCCTGAAGAACTTCAGGCACCACTTCTTTCCGCCAGTTATAATCGTCCAAAGTAACCAGAATACAAACGCTATCCGAAGGAGTCAAGCCGCTCAGTTTAGGGCTTTCCATCAAATCCAGCAGGGTCTTCTGCCGCACCTCGCGCATATTATTTACCGGCCCCACGAACTGTTCGAGTAAATTTTTCAACAGCAGGATCCTGAACAACTGTTTATTGCCCCGTGGCTCGGGCTTGCAGCGGGCAATGAGCGGAGCCTTACCTATTTTGCTTTCCTGAGCCTGCTGGGCGTTGAACTGGTGACCGTTCATCTCATGCCCCAGGCGCTGGATCAGACTGGGGATTTCCTGACGAACATCGCCGTATAGATAGTAGAAATGTACCTTCTGGTTGGGGTCTTCGACCAGCAGACGGTCTAGTTCAAATTTTTCTGCTTGCTCAAAGCGGTTGACCGCATAGGCGTGGTAAACGGGAACGTGCTGGTAAGCAGACTGTCTCCGCTGTAAATCCGGATGGAGGTCCGAAGGTGTCAACTGACCAATAAGCCAAATCACGGCATCGTTCACTCCGTTGAAAGTGACCGATTTATTTTCCGTGGTGATCAGACCGAGAGCGGCATCACGCCCCATATCCGCCAGGCGGCCCTGGATGACGACCAGCTTATCGAATAAGTGGCTGGCCGGGTCCAGGACATCTTCCTTGAGTTGGCGCATCACCTCTTTCAACTGCCCCTGGGCGAGCAGTTCCTTAAGTTCGCGTTGCAGACCGGCCAACATGGGTAAGTGATTAAAGGTGGTTTTCAGTTCAAATATACTGAAATCATCTTCGTCGGTTTGCAGGGCCAAAACATTGCTACTTTGTTAGTCTAAAAAGACGCAAGACAGCTCGTTCGCTACGCTGAACTGCGTAGGAAGGAAACGCTGATCAGACGTGTACACTCATAGGAATAGTTCCCAGCTTCGACCTTGGCTCAGCGTTTATGAACAATATATTTTTTATTCGTTTCGCCAAGGGCTGAACTAGCACCTATTCCCACTTACCGTACAAGTCACTTTACGCTGCATTCCTATGTAGCGAACCTAGTGAGCAAGCTATCTTATGTCTTTCTGACTATCAAAGTAGCAAGGTTAAATTCAAGCCCGAGCTTACCGTTTCTTCAAATACTCACTCGGCGAACTCCCCATGAGCTGACGGAACGATTTATTGAAAGTAGTCTTGGAATTAAAACCGGCTTCCTGGGCCAAACCGAAAAAAGTGAGTTGTTTTCCACGCTCGCTTTCTGCCAGTTCGATGAATTCGCGGATACGGTAGTAATTGACGTACTGGAAGAAATTCATGCCGATCTTTTCATTCAGCAGACGGGCGAGTTCGGGATTGCTGATGCCCATCAGTTCGGCCAGTTCGGCTTTTAAAAGTTTTTGGTTGAGGTAAGGTTTTTGGCGCTCCATGATGTCGTCTAATTCTTCCTTAAGGCGGTCCAGGTCCTTGGTGGAGAATTTAGAGGTGGCGTATTTACCGAAATTGGTAGTGGCCTCCGGAGCCACCTGGTAGAGATCCGGCTCGCGAAAACCGTAGTAGGCCAGCAACAGGATCAATAGGCTGATGCCCAACCAAATGGTTTGGGTGACCGGCCGGCTGATAAATGTATTGCCAATCACCGCCACCAGATAAACGCCCAGCCAAATGAGCAAGCAAATACCGACGGCCAACAAGAAAACCAGGAAAAACCGACTGGTGACGGCGTAGCTGGCTTCGTTGTTCAGTTCCTGGCGGACGCGCAGAAAAATGCGTATGCTAAGCCCCCAGTAGAGGAAATTGAAGAACAGGCCGAAGCCCACGAAAAAGGTCACGAATTGTAAAAAGGCTCCGCTTTCAATCCTGGCCAGCAATACCTCCCTCGGTAATAAAAGGTAGCCGAAAATCATAATCAGGTTATAGATCAGGGCAGGTACGTAGTGTAATAGATCACGGTAATCGAACTGCCTTTTTAGTAAAGTGGAACGGGTAAACAAATAGATGGTGACCCCGAAAAGCAGGGTGGCGAATTCAGACAGGGTGATCAGTTTACTACTGCTCCCGAACCAGCCGCCGATCAGTAAAATTCGCCCGGAAAGTCCGATGAGCAATACTGCGACAAAAACGATAAAATAGCCGTTGATCCGGCGGCGGTACTTGCTCGAAAGGCCAAAGATCAGGAGTAAAAAGATACTCTGAAAGAATGCGAAAAAGACCAGTTGATTGAGGAGTGGCTGCATAGTGAGAAAGTGAAGATAGAAAAGCGGCCGGTAGCACCACGAATGGCACTCCGGCCAGCCGATAATAAAAGTCAGCTAAAATCTTACTGAATGGCAAACTGGTTCACGTGGCGAATACCTTCGGGCGTTGTAGCGTAGATCGATTCAAAATTTTCGAAGACTTCCCGTGAGGGCCACTCGGTGAGGACGAAGTAATCCGGATTGAAGTAGTAGCCGAAGGGAGATGCTCCGTTGATCAGTTCTAGCACGCTTACCCCGCCAGCCTTTTTAGTGGCTTTGTTCAGATCGCGCAAGTACTTACCGGAGGCCTTGACATCGTCGCGCCAGTACAGACTGACGACGTAGTATTTTTCAGGATCGGTCGTGTAAGAGAAATCCGCTTTGATCCGGTAAGGTAATAGGTCATATTGAAAGTTGACCAGGATTTGCGGCGGCGTTCATGGAAATCCGGGAACTGTTCCACCAGGGCTTTCATGGCGTGTTTGCGGTCCGCCAGACTGGGCCAGGTACCTAGTACCGCCACCTCCGGGTGGTAGTTGCCGGCGGTGGGCGTTTCAGACACGCCGAATACGGCCATCTGCTCATGCCCGGCTGCCAGGGCAGTGGATACGACTTCCTTGAAATAGGCTTTACGATCTTCTTCTCCGCCCGCTTGGTTGTTGAGGAAGATCACGTCCAGCACCTGTCCGCTTTTGAATGAAATGGTTTTGGCCTGGCCCTGTCCACTGAGCGAAGTGGAGGCTGGCAGGAGCAGAAAAAGAATAGAGAAAATGAAAGTGAGTCGCATGGCGCATCGTTTGGTTCGGGACCAAAAGTAGCTGCGCCAGCACCTGAATACTAGTGTTTATGCGGGGGATTGGGGTGTTTACGGTATGCGTACGGTTAGATGGTGGGCATTGCTGCTTTGCTAGTCCAAATAAATAATTATGGCTAACAAAGTAGCAATGCTTGAAACAACGCTACTGCTTCACCACCCGCTGCGTATTTACTCCACCATCCGTCGTCAAACGCAATAGGTAAGTACCCACCGGCAGTCGGCTCAGATCAACGTCGAGACTGGCACGACCTACGGCCAGCTCTCCTTGCCAGCGCTTGATGCGGCGGCCCTGGGCAGTAACCAGTTCCAAATCATAAGGGCTGGTGTTTTGATTATCCCAGGTGACGGTGGTTTGCTCAGTCGCCGGGTTGGGAAAGACGCTGAGGTTGGCGGTTTCGGCCAGGTTGTTTACTTCTTCTACGGAGACAATTTCTTCAGGGTCGACTCCAATAATCATTCCGTCCGTCCGATCTGACATATCAGTTCTATGAATTCCAGTGGCGTACCAAAACCCGGCATTAGTTCGATATTGACATAATAGCCTACTGCTATTTGTATGACCAGTTTCTAAAACACTTGAATGAATTACTTCTCCTTGTTCGTTTATAGTGTTAAACGAAAGATTTCGATTTCCTTGGCTACTAGCAAGTTGATTCTCAAAGCCCAGAATTATAAGCTCTATATTATCTGAATTATTCGAGTATTGGCCCATTGAAAATTTTCCGTCCCTATCACCATCGGATACCGTGACACGTTCGACGACGGCACCATTTTGAGTACTAACTTCGATGATTTCCGTTAAGACAGGTTCTAGTGAAAAAGGAGTATGAGTAAACAGTAATTTATCCTGACTGCTGTTAAAGATGGGCTGTTTTCCTTCTTGATATCCAAAAAAATCATCATCCGTGTATTCAACCCGAAACCGCAGTTCGCCGTCTCCGTTTAAACTGATCATTTCAGGAGCTCCGGATTGGAAGTTTTCCAGTATGAAGTAGCAGTTCTCATTTTCATCAATCGCTAAATCACTTATGTCATCAATGGCCACTCCGGTTAAGTACGCTTGATCGAATACAACTTCTCCGTCGGGCTTTACCCGGCTGACGTGATATGTGAAACCTTCAGGCTCTTCATTTCTATAATATAACATTAGTGCGTCTCCATTCGAATAAGAAAACAGATCGAATCGCCGGACACGATTTACTCTATCATTAATCAACTGACTCTCGGCTACCACGCCCTGCTCGCGATCAAAAGTCAATAGGTATAATGAACCCAAGCCGTTACTAATGTCTCTTAATTGAAGGATCATGGATTGATCTTCCTGAGGCGTTGAAGCAACTCCTTCAAGTTGCCCTTCCAGGAAAATGGTGTCTTCAACCGCACCTGCTTCATCCGTAATTAGAACCATCCACTGAGGACCTCCTGGAAGAGCAGAAGCATAACCGATCATTGCCAATCTATTACCAATGGGAGCTATGTCACGGATCTGAAAATCGACTACATTTCTGTTTAGATTATGGACATCGAATGACTCGCCAGAGGGTTCTATTCCAGGAGTAACTTTCACTATTCTAGCGCTTGCATTTCCGGTACTGATTGAATGGTAGGCTAAAAAATTATCGCCCACGGCACCAGCAATACTGTTTCCAGTAAATTCATCAATTTCTTCAATTAAACTATAGCCGCTCTCTTCTGATTGATAGTGATTACCGTTATTATTAGTCAGCAGTGTAATAATATCGCCTGCATGTTTACTTGCGCCGAAACTCCCGAGTGCTGGGCTACTAATGTTCAGGTCGTAAGCGACAGAACTGCCTGTAGGACTCAATTCAACGATACTTCCGCAACGTTCAAAAAGAATGAACCGCCCTTTATCTTCGTCGTAATAGCCGGCTCCGGTAATCAAGCGATCACTACTACAGCCCGAATCCTCGAGAGTCTCGGTCCATACTCTGTTGCCGGACGCATTAAAAGCGATAGCTTTATTATTGGAACCCAATTCATACAAAATTACGGTCCCGTTATTGTTCGCCACCAAACTGGGCATTCCAAGAGTAGATCTTCTATTTCAACTGAATAGGTCAGTTCTCCGGTAAGGCCATTTACTCTGGCTAGGCCAAAATTATTAGCGTCGTCATTATCTTTATAATACAGAATACTCAAATCCTCACCAGACAACACTACGTCTTGCACGCCATCTACTACATTTATGTCAAAGGCAAATACGTCGATTACGTTTAAACCACTATCTAATTTCACCGTAATAATATCTGTTGCGTTATCCGGTCCCGGATTATCCGTCTGTCCAACTATCCACCTTACGCCTTCAGGTGAAATAAGTACTTTATGACCATCCTGATCTTGAGGCAGACTAATTATTTTTTCGTCAATCGTATTGCCCAATGTATCCACAACGAATAGTTTGAAATCCAGTTCTTCCGTTTCCTGACTTAACCAATTTTGCAAGACAAGAAAATGATCATCATTGTTAGCGGCTACCGCTGAAACCTGTCCGAATGATAGCTGGGTGTTATCGGTCGTAAAAGTTTTCACAAAGAATGCATCCTGCCCCTGAAGACTGACTACAAAAAGAGTGAATAGAGATAATAGTAGAGTTGTTCGGATTGATTATCAGTAAGTTATGCGAATCTACAATGAGTGGCATTGAAGTTTTATAAAATTATAACGTTCTCATTATCAGCAACTTGAATTTTTGTGATTTTTGAAATGCAATTCGGCTCAGAAAAGGTCCACTGATTATCAATGAGTTATGTCCGAACAACTCTAGTGTAATATTTTTCACGTAACAGAGCTTTTAGGTGAGATAAAAATCTTGCTACCTTGAAGCCACAATTATATTCATGACTAACAAAGTAGCAAGGCTGGTAAATATCCGAATATAAGAATTAGCGCACAAACTAAAGCGTAAATTATTGCTTGACGATTTTTTGGACGCTCACCCCACCATCCGTTGTCAAACGCAGCAGATAAGTGCCGGCCGAGCGTTGGCTCAGGTTCAGATTCAGACTGGTACGGCCGGGGGTAAGTTCTCCCAGCCAGCGAGATATCCGGCGGCCTTGAGGGGAGATCAGTTCTAGTTCATAGGGACCTGTTTCGGTTTGGTCCCAACTGATGGTGGTGATCGTATTGGTCGGGTTGGGGAAAGTGGCAAGATTTACGTTCGCCGCCAAGTCCGTAACGTCCTCTATGGATACTACATTATCGTAGTCAAGGCCGAGCAGTACGGTTTCGAAACTTTTCTTCTCCTGGTCAACGATGTAGCCGGAGGCAAATACTTCAAAAAAGTCAGTGCTTACGGCCACGTCGTAGAGGAAGTAGTTGCTGTAGCCAGAGACCAGTGCCTCTTCGTAGGCAAGACCGTTTTCATCGTATACGGAAAAGGTCAGAGACAGTCTTTCACTCACCAGCGCTTCTTCTCCTTCAAATTTACCGAAGATGATCAGAATGTTACTGGTGCCCGGTTGATAAATAGCCAGGGAAGTGAATCCGAAAACAGGGTTTTCCGATAGAGCTTGTGTTCGTAGCAAGCTGCCATCCTGTGTATCGATCTCGTAAAAAAAGCTTTCGCGTACACCATCGTTGGATTCTCCCGTAGCACTTACGAGCAGTTTGGTGCCTTCTTCGTTCAGGTGAGCGCTGGAGACAATGAAGACCGGGTATCCATGCTCGATTTCAACCTCGTAGGTCAATTCATTATTCTGATCATAGCGTTGAAGTTGGATGAATCCGAAATTATCTGTCTCATTGAGTAGGTAAACACTGCCGTTCTCGTCAACGGCCGGCTGC
Organism: Lewinellaceae bacterium SD302; assembly: GCA_002591745.1. Taxonomy (GTDB): domain Bacteria; phylum Bacteroidota; class Bacteroidia; order Chitinophagales; family Saprospiraceae; genus Neolewinella. Next base: position 103,766 of record PDLQ01000010.1, read on the forward strand.
TCGGGAGAGAACTCGAATTGTGGGGCCGGGAAATTAACGTCAAAATTTATCGTACCGTCCGGGCCGACGCCAATTACGCGGCGGAAAGGATTAAATTGTTCATCAAAATAGATGTAGCTGATGTAAAAATTGCCGTCCGCTCCTTGAGTGGCCTGTAGTCCTAGTGTTCGTAAAATGAGACTTTCCTCAAGAGTCAACAAGGTATCAATGAGGCCTTCTTCGCGGCTGAAACTTACCACGCTAATCATATCCGGGGTGCCGCTTCTGTTCAGGATGGCAGTTACGTAATTCCCATTTGGGAAAGTACCGAAACCGCGGGGGCTGTTGTCCTCATCCGAATCAAAGTTGATGGAATCCAGCAATTCACCTTCCGTACTGTAGAATAAGATGTTTGCTTCTTCACCGAAGCTAATTTCTTCGGCCACCAAAATCTCATTGTTCCCCAAACCGATCGAACGACTGATCGTAGCAATACTGCGGTTACTAAATTGTTGGTAAGCTTCGATGACCGTAGTCTCATTTGTGCCTTCCTCGTAAATCGAACTACCATTCAGGCTGGTGCCGATTTCATTTACGATCATTCTACCTTCGGAAAAAGGGCTACCGATTTCATCGGCATTGAAAGGCATTTCCACCATGTCCGCGATGTCGTAATCATTGCCGATTGGAACGAGCAAAAAACGAGAAGAGCCCACGTGCACGTAAAATTGATCGGTCTGTGGCCCTTCCCTAAGATAAGTAGGCTCACCAAATGTTCCCGTCGGACTCGGGCTGATATTCAAACTCACACTGACGTCTCCATCATTGCTGATGGCAAAAACGTCCAAACATTCATTTACCTGGATAAACCGCTCGTTCTCTTCGTCGTACAAGTAATTGATTGTGTACAATGATCCCAAATTACAATCGGTCGTAGGAATTTCAACATCACTTACCACGATCGATCCGACCTCTACGTCGGCAATAATCAACTGATTGTTAAACCGGGATGCCGCGGCCACCAGTACCAAACCATCCTGTCCTTTGGTAAGAGATACGAATTCCCGGGCATTGATGATGGTCGGCAGGTCGATCATCGACATCAATTCTCCGGTATTGGTATTGACGGTCATGAGTCGGGGAATTCGATCTGCCCCCAAATGGCTGTCACCCGCATCAATTAAAAAGCTGATGCTATTGGGACCGGACGCTACGATTTCGCTGTTAATAATCTCGTAGCGGTAATTATCAAATTCGTAAGTATTTTCCAGTCCGTTGCTCCCATATTCATAGAGGAAAATGTCGGAGAAATTATCCTCCCCGAATCGATTCGCCTGGGCAGTGAACCAGAGTTTATTACTGGGGGGGCGTACTATTCCACCGGCGCGCAAATCGAAGTCTTCGGCTACGCTGACCAGACCAACCGGCTGACCGGTGGGTAGAATAAGGTCCACTTGCAAAGCTTCCCGATCATTTTCTTCGCGGGTGGCGTGATAAAAAAGTGCGAAACTGTTTCCGTCTACGGGTACCGCCCCGCCGGTCAGGTAGCTCCGGCTGAGGAGTTCCCCGCCGTGGCGGGTGATGTAGAAATCGGTGTCCTGGGCCGACAGAGTACTGACACAGGTAAGTAGTGCCATCAGCGATAGCGTAAAGAGTGAGCGCATTTTAAAGCTAGTTTGTTGTTAAATCAATAGTTGGGCAGAATCATCTGATTTTGTCCAATTCACTGGTGAAATTAAAACATCCGAGATGGCTTTATGGTAAAGGACAGAAATTTTTGTGTCTGATTTGAATAACCTTTAAAACCGACCACCCGTTGCGTAGTCAGTCCGCACGGCATTAGCGGCATGGTAAAAACGTTCGAGTAGTCCTCTCTAGAACGTTTGATAAGGAGGTCCGAATTTTGGCCGAAAATATTTGTAAGAGTCCAGATACAGCTTAAAATGACAACCACTAAGCACTGCTACTTTGTTAGTCCAAAAATAACCATACGGGCTATCAAAGTAGCAGTGTAAATATATAAAAGCGGGTGCGTCAGTAAAGCTGACGCACCCGCGGTATCCTCCATAAATTAAATTTTACCAGGCTCCGTGTTCCCAAGTGGAGAAGCACTGATGCTGACAAATCTATCCGTTGGCTCTGCTTTCACCAAAAAAATGTTCTGAACGACGGTTTTTTGTTCTGAACGGTCAATTTTCGGGCAATTTCGCTCCTAGAGTTGTTTGATTTGAGCGCATCTGGCAAAAAAAAGCCCTTCGACAATTTATGTCGAAGGGTTTGTACTAAACATTTTCAGCTTTTATTTAATCAGGAAGCGTTGGATAGCCAGGAACGTCCCGTCCGGCCTGATGGCTCGGGCAACGTACCAGCCCGCTGGCTGCCGGCCCAGATTGACAGAGGAGAGCGAGTTCGTACATTCATAGGTATTTAATAGTCTTCCCGTACCATCATAAATTTCCAGCAGATACGACCTTTCATCCGCCACGCTGAAGTAAATTTCACTATTTCTGCGTACGGGGTTGGGAAATACAGTGAGCTCAGACTTAGCTTGCTGTCCTTCTGGTACCAGGCGGGACAAGAAATCTTCCCCCAGGGTGTGCAAGGTATTGGAAGTGAAAATGGGCTCATTGAAATCAAAGTAGATAGCTGCCTGGTTACGCAGTTCGGTGCCCAGCGGTACTTCAGGAAGGTGGGTGATCGTGTAGGACACCACTCCTTGGGAACCCCGCAGATCGGTGGTACTATCGGGCAACTGGATGTTCGGAAAACTGATGGTTAGGGTTCGTGCCTCGTCGATGTCGAAAACGTATGGGTGGCTGCTTACCCCCATTCTCAGACTCGTAAGATCGAATTCCGGGGCGATGGTATCGCGGATGACTACGGTAAAGGCCGTATCCGTTCCGGTATTCTGGAACTGAATGTCGTATGAGATTGTGGTTCCTGCCTCGATGTAGTTAGGCGAGTCGATTCCGAGGGGTAAACCCGTTTTCTCGTTGGGGTCGAAAGAACCGGTGTTGTCCCGGCAGAAAAGATCGTACCAATCTACGTCCGTATCTCCGAAGGGCAATTGGGTTACGATACCGGTCGTAAACTCACCATCGCTATTCACGCCACAACCTTCTACGAATAAGGTAGGGGTACCGAAGTCGGGATTGCCGGACGCCTGGTTCGTTTGCAGATGATAAGTGCTTCCGTTTGCCGCCAGGGCCGGCAGCGCAAAAATACCCCCCGCTTCCAGGACAGGGCCGGATGCTGGCTCACCCATCAGCATTACTCCGTCCTGAATTACAATGTACTCCAGCGGCGTGGTCATGGGGCCTTCACCATCGTTGGTGATGAAGAATTCAATTTCAGAACCGTTGCACTCCGCGGAGAGCGTCAGGTTAGCGCCATTCCAATTCGTCGCCGTCGGACAGGGGTCGTTCGGGGTGGCCGCAGCTTCGATACAGTGGGTCTGTCCTAATTCTGCCTCACAGCTAGCCAGTAAAGTAAGGCTGATGTTGCCACATTCGAAAGCTTGTAGATCCCCTACGTCGAAGGTCAAGGTATGTGCAGTGACATTGCTAGGGGCAATGCTACTTCCCACGTAGATCAAGAAAGGATCCAACTCTACGGTGATTTGAGCATTTTCTGCCGTTACGGGACCGTCATTACAGTAAAAGACGTAAGCCTCATTCTCAAAGCACCGGCGAATTACCGGAGCCACAACATTGACGTACATCGTCGGGCATTCTTCTAAATACGGCATGAATACGTCTACGTAGCCCGTTCCATTTGCCGCGACGGTAAAGGCTTGCGGTGTGGGACAACTATAGTACAGCTCATTATTATAAGGTAGCGCTTCGGCCAGATAATCACCGGCCGGCAAATCGATGCTGAACTGACCATTCTGATCGGTAAGCTGGGCGTTCACAAAACTTCCGCCCGCCGTGCTAATGGAAACCAGCCACTGAGGAACGGGGATTTCCGTTCCATCCAAAGCACAGTTCCCCTCATCAGCCCAGAGCGTACCGTTTACTTCATTGCAGGCGGCCCCCACCTCCGCGAGAAAGATAGTATCGGTAATCAAACAACCGGTCCCGAATTGGGTGCCCAGGTAAATGTACTGTCCGGGCAAAGTGGCAAAATAGCGAGCATTAGTCGAGAAAGCCATGCCACCATCCGGTAAAATCCATTGGTGATCAATGTTGTCTTCATTAACCGGCAGCGAAAAGTCAATCTCTAAAACAGTGTAATCCTCACATTCTACCGTATCTACCGTGAATTCTCCCGTCAGGATGTCATCCTGCAATATCACTTGGTTAATTCGGCTTCCCGTGCATCCGGAAACCGGGTCTTCCACGGTCAGCAGATATGAATTAAATATCGGATCACTAACCGTAATACTATCGGCAATAAGGTCTGTGATACCGGGGCCGTTCCAGATGTAGATGAAGTCGGGGTTAAATGGATTGGGCACCAGTTGGGCTGAAGTATTTCCGCAATTTCCTCCGCTGTATTGAATATCAAAATCCACATCGTTCAGCGTGGGAATCAGCTCGATTTCAAAAACACCGGAGCAACCGTTATCATCGGATATCGTGACCGAATATAAACCCGGCGCTAGATCAGTTTGTAGTTGAGTGACACCTCCATGGCTCCATTCGTATAAATAGGGAGACTGCCCGCCAAAAGGATTGGCTGCCAACTCACCATCGGCAAGGCCGCAAGTTGGATTGATAATTTCAAAGCTATTCTGGATTTGGGATCCCCAATCATCAATACCAAAATAGAAAGTATCAATACAGTCTGCAAAATCTGTAATCTCGACTGAATAGAACCCGGCTTCGTCAACCTGGATAATTGAATCTGTAACCGCTAGATCAATCCAGGAGTAGGTGTACGGAGGAGTTCCCCCACTCGGGACTACGGCCAGTTCAAAACTTTCATCGTTACAACCTGGCAACTCAAAATCAAAAGTTCCGTTCAGTCCATCAATACTAAAAAAGCTCGGCTCAATAAAGCAGTTGAACTCATCAAATACATCGAGGATATAATCCCCCGGCGTCAACTGAAAGGTATCTGGTCCAAAACTTTCTATGTAAGAGAAAAAGATCTCTTGGGTAGTCAGATTTTCGAACCGTAGCTGAATGGGTGGAAAAGTGTATTGGTTTCCGTAAACGTTTACAACCACTTCGGTTCCACCGCAATCCCCATTCGAAAGTATTTCAACGTCGGAAAATGCCGGCATGATAAAGGGCACTTCTACTGTAGTCACCCCGGTGCAACCGTTTTCCGTTGTGATCGTCACGGCGTAGGTTTCACCCATCAACAGGCCGTCGACACAGGAACCGGATTGCCCATCCGGCCACTCAATCGCCCAACTTTCGTTCCAGAATTCAAGACAAAAAGTACTGTCACCGCCTGGGATAAAGCAAAACTCTTGTAAAAACAACTCATCAGGCAGCTGCCCGATTCCTTCATCCGTAACCACAAATTCAAAAGTTTCCGTGCAGTTATCCATGCTTACCATTGTAAGGGAGTATGCTCCCGGTTCAGCGATGGTCAGTAAATTCTGAGTAGACACGATATTGCCATCCGTAGCCCAGAGAATGACCGGTGGTATATCTCCACCCGGCACAGCGGTCAGCACCAAAGGAAAGTCATCTACGCACTGTAAGTCGTAGGCAGGCTGTAAATGAGAAAAATCCAGGTCGTCACAACCTTGAGCACCGATATGACTAAAGGCAAATAACAGAAAGCAGCAGCAGATAATTCGTAGCATGGGAATTTATTTTATTGCATTTCGAAGAACACGTCGCAATGGAGTTGATCAACCGTAATTCGACATTACAATGATGCGGCACCTCAAACTAGGAAACAAGTACAATATTTATGTTATATTCTAGCATATTTGCAATTTGACTAACAAAGTAGCAGCGTTTGCAGTAATAACCATGTGCAGATATTTACAATATATTCATCATATATATTATTATATTCTTCGCCGAAACTCATTATTAAGTTCCGATTTTGCTATGGCCAGACTTTTACTCACCGAATTGATTGAACAGTGTACGCTTCAGGAATGTACGACAATCGCCGAATGGTTGGATAGTCCAGTTCACAACAAGAAGCCGGCACTGCAGCGACTATTTGACTATTTCTCGGAGCAGCTACATCATTTACACCTCGAACCAGAGGTATCGGCTGCCTTCAAAGCGGCTTGTCCAAAGCGCCCCTTCAACCAAAACGTATGGGCAAAATTAAATTACGAACTCGTCCATCAGGTTGAAGACTGTCTGGCCTATACTCAACTTAGCAATAATTCGTGGCGAAAGCGTTTGCTTGTCCTGGACGCCTACCGCGAAAAAGGCCTAAGCCGTCATTTGAAGATCAGGTTGGATGGTTACCGCAGAGCAACCCCAAAGGCAGATCAGGCCGGATTAGACCGCTATCGTTATGATGATCAGCTGGAACAAATCAGTTACCAGCTGGAAACGGCCAACAACAGGACCAACAAGCAGAATTTGCGAGAAAAAGAATCAGCACTGATGCGACTGGTATTAGCGAGCAAATTCCGACAATTTGGTAAAACGCTTGCCCACCAGCGAGTTTCGAGCAATGATTTCACCCCACCATTGCTAACTGAATTACTGGCCTACTATTCTGCTAATATCGAAAGAGAGCAAGTTGGAGTGCATCTGTTCTATTTGTCCACGCTACTCTATTTACAAGCAAGGGATCAGGCTGACGCAACCTTCCAGGAATTGAAAACAGGCATTCAGGAGAACGCGGATCAATTCAATTTACTGGACTTGCGAGATCTCCTGGTACACGCAGTTAACTATGGCGTAAGGCAGACGAATGCCGGGCGCCAACACTTCGTACGTGAGACACTGGAGTTGTACCAGATCGGCGTTAAGCAAAAACTATTCTATGAGCACGGAGAGATTGATCTCTTTACCTTTAACAATATCATCGGCTTATCCCTCAGGCTCGGGGAAATAGAATACGCGGAGTCTTTCATTGAAGAAAATGCCCAGCGGCTTCCCATAGAAAAAAGAGGAGAGGTCGCTTCGCTGAATCGCGGCAGACTGGCTTACCAGAAGGGAAATTACAGCCAAGCCTTACAACACCTTCAAACGGCGGATTATCAGGACTTCATTCATCACATGACCGCAAGAGTGCTTCAGCTTAAGATCTACTTTGAAAGAGACGACTATAACTTACTCATCAGTCACATCAGATCAACGAAATCACTACTTAGAAGAAAGAAGAACCTGGGGTACCACCAAAACAACTACCGCAACATCTTTACGTTAACTGATAAAATAACCAGGGTCCCTCCCGGTGACCGCGCGGCTAAACAGCAACTATTAAAGCTAATTGCCCAAACTGAGCCCTGCACCGAAAAAGAGTGGCTAAGTACTCAATTGAGCAAGTACGAAAGTTAGGACAAACAAAAAACGGGCCGTCGGAAAATCCGACGGCCCGTCTAAGCTAGTATTATGGAGAAAATTATTCTTCCTCGTTAGCGGCTGGTGCAGTTGGTGCGGCAGCAGCTGCATTCTCACCACCTGATTTCTTCTTACCTCCACGACGGCGACGACGGCCACCACCGGTAGCACCGGCTTTCTTCGGAGAGTAAGTTTCGTTGAAGTCAACGAATTCAATCATGGCCATCTCAGCGGCGTCTCCCTGACGGAACCCCGTTTTGATAATCCGCAGGTAACCACCGGGGCGGTCACCCACTTTAGGGCCAACTACGTCAAACAACTCCTTGATGGCTTCCTTGTTCTGCAAAGCGCTAAAAGCAACGCGGCGGTTGTGCTGGTCGTTCTTGCGAGCTTTGGTTACCAGAGGCTCGGCAAATCCGCGCAGAGCTTTGGCTTTAGCCAGAGTAGTATTGATCCGCTTGTGAGTGATCAGGGCAATGGCCATGTTTCTCATCAAGGCCTTACGGTGGCCGGCTTTCCGGCTAAGGTGGTTAAATTTCTTACCGTGACGCATGTCTTAGTAAAATTGCTCCGCCAACACTTTTCCCAACGCTGTTTCCGGACAGGCCCCGGCGAGGAAGGGAGGTAATTGGAGGCATTGTTTAATTGATATGCCTGTTTGTTAAGTCGATAACAGTCTTAAATAGTCGGGAATCGGGAGTAGAAAGTTAACTCCCGACTCCTGACTATTAGACTATGTACTTACTCTTCGTCCATCTTATACTTACTCAGGTCCATCCCGAAGGTCAGGCCTTTTTCCGTCAGCAGCTCCTCGATCTCTACCAGGGATTTCTTACCGAAGTTGCGGAACTTGAGCAGTTCATGGGTGTCGTAACGAACAAGTTCGCCGAGGCTGTTGATCTTAGCTGCCTTAAGACAGTTATAAGCCCGAACGGACAGATCAAGATCTTCGAGGCTGGTCTTAAGCAGCTTGCGCATGTGCAGGATATGCTCGTCGACGATGGTTTCCTCACGGTTACCGGCAACGTCGAGGTCGATCGGCTCATCAGTGATCAGCATTAGGTGCTGAATCAGGATGCGACTGGCTTCACGAATGGCGTCTTCCGGGTGAATGGTGCCGTCCGTCTTGATCTCAATGTTAAGCGCTTCGTAGTCGGTACGCTGACCAACACGAGTGTTCTCGATGCGGTAAGCAACGTTCTTGATCGGAGTGTAGATAGCATCTACCGGGATCACGCCAATGGGAGCCCCCTTAGGCATATTCTCATCAGCAGGAACATAACCGTAACCTTTAGTAATGGTCAGTTCTACCTCCAGATTGACGAAAGGCTCCATGGTACAGATCTGAAGATCCGGGTTCATGACCTCGAAGACGTTGGTGTGTTTGCCGATATCACCGGCAGTGAAAGACTCCTGGCCACTAAGGGTCAGATATACTTTTTCTTCTTCAACCTCGTCGTTCTGGATCACCTGCTTAAGGCGAACCTGCTTAAGGTTCAGGATAATGTCAACAACGTCTTCAACAACACCGGTGATAGTGGCGAATTCGTGATCGACTCCAGCGATCCGTACAGCGGAAATTGCGTAGCCCTGGAGGGACGACAACAGTACGCGACGAAGAGAGTTACCAATGGTCTGACCGAAACCGGGCTCCAATGGTTTGAATTCGAACAGCCCCTCGAACTCGTTCGCTTTCTGCATGGAGATCTTGTCGGGCTTCTGAAAATTCAGGATACTGCTCATACTTGATTCAAGGCTTTGAGTGGGAGATGTAAACAACGCCCCCGTTAAATAAGTTGGCCCACGAAGTTCCTAAGGAGCTTCCTGGGTGAAAGTTGTTTACCGGACAAGTCAGAGACTTGTCCGGTAAACGGTAATCCAATGGATTACTTAGAGTAGAGTTCTACGATCAACTGCTCGTTGATCTTCTCGGGGATGGAATCACGCTCTGGCATAGCCAATAACGTACCTTCCATTTTATCTTGGTTGAATTCAATCCAACCGAAGTTGCGAACGTCACCTTTGGTGCCAACGGAGTTCCGGACAACTTCCAGTCCCTGGCTCTTGCCACGAACACCTACTACGTCGCCGGGGCGCACGTGGGCGGAAGGAATGTTATTCACACGACCGTTGATCACGATGTGCTTGTGAGAAACAAGCTGGCGGGCGGCACGGCGCGTAGGGGCCAGGCCCATACGGAATACCAGGTTGTCCAGGCGGGTTTCCAGCAGCTGGAGCAATACGGTACCGGTTACGCCCTGAGTGGCACTTGCCTGCTCGAACATGTTACGGAACTGACGCTCCAGTACGCCGTAGGTGTACTTAGCTTTCTGCTTTTCCATCAACTGCTTGGCGTAGTCTGATGGTTGGCGGCGGCGACGGCTGGTGCCGTGCTGACCTGGGCGGTACTTCTTGCGCTCGAAAGCCTTGCTGTAGCCGAAAATAGGCTCGCCGAATGCACGGGCTTTTTTCTGTTTGGGGCCGATATATCTAGCCATTGACTATTGTCTTTATCTGCGGTTCAGAGGAAGGGGTGAAATTATACGCGGCGGCGCTTCGGTGGGCGACATCCGTTGTGAGGGATCGGCGTAACGTCTTTGATCTTGCTCACGCGAATGCCAGTGGCATCCAGTGCGCGGATAGCTGCCTCACGACCGCTACCTGGACCTTTAACGTACACTTCTACCGAACGGAGGCCAGCATCATAAGCAACGCGGGCGGCGTCACTTGAAGCGATCTGAGCAGCATAAGGCGTAGATTTCTTGGAGCCGCGGAATTTTGCTTTACCGGCACTGCCCCAGGAGATCACCTCACCCTTCTTGTTCGTAATGGAAATGATAATGTTGTTGAAAGAGGCCTGGATGAATGCCAAACCTTCCGGCTCTACCCGGACCTTACGTTTCTTGACCTGACGGGGGTTACTTCTCTTAGCCATTACTTAGTAGCTTTTTTCTTGTTAGCGACGGTTTTACGCTTACCCTTACGGGTACGGGCATTGGTTTGCGTACGCTGGCCACGCAGTGGAAGACCACGGCGGTGACGCAGACCACGGTAACAGCCAATGTCCATCAAACGCTTGATGTTGGTCTGTACTTCCGTACGCAAATCACCCTCAACCTTGTACTGGTTGGTGATGATGTTAGAAATCGTCTTGATATTCTCGTCGTCCCAGTCTTCCACTTTGGTATTGTGGTCCACGCCGGCAGCGTCGAGAATCTCGGCGGCACGGGTGTCCCCGATACCGAATACGTAGGTCAAACTGATGATGCCGCGCTTGTTGCGGGGCAGATCTACACCTGCAATTCTTGCCATTTCGTTATACTGGTTTGATTAGCCCTGACGTTGCTTGAACTTCGGGTTCTTTTTGTTAATGACGTAAACCTTGCCTTTACGACGTACGATTTTGCAATCGACACTACGCTTCTTGACTGAAGGACGGACTTTCATGGTAAATAATTTATTAGTTTTTCAGAGGCAGAATGTACCTAAATAGCCGAGGCTATTTGTACCGGTAAGTAATGCGCCCGCGGCTCAAGTCATAAGGACTCATTTCCACGGCCACCTTATCTCCGGGTAAGATTTTGATGAAGTGCATCCGCATCTTACCCGATATGGTAGCTTTGATCTCGTGGTCGTTTTCGAGCCGTACGCGAAACATCGCGTTAGACAGCGCTTCCTCGATCACTCCATCCTGCTTGATCAGGTTTTTCTTAGACATAGTTGAAATTTCGGAGGGCAAAGGTAACAATAATTTGAGACTTACACAAATGACAACAAAGTTATTTGTCTCCAACAAATAACTTTGCAAACCAGGGATTGCGGAGCAAGCAACCCACCTGCCCCGAGATGCAATCCCCGGAATATGTTATTTCCCCACTAAGAGAATCTTCGTCTCCCCTTTTCCGTCTTCACTCTCCAACCGAATCAGATAACTGCCTGGCGACAGTTTCCTGGGCAGTTCAAACCGCCGGGCGGTCTCCGCTACCGGATAAAAGCTCCCCATCGTAATGGTTTGCCCAGTAACTCCAATAATGGTATAAGTCACCCGATGATCAGGAGAATAGCCGTGCAGCAATAGGGAAAAGTGCTTACCGGTATTCGGATTCGGGAACAATTCGAAACTATGCTCGGCATCATCCGGAGAATTGTAATTCACCTCAATCAAATGAGATAGCGCAATCGCTCCGTCAAAGTCAGTAGTCTTTAACCGGTAAAAGCTACTGCCGTTCCAGGGGTCCTCGTCGCGGGTACTGTAGTGCAATTGCTCCCCGGGTTCACTGAAACCGGCGGCTTCCACCTCGGAGACAAAATCAAAATCAAGCCCTTCTCGCGTTTTCTCAATCGTGAAAAAATCCGTATCCAACTCATCTTCGGTGACCCAACGAAGCAAAACGAAGGTCGCTTCCGGAATGGCTTCGAAGGAGATCAGCGTCAGGGGCAAGGGGACTACCCCACTCAATTGAGTGACGTCAAAGCCATCACCCGCTCCGCCACCGTACAGTACGGCCAGCGACTGCCCGTCTAAACCAAAACCGCCACCGTTCAGGTCGAAGCCATCTCCTGCTCCGCCTCCGTAAAGCATCGATATGTCCTCCCCTCCTACCAGCACTGCTACTTTGTTAGTAGAAAAACCATCTCCACTGCCACCGGTAAACAGACCGTTAATGGTTTCACCATCCAGTGTAAGGCTGGCGAAATTTTGGTCGAAACCATCTCCGCCACCACCGGAATACAGCCCCGTAATCTCGGTTCCGTCTAGCGTGGCGACGTAGGTAAGGTGGTCGAAACCATCTCCGCCACCACCGGTGTAAAGCGCTGTTAATGTTTGTCCATTCAAGCTGAAACTTCCGCTCAAATGGTCGTGGCCATCTCCGCTGCCACCGCCGTAAATGTCTACGAGCTGCCCGGTTACTGCTCCGCCAAACAGTTCCTGGTCAAAACCGTCTCCTCGTCCACCGATATACAGGGCCTGAACGCCGCCAGGCACCCCGGACAAATCAAGCTGAATAATCAGTACGTTTTCCGCCCCATCCCCGCTACCGCCGAAATACTGGCCGTAGAGGTTACCGGTTAAGCCAAAACACGTGACGAACAGCAGGCTTACAAATGTGATTAGCTTTTTCATGGGCCACCTATTGAGCGGTACGCCCGCCCCGGAAGCCAAGTCGCGTATTGCCGTTAGTAATTTCGTTGCTCGCATCGTTACGGTCACTCACGTAAATAAACGGCACGTTATTAGCGTAACTGCCGCCGCGATAGCCGATTCCCAACGCACCCGCCGGCCAATTCACTACATTCGCGTCACCAGCAGCGGTAATTAATCCGTCTCCGTGCTCGCCTGAAAAAGCCCGACCGCTTGGGTTGCCGACCGTGATACAGCGCTCGTAAAGGTTGCCCGTCAGTTCCATGACCCCGTAGTAGGAGCCACCGCTCTCCTCCCGGCTGTTGTTCACCGCGCTGGCAGCAAGTATCCCTACTCGTTTGGGCCCCGATGGTGCACCGCCAGTAATAGTATATACTGCATTACCCACTCCCGTACCAGGATTACTGATGCCTTCCTCCGGTGTACCAATGTTGGTATACTCGTAAGGGACATTGTGAATGTTGCCATTTCCCCAGGCGAACTCTCCGTTCACCGCAGGTAATGGCCCACGGCAGGCCTTTTCGTATTCCAGCTCGGTGATAGGCCGCAAACCGGACCAGTCCAGGTATGGCAGGATCATTTCCGCCGCAACGTAGTTCAGGGCCACGTTGGGTAAAGTAGTAGTGGCATTTCCGGCGTCCGGCCAACTGATTGCATTACGGGCGAATTCATCATCCGTGTTTTTCCCCATTGTTCCCGTTACGTCCAGGTTGGCTTTTTGAGCCTGAGTCAGTGTATTGAAAAAGCTGACCCACTGGTCCTGGGTCACTTCATATTTCATTACGTAGAAAGCGTCGAACCCCTTGGGGAAAGCGGCCGGGATCGGACCCAGTTGATCTCCCACATCCTCGGGCGCAGAACCCTCAGTGTTGTCGTAAAACAGATCGCCTTCGGTATCGCTTACGGTAATGGCAGCCTCACTGGTCACCTCGTAGGGTACCCGAAACACGAAAGGAAAGGAGGCTGAAAGCGTGTAAAAGTTACCATTCATATTCGATTGATCGAAGGCATTCGTGCCTACGAAAAAGGAACTCTCGGGTACGTAGACCATCTCGATGGCAAATACCTGGATATCGACTATTGCGGAAACATCCACGCCGTCGGCTTCGTAATCCCACCGCAATTCAATGTCAGTATAGCTTACGTCGCCGGAACCATCCGCGCTGCGGTAAATGAAAGCCCCGACGTTGTCGGTCGGCTCCACCGTGGCACCGCCCGGTGCCACCTGCCCGCCGGCGTTGATGGTACAGTGCTGCCAGTTGTTGCCGTTCACCCGGTATTTGGCAAATACCCAGGCGGCATCGTAGTTGGATGGCCCCACGCTGATGCGCCAGGAATTTTCCCAACTGAGGTCAAATTTGATCTGGGTAGTGCCCGCCCCGGCGTTCTGACCGGTCAGGCTGACGTTGGTTACCTCTATGTTATTGGCCCACAGGCCACTGAGTACCAAGATGGAGAAAAGTAAAAGGAGGTTAAATCGCTGCATTTTTAAGGGATTGTTTGTCCCTTTATGCGGCGATAACGCGGAGCGTTACACCGGCTGGTACCGCCAAACCAGCTCATCGTCCAGATTATCCACGAATTTCAGATTCGGATTATTCCGGATCGCTTCTTCAATCGGCCGGTGGTCACTCATCAGATCGGCCGGTTCGCCGCCTTTGGTGATGGCTACGCTGTGTTCGTAGTGGGCACTGGGTTTGCGGTCTTTGGTAACGATCGTCCAGCCGTCGGGTTTACTGAGTACGTTCTTGGTACCGAGGTTGATCATCGGCTCGATGGCGATCACTAAGCCTTCGCGCAGGACCGGCCCCCTACCCCGTTTGCCGAAATTGGGTACGTCCGGTGCTTCGTGCAAGCTGCGGCCCAGGCCGTGGCCCACCAATTCGCGTACCACCCCATATTTGTGCTTGCGTTCCGTGTAGCTCTGGACCGCGAAACTGATGTCACCCGTCCGGTTACCGGCGCGTGCCTGGTCGATACCCAGATAGAGGGCGTGCTTGGTTCGGCGGCAGAGATCCATCGTTTCTTCGGCCACGTCGCCTACGCAGAAAGTGTAAGCGGCGTCTCCGTAAAAGTCGTTCATATAGGTCCCGCAGTCGATACTCAGGATATCACCGTCCTTAAAGACCTGATTCTTATCCGGCAGTCCATGGACTACTTCCTCGTTCTGGCTGACCAGTAAGGTAGACGGGCATCCGTAAAGACCCTTAAATCCTGGAACGGCACCATGATCGCGAATGAACTCCTCTGCGAAAGTGTCAATTTCCAGTCCGGTCATCCCCGGCTTCAGCATCTTACCCACTTCGGTCAGGGTCTTGGAGACCAGCAGACAGCTCTGGCGGATCAATTCGATCTCTTCCGGTGTCTTGAATTCCATTTTACGTACGGCCATGGGAAGTGGGATTGAGTTTTGAGTTTTCGGGGAATTAGGTTGATTGATTAATAGTTATTTGGGCTAAGGCGGCCAGCTCGTCGGCCGAAGCGGATACTTGTGGCCTAGTTCGTTCGCCGAACCGGATTGAAGATCAACCAATCATCAATTTTCAGGATGGTTGGTCTAATTCATCCGATGCTTTAAAATTGTTATGGCTAACAAAGTAGCAGTGCTGATGTTGAGCCGATTGTTGACGCTAGCGGACTTTAGGTTAAATGGCGGCAAAGATAGCATTTTGAACTTGCCGGAGGAAATAGTCTATGTCTATCTAATCTACCTTCTATATACTGTCAGATAGAATACGAAATCCCTTTTAAATCTGCAATTACGACTTTCTGAAAAATTTAATTTCGAAATTCAATCTGATTCTTCCATATTAAATGAAGCTATAGTAGATTTCTAGAATTTTCACACCTTATTATCACGTATTAGTTTTTCTCAAGCACTAACACAAGCAGGGAAAACTTCTATTAACAACTCGCCACGTCGGTTCGGAGGTCCTCCACCATGGTATTTAGCTTCGGCCGCTAGCTAGAAGCCTCACTGGAGTCTTTGCTACTTTGAAGCCACAAAAATAAACAAAGGACCACCCCCAAACGGAGATGGTCCTTCATCCAAGCGAGATCATTCAATCATTTTCTCGCTAGATCACTTGATCATTGCGACTAGAAATCGGCACCCAGTTGCTGGATACGGCCACTGCCGCCACGTCCGATCATCTTGCCGTCTTTCACCAGACCGTCGTACTTGCGCATGAGCAGGTAGCTTTCGATTTGCTGAAGGGTATCGAGGACCACACCTACCATGATGATGAGGCTGGTACCACCGAAGAAGATGGCGAAGGCAATATTCACGCCCATGCTGGCTACGATGGCCGGCATAATGGCAATGATGCCCAGGATGATGGAGCCCGGAAGGGTGATCCGTGAGGTGATGGTGTCGATGTACTCCTCGGTCGGCTTACCTCCCTTGATACCGGGGATGAAAGCGTTCTGGCGGCGCAGGTACTCGGTGTACTGGTCCGGACGCACGGTCAGGGCGGTATACACGTAAGTAAAGGCTACTACGAGGAAGAAGTATACGATGTTGTAGGGCAGGGAGGTGAAGTCGTTGAACTTCTGTACCACCCAGCTATTGGCGTCTCCACCGGCGAAGGTCACTGCCGTTGCGGGCAGGAACATCAGGGCCTGAGCGAAGATGATCGGCATTACCCCGGAAGCATTCACTTTCAAGGGGATAAAATCACGGGCACCAGCGTTGGGCAGGGCACCGCCATCTCCACCACGGCCAACCATGCGGCGGGCGAATTGCAGTGGAATCTTACGGATACCGGTAACTACCATTACGGTAGCCATAGTAACCAGGAAGAAGCCGGCCATCTCAACTACCAGTAGCAGCAGCTTATCGGAACTGTCCTGTACCTCAAAGATAAAGGCAGGGATCAGACCTACGATGATACCAACGGTGATCAGGAGTGATACACCGTTACCGATGCCACGGTCGGTGATCCGCTCACCCAGCCACATCGCGAAGATGGTACCGGTGGAAAGCGTGATAATACCGGTGGCCCAGAAAATAAAGGGATCCACCTGGGCACTCATCGCTCCCTGAGACTTGATGTAAGTTAAGTAACCGGCACCCTGCACGAGGGTAATGGCCACCGTAAGGGCGCGGGTGATCTGCGTCAGTTTCTTCCGGCCACTCTCCCCTTCCTTGCTTTGTAGCTTCTGGAAGTAGGGAACGGCAAAGCCTAGCAGTTGAATAATGATACTCGCCGTGATGTATGGCATGATACCCAGCGCCATGATAGAGGCGTTATTGAAGGCACCACCCGTGAAGAGGTTGATCAGACCCAGCAGGTCGTTCGTGTTACCATCGGGCGTGTCGAGCGCCGAAGGGTTTACTCCGGGGAGAACAATGAAGGTACCGAGGCGAAAGATCGCCATGAGCGCCAGCGTAAAAAGGATACGCTTGCGTAGCTCGTCGATACCCCAGATGTTCTTTAGTGTTTCAAAAAACTTCATGGTAGATAGGTATTAAGGGAGGGTGATGGAACCACCCGCCTTCTCGATGGCTTCTTTGGCGGAAGCGGATGCCGCGTGAGCGGTAATGGTGAGCGCTGTGCTGAGTTCACCGCCGGCCAGAATCTTGATCAGATCGGTCTTGCGGACGATACCAGCATCGGTCAGGGTCGTCAGATTGATCTCGGTGAGATTATGCTTCTCACTGATCTCGTTCAAACGGCTGAGATTGATACCAACGTACTCGGTACGGTTCGGACTGTTGAAGCCACGCTTTGGCAAACGCATTTGCAGGGGCATCTGACCACCTTCAAAGCCACGCTTACTTTTGTAACCGGAACGAGATTTGGCACCTTTATGACCGCGGGTGGAAGTACCACCACGACCGGAACCCTGGCCCCGGGCGATACGCTTACCAGACTTGACGGAACCGGAAGCCGGTTTTAAGTTGTGCAAATCCATGATTTGTATTTTTGAATGATGTAACGATGTAACGATAAAATGATACAATGAGGTCTAAACAGAGCTTCTCAATTAGATCAGAAATCATTACTTCACCAAATCATTGTTATGATTTAAGCCTCCTCTACCTTAATGAGGTGGCTGACTTTTTTGATCATTCCGAGAATCTGAGGGGTTGCCTCTTTTTCTACGGTTTGGTTCATTTTACGCAGACCCAACGCCTTGACGGTGTCTTTCTGACGCTTGGGGCGATCGATCAGGCTCTTGACCTGGGTGATTTTTACTTTTGCCATTGTGTCAGTCGTTTGTTACCCTTCAAAGAGTTTTTCCATGGAAATACCCCGTTGGCGAGCGATCGTCTGTGGGCTGCGGAGTTTCTGCAGCGCGTCGATGGTCGCTTTGATCACGTTGTGGGGGTTAGAGGATCCCTGAGACTTAGCCAGTACGTCATTAACGCCGGCAATCTCCAGGACGGCACGCATTGCACCACCGGCAATTACTCCGGTACCAGCACTGGCGGGGCGAATCAGTACCTTACCGGCACCGTACTTACCCAGCTGCTCGTGGGGAATGGTACCGTTGTGAATCGGCACCTTGATCATACTCTTGCGAGCTACGTCGGAGGCTTTGGAGATAGCTTCGGAGATATCGCGGGCTTTACCCAGACCGTGTCCTACTTTGCCTTTTCCATCACCAACTACCACTACTGCGGCGAAACTGAAGGTACGACCACCTTTGGTGGCTTTAGCTACCCGGTTAAGGGAAACCATTTTTTCTTGCAGATCGCTCTCGGCGTTGTTTCCGCGCTTGTCGTTGCGGTCGTTACGACGGCCCCGACCTCTTTCTTGCTTAGCCATTTTAGCTTAATTTAAAGGTTAAGACCACCTTCGCGAGCACCGTCAGCCAGTGATTTCACGCGTCCGTGATACAAATAGCCGCTCCGGTCGAATACGGCTGTTTCAATGCCGGCGGCCTTGGCACGGTCGGCGATAAGTGCACCTACGGCCTTGGCCTGAGCGGCTTTGTCACCATCATTGGCAACGGCCGCCTCGTAGCTGGAAGCTTGGGCAAGGGTAGTACCCGCTACATCATCGATGAGCTGGGCGTAAATGTACTTGTTGGAGCGAAAGACACTCAGGCGCGGACGAGCCGCAGTACCCGAGACTTTCTTACGGACGCGGCGCTGAATGCGCTTTCTCCGCTTAAGTTTGCTCAGTTGCATTACTTAGGATTGTTTATACGGCACTAGTGTAAATCCAAGAAGGATAAACCCAGCACCCAATGATACGACACCGAAGTGGGGCGCAAAGATAAACAATTGCGCCCGCTTTGGCAGGATTACTGTTATTTCTTCTCTTCTTTAAAAATTTACGCGGGTCAGAGAAACTGCTGGTAAAAGCGACTGATAAGGAGCGTTGCCGGCAGTTCGTTTGACTTTCTACCACGGAACTTTTTAAAGAATTATTTTTTCGCCGCGGTCTTACCAGCCTTGCGACGAATCTCTTCGCCCTGGAAGCGGATACCTTTTCCTTTGTAAGGCTCCGGCTTGCGGAAGGCACGGATTTTGGCAGCGATCTGACCGACCAGTTGCTTATCGTTACTGGCGAGCTTGATCGTTGGCACCTTACCCTTTTCCATGATGGCTTCCACCTTCACTTCTTCGGGAATCATGAAGTAGATAGGGTGAGAGAAACCAAGGGTAAGAATTAGAAGCTGGCCTTTGTTCTCTACCCGGTAACCTACGCCTACTACTTCCAGGATCAGTTCGTAACCATCGGTTACGCCAACGACCATGTTGTCGATGAGCGTACGGTAAAGACCGTGAACGCTGCGGTGACGCTTGCTATCAGATGGACGGGTCACCGTCAGGGTGCCGTCTTCCTGGTTAAAGCCCAGATCAGGATCGACCTGCTGTTGCAGCTCACCCTTGGGGCCTTTGACCGTTACCAGGTTACCTTTCGAGATATCGATGGTAACTTTAGCTGGAACAGTGATGGGATTTTTTCCAATACGGGACATCTCTGTCTATTTTTGGTTGGTTTCATTTTGTGGCTACAAATCTGCCTGACCTGATGAAGTCGAACGAGATAGCAGCGCCAAGGAAACCAGATATTGCTAATTAGATGACTGGTCTAACCGGAAGTTCGACTAGTAAATGTAAGCGAGTACTTCACCGCCAACGTTCTCTTTGCGGGCTTGCTTTTCGGTCATTACTCCTTTGGAGGTAGACACGAGTGCAATACCCAGACCGTTGATTACGCGTGGGAGATCGTCTTTGCCGACGTACTTACGGAGTCCTGGCTTGGATACGCGAATGAGTTTGCGAATAACGGGGCGACGAGAGTCTTTCTCGTACTTCAGGGCGATGGAGATTTCGCCTTGCTTTCCTTTACCAGCTTCATCATCGAACTTGTACTTCAGGATGTAGCCTTGATCGTACAGAATTTCAGTGATGCGCTTCTTCATGTTAGAAGAAGGAATGATTACTACACGGTGACCAGCAACTTGAGCGTTGCGCAGGCGGGTCAGGTAATCCGCGATGGGATCAGTTACTGCTGCCATTTCTAATGGATTTCGCTCCGTGGTTTTGCCCGACCTATCGAAGTCGAGAACCTGTGGAACTGTTAAGAGTTGATACTAAGTACCAGATACTAGGTATCTGGTACAAAAGCACCATTTAAATTTATATCAAAGTTGTGAGTACCAAGTATCTTGTACTTGACACTATGAACCACTACTTACCAAGACGCTTTGCGAATACCAGGAATCTTACCGTCCAGTGCCATGTCGCGGAACTTCACCCGGCAAAGACCGAATTTACGCATATAGCCTTTGGGGCGACCGGTCAGTCCACAGCGGTTGTGAAGGCGAATCGGGTTGGAGTTGCGGGGAAGCTTGTCCAGTTCGTCCCAGTTGCCCTCAGCTTTCAGCTGCTTACGCAGTTCGGCGTACTTGGCTACCATCTTTTGGCGCTTGCGTTCGCGGGCGATCAATGATTTGCGAGCCATTGTCTAGTTATTTTGATTTTTGAAAGGAAGGCCAAGCTCTTTGAGCAGGGCCAAGGCTTCGGCGTCGGTATCCGCAGTTGTTACGAAAGTAATGTCGTAACCGGTGATTTTGGATACATCGTCGAGGCTAAGTTCGGGGAAGATGATCTGCTCCTGGATACCCATGGAGTAGTTACCGCGGCCGTCGAAGCTCTTGTCGTTGATTCCCCGGAAGTCCCGTACACGTGGCAGGGCAATGGAGATCAGGCGATCGAGAAACTCGTACATCCGTTCGCGGCGCAGGGTCACCTTGGCACCGATAGTCATTCCGTCGCGCAACTTAAAGTTAGAGACAGATTTCTTGGCTTTGGTCGGCACAGCTTTCTGACCGGCGATGCGGGTCATTTCAGTAAGTGCGTTCTCCGCCAATTTCTTATCCTGGGAAGCCAGACCAACACCCTGGTTGATACAGATCTTCTTCAGTTCAGGAATCTGCATAGAGCTCTTGTAACCGAACTTCTCTTGCAGTTTCTCGCGTACCTCTTCGCGGTACTTGGTCTTTAATCGTGGTTCGTGGCTCATCTTTACAGTGTATTACCGGTTTTCTTAGAGATGCGTACCAATTTGCCGTCTTCGTTACGTTGGCGGCCAACCCGGGTAGGTTGGTCGTTTCCGTCTACGAGCATCAGGTTGCTGATGTGGATCGGGCTTGGCTTTTCTACGATGCCGCCTTGACTGGTCTCGGTCGGCTTCTGGTGCTTCTTACGGATGTTGATGCCCTCAACGATGGCACGGTTCTCCTTGGGGAAGACTTCGATGACCTCGCGGATCTCGGTACGGCTTTTCTGTGCACCGGCGATCACGATTACGCGGTCTCCTTTTTTTATCTTCAGCTTGGGCGCAAAGCGCTTCTGCTGGTCTTTATATTGTTTGTTCGCCATTTTGCTTACAATTTGCGGGAAGTTACCTTACAGTACCTCCGGTGCCAGTGAAACAATTTTCATGTAGTCGCGATCGCGCAGCTCCCGGGCAACCGGGCCGAAGATCCGCGTTCCACGGGGTTCTTCATTTGCGTTCAGCAGCACTACCGCATTATCGTCGAAGCGGATGTAAGAACCATCCTTACGGCGAATTTCTTTTCGGGTGCGAACGACTACGGCTTTTGAAACCGAGCCCTTCTTAACGTTTCCACCGGGGGAAGCGTCTTTTACGGATACTACGATCTGATCGCCGATGCTGGCGTAGCGGCGCTTAGAGCCGCCCAGAACGCGAATACAGAGCACTTCTTTGGCTCCGCTGTTGTCGGCTACCCGTAACCGTGATTCCTGTTGGATCATGACAACTTAATTTTTGTGTCGCTTGAATTGGACTAGTGATTAGATTAAGAAACGGAAATCGAGAAGTGGATTACTTCGCTTTCTCCAGGATCTCCACCAAACGCCAACGCTTGCGGCGGCTCAGCGGACGAGTCTCCATGATCCGAACGGTATCACCGATGGAACACTCGTTGTTCTCGTCGTGAGCGATGAATTTTTTGTTTCTCTTTACGAACTTTCCGTAGATCGGGTGCTTCAGGCGACGCTCGATGCTCACGGCAATGGTCTTATCCATTTTGTTGGACGTCACAATGCCAACCCGTTGTTTACGCAAGTCACGGCCGGTTTCGACCGCATCCGCTTTAACGGAAACGTTTTCTTTAGCAGTTTCCACCTGAGCGGTTTTCTCATTATCCATTTGATCGGTATTACTCATGGCTTACTTACTTTTTAGTTTTACGACGACGGAAGAGGATGCGGTCACGCTTGGCCAGCTCCTCGGGGGAAGCCTCGGCCAGCTCACGACGGCGCAATTCAGTGTTGATCCGGGCGATATCGCGCCGGCTCGTCCGCAATTCCAGCGGATTCGCGATGCCGTTAACCGTGTGGTCAAACTTCATCTTCTGGTAAGCTACCTCTGCCTCCGCCAACTGGCTCTGAAGGTCTTCGGTGCTCATCGCCTGCAATTCTAGAAATTTATTGCTTGCCATATTCATTCATTTTGCCACGCTGCAAGCAGGTGGTCTTCTCTATAAAATGATTTAATGATTGGATAAAACAGTGATTTAATGATTGGATCATTCGATCATTGCCTCATTGGATCATTATTAATCGACGTAGTCGACCCGGGTGATCGTACGGGTTTGAACCGGTAATTTCTGAGCGGCCAGGCGCAAGGCCTCTACGGCTACGTCGCGCGGAACACCGTCCAGTTCAAACAGTACACGGCCCGGCTGAACCTGAGCTACCCAATGGTCCAAGGCACCTTTACCCTTACCCATCCGTACCTCAAGTGGTTTCTTGGTGATCGGTTTGTCCGGAAAAATGCGGATCCAGACCTTACCCTCACGCTTCATGAAACGCGTCATGGCGATACGGGCAGCCTCGATCTGCCGGTTAGTGATCCGGCCCTGGTCAAGGCTCTTCAAACCGAAAGAACCGAAAGAAACCTGGTTACCCCGCTGGGCATTGCCCTTGTTGCGCATTTTCTGCTGCTTGCGGTACTTTGTTCTTTTTGGCTGTAACATGATTATTATTTTTCCACTAAAAAAGAAGACAAACAGGCTTCAAGTCAGTGAATTGAACCTCTACGCTCCTTTTTAAGCGGGGCAAAGGTACTATTAATTTGCGAAACTCCGAAGAAAAACGTGTCTTTTAAAAACTGACATAGCCAGTTTTTAAAAGACACAGACAACTTCAGTCCCGCAAGCGGGTCTGAAGTTGTCCTTAATAACGATCAGCGCACTGCCTCACGGCATTGATGATCGGTTCTTTACAAAATCTTGCGGCCGCTTATTGCAGTCGCGGGAAACCGCACCTAGCGGTCACGGCGGCCACCACGACCTCCACGGTCACGACCTCCGCGGCCACCTCGGCCACCACGTTCTTTAGAAACCATACCGGCATTAGGGTTCAGGTCACGCTTACCAAGAACCTCACCTTTACACAGCCACACCTTGATGCCGATCTTACCGTAAACGGTCTGGGCTTCTTTGTGGGCGTAGTCGATGTCGGCACGGAAAGTGTGCAGCGGCGTACGGCCTTCTTTGAACTCCTCATTACGGCTCATGTCAGAACCGTTCAGACGACCGGCGATGCGCACCTTGATACCTTCGGCACCGGCACGCATAGTGGCGGCGATGGAAGTTTTGATGGCACGACGGTAGTTGATCCGGGCTTCGATCTGCTTGGCGATGCTCTCACCAACGATGTTGGCGTCCAGCTCCGGCTTGCGGACCTCTACGATGTTCAACTGAATGTCTTTACCGGTGATACGGCGCAGCTCCTCGCGGATCTGGTCGATCTCTTTACCACCTTTACCGATAATAATACCGGGGCGGCTGGTGTGGATAGTAATGGTTACCCGCTTGAGGGTACGCTCGATAACGATCCTGGCGATACCGCCCTTAGGAACCCGTTTGTCGAGGTATTGACGTAATTTCTCGTCTTCGATCACCTTTGCTGCGTAGTCCTTGTCGGCGTACCAGTTGCTGTCCCATCCGCGGATGTAACCCAGGCGATTACCAATTGGATTTGTTTTCTGTCCCATGGCTTATGCTTCTTCGGTTTCAGCTACTTCGGTGTTCTCCGGCAGTGGAGTACGATTAGCTACTTTAATACAGATGTGACAGGAGTGCTTGCGGATACGGTGAGCACGGCCGTGGGGGGCCGGGCGGAACCGCTTCAGCTGGGCGCCAGAGTCGGCGAAAGCCTCGGATATGTACAGGTCATAATCCGCGGCACTTTCCATGCCGTCCAGTTTGTACTCCCAGTTGGCTACGGCGCTCAAGAGCGTCTTTTCCAGCCAGCGGGCAGCTTCCTGCTTAGAGAATTTGAGGATGTCGAGGGCCTCCCCTACCCGCTTACCGCGGATGAGATCAACGACCAGGCGCATCTTGCGCACGGACATCGGGATGCTTGTATGTTTAGCTACTGCTTCCATTGTTATTGATTTATAGGGTGACCGTGGTTGAATTTTGGCTTCAAAGTAGCCATGTCAAAATGATAGCATGAGGAAATAATCGAATGATAAAATGTCCATTTAATCATTTAACCACCTTTTCACTTGATCATTACTGACACTGCTACTTTGTTAGTCAAAAGCTACCAGGCCACAGCCCTTGACTATTTCTTACGGTTTCCAGCGTGACCCTTGTAGGTACGGGTTGGAGCGAACTCGCCCAACTTGTGTCCTACCATGTTCTCGGTAACGTATACCGGGATGTGGGTCTTGCCATTGTGAACGGCGATGGTCAGGCCAACCATGTCCGGGAAGATCATGGATGAACGGGACCAGGTTTTGATCATGCCCTTACGACCACTGCCCTGGGCAGCCTGTACCTTTTCGTACAATTTATGGAATACGTAGGGTCCTTTCTTGAGTGAACGTGCCATACCTTATTTCTTGTTCTTGGTCTTACGACGGCTAATGATCAATTTGCTGCTTGCTTTATTCGGGTTGCGGGTTTTCTGACCTTTGGCCATGATACCCGTGCGGCTCCGTGGGTGACCACCGGAAGCGCGACCTTCACCACCACCCATGGGGTGATCGACAGGGTTCATCGCAACACCACGAACGCGGGGGCGACGGCCCAACCAGCGCTTGCGACCAGCTTTACCCAATACCTGCAGACCGTGATCCGGGTTAGAGGTAACGCCGATGGTAGCGCGGCAGGTAATGAGAATCCGACGAACTTCACCGGAAGGCAATTTTACGGAAGCATAACGACCTTCACGGCCCATCAGTACGCCGTTCGTACCGGCACTACGAGCCAGAGCGGCCCCCTTACCGGGCTGCAACTCGATGGCATGGATGCTGGAACCCAAAGGCACTTCACCCAACAGCATGGTGTTGCCCACATTCGGTTCTACTCCTTTACCGGAGTTGACGGTGTCACCTACGGTCAGTCCCTGAGGAGCAATGATGTAGGTTTTTACGCCGTCGGTGTATTCGAGCAGGGCGATGAATGCGGTACGGTTCGGATCGTACTCGATGCTTTTGACCGTCGCGGCGATACCGTCGCGGTTGCGGCGGAAGTCGATGATCCGGTACTTGCGTTTGTGACCACCACCCATCTGGCGCATGGTCATTTTACCGTCGTGGTTACGGCCACCGCTCTTTTTGATCGGCGCGAGTAGGCTCTTCTCCGGCTTGTTTCCCTGCGTCAACTCCGTAAAACGGTTGGCTACGCGAAAACGGGAGCCGGGACTAACCGGTTTATGCTTTCTGATTGGCATAATGAATGAATTAGCTTTTTGGATCTCGGAGCAAAAAATGACGTCTAAATCGACCTATCGTCACCGCTCCCCACCCAAAAAGGGTTTTTAAATGCGATGCATATCAACTAAGATTAGCCTTGCGTGTCGACAAGGCCAAGCCCTGTCGTTTATGCCTCGTTGTACAGGTCGAGTTCTTCTCCTTCGGACAGGGTAACGATGGCTTTTTTATAAGCGGCTACCCGACCACGGATCAGTCCTGACTTGGTCGATCGATTTTTAGTTTTTCCTGGCATCGTCATGGTGTTGACTCCTTCTACGGTTACCCCGTAGCGGGCTTCAACTGCTTTGCGGACCTCAATCTTATTGGCGGTCTTCTCAACGATGAAGGTGTATTGTTGCAGGCTGTCGGAAAGACCTTCGGACTTCTCGGATACAACCGGCTTGATCAAGATATTCTTTTTCATGGCAGTGTAATTAAGCGAAGTTTTCCTTCAGTTTTTCAATGGCTCCTTCTGCTACGATCACGTTGGTAGCGTGCATCAACTGGTAAGTGTTGACATCGCTAGCTGCTACGACCTGAGCTTTGGGGAGGTTACGGCTGCTGCGGAACACATTTACATCGTGATCTGCAGTGATCAGCAGGGTTTTCTCGTTAGAGAGGTCGAAGGCATTCAGTACGTTGATGAAATCCTTGGTGCGTGGGGCATCCATGCTCAGGTCTTCAATCAAAGTTAGTTTGCCGGCGGCTGCTTTGGTAGAGAAAGCGCTGGCACGAGCCAGTTGACGAACTTTCTTGTTCAGCTTGACGACGTAGTTACGGGGGCGTGGACCGAATACACGGCCACCACTGCGGAACAGCGGGTTCTTGATATCGCCCTTACGACTACCGCCCGTACCTTTCTGACGGTGCAGTTTTTTGGTTGAGCCGGCGATCTCACCGCGCTCTTTGGCCTTGTGGGTACCCTGACGCTGAGCGGCCAGGTATGACTTTACGGCCAGGTAGACGGCGTGCTCGTTGGGCTCTACTCCGAAAATGTTTTCGGGCAGTTCCACGCTACGGCCAGTGCCGCTACCAGTTGAATTTTGCACTTCAAGTTTCATGTTGTGCTATTTAGAGATTTCGGCCGGGGCCAAAATCGACTTTGATAAATTTATTTCTCCAGGATTACGTAGGCTCCTTTATGGCCGGGTACAGCACCTTTTACAAGGATCAGGTTGCGGTCTCCAAATACTTTGAGGACTTCCAGATTCTTGATCTTGATGCGGGTTCCGCCATCGCGGCCAGCCATGCGCATGCCTTTGAATACCCGGGCCGGGTAAGAGGCAGCACCAATGGAACCAGGGGCCCGTTGGCGGTTGTGCTGACCGTGGGTAGCGTCGTTTACACCCTTAAAGTTGTAACGCTTAACTACACCCTGGAAACCTTTACCCTTGGAAGTACCAACGGCGTTGATCTTGTCGCCTTCTGCGAAAACCTCGTCTACAGTGACGGTGTCGCCGATGGCTTTTTCCAGATCGGAATCGCGGAATTCAGCGACTTTGCGCTTAGGCGTAGTGTTAGCGGCCTTGAAGTGGCCCTGAAGAGATTTAGTCGTAGATTTTTCACGACCCTCGCCGTAGGCGAGTTGTAGCGAGTAGTAGTTATCGCTATCGTCGGTTTTCACCTGGGTGACAACACAGGGACCGGCTTCGATCACGGTGCAAGCCACATTACGGCCCGCATCATCAAAGATGCTGGTCATACCGACTTTTTTACCAATAATACCGTTCATCGGTTAAAATTTTATTCGTCAAGCTTCCCTGCGGGAACCTTGCCGAATACTCCCGGCTCTGATCCAAATATTTGGAGCGGAGCTAAGAGCAGTTAGCTAATTGGATGTCCTGGTGTGCAAAGGTTCTTGATTGAGAAGCTTTGTACACCTTTGATTAGGTCAGCTTGACCTGGATGTCTACACCACTAGGGAGTTCGAGTTTCGACAGCGCATCAACCGTTTTCTGGTTGGGCGTGTAAATCTCGATCAGCCGCTTGTGTGTGCGTAATTGGAACTGCTCCCGGGATTTCTTATTTACGTGCGGTGAACGCAGAACGGTGTAAATATTCTTCTCGGTGGGCAGCGGAATCGGGCCAGTTACGATGGCCCCACTGTTTTTTACGGTCTTGACGATCTTCTCCGTGGATTTGTCTACCAGGTTGTGATCGTAGGACCGCAGCTTAATGCGAATTTTCTGATTCATGCCAGTTATTGAATTTCAAATGAGGTGTTGAAAAGATTGCGGATGAAGATCAGATTTTGGATCAAAATTTTGAATCCGTAATCATTTCAACACGCCGCTTCAACGTGTACCGGGCGTTCCCGGCATGGTTTTATGAAGAGCCGATTATCTCGTTTTCACGAGATAATCGGCTAGTTGGTTATTTATTCGCCCTTAGCGGCGGCGATCACTTCTTTGGCGACTCCCTGTGGAGCTTCAGCGTAGTGGCTGAAGACCATGCTGGAATTGGCGCGGCCAGAAGTAACCGTACGGAGGTCAGTTACGTAACCGAACATGCCACTTAGTGGAACGTCGGCTTCGATGCGTACAGCACCACCGGTGATGATCTCCTGTCCTTTTGGCAAGCCACGACGACGGTTGAGGTCACCGATAACGTTACCTACGTACTCCTCGGGAGTAACGATGGTCAGGGCCATGATTGGCTCGAGCAATTTCGGATTACACTTAGGTACGGCCTCTTTGAACCCTTCCTTAGCACAAAGCTCGAATGCAATTGGCTTGGAGTCAACAGAGTGCATAGAACCGTCGTAAACACGGACTTTCATGCTATCGATGCTGTAGCCGGCGAGGATACCATTGTTCATCATAGCTTTGAAACCGTCTTTAATCGGCTTCTGGTAGTTCTTGTCGATGGATCCACCAACGATAGCCCATTCAAACTGCAGGGACTCCTTACCATTCTTGAAATCGTCGCTTTCCAGGAATTCTTCGTCGGCCGGGCCGAGTTCGAATTCCATATCGGCGAAAAGACCGGAACCACCAGACTGCTTTTTCAGACGCTCACGGTGAGTAGTACTGCTAAACAGAGCTTCTTTGTAGTTAACCTGTGGTTCACCCACGTTGGCCTCTACTTTGAATTCTCGCTTAAGACGGTCAATAATGATCTCGAGGTGAAGCTCACCCATACCGGAAATAACGGTCTGGTTGGTGTCTTCGTCGTACTTGACCTGGAAGGTCGGATCCTCTTCGGCCAGTTTGGCGAGGGCCATACCCAGCTTGTCGAGGTCTTTCTGCGTTTTAGGCTCTACGGCTACACCGATCACGGGATCGGGGAAAACCATAGATTCCAGCACGATCGGCGCATCGAGAGCACAAAGGGTGTCCCCCGTACGTATGTCCTTGAAACCTACTGCAGCGGCGATGTCACCAGCTTCTACTTTTGATACTGGCTCCTGCTTGTTGGCGTGCATCTGATAGATGCGGCTAATACGTTCCTTGTTACTGGATCGAGTATTCAGTACGTAACTACCAGCATCCAACACGCCAGAGTAGACGCGCATGAAGGCCAGGCGGCCAACAAATGGGTCAGTGGCAATCTTGAAAGCCAAGGCAGCAAAAGGCTCATCTACGGAAGGACCGCGCTCGAGGATTTTCTCCTCATCGTCAGGGTCGGTACCTTTTACCGGTGGGATGTCCAATGGCGAAGGCAGGTAAGAACAAACTGCATCAAGCACGGCCTGTACACCTTTGTTCTTGAAGGCAGAACCACACATCATCGGAACGAATGCAGCGTCCATAACGGCGTCACGAACGGCCTTACGTACTTCCTCAACGGTGATGCTTTCCGGATCTTCGAAGAATTTCTCCAACAGACTCTCGTCGTATTCGGCAACGGCTTCCAGGAGCAATTCCCGGTACTCGTTCACCTGATCGGCCATATCGGCTGGCATATCGATTACCTCATAGGTCATACCCATGTCGTCCTCGTTCCACTGGATAGCTTCCATCGTAATCAGATCGACAACACCGATGAAAGTTTCCTCAGCACCGATTGGTAACTGCAGAGGTACAGACTTAGAGCCAAGCTTCTCTTGTACGTCTTTTACAACGTTCAGGAAGTCGGCACCGGAACGGTCCATTTTATTAACAAACCCGATACGGGGTACTTTGTAGTTATCAGCCAGTCGCCAGTTGGTTTCGGACTGTGGCTCTACACCGGATACGGCACAGAACAAGAATACCAAACCATCGAGTACGCGCAGGGAACGGTTTACCTCTACGGTAAAGTCAACGTGACCCGGGGTGTCAATAATGTTGAAAGTGTACTCTTGGTCTTTCCAGGTCCAGTTGGTGTGGGTAGCAGCAGAGGTAATGGTGATACCACGCTCCTGTTCCTGCTCCATCCAATCCATGGTAGCGGCACCGTCGTGTACTTCGCCGATCTTGTGGCTGATACCGGTGTAGTAAAGGATACGCTCCGTCGTGGTGGTCTTACCGGCATCGATGTGCGCGGCGATACCGATGTTTCTGGTGTATTTAAGATCCGTTGCCATGGCAGGTGGATTTTGAGGGGGGGATTAATTAGTCTTATGGTCTAATGGTCTTACAGTCTGACGGTACGTAAGACCGTTAGACTGTAAGACTATAGAGATTTATCGTCCGTAGTGAGCGAAGGCCCGGTTGGATTCAGCCATCTTGTGGGTGTCCTCCTTCCGTTTTACGGCCAGTCCCTCGTTACGGGAAGCAGCCAGCAGCTCGGCGCTCAATTTTTCGGCCATACCTTTGCCGGAGCGTTGGCGGGCAAATTTGATCAGCCACTTCATTCCGATGGACATCTTGCGCTTGGCACGGATTTCTGTAGGAATCTGGAAAGTAGCACCACCGATCCGGCGGCTGCGTACCTCTACCTGTGGCATGGCGTTATTAACGGCCTTTTTCCAAACGTCGTACTCGCTTTGCTCTTCAGCTTCGATACGGCCTTTGATCAGGTCCATAGCGTTGTAAAAAAGTTCGAAGGCCGTAGACTTCTTGCCTTTGTACATCAGGTTGTTGACGAATTGAGTTACCAGCGGGTCACCGTAGCGGGGGTCCGGGGCGAGGATTCGTACTTTTGGTTTTCTTTTACGCATAACTTAATGCTTCAGATGGCCCTTATTTAAAGGACCCAATGGGCCAGCTATTTCGAACCGGCTCATCTTACTTAAGAGAATGGTTGTTATTTCTTGGGGCGCTTAGCACCGTACTTAGAGCGGGACTGGCGACGATCGGCTACACCGGCCGTATCCAAGGCACCACGAACGATGGTGTAACGTACACCGGGAAGATCCTTAACACGACCACCGCGAATGAGTACGATGGAGTGTTCCTGCAGGTTGTGGCCTTCACCCGGGATGTAAGCGATCACCTCGATACCGTTGGTCAAACGAACCTTGGCTACCTTACGCAGGGCCGAGTTCGGTTTCTTCGGGGTGGTCGTGTAAACACGGGTACAAACGCCACGCTTTTGCGGGCAGGATTCCAGAGCACGAGACTTGGAAGCCTCCTTGATCTGCTTGCGTCCTTTGCGGACAAGTTGATTAATAGTAGGCATACGCTTATTGTATGTTTGACTTGCGTTGATTCAACGCTTTTTCTTTCACCAGAGGCCTACCTCCTGAAAAAGCGAGTGCAAAGGTAGTAAATCTTTTTTAGCTAAACAAGGGGCAATCAAGTGATTTAAAAGCTTTTTTAAGCTCTTTCAAAATCAGTAAATTATAAAGGTGTACTGGGATGACATTTGCGCCTTCATGGATTAAGACTGAATGCGTTTGCCAAGGTCACTTCTTGTTTTTGGGGCTGGCAAAGTAGCAAGGTTTAGCGTTGCCGTTTGGCATAAAAAGCACTGCGGTTTTAGCTGGCGCTGATCGTGCTTAGTCCTCGGAGTTACCTTCGGTAGGTCATCATTGGTTATTCAATTTCCTGTACTCTACCAACATTGCTACTTTGATAGCCAAAAAACAATTAATCACTTGAGACTCTTCAGCGTTGAAGCCACCCTACTCCAACACCTCTACCTCTGTCAAATTACTGACCATAAAGTAGCCATAGCCATTATCCACGTTATCGTGTACGTTAACCGGCTCACTGAAAGGGTCGAACCGGGCATCTTCAAAGGCAGTTCGGGAAACGACGTAGCGGTAACCGTCTTCCGTCAGCGTTAAGACGCGGAGAAAAAGCGGTTCATCACGGTCATCGTTCGAATTATAGACCAATAGACGCAGGCGGTAAGTATTCCCATTGAAAGTACCGTCGCGTAGTAGGTTGCCCAGGTCATATGAATCTTCGACGATCGGGTCAATGGACTCTGTATATATGGAGCGAAAGATGTTTACGCTGTCACAGATGGTGTCCGTACAATTGTCCGTACGGGTCAGATAGAATCCGACATCGAAAGCATAAATATTCTCTTCATCTACGGGATCCGTTACGTCTACGATGAGCTCATCCACCCGATCGCCGTCAATACTCAGGCCTCCATCGACGGTGTAGCTAATGAACTCGATATTGGCCGGGGCTGGCATCACCTGGGCAGAAGTGGCCGTGCCGAAATCCCCCACAATACCATCCAGCTGAAAGACATCTCCAGGAAGCGCTTCAATTTTATTGGTTGCGATCAGTTCGAAGCCGGAAGCACGATCGCTGCCCGTCGTGTATGTCCCGGAGGCAACCTCTGCTCCGTTTTGGAAAAGCGTCAAGCTCCCATCCGGCCCCGTTCGTGGTTCTTCCCCGGTGATCTCCCGGCTTTGCCCGAGGTAAGGATTCATCAGTGAATCTCCGGCCACCAGATGCAAGCTCATGGCTGTAAGTGGCTCGTGCTCGGGCAATTCGATCTCGGAAATCTGGCTAAATGGGTCGTCACCACAGCTGCTGACTACGCTCAGCACAATAGCCATGATATATAAATGGTTAGAATTTCTCATGACTAGAATTTGAACTGGTAGGAGATAGACGGGATGAAGGGCAGAATGCTGATCTCGCGCACCTGGCGTTCGAATTCCCCGGTTTCCTGATTGACGTCTTCCCGCACTTCGATGTAATAAGGGTTGCGGTGCCAGTAAGCGTTATAAGCTCCGATCACCCAAGTACGGGTGCCCCAACGTTTTTGCTTGCGAAAAGAGATGGAAAGATCCATCCGGTGATAATCACTCATCCGGAAGCTGTTCTTTTCAACCCCCGTTTCCACGCTGTTATAAAAGCCAAAGCGATTTCCGGTGCTTCCCGGCCGGGCTCCGGCTACATTATAGGCGTAGGTGGGAAGTGAGACGGCGTTACCCGTCCCATACACAAAGGCTCCACTGAGCCAGACCCGGTCGCTGAGATCATAATTGGCCACGATGCTAAGGTCGTGACGCCGATCATAGCGGAAGGGAAAACGCCCGCCGCTGTTCAATTCATCGAACTGCCGCCAGTTCCAACTCAACGTATAGCCGATCCAGCCGGTCAGCCGGCCGCGCTTTTTCTGGGCGAAGAGCTCCAGCCCGTAGGCTTCCCCGTCACCCTGGGTCACCTTATCTTCCCATTCCTCATCAAAACCCTGAAAGAAGGAAGCACCTTCCCGGTAGGAAACTACGTTTTTCATTTGTTTATAGTAGACCTCGGCGCTGAGCTCGTATTTGTCATTCAGTGTCTTGGCCGCGCCCACCGCCGCTTGCCAACTTTCCTGGGGAGCAATCCGTCCGGTACTCGGCACCCACAGATCGGTCGGCAAGCTCAGGCTTTCGCTGGTCAGTAGGTTGATGTACTGTTGCATGGTGCTGAAACTGGCCTTGAGGCTCAGGTCATTTTGCAGCAAATAACGAAGACCTAATCTGGGTTGCAGACTGGTATAGAACTGATTGTCTACGCTAAATGCCGAAAAGTGCAAGCCGGCGTTGACCCGTAGTGCTCCGAAGTTGATGTCATCTTCCACGTAAACGTACATTTCGTTACTGTAATCGCTGGGTGATCCGATCAGCGTATCCAATTCAGCCTCGGTATCGTCAACGTCCAGGTTCAGGGAGACCGCACCGGGGCGATAGGTATGATTGGTCAATCCGCCACCGAAACGGATGTAATGCTTGGGGTTGGGGATGTAATCAAAATCGAGTTTGCCCCCCAAGTCATAAATACCGCTTCGGTATAGCGCTTTAAACTGTAGATCCTGCTCTTCGGCCAACGCTTCGATATCGATATTATAACGACTGTAAGTGGCGGTGGTGTTGAGGAACAACTTCGGATTGATCCTCCAGTTCCAACGCGCCGCGCTAATGGTATTGCCCCAGTCTACTCCACCCCCGCTCCTGGAATCATCTTCCTTGAAAATATTACTAAAGACATCCGCCCCGCCGTAAAAACTCAGGAATAGCCGGTGATCTTCGTTGATCTTATGCTGAATTTTGGCATTCACGTCGTAGAAGTACAACTTCAGTTTCAAATCAATGCCCTCGCTGCGAGCGGCACTTTTGACCAGTGGCCCGAAAATCAAATCTGCGTAAGTACGGCGACCCGAGATCAACACACTAGTCTTGTCTTTTTGAAGCGGCCCGCTCAAAGTGAGTTTCGAAGAAATGAGGCCAATTGAGCCCTCGCCACGCCATTCCCGCAGATTTCCCTCCTTCATATTGATCTCCAGCACGCTACTAAGCCGACCTCCGTAACGAGCCGGAAAGCCTCCCTTGGTTAGGGTAACGTTGCGTAAGGCATCAGCATTAAAAACAGAAAAAATACCCAGTAAGTGAGAAACGTTGTAGACCGGGACCCCATCCAGCAGTACCAGATTCTGGTCCGGGCTGCCACCACGAACGTACAGACCGCTGGTGCCCTCTCCCCCACTCTGCACACCGGGCAGGAGTTGCAGCGCTTTCAAAACGTCCACTTCCCCCAGCAAAGCCGGAATTCGCTTAATCTGCTCCACCGGCACTTCATTGCGGCTCATCTGGCTGGATTGCTCGATCCGCTCACCCCGATCCGCCGTGACCTCTACGGCTTCCAGCACTACCGACGACGGCAGAGCAACGTTACGCTCGATTGCCTCTCCCTTTAAAAACAACGGAATTTCCACCGTCCGGGAACCGATGTAACTTATTCGCAGACGGGCGCTATCGCCGGGTAAGGTCAAGCTGTAAAAACCATAAGTATTAGCCACTACGCCTGATCCTGAAATCACATCCAGAACGGTTGCGGCCAATAACGGCTCTCCCGTATCCTCATCGGTCAGGTAACCGCTGATCGTTGTTTGGGCCTGTAATGAGGTTCCCAATACTAATAGAAGAATAAACAGCCAGGTAAATATTCTCATGAGGCGCAATTGTCAGGGAGCATAATTGGTAAGCTAAATCTATCATTTCCCCAACGTCCCGAATGCATTCAACTGGCAGTTTAGCGAAACTTTAAGAGTCCCCATTTAAAAGGCGGCCCCGCACGATTATTCGTACGGGGCCGCTCTTGGCTAGCGACCTCCTGGTCGCTCGGTGTCAGTTTATGGTAGAGCGACCGGGAGGAGGTCGCTAACCAATTACTGCAGGATCATTTTCCGCGTAGCCGTGAAGCCCTCGGCGATGATCGTGCAGGTCAGTACGCCCAAAGCATTTCCGAGTTCCTGACGGGTGATCGTCTGTACGTTGCGTCCGGCGGCAGCATCGATCTCGTAGCTGCGCAGCAGCTGACCGTTCTGGTTTTGGACTAACAAAGTAGCAGTGCCGGCAACCTCCAGATTGAAGGCGATCTGCGTCTGGGTACCGAAGGGGTTGGGGCTGTTCTGGAACAACTCGCTTCCGGCCGTAGCGGCACTCACGAAGCTCAAACCAAGATCAGCAACCGCAGGGTCGGCGGACTCGTCGTCGTAATATAAATCACCATCTACGCCGGAGATCCAGGCTTGGTCGCCAACATTAGTGACCTCAAACCAGTCTTCGGTAAGATCACTGCCCGTTTGGCCGGGAAAAATTTCGGTAACTTGTAAATCAAACTGCGCGTTCAGGGTAGATTGCAGCATCAGGAAAAGCAGACTACTAACAAAGTAGCAGAGTCTGCGGAGTAAGTAAAGGTCGCTTCATGTTGATTATGATATACTCCCCTCGGGCACACCAGGTGATTTTTGACGGCCGCTTTTTCCGCCTGACTTCCCCGCCGAGTCTTGCCGTAGCTATGGCTATGCCTTCATCTCGCCAGTTTGTCAGCCGAAAAAATCAGCTCGTCAAATTTTCACCTCTTGTGCCCGAAGGGAGTATAAATCAGGTCGTAAAAAGTCAAAAAACTAACGAGCGTAAAGATACCAGTGGGTTATTTCCTGAATGTTAATCCAACTTAAAGTCCATTAGAAATAGAGAAGCAATGAAAAGTAACTTTTAGTCCCAGCTCATAGTGATTTGAGTGCACTGGCAAATTGTACTATCCTCGGTTGCTGAGTGAACTCATGATCGTATTGAACTGTATCGCGTAGCTTTCCCAGGAAAAGCGAGCGGCCCAGGCTGAATAAGCTTTTCGCCGGTTTACGGTGGGCAATCCTTGTAGGGCGACACGCCACATTATCTCACTCAACTCTCTGGTATCATAAGTGGAATAATACCGAGCCAATTCCCCGCCCACCTCCGGCAAACTGGAATTGTCCGGACAAATAACGGCACCACCACAAGCCATGGCCTCAGCAATGGGAAAACCGAAACCTTCGTAAACAGATGGATAGATCAGCGATAGCGCATGATAATAGGCTTGGGGCAAGAATTCTTTTTTGATGTAACCGGTCAGAATGATGTCTTCGCGAAAAGGATGAGCGGACAGGGCCTCGTCAAAAGCCTTGGATTTCCAACCGATCTGGCCGACCAGAACCAGTAGGGTTTTCGCTACCCCACCCTCTCTAAATTGCTGGTAGGCTTCTAGTAATTGCAGGAGATTTTTGCGGGGTTCGATGGTACCGACATAGAGAAAGTAAGGGTGCTGAATACCGTGGGCTTCCAGAAAGTCTTGTCGGTCGTCGGGACGGAAGAAATCGCTAACGCCTAAATGAATCATTGCTACTTTGTCAGTCAAAGAAGAGATTGGAAGTTGCTCCTGCTCTTTACCGGCTTTGCTACTTTGACAGCCAAAATCCGTCCGATGCTCGGGTTGCTCCGCGGAATTACTTAAAGTAGAGAATGATGACCGCTCTTGGGTGGATCCGGAGGAAGTTGGAGATTGCAGAAATGGATAAACTTTGAGCAGGTCATCTCTGGTATTGTGGGAGTTGGCAATAACCAAATCAGTACGGCGGAGGATACGGGGTAAGAAAATCTTCTGGAGGAGCTGACTATGGTAATTGTGGAATTGAGGAAACAAAATGGGCGTCAGGTCATGGATCATAGTGATCCTTTTGATGCTACGGGGCAGATTGAAGGGACCAAAATGTGCCGGTTCATAAACGGCATCCACCCCGAGTTGACGAAGCTTGAGGGGAACCAGAAAAAACAAGCGCAGGGAGGCAAAACCAATGGGCAACCGGGTATTGGGAATGGCAACTTGCTCAATGTCCAGTTCAGGGTCAACTCTTTCGCGGATGAGGATATACTCGTGGGGGCCGGGGTTGGCGATGAGGGCCTTGACCAATTCGCGAACGTAGACGTGGACACCCGCCCGCTGGTTGTCGAGCGGATCGGCAATAATGGCGATCTTCATCGGCCGATGATCTTATCGTAGGTTTCTAAAGTAAGCAAGGCAGTCTTGAGCCAGGAGAAGGTATTGGCTTGCTGCCAGGCAGCATGGGAGAGGCGTTGCCATTCTTCTTCGTCGGTGAGGATTCGGCACATGGCTGCCTCAATGTCGTTGGCGTCGTGAGGATTTACGGGAAGTCCTCCCGGCCCGGCAACTTCGGGCAAGGAACTGTTATTTCCGTAGATAACCGGGGTTTTACAGCGCATAGCCTCCAGCATGGGCAAGCCGAAGCCTTCGTAGAAACTTGCGTAACAAAGGCAACGAGCGTGGGCGTAGAGATAGGGCAGGTGGACGTCATCGACGAAACCGGTAAAAACGATATCAGGCCGGTTGAGATCGAGTCCGGCGAAAAGGTCATCGGTTTTCCAACCTTTTTTACCACAAATCAATAATGTGGTCGCCTGCTGGTCTGGAAGCCCGGAGGCCTTCAGCTGTATAAAGGCCCGGATAGTATTGCGCAGATTCTTACGCGGCTCGATGGTGGACAGGCACATGATATAGGGTGCGCGAGGATCGAAACCGTATTTTTTGCCTAGCCAGCCAATGTCTTCTTTGCGGTCACGGGGATAGAAGACGCCAGGGTCCGCCGCTTCGTGGACGAGGTGGAGTCGCTCTTCGGGCAGCTGGTAGGCGGCTTGCAGATCATCCTTAGTAGACTGGGACACGGCCAGAAAGTCCGACTGGCGATCGAGAAAAGTCTGTAGTCCGCGTTCGGCCAATTCCACATTGGCGGCAGTGTGATATTCCGGCAGGGCCCGATGGGTGAGATCGTGTATGGTAACCAGAAGGGGGCGCTCCACGCGGTCAGCTTCGGTGAAGTGTTGCGGCAGGGGAATGTGGATCAGATCGGCCTGGGCGACTTCGGCGAAAACCTCTTCTTCATTTTTGGTAAATTTCCAGCGGCGGGCCAGTAGTTTGAAGTCATTGAGCCAACTGCGAAACGGTCCTTTTTTGTAATAGTCGGAAAGCCAGCCGTAAACGGTTGTGGGTACGACGCGCTTCACCGTTGTTTTGAGCAGTAGCAACTGCTTTTCATAGCCCATGGTACGGCGGTCCTGCTTGATGACCTCCTTATCGTCCTTGGTCTTGAAATCCTCTTCGATGACCGTCTCCGATGCTGATTCGTCAACCGGAGCAACCAGGGGCTGGACGCTTTTACGGTCGTACAACTCCACCCGCCACTCCGGCAAGTGGGGCAGCAGCGTTTGCAATCCGCGTACCAGTTCGACGAGGTAGCGCTTCACACCGTCGTTGTCCTGGCTGAACAGCTTGGAACTTTCAATCATCACGTGCCTCACCGGCAAGTCGGGGTGACTTGGAGACTGTCCGCCTCCCCCAACTCTCGTGGAGGCCGGGTAACCGTGTTGCAGCAATGTGGGGCCGTGGATAGACCAGAGTAATTTTTCCAACTCCGGCGACAGTTCATCGCGCCAGCCACCGGCCTTCCCCCTACGGAAGTGCTTGGTCTGGTTGCCCTTGGCTTTTTTGCCGGCACCGTACTGTGGCTGGCCGAATTTGAGTTGTTTGAAAGTGGGCAGTTTTTCCGGATTGGGCTGCGGCAAGTCGATAATGGCCCGCAGTTTTTCCACTTCGCGGATGGGGTCTTCAATGAGGTCTTCGAAACGAATGACAACTGCGGCTTTGTTCGTCCACGCCCGTACATTCTCGCTCCAACCACCGAAAAAACTGCCGCCCTGCGCCAGGATGGCTTCCAGCAGGTTATTGTAGAAGTCGGTGCCCGGAGCAACAATGTCTTTGCGGTGATGGGCAATAGACACTAAAGAATCCCGGCCATCTCGGACCAGGTAAACGGCGGGCATCTCCCGGTATTGCTCGGGTAACTTACTGGGCAGTTCGTGGGTTTTGACTACTCGGTAGCTGGCGAAATTCTCGTCCAGTTCCCGCTGGGGATCCTGGTGGTAGGTACTGGACTCTATACCGT
The DNA here is from genome assembly GCA_002591745.1 of Lewinellaceae bacterium SD302. Classification (GTDB taxonomy): domain Bacteria; phylum Bacteroidota; class Bacteroidia; order Chitinophagales; family Saprospiraceae; genus Neolewinella. The sequence continues at coordinate 143,125 of PDLQ01000010.1, forward strand.
ACACCTCGTAGAGGACGTTGCGAAAAAAGGTATTACCGGAACGGGGGAAGGACGCCAGCCAGATCATGGGGCGAAGGTAAGGGCTTTAGTGACTTTTCAGGGAAGAAGACCACAAGATCACTAAGCAGCACAAGTTGTGCACAAGAAGAAAGTTTAGCTTTTACCTTAAATACCACGGAGCAACTATATTTCCCGTATTTTCGTTTTGTTATAAAGAATATGACACGTTAATGGAACGAATCACCACTCATCCTGACATATTGTTTGGGAAGCCTTCGATCAGGGGCTTACGTTATCCCGTTACGTTAATATTGGACCTTTTGGCGTCCGGCATGTCTATTAATGAAACTCTTGAAGATCATGAGGATTTGGAAGCGGAAGATATCTATGCTTGTCTAAAATTTACCGCTAAGCTGACCGAGGTTAAAAGTATTCATAAACTACAGGCTGCTTAATGCATTATCCAATTGATGCACAATTTCCAAGAAGGTTATCCCGCTGGATTACTCAACAGGGTTATTCAGCTACTCATACTTTAGATTTACCGAATAAAAATGCCACTCCGGATTCCGAAATCATTCGGACAGCATCCGATAATGATATAACAGTAGTAGTCAGTAGGGACAAAGATTTTCCAGAACAACGCATAATTCGTGGAGTCTACAGAAGAGTGTTGTGGATTACTCCAGGAAACATCTGGAACCGTGAACTGATGGAACTTTTTCAAAGCGAGTTTGCAAAAATCAATTCGTTTTTCGAACAAGGCAACTTATTTGCGGAACTGAGCAATGGCGCAATTACAGATCATGAGTGATTTCACAGATTTTGTGTTTTAGTTCTTCGCCCCTTCATCCCTTATTCCTTCAAACTTCTATTTTGAAATTTCCGTTTTTCAAGGCTGACCTCCCCCCCACCCCCATCCAACTACTTTCCGTCCACATTCCCAAGACGGCCGGCACCTCTTTTCGCCACTTACTCAAGGAAATTTACGGCGAAAATGGCGTGGCACGGGTAGATTTACCCCTCCACGGAAAACGTTTGCAGATCAATGAGCAAAATGCGACTCCGGAGGATTTGCCCAAGACCGTTGCCGTGTTACACGGGCATTATAATCCGCTGGAGCTTAAGAATTATTTTCCCGAAGCCGCCGCCGCTCCCATAATTACCTGGCTTCGGCATCCCGTGGACCGGGTGATCTCCAATTACTTCTATCTGCGCGAACGATTGGCCGAGGAACTGGACGAGGCCGGCAGAAACCTGAACATCCTCAGCAAGATGCAGCGGACCCTGATGGAATATGCCCGCGACGAACTTAACCAAAACCGCCAGCACAAATTTCTCGACGGGGTACCTTTAACCGATTTCTCTTTCGTCGGCATACAGGAGTATTATAACGACGAAGTGGCTGCTATGGCCAAAGAATTTCAGTGGCCACCCCGGGTAGAGGCTCCTCAGCACAACCGTACCGGCAGCAAACCGCAGGTCAGCGAGGCCGAACGGGAAGAGATCGCCGAACTTAACCAGTTGGATATGGCGCTGTACGCCGAAGGACTGGCCTTACGGGAAGCCAGACTCGGGGAACCGAAAATCGAATTGATCTCTATCCATATTCCCAAAACGGGAGGCACTTCCTTTTACCGCAGCCTGCAAAAGGTCTATGGAAACGCAGTCACCACTTCTTACCGCCGGATACAACACCAGCGCGCCGTTGAGCAGTACGGTAGCCTTGTCAACAGTCTGAACGGCCAGAAAAGCGTCATTCACGGTCATCTTTATTATTCGGAAATCGCGGAACTTCACGAGGCGCACGACGCTAAAATCATCTGTTGGTTGCGTGACCCGATTGAACGCCTCGTTTCCAATTATCACTTTTTCAAAGCTGGCTTGGAAAAGCCCGACCGCAACCACGAGAACTACCGCAAAAACAAACACCGCAAAAAAGAAAGTCTGCTTCAGTACGCCGAAAGAGAAGAGAACCGCAACGTGATGCATAAATTCCTCTCGGGACTGGAACCGGGAGATTTATTCTTCGTCGGCCTGTTAGAAAACTACGACACCGATCTGCACCGACTCGCCAAGTTGCTCGACTGGCCCGAGGTACCGAATGAGCGCCTCAACGTAGGCAACTATGACAAGAAAACCCTGATACTGGATGCCGCTACTCGCTCCCAGCTTATGAGTTGGAACGCCGAAGACCTGGCCCTTTACGAAACGGCAAAAAAGAAATTGGCCCGTGCATAATTTCAAGACCAAACGCCGCTCGCGCCCCCAGAAACTATGGGATTTCGTCCGCTCCGTCCAGGGCATCGCCCAGAGTAGTGATTTTTCCAGGGTAACCACTCACTTGCAGTTTCTGGCCCCGCCCCGCAGCGGCAATACCCTCGTAGGCTCGCTTTTGGATGCCCATCCTGAAATGGTCATCGCCCACGAGATGGACAGCATGCACTATTTCCAGGCGGCTTACCAGCGATCGCAAATCGACTATTTGCTGCTGGACAATTCCCGGAAATTTACCGAAGAAGGACGTCAGTGGATGGGCTACAACTACCAGGTTCCCGGCCAATGGCAGGGAAAATACCGCCAGTTGAAAGTGCTGGGTGACAAAAGCGGTGGCCGTAGCGCTCGCCGAATACTACACGCAAAAAACTTCGAGCCGCTACGCGATATGATAGCAAAACTTGGTGATCGCGAGCTGGTATTCCTGCACATCATCCGTAATCCCTACGACAACATCACCACCATGATGAAGCGGACCAACAAGCGCAAAGGCAAAACCGAACAACCGGAAAACCTGCTGAAAAAAATCGACCACTTTTTCCAACATTCGGCAGGTATTCAGAAACTTTATGATCTGGGCGAATACCGGATCATTTCCGTCCACCACGAAGTCCTGGTATCCGATACCGCCAATGAACTCAGGCGCATTTGCAATGCTCTCGGTCTGGAAGCCAGCCAGGAATATCTGGATGCCTGCGCTGGAGTAGTCTGGGCTAAACCTAAAAAAACCCGTCACGGTTCTGATCTCTGGTCAGCTGAAATGATTGACCTGGTCAGTCGGGAGATGCAGTCTTTTCCGTGGTTCGAACGCTACAGTTACTGATGGGCGGTTCAAAAACGAGGGTGCTTTTCTTTCGCCGGCTTATCAATCCCGGAGCGGGGAGTAACGGCGGCAACCTGAAACTTCGTGATGGTTTTAATCATTTGGCACAAAGTGAAAATTTCGAACCCCGCGTCTATTTCCATCCGGATACCCGCTGGCCCGCAGACCTGGCTGGCAACCACTGGGCCGACCTAAAGCAAGATGCCCTACCGAAATGGAAGATTAGAGCCGACGATCTCCTCTTTTTTTCCGGCCACGACTGGCAATCACTGACCCCGGAACAACGCCGCCGCCCACCGGTACCCGTGATCAATATCGTACAGCCACGCCACGTCCGCAAGCAGGATCGACGACGAGAATTTCTGCGCCACCCAGCCATCCGTATCGCCAAGAGCGAGCATGGCGCCTCCATTCTAAGAAAATATGGCGTCAATGGTCCGCTCTTCGTAATTCCGGACGCCATAGATTTAGACGCCCTTCCGCCCATCCCCGCCGAGAAAGACATCGACATCCTCATTCCCGGCCTCAAGCAACCGGATTTCGCCCAAAAGCTCTACGACAATCTCCAGTCCTGGAACCAGAAAGGACAACTCGGCCTCAACATCTATCTCCAGCTGCCACCCAAGCTACCGGAGCGGATGGATTTTCTGCGACTCATCGCGCGCAGCAAGCTCATTGCCTGCGTACCCCTGGAGACCGCCCGCGGAGCCGAAGGCTTCTACCTGCCCGCCCTGGAAGCCATGGCCCTGCGTAGCCTCGTGGTCTGCCCCCACGCCATTGGCAACGTCGATCATTGCCTGGACGGCGTTAATTGCCTGGTACCGAAATTCACGGTAAAGGACATCGCCAAAGTCACCAAACAGGCCTGGAATTTACCAACGGCCCACCGCGAAGAACTCATCCAGGGTGGATTGAAGACAGCCCGAAAACACCACATTGAGCAGGAAAGAACCGCTACGATCCAACTCGTTAAGCAAGCCCCTGAATTGTGGGCGCAACCGGAATTGTTTTTACCTTCGCCGTCGGAAACGAAGCAGGAAAGTTGGCTCGTGAAATTGCGTCGGATACTAGGCTTTTAATCAATTCATTTAATAATCCTGATCCAACATTTAATATTTGACATTTATCGCTCTTGCATGCCCACTGAGCGCACAGGTCGCTCTGAGCAAAATATTGGATGTTGGATGTTGGATGTTGCTCAAACATGTTAAATGTATTTTGGCTAACAAAGTAGCAAGGTTTAGTTATAACTGATTTCAGATTTACCAGCAAAGCTCCGCAAAAACCCTGGGTCGAGGACCTCCGGTCCGAGGTACTCGTTAGAGCGGCAGTTCAGGCGGCTAAAGCGACACTCGGACCGAAGGTCCTCGACCCTGGGTTCCGACAAAATTATTCAGCGGGCGACCTAATGACCAACTATGAAAAACGACATCATTCTCACGGGCTTGCCCCGCTCTGGCACTACGCTGGCTTGTTTGCTACTGAGTAAGTTGCCGGATTTTCTGGCACTGAATGAACCAATGCGAACAGCTACATACCGCACCTACCCCAAGGCACTGGCCGGAGTTCCTGACTTTTACCGGGATACCCGTCACTCTGTTTTGACGCGCAAGAAAGCTGTTGCCCGGGTGGTGGACGGTAAAATGACCGACAATCACTTCTCCAACGAAAAAGGACAACGTAAAACGCTGGTGCGCAAGCAGGAGATCGACATTGAAAAGGATTTAACACCTGACTTTAAACTGGCCTGTAAACACAATGCACTTTACACCATATTACTGGCTGATCTGGCGAAGCAGTACCCGGTTTATGCCTTCGTTCGTAATCCGCTGGCGGTGCTGGCTTCCTGGAACACCCTCAGCATACCAGCCAGCCGGGGTGTCGTGCGGGCAGCAGAGTGGCTTTACCCTTCCCTGACCGAAGAACTGGCCCGCATTCCGGAGCTCACCGGCAAGCAATTGCATATCCTCAACTGGTACTGCAAAAGCTACCGCGATCTTCTACCCGCCGAGGCCGTCATCAAATACGAAGATATCGTGACCTCCAACGGCGCAGCCCTCAGTGTTATTGACCCTCAGGCCACTACCGCCCTGAACGAAAATCTGGCCAGCCGTAACCGCAATAAAGTCTACGATCCGAATACCGTTGGAAAAGTAGGCCGAAGCCTACTGGCCGATACGGAAAATGCTTGCTGGCACTTTTACGATCCGTCCGAAGTGGAGAAGCTCTTGGGTTAGAACGGGTTCTTAGTTAGCTTTGCTACTTTGTTAGCCAAAAAATAAAAGATGATTGAATGAGCGGAGAACCGGATGATTGCATGCACGCTCCTCCAACCATCCGTTCCGCCAATCATCCGTTCCGCCAATCATCACACAATCCAATCATCCTTCCCGTGCACGCTGTTGTCACCATTTCCACCCCTACTTTCATCCCCGGCACGCTGGTGATGGTCCATTCTTTCCTGAAGTATAACCCCTGGTTCGAGGGCGATTTTATCGTGCTGACCGACGAGGTGACCGAGGAGATGGAAAAGCACCTGACCCATTACCCACAACTGAAGTTCCGGATCATTGGAGACAAGCTGCTGGAAAACTCACGAGCCGTAGCCGAGGCCGACGAAACCGGGCGGATCTACGAGAGTCATTTTTATTCGCTGGAGTTGTTCAACATCCAGGGTTACGACAAGCTTTTTTACGTAGATAGCGATATGCTGATTCTGGGCAGCTTCGAGGAATTATTCGCTATGGAAGACAAAATGATCTGTGTGGGCGACGGCGTTTTCTACAAGGACGAACTGCGTAACGGGGAAAGCTACGAAAAGCGGCAACCCAAGCTTTGGGAGCGTAAGGGCAAGTTCTGGGGTGATAACTTCAACGCCGGCCTGATACTGTTCGACGGTAGCATGGCCAACGAGAAACACTATCGGGAACTGACCGATATGGTGACCACCGAAGGCTACAGCACCGAAGCGATGCGGCTGCAGGACCAAATGATGCAAAACATCTATTTCCGCGGGCAGTACACCCTGGTTTCGGCCAAATACAACTACCGGATGGGCATCCAGGATCAAATTCTGGAAAAGGACGGAGTGACCATGGAAGACGCCGTGGTGATCCACTACACCGCCCGTCGTAAGCCCTGGTTCCCCGCAGAAGCCCTGGTACGGGTAAAGCGGGACGCTGACTATTTCCGGGCCTTCGAACTGTGGCAACAACACTGGATCGAAGTAATGCGCGAACTCCACGAAACCGCCCATTCATGAGTTTCAATTCACTGGAATACGGGGTCTTTTTCGCGATCTTTTTCTTCCTTTACTGGTTCGTCACCAATCGCAACCTGAAGTGGCAGAATATCCTGATCCTGGTGGCCAGCTACATCTTTTACGGCTGGTGGGACTGGCGGTTTCTGCTGTTGATCTTCACTTCCAGCCTGGTAGATTTCCTGGTTGGCCGCGGCATGGAAAGGACCGGCGACGACCGCAAAAGAAAATGGTTGCTCTACGTGAGTCTGGCCGTCAACCTGGGCATCCTCGGCTTTTTCAAATACTTCAATTTTTTCCTGGATTCTTTCAAAACCGTATTCGGTAATTTGAGTCCGGTGGCTGAGTGGAGCACGCTGGACATCATACTGCCGGTGGGCATCAGTTTTTATACGCTGCAGACCCTCAGCTATACTTTCGATGTCTACAAACGCAAGATGAAAGGCACCGATGACGTGATCAGCTTTTTCGCCTACGTCAGTTTCTTCCCCCAACTGGTGGCCGGGCCGATCGAGCGAGCGACCAGCTTGCTGCCCCAGTTTCAAAAAAAACGGGTCTTCACCTACGAGGGGGCCGCCGACGGGATGCGGCAAGTCACCTGGGGGCTGTTTAAAAAGATGGTAGTGGCCGACAATTGCGGTACCTACGTCTGGGAATACCTGCCCACTTATTGGGATCATTCCGGCAGTACGCTATTTGTTGCTACCATTCTGGGAACGTTCCAGCTCTACTGTGATTTTTCGGGCTACTCGGATATTGCCATTGGCAGTGCCCGCATCCTGGGGTTTAACCTGATGAAGAACTTCGATTATCCTTTTTTCGCCCGCAACATCGCCGAGTTCTGGCAGAAGTGGCACATTTCGTTGATCACCTGGTTTCGCGACTACCTGATCGGCTGGCTCAAAGGTTACACGAAACTCAAATTGGTGCGCAATATCTTCATCATCTTCCTGATCACCGGTCTATGGCACGGCGCGGCCTGGACATACATCGTTTGGGGCCTGATGAATGCAATGCTGTTTTTACCGATTATCCTGGGGAAACGGGTTCGCTACCGAAAACCAGTGGCTCATGGGCGAGCGCTGCCTACTCTGAGGGAGTTCTGGAAAATGTTCCGCACCGTAACCATCTTCGGTAGCGTCGGGGTAATGTTTTTGAGCCCTACGGTTTACGATGGCTTCGCTTACTTTAAAAACGTTTTCAGCCTTTCGCTCTTCACGCTACCTATGCCCCCCACGCCCCGTATTTATGCCTTTATCATCCTGATCGTGGTAGAATGGCGGCAGCGGACCCGGGAGCACGGCATGGACTTCACCGGCCAGAACATTCCGGCCTGGCAGCGGTGGCTGGCTTATCTACTGGTGGTGCTTTGTATCCTGTTCTACGGCGGGGTGAACCAGGAATTTATCTATTTCCAATTCTAGAGATTGAACTATGCGAAAATTCCTGCTGAAATTTAGCATCTTCCTACTGATTGTCTTAGCGGTTATGGCGGGAATGGAGTACTACGTACGCTGCGTCGATAACAGTCCACTCCGCCACCGTAGCGACTACTTTTTCGAGCACGCTGGTGAGTTGGATGGCATCATCTACGGTCCCTCCCTGACTGCCCGCGCTATTAACCCCGAATGGCTTTCCCCATCCACCGCCAATCTAGCCATGGCCGGCGGAGCCATTAACGTGGACTACAAGGTTTTCCTCAAATCTCTCGAACACGCCGAGCCGAAATTCGTGATCTTCGACTTGACGCTGGCTTACCTCGAAAGGCGTAATGATGCCACCTATGAAAACCTTCGCCGCCTACCCTACTACTACGGCATCTGGAACGAAAAAGCCCAATTGAAGGACCTATTCCTTGCCCGCGCTCCTTTTGCTGATCATTTCCTTAACCGCCCGCGGGAAGCCGACTACAACAAATATGGTTTCGAAGCCTCCATTCCTGACGAATGCGACAATATTGCCAAGATCAAGCGGCAGATAGAGAACAAGCATTTCCAGCTCATCGCCAAGAAACGTGCCGGCCGCCGCCTGGCCCTCAACGACGCCAACTACCACGAAAACGTGGCCATGCTGGAGGAACTGGTGACCACCTGCCGCGAGCGTAATATCACCCTTATTTTCTACGAACCGCCCAAATACTGCGAGGCCGTCAACGTAGCCCCTCCCGTCCACTATTACCGCCGCTCTGCCTTCCTGGACCGGGTAGTCGACAACAAAACTGTTCACTGGTGGGACCTGAGTGATTTTCAGAACGAAGAACTAGACCATTTCCTCAATCTCATTCACGTCAATATCCGGGGTGCGGAGCTGGTGACGGAGGAAATTGATCGGAGGCTGGAGGAGATGGGGTACTAGACGGCCTTTGGCCTATTGGACGCCTTCGGCTTTTGGATGTCGCTGCGCGACTCTTGGACGCTCGTTCCTCGCTTTCGGGTTGAGCTGGTGTCGAATATCTAAATATGGTATCCAAATCAAAGCCCCCCAAAAGACCACTTCAGCGATCATCCAAAAGCCGAAGGCGTCTAAAAGGAGCTCAGCGACATCCGAAAGGGCGCAGCCCGTCTAATACCCCCACTCCCCCATCAAACGTCCGAAGACAAAGTGGGCGCGTTCCAACGCTTCCGGCGTATAGTAGTCCAAAAAGTTTCGGGATTTGCCGGCTGTTTGGTTAAAGACGGGTATTTTCAAATCCGGCCGATTCCATTTTTTGGCTGCCAAAGTAGCAAAGTCTGCGTCCAGACTTTCGTAGCGAAGTATCGTCTGCACGGAGCGGGCCGTTTCTTCGTGCCTGGGAATACGGTAAGGCTCCCGGTAAAATTCCAGGAAGTATGTAGAAAAATCTGCGTCGTTCTCTACGATAAAACGGTATTCCGCCATGGCCTTTGCACCAATCGGTCGCCCCCCCTTAAAGGTTCCACGGGAAAACCGGCCGTTGTGATCATTTTTCTTTTTAAAGTAGGCACTGACCACCGAATCCATCGGGTTGCGGATCGTGGCGAAAGTGAAATAATCCTTCTCCTTAGGCGTCGCCAACTGACGAAACTCACCGTAGGAAGTGTGCATTTTATGAATCTCCTTACTGCCCATTTCTTCCACCAATAGCTTGGAAATGGCTTTGGAAGCCGTGCGGGGGATTGCAAAGAAACAGAACTGGTATGCGTGGTTGATGATCATGGGAGGATTAGAATTCGTAGTCCCGGATTTTCTTGAGTTTCCTTTGCTGCTTCTGACTCCCCAGCAGATCGGAAGAATTATTGAGGTAAAATTCCAGGGCCTCCTTAATGTCAGTGGAATTATAGATCAACTGACCTTCGCGCATCACCAGAGTACGGGTGGCGATCTTCATCACCTTATTGATGTGGTTTGATACAAAGATGACCCCTTTGGCCGGATGGGTTACGAACTCACGAAGATTGTCGAAGCATTTGGCTTTGAAAGCACTGTCGCCTACGGCCAGGGCTTCGTCAATAATAAAGACATCCGGCTCTGTGGCCAGAGCGATGGCGTAGGAAAGACGAGCTTTCATCCCTGACGAGTAATTACCAAAAGGCGTATCCAGTCGCTTCCCCAATTCAGAAAAGTCGTCGATAAACTCCAGTTGCCGGTCAATTTCTTCCTTATTCATACCGTACATCGCACCTTTAATGTAGATATTTTCTCTACCGGTATAGAGTGATTGCATCCCGGCGTTCAGGGCAAATACAGCGGTAATCCTGAGCCCCTCCCTCCCCATAATAGTGCCATGGTCACGGGGATATACGTTGGAGAGTAGACGCATCAGCGTCGTCTTGCCCGAACCATTGGCCCCTACTACGCTCAGTATCTCACCGGAGTAAAGATCCAGATCAATATTGTCCAGGGCCCAGAATTCGTGTTTACGTAAAGCAGGTCGCTCTGGGCTTGAATTAGCTGCCTTTCGGCCACTTACTACGTCCAGCAAACCATAGTACATGTTGTACTTGATGTCGCGGCTGAATTTTTTGCTCAACCCCCGTACGGATATGAGTGGCGTTTTTTCCATCAGGCGGCGATCAGTCTTTCGAGAATCCGGGGCTGACTCTTGGCGTAAATACGTACGGCCAGCGCGAAGAAAACCAGTGAAAATCCACTGACCGCCAGATAAGTAACCGGCGCGTAAAAGGTTCCTTCCGTGAGCAGATCACGACTGAAGCTGACGAGGTAAGTCAGCGGATTTATCTTCACCAGTTCCGACAACCAGCCCAATTCAATTTTGGGAGTATAAACTATCGGCGTCAGGAACATGAGTAAGCGGATACCTTCGTCGGCCAGTTTGCTCAGGTCTACCGCCACGATCCTCAGAAGAGCGACGATGAGACCGATGGCCAGTCCCAGCAACAAAAGCGGAATCAATGACAGTGGAAACAACAGGGCCCACCAAGTGAATTCCACCCCGAAAAACAACAGTACGATCAGGTTGAGGCCAAAGGGAATACTGAATCGGATCAGGTGTACGACCACCTGTTCGGCCAGCAGCACTCCGTAGGGAAAGGGCGTCATGATCAGCATTCTACCGTAGTTGGTCACCAGGTTACTGCTGTTTTTATAAATATCGGCGAAGAAACCCCAGATCGAGGTACTCAATAGGACGTAGGCTGGATAAGGCACAGCCGTAGCGCCAGGATCGACGATGCCAGCTCCGTTCAGCAAGATCCAAATTGCTACTGATAGTAAAGGCAGGATCAACAACCAGCTTAGTCCAATGAAAGACCGTTTAAACTCCGTATTGAAGTTGATCCTGACCAGCTGACGGATCAAAAATCGGTATTCCCCTAGCCGGCGCCAGCCACTTCGGGCCAAAAAATTGTCGGACCGTCCCCTGGGGAACAGTTCAACTAACTCATGAGACGCGGAAGTGACTTTTTGCATAGCTTATCGGGGATGCAAAGGTAAACCCTTTCGAGCATCTTCAAAATTTAGTCCTATCTTCGCGGCACCAAATCATGAACAATGAAACATCTTAATTTTATCCTTTTCCTTCTCGTCTTCGGTGTTAGCGTAAGCTGTAACAGCCCCAAGGACGGTATGGCTAAGCCCGACGAAGAAGCAACCGTTGAAGCCTCGGAAGTTAATGCCGAAAACATCGACGAAAAAGTCGACGAAATCATCGAAACCTACGCCTCTACGGCCCAGTTGACCAACGTACAAGAGCAGCAAATTCGCGACATCGCCAAAAAGTACGACCTTTTTGGAGGTACTGACGCCGAAAACCAGCTGCAACGTCGTTTGCTACGCAAAGAGGTCATCGGCACCGTCCTTACTGAGCAGCAAGTCAGCGATCTGCGCCGTGAGCGTCAGAGCCGTAAGCGCAACGGTGGAGGCAAGTAAATAGTTATCAGGGATGATTGAATCTTTTTGAATTTAATCATTCAATCATCCCTATACTTCCGTACAAAGGCAGATAAGCTTCTATTGAATCTGCCAAAGGAAATGACGGCGGTTCCCGATAATCATAATCTTTAATGAAGGCTCGTTCCAGCGCTTGTGTCAGGGCAGCTACCGCCATTTCTTCCATTTCAACAAATCGCCCCCCAACCGTTTCTACTAAAGCCCCCTGCCCCGAGCTGACAATCGGTACACCGAGTGCCACCGCTTCGGCTGCTACGAAGCAGAAGCCTTCGCTATAGGAAGGGATCACCACACAAGACGACGTGGCCACCTTCCCCAGCAGTTCGCGCCAAGGCAATTCGTGGAGCAACTCCACTTGTTTTTCAATTTCAAGTTCTTCGATCAGTTCCCGAACCCGCGCATACATGCCCGCAGGTTGCCGGGGGATGATTAGGCGTAGTCTGCTATTGGGGTGAAGCAGAAAAAAATCCCGTGCCGCCGGCAATAGCAAATCCAACCCTTTGGAGATGCCCAGTCGACCATAATAAGTGAAAGTAAATTGTTCTGGTGGTTGGTGATCGTATTCGGCAAATTCAGCGTAATCCAGGCCATTGTAGATATTGACAACCTTCTCCGCCGGGATACCATTAGCAATCAGCTCCCGCCGGGTAAAGTCAGAAACAGCCACGTAACGATCAAAAGGTAAACGCAAGAGCAATTGCTCAAAAAGGTAGTAGGCCGCTGCCGCCAGATTAGAAATAAAGGGTAGTCGCTTCCATAACCCTGCCCAGACCTCATGGAAGGTTACGATGATTCTTTCACCCCGCAATTTAGCCGCCAACCAGGCGGGTAAAGCGGCATTATAAGTTGTTGTGTGAATAAGATCAGCTTTACCCGCCTCCCGCCAAACCCTGGGCAAACTGAGTAAAGAAAACAGAAAACGATTCCGGCAATTTACCCGCACTACCCTTACTCCCCGATAATTTTCCTCCTTCGCCAGTTTATTGTCGAAACGGGTAGTTACCACCGTAATATCATGACCGAGTTTGGCCAGCCGCACGGTCAGGTCCCTGAATAAAGTCTCTGCCCCACCGATGTATGGATGGTAGTGTTCCAGAACAAAAAGGATGTTCATAGCTCGTCCAGTTCTTCGGCGTCTTTAAGGGCGATCTTTCGCGTCAGCAAAGTCAGTTTTCTACGGTTTTCCTTGATCTCGGCGTAAAGCTTGAACAGTAAGTAGACGATCACCCCGATACTAAGAAATAGTACAGCATTCACGTTATCCTTGATTCCGAAAAGCTTGGCGACGAAGACCGAAATATTATCAGGAAAAATGGCAAAAACGCCCAGTCCCATCCAGAAGATCAGTGACAGTAAAAATTCGCTGAGGTTGATTTTTCCCTTCAGGTAACGAACGGCCACGGCGGCGATAAACAACAGGGCCACGCCAGGCACCAAGAGTTGAAATAAACGAATTTCCATGGTCAATGTCAATGAGTTAATGATAGAATGATCAAATGATAGAATGAGTTAATGATAGAATGATCAGATGGATCAATGATCTAGTCCGAATTTAATCATTAGATCATCGTCGCATTAGATCATTACTTAAAGAGCACGTTGAACAGGAAATTAAAGGCCGTGGAAAAACCCATTTGCAAGTCCTGTCCCTTGCTGCGGGAATAATCGGTGTAACGAACGTGAGTAGGTGTTTCGGATATCTTCAATCCGGCTTTTTCAGCCTTGATCAGCATTTCGCTACAGAATCCAAAGCCATCGATCTCCAACTGCAATTCATTGATGGCCCGCTGGTTGAGCAATCTGAGGCCGGACTGAGAATCCGTGTAGCGTTGCTTACAGAAGATATTGGTCATCAGGTTGCCGATAGCATTAAAAAGTCTGCGGGAGGCCGGCATTTGCTCCAGATCGCTCAGGAATCGGCTACCAACGATCAAATCGGAATTTGTCTCCGTCATTTTCCCCAGCAAGGCGTGGATGTCTTCGGGAAGATGCTGGCCGTCGGCATCCATGAACACCAGCGCGGGCCAACGCTTTAGCCTGGCCACTTCGATACCGGTCTGGACCGCAGCTCCGGCGCCCCGATTGATCTGGTGGGCGATGGTGGTGATACCCAAAGACCTTGCTACTTTGCTAGTCCCATCCGTACTCCCGTCGTCGATGACGCAAATCTTCCGAAAGCCGTGTTCCTTCAAACTGGCGATCACCTCCGGCAGCACCGTGGCCTCGTTGTAGGCCGGCAGACATACGTAGATATCGTCCTTGGTGAGTGGCCCTGGCATCGGCTTGTTTATGGATCAACGGATTCGGAACAGCGCCAAATTACCTAATTTCACCGTCTTGCCCGCCAAACCACGACTGGCCGTCACGCGCTGACCGTTGGGCAGGGTGTAAGGGCTGCCACCGGGGTCTTCGATAAGGTTGTCGGTCACAACTAATTCTACCTTTTCCGGAGCGCTCATAAGTGCGCCGCCGAAATTACCATATTTACGCATCAGGTTGCCATCCGGCGTACGGTCGTTGGTGCCGGTGCGAAGGTCCAGCAGGACGTAGCCGAAGCCCTGTTCTTTCAAGGAAGTAAAGAATTGACTGGGATCATCCATTCGCCAGCTCGTGCGGTCAAATAACTCAAGGACCGGATCGCTGTACACCCGGGTATCGTTGTTCTCAATGAAGAAGCCATAATGGGTGTTAACGCGATAGACCCTGGTTTCCGGCTCTGCGTTTATGACGCGCATCGCCTCTCTGACAACCGGGTTGAAGGCATCCACCACCTTGGCACGAGTAGCCGTCGGGCTGGAAAAGTAATCTACGTAAGGCCATCGCAACAGTCCCGGCAGATCGTTGCCGCCGGGAAAGGGCGAAGTAAAAAAGTAAAGCGTACCCAACACCAGGCTGAGACCGATAACTCCGCCGCCGAAATAGCGCGTAAATCCAGCGGACTCTTCCCCGAGCAGGCGCGCTGGCTGGTCGAACCAGTACAGTAAAACGATCGGAAAGGCTACGAATAGTGGCATCCCGTACCAGAGTACACCGTTGCCCATCAACCACCATAGAAAGCCGTAAACAGCTACAAAACCCAGGAAAGCCTTGAATTGAGTAGATACGCCAGACAGTCGCGGGCGCAGCAGGAAGAAAACAGCTACGAAACCACCTATCATGGTCAGCACCGTGCCGAGTACGGTCAGGTAACGCATTTCGGAGAGCAGCGGCGAGAGTAACTCGGTGAAGCCCAGCAATACACTCAACAGCCCGAAGTAAATGCCCGAAAACCAGGCGGAACTGGTCGTCGGGTAATTGTTTTTAAACTCGGTCAAGGCCGCGACAGCACTGAAATCACCGTCATTGGCATACATGGCGTACAGTACCGTTGACAGGTAAAACAGCCAGCCCAGACTGGCAAGCAAGCCGATCCACCAGCGTCTTTTGCCAACCGGGGCCACGAGGAACAGCAGGGGCAACAAAAGTAGAAACAGGAAACCGAGTTCCAGGTGACGGCTGAGGGGGATATTGACGTTGGTCGACAGATCGTAAGGCAAAGAAGTGTAGCGGTAAAAGTCCTCTTCGTAGCCGATGTAACGTTTGATCTCTTCGTAGGCGGCCTGCTGGCTGGCGTTGCGCCCGGCCTTGCGCTCCCTGGTTTCCAGAAAGCGGGTGTCCATTTGGGTCAAGTGGCCGTATGGTGAAGCTGCGTGCTGACTTTCGCGACGCAACTCATCTTCGGTGGCCGGCAAGTCACTGTAGCGTTCGCGGAGCGGTTTAGTCACGGGTTCTTCTAAAAAACCCAGGGGTTGAAGGCTGCGAATTTCCGGAGCGGCACTTTCGCCCTCGATAATGTTAGAAACGTTGACCCGACCATGCTCGGCCAGATGTTTTACGGCCCAGGGACTAAACGCCAGGAAAAAAGCCCCCAGCAGCAGGGCGGTCTGTAGAACGGGCTGAAGCAATAATTTGAAGTCGCGGCGGTAGTTGTAGATCAGTGCAGCCAGTCCAATCACGAACAGGACCGCTCCCAAACCAGTGGCCGAACCACCATCCATTTCCAAGTAACCGAAACGATAGATACGGCCGATAAAGATCAGCCCCAAGGCAGCGAAGAAAGCACCGGCACCGGCCAACAAGCGACCGTGTTGGTAAAACAGCCAACAGACCAGTGAAATTGTGAAAATAATGGCCGTGTATTTGACACCGAAACCGTAGCCGGTCAGCCAGCCGGCCAGCAGTGTCGCGTAAGCCAGCGGAGCCGGTTGCCAGCGATCACCGAGGAGACTTAGTTTTTCCGGTAGTGGTTCCTCCCCTACCCCACGGTATAGTGCGGCCAAAATCCCAAAGGCACTCAGCAGCAAAAAGGCAAAGGCCAGGTCCACTTTCTCATCCACCATCACGTGAAAAACGTAGTATGGGGCAATGGCCGTCAACACCGTAGCCAGCAGTGCATAGGCCGGCGTAAGCCAGAATCGTCCAATCCGGTAAAGCACGAATAAGCAGGCAAAGTTCATGAGATGACTCAACAGAATGGTCATCGTGGAACTGGCGAATAGTACCTCGCCCGCTCCCATAAATACCGACCAGTTATAAGCTTGACCACCCGCCACCAGGCTCCCTTTTTGGGCTAGCAAAGTAGCAAGGTTGACGTACAGGGCGCTGCCATCGTACCCCATCGGAAAAGTCTTGAAAGCCCCCAGCCAATTGAGCCCCAGAATACTGAAAAGCAGCACCCACAGCGCGGGGCTCCACCATTTATCAAAGGTCAGTCGTTGCTTGACCCAGAGCGTATCGATCAGGAAATCCTTGACCGGATGGAACCGCCAGGCGAAAATGACCGCCAGTAGCCCCCAGCCCACGTAGATGTTAAGCAAGCCGACCAAGCCGAGCAGCACGAAAATTGTCCCTAACAAACTGGCTCCTAAGCCAAGTCCGAAGATTTTGAAGCCCGCACCTAATCTGGCCCGAAAGGGCTCCAGTAAAGGTTGCCCCAGGGCGTAGGAAGCTGCAACCAATACCAATATTGCCAAAGCATGTAAAGTACTGAAGCCGAAGAAGTAGAACACCCGGCTTGCTACTGAGGCCGGCGGCATATAGCTCACCGCGTTGAATGCAATCAGCGTAATGGCTGCGAATAACTGCGACAATAGAAACGCATATATCCCCCGGTAGCCCAAGCTAACCGTTGTATGCTTTACTGACTTCAACTGACGGAAAACCCAGTAAGCTCCACCACCGGCCAGCAAAGTATACACTATCAATAAGCCTGCGTAGGGAGATTCATTGACTGATCTCAGCAGGTCGGGGTGGTGCATCAGGTAATCCAGGAGAACCCAAAGCGACCAAAGAGTGATTCCGGCCTTGGTCAGCCAGCCAAAAATTGTAGAGTTGGTTGTCTTCTCTGATTGCACGTTGGTCGGATTGTTCTAAAAGCTTATTTGGAATCATGAGTGAAGTTGGGGGTTGCGCGCGCGGCCCCCAACTTCATGACTCTAGCCCAAAAACGGGTAACGGTAATCCGTTGGTGGGTTGAAATTCTCCTTGATCGTCCGGGGGCTGATCCAGCGCAGGAGATTCAGGATGGAACCGGCCTTGTCATTGGTTCCGCTTCCTCTGGCACCACCGAAGGGCTGCTGCCCCACGACCGCACCGGTCGGCTTGTCGTTGATGTAGAAATTACCCGCACAGTTGCGCAGGGCATCGGTAGCCTCGATGATGGCGTGGCGATCCGTGGCAAATACGGCACCGGTTAGCGCGTAGGGGCTGGTCTCGTCAACCAGCTTCAGGGCTTCGGTCCAGTCGGCATCTTCGTAGACGTAGATTGTCAGTACGGGGCCGAAGATCTCTTCTTCCATCGTTTTGAAGTGAGGGTTGGTCGTCAAGATCACCGTTGGCTCAATGAAGTAGCCAACGGATTTGTCGTAACCGCCACCAGCGACGATCTCGGCGTCACTGGCCTTTTTTGCCACGTCGATGAAGGCAGCGATCTTATCGAAGGCGCGTTCGTCGATGACCGCGTTGATGAAATTGGCCGGATCTTCCACCGTACCCATTTTCAGGGTTTTCATATCTGCGACCAAACGCTCTTTGATAGCGGGCCACAAAGAAGACGGCAGGTAGGCCCGGCTGGCGGCGCTACACTTCTGCCCCTGGAATTCGAAGGCACCACGTAACAGACCGACTGCCACCTGATCGGGGAAAGCCGTCGGGTGAGCCACTACGAAATCTTTTCCGCCGGTTTCACCTACGATGCGCGGATAAGAGCGGTACTTGGTAATATTCTCGCCAATCTCCTTCCATAGGGTCTGGAAAACGCCGGTACTGCCGGTAAAGTGGAGTCCGGCGAAGTCGCGGTGCTTAAAGACGATGTCTCCGGCCACCGGCCCGTCGGTATAGATCAGGTTGATGACACCTTTTGGCAATCCGGCTGCCTCGAAGAGCTCCATGATGACCACAGCACTGTAAATCTGGGTCTCGGATGGTTTCCAGACACAGACGTTACCGCACATCACCGGAGCGGCGCAGAGGTTGGCGGCGATACTGGTAAAGTTGAAGGGCGTGATGGCGAAGACAAATCCTTCCAGGGGGCGGTGGTCCATACGGTTCCACAGTGGCGTTGGTGAGTGCAGTGGCTGCTCCTCGTAAACCTGACTGAGGAAGTAGGCATTGAAGCGGAAAAAGTCGCACATTTCGGCCACGGCGTCGATCTCGGACTGGAAGACATTTTTACTCTGGCCCAGCATGGTAGCGGCGTTCATCCGGTGACGGAAGGGCCCGGCCAGCAGATCGGCGGCGCGCAGAAAAACGGCGGCACGGTCTTGCCAGGGGGTAGCGGCCCAGGCGTCCTTGGCGGACAGAGCAGCATCGATGGCATCGTTGACGTGCTGTTTCGTGCCCCGGTAAAAGTGACCCAGGGTGTGGGCGTGCTCGTGGGGTGGGTGAACGCTCACTTTTTCTTCTCCGTCAAAGATGCGTTCGCCGTTGATGAACGCGGGCAGTTCCATGACTTCTCCCTTCATGGCTTGCAGGGTTTCGTCCAGGGCTTTGCGCTCCTGCCCACCGGGTACGTAGGCGTGTACGGGCTCGTTCTCGGGAAAGGGGATTTTGAATGTGGCGTCGGTCAGCATGGTTTCAATTTTGTTAGGACCGCAAAGGTAAGAATAAGCGAGTGTTGATTTGGAATTCTTGATTCTTGATTTTACTCTGGATAGTGACCACCTGATCACCCTGCTTTAAAGATGCGGTTAAAGCAGTTTTGCGGATGGCTCGTAATAAGCATTGCTACTTTGAAGTCCACCTAATCTATGTTGTAACTGACCCCAACCGTATTCCGCAAAAAACGCGCGCGCCGATAAAACACCCCCAGTCTTTTCCAATCCAGGCCGCCACCGAAGGTGAACCGGAAGGGCGGAGGATCATAATCCGGGCCATTGGTTTCTATGCTTTTAAAAAGGGTAAAATTCATCCCTCCGTTGAAAAATAGTTTTATCGCTTTCCCTCGTGTAAGATAAATTCGGGTGGATAAGGGTAAGCTAGCGATGCCGCCATTAGCCCTGATTTGACCAGGAATAAAATCATCCGTATCACCGGTGAATAGTTGAAAATATTCCACCCCCACGCTGAGGTAAAGGTTATTGGCGACACCAGGATCGTGAAAAATAAATTCAAAGGCTGTTCCCAGGCCAAAATTTTCGATGGTTTCCTCCTCCAGTTTTAAGCGGGAATTTCCGGCAACACTAATTCTTTTGCTGACCGTAAGAGAAGACATTCTATTTTCATCTTTTTCCAGCTTGAAGCCACCGTGCATTTCATTCAGGTAAGCCCCGACGAGATTGATGATTTGCTTTTCCTGAAATTGTAGCTTATCGATTCTAGCTGGCGCATTGGGCCATTCACGCATGGCGAATTTCAGCACTCCTTTATAATGGTCACGCAATTTGTAAAAGCCCTCGCCTTCATTAGTTTCTTCCTGTTCCAGGAAATACTGTCTGCCCTCCGGCAAGCGCAGGTAATACACGTAGGGTGGCGTATTGGTATAACGACCGGAATAATCGTAGCCACCCACCCTTAGTTGCAATAATTCCGCCAAATCATTATCAATTAATACCCGAGCTAAGCGAATAACAGTGTCCTTTTCCAGACCATCCTCCTGTTTAGCCACAAACTTTACGGGACGAAAATCTGCGGGCGGATCATCAAAACCAACGGCCAGTACGGAATTTGTTTTTATTGCCCGTTGCTCATTTCCGTTTATCACGAAAATACCTTTGGATAAGGTTTCGTCATTATCACGGTTGATGGTGGTTCGAATAGTGTCACCGGTGGTATTGACATAATACCCCGATTGAGGATTACTGACTTGGGCAAATAAAAAAGTGTTGAATAATAGTGAGGCAAACAGGGTAAAAAGGTAGCGCATAAAACGGGGTGTATTTAACCCCCAATTTAGCACTTTATTTCTTGCGTACCACCGAGCTAAATCGCAATACCCGTTGCTTGCCATTTTCGTGCACCCGACAGATATATGCCCCCGGCGCGAGGTAACCTACTCTTAAATTGAATCTCCGCCGGCCGCCGGGTATTCCGGAAGTGGTAATACGCCGACCGTCTACACTTAATAATTCCAGATGCCAATTGTGGTGATCCTCGGGCAAGTGATCCAGGTAAAGACTACCGGATTGATAAAAGGCCGTAATTAATTCGGAGTCGGCCAGGGTGGAGTTGGAAGACTGGATAGGCAATAAATTAACATCCTTGAATGTCGGCTCATCGTCCCCCACGAAACAGGCTACTAACTTAGGATGGTAACCTTCGGCGCTAAATAATACGTTATAAATGCCCGCTTTCAGATAGCGATGATAACGGCCGGTGGGCATTTTGCTATAAACGTCGGAATTATATTCATCGTGGCCATCAATAAAAACTGATGCTCCCAAAGGGGCGGCAGTTAGCGAATCCCTCACTACTCCCCTTAATCCATAACCAGCCTGTTTGATGAAATTAATGAGCGGACGGCGATTGGCATTCCAGATGAACTCGAACTGCTCGGGTGGCGTGGTCTTAATATTACTGATCTCCAGGGTAGCTTCGCGGCCGTGGTGAAAGTAAGTGGTATAATCCTGGCGGCCGCCATAGATGGGGTACCAGTCGTAGCCGTTGGTAATTCCGTTGTTTAGGGCGTCCATATAACCATTGTGGCCAGCGGTGTGTTGGCAACTATCAGCGTACTGGCGGGCGATGTGTTTCCACCAGTTATCATCGGCGGTACGTTGGGCGTAGGTATCCCAGGGGTAATTGAATACTTCCGCTCCGCCGTGAATATTCAGGCTCAGGTCAAAAGCATAATCTTCGGCGAATTGCATAAATATTTCCGTCTCGGGCTGGTATGCATTGCCATCGGGGTGGTCACCATTATCGGGGTCGGGGAAATTGCGGTTCAGGTCAATGAAGTTGGCATTGCCACGGGTGGGCTCGCTGATGATGGTATTATCATCGCGGTAAGTGCCGTCAGG
Source organism: Lewinellaceae bacterium SD302 (assembly GCA_002591745.1). Classification (GTDB taxonomy): domain Bacteria; phylum Bacteroidota; class Bacteroidia; order Chitinophagales; family Saprospiraceae; genus Neolewinella. Next base: position 164,345 of record PDLQ01000010.1, read on the forward strand.
ATTGGCGAGGGGGTTGATCCAGATTTCGGTGGTGTTGATCAGGTTCGTCAATTCGACGTCGTTGCCATAATTACAGACTAATTCGCTGATCAGGCGCAGGCTTACGTGGAAACCGCCCAGTTCGTCACCGTGCATGCTGGAGGTGAGCAAGACTTTGGGTTCCGCTTCTTCTTCATCGGGCTGATCCGTAATTTCAAGCGCGAGGATTCTTCGGCCGCTCGCCAACACTCCCAACTCGTGAATTCGGGCGATCTCGGGATAATTGTCGGCAAAACCCTCCAGCAAAGATTCGTAAAGTGCATAACTGGGGTAGGCATCCAGCGGTACAAAGCAGTTATCAGCACTCAAACGCGATTGCACCTCCTGTAAGGTAACGGTTGCCACCTCTACCCCATCGATCGGCTCTACCGAAGGCTGGTACCCCGACCGCCGCAGTAACTCGATCAGTTCTCGTCCGCCGATCACGTAGGTCACCGTAGCGTTGCTGCCGTGGTCCGGCGTGTAGCCTTCCTGCCTTAGCAATTGATTAGCCGACGCCCTCACCTCTACCCTGAATTGTTGCTCATCCGCAGAATTAATCTGCCGTCCCGTCTGAGACAACAGGTCACCACCGGCCAGGATGGCTACAAGCAAAAGGCTAAGGAGGAAACGGTAAAAGCGCATGTATCGAACTTAATAAGTTGGGCAATATACACAGCAAACGATTCACTAACGTCACCAGCTCCCTGATTCGACATGCCTCTTTCCCAATTTTACGGTAATACCACAAAATTTGCTAATTCCCGACACCGCATCTGCGACGAATTCCCGAAATTACTGACTTCCCAATAGAATTCCGCCCCTTGCGTTTCTACCCCCTTATTCTTTGTCTGGCACTGTGGTTGCTTTCCGTCTGCCCCACCGAAGATTGCTCCAATGCCACCGATGACGACGGCGACGGACTGATCGACCTCAATGATCCCGATTGTCGCTGCTCTCCGCTGGCCGAAGTAACGGGGGAAGAACTGATCTTTAACGGAGGTTTCGAGCAACTGGACCTCAGCCGCCCAGAATGCCAGGGGTGTATCTCCCTTTATGATAGCGATGGATGCCCCCTGGGCTGGACCCAAAATTCGATCAACCTGCACAGTAGCTGTTTTACCGAATCAAACCCGGCCATCAATATCGGCTATATCGCCTTTTCCAACGGCAACTACCAGGGAATGGGCGGACTAACTAGCTTGGCCGGAGGGCCTAGAATTCAGAGTGAATTTTTACAGACTACGCTGAACACTCCGTTAATTCCCGGCCAGACCTACCAATTCTCAGGAAATTTCGACCTGCCCACCGCTAGTCAGTCCGGGATCAACCTCGCTTCATCTCACCGGATGGTTATATTGGGTAGCAATAGTTCAGAAGCATTAAACAGTCAGGGAAGTGCAGGAACTTGTTACGAGGATCGCCCCGCCTGGGAACCATTGGGCTACTTTGATTTTAGCAATAATGCCAATGACAACTTCGGCACCTATACCATTAGTTTCGTGGCACCGGCGGCCTATTCCGAATTTGCCCTCGCCAGTGCATGTTGCCAACCGGACTCTCCGGCCGAGGAAACTTTATCCTATTATGGTGTCGATGAACTGAGCCTGCGCCAGGCCACCCCTACTCCTCTGGATAATCAATTGATCGTAAGTGCTGCGGGCTGCGATGCCGAGGTCGTAATTTGTCTAAGTCAATCCGCAGGGTTGGTCATTCAGTGGTACCGGGAAGGTATTGCGCTGATTGGAAGTCAAGAACCCTGCCTTATTTTACCCGCAAATATCTCCGACGGATCACTGATTCAGGTCCAGTTTTCCGGTCAGGATAATTGCGGTTTATTAGACACCGTTATTAATCGAGACTGCAGCTTCACTCCAGAGATTTGCGTTAATGGTATTGACGACGATGAAGACGGATTGGTCGACTTAGAAGACCCGGAATGTAGTTGTCAGGATAGCAGCCTGCTCCTGGAAATCGACGAAAATTATTGCCCCACGGAAATTAGCCTGAGCCTTCAAACTAATACTACCGGACAAATTCAGTGGTACGCCGGCGGTACCGCGCTGGTGGGCGAAAATAGTGCTCAAATAAATCTGGGTGCCACGGCCAACCTCAATACCACTTACCGCGCCGTAGTTTCCGATACCGCCGGTGTATGTTTTGCCACCCCTGCGTTCTGGCCTTCCGTCCCGGATGAATTACAGTTTATCTGGACTAGCAAAGTAGCAATGTGCTGGGGAGACAGTAATGCCTGTCTTACGGCCGAACCAATATTTTCCACTGAGCCGGCAGCTTACAATTATAGCTGGACCAATGCGGCTGGCAGTATTTTATCGGACACTGCTCAACTGAAAAATATTCCGGCGGGCACCTATGCATTAGTAATAAGTACAGCAGACGGATGCTCGGGTAATTTTAGTTTCACGGTTTCTCAGCCAGATCGATTAACAATATTTCCTTTTGCTGACCCGGCCGATTGTCCTACGGAAAACGCTGCGGTCCGACTGCGTCTATTGACCAACTCCAGCGAGTCTAACCTGGAGCACTGCTACTTTGATAGTCAAAATAATATTTCTGACTGTTCCCTGGAAAACATTCTTTATTTATCTCCGGGAATTTATGAGGGCTACTCGACAAATACGAATGGCTGTGAGACGAGTTGGGGACCGGTGGAAATAAGCCCGCCGGAAATGCCAGCCACTACAATAAATGTAAACCAGGAAACCATTTCACTGGGGGAAACACTGAATATTCGATTAGATGGCCAAACTGGTCAGCTAGACTCTGTTCAATGGCGCCCCGCCGAAATATTCAGTTGCCCTAATTGCCTGACCTCGACGGCCCAGCCAATTGAATCACAAATGATATACGTCGATTATAGTTTTGGGCCAACTGCTTGTGCTTATACCGACAGTATTTTTATCTCAACCAGTGAAAACAGGTATTTATTTATCCCTAACACCTTTAGCCCCAACTTTGACGGGATCAACGACCGTTGGAAAATTTATCCCGGCCCGGCCGTTGAAAGAGTAATTCGAACAACTATTTACTCGCGTTGGGGTTCATTAATTTACCAGGATAACGGAAATACCGGCTGGGCGGGAATCTCCGATCATGGAAAAGCTTTTTCAGCGGGGATATATGTTTATCAACTGGATGTACTTTTCATCGATGGTCGCATAAAAAGCTATTCCGGCGACCTCTTGCTGACACGATAAATATTAATTTTCTAAAAAACAGTACTTTTTTTATGATAATTTCGAATTAATTCGAATTTGCACCTATATTTGCCAAAAGTAATAAATACCTGTTTAGCTCTATTAGATATTTTTATAACCCATTTTCAAATATTACTCGTAGGGATTTATCACCTATACTTAGTAAAGCTTAACGCAACCCGAACGAGTTCCAGACGTTTTCTCAATTTTTCATATCGCTGAAAAACCATTCTATCTATAAAACCTATCCGGTTACTAAGATTTGCATCTTTTTATCAATTCATCCACATCCTCCCGACCGGAGAGTAATACTAACCGACCAGTAAGATGGTCAATTTTCAAACCAAACTTTACCAACTAAATGGCAAGCCTTAAAAAACAATTAAAGAAAATCGAAGCCAAACTCGCGGCTAAAAATAAAAAGCTCGAGAAAAAAGCTGCTAAGAACAAGAAGATCCAAGACGCACTGGATTCCGCCAAAGCGGAAATTGAAACGCTGAAGAAAGATATTGCTGTAGCGCAGAACGATAAAAAAGACAAGAAGAAGAAAAAGAAGAGTGCGAAGAAGTCCAAAAAAGTAAGCGCTAAATCAACGACTAAGCGTGGACCGGGACGCCCGAAAAAGGCAACCACCGAAACTGCTAAGTCAACGACTACGGCCAAGCGTGGACCGGGACGCCCGAAAAAGGCAACCACCGAAACTGCTAAGTCAACAACTACGGCCAAGCGTGGACCGGGACGCCCGAAAAAGGCAACTACCACTACCGCTAAGTCAACAACTACGGCCAAGCGCGGACCGGGACGCCCGAAAAAAGCGACCACCACTACCGCTAAGTCAACGACTACGGCCAAACGTGGACCGGGACGCCCGAAAAAAGCGACCACCGAAACTGCTAAGTCAACAACTACGGCCAAGCGTGGACCGGGACGCCCGAAAAAGGCAACCACCGAAACTGCTAAGTCAACAACTACGGCCAAGCGTGGACCGGGAC
>PDLQ01000100.1 GCA_002591745.1 Lewinellaceae bacterium SD302
GTTTACGAAGTGATCAACTGGTGTGAGTACAACACGATCGACGACGCTTACGTGATCCCACGGGACGCCGACGGCGACAACATCCTGGACATGGACACCACGGTACTCTACGTTAATCCGTTCGGCCCCGGGCTGGAGGACGACGTGGCCTTCCTGGACCGTGACGTGAATCGTAACAACTTCAACGGCATCGGCCCAGTGGATACCGGCGACGGTGGCATCCTTCCGGGTACTGACGTAGGAGGTTACGGTGTGGACGGAAGCCGCGGTGCTTACAACTACACTCAGTTCATCAAGATCTACGACGATACTCCTCCGACCCTGGTCCTGACCGACTCTACGGACTTCTGTAGCTTCGACGGCGTTAACTGTGACGCTGACGTATCCTTGGACTTCAGCATCGGCGACGACTGTTCTCCTGCGAGCGTGAACGCTACCGTTGAACTGGATGCCTTCATCAACCCGGGTGCCGACGGTGTTTACACCCTGGCTGACTTCGTAGCCGACGGTGGCAACGTAACGGACGCGGTAACGAACAACGGCGACGGAAGCTTCACGATCAACCTGCCGAACATTCCGATCGGCCGTCACGCACTGCGTATCCGCGCTACCGACGGTTGTGGCAACACGGCTGTTCAGATCCTCGAATTCGAAGTAGCTGACTGTAAAGCTCCGACCCCGATCTGTATCAACGGTCTGACCGTAACGCTGATGCCTGACGGTGACGGTGGTGGTATGGCTGACATCTGGGTGAGCGACTTCATCGCCAGCCCGAGTGCCGACTGTTCCGGTCCGGTTAAGTTCGCTATCTACACCAATGACTTCGTTCTTGACCAAGGTGCCGGCTTCGTGCCTAACCCACTGGACACCGGTCTGATACTGACTTGTGACAGCGACGAAACGACGATGATCCGCATCTACGCTATCGACGCCATGGGCCAGTTTGACTACTGTCTGACCACCCTGCTGGTTCAGGAGAACACCCCCGGTATCTGTAGCGGAGGTGGTAGCTTCAACGACCTGGCTGGTGTAATCATGACCGAAGCTGCTGGTACCGTACCAGGTGTTAACGTTGCCATCTCTGGTAACATGAGCGCTAGCACGACGACCAACGTACAAGGTATCTACAACTTCAGCGGCCTCGAAACTGGTGAAGATTATACGGTGACCCCTGAATTTGACAGCTACGAGCATCACCTGCAAGGTGTATCTACCTTCGATCTCGTACTGATCAGCAAGCACATCCTCGGTATCGACGATCTGACCAGTGCTTACAGCCTGCTGGCCGCTGACGCCAACGCCGACGAAAATGTTTCTGTACAGGACATCATCGCCATCCGTCGCCTCATCCTGGGTCTGGACCTGGCTTACACCAGCAGCCCCGCGTGGATGTTCGTGGATGCTGATTTCGACTTCCCGGTTGTTGCTAACCCATGGGCTACTTCTTTCCCCGAAGTATTCAGTGTAAACAACATCAACCAGAACGTACTGAACGCTGACTTCGTAGCCATCATGGTGGGTAACGTAGACGGCAACGGCATGGCCAACCTGAACGGCGAGTCCGAAGGACGTGGAGGTGATAACATCATCATCGAAGATGTTTGGATCCGCCCGGCAGTAACCACAACGATCACCGTTGCCTACGAAGGTGGCTTCCAGGGAACCCTGGCACTGTCCGCTGGTGTGGAGGTTATCGACGTTATTGCCAACGACGCCAA
>PDLQ01000101.1 GCA_002591745.1 Lewinellaceae bacterium SD302
AAAAAACTGCACTAAGCCCTTTCCTAAAATTTCCTCCTAACGGAGCTAAGTCAAAATCAATCTCGTTCTCAGTTAATAATCTAACTTGATTGAATTTAGCAATATAGCTTCTTTCTTGAGCAAGAAAAAAACCGTCAAGTAGCCAAAATGCAATAATTGGTAGTATTAAAGCAATATCAAGGTTCGTAGCCTCACGGGATTTATCTAAAAACACTAAAACAGCGGATACAATAGTAATTGTCCAGCCTTTGATTAGGAATGAGTTTCTCGACATTCGAGAGATTATATTTTGAATCATCTCTAAATGTTTACGCTTATTTTCTCCAGTTATCATAGAATCGTTTTTAGTCACGAAAAACTTTGCCGTCTGACAAACTTATGCAAAATGCATGGTATTTTTCAATCCCATTATGAAAATATACTTCAGCCAAACCGTCATTAAAAGGTCTAATTGAATATATATCCTTATGGGTTTCATCGTCAACATTGATTCTAATATGTTGATTCAACCTGGTATTAACAATGTACCATACTCTTTTTCTTTTACAAGGCTTGTATCCATCTGCATTCATTCCTTGGCATGATTCGTAATATCCATAAGATTCTTTTCCAAAATAAGAATAGTCATCCATTCGTCTTGGAAAGGACTCATCATCTACACAATCGCCAAAATCAACATCTACTAAATCAGGATTTTTTGTTGTTTTATCTTTCTTTTTATTTTTGCCACCTTTAACATTACCACTATTATTTGAATCAACATCGTAATCTGGTTTGTCTGTTTCCTCAATCAACCTTTTTAGTCTGTTAATCTCTCTTTGATAAAGTTCAACTTTTGTTTCTAGTTTTTGGTTCTCAATTTTATAACTTCTTATCTGGGATTGAAATTTCGCTTCTGCATTACTATTACTACTTACAATTGTATAAATTATAAAACACAATAATAAATTAGTGAATACTGACCCATATAGTAAAACATTACGCCACCTTATAGAATTTCCTTTATTGGATGAATCATCTCTGCTTTTTCGATTCTTACCAATTCCTTTATCTATTACTTCTTTTTTAAAGTCTCTGAAAACCTCGTCGAGACCTAGATAAATTTTCCTGTATGCTCCATATCTATCTCTCCCAAAATTTACTATAGGTTTCGTTCTTTCAGGAAGTGTTGTAATTCCTAGTCCAGACATCCATGTACCCAAGTAATCAACTCGATCAACTAGAATAGGAACTACAGTCCCCACCCCATCATACACATCAGAATTGTTAATTATTATAGGTTTTTCAAAAGTATTTATAAACTCATTATCGATAAATTCTTTAGTGACTAAACATATAATAATATCAGCGTTATTAAAATAATTCGGTATTTCGCTTTTAAAATGAGCCCCTGCACTCAAATTCCAATCCAAAAATATATCAATTTTATAACTTTTCCTTTTTTCTTGTTTTAATTCATTTAGTATACTCCTTATCTTTTTAAATTCTTTGGTATGCGATCTTCCTGAGTAAGAAACTGCTACACTTATTACATCATCATCAAAATATTTTGAAGAGGCCATTTATTTATTCTAATTGCAATGGGGCCTAATATAGCAATTTATATTTTATCAATTTCCGCTAACGG
>PDLQ01000102.1 GCA_002591745.1 Lewinellaceae bacterium SD302
AAGAGACCTTCGTTAGGTGAGCCATCGGTATTTTGAAAGTGTGAGAACTCACAAAATACGGCTCACCGAATTTAAATTTGAATTATACTAAAGCGTCTCAAATCGCAACGGACCATTGACTATTCAAATAAGGAGCAATTCTTCCAAGCCGTAATCCACATTTTGGAATCTACAGATGATGCGATTCACCAACAAAAATTCATTACGCTGCTAACTATGAAATTTCAGACCTATGAAAAATCACAAATCCTTGGTTGACGCACTATAATTTCGTTTTATGAGTACAGAAGTATATTGAGGATAAATGATGCCATAGATGAATTTGTATATTTAGTTGATTGGGGTGTCATTGACGTTAATGGATATTCATTCTTATCTATTAAGTTAAAAGATAAATCTTTGAAGTTTCAGATTGAAGTATTTGAAGAAGATATGATTATTGCGAACAAATTTTCCGAATCAGGAACCAATATTGTAAAGATGTCTCTGATAGAAGATAATGCAATCTTAAAGTCAACCAGACTATGGAGGTTTGAAAAGGATATTGATTATTCAGGAAAATCAAATTTTGAAATAGAAATAACTGACTCACTTAATGATTGGTTGGGATTAAAAGATGATTCTTTTAGATCGGATTTAGATACTAAATCAAATATTTATGATGAAGGCGAGGGGGTATATATAGACTGGGGCAGTAGGTCTATTCTGGGAAATTATGACTCTATTATAAGTTTTGAAATTTTAGATGGCAAGAGAATAGAGTTGTTTACTGTTCTGGAAACTGGAAAAATAAATAAAATGTATTCTAAAGTATATTATGGTTTTGATTCGCCCAACAATGCGCCACCGTCAACCCACCGATGATAAGCCTGGCGCTTCGAGCGTCACATGCTCGTGAGGATAAGTTCGTATCTTCGATCCGAGCCGATTAGGAATCGGCGGGCCGCGTTGGCGCTTCCGTTCTGTAAAACTCAACATTTTGGAAAAGGATTTGAGCTTTAGTTTCTTTCTGGGCATTTAAATTCTAAAACTGGAAATCGTTGTTCTCGCGCTAAAAATTTTATAGATTTTGATAATTCAGTCCACGGCCGTCGCTTCACAGAACAATGCGCCACCGTCAACTGCCTGCCGATACGAGTGCTGCGAGCGTCACATACCGTCGACATCAATTTCGTATCTTCGATCCGAGCCGATTGAAAATCGGCAGCTGCGTTGGCGCTCCCGTTCTATACAACACGCCTGGTAAAAACGGGCAGCTGCCCATTTCCGAAATTGCCCTTATGATTCTTTGAGGCGAGTATAAATGATGCTACATGTTCTCGCTCTAATGATTACAGATTCCCAGAAAATTTATATTCCGTCCTTGTGCTGTATAGAACAAAGTGCCACCGTCAATCGCCGACATGATGTTTACGCTTACGAGCGCCAAATACCGTCGACATCAATTTCGTATCTTCGATCCGAGCCGATTGAAAATCGTCGGCCGCGTTGGCACTCCCGTTGTCTGAAACCGCACACGTGATGGGTACACGGGCCATGATTTATATCCTTTTTAAGCAGGACTTCAAACAGATTTTAGATAAAGATATTGGATCATTATCAAACGCTTAAGT
>PDLQ01000103.1 GCA_002591745.1 Lewinellaceae bacterium SD302
CCACCGTCAACCCGCCGATAGGAGAGCGTGTACTCCGAGCGTCACATGCTCGTAAGGATAAGTTCGTATCTTCGATCCGAGCCGATGTGAAATCGGCGTGCTGCGTTGGCGCTACCGTTGGGCGAAATATGTGCAGAGTAAGACGTCAGTTTGTTGATTTTTACTGCTAAAATATTTGTTATCTTGTCGTATGTAATTCATCTACTTATGAGTACCATAAAATTTACCTTAATAATTTTTATAGCATTTTATAATTTAAATAATGTAAAGTGTCAATTAATAGAAGAATGGAATAGTAGTTACGACTTAGACACATCTGGAGTTACAGTAAGGTATGGAACGGAGAGCAGAATAGACGATAATGGTAATGTCTATTTATACGCTTTAAATAGACTTTTAAAATATTCGAACGCTGGAGAATTGATCTGGGAAAAAGAGTTTTTGGGTTTAGCAGGTTCATTTCACAGAGGATTTAGAGATAATAGGCATCTTGAATTATTTGACAATTATGTTTATGTACTCAGAACAACAGAATCTTTTCGGTATAATGACACAATTTGGTCATCATGCCAAATTTCGAAAATATCAGATAATGGAGACGAAATTTGGACTCAATCAATTGAAAGATATGACACTCTCTCAAGTGAAATTGGCGTTTCTTTTACCATAGATAATGAATCTGTATATCTACTATCAAAAGGAAAATTTCCTAATGGTGATGAGTATAAGTCATTGACAAAATATGACGTTGACGATGGAAATGAAATATGGGATATTATTTTAGATGGTTCGATTGTTGAAAACAGTATTTCTATTGATGAGGTTGCCGCAAAAGATAATGTCATTTATCTGGCTGGGCACGGTTCATATAACAATGAGCAGGTTTATTGTATTATTAAATTTGACGAAAATGGAAACATAGTATGGAGTAATAAATACAATCCTTCATACACCAACAAAGCAAATATTTGTAAGATTGTAGTTATAGACAATAAAATTATTGTCACTGGAGGAGATTATGCAACTATATGTGTGAATGAAAATGGATTTTTATTGTGGGAGTATCAACCAACAATAAACCTACCCGATAATATAGATAGCGACAAAGCAACTGACATAGAACTATTCGGTGATAGAGTTTATATCTCAGGTACTCATTCTGAAGCAAGTGGTTCAGGAGCAAATGGTTATGAGACTGATCAATTGACTGTTTGTTTGGACCTAGATGGAGAATTAATTTGGCAAACGAGATATGAAGATGATGAAGAATTTATAAATTATGAAATTGGTTATGACATAATAGTAGGAGCTAACGGTGATTTATACTCAATCGGATATGTGAGTGGAATTAGTAATATTAAAAGATTGCAAATTGTAAAGTATGAATTTTTAGATGGGCAAATCGAATGGGTATATGAAGATACAATTTCAATTGAAGACAATAGAATTTAGACGATGGTTCAGATGTAAGGGTGACGTTCTAGGTTCATCTGCCACAAACACCACCTGACAGCCATTTGGTGCCAGTACTCTGATTTTGAGAATGACAACGCCTTTCTTACTAGTCTAC
>PDLQ01000104.1 GCA_002591745.1 Lewinellaceae bacterium SD302
CCAACGTAGCCCGCCGATTTCACATCGGCTCGGATCGAAGATACGAACTTATCCTCACGAGCATGTGACGCTCGGAGTACACGCTACCCTATCGGCGGGTTAACGGTGGCGCATTGTTGGGCGAATTATTTCTTTTTTACACATTGAACATAATTTAGGAACTTTTCAGATTCTATTTTTTCTAAGTCACGATCGTATATATATAATCTAAATTTATCTATTCCGATTCCAGACAACTTATTTAGGCTTGATTTATCTAAAGAAATAAAGGCAGAATAAATATAACCGTCGCTATCCGCATCAACACTTATTTTAGCTGCTGGAAAGTTTAACTTTGTTTTATCCTCAAATAATATTACCGCTCCTTGTTCCCCAACATTTACTGTCGCACCTTTTGTGCTAAGGCTTAAATAATAGTTAATCTTACCTCCTTCCTTTATTTTCATTATTACAGCAGGATTTCTATCGCCACCTGAGAAAAGAGGAGAAGAAAATTTTATTTCACCTGTAAAATCATCATTTATTTCATCTATTTCATTACAGTAATAGTCTGTGGGCACTTCAATATTTGCTACTAAAAATGGAAATTTATAATCACTATCAGCAATATATCGATAATATATGATGTCCTCTGTACCAATTTCTTTTAGAATAAATATAGGCTCATTTGAATAGGATTTCATTTTATATGGCTCGTAATCTTCACCTACTATATAGGACACTTTGAAAACCCTACCAATCAATGAATCAATTACTGTTTCTGATGAATACTCAGATTCTTTATATAAGATATTTCTATTATATTTTTCCTTTGCGTAATCAAAGTATCCATACAAAGTAGAATTATATATTTTTTCCTTTGTCGTATCAATTGTAAAAAGTGAACCTTTATATAATGAGAAGTCATTACCTAAAAACTTAGATTCAAAACTTTGTGCCGTTAGTATAAATGGTAATAAAAGGATTATAAAGATGGATACTGAAATTAAAAAATCAAGCTTTATTGTTAATCTATTCAGCATAGGTAGTTACTTAATAATTCAAATGGCTAGAATTGATTGAACTAGATATCAATTCTGATACGAATATACAATTTATTTACAGAAACAATATATTTGAGAATATAATTTTGCATTACCTAATTAAATAACTCTAAAGAAAATACTATAACTTGAATCTTGAGAGAAGTCTTAACTTTCTAAAATAATCATCCCATAGATGTTCCTTTTCATATGTTTGATTTACTAGATTTGTACCATCACCATATAAATATATTCTTGTGATTTCACCATTTTCATCTCTTTCAATTCTATTATGATCACTTACAATATTAAGTAATCTTTTCTCTGAAACTCTCTTGTATTTGACTCCAATAGGGATATCACTAGTTTGGTGATAATTATCAGTTACAAATCCAATTGGAGAATGTTCGCGATTTAGACATATCCAACTACCGTCTTCCTGCTTAGAGAAGTAATAAGGCATATTTACTCTAAAGAAGTCATTCAACATATTTAATTTTTTTAGATTTTATTAGGTTTTGAACGTTTCGCCCAACGG
>PDLQ01000105.1 GCA_002591745.1 Lewinellaceae bacterium SD302
AGCTTGACTTTAGCGGTTTACTAAGGCTTATTACAATTTAAAGAAACTCTGATGTGAAGTAAATTTAGGTATTCGACCCCCTAAATTATGCTTCATATACCACCAGAGTTTCAGTCGGTAATATCCGCATTTTCCGTTGCATTTCGCTCCCGTGTTTGGGCTAAAGGGCAGCTTCTGCTCCTTGGAGCGATTTGTTGTCCCGGTAGTCGTACCATCTGCAACCTGTTACGAACTGTGGGACTAGCCAGTGAGAGAGGCTTCCATAAATACCACCGTTTTCTGAGTACGGACAAGTGGTCTTGCCTACAGCTCAGTTTAATTCTACTCCGACTACTTGTTGATGCTTTTATCAGCCAAGACGAACCGCTCGTTTTCGGTATCGATGAAAGTATAGAAAGGAGGTGGGGTGCGAAAATCAAAAAACGAGGCATCTATCGGGATGCAGTACGATCTTCGGCGTCTCACTTCGTTAAGTGTAGTGGTCTTCGCTGGATGTGTCTGATGTTGTTGACGGAACTTCCGTGGTTAAACTCAGCAAGCTGGGCCTTACCTGTTCTGACGGCACTATGCCCTTCCGAGCGTTATTGGGAAGAGCGTCCTCAACCCAGAGCGCACAAGACGCTGATGGACTGGGCAGGCCAAATCGTAGTGTGGTTAGCCCGTTACGCCAAGCCGCTCGGACGCCCGGTTTTCCTGACCGGAGACGGTACTTATGCTACCTATGAATTAATGGGCCGGGCGCGAGATTATGGTATCGGATTAATCGCTCGAATGCGACTTGATGCTCGCCTTTTTCACTTCCCGCCGCCACCGGTAAAAGGCAAGAGAGGCCGTAAACCTAAGATCGGTAAACGTATGCTGCGCATGGATAAGCGAGTTACGGACAAACGAATAAAATGGACTCAGGTCGTCTTCGATGAGTGGTATGGGCAGACACGAAAAACAATGCTGATTACTAGCGGAACGGCCATTTGGTCTCGCAACGCTCATCAGTTTGTTCCAATGCGATGGGTATTAGTCGTCGACCCTGAAGGGAAACTAGACCCGGTACTTTTGGGATGCACTGATCTATGCGCATCAGCCGTAGATGTCGTACGTTTTTTCGTCCGTCGCTGGCGGGTCGAGGTCACCTTTGCCGAAGTCCGCCGTCACCTCGGTGTAGAAACACAGCGGCAGTGGTCTTACCTAGCCATCGAGCGGAGCACTCCGTTATTGATGGGCCTAAAATCGGTTGTATGCCTGTTGGCTGCCTCTGTCTTTCAAGCTGGAAACATGTCGATGGCTGCGCCAGCATGGTACCGCAAAAAACACTTTACCTTTAGCGATGCGCTTACTGCTGTACGCCAGCAAATATGGGCCTCTAGTAATTTTTCAACTTCTCCTCCGGGACGTAAAGTTGATTATTTGAAGGCCAAGGTTCGACACTTACAGTATTTATTGGGGCGAGCAGTTGCGTGAAAATATTCTTAACCGCTAAAGTCAAG
>PDLQ01000106.1 GCA_002591745.1 Lewinellaceae bacterium SD302
ATTCGCCCAACACAGCGCCACCGTCAACCCGCCGATTGTAGCGTATGGCGCTTCGAGCGTCACATGCTCGTGAGGATAAGTTCGTATCTTCGATCCGAGCCGATGTGAAATCGGCGGGCTGCGTTGGCGCTCCCGTTCCCTGCAACTGCTAACCACAAATATGCAAGGCAGACTAAGATGAGTTATTCAAATAATTGTAAATGGTGATCGGTTTTACTTGACCTGTACCGATTGTCTTACTTTATCAACGGAATAGATAGCATCATAGAAGAATTTAGAAAATAGATATTGTTAGGCTAGATGACAACATCACCTGATGTAGACGCTCCGCAGGAATCTTATAGAACTCAATACAATATCAAGTACTCACCTCAAGATTGTTTAAAAGAGACGTTGTGATTCTAACTTTTCAGAGCCTGATAGCCGCTTAAAAACAAGGGGTTTAGCCGATTTAAAGATTTGAAATTCAGTTTTGGCAACTTTGAAATATGAAAAGTCGTTTAACTAAAGTGATGATGTATTGTATAAGAATTGCTACTTTGAAGTTAGAAAGAGAATTTGAGCCTCGAAGTTCTAGAATCATAAGAAGTTCAACCTCATCTTCTGCATTTTTTCTTTGATTACACATTTCAAATAATCAATTATGAAAGATTGGAAAGACCATATTGATGCCGACGGAGCAATACTATTAGGTAAACCCGTCATAAAAGGGACTAGACTTTCAGTTGAATTTATTGTAGAAAGACTAGCTGATGGCTGGACATTTGATGAAATCATTGAAAATTACCCAAATGTTACCCAAGACTCTATAAAAGCGATTCATAGTTATATTTATGATTTCATGAAGGATTCAAAAATATATCACATCAATAAAAAGGTAGCTTAATGTTATTACTGTTAGCTGACGAGAATTTTCCAATTGCAAGCTATAATTATTTGAAAGGCAAAGGCTACAATATCTTGCATATTATAAATGAAAAACTTGACTCTATTTCTGATATTGAAGTAATAGAATTTGCGATTAAAAATGATCGTTTGATCATCACATTTGATAGTGATTTTGGAGAGTTAATTTATAAATTGGGATATGAGCCAAAAGGTGTGATTTACTTTAGATGGAAAAGTTTTAAACCAACCGATCCTGGTATTTACTTAGATAATCTTATTGAAAAAGAAGAATTAGATTTTTCGGGTTTTATAACTGTAATCGATAACGATAAAATCAGACAGAGGAAAATTAATTAATGCAGGGAACAATGCGCCACCGTCAACCAGCCGATGAAAAGTGATTCGCTTCGAGCGTCACATGCTCGTGAGGACAAGTCCGGCTCTTCGACCCGGGCCGATGTGAAATCGGCGTGCTGCGTTGGCGCTTCCGTTGTCTGAAACCGCACACGTGATGGGTACACGGGCCATGATTTATATCCTTTTTAAGTAGGACTTCAAACAGATTTTAGATCAAGATATTGGATCATTATC
>PDLQ01000107.1 GCA_002591745.1 Lewinellaceae bacterium SD302
CTTTCGCCGAACGGAAGCGCCAACGCAGACCGCCGATTTCACATCGGCTCGGATCGAAGATACGAACTTATCCTCACGAGCATGTGACGCTCGAAGCTCACGCTCTCCTATCGGCGGGTTGACGGTGGCGCTATGTTCCGCGCATAATTATTTTTTCAATCGTAATACACCTCAAAATACGCTGATAGTTTCACCAATTTACCTCTACTTCTCTGAGACGATAAATGTAAACTATATATCCAATAACTAGAAAACTTATTCGCGAATTTAGTTATATAGTCCATTCTATCATCGCCATCCAAATCACCTACAAAGATAACTGACATTGGTTTACCTTCCTTATTTCCATCTCTAAACTCTAATTCTTGCTGAATACCATTTTCTTTAATGATTAGTTTCTCTTGTTTAAACGGATTCCCTGTTTTTGATGTATATGAAATATTGTTCTCATCCATAAAATCTGAATTTAGATAAAAGTCGTTATCTAGGTCATTTCTATAATTCTTATAAAGTAAATTTTCATCTAAAATTTGGCCAGATATGACTCCAGTTTTCAACTTGAAATTTTTAACTCCAATTACATATAGTGAATTATATAAACTATCGCTATAAAGTGTGATACCTGGTCCTCCATAGTCTGTATAAGTCGAAATCATACCCAAATCACTTATTTCAGTAATAGTGAATTCTCCACCTGTCTGGTTGACACTATACCATTTATAACAATACGGGTCAGCGTATAAAAATCCTATTTGATTGAGTGAGTTATAAAACAGTACATTCGAATTTACGTCAGAATCATCAATGCAATTTACAGGTAATTTGATCCTTGCCAAATAGGCATCGTTTACATAACCGATTATATTATTATATTCTACTTCAACCCAGTTCCCAGCAACGATATATTTTCCATATCCTGCTATTTCTTGCCTTCCTAAATAATAGTATTGATTCCACCCCTCGGATTTACTGCTAATTAAAATAGTGTCGAACCCCATATAATAGCTTCCAATAACTGTAGCATTACCTTTATATGGAATATTTCCAATTATTCTTGAATTCAAACTAGGACTTGATCTAATATTTAATCCATTTTTAGCTATTACAGTATTCCTTAAAGAATCTACTCTTGCACTAATAATTTGTGAATTAAGAAAAGGATTTAACACCAATAAAAAGCATATCGCTAGCAAAAATTTCTTCAAATTACTTAAATCCATATTTGTCATCTTTTTCATCTATATCGCTTAATTGAATTGAAAATTATTTTAGTACGCTGCGATCTTTAAAAGATATTCTACCAGCAGGCACCCTAAATATAATTTCTTACAATAGATTCATCTTATATCAACTGAATTCCCTTTAAATATCTTGTTTTAGTATTAGTCATTTTGCATTTGAGAAGTGGAAGTTGCGCGGAACG
>PDLQ01000108.1 GCA_002591745.1 Lewinellaceae bacterium SD302
AACGGAAGCGCCAACGCAGCCCGCCGATTTCCACATCGGCTCGGATCGAAGATACGAACTTATCCTTACGAGCATGTGACGCTCGAAGCGCTACACGCTACAATCGGCGGGTTGACGGTGGCGCTATGTTGGGCGAATAAATGAAATTAATTATGACAGATTTTATTTACTTAGCCCTCTATTGCCTAACTATATACTCAATCAAAGAAAACAAAAATTAGCCACAATCGAAAGTATCTGCTTCGTCAGTAACACCTAATTTAGGGTTTATTTGATATTTAATTAAATCAGGAAAGTATGGAATAGTATCTGAAGATCTACTCCAATATTTCAAGTTTAATATTTCACTTGAGCACTCTCTAAATTCTAAAAGTCTGTATACTCCATCACAATTTACGCTGTCTTTCAACAAATGCAAGCCATTACTATAAACAATATAAATTTTACAAGGTTTTTCTACTATAATGGAATGATTTTCAAGTGCCTTGTACTGGTACAAGTTGTTTGTCTTTAGTACAATCTCTTCAAATCCATTTTCATAAGTTATAAAATTGTAGATGCCATCTTGATAAAAATACTTAGATTTTCTTCCATTGTTCCCACGATAGTATTTACATGATAATATTGATAGCGTATGTTTAAAATCTGTATTTTCGATTATATAACTGATTTGATCCTGAGATATAGAGTAAATAATCCATTGATTGTGTCCTCCATCATATTTATATTGAATTTGATTGGTCTTAATGTATGCTTCATAATTTATTGATGCTTCTACAAATTTCAAGAGTTCTTCAAAGTTCACTTCTGTATTAACATTTCTAATTATCAATCCTGCATTATTTATATTTCTTGACAAATATTTATCTCCATTATTCTGTATAATATCTGATCTTTTATAGCTCACAAATTTATCACTCCTATTTAGTCTATATACATAATCGTGGATAAAATCTAATTGAATTTTTCCAGGGTACTTCATCTGTTTGGCTAGATCACTAATCATTAGTGACAACATCTCTGCTTTTCTAATTTCTTCGTAATCAAAACCAGTTTTAATCCTCACAACAACATTATCCTCATTAAAAGAATAATATCTATCTTGATGGCAATAGATATTTGAGAAAATAGCCATATAAAATATTATAATATTAATGGCACTTGTTCTAAGAAAAAAATGAAAAGTAGTACGCATTTATTTAAATTTTAGAAAAGCGATATTATAAAAAATTATCCCGTGTTCTGGATTTTGTAATTCTTCTGCATAGTAGTGCGTAAGGCATTGATCGTCAGACCTATTTTAAGGAGCTAATCTACAAAGTTTTAATACGGTAATTGACTCCTTTTATCTACGAAGTCTATCGTAATGGGAAATTTCGCCCAACGGGAG
>PDLQ01000109.1 GCA_002591745.1 Lewinellaceae bacterium SD302
AACGGTAGCGCCAACGCAGCACGCCGATTTCACATCGGCTCGGATCGAAGATACGAACTTATCCTTACGAGCATGTGACGCTCGGAGTACACGCTCTCCTATCGGCGGGTTGACGGTGGCGCATTGTTCCGTGCATTATATTTTAGTTCTTGTTTTTATTATTGAATAAAAGCTGTGTCTGATTTGATCAAACGCATCTTTATAACACCATTAAAACTTATTTCAATATTATTTTCAAAAGATACTTTAACCAGCTTACTTTCATTCTTTGGGCTATCCTCAATACTAATTCCTCGCTCAACGAATATTCCATTACCGGCATAACTTGATTTACTTAAATTATAATAAGCTTCGTCTCCTTGACAACTTGATATAATTTTTTGATCAATTAAATCTAATTCTACTGTTGTTGTTAATAATTTTAAATATGGACCTACCTCTCCCTCTACATAAAGTATCCAGAAGAGTATATTTTCGTCTAACCTATTTACACTAAATAACTTACTAAAGTTTGGCATAGAATATGATGTATCTTTATCACTGTCAATGACATTTATAGTACTAAGCCAGTCATCATGTTCAAAATGACTTGAATTTGCATAACCGCAAAATATCGTATCGTGTGTAGATATAGAATAATTGCCGTTAGTGATATCTTCTAAATAAAAAGTTGAGGGCGCTGAAACATTAAACCCATTAACTGATTTTAAATATCTAATCATATTCACTTGTAATGAATCACTATATTTTCCGAATGTATGAGATGTAACTAAGTATGAAACTTCATTATTGGAATCTTTAAAAATACAATTGAACATTAGATTTGATCCTAATTGATCTACTATTGATGTATCCTCAGTAGTCACGTAGTTATACTCTACATTGTTAATGGTAAAATTCCCTACATCTTCTATCTTCAGATCCTCTCTACTTTCAATAGCTTCGTTCAACTCTAACAATAAACCCCCAGTTCCTGATAATTCTTTATAAGATAAATTTTGAATACTAGCTACAATATATTCATCTACACTATCCATAAAGTTATTGTCAATTGTCAGAATTGTATCGGTATAGCTTACAACTCTCCAAGACTTTGGTAAAGTAACTTCTACTGACTTTATAGAATTTGAATAAAGTCTATACTCCTCACTACCTAAATATTTTCCAGACTGAAGTGAATTAATATTTTCTTCGAAAGACTTCGTATCTACATTAATGGTTTTCTCTTGTAAGCAAGAAATAAGCACTACACTTAATATAATAATTACGGTAAATCTACTTAAAAACATATATTATAAAATTGACGATTATTCTAGGAAGAACTACATGATT
>PDLQ01000011.1 GCA_002591745.1 Lewinellaceae bacterium SD302
TTTCTTTATGGTCTCGATATCAGCATTGCTGAGGTTGAGGGGAAGCATATGGATGGAGTGTGGTTACCCCAAAAATATAGCTTCCCACCTTTTCACAAATTCTTGGTTGTTCTACTATATCAACCTCAATATAGCCCTGCTCATTTTGCCGGCACCCCAACTCTTCCGGCAGCTTGCAATGTTGCTCGAATGCGACTCTGGAAAATATGGCATCGACCTTATATTCACTTTTATCCATGAAGACCACCTTTTTCAGCTGGCCTGCTTCCTGCTCTAGTTCAGCGATATCCTTTTCCACTATTTCGATATCGAGTTTTTCGATCATCCGGATTTGTTCAGCGTCTAATGCTACTTTTCCGTTGGTGAACAACGTCAATTTATCCGCCCAGTGCTGGATCAGTTTGCACAGTTCAAAAGCAACTTCTCCGTTTGCGAGGATTCCCAGATGTTGACGGGCGACCTCATAACCGTGGCAATACGGGCAGTGTAGAATACTGATCCCCCAACACTCCGCAAATCCCTTAATGTCTGGCATGATATCCCTGACGCCCGTGGCGAAGAGAATTTTTCTGGCCTGGATTCCTTGCGTGGATTGAGTATTGACGCTAAAGCCCCGCTCATTTCTGCTGACTCCTGTTACCAAGTCGCTGGCAAACGCTACCGTTGGATAAGCTAGTGTCTGTTTTTTAGCTGCTTCACTGATGGCTTTTGGCGTGCGACCATCCTGGGTAATGATATTATGAGCGTGAGGCGTCTGACGGTTACAGGGTTTTCCGCTGTCGATAATCAGCACTGATCGTAAAGAGCGGCCCAAAGCCATAGCAGCAGACATGCCCGCATAACTGCCACCTACGATTATTACGTCAAACTCTTTATCCTTCTCCATTAAATTACATATTTTAAAATGAATGGGCTTTCCCGCTAGCGAAAATGACGGTATGGCCATAGAAGCAGTCTTCAGGAAATTTCGCCTGCTGGTGTATTTGTTTTTCATGGCAAGTAATTAACCTGTCAACATCCACTAATGCAACAAAGTTGCATTAGTGGTTGAGATGATTTCATTTTGCTTCCGAAATGATATACTCCCTTCGGGAACAAGAGGTGAAAATTTGACGAGCTGATTTTTTCGGCTGGCAAACTGGCGAGATGAAGGCATAGCCATAGCTACGGCAAGACTCGGCGGTGAAGTCAGGCGGAAAAAGCGGCCGTCAAAAATCACCTGGTGTGCCCGAGGGGAGTATAGAAAAGCCATAGTTAAAGTATTGCTAAACAGCTCCTTTCAGATAAGGAATTAATCCTTTTTGCTCATCTATATGCAGACCGGTCGCCCAATCGATTCCATCAATGGTGTAATCAATAGTCTGTCAACCCGGGATGGCCGGTCCTTTAAAGAAATAGTTGAGAATTCAAGAATGAGATCAGTAGCAGGCAAATGGGCCAAATTCTGCATTCCAACAATGCTCTAAATTTCGTTTACCAAAAGTCTGAGGTAATTTTGACAACCGTTCGTCGCCAGCACCGTTACTTTGTCCTATGGATGCCAACACTGCTACTTTAGCTGCGCTGATCGTCGCATAGAATAATCTTCCTGTCCCAATAAAACATTGCTACTTTGATAGCCAAAAACACGACTAGCCAAAAATCTAGCTCCTCGGAGTTGATAGCCCAAAAAAACAACCCCATGGCTGATCGTCATTACGGAAAAAAGGGAGTATTGCTCGTCAACCTGGGTACGCCGGACGCGCCAACTTACGGAGCCGTTTACCGCTATCTCCAGGAATTCCTGACGGATGGGCGGGTGATCGATATTCCATTCGTGCCCCGGCAAATGCTGGTCAGGGGGATTATTGCGCCTTTCCGCTCCAACTCTTCAGCCAAACTTTATAAGGAACTGTGGACGGAAAACGGCAGTCCACTGAAATACTACGGAGAGGTCTTGGCCGAAAAGATTACCGAGCACCTGGACCCTGACGTTTACCACGTAGAGCTGGCCATGCGCTACCAGAGTCCGAGCATTAAATCAGCAATCAAAAAATTGATGGATGCGGCCGTATCCGAGATCATCGTCTTCCCGCTTTTCCCGCAGTATGCCAGCGCCACCACGGGCAGTGTCCACCAGGAGGTGATGGAAATTCTGGCGAAGGAACAGGAAATTCCAGCGGTAAGAATGATTAACAGCTACTATGATTATGCCCCAATGATCAAAGTATTTGCCGAGAATGCCAAACAGTTCGATCTGGACAGCTACGATTTCATTTTCTTCAGTTACCACGGGCTGCCGCAACGGCAATTAAAAAAGGCCAGCCGTTGTGATTACTGTCTGAGCAAACCGGATTGTTGCCAGTCCTTGAGCATCAAAAATCAATTCTGCTACAGTGCGCAGTGCCACGCTACGACCAGAGCCATCGCCGCCGAACTGGGCCTGAGTGAGGACCGCTACGTTACCAGCTTCCAGAGTCGGCTGGGCTTCGATGACTGGGCCAAACCCTATACCATTGACGTGCTAAAGGAACGGGCCAAAATGGGCGACAAACGCCTGCTCTGTTTCAGCCCAGCTTTCGTTGCCGATTGCCTGGAAACCATCGTCGAGATCGGTACAGAGTACCAGGAAGAATTTGAAGAATTGGGAGGTGAGCATATTGATCTGGTACCCAGCCTTAATGACAATCCGGAGTGGATCAAAGCGGTAGCGGACTTGGTAAAAGCCCAGGGCTAAGCCGCCTGAAAGTGCTTGCCAATAATTTCCGATAAGGCCTCCGTTGTAAGTGGTTTACTCAAAAAATCATTTACTATCGGAAATGAGCGCGCACGTCTGTTATCATCGGGGTTCGTGGAAGTAGTCACCATCACAATCACAATGCCTGCTCTTTGGGAGACGGGAAGTTGCTCGTAAGCTTGCAAAAATTCCCAGCCGTTCATGGCTGGCATGTTTATATCCAACAGAATCATCTGCGGCTGGGGATAGCGCCCACTCTGATCTTTAGTCGTTAAATACGTGAGAGCATCCGTGCCATCGCAGACTTCAATCACGCGATTCGCGCAATCGAGTTTTTTCAGTACCCGGCGGTGCAGAAAATTGGTTGCCGCGTCATCGTCTACTAGTAGAACGGTGTCCAGCCGAGGAAGTCGTTGTTTGTTTGAATTTGTCAACGTTACCTAATTTGTGCGGGTTACGCTGAATTTCTGGTTAAAGCTTACTATAAATATAAAGCAAGAAGTCTGATATTGTTCAGACACGTTGCCTAAAATTGCCATTATTCCTACTCGCAATTTATATACCGTCGTGAACTACTTCCAATGAGCATTCAGCAAACTGATCAAGACGGACAAGTATATTTTTGATTTATCCCAAGAACACTTCGCTGGACGATCCACGAAATATAAGAGAATCCATGGTTAACGGTAGAATATGTTTTGGGTCTAATAAGCTTAAAAAATGATTTTTTGGCTAGTATTTTCCTGGCTAACAACTCCGAGAACCAAAGGGGTGATCTCCATCAGTAAAGTCGCGCTTCCGTTGCAGCTGCAATCAAATAATGCTCGACTCAAGGCAATCGAACACCAGCGGGCAACTTCCGTTCTATTGCTATTGCTCAATCAAATTCACCTACGCATTATGAAACAGATCATCCCCATTCTTCTTATCGTTGCCGGCCTCGGTCTTGGCTTCATGGGTATCAATACTTTCCAGGATTCTACTGCCAGCGCCAGCTTTCTTGGCATCGACATTAATGCCAGCGATGAAGGCGGGCAGATGGCCGGAATTCTCTACCTCGTACTCGGTGCCGTGGCACTGGTGGCCGGAGCTATGATGGCAAGGAAGAAATAGCGTGACCTTAGCGGTAATAGTGGCAGCAACTGCTCTGGCGTGTACTGTCGCCATTACCGCCACCTTCCCTACCTCTTACCCAATTCTCGGCAGCACGATCGCGAAAGTAGTGCCTTTGCCGACTTCGGATTCCTTGACGTAAATCTTACCGCCGTGGTACTGTTCCACAATCCGTTTTGCCAGACTCAGCCCCAGTCCCCAGCCGCGTTGCTTGGTTGTATAACCGGGCTTGAATACTGAGGAAAATTTACCCGGCGGAATTCCCTTGCCCGTATCGCTGATCTCAATCAGTACGCGGCCCGGCTCTTCGATGATGCGGCCAGAGAGGTGACCTTTACCCTCCAGGGCGTCCAGGCCGTTGCGAAGCAGATTTTCGATTACCCAGTCGAAAAGGGAAGAGTTGACGTTAACCAATACCTCGGCCTCATCCCCGGAAGGAAAATCAAAGGTAACTTTACGGGGCGCACGTTTGCTCATATAGTCACATACCGTAGCTATTTCCTGGTAAATATTTACCGGTTTCAATTCCGGTTCGGAGCCGATCTTACTAAAGCGGGTTGCCACCATTTCCAGTCGGTCGACATCCTTTTCCAGTTCGTCGGCTACTTCGATGATATCGGGCTGATCGGCGTACATCAGACGGAGATGTTCCGTCCAGCCGACCATGGCACTGATGGGGGTCCCCAACTGGTGAGCCGTTTCCTTTGCCAAGCCAACCCAAACCCGGTTTTGCTCGGCCCGGCGGGCGGCATTGAGGGCAAAATAGCCAAAAAAGACAAAAGCAAGTATCAGTAAGGCCTGTACGAACGGAAATAAGCGGAGTTGTTTGAGCATCCGGCTTTCCCCCATGTATATACTCGTGCTGTAAGCGGAAAGGATCGGTTCTACTCCATCAGCAATCCATTCATCGAGGGTTGATTGCAGAAAGGTCGAGTCCGGAAAACTATCCCGAAAATTCATTCCATCGAAGGCCCGCATTTCCTGGTCATCCACCAGTATGGTTGGAACGGTCGTGTTACTTTCCAGTATCTTAAAAGCCAACGAATAATCGCAGCAGTTACAGATATCTCCATTAAGCTCTTCGTCGGAGACCTGATTGATATCCTCTTGGGCCCGAGCGTAGATCCGGGTGTAATTTTCCTCGATTGCCGCCAGCCGCTCAGCCAGGTACTGGGTGTAAATAACCGAAGCAACCACAATCAGGGCCCCAAAGAGACCGATGATCCACTTCCAGGGCGCACCGCCGAAGTATCTAGACAGCATAAAGTAAAAGTTTGGGCGAACATAACTAATAACGTAGCGAACTGACGAATATTAGGTAGATGAGAAATTGCTAGTCCCGGTTACCTTAACTTAGCCAGTAGAAATTTCCCGTATGCGCAACTGTTACCTACTATTCAGCCTGGTGCTGGCCACTGGCCTGGTGGCTCAAAAGCCTACCGCTCCTCATCCTTTTGAGCGCCCGATCACCGGGATTGATATTCCCAGCGAGCTACGCGGCAACGAACGGATCAGCCTGGAGACCCATTTCCCGGTCGCCATCTATGGCCCCGGCGATCAGCTTACGCCGGCCTCTCCAGAAATAATGGCCCGCGAATACTTGGGCAATAACTACGCCCGACTGGGTCTTACGCCCGCTGATCTTGACCAACTTCGTGTACATTTTCTCCGCCAAAGCGCAGCGGCCACCACGGTGCGCTTTCGCCAGTACGTCGGAGATGTCCCGGTACAGGACGGAGAGATCAGTGTTAGCATTTCCCCCCTTAACCAGGTTAGCTTCGTGACCAACAATTGGCAATACGGCGCAACCGTCAATAATACCAGCCCATCTATTAACGCTGCTACCGCCCGCAACCTGGCTGCGGATTACATTAACCTGCGGGGCAGCGCCAACTACGAAGCCCAGGCCCTGGTGGTTACCGCTTACCAGACTGAATACCGGCTGGCTCACCGCATCACCATTGAGTCCACCGAACCACAAGGCGGCTGGGACATCTTCGTAGACGCCCAAAATGGTGAAGTACTCTACGCCGAAAGCGTAGTCTGCAACTATCACGACCACAGTAATGAAGGTGCCCGGAAACATAAAAGCCGCGAACGTAATGATGACCTTTTGGGTCCGGACATTTTTAGTGTTTATCCCCCGGCTCATCTCCGCTTACTGATCAACGGCACCGGCAAAGTCTTCGACACCGATCCCCTCGCCACGGCCAACGCTGATTATAATGATCCGGGTTACAGTGACAACAACGACAATAATTCCCCTCAACTCCTCGCTGAACAGTTTATTGTTGATCTACCGGACATCACACTGACCAATGGCGAATACTTCCTCATCGGCCCCTGGGCAGAAATTCAGGATTTCGAATCTCCATTCCGTGGCTTGTTCGAGCAGTCTACTCCCAATTGGACTGGCGACCGTACCGACAACTCCTTCGAAGCCGTTAACGTTTACTATCACCTCGACGCTTCCATGCGCTATCTGAACGTCAATCTCGACCTGGACATTCACCCTTCTCTCTATCCGGGAGGTGTACGTTTCGACCCCTCTGCGGTCAACAACGCTGACAACTCCTACTACACCGGTGGCTCACAACGACTGGCCTTTGGTGACGGCGGCGTAGACGACGCCGAAGACAGCGACGTGATTCACCACGAACTCGGCCACGGGCTCCACGACTGGGTAACCGGCGGCGGACTCAGCCAGGTGCAAGGACTCAGCGAGGGTTGTGGCGACTATTGGGCCGTCTCCTACAACCGCAGCCTCGGCCTCTGGACGAGTAACGATGCCCCCTACAACTGGGTCTTCCGCTGGGATGGCCACAACGAATTCTGGAGCGGCCGCATTGTTAATCACTCCGGCATCTACCCCGGTGGTTTGAGTGGCGGCATCCACAATCAGGGTCAGTTGTGGGCTACCTCGATGATGCTCGTCTGGGATGCCATCGGCAAAGAAAAAACGGATGTGATTTTTTGGGAAGGTCTCGGCATGACCGGAAGCAACAGCAACCAGAACGACGCCGCCAACGCCGTTTACCAGGCTGCGGAAGACCTCAATTATTCCAACGCTTGCCGACTTCAGATCCACACCATCCTCACGGACCGGGGCTACACCTTGCCTGCTTACGTTCCCCTGCCGGTTAGTTGGACTGGCATAGAAGCAGTGTCCACAAAAACCGGAAACCAAATTTCCTGGACGACGGCCGATGAACGCAACAACGACTATTTCCTAGTAGAGCGTTCTACGAATGACGGTAAAGACTTCGTGGCAATCAGTGAGCGCATTCAGCCACAGGGCAATTCCGGTAATTACGGCTATCTGGATAAGCAGCCGACAAAAGGAGAAAGCCTCTACCGCATTCGCCAAGTGGATTTTGATGGGACAAAAAACTTTTCACCCATCGTAAGCGTCACGAACGACGCTCTTCAACAATGGACCGTTGGCCCTAACCCGACCAGCGGCGAACTCATCATCAGTGGGCTAAACACCAATGAACAATCCACCGCATTTTTAAAAGTGATGGATTTGAGCGGGCGTCAGTTGTTGCAACGAACTCTAACACCCACGAGCGACAACTTCCGCGTTGACCTCAGTAGTTTAAACACCGGCGTATACCTACTTCAACTGGAAGTGAATGAACAGCGTGAAACCCACCGTTTCGTAGTGGAGTAAAAAGTAAAGAATCTAGGGTCGAGGTACTTCTTATACCCGAAACGAAGTAGTTTAGGTGTAGAGCAGCCAATGTGACACTCGGACCGGAGGTCCTCGACCCTGGGCTTTACTAGGATTTTTGAAGTTCTGGAGACTTATCTTCAGAAAGAATTTCGAGTCTGACATCCTCAATAAATCACCTCATGCAAACCACACCTTGGTTCAACCGTCGATTCAACTATCCCGACGAAAACATCATCGCCCCAACCCTCGAAAGGTTGGCCGGCACTCCGCTACGGCTGATCGACAAGGTCAGTCGAGTAGAGGACCAGCTGCTTATCAGGCGGCCCACACCCGACAAATGGTCTATTCAGGAACAGGTCGGCCACCTGCTGGACCTGGAAAGTCTCTGGCAGGGACGCATCGATGATATCCTGAATGGAGCAGAATACTTACGCAGCTATGATCTGAGTAACGGACCCACCGAAGCCGCCAACCATAATGCCGCCGAACTGGAAGATCTACTGGTTAATTTTACCATCAGTCGCCGGCAAACGCTGGACGTGCTGGCCGGTCTGAATGAACACCAGCTCTTCTCAGCTGCCTTACACCCTCGCCTGCAACAACCATTGCGGACGCAAGATCTAGCACTTTTCGTGGCCGACCATGACGACCATCACCTGGCAAAGATCACGGAACTTATGCAGGGCTAAAGCCTTCCGGATCGCTCGACCAGAAGATCCATCAGAGTTACTCAACGGGCTTAATGGTTAGCATCTCCAGATCGTTCAGCATTATTGCTTGTAGAATTTCTTGGTTGCCGTACGTTCCTCACTGTTTACGCGCAAGTAGTACAGTCCAACGGGAAGTTCGCCTACATCGATAGAACCGTTGGCCGATTTTTTTTGCTGTGACACAAGCCGGCCGAAGCTATCGAAGATCTGGCAATCCAGTTCCCGTGAAACATTGCTACTTTGATAGACAAAAAGCAAATTCTGTACCGGGTTGGGCGAAATGGTCAGGCTGGATGCCAACTGCTCGTCAACGTTGACCACCGTAGCTTCCACTTCAAAGACTTCGGAGTCTGAGCAGCAGAAATTTTCTGCCGTCATCGTCACGGTAAAGGTACCTGAAACCGGGTAGGCGTATGGTTCCGGATTGGTAGTTTGTTCAACGTGGCCGTTGCCGTAATCAATAGTAAAATCAGTGGCGTAACGGGAATTGTTTTCGATACTGAGCACTCCATCGACAATCGAAGGCGTAAAGTCCGCAACCGGTGTAATCAGGCTGTCGCCACAAAAGCTGGCGGTACCAAGGAATACACCGGAATCATGAGAAGAATCTAAGGCATCCGCAATGGATATTTTGATGTGGTAAATCCCACCTTCTACCAGCACCAACGGAGCCTGTAGAACCGTTGTCATACCATCATAAATGATGTCGGGGTTTATTGTGCTTTCGTTATCTACGTAATAATCAGAGAAGTCCAGTGAGCCGATTGGGGCTTGGCAATTTTCCCCAGTACCTCCTAAACTCCCGGGGACTCCACTATTGAGGGAGTTGATGGCCACCGCTAAATCCGTATAGCCGTTACCATCGAGTTCGGGAACCATGGCGATATTTTTGTTGATCAATTCCGTGCCGTCGGGAGCGGGGCCAGAAACGAAGAAGCCAAAGACATCGTTGAAGTCGCTACAAACGTATTCCGGGTATTCCTCGGAGCCAAAGACGTAGACGATGGTTACGGTATCGTCAGAGAAGCTTTCCAAGTCGAATTCCAGGATGGCAACGTCATCTGTCAATTCAACGATGTCGTTCAAGTTGGCATCCTGGGCTGTGCTATTCGTTGAGATGGCAGTAAAGGCAACTGAAGAATCGGCCACCTCAATCGCACCGCCGGTGGTCAATAATATTCCCCCATTAATGCCCAGGTTGGTTTCCGGGGCCAGGTAGAAGCCGTAGCTACTGGAATCCCCCTGAAAAGAAACGTTGGTGACGTCCACGCAAGGATTACTGAAAAAGTCTTCGACCATTAGCTCGATCGGAATGGAGGTATCGATGTGGAGATTGGAATCAAATTGAGCGAAAAGTGAATTGGCGGAAAAGCCGAGGATCAGCATGATCCCGAGGATACAGTTTTTCATGAAAGAGCGGTTTACGGGTCGAATCAATACCTAAGGTAATTCTTTTTTGCGAGTACCTACTCTTGCGATACAACGAGGGTGTGTACGTTCAAGGCCATTGCCTGGTGAGATAACGAGAAAGCAGTTGGCCCAACGAACCAATCTCATTCGTTTTCGACTCAGCGTGGAATACTGAGGTTTTCTCGTTAGTTGCCACGCCGAGCTATTGATCGAAAAAGGATTTACAGGGATGCGCCCCCTAGTACAACAGACCCCCTGGCTTGTCGCCGGGCTACTGAACCTGAGCCTTCAGGCTTTCGGGCGTGTAACCGTTATTGAAACTAAAATCCGTAAACCAGCGAACGCCCCATTTTCCATCGGGAGCCAGATCACCCTCCCAGTTGGCGGCGGCGTGGCTCTGACGAACGACCGGAAATTTAACGCCACCGGGAAAACTTTCGTAAGTATATTTCATCAGGATCGGATCCTGACGACCGACGGCCGTGACGTTGAATAAGAACTGATCCACCAGCTTGGTGTAGGGGTTGATGTAGAGCAGATAGCGGTCCTTGGCCACACCTACGCCATCTTCGAAAGTAACGTCTACCAGATCGTACTCGATGCCATCTACCGTGCGCTTACCACCGTAGGTGTAGACCAAGCCGGGGTCGCCCATTTTCTGGATCATCGTTAGCCAGTAATAATTAGTTTTACGAGAAAAAAAAGCGGATTCGATGGCTTTTTTCTCCGTCGTCTTTTCGCCATTCAGGTAGACGAAAGCCTCCTTTCCATCGAAGAACTGCACCCGTTCGGTGCCGTCTTCCTGGGTCGACTTCCCCCAACTGATCTCGCCGTCGAAGATGTAGCGTTCCTCACTGCGGCCCCGGCTGGTGTTGTAGAGATAACGAACGTCTTTGAGGGCGTGCATACCATCCTGGCCACCAACTGCGGCAATGGCTTCCCGAAGCAGGGTTTTAGCATCTTGGGCCAGTGGACTGGAATTATTTTGGCTAAAGACCGTATGGGTTGGCAGTACTAACAATAAAAGGATTACGAAAGCTATCGGGCGATGAGTCATGATTTTTAGCTAGGTTTAGATTTTTAAAGAATCCAAAGATAGACGGTCATGCTGGAACAACTTCTCCAACGCATCAAAGAAGGCGACTTAAGTGGGTTGGACGACACTAATCTGGCGCTGGAGCTACCAGTCTCGGAGTCCCTCTTCCAAGAAATCATGGACGCCCGCCCGCCCGGTGGGCCATTAAAAAAACTAGGTTTCCAATTTCTTGACGGTAATCGGGCACTCGTGCAACTCTCCGCCCGGGTACCGGTGCTGGGAGTGGTTTCCCGTACGCTGGCCTTGCAAGTGGGTGGCGAATACGAACGAGGGCAGGCTGGCCTGCTCCGCTTCGAGATCGTCGACGGGTTAAAAATGCTTGATAAACCCATCATCAACCTGCTGCAAAATCAAGTGGAAAAGCGTTTGCCCGCCGGAATCGACCTGAATGCCCGTATTGTAACCATCGACTTGCCGAAGCTGCTCCACGCCCTGGGCCAAAAGCATTTGCTGGGGCTGATCGCCGGAGCTAAACTCGGCAGCCGTACCAATCAACTGGTCATTTATCTTCACCTCCAACCTTGAGCCTGTCAGGATTTTCTGATTCTGAATAAAAGGAGTCTATTTTGGACGATGGGTGAAAGCCCTAAAAAGTTTTTAAACCCTCAGTACTATGGAAAAGATCATAAAACGCATCCTGGATAATAAGCTACAAGACTTCAGCGGCACCCGCCTCAAAGGACAACTGGTACTGCACGACGAGTTGGTCAACGAGGTATTGGGCCTGGGTCTGGTCGAGCTAACGAAGTCACCCGCCAACGGCGACACCGTGGAAGCGACGACCGAAGCAAGTTCCGCCATCTCCCCACCCGACCCACGAGTTATGCTTTCTGCCTTGAAAATCGATCAATTGAATTATCGGTCCGAAGTCGGCCAGGTGACCCTTGAACTGGACGTCAGCATTCCCGATCGTGACTGACCGGAAAGAGTTGCTTATCTTTGCTTGTATCGTTAATCATGCGATACAGAGCTTTGATAACATACCAATTCTAACCCATGAGCTTCCAGTCATTCCGCTGGGCAAGCCCCCTGTTTGCCCTTCTTCTATTTTTCACCCTTGGTAGTTGCACCGATGACACCGCACCTAAGGGTGAGGCTGAAACCACCGTCACTGATCCTTCCTCCCTCGATTTTCGGCGTACGGATAATACCGTCTACGTTAACCTGCCCCAGGAGCCAAAGGCACTCAATCCGTTATTGACCACCCAGGGCTATTCTCGCTTCGTGTACCGCCACATGATCCAGTTCCTCAACGAACTGCACCCGGAGACTTTTGAAGCCGTACCCATGCTGGCCGGGCTTCCCGACGTACTGGCCCGCCCCGACGGTGGAATAGATTATACTTTCGACATCAATGAGGACGCCACCTGGCCCAACGGCATGCCCGTAACGGCCGCCGATGTCGTCTTCACTCTAAAGATCCTATTCAACCCTTTGATTGATGGCGTCGGTCCGTACCGCAGCTACTACAGCATGATCGATGGAGTGACCCTTTCACCGGGTAACGAACGCCGCATCAAGATCGGCACCAAGGAACCCTACATCCTTTCGGAGGCCGCGTTGGGTTCACTTCCCGTTTACCCTGAATATATCTACGACCCAGAAGGGCTCATGAAAAATGTACGGCTCAGCGACCTGCTGAACCCGGGTACTGCCAGTCGACTCGGAGAAACTAATGAAAACGTTAAGGCCTTCAACGAGCAATTCATCGACCCCGCCTACGCCCGTGATCCGGAAAAGGTCGTCGGTAGCGGCCCTTACAAATTGGTCAGCTGGGAAGCCGGCCAAAAAATCCGCCTGGAAAAGAGAGAAAATTACTGGGCCGACGGCGCCAGCGAGGCCTGGCTTGCCAACGAGCCTGATGCCATCGAATACCAATTCATCGGCGACGAGACGGTGCTGACCAATGCCTTACGTGATCAGGAGTTCGACGCCGTTGCTGAGCCGGCGATACTTGCCTTCCGCGAGCTTCGGGAAGAAGAACAAACGGCCAAATACTACGATTTTAACAACGCCCAGGGTTTCGTTTACTATTCTCTGATGTTGAATACCGAAGACCCTATTCTGGACGACTTAGAAGTCCGGCGTGCCCTGGCCTATTTGGTTGACGTGGATGCCATCATCGAGAACAACTATGGTGATCTGGCCACCCGCATCACCAACCCGATTTTACCCCAAAAGAACTACTACAACCAAGACTTGGTCCCCATTCCGTACGACCCCGCCAAAGCCGCAGAGATGTTAGCCGCAGCAGGTTGGAAAGACTCTAATGGCAACGGGACGCTGGATAAAGAGATCGACGGAGAGATAACCGAACTGGAACTAAATTTACTGGCCTTTTCCACCGGCGTTTCCAAAAGCATCGCTTTGATGATGCAACAAAGTGCCAAAAGTGCCGGCGTGGACATTGAAGTAACTACTAAAGAAGGTCGCGCGCTCTTCGGTGAACTCAATAAAGGCAACTTCCAGATCGCCACCATCGGAGCCGGCAGCGAACCCATTCCCGACGACTTGACCCAAGTCTGGTCTACCCGTTCTGTCCCCCCCAACGGCGGCAACCGTATGCGCTACGGAGACGCCGAGAGCGATCGTCTGCTGGATCGCATTCGAGTGACGATGGACGAGACGAAAAGAAATGAGCTATACCGCCAACTCCAGGCAAAAATCTACGCAGAGCAGCCCATGATCTTTTTGTTCTCCCTGGATGGACGGATTGTGACCTCCAAGCGTTTTGATGCCGACTATTCCTCTCTCTCCCCCGGCTTCCGCGCCAATGCATTTGTTCAGGAGGAGTGGAACAAGCAGTAGTTCTCTTAGTCAGGAGTAATAGGAGTCAGGAGTCAAAAGTCAAAAGTCAGGAGTCAGGAGTCAATTAGTCGGAAATGTGTTAACATCAGACATATCCCCGGACATACCAGACTACGACCATAGAACTTTAAACCACCATCTTCCTGACTTCTATACTTCCGACTAACTGACTCCCGACTCCTAACTAATTCCCGACTCCCGACTAACTAACTACCACGACCACTAAATGCGACTAATCTCCCTACTTCTTATTCTGACCACTACGCTCACGCTCACCGCTCAGATCACGGATACCAGTGCCGCTATCCAGGATACCACCATCTACCGGGTAGCTGATGAAATGCCCCGTTTTCCAACACCCTGCGAGCAAATGGATACGACGGTTGTATTCAAAAACCAGTGTTCTGAACAA
The DNA here is from genome assembly GCA_002591745.1 of Lewinellaceae bacterium SD302. Taxonomy (GTDB): domain Bacteria; phylum Bacteroidota; class Bacteroidia; order Chitinophagales; family Saprospiraceae; genus Neolewinella. The sequence goes on from PDLQ01000011.1 coordinate 13,942, forward strand.
GGCTTGCTGCGTTACATCACCAGCCGCTCTTTGTATCCTCAACAAGCACGGGAACAAGGGATTTCCGGTACGCCGGTGGTTAAGTTTGTTGTGGAACCCGACGGATTGATTTCTCAACCGGCCATCATCCGCGACCCCGGAGGCAACCTCGGGCTGGCTGCCTTACAGGCCGTGCTGAGTATGCAAAGGGAAGTACGCTGGCGACCGGCCCTGATCGACGGAAAGCCGATCCGTTTTCAGTTTACGCTGCCGGTCCGTTTTCGCCTGGAAGATCCGAAACCATACGTGTTAGTCGGCCGGGACACCGTCTACACCCAACTTGACAAACCACTAGCCTACATCGGTGGGGAAGCAGCCCTCCAGCGGCATTTCAAGGAAAATCTGGTTTATCCGGCATTCTGGCAGGACAGTTGCTACATCGGCCAGATGGATGTCCGGGTGCTCGTGCAGCCGGATAATATTGTCCGGATCCTGGACATGACGGATTACAACAACCTTGGATTTGACTTCTGGTACGAGGCTATCCATACTTCTACCAGCACCTACGGCAACTGGATGCCTGCTCAGTTTGAAGGACGGGCGGTTCCCGCAGCCTTCGATCTCTCGATGACCTTTCTTTCCGAAAGTAGTAGTTGCACGACCACCCTGGCGGATTACGAACGGGCCGCCGGACTCATCAACGAAGGCAGCAAGTTGGTCGAAGAAGAGGATTTCGACGCCGGCATTGCCAAGATGACCGAAGCCGTGGAGATATTTCCCTACGACGGTCAGTTCAGAATTGTTCGCGGCCAGGCATTTATGGATGCCAACCGCCTTGACGAGGCCTGCCGGGACCTCTATCTGGCCCGTCGCATTGCGCTGGTGGATTGGTTCGACGCCGTGCTGCCGCTGCTTTGTCGCTAAGGTTTAATTCCTGCCGCAAAACATTCTTTACTTTAGTGGGTATTTATCATTAGGACTTCAAAGTAGCAAGGTCGATTCGTTGGCTGAGCAGGTCATAATCTTCTGTCAAAGGCTTGGGTCGAGGACCTCCAGTCCGAGTATAACGTCGGATTTACCAGGCCTGACGCAGTCAAACGTACCCGTTCTGACGAGTACCTCAGACCGGAGGTCCTCGACCCAGGAGCCATCCAAGAGATTTATGCTAAGGTCTGGAAGCTTAATGTTTCTTATTTATGGAGTATTATCGGCGGCTTGTCGTCTTAGTGATACTTATAAGCAGTCTATAGCCTTGCTACTTTGAAGTCAACCTAACCAAATTCAATAACCAAAATCCACCCACTTTTGAAAACCTGGCTTAACGTTCCCGCCGACCACGATTTCAGTATCTACAACCTGCCCTTCGGCATCTATTCAATGGAAGGGGTAGCCCCCCGCGCCGGTATCGCTATCGGTGATTACGTGGTAGATCTCCAGCGCTGCCAGAATATGGGCATGTTCAGTGATTTACTGGCACCGACGATGAATGTTTTCAAACGTAAAACCCTCAATCGATTCATTCGTAAAGGCAAGGAAATAACCTCCGGAGTACGTAAGATCATCCAGGATGAACTTTGTAAGGAAGACAGCTTTCTTCGCGACGAAACGCTAAGTCTGCTGACACCCCGCGACCAGGTAAAAATGCACCTGCCGGTGCGGGTAGGCGACTATACCGACTTTTACAGTAGCCGCGAACACGCCACCAACGTGGGTGCCATGTTTCGTGACCCCGACAACGCCCTCCTGCCCAACTGGCTACACATTCCGGTGGGTTACCATGGCCGTGCCAGCAGCATCATTCCGAGTGGAAAAAGCATCCGCCGGCCGCAGGGACAAACCATGCCCAAAGATGCCGAACAGCCCGTTTTTGGCCCCAGTAAAAGGCTCGATTTCGAGTTGGAGGTGGCCTGTGTCATCGGCAAGAACAGCAAGCTAGGCACAAGTGTATCCACCGAGGACGCCGAGGACTACATCTTCGGTCTCGTGCTGTTTAATGACTGGAGCGCCCGCGATATTCAAAAATGGGAATACGTACCGCTGGGACCGTTTCTGGGTAAGAATTTTGCCAGCAGCATCAGCCCCTGGATCGTTCCCCTCGAAGCACTGGAGCACCTGAAGGTAGGGGGTTACGACCAAAAAGACCCAGAGCCCCTGCCCTACCTTAAATACGAGGGTGACAAGAATTACGACATCGAACTGGAAGTGGCCATCAAGACAGAAGACGGTAGCGAAACCACCATATCTCGTTCCAACTACAAGCATCTGTACTGGACAATGGTACAGCAACTGGCCCACCACACCGTTAACGGTTGCAATCTCCGCGTCGGAGACATGCTGGCCAGCGGCACCATCTCCGCCCCGGACGAGAGTGGCTACGGCAGCATGCTGGAACTCAGTTGGGCCGGCAGCAAAGAAATCCCCCTCAGCAACGGCGAGACCCGCAAATTCATCGAAGACGGCGACACCGTAATCATGCGTGGCTTCGGCAATAAGGATGGGAAGCGCGTCGGTTTCGGGGAAGTACGGACCAAGGTATTACCAAGTAAGTAGTGTTTAGTCTGGTGGTCACGTAGAGGCCACCAGTCTACCAGACCATCAACCCATGACTTTCCAACCCAAAGACTTACCCACCGGCCAACTGCACGCCTGCCTACTCGCGGGGATTGCCCCCCGGCCAATTGCTTTTGTGAGCACTGTTGACGCCGCCGGGCAGGTAAATCTGAGTCCTTACAGTTTTTTCAACATTTTCGGCAGTAATCCTGCGACGCTGATCTTTAGTCCGGCCCGTAGAGTAAGGGACAACACGACCAAACACACCCTGCAAAACATCCAGGAGACGATGGTCTGTACGGTCAATATCGTCGACTATCCGATGGTGGAGCAGATGAGTCTGGCCAGCACCGAATACGAAAAAGGCGTGAACGAGTTTGTTAAAGCTGGCCTTACCCAGTTGCCCAGTGAACTGATTGACGCGCCCCGGGTCGGGGAAAGTCCGTTGGCCATGGAATGCCGGGTGCAACAGATCATTGAAACAGGAGACGAGGGTGGAGCCGGCAACCTGGTCATCGCCGAAGTCATCAACGTTCACCTGCGGGAAGATGCCTGTGGTGAAAATGGGCTGCTGGACGTAGACAAACTCGATCTGGTCGGTCGCATGGGCGGCAGCTATTACGTCCGTGCCTCCGGAGAGGCCCTTTTTGAGATTCCAAAACCGTTACGGACCAGAGGTATTGGGGTAGACAGTCTGCCGCAGCACGCGCGCAACTCTACCGTGCTGACCGGGAATGACCTGGGGCGTCTGGGTAATCAGGAAACGGTGCCGAAGGAGGAAACCCTCGCTGTTCTCCGGGCGGACAAAGACACGGCTACTTTGTTAGCCAACAAAACGGATTTGCACAAAGAAGTAAAACGGCTACTGGCCGAAGGAGAAAACGAAAAAGCCCTGGCTTTGCTATTTTTGTAAATCCCATTTACAATAAGCCTATGCCCCTGATTGCCATAATTTTTGCCCTCCTTTTTTCCACCAGTCTCTCCGCACAATACTTTCAGCAGCGCGTCGATTACCGGATCACGGCCGAACTGGATGACCGCACCCACTTTCTCCACGCTAACCTGGAAGTGGACTATACCAATAATGCTCCGGAGGCCCTGACGGAGATCTATTTTCACCTCTGGCCCCGGGCGTTCAGCAGCGACAATACCGCCTTCGCCCGTCAGCAACTGCGCGACGGAGAGACGCGATTTCATTTCTCAAAAAACAGTGAGCGGGGAACGCTGGATAGTTTGGACTTCAAGCTTGTCCGGCCGGGAAGGGACGGGGTGGCAGAACAGTCTTTAGAATGGAGCTACCCCGACCCGGGCAATCCGGATATTGCGCTTTTGCAGTTGCATGATCCACTGCCCAGCGGTGCGAAAGTTACCATCACTACACCGTTTCGGGTGAAGATTCCGGCCAGTTTCAGTCGCCTCGGCCACGTTGGCCAGTCTTACCAAATGACGCAATGGTATCCCAAGCCGGCAGTTTACGATCAGGACGGCTGGCACCCGATGCCTTATCTGGACCGGGGAGAATTTTACAGTGAATTCGGCAGCTTCGACGTGAGCATCACCCTGCCGCAAAACTATCGGGTGGGGGCTACCGGCGTACTACAGAATGAAGCGGAAACCAATTGGCTGCTAAACCTGGCCGCAGCTACCGAGCAAGAAATGGACAGCCGTAGCGATCTCTCTGAATACGCCGTGGATGAGTCTTTTCCACCTTCGGCTAACGCTAAGAAAACACTACGCTACCTGGCCGAGGATGTGCACGACTTCGCCTGGTTTGCTGATAAACGCTTCAAGGTGCTACATGATCAAGCATACGGTAGCAATGGGCAGGAACTACACCTGTGGGCATTTTTTAACGAAACAGAAGCCGCCTACTGGAAAAAGAGTATCCGGTTTTTAGAGTGGGCCATTGAGTTTTACTCCGAAAAGATCGGTATGTACCCCTACCCCCAGGTAACGGCCGTGCAAAGCGCCCTGAGTGCCGGAGCGGGGATGGAGTACCCGATGATCACGGTCATCGGTCGTAGCTACGGAGAGCCCTGGCTGAACGAAGTGATTGCCCACGAGGTTGGCCATAACTGGTTCTACGGCATCCTGGCTACCAATGAACGTACCCACCCGTGGATGGATGAGGGCTTTAATTCTTTCTACGAGCGGCTATACATGCAGCGCCGTTATGAGGAGCCACAGGACAAATACTCTATTCTGGGTCAATCAGTCAACATTGGTCAACTTGGTTACCGCTACCAAACCTTGCTCGGGGCCGGCCAGTCACCCGATATGGACTCGGACAGTATGGCCGAGAACAATTACTGGTTGAACGCTTACAGCAAACCGGATCTGGCCCTACAATATCTGGTGCTTCAATACGGCCAGGATTCAGTAGATCAGGCGATGCAACGCTACTACGAAAGCTGGAAATTCCGTCATCCCGGTCCGGATGACGTCAAGGCTGTTTTCGAGGATTATTTTAAAGCAGATCTAAGTTGGTTATTCGACGATTTTTTACGCAGCAACAATACGGTCGACTATTACATAGATCGCGTAAAAGGCAGCTATGCCCTAAAACGTAAAGGCGACATCGATGCCCCCGCCGAACTAGAAACCGATTTTACCAACAGTGCAGACGGCAGGGTTGTGCTGACCGGGCCGCTGGACCTAAATGACAGAAATAATTTCCTGAGCAGACCACTGGATTTTTCGCTTCTGATCGAGCCGCAGGACAAGTTTGGTAGTCGACATCTTTTTTACTTACCGCTACTAGGTGCAAATGCCCAGGATGGATTAATGGCCGGAGCGGCCCTTCATAACCGTACCCTGGAACCAAAAATCGTAGAATTTTTAGTAGCCCCGGCCTATGGCTTTAAAAGTAACAAGCCGGCCGGTTTCGCGGGCCTGCAGTGGCGACTACCGGAGGGCCTACGCCCAGGCTTTGCCAATACGGGTAAACTTAGTTTGGGCTATCAACGCTTCAGTAATTTTGAATTCCGGGATGAGGCCTATCAATATCAGCGACTGGCTGGAAAGTGGAGCTACGATTTCGCTACCTCTCCGATTCGGCAACTCAAGTCGTCCGTTTCCGCTCAGGTCGTAAATATCTGGCAAAACCGACCAGATTTCAATGAAGAGGGCGATTTGGCAGGCACACAAACTCGTGGATCCACTTTCACACGTTTGTTGTATGAACGCAGTAAAACGGACATCATCAACCCCCGGAGCCTCACCTTAAATCTGGAATACGGCACTCCCGGCGCTGTATTAACCGACGATTACTTAAAAGCCGAAATAGAATGGACCGGCGGCTACCAATACCAGCAAGATCGCTTCATTCGTTGGCGACTATTTGGCGGTTACTTTCTGGCTAATGAGCTACGAGAGAGTAATTTTACCCCCAATTACGCCTTCAGCCTGGTGGGCAATGCCGCCTCGGATTATGCTTTCGACAATATCTACCTGGGCCGCCGCGACGACCGCAGCTATGGTCAGCAGGTCAGCTCACGGATGGGCGGCTTTCGCGTGCCCATCGACCGGGCGCTGGGTATCGGAGTCAGTAACAATTATATGGTGGCGCTCAACCTGGACGCTCGCTTGCCCATCGGCCCGACAGCTTTTCCGCTGGGCATTTTCGTAGACGCAGCCAGTTATGGGCGCAGTCCCATCCGAGCCGACGGAGAAGAGGCCTTTCAATGGGTTGGTGGCCTGTCCCTGAATTTCCTGGATGGTCAGGTTGGTATTTACGCTCCTCTCGTCGGCAGCGATTTGCTGGATAACAGTCTCGATCAGCGTGGTGGTTTCATCAAGAGTATCGGCTTTAAATTATCGATGACCAGCTTCCTGCCGTGGGAACTGATCGATGACATCAAACTTTGATTGATTATCTTTACTAAGAGCTTGTTTGGATTTCTATTTCCTGAAAAACAAGCATTTATGAACCTGGCGTCACCAAAAACAGATCGCTTGACCCGCCAAGCTCACAATTTTATGGTATAGTCAGAACCATAAATCATTGTTTTTCAGTTCATAGCAATTCCCAAACAAGCTCTAATATTTTTAACGCTCTAAAACCCTTTCAACATGAAATGGAATTACCTCTGCCTGCTTATGCTGGCCTTTACATTCGTTATCTCCGGCTGTGGAGATGATGATGACAATAGCTCCGCCGACCTTGTCGGCACCTGGGAGATGGTCGACTTGAATTACACCGGTGAATCTTCGACCACAAACGCCGGCCTGACCGCAGAAACCGACTTCACCGGTACTGGCATCAACATGGACTTCACCATCGTCTTTAACGAAGACGGTACTTACATCACTGATGGTGACTACGAAATTGAACTGACGTCTATCACCACGTTTCAGGGTACTTCAAGTACGGATGTACAGGTCATTCCAATCAACGATATCATGGGGAATGGAGAGTACTCCGTCTCTGGAAACATCCTTACCACCATGGGAGGATTCATCTCCTTTGATGCTACTGGCATGACTATGACGAGTCCTAATGAAGAGGCGATGTCCGAGTTCTCACTCGTTGGCGATCTGCTTACTTTTTCCGCAGAAACCGCAACCAGTACGAACCAGTCCGGAGTCATTGCCACGAGTTCCACCAGTTCTGTTTTTGTACTCGAACGCCAGTAAAAGCCCCGCATTTATGATTTAGATCGGCCTGGTTGTTTTAAAACGACCGGGCCGTTTTATCTTCGCTACATAAAAACCACCAGATTATGACCCTCGGCGAAGCCTTCGATTACGTATCCGCCAATCCGGAATACATTTTATTCTACTTTGCCATAGTTCCCTTCGCAGCCTTACTGGCTGGCTGGATGGAGCGCGAAGAAGGCCACTTACCACCCTGGAACTACCTCTACAGCACCCTGGTCTTTATGGTAGCCATTCCCGCTATCCTGGCCATCGGCTTCGGGGTTTATAAATGGTTGTTCGAGCGGGAAAGCATCATGAATACCAACCTGTTGCTCCAGGTATTGCCCGTAGCCAGCATGTTGCTCACCTTCTTTATCATTAAGCGAAACGTAATGGTTAATGCCCTCCCCGGCTTCAACCGTCTCAGTGGACTGGTGATGATGATTGCTGCAACCATGTCCATCATGTGGTTCGCTGACCGGGTACGAATAATTGTTTTCAGCTACTTACCCATTCAATATCTGCTGATCATTTTCTTGGTGCTGCTATTCGTGATTCGACTGGGCTGGAAGCGTATTGCTGCTTAATCCCTACCCCTTATGCGATCTTTTCTTTTAACCCTGCTTTTGCTTCCTGCTTTTCTGTCAGCCCAGATTCAGGCAATCTCCGCTCCGCTGACTATTGGCGAAACGCTCTCTCTTCAGTCCAAAATTTTGGGTGAGGAAAGAAAGTTGAATGTCTACCTGCCCACTTACTACCAATACGACTCTCTCAAGAACTATCCGGTTATCTATTTGCTAGATGGTTCCATGGACGAAGACTTCATGCACGTAGCCGGGCTGGTACAGTTTTGTTCTTTCTCCTGGATCAACGATCTTCCGGAAAGCATCCTCGTAGGTATCGCTAACGTAGATCGTAAAAGAGATTTTACTTACCCGACCAGAAACAGGAAAGACCGAAAGGAATTCCCCACCACCGGTGGCTCCGCAAAATTTATCGACTTTCTGAAGAACGAGGTACAGCCACTGATCAACGAACGCTTTCGGACAAACGATACTACTACCATCATCGGCCAATCCCTGGGTGGACTGCTGGCAACAGAAATACTCTTCAAGCAGCCAGCTTTGTTCGACAACTACGTCATCATCAGTCCCAGTTTATGGTGGGACGACCAGTCGCTGCTTAAGTATCCGCTAAATTCCCGGGCGCTGACTAAAAACATTTTCGTCGGTGTGGGTAAAGAAGGTGAGATCATGGAAAACGATGCCCGTGCCCTCTACAACAAAGTTAAAGCCCGTGAGGACGGTATCAACCATATCCATTTTCAATACTTTCCCCAGCGGGACCACGGAGATGCTTTACATGAGGCGCTTTATCGGGCATTTGAGCTATTGTTCAAGCTAAAAAACCTGGAGTAGAAAATATTTAGTTTTCCGGAAACTCCAACGCCCGCACGAAGGTTCGGCTAACGGTGTCTTCAGTATTGAGTAGTTCTAACCACAGTGCCTCGCCTTTCCGGGAAAATGTCCACCAGCTCCGATCTAGTTCTTCTACGTAGGGAATCAACTCTACTTCAGCCTGGTGGCCGCGGACATTGTAGACGCCACCGGTCCTCCCATCGCTGCGATAAAGAAAGTACTTACCATCCCAGCGAACGAACAGGTGGCTCAGCCCCTCCGCCTTCAGGTAGGGAGAAGTCCCTTCACTGTCCTTGAGTTCCCACAAACCGCGCAATTCGTCGGTATAACCCGCCGGGAGTTGTTCGATCCGTTGTAGTTCCACTTCGACCTCCATTCCTTCTTCCGTTCGGGTCCAGAACATTTTATCGCCTTCTATTCGGTAGCCGAAGTCACCGAATTCATCGGCGGGAGAGTTGTAACTGGTGATATTCAACGATTCTTCAGCTTCATTTAATTTGTACGTGCCCAAGCTGTGCTGTAGCCAACCGTTGCCCGATTGTTGGGTTCCGTCAGCTTGGAAACGAGTCCAGCGGGCATTGGGGTCATGCTCCGTTCACCGGCTTTTACTTCGGTAATTTCCCACAGTCCGACGATCGGTGGTTGCCCGGCTTCGCAGGACAAGAGAGTGAGCAAAGGCAATAGGCTGATTATTATTCGCATAGCGATATTTAGGCATTAAGATTCCATAACCACTGATCCTGGTGGATACCCTCCCGATTTTGAACAAAGAGTTGCAAACTGTCTTTAAGCTTGAAACTCGTCAACCTACCTAAATATGCAGCGCAGAAAATTTATCCGTAATGCCACCCTTGGTCTGGCCGCCCTTGGTCTTTCGCCTACCCAGTCACTGCTGGCAAATCAGCTACTCGGATCTGCCGGCACGTTTAAAGTGATCCGCAATAACGTTGGCTACTACACTGAAAAGGGAGGCACCATCGGTTGGCTGCTAAGTCCCCAAGCCAGTGTAGTTATAGACACTCAGTTTCCGGAGCAGTCCGAGAACTTACTATCGGGATTAAAAACCCGACAAAATTTCGAGCAACTTGATCTCCTCATCAACACCCATCATCACGGGGATCATACGGGAGGTAACCCTGTTTTTGCCGGTTTATTCAAACAGCACGTTGCCCACGCGAACGCTAAGATCAATCAGGAAATCAGTGCCCGTAAAGACGATAAGCTGGCTGATATTTTATTGCCAACCGAAACTTATACCGATACCTGGGCGGCACAAACCGGAAATGAAATCGTCAGCCTCAACTATTTTGGTGCGGGCCACACGAATGGCGATAGCATAATTCATTTTCAAAACGCAAATGTGGCCCATCTGGGTGATCTGCTATTCAATCGCCGCTTTCCCTACATCGACCCCGGTGCCGGCGGCAACTTCAAAGGTTGGCAGAAGGTGCTCAAAAAGATTCGCAAGTATTACGATAAAGACACCATATTCATTTTTGGCCACGCCGCCGAAAACTACCCGGTAACCGGTTCCGTAGCCGATGTAGAGGCTATGGAAAATTACATCAAGCGCCTCCTGCAGTACGTCAAAAAGGAAAAGAAAAAGGGCACCAGTCTGGACCAACTCGTTGCTAAAACCACGGTGATCCCAAAAGCGGAAGAATGGAAATACGGTGAGCGTCTGCGAGAGCGCAACCTGCGGGTGGCTTGGGATGAGGTATAGGTTTTGGCTAACAAAGTAGCATTGATGGTAAAGGCATTCAACCCGTTGCTTCGGACCAAGTTCAGCAGCTTGCCAGTTTCCATACCTTTGAATTCTAATACCGCTTGTCCAATGAAAAATTTAAAGCTCTTTCTCCTTTTCATGCTATTACAATCTGGCCTCGGTCTCCAGGCCCAATCCTTCACCTCATTCTTTACCGGAGATACCACAGATTTTATTACCAATGACCATCAGTCCGGAACCCTGCTGGCCGGCGGCGGACCGGACAGTGACGCGGCTATGCGCTGGTTACTTCAGCGCGCTGGCGGCGGCGACATCCTGGTCCTGAGGGCTAGTGGCTCTGATGGTTACAACGATTACCTCTTTGAAGACCTCGGCGTCAATGTCAATTCCGTAGAAACGATCCGGTTTAATGATGCCTCTGCTGCTAATGATTCTTACGTACTGCGCAGGATTGCTGAAGCCGAGGCCGTTTTCTTTGCCGGCGGTGACCAATCCGTCTACGTCGATTACTGGCGCGGCACACCGGTGCAGGACGCTCTGAATCAACTCATCACTGAAAAAGGAATTACCCTCGGCGGCACCAGCGCCGGCATGGCTATCCTGAGCGGAATCTATTACGCCCCGGAGAACCAAAGCCTTATCTCGGTGGAAGCCTTAGCCGATCCTTACCACCCCAACGCCGAAGGTATCAGTAATCAGCCATTCCTGAATGTGCTCTATTTGGAAAACACCATCACCGACACCCACTTCGAGCAGCGTGACCGCCAGGGTCGCTCCCTCGTTTTCCTGGCCAGAGCAATGGAATTGGTCGGTTCGCAGGCCACAACTATCTCGGCCAACGAGGCTTCGGCTCTGGCCATCGATGAAAAAGGAATTGCCCGCGCTTTCGGGGAGTTCCCAACCTACGGAGATTACATTTTCTTACTGGCTCCCGGTTGCACCGATACGCCGAATGGCCCCGAAACCATGCAGGCCGGCACTCCCATTGAGTGGAACCTGAATGGAAGGGCCGTTAGCGTATTTGTCATGCCAGCCGATGAGGAGGGATCTAATTCATTTGACCTTACTAGTTGGAGTCCGCTCACCATGGAAGGAAGTTGGGAATATTGGACGATTCAGGATCAGTTTGTAAGCTTCAATACTAACGGCAGCGAACCAGCGGTCTGCCAGCCCAGTAGTGTCCGTGAATCTGGTCGGTCAGAGATCACGATCAGCCCCCAGCCCGTTCGTAACCAACTTTTTATCAACGGATTAAATCAGCAAGTCGAGCAACTAGAACTGTTGAGTTCCGTCGGTCAGCGACTATTACAAATAAAACCGGGGGTGCCTTCAATAGACCTTTCCTCCTTTGAGCCAGGAATCTATTTTCTGCGGGTACGCTATCGTGACGGAGGGAGTGAATTTTTCCGGCTTATTCGTAGCTAATCCGACTCAGTTTTTTGTCAATCCTGCTACTTTGCTATACTCCCCTCGGCCACAAGAGATGAAAATTTGACGAGATGATTTTTTCGGCTGGCAAACTGGCGAGACGCAGGCATAGCCGTAGCTACGGCCAGACTCGGCGGTGAAGCCAGCCGGAAAAAGCGGCCGTCAAAAATCAACTGGTGTGACCGAGGGGAGTATAGTATTCTAAACCAACCGCTTTTGAATAAGAGAGTAATAAATTGAGGAAAAGCCACTCTTTGTAGTTCCTGCATTCGCATAACGTATTGAATTTTAGTTATGATTAGCGGCCCGGTCATTTTGAAATACGTCGCTCTCCGAGCGGCTTCAACCGAAACATATACCCTCTGCTTTAGACAGGCTCCAAATTGTTATTACTAGCCGCTCGAAGAGCGGCGTATTCTACTACAGTTCTTATTTGAATCACTTCAACATCGACGGATATTTGAGGATGCCTTCCAATATGGGATATTCAATTTATTGGAAAGAACCCGGGGTCGAGAAACTCCACCAGGGGGCTAGAACTCTTGCGCTTCCCGCACTTCCGTCAAACGCCCGAATAAACACTGACTCATCTTGTCCTTTAACGCCACGTCCTGGCTGTTGTCCTGGTGTTCTAGGTGATTCTTTGACCAATCGAAGCGGTACTCTTTGGCCCACTCACGGTGATTGGCCGCCAGTTCGCTCAGGGCTTTTAAAGCGTATTCGATTTCTTCGTCGGTAGTGGTAGGATGCACACTAAGGCGCACCCAACCTGGTTTACTGGCACAGTTACCGGAGCTAATCTGACTGGTAATTTCGTCAGAAACCTCGGGTTGTACATTGAGTAGATAATGGCCGTAAGTGCCGGCACAACTGCAACCACCCCTGGTTTGGATACCAAAGCGGTCATTTAGCATTTTGACGGCCAGGTTATAATGAAGCTCGTCGATATAAAAGGAAATCACGCCCAGCCGATCACGGTGCTGATTGGCCAGTACGTGAAGATTTGGAATTTCATCCAGGGCGGCAAAAATTCGGGCCAGCTGTTGATGTTCACGGGCCAGGATGTTGTCTACGCCCATTTCATCTTTGAGTCGGATGCATAAGGCTACCCGCATAGTTTGGAGAAATGCGGGAGTACCACCGTCTTCACGGGCTTCGATGTCATCTACAAATTTATGCTGTCCCCAAGGGTTTGTCCAGTCGACCGTTCCCCCACCCGGATTGTCAGGAACGGTGTTGCTGTACAGCGATTGGTTGAAGACCAGAATGCCGGTAGAGCCAGGCCCTCCCAAGAACTTATGGGGCGAAAAATAGATTGCATCCAAGGAAGCGTTTGGCCGTCCTTCGGGGTGCATGTCAATGTCGACGTAAGGAGCTGAGCAGGCGAAATCCACAAAACACAGGCCGCCGGCCGCGTGGATCATTTCAGCGATATCGTAGTAAGGCGTGAAAAGGCCGGTAACGTTGGAACAACTGGTGACGGCTGCAATTTTATTCGGTCGGTCTGCGTATTTTTCAATGGCAGCGGCGAATTTCTCCAAGCAAACCAGTCCCTCGGCATTAGGGGCCACAACCACTACCTCGCCGATGGTTTCCAGCCAGCTGGTCTGGTTACTGTGGTGCTCCATGTGGGTCACAAAAATCACGGGACGGTCCCGTTCGGCGATGACGACTTGGTTGCTGTATTTTTCGTAGACTCGCAAGCCCAGGATACGTTGAAATTTATTGATCACCCCAGTCATGCCGGCGTTAGAGGAAATAAGTACGTCGGTCGGACCGGCGTTCACGTGTTCCTTGATGATGTTCCTGGCTTCGTGATAGGCGTGGGTCATGGCCTGACCGGTCGCATTGGTCTCCGTATGCGTATTCGCAACGAAGGGCATCAACTGCTCACTTAATCTTCGCTCGATGGGAGCGTAACAGCGGCCACTGGCCGTCCAGTCCATATAGACGATCGGCAACTGCTCACCAAAGGGGGTGGCGATGGTTTGATCAATTCCGATGACGTGGCGGCGAAAGGAAGCGAAATGGTCTTGCATAGCTGGGCTTTATGGCCCAAAGATGGTGGATTTTAGCGACGTATGAAAATTCGGTCATATGAAGTTCAAGCCCACAAGTGCACTAAAAGGCACAAGGGAACACCAAGGTTTTTAGAGCCACTAAGTCATGACGTCCATTAGGGTCAGGAATAAAAGTCTGCCAAGTAGTATATGAACAAGCAAACATTATATGCTAGCAGTAAAGGAGCGCCCACCGGAAAGAAGCTCAAACTTCCCGTCTGCGCCTACAGCGCCCTATAAATCAAAGCCAATATCGCTCCGATAATTCACCCCTTCGAACTTGATCTTTTCCGCGTTTTTCAAACTGGTTTTCAACGCATCCCGGAAAGTTGTGCCGTAACTCGTCACGGCCAGTACGCGGCCGCCGTTGGTGACCAGCTCACCGTCTTCGTTACGTTTGGTGCCGGCATGAAATACCGTGCTACCGCCTACCTCATCGAGGCCGCTGATCACTTTACCCTTCTCGTAGCTTCCTGGGTAGCCGCCGCTGACCAACACAACCGTAGCCACCTGACGAGGATCGGTTTCAATCACCGTATGGTCCAGTTGATCTTCACAAAGGTCTTTGAAAAGCTGGACGAAATCGTTGTTCATACGGGCAAAAACCGATTGGGTCTCCGGGTCGCCCATCCGGCAGTTGTATTCAATCACCTTAGGCTCGCCATTTACACTGATGAGACCAATGAAGACGAAGCCCTTATAATCCAGCTTGCGTGCTTTGAGACCGCGTATCGTGGGTTGAATGACCCGCTCTTCTACCTTGCGCATCATCTCAGCGTCTACAAAAGGAGGGTGGGAAACACTGCCCATGCCGCCGGTATTGAGACCGGTATCACCCTCACCAATTCGTTTGTAATCCTTGGCAACGGGTAAGACACGGTAATTTTCTCCGTCGGTCAGCACGAAGACGCTGAATTCGATGCCATCCAAAAATTCTTCTACGACGACCTTTGAACTGGCGTCTCCGAATTTTCCACCCAGCATCTCCGTCATTTCCGTTTTGGCGGCTACCAGATCGTCTAGAATCACTACCCCCTTTCCGGCCGCCAGTCCATCGGCTTTCAAAACGATCGGGGTCGGAATGCTATCCAGATATGCCAGAGATTCGGTCAATTGCTCCGTAGAAAACTCACGATACTCAGCGGTAGGGATGCCGTATTCTTCCATGAACGCTTTTGCGTAGGCCTTGCTTCCCTCCAATTGCGCTGCTACTTTGCTAGGACCGATGAAATACACCTGTTTCAAGTCATTATCCGTTCGGAAAAAATCCTGAATGCCCCTCACCAATGGCTCCTCCGGCCCGCAAACGACCATTTTAACGTCGTGCTCCAACACTATCGCTTTCACGGCCGAAAAGTCATTCGGGTTCAATAACAAATTGGTACCGTAATCCTCCGTACCGGCATTTCCAGGCGCGATCAGCAGTTTATCACACAATGGGCTCTGACTCAGTTTCCAGGCAAAAGCATGCTCACGACCTCCGGAACCAAGTAGTAGGATATTCATTTTATTGGATTTTGGGCAAAGGTACGTAGTCTATTAGTATGTTAGTCGGGAGTCTGTTAGTCAGGAGTCGGGAGTATTAATCGACTCCCGACTCCCGACTATCTACTACTCCACCACCAACCGGCTCCCTTCACTATAACCCGCAAATTCCGGCGCGTACATGCTCTGCAGTACACTCAGTCCATTGCTGAAATCCCCCCTGTGATTTACGAACAGGTCGTATTCCAGGGTGTGGGTGCCTTTAGGCAGGTAATCGAAGAAGAAGTTCACGGCCAGATCGTCGGGGCTGAAGTAGAAACCCAGTCCGCCCCGGTAACGATAGCCACTGAGCTGTTCGGTCGGTTCCAGGCCGGAAGCGCGGCGGTCTTTGAGGTGGACGTACTCAAAGTTCCGGTCGGCACGCACGGTCAGTTGTACGACCAGGCGATCGCCGGGGCTGGGTGGGTTTTGAGCGTTCACTTCCTCCAGGCGCTCCCCGGCCGCAGTATTGACCCGGCGGAAGATGCCCCTGCTCAGCCCCAGCGGTCCGTCTTCGTTTTGGCGTTGCACGACGTCAATGTCCTGAGTAAATTGCCAGTAGATGCCACCCCAGGCGATGGTCGGCTTGTCGTTGTCGACCGTCACTTTACCCATGGCGGGATTCACAGATTTGGCCGGAATTTGTACTTGGTAGTACCCCGTACCAGCCTCTGCGGTATTAGCAGCGGTCGTGATCGTACTAGCGGCTACTCCGGGAATAGAGACCGTAGCTTTGCCGTCATCAGTCGTCCAATCGGTACCATTCAACAGCAGGGCGTGAACGGCCGCGGCGGTGGCTTTGGTCGTCTCCCAGCGGTTGGTACGCTTATCTTGCAGCAGGTAAAGGCGCATTTCGTCCAGTTCCTCCTGGGTACCACCATTGAGCAAAAAGGCTTCGAAAATGCGGCAGTGAGTTTCAATGGGCAGTTGCTGCCAGCCGTAGCCGGGAGCATACTTCCAGCGCATACCGAACTCCTCACTGCGCAGGGCTCTTTCCCGCAGGCTTTCGATGATCAGTTTACCCATAGCCGGCTCTGTGCGGGCGTAAGTATTGGCCAGCAGAGCCTGGTCGTAGAGGCCGTAATCCGTCCAGAATTTCTTGGCCTGGCCGTAGTAGAAATCCCACATCTTCTGAGTCTCTTTGTCCAGTTTCCGGTCTTGCAGAAAGTAGGAACGAATATAGAGGTAGTGGACTAGCAAAGTAGCAGGGCGATAGTTCTTGAGATCGTCTTGCTTACTTCGTTTAAGTAATTCACGGTATTGCTTCGTCCAGGATTGATCCAGGAAGTCGAGTGTATTGGCGGAAATGGTCTGAACCCGGTCTTCCGTCTTCTGGTCCAACGCACCGAGGGTACGGAGACGTTGCAGGGCTTCTACCACGTACTGGGTCATGTAGGGATTTTCCCGTCCTTCGGGGAACCAACTGAAGGAGCCATTGTCTCGCTGCCGTTCTTCCAGTTTCGTTAGCGTAGCGTTCTGTTCCCTGGCAATCCGACTGAGGTCGAAGAGGGTGGCAATTCGCTCCCGTTGCTCCGTTTCATCAGCGGCTTCGCTGACCCAGGGCGTTTCTTCCAGCAGGGCTTGCTTGACCTCTTCATTCAGGGCCAGGGGCGATTTCAGGGCGTACGGATCATTTTTCCAATCGGCATAAATCTGTTGCAATTCCGGTTTCTCGCTTACTACGTGACTGGCCAGTTGATTGGCGAAAAAGCGGTTGACGATCTGTTCCGTACAATCGTAAGGATACTCCGTCAGATAAGGCAGCGACTTAACCGCCAGCCAGGCCGGATTATTGGTGATCTCAAAGCGATAGCCTTTGTTAATCACATTACCGCTGGCCGTGGCCGAGTTCAGCAGGGCATCCAACTTGAAGGTCTTGTTCTGCTCCGGCCGCAGGAAGAAACTCTTGGTAGCCGTCAGGAAAACGCGGTTGGTCAGTACGGGGAGGAAATTCTGCTCACCATCAGTAAAGGTTCCACTGCGGGCCGTGACGCGGTAGCCGATCAGCCCTGCGGCCTCGGCCGGTACGTTGAGCTTCCATTCCAAGCCCTGACTCTGGTCCGGCTGTAAAGTAAAGTTGCTCTCGTTCTTACCATCCAGCCCTGCTACTTTGAAGCCACTTAAAATTTGCTCCGTTTCCGGATCAAAAAGCTCCAGGTAAGCCGTACCGCTCAATGCTTTTTCCGAAAGGTTGCTCACCTTGGCCGTGAAAGTCATGCGGTCACCCTCCCGTAAAAAGCGCGGGGCGTTGGGCAGGATCATCAGTTCTTTTTGGGTAACAACTTCTTTGCTTTCGTAAGCGTAAGCCAGTTCCGGGGTATGGGCGAGCACCTGAAATTTCCACTTCGTCAGCGCTTCCGGGCTGGTGAAAACGATACGGGCCGAACCGTCGCGGTCTACCCGAACTTCGGGCATGAAGAAAGCCGTTTCCTGAAGGTTTTTGCGAAGCTGGATTTCAGATTTACCGACGTTACCTCCACCCTGCATTTGATTGTCGGGCTCAACTATACTTTGGTTTTTTGCCATTCCAGCGGGTGCGGGCGGCGGCGGTGAATCTCCGAAAGTAGTTTCTACCGACATGTCCTCAAACTCTACTTCTTCCCTTAGCTCCATCGGAGCGGATGACCTCATCATCAATACGCCGCCATCCGCTGCGTAGGGTCGCGGATTACCGTAGCGACTATAAAAGCGCAGCGGGCTAAAATTCAAACTCGGCAAACGGTAGTCCTGGCGTTCGCGGTTGTCACGATTGGGCTGGTAGCGGCCATAACTGGTGCCCATCCCGAAATTATTGCTGCTCACCACATCTTTGCCACTGAATCCGCTGGGGTAGAAATTTACGTCGTTGGTCCAGCTGAAGTTTTCAATAGCGTCCAGGCTGGCGTCGTACATACTGGCCAGGAGCTGGGCGCTGATTGGTTCTCCCGCGTGGTCCATGACCTTGATCGTCCATTCCTCTTTTTCACCGGGCCGCAGTTTATCACGGAAGGTAGTGTACTCCAGTTGCAACTCTTTCTTGGGCCAGGGCACGTTGATGCGGCGGTCCATATCGAAGAAGCGATTATCACGAACGTAAGACAGGGAGAATTGCAATCCGCCACGATCAGCGTAGGTAACGGCATGCTGAAAAACTTCTTTCTGACGGACCGAACGATCTTCAAGTTCCAGTTCAGTCCCACGACTTTGCCAACCGTTCAGTACCAGAGCCAATGGCTTGGCAGTGATGAAATTTAAAGTGGCGGATTGCCCAGGCGGGACGGTAGTTTCGTCGCTAGTCAACAACTCACTTTCTCCGGCCGGCAGCTGACCCGCCTTACCGTCATAAACGGAGAAGTGGGTAATGGCTTCGGCCGTTCCACCGTTTCCATCCGGATAGCTTACCACGATACGGTAGTGGCCGACTGGAAAATCAGCGGCGGAGAATGACAATTCCTCATCCTGACCTGGCGTAAAGCTCAGTTGACTGACGGACAGCTTAACGTCTCGGCGCAGTGGCCATTCTGCTTTGGCAACCGGTGCTCCGTACGCATATTCCGGGAAGCGGGCGTCGAACTCGGGGCGAGCAATGATGGGCCGGTCCGGGATCTGCCAATAGCGGTCGATCGTGGAGGGGTCCGGGTGGTCAATTGGGCGGAAGGTGACCGTTGCTTGTTGCCCGGTGGTGGCTTCGTCCAGCCCTTCGTAAGTGAACTTTATTTTTTGCTGATCAGTCGCGGAGCGGTCAATCATGTCCTCTACCTGTACGGAAAGCTGGGCACCTTTTTTCTTGAGATTGACCGACGTACTACCTGCATGGGTTTCACCGGTAACGTCGGCTACGTCAGCGTAGACTTTAAAGACGTAGCCTGGTCGCCGCCAGTAGGGTTGATTGTTTCCCGCAGGCACTTTAGCCTCGAAGGTGATCTCGAATTTTCCGTCGTCGTCCGTTGTCGTCGTACCGGTAGTCAATACGGCATCCACCGTTCCACCTCCACCGCCACCGCCACGGCGGTAGTAGAACCAGTGATTCACTTCTTCACGCACCACCCGGTAGGTCACCTTGGCGCCGCTGACCGGTGGACCGGCAAAACCCAGTGCGCTACCGGTGACGGTCACTTCGTCATCAGCCTCTACCGCCTCCTCGTAATCTTCAAAGGTTACTTCGAAACGGGGGCGTTTATAGGCTTCCACCCGGAAAGACTTACTGCCTCCCAGACTGGAGCCCAGCGAAAAGCGGCCGTTCAATCCACCTTCCGGCAGTACGAATTCCAAGCTAAAAGCACCAAAGTCCTCGGTGGTTACCTCCCGGGTGGCCACTTCCTGGTTATTGGCATCGCGCAGGTAAATGGTTTGATCCTTATTTTTGAGGAGGGTCGGCTCCTGGTCTTTGCTGAAATTCAGACTAATCCCTTTCAGGTAGACGGTTTGTCCCGGGCGGTAGAGCCCCCGATCCAGAAAGAAACGGGTCTGTTGGTGTGCATTGCGGTAATCGCGGTTACGTCCCAGATATAGATTTTGGGAAACCTTATCGTTGCCTTTGGCAAGTACGACCAGGGCGCTACGTGTCCGCTGTTGGGGAGTGGGGAATTCCACGTATCCCTCGGCATCGGAAACCAGCTTGGTAGGAGAGCCCAGATCGTCGTTGCGGTAGCCGTAGCTCTGGTAGTAATCAACGGTTACGCCACCTATAGCTGCTCCGCTGATGCGGTCCACAACCAATCCCCGGTTATTACCATCAGCCTCTTCCAGACGCAGGATCGCCAGGTTACTAACCGACATTTTTTTGTGCGACACAATTCCTTGCGCCATGTCAAAATTCGGGTCTGAGCTAACGATCAGATCGTACTGTCCAGATGGCAGGCTAGCCAGAATAAATTCAGTTACGTGACTCTTATAATCGTCGTTGGCCACCAGATCCAATTGTCCTTCCAGTTGCGCCCGGCCACGCGCCATGGCCTTGATTTCCTCCGGTTGCACCCGGCGGGCTTCGGGGTTCGGGCGGAAGGGAACCTTGTACACTTTATAGTATAATCGTTCTACATTTTGGTAGGTCAGGCCAATCAGATTAGGCTGGTCCCTTAGCAAATAGTCTTCCGTCATGACCCGCAGTTGCGGCATTCTAATACTCGTAATTCTTCCTGTGGCATATTGCGCTGCTTCGGTATCGGGGTGATCCCTGACTATTTGTTCCAGCAATTCCAGTACCCGCACCAGGTTCAAGCGTTCTGCTTCCTCATCTCCATTCGCATCCAGCTTTTCGTTGCCTTGCATCAGGTCGGCGCGGGCCAGCAAGATGGAGCCGGCGTCGGGATAATTGCGGGCAGTTGTATAAAAATTCTTGAGGGCTTGATTGTAGGCTTCGGCGTCGGAACTGAGCTGGTAGCCCCATTGCAGCCTTTTCAAATTAGTGTAGACCAGGGCAGCGCGGCGATTGCTTCGTAGTTGATCGCCCAGCAGTTGCTGATACAGCCGGAAAGTTCGGTAGTTCAGCCCGTCCTTATCTTCGGTTTTTACGCGGGCGCGCAGAAATCCGTCCAGTGGCTGCAGCAATAGCTCCGCCCCCGGGGTGAAGACGTAGATTGGCTCGGGCAGAGCGGAATAGCCGGTAGAAAGTTGCTCCAGAGTGGCGTGTACCAAAGCATCATACAGGGTGGGCAGACGATCCTCCAGATTAGTGCCCATTTCCACCACGGCGGGCAGGGAACTAAGCTTGGTTTCGCTTTCCCGCGCTTTTTCCACCCCGGTAAGTAAGTACTCCGTTCCGGTGCGATAGAGCGTTTCCAACGACCATTCAGTCAGCGGTTTTTCCCAGTCGGCTTTTTCGTCAGCACCGGTAGTACGGTCGCTGAGTCCCCGGCTATTACTCCCGGCAAACTGATAGAGCATACGCCCCATTAGGTGACTGGCCAGCGCCTCAAAAGCAGGGTCCTCTGTTTTAGCCAGGACGGTTCGTAAAATTTCGAAGGGCTTCTCGCTGTTGAAGTCTTCCAACTGCTGGGTATAATTCAGCCGGTGGTAGAGAGCTTTCAATTGCTGATCGGTCCGCTTGGCTGCCTCGGCGCGCTGGTAAATATCTTCGGCCAAGTCCAGGGCGCTGCGGTACTTGCCTTCGCTCTGTAACTTATTCAGGCGCTGCCATTCGGCGGAATAATCTTGGGCCATGAGTTGGACGCTAAAAATGGTCAGGAGTAGTAAAAGGATTGATCTCAACATAAAGTCTTGGGATGTGGGCATTTCCCTAAAAATAGGTCATTCGCCGCTATGTTCGCCATTTGGATGCAGATTGATTAGATTATGCATAACAGCTAATGTTTTTAACGTTTCTTTAGGGCTATGGCTAACAAAGTAGCAGTGTCACAAACCCGCTCGGCGGACGAACCAGGCCCAGCGGTCCGTTTCGGCCGACGAGCTCAAACATTGCTACTTTGATAGCCATCCAAAACGCCCGAAGATAAAGTTGCTGCTCAGGGTTGTCAGTAACCGTGAATATCGTACCTTTGCCCTCCGTTTCGGATACGCCGAGACGTATTTAGACAAAACCCGTCATCCCTTCGTGGGTAAAAGCGGGTTTGGTTCATCCAATAAAACTTGTCAGTAACATGCCAGTTAAGATTCGCCTCCAGCGCAAGGGCCGCCGCAAGCGCCCGTTTTACCACATCGTGATCGCCGATAGCCGCGCCCCACGTGATGGTCGTTTCATCGAGAAGATCGGAACGTACAACCCAATGACCAATCCGGCCACCATCGACCTCGATCGTGACGCCGCCTTCGATTGGCTGCAAAAGGGTGCCCAACCTACCAATACCGTACGCGCTATCCTGCGTTTCAACGGTGTACTTTACCGCAAGCACCTCCAACGCGGGGTTGCCAAAGGTGCCCTCACCCAAGAAGATGCCGACAAGCTGTACCAGGAATGGGTAGGTGAGAAGGACGAGAAGACGGCCACCCGCTTCGAAGCCACTGCCAAAGAAAAAGCCGCCCGTATCTCCAAGATCAGCGGTACTCCTCCTCCCCCACCGAAAGTGGAAGAGCCGGAGCCGGAAGAAACTGTTGAGCAAACGGTAGAAACCATCGAAGAAACTGCCGAAACCGCCCCAGCCGCAGAACCGGCCGTCGTGGATGCCCCCGAAGCCGTTACCCCGGCCGAAGAAGCTCCCGCTGCTGAAGACCCCGTAGCTAAAGCTGCCAACGAAGCCGCTCCCGTAGAGGCCGAGAAAATCGCCGCCGAAGCCGAAGTTACCGAAGAAGCCGCCGAGGCCGTAGCCGAAGCGCTGGAGGAAAATCCCCAAGGTGCCGAGGACGTAGCTCCCGAAGCTGACGGTGATGAGAAGAAAGAGGACGCTTAAATAGTAGTCACTTTCAAAAGAAAAGAGCCCTTGTCGTTGATCGACAAGGGCTTTTCTTTTTGAGTTAGTAATCCGAAACAAGATATATACGGTGAGCGGAAACCCGCTACCGTCATTCGTACGGATTGCACTATAAGCGTTTTGGAATCTTGCTCAGTAGCCGCGGCAAGAGCGACAGAAGAAACGGGATCTTAGTAAGAGGGAAAAAGCCCTAAAGTTTCTCCAGCACGTCACTTTTCATCTTCGCGAATTCTTCCGCCGTTAGCAATCCTTCGTCGTGAAGTTGCTTGAGCTGGGTAAGCTTTTTGATAATAGGGTCCTCATCATCACGACGTTTTTTTGCGGCGGGCTGAGGCTTGCCTCTGGAGAGGGGCGACGGTGGGGCGTCGAAAGCCGGCCGGGCTATGAAGTCCGACGTATCCACCCCGCGTCCGATTCGGCCGCTCACGTATTCATAGAAAGCTTCGCTGCGGCGCTTTTCCAAGTGGTCTACCACAATGGCCCCAAAACCAAGACCCGGATACGGTGTCAGGCTAAGCTTGTGGGTAAAGAAACCCTTGTCAAGGTGGATATCGGCAAAATCGCTGTAGTCGTAGGAGTAAGGCGTGGAGCTAAGACCAATGAACTTGGGTTCCAGGTAAATGATCCGGCGGTCAGTGGCCAGCAGGCAGGGACGTACGTAAATGGTATTCGGAGCATTTCTGGCTACGGCCATATACTCGACCTCTTCCTCTTCCGGCAAAAAATTGCGGAGTTGTTTGAAGGTAACTTGCAGTTGCGATTTACTCCAATCCATAACTTTTTACTGCTCTTGCCCGGCTTTCTTGATATCATTGATGTAACGCTGCAGTTCGATCTCATCGTAGATCAGTACTTCCCGTGGTTTGGAACCATTAGCCGGGCCGACGATACCGAGTTGTTCTAACTCATCCATAATACGACCGGCCCGGTTATAACCGAGTTTCAGGCGGCGCTGGATCATACTGGTAGAACCATGTTGTTGGCTGACGATCAGGTGGGCCGCCTGCTCGAACATATCATCCAGGTCAGCGTAGGTGAGGCTGGCGGCACCAGAGATATCTTCGTCCGTATTGTATTCTGGAAGCAGGTAAGGCTCGATGTAACCACGCTGGCTGCCGATGTAGTCGATCACCTTCTCCACTTCCGGGGTATCCACGAAAGCACCCTGGATACGAACGATATCGCCACCATTACTCAGCAGCATATCACCACGGCCGATAAGTTGGTCGGCACCACCGGCGTCGAGGATAGTGCGGCTGTCTACCTTGGCCGTTACTTTATAGGCTACCCGGGCCGGGAAGTTAGCCTTGATCACCCCGGTAATGATGTTTACCGAAGGCCGCTGGGTAGCGATGATCAGGTGTATCCCCACCGCACGGGCTAGCTGGGCTAATCGTGCGATTGGCATTTCTACTTCCTTACCGGCCGTCATAATCAGGTCGGCAAATTCGTCGATCACGAGTACGATGAAGGGCAGGAACTTATGTCCCTTATTCGGGTTCAGCCGGCGGCTGATAAATTTCTGGTTGTACTCCTTGATATTCCGTGCCGCCGCTTTTTTCAGCAGATCGTAGCGCTGGTCCATCTCGATACACAGTGAATTGAGAATGTGGATCACCTTGGCGGTTTCGGTGGTGATTGGTTC
This sequence comes from Lewinellaceae bacterium SD302, assembly GCA_002591745.1. Taxonomy (GTDB): domain Bacteria; phylum Bacteroidota; class Bacteroidia; order Chitinophagales; family Saprospiraceae; genus Neolewinella. The sequence goes on from PDLQ01000011.1 coordinate 38,256, forward strand.
GGTCTGGTTGGGCAGGAAGGCCAGGAAGTGGTGTTCCAGTTTGGCGTAAGGGAAAAGTTCCACCTTCTTGGGGTCGATGAGGACAAGTTTCACCTGACTGGGGTGCTTCTTATACAACAGCGACATAATAATGCTGTTGATCCCTACCGACTTACCCTGACCGGTAGCACCGGCCACCAGCAAGTGAGGCATTTTGGCCAGGTCGGCGATCAGCACTTCGTTCTTGATGGTCTTGCCCAGGGCCAGGGGCAGGTCCATTTTAGCAGTACGGAATTTTTCACTTTCCAGCACCTCCCGCATGGATACAATCTGGGGATTTTTATTAGGTACTTCGATACCGATGGTACCCCGGCCGGGGATCGGCGCGATGATCCGAATTCCGAGGGCGGACAGGGACAGTGCAATGTCATCCTCCAGGTTCTTGATCTTACTGATGCGGACGCCGGGAGCCGGCACGATCTCAAAGAGGGTCACCGTAGGTCCGATGGTAGCCCGGATCTTGGTGATCTCAATTTTGAAATTGAGCAGCGTCTCAATGATCTGGTCCTTGTTGGCTTCCAGTTCGGCGCGGTCCACTTCTACTTTCTCGGCTTCATAGCTTTCCAGCAGTGGAATGACCGGTTTGTCGTAGCTCGGCAGATCGGCCGTAGGGTCATAAGGCTCGCTGTGGTTCTGGTTTTCCTGGGTCATGGCCAGGTCGGGGGTCAGGCCATCTGATTCGTCGGGGTCGTTGATCTCCAGCCCGTCGTCGCCCACGTTCAGCGGATCGATGGGAATATTGGGGCGATCGGCCAGATTGACATCTTCCAGCGGCATACTGAGTTGGTCACCCTTGGGCTGGATGAGAGGTTCTTCCATTTCCAGGCTCAGACCGCCGGGATTGCGGAAATTTTGCAGGTCTTTAAGACGTTCAGCCGCACTGCGTGGCTTCAGCACTGTATTTTCTTCGCTGGCCGTCAGGTCCACCGTTCCTTCCAAAGGTGGCAAGGCTGCGGCGGCTTTACCCGTGGCAGTAGTCGGGCTGGCGGCGCTGGCCCGGGGCTGGCGTTTAGGGTTAAACTTACCACTGAAGTGGTCCCTGACCGCTGCCTGAATTTCGCGGGGGTTACCATTAAAGTCGATCCTTGCCACAAATACCAGGTAAAGAGCAAACAGCACCAGCAACAACAGGATGATTCCCGGCCCGCCGATGATGCGTTGCAGGTAACCCGTCAGGTACTCCCCTACCCCGCCTCCGATGGGGAACTCCATGCTACCGAGGGTGAATTCGAACAGGATGGAAAGGCCGATCGTCAACAGCATGATCCGGCTGAACAGACGACCCATCGGGCGCAGCGGTTGTCGGCGCAGTCTGTTCATGCCCAATCTGTACAGAAAATAGGACAACAGATAGCTCGGCACACCGAAACAAAAGTAGATAAAGAAGCTGGAGAAAAAGGCTCCCAGACGACCCAACCAGTTTTCCACCGTCAGATCACTGTACTCGAGCAAGGTCCAGCTAAAACGCAGTACCCGGTCCTGGTCGATCCGCCAGGTAAAAAGATAGCTGGTGAAGGCAATGAAAAGATAGGCGGCGATAAACACGAAGAGGATACCGAAGAGCTTGGGTAGACGCTCATCGTTAAGTCCGATATTCAGTGACCGTTGCCCGGCCGCGGTTTTTTTTCTTTTTGCCATAGATCAGGTGCTCCATCCGGGATGAGGACGGATAGCACAAAAATAATAAAATTAAGCCGCACCGTTAAGCGGATGCGAAGTACTGCCAAAGTAATTGCACTACGCCCACGACAACCACCAGCTCCACCGCCGTTTGCAAAGCGTAGCCCAGCAAGCGTTTACGTTTTAATTCAACACCTTTATAGCGATGATAGTAGAAACGAAAGATCGTAAAGATCACTCCCGCCACGAAGAATTGCAGAGAAGACCATAGCCCGCCACTCACCAACTCTTCGGCGCTCATGCTACCGCTACGTAAACGCAACAGTGCCGCAGGAAAGAGTACCAGCGTAATCAGATAGCGAAGTATTGGCTGCGGAGCCTCGCTTTCTTCGGGTGGCCCGGCGTCCAGGGGCTGGTCCAGGAGGTCATCGTTTTGGTACACGGTAATAGTTTATCAGTCCATCAGATGCAAATCGCAGCACTCTTGGTTATTGGACTAACCGGCTCTCAACTAGCTCAGCAGGGACTGTAGCTTCATTGCCAGCCCCATATCACCCTTGATCTGGATTTTCTTGGTCATCATGGCCATCATCGGGTTCAATTCGCCTTTGCGCAATTTGTCTAGAGTACCAATGGAGGTAATGATGGTCGTGTTAGCCTCCTTATCTTCGTTGGTCACTACGGCCTGTTCTTCGGTCATATCGATGTGAACGATACCTTCCTCCAGTTGTAATTTGATGCTTTTACCCATCTGAGGGGCACTGGCAGCGGCTTGAGATACTTTGGCGGTGAATTCTTCTAAAGTCATAGTATTGGTTTAACTATTAGGACTACAAAGTAGCCATGCAAATGGTTGTCCAAAGACAAATATCGTTGAAAGTTGGCCCTTATCTGCATTGGCAAGGTCAATAGACTCAAAACATAATTTACCAATCCTGAACCGAAGCGACCCTGGGCGATTTCACCAATGAATCATTAGCTTTGTCACCTGATCAGTAGTAGCTACTGTTGCGGATTATAAATAATCCTGCACCCAACCGGCATTGCTACTTTGTTAACCAAAAAATTGAAAACCCGCTGAGCGTCCTGGCGCCCTCAGAGTAGATAGCCATAAAAAACCACCACAACCATGAAGACCACGCCCCTGACCGCCGTTCACCATCGCCTCAACGCCAAAATGGCCGACTTTGCCGGCTTTGAAATGCCGATCTCCTATACCGGTCTGAAAGAAGAACACTTTGCCGTCCGGGAGCGGGCCGGAATGTTCGACGTCTCTCACATGGGTGAATTCATCGTTCGGGGGCCGGGTGCTTTTGAGTTGGTACAACACGTGACCAGCAACGACGTGAGCAAGCTCGCTGAAAACCAGGCTCAGTACAGCTGCCTGCCCAACGGCGACGGGGGTATCGTAGACGACCTGTTGGTTTACCGCCTGGCCGATGCGCCGAGCATGAGTATTCCAACGGGGGAAAAAGCTTTCTTGCTGGTCGTTAACGCCGGAAACATTAAAAAGGACTGGGACTGGATCAGCAGCCACAACCACTTTGGCGCCACGATGATCGACATCAGTGACAAGACCGCCCTCCTGGCCGTACAAGGCCCCAAAGCCACTGAAATTCTGCAAACCCTGACGGATACCGATCTGGCGGCCATTCCTTACTACCACTTCCGAAGGGGCAGCTTGGCGGGACTGGACAACGTGATCCTTTCCGCCACTGGCTACACTGGCTCCGGTGGCTTTGAACTGTATTTCGACGCCGATCAGGCCGAAATGGTCTGGAACAAGATCATGGAGGCCGGCAAAGATCACGGCCTGCTTCCCGCCGGATTGGGTGCCCGCGACACCCTGCGGCTGGAAAAAGGCTACTGCCTTTACGGTAACGACATTGACGACGAAACCAGCCCCCTGGAAGCCGGCCTGGGTTGGATCACTAAACTAAAAGCCGCAGATGATTTTATCGGTAAAGATCGGCTGATCGCGGAGAAGGAAGCCGGGCTGAAACGTCGTTTGGTGGGCTTTAAACTGGACGGTCGCCGCGCGCCCCGCAAAGGCTACGGTATTTTGGATGCCGACGGCAAACAGATCGGCGTAGTGACCAGCGGCACCCATTCTCCCAGCCTGGACTACCCCATCGGACTGGGCTACGTAGAAGTCGGATATCACCTAGCGGGAACAGCTATCCAAATCGACCTCGGGCGAAAGGCCTTGCCGGCGGAGGTCACCAAGATTCCTTTTCTGGCTTAGCAGGCGATTTAGGAACGACGATTTGATAACTGCCCGATTTGAGCGCTGGCTATTTTGGTTTTCAGCAAGGCGTTCAAGGCCGCGCCTAGCCTTAGCTAAGCAAGTTTTTGAATAACGCTGCTGGAGAGCAAAAGAGTCGCGGCAAATCGGACACTTATTGAGTTGACGTTCCTTAATACCAGAGTCACTGCTTACGGCGTTTGCAAAGAAACAACCCCAGTTCACTGTGAAGTACTTCGTAAGTTGCCTGTTTCTGCTTGCTCTAAGCGCAGTTCAGGCTCAAGCCATTCAGCCCCCCAGCATTACCGTCACCGGAGAAGCCGCTTATAATCTTTCTCCGGATGAGATCATCGTCAGGATCAGTTACGAGGAATATTTTGCTACCCCCGAAGAAGATCCGGCGAGCAAAGTACCCATTGAGGAGATCGAGAAACTGGTGATTGCCAGTATCAAGGATGCCGGCGTTCCAGACGATAAGATTACGATGGGTGAGGCGCGATTGATCCGCCCGCGTGTCGGCCAACGATTTTTACGGCGGCGGATCAATAAATCGCTGTTGGTTTGTGTCAGCAATACCGAGGAATATCTCCGGCTGATCCGCCAACTGGAAAGTGACGGTGTTTTTGAACAGGAGGTCACCAGTTTCGACCTGACAGAGTATCGCCACACGGAGAGGCAGGTTTACGAGGAAAAGTGCGAGTTAGAAGCCTTGGTCAACGCCAGGGCTAAAGCAGAACGAATCGCCTCCAAGAGCGGCCGTAAAATCGGTCGGGTAATGCAGGTCAGGGAATTAGATGGTAAGCCGGGAAATCCCTGGGACGCGAGCGCTTACCAATTGACGACTTCCTCCCAGGGGGCTTCCGGTTTTCAGGGCATTCCGGTCAGTTACACTATTGAGGTTGTTTTTGAGCTGGTGAATTAGAGCTGCAGATTGCTTATCGAAAGGCTCGGTTGGTTTAGATGGAGGAGTCTTCCTGTCAGAAACGTCGATTCAATAAATGACGTTCCTTAGCAATGAACTAAAAACTGATCGATCGCTTTTTTACAGAGGTTTCGATCCAGATACCAACTACTGAAAGGCAGGATGAAAACATCGATTCCCGCTCTTTCCAGGCGTTTAATGTTTTCGATCGTAAGCTGTTCCTCGTAGTTTCCGGGAAAGCCCACCAGATCGAAGCCTACCGTACGAGATTGCTGTACGACCACAATATCCAATCTTGCACCGGACACGAGTCGGTCGAGGTAGACCATCCCATTAGAGGTTTTTAAAAGACGATCTTCCACCGCATGCATGAAATCATCATAGTATTGATCGCTTTCGAGCACCGAATCTTCACCGTAAATATTGGATAAGTACTTAGCGAGTAGTGATTCATCCTTCAACCGAGCGGGGGAGAAGGAATGGTAAACATATTGGGTGTATTTCGCTCTGGTGATTCCAACATTGAAAACATCCGGTCGATTTAAATAGCGAAAGGCGGCAGAATGACTTTGATCCTCCAGGGTGAATGATAGGTAGACCTTATCCCTTTCTTCTCCCTGAAAACCGAATGGGGTGTCAATTAGTAAACGGTGTTTTTTGATTTGCTTCAGACTGAGGTGTGTCTTCAGCATTTTCTTCAGCAAACTTACCTGGGCGCGGAAAGGGGAAATCAATCCAATGGAAGTGGCGCTTTTCTTATCAAGTGTGGCTTCGGTCAGCACTATTTTCTTGACGGCCCCGATAATTTCAATCGCCTCAATTTCATTTCCACCCTTTTCATTTCGTTGGCCATTGACTTGGATGAACTCAAGGTTGTTAAAACCATCGGTGCCGGGGTGCGAAGTCATAATCTTGAGCTGGCCGGAATAAAACTCCTTATTGGAAAAGTCGATGATATCTGGCATACTCCGGTAATGCTCGTCCAGAAAAACGATTGCGTTATTGTTGCCGACGGCCTGGCTAAGTTGATCCAGTACACTTTTATTTCGAAAAGCAAGTCCTTCACTTTCTAGTGCATATTTAACGGCGAGTGACGCCTCTTTTTGTTTGGACAGAAAGGAGAGATGTCTCAATTGGTGAGGATTTCCTACAACTACTGCGGACTTAGCACGATACAGTAACGGGATCGAGCTTGCAATATCACACTGGGAGGCTTCGTCGATAATAAGAAGATCAAAGAGGTCACCGTCGAGGGGTAAAATGTCGGCTACGTCAGCAGAACGGCACAGCCAAATGGGTAGCGCTTGCAGCACCAGGTTAAAATCAACGGATTCGAATACGCGTTTAACCTCGTTGCCATGGTTGGTGAGAAAGGCCTGTTCGAGTTTTAACAATTCTCTGCGATGATTGCTCAGTAGCCTGTAAAGTGCGTTTTGGTAAGCCACCCTGATCAGGTTTCTCTTCTTCTTGGTCAATTGGTGATTGACATCATGTAGTTCGTTCTTCAGCGTCCAGATCGGTCTGTTCAGGTCGTGGCGATAAGCAATCCACTTTTTCTGAATTCCGATCAGCAGATTTGTCGTTTCCCTTAGTAGTTTTTTGCCCCATTTTACTTCTACTTTTTCCCGGGAGACAACTTCTTCAATCAATCGGGTAGCCGCCCCTTCCAGCATGGCTACCTCATTTTTAAGCTTTTTATACGCTTCGGGTTTGATCGGCTTCACGCCGATCCAGTTGCCGATATTGCGTAATCGGGTGGCCACACTTAACCTGAATCTGGGCTTGGAAGCATTTACCGCAATCCCCTTAAGGCCGACCTCCTGAGTAATTTTGTCGTAAATAACCTGGCAGGCTTGCTCATTTTTTGAAGCTATTAGCACTTTTTGCCCGTTATGCATTGCCTCAACTGCTAGCGCCGCTATTGAAAACGACTTGCCGGTTCCCGGGGGGCCGATGACTACCGAAATAGGGTGTTCTGCGTAAGTTTTTACTACTTTTTTCTGCTGCTCGCTTAATGAAACCGGAACTACTGACCGGCCGAACTTAACTTTCTTGTTTCGGGTCCTCTGTTCTTGCCCATTTCTCAAAAAGACAGACGAGAGAATACTACTTTTGCCAAACGAAGTATTCGCTAACGTACTCAGTTCGTTAATCACCCCTTTCGATTTGACTGGTTTATCCACTAAACCAATGGCAACGTCAGGAAAAATCATCTTTTCAAACATTTGCTTCCGGGAAGCATGAACAGCCGGTAAATCAGCTAGCCTGAGCTCTTCTTCGTCGATCCGGCGCTCAAGTAAGGAGGCATCAATGGCGGGGAAATTTGTCTTCAGGCAGTCGAGAATTTTAATGAGCCCACCGAATGCAAAAGGGCTCCGCTCAGCTAATAACAAGAAAGAAAGCTCATCGTAGGTAAATGACGAATCAGCTTGCAGATCATTAAAGAAACCAACCACTACCGGGTTAAGGACAATGCTTTCCGAATCGGTAATGATCAAGTATACATCGTCTACACAGTCGAAGTGGACGTTTTGCAAAAACAAAGGAGCGAATACTTTTTTCGCCTTCCCCAAAACCATTGTCTGTCCTTTGACAAAAAATACACCAGCTACCAGCTTCTTCTCACTTGATTTCAGCGCGAGTTCCTTGGCCAGTTCTTCTCCCCAATCGGTGACTACCGGGTGATGATAGTTTTCCTGGCTCACAAATTTGAAGCTGTCAGGAAAAAAACGGTTGGTCACCTTGCTGGAAAAGAAATTGTAGATACTCTCGGTATTGTACTCGAATTGGTAGCAATCCCGATAATATCGAATAATCTGATTTAGCTTATCGCTCATTGGTGCATTTAAGACTTCCCAAAGTATGCATCCTGTGCTGGGATTACAAATATGAATTTTACCCAATCCGAAATCCGTATCTTGTCGCCCAGCTATATACTGTCTCCCCATCCCATGATCCACAATACCCTTTCCGCGGCAAGAGAACGGGGCCACAAACTACTGGCCGTCCTGGTTGACCCCGACAAAACTTCCCGTGAAAACATCAGCACGCTTGCTGCTTACGCCAAGCAAGGAAAAATAGACGTATTTCTCTGGGGCGGCAGTCTGGTCAACGAGCCGCGGGCAGATCATTATCTGTCTATTCTTAAGGCTAGCATTGATAAACCGGTTGTTCTCTTCCCCGGAAATATGTACCAGCTCAACGACCAGGCCGACGGGCTGCTACTCCTCTCCCTCCTAAGCGGGCGCAACCCGGACCTGCTGATCGGCCAACACGTGCTGGTAGCCGGTAAGATCAAACAACTCGGACTGGCCACTACGGCTACGGGTTATCTGCTCATCGACGGCGGCCGACCAACTTCGGTCAGTTATATGAGTAACACCACCCCCATCCCCGCCGACAAACCGGCTCTGGCCAGTTGTACCGCCCTGGCCGGCCAGCAGTTGGGTATGCAGGCTATCTATATGGACGCCGGCAGCGGAGCCCTTAACCCGATTAGCCCCGCAATGATTACCGCGGTACGCAACGAAGTAGACCTGCCCATTATCGTAGGCGGCGGCATTCGCAACGGATTGGCGGCTCGCAAAGCCCTGGAAGCCGGCGCCGATATGATTGTAGTGGGCAATGCCCTGGAAAAGGACCCGGAGTTACTGGTGGAGCTGGCGGAAGTTTTTGAACGACCCGCTACTTTTTAGACACTCGGCTTCGCCGAGCTTTGGGACGGCCGTTGGCTTGGTGGACACTCGTTTCTCGCTTGTGGCTGGCTTTTATATCTGAAACTGATACTTCGTTTTAGAACCAACCGCCCCACAAGGTCAACGGCCATCCAAAAGCGCTCTGCTCACTTACTTCCCTTTACCCTGCAACAGCACCAGCACGGTGTAAAACATGATCTTGAAATCCAGGGCCAGCGACATATTCTCGATGTAAAGAATATCGAACTTTAACCGTTGTACCATCTGGTCCACGTTACTGGCGTAGCCGTATTTGACCTGTCCCCAACTGGTGATGCCAGGCCGTACTTTGAGGAGATGGCGATAGTGAGGGGCACGTTCCGTGATCAGGTCGATGTAATACTGCCGCTCCGGGCGGGGGCCGACCAGCGACATGTCTCCCCGCAGCACATTGAAAAATTGCGGCAGCTCATCGAGTCGCCATTTGCGCATCTTACCCCCCCAGGGAGTACAGCGATTGTCCGTATCACTACTGAGTTGGGGCCCGCCAGCCTCGGCGTCGAGGTACATGCTGCGGAACTTGATGATCTGGAAAGGCTCTCCATTCAAGCCGATGCGCTCCTGGGTATAGAAGATCGGTCCATCACTGCTTCGTCTGACCTGGTAAGCGATAATGGCGTAAAGCGGACTGAATAGGAGTAAAAACAAGGCGCTGACCACCACGTCGATGATCCGCTTCACGATCCGCTGCCAACGCGGCATCAGGTGCTGCTTGATCTCGATCAGTACAGCTCCGAAAACGTGGTTCATTTTTACGGTGCCCAGCATAATATCGTACATATCCGGAATGATCTGGATCAGCACTTTGCGTTCGTAGTCGAAGAGAACGTTCAGTAATTGCCGTACTTTGTTGTGTTCACTGGTTTCGATGGCGATGATCACCTCTTCGATCTTCTCGTTTTCGATGATGGAGCCCAGATCCTCCAGTCCACCGAGGCGTGACAGGCGCAACTGTTCCCGCTGTCGACGTTCTTTATCGGAGCCTGGCTTACCGGGTTTCCCCACGTAGCCGACAATCCGGTAGCCCAGGCCTTTCTCCCGGCTATTAATGTCTACGAGTAGATCAACGGCCCGTTTTCCACCACCGATGATGAGGGTGTTAAAAGCGACTATTCCCTTTTTCAACCGCCGGCTCGCACGGGTCAGCAAGACCATCCGGGCCACTAGCGTCAATACCAGATGAAGAGTAAAAAGCACCAGGATACTCCGGTAGTAGACCCGATAACTGGGCACTGTATCATCCAGGATGACCGTAAAGAAAAGGAACAGTACCCCGAAGGCCGTAAGCAGTAGTGTCCTGGCAATGGTGGTCAGTCTGCTGAGGCGATAGATGTCTCTATATTCATCGAACAGCCCGTAGAGAGTGACCCAACCGATCGGGATCAACGTAGCACCCAGGTAGTATTTATCGTCCTGGAAAGCGGACCATACGTCCGTACCTCCTTCCTGCCAGAAGCGGTCTACGAAGAAAAGCGTCCAGGCCAGCAAGGCCATCAGAAGGTCGACCAGCATATACCAGCGGGTATCCGCCCGGCGGCGTGCGGCGGTATCGGGGCGCAACTTACGCGGCCCGCAGGCATCGGGAAAAGAAGACTCTACTGGTTTATTCACTTAAAATTTGGCTAGGCCGGCCTCAAAAGTACAGTACTTTAATGTTATCGAGGTAGAGGGTGCCGGATTCCTGTTCCAGGCTCTGTAGAAAAGTAGAGAATCCGAAACGATAGTCGAGTTGTTCGGAGTTGACGATCACCTGCGTCAGATTAAAGTACACTTTGGTCCATTCATCGCGGGGATTGAAACCACGGTCGTACAGACGGAAAGGTTCTTCGCCCGCATCCGTATCGCTCTCCGCAACCCCCCAGATGGCGGGCACATCAGATTTGAAGTCGACCTCCAGCCATACTTGCCCGATTGCCCCCAACAAATCCTCGTATACCACTTCGGTAATTACATCGAGTACCGGGTCTTCGGCGGACAATTCTACCTTGCCGGCAAAATTACCCGAGCGCACCAGTTCACCGCTTTGTTCCAGGCCACCGCCGCCCAAAACAACGTTAGTAAAGGCCCGATCTTCGTTGCTCTCAAAACCATCGATGAAAGCGAAATTAATATCTGTCCGGTAACGCACCGGGAGCGTAGGTACTGTCTGTGTTTCGCCCGGTATCAGGTCCAGATCCAATGAAACAGCCTCGTAAGCCTCGTAAATATTCGGGGTAGCCGTCTGGCCATTCTCCTGCATTCCGAATTCGAAACGCAATTCCGTCGGGCCGCTTTCCAGCAGTGGCACCCGGCCCTCCGGCGGGAAAGCGCCGATGAACTCATTGTCCTTGAAGATCCAGATCGAGTTGATGTTCTCGGTAGCTGCGCCCTCACCACTGCGGGTGGTCAGTTCAAAGCCCGAAAGTTGCAAGTAAGTCGGCTCCTGCTCTTCCTTGCAACCAGAGATAAGCAATACCGAAGTTAGTATGGCAAGGGTGGCTAAAGGGTAACGAATGATGGTTAGCAACTCTGAGACGCGAAGCTGTCGATCAGCGAACCTCTTAATTTTGATTAACAAAGTAGCAATGTTTATAGTGAGCTAAAATAGCAATGTTTTCGTTCAGGACACAAAATTAACGGCCAGCGACCAGGCGGACGACCGGCTCTTCTAAAGAGTTAACGAAACGGGTAAGGGTTGTGCGGTATAGGTGGTAATTCAGCTCGTCCGCCGAAACGGACCGTAGGGCTTGGTTCGTCGGCCGAGCGGGTCATAGAAAAACCCGTTCCGCTAAACCGCTCGGCGGACGAATCAGGCCGCAAGCGTCCGCTTCGGCCGACGAGCTACAGTAGCGCCTCAATCACATTCTCTTCCGTGATACCTTCTGCTTCGGCCTTGTAGTTACGCACAATGCGGTGGCGCAACACATATTTGGCGATGGCCTTGATGTCTTCGATATCCGGGCTGTACTTGCCGTTGATGGCTGCGTGGGTCTTCGCACCCAGAATCAGGTACTGACTGGCCCGGGGACCAGCACCCCAACTGATGTACTCGTTGACATTGGCACTGGCACGATCAGTACCGGGCCGGGTTTTGCTGACCAGGCCGACGGCGTATTCCAAAAGGTTGTCGCTAACTGGAATTTTACGGACCAAATCCTGGTAGTATAGAATTTCTTCGCCGCTCAGAATATGATTTACGGAGTTCTTTCCAAGTCCTGTGGTCCCCTTCACTACGGCGATTTCCTCTTCGTAAGTTGGGTAATCCAGCGGAATGTTGAACATAAAACGGTCCAGCTGGGCTTCGGGCAACGGGTAAGTACCTTCCTGCTCGATGGGGTTCTGAGTAGCCAGAACAAAGAAAGGCTTGGGTAGCAGGTGACGAGTACCACTAATGGTAACGCTGCGCTCCTGCATAGCTTCCAACAGAGCCGCCTGGGTCTTGGGAGGAGTTCGGTTGATCTCATCCGCCAGGACGATATTGGCGAAAAGAGGACCGGGGTTGAATTTAAACTGACGATTATCGGCCAGGATTTCCGAGCCCGTGATGTCACTCGGCATCAGGTCCGGAGTGAACTGTATCCGTTTGAAGTTAAGGTCCAGTACTTCAGAAATGGTGCTGACCAAGAGGGTTTTAGCCAGTCCGGGGACCCCTACCAACAAAGAGTGGCCGTTGCTAAACAAAGAAATGATGACCGTGCGGACCACCTCGTCTTGTCCCACGATAACCTTACCGATTTCGGCTTTGAGTTTTTGATAAGACTGGGCGAGAGCGTCTACGGCTTCTACGTCAGATTTAAAATTCGGGCTTGCCATGGGGTTATTTATTCTTAGATATGATACAGTCGGTAAGTATGTTAACTGTCAGTCCGGTGGTTGAGTTGTCCGGTAGCGGGAATATCTCGGATTTGAGACGGGTATTAGTTTAGCTGATCGTCCTTCGTCCTCATTGTTGCTACTTTGAAGTCAAAAGAAATTAGAGTAAGATTGATAGGGTACAGACAATAGAAGCTCGCATTACGTGTTCACGCCTTATGAGCGTCTATTGTTCTATGTTCTAACAGTGACTCTGCCGCGATCTAATCTCTTTAGCAGACCAAATGTCCGAAAAAAGATCGAATCACTACTTGACCACTTTCAGGCTGAGGTCCAGACTGATGGCGGAGTGGGTAAGCGCGCCGACGCTGATATACTGAACGCCGGTTTTTGCAACCTCACGAATGGTACGCAGGTTGATGCCACCGCTGGCTTCAGTCTCGAATTTATCACCCACGTGGGCCACGGCTTCGCGGAGTAACGGGAGTTCAAAATTATCCAGCATGATGCGGTCGACCATACCGACTTTGAGGACCTCCATAAGTTCAACTAGGTTGCGGACCTCTACGGTAATTGGCAATTCCATACTATTTTCCACGAAGAACTCACGGACGCGAGTAATGGCGTTGGTGATGCTACCGGCCGCGTCGACGTGGTTGTCTTTGATCATGATGCGGTCGTAGAGGCCATCGCGGTAATTGTGGCACCCCCCCAGGCGCACGGCCCACTTCTCCAGAAAGCGAAGGTTGGGGGTGGTTTTGCGGGTATCGAGAATTTTGACGGGCAAATCTTCCACCTCGAATTTATAGCGATTGGACAGGGAAGCAATGCCACTCATGCGCTGCATGGTATTGAGGACGAGGCGCTCCGCACGTAGCAATGCCCGGGTGTTGCAGGTGACGAAGAAAGCCTCCTGACCGACGCTCATACTCTCACCGTCTTGCATCCGTTGATCGAACTCGGCGGTGGGGTCTACGTGCTGAAATATGGCGCGGGCCACTTCTACCCCGGCCAGGATACCGGCGTCCTTGACCAGTAGTCGGGCCGTATCGCGTTTATCGGCGGGGATGGTGGCCTCACTGGTGAAATCACCGGGACCGACGTCTTCGGCCAGAGCCTCGACGATAAATTGCTGAATGCGTTGATGCAGTCTTTCGTTGCGTCCGTTTTCCGTTGACATGGAGTCTTGGGGTTTTGGAATGTCGATTCAATAAGCACCCTGATTGAATTGACATTCCTGTTTAGTGCGAAGATACGGTTTTGGGAAAGGAATGAAGGCAGAAGAGTGAAAGCGGACGCGTGCTTTCAATACCGACGCTTAAAACGCCCGTGATGGAAAAGTAGAAATGCCTAAATTTGGATGTTTAACCGCTTCGATCATGCAACAGCTAAAAGACTTAAAGTATTTCGTCGCTTACGTACTACCCGTTTCAGGCTTTCTGGGAATTTACCTGGGGGGCATTTGGTCCTTCGGGGCTTTTTACGTGAGCTTTATCATCATTCCTTTCCTAGAGCTTTTCACCCCGGCATGGGGGAGCAACCATGCTCCGGAAGTAGAAGAAGAGCGAAGTAACTTACGGTTGTTCGACATCCTGCTCTACCTGAACTTGCCAATCCTCTTCGGGCTGATCTTTTACGCCCTGCATACCGCGACCACTACCAGCCTCACGACCGTAGAGACGTTGGGCCTGGTGCTGAATATGGGTTGCCTGATTGGCACGATGGGCATTAATGTAGGCCACGAGTTGGGGCACCGGGTGAAACTGTACGAGAAATTGATTGCCCAGGCCTTGCTGCTTACCGGATTGTACAACCATTTTTATATCGAGCACAACCGTGGCCACCACAAAAACGTGAGCACGCCTTTGGACCCCCGCTACCTCCCGCCGGGGAGAAACAGTCTACGCTTTTTGGTTCCGCAGCAGCATTGGTGGCTACATTGGCGCCTGGAAACTGGAGGCGGAACGGTTGCAACGAGCCGGCCAAGCCTTTTTCAGCTGGCACAACCTGATGCTGCGTTTTACCTTGGTCAACCTTCTTTACCTGGGTAGCATCTCACTTATTTTTGGTCTCACCGGGCTTTGGCTCGCCATTGCGATGGGCGTTGTTGGCTTCCTGTTACTGGAGAGCGTTAACTACATCGAGCACTACGGCCTGATGCGCAGCAAGCTGCCTAATGGTCGATACGAAGCCGTCTCTCCCCGCCACAGCTGGAACAGCGAACACGAACTGGGCCGCATTATCCTTTATGAACTGACCCGCCACAGCGATCACCACTTCCGGGCCACTCGCAAGTATCAGATCCTCCGCAAATTTGAAGAAAGTCCCCAACTTCCGCTCGGCTACCCCGGAAGCATCCTGATGAGTTTGGTGCCCCCGGTTTGGTTTCGGGTGGTACATCCCCGGTTGAGTACCGAAGAGTAAAAGATTACGGATTGAAGGAGGGCTCAATTATGCCATTCACTAATCATCCTCTATTCGCACCATTCCCCCGACTTTCCCATCCTTGCTCAGCAGGATAGCCACGTTTTTCGTGCTGGGAAACTGGGCGCAGATAATGATAATGGCCACCGTGATCGGCACACTAAGCAACATGCCGACCACTCCCCAAAGGATACTCCAGAGAATCAGTGTGAGCACTACAACCAGGGGCGAGATATTGAGCGTATCCCCCATCAGGCGCGGCTCCAGGATATTACCTACTGCCACCTGGATAGCCGAGACACCAATGATGATGATCAGAAAGGCACTGATGCCCTCAAACTGTAGCAAGGCCAGCAGTGCCGGCAGAATCGTTGCCGTAATGGAGCCAATAGTAGGGATGTAGTTGAACAAAAAGATGAGGAATGCCCAGAAAAAAGCATAATCCAGTCCCAAAGCCCAGAATACGATAAAGCTCAGAATAGCGGTGATGATACTGGTGAAGGTTTTGACACTCAGGTATTGCCGCATGGCAGTATTGATCTGAAACAGTACGGTTTCCAGCCGGTCGGATTGCAGGGTGTTCAGCCCCAGGTGTTTTATTTTTTCGGGAAAGATGCTTTGCTCCAGTAAGAGGAAAATGACGTAAACCAGAATGAGAAAGAAATTTTTGGCTACCGCCGTCACACCGTTCAGCAGGATGATGAAATTATTGCCGATCTGCCCCATGATGTTAAGATCTGCCAGGGTGGGCGGTTCCCGTTCTAGTCTCAGCATCCGGTAAAACTTTTCGATCTGGCTATCGATGCGGTCTGCGTAATTACCGGAGGTACTGACAAACTCGTTAATGTTGGCCGCAATCATGTCTCCGATGACGTAGAGTGCCAAGCCAATGAACAGAAAACTGAAAGTCAGCGTCACCCACTGTGGCGTGCGGCGTACCACGATCGGCAGGCGGCGAAGCAGTCCATTGATCGCATTCACCAGGTACCAGATAAACAGCGCGAGAAAAATCGGGATCAGATACGACTTTCCCACGACGATTAGCGTAATGGCCAGCGCAATGGTAATGAGCCAGGCCGAAACCCGGTTAATAGTGAGTGGTTTTTGTGGCTGCAAGGTGATGCTAATGAAGTTTCTGGCCTTGTAACGCTTTCGGAGTCAGAATGTGTTAGGAGAGAGGTGAGAATTTATGATTTACAATATTTTGGCTTCAAAGTAGCCGTGCCAGATTCAACACGGCTACTTTGAAGCCAATAAAATGTAAAATGTTAGGTGTTGGATGTAAAATGTTGCTCAATGCGCGTATACGCCGGCATGGCAAACATCTTACACGGTACATCTAAATCCTAGCCCTCGAATATTTGCGTACCCGCATTGAAATCTTCAATAAACTGCAGGCAGTTGCGGGGTGGCTGGCACAGGATAAAGCCCCGGCAGTCATAAAGGTATTGGCCGGAAGGCGTTTCGAAAAGGTAAACCAGACGATTGCCGTCCCAGGGAAAACGGGTAACGTGGGTGGCGCTGAGGTCCTGGATGAGTTCGTGGATCCATTGGCTCGGTTCATTGTAGGCCTCGCAAATGATGGGGCGAGGAAAGCCGCTGGCCGCACGGATGAGTTGCAGACAGGTGATCCTAATACTGCCATCTACCTGGGTGCATTCGTCGGAAGTATTGGCTGCATAACTGAAGCCGAAGCGGATACGGGAACCACCCTCCAGGTAATATCCGGGTGGAACGCCGGTTACGCTCAGTAAGTAACCATTGGTGGTTTCCACGACTTGGCCGCAACCGTTTTCGCCCATAAAATCCCAGACTTCGCCCACAAAACCACATTGGTTGGAAGCGGCTGGACGCATGTTGCCGGGACGTTGCTGCTTCACGGGCAGGTCTACGTAGCGAGTAGGCACATAAGCGGTTTCTCTTCCGGGGCCATTAACTACACCGTCATCGGAAGTCATCGAAATATCGTCGTCAAAGACCGGGCGATCGGGGGCCGTTTGGGTTGGCTGACTGCTTGCTGGCGGTATTGAGGATTGACGGCTTTTACAGCTGAACAATGTAAGTAAGGCTGTCAATGAACCAACGGCCCAAAGAAGTGTAAGAGTTGAAGTACGCATCGTACCCGCAAACTACGTGCTTATAGTTTAAAGAGCATAAAAATTATGCTTACTTTTGCGGGCCATTAAATTGAATAACTAACTAAGTATCCCATGAGCGGAACCAAGATCACGATCAGCAACGGAAAGCTGAACGTCCCCAACGACCCTATTCTCCCATTCATTGAAGGTGACGGCATCGGACCGGACATCTGGGCCGCCGCCAGCCGCGTATTGGACGCCGCCGTGGAAAAAGCTTACAATGGCGAGAAGAAAATTGTCTGGAAAGAAGTATTAGCCGGCCAGAAAGCCATGGACAACACCAACGAGTGGTTACCCCAGGCTACCCTGGACACCATCGAAGAGTACCTGGTGGCTATTAAAGGCCCGCTGACCACACCCGTCGGTGGCGGTATCCGCTCCCTCAACGTGGCCCTGCGCCAGAAGCTGGACCTCTACGCCTGCGTACGCCCCGTACAATACTTCCAGGGCGTACCTAGCCCGGTGAAGCACCCCGAGCACGTCGACATGGTTATCTTCCGCGAGAATACCGAAGATATCTACGCCGGCATTGAATTCGCCGAAGGCACCGAAGAAAACGCCAAGTTTCTGAACTGGCTCAAGGAAACTTACCCCGACCGCTACGCTAAGGTCCGCTTCCCGGATACCGCGGGTATCGGCATCAAGCCCGTTTCCCAGGAAGGTACCAACCGCCTGGTAAAGGCAGCTATCCAGTACGCCATCGACAACAAGAAAGACAGTGTTACCCTGGTGCACAAGGGCAACATCATGAAATTCACCGAAGGCGCTTTCCGCGACTGGGGCTACGAAACGGCCGCTAAAGACTTCGGCGGTACTGAGCTCGACGGCGGCCCCTGGCACGTCATCAAGCACGACGGCCACGAGATCATCGTTAAGGATGTGATTGCCGACGCTATGCTGCAGCAGATCATCCTGCGCCCGAAAGAGTACGGCGTGATCGCTACCCTGAATCTGAACGGAGATTATATCTCTGACGCCCTGGCCGCCCAGGTTGGTGGTATCGGTATCGCACCGGGTGCCAATATCAACTACAACACCGGCATCGCCATCTTCGAGGCTACCCACGGTACCGCACCGAAGTACACCGGCCAAGACAAAGTGAACCCTTCTTCCGTCATCCTGAGTGGCGAGATGATGTTCCGCTACCTGGGTTGGGGTGAAGCCGCTGACCTGATTATCAAAGGTATTGAAGGCGCCATCAAGAACAAGCGCGTAACCTATGATTTCGAACGCCTGATGGACGGCGCTACCCTGCTGAAGTGCAGCGAATTCGGTGATGAGATCATCGCGAATATGTAATCGTGGCAGCACCACCAAATAAGCCCTTCCGGCCTTGCCGGAAGGGCTTATCTATTTCCAGACGATTGAGAATTCTTATCGGTCAGTCGTCAACTCTCTTATTAATTTAAAACAAAACGCTCTCATGTATAAATTCTTTGCTACCGTATTATTAGCCGTACTCTCATTTCAACTTTGCGCCCAGGAGCCATTCCTGGTTGCCGATTTCAACCCAGGAGAAGGGGATGCACTGTCCGAATTCAACGCTGGCGGCATCCGTTTCGGTGACGCAATTATTCTCCCCCTTAACCGTCCAGACATTGGAGAAGAACCCGGCATCCTCGTAAATGACCAGCTCTTTTTGCTTAAGAACATCAATCCTGGTGAGGAAGATGCTTCTCCCAATAACTTTGTTGCTTTTGGCGAAGAAATCTATTTCGCCGTCGAAAACGACGGTACCGGATCGGCAATCTGGAAAACGAACGGTACGACCGAAGGCACCCAACTGGTCTTCCGCGATGAAACATCGAGCAATCAGGCTGGTGAGTTAATCGTATCCGAAAACGGTTCGCTGTACTTCAGCCTGCTCAACACCATTTACCGCTTCGACGGGGAGAACATCGACACCGTTTTCCAGGGAGGCCGATTGATCACTACCTCGGAGCAACAGGGAAAAACCTACTGCCGCTATAATGGCGAGATTGCCTTCACCGCTCCCCTATCCGGGCAGGACGATGGTTTCAACCTTTACGTTACTAACGGAGATACCGTAATGCAGTTAGGCAATTCTGTTTTTACGGAAACGGGATTTGCCGATGTGTTCGGTTTGAGTTCCGTTAGTGGAGGCTTATTATTTGGCTTGGACGCCCCATTTCAAGACGAGGCCAATGGCACCTATCGTTATGATGAGAATAGTCAAAATATTCAGAAAATAACCGTAGACGGAGGAGATGCTTCCCGATTACACGAGTTCAACGGAGAGCAGGCCCTTTTCCTGAACGGCTCGTCCGGAGAAGGTTTTTACGCAACGGACGGTACGCCTCAGGGCAGTGTTCAACTCTACCAACTTATGGAGAGTTCGGGGCTGACCCAGGGAACTGGAGTGACCAGAGCGATTTTCAATGAAGAAAAAATGCTTTTTTTCGTCAACGAAGGTGTTTTTGGAGATCATCTTTTGGTGCTGACGGATGGAACTGAAACGGGAACAAGCCAAGTCTTGGACACTGATCGATTTTTGTCAAACATCATCATCGCGGGACAAACCGCTTTCGTCGCTGATGGTACGGCTAATGGCAGGGAACCCAGTTTCTACACCGTCAACATGGAAACCGGAGAAACCGATAATTTCTACACCTCCCCGTTGACTTCTTTTCAGCCCCGTACGATCATCATGGTCGGTGTCATCGACAATGTGCTCTATTTTCAAAGTTTACTCGATGCTTCGGTTGGTCGGGAACTTTATGGCATTGAACTGGACATCGATGTGGCAACGAACGAGCAGCCAGAGAACGCTTCCTATCAGTTGGACCTCTTCGACCAATCTTTCCAACTAAGTAGTAAGGAGGACCTATCTTTCCAGGCCAGCTTACTATCTGTTGATGGTAGACTGTTGCGAACGTTCTCCGGACGCACGAATGGTAGTTACCCCTTGGGTATACCCAAACGTAATGAAGTAAAGGTATTGGTCATTGACCTTGGCGGACAGATAATCACGCGACGGTTTATGCACTAACATGAGCTGCAGGTGCACCAAATGACAACCAGCGCAACCGCATCCACTCCTCCCGGATACGGTTGCGCTGGTGTCGGGCAGATTATCACCGCCAGAAATACACCAACAATCTACGCTTATTGCGACAACTCATCGTGCTAAGTAGGTTTAGCCCGATAGAAGATGTACAGGCTCTGCAGAAAAGGACAATCCAGATCACCCCGCTTGCGGAGCGGGAGTAGTTGCTGAAGCAGTTGAGAACTGCCCTACCCCTCCGTAGTCGGTCGCCGTTTCCCACCAAAAGGAATCTTCAGCATGGTACCGATGTGCTGGTGCTCCCGCTCGTCCATGTGGGTATCCACTCCGTAGCGCAGTTCGCGATTGTCCACGGCCGCGTAAGTGCCGAACAGCCGGTCCCAGACGGAGAAAATATTGCCGTAGTTCGTATCCGTCAGCGGTAGTTGATAGTGGTGGTGAACGCGGTGCATATTTGGCGTTACGATTACGGTGCGCAAGGCCCGGTCAATGCCAATTGGTAAGTTTATGTTGGCGTGATTGAACTGACTTAATACCACACTCAGGCTTTGGTACAGAAAGACCAGCCACATCGGCGCGCCTACAATAATTACGCCCAGGGTAGTAAAAACAAAGCGGATCACGCTCTCCCCCGGATGATGACGATTGGCCGTGGTAGTATCTACGTGCTGGTCCGTATGGTGCACGAGGTGAAAACGCCATAATACCGGCGTCTTATGTTCCACCAAATGCGGCAGATAGGCACCGATCAGGTCCAGCAGCATCAGTCCTCCGATGGCCATCACCCAGATCGGCAGTTCGATCAGTTGCAAGATGCCGATGCCATTGGCAACCACCCAGTCGCTCGTTGCTACCAGGATGAAAGCCAGGGCGAAGTTGACCACAATGGTCGTCAGGGTAAAGAAAATATTGATCCCAGCATGCTTCCACTTCGTATACTTAAAACGAAATAACGGAACGGCACTTTCAATCAGCCAAAAAATGGTAATTCCCCCTACCAGGATCAAACTACGGTGGGAAGAAGGAATAGTTTCAAAGTAGTTCACAATGCTCTCCATGAATAAGTATTTTATGGTGATGGCCGGCACCACCACCGCAAAATACAAACTCCCCGGAAATTGTATTTCCGGGAAGTTTGTCGCTGCGCGCCTGATTAATGGAGTATTATAGATCAGTAACGGACAATCAAAAAGTGAACCCGTCAGGCAAAAGCCTCATTCGGTTTTCTCTCGATCCAAGTACTATTGCAGTGCAAATTTTCCAATCTCGCTGCGGGTAGGATCACACGAACAAGGCAGATATACTTTCGTTCTCGTGAGCCTTGCGGATCGCCCGGGCGAACAGGGCCGCAGAAGGCAGTACTTTGATTTTGTCGGAATCTTCCTTCAAAGGCACCGTATCGGTCACGATCAATTCGGTCATCGCAGAATTCTCAATATTTTCGTAGGCCGAACCACTCAGGATCGGGTGGGTAGCCATAGCCCGAACGCTGCGGGCGCCTCTCTCCATCACCAGGTCGGCAGCGCGACAGAGGGTGCCGGCGGTGTCTACGAGATCATCAATGATGATGACGTCGGCACCGGTTACGTCGCCGATAATGGTCATACTGGCCACTTCATTGGCGCGTTTACGGTATTTATCGCAGATCACAATCGGGCGATTGAAATGGGTAGCGTAGTCGCGGGCCCGCTTCACGCTGCCCATATCCGGACTGGCGAAGGTTACGTTGCTCATGTCCTGCCCTTCCAGGAAAGGAATGAAGATGGCCTGGCTTTTCAGGTGGTCTACCGGCACTTCGAAGAAACCCTGAATCTGGTCGGCGTGTAGATCCAGCGTCATGATCCGGTCTACCCCGGCGGCTTCCAACAAATTAGCGATCAACTTGGCGCTGATGGGCACTCGTGGCTTGTCTTTACGATCCTGACGGGCGTAGCCGAAGTAAGGGATGACCGCACAGATGTATCCGGCCGAAGCCCTGCGCGCCGCATCTATGATCAGCAGTAACTCCATCAGGTTATCCGAAGGTTGGAACGTGGAGCCCAGCAAGAAGACGTAACTACCCCGCACGCTCTGCTTGATGATCGGCTGCATCTCCCCATCGCTGAATTTAGAGACGCGGATCTGCCCCAGTGGCTGACCGTAATCCTTGGCAATGGCTTCAGCCAGGTAACGACTCTTTGAAATAGGAAACATGTTGACCTCGGCGCTCAGTTGCGGCGAATGTTGGTGGCGAACGGATTTCATCGGGTTGGATTCGGTAGGTAAGGGGTAAAGGTAGGGAAAGTCTTACGGTCTTACGGTCTTACAGGGCTGTAAGACCGTAAGACCATAAGACCGTCCAGCTGTTAACTAAAATGCCGAATCATTCTTACTTCTTCCTCCGTCAGGAAGCGGTAGAATTTGCGGGGCAGGTCCTTTTTGGTCAGTCCGGCAAAAAAGGTACGGTCCAGGCGTTCCACTTTGTAGCCCAGGTGAGCGAACATGCGACGAACGATCCGATTACGGCCGATGTGGATGCGCAAACCGATCGTCTTCCCCTCGCTGCCTTCGGTGACGTTGGCCCAATCGACTTTAGCGGGGCCGTCTTCCAATTCCAGGCCGGCGCGCAATTTTTCCAGGTCTTCGGCTTCAAAGGGCCGATCCAAGGTGGCCTGGTAAACCTTGGCAACCTCGTGGCTGGGGTGGGTCAGTTTCTTGGCCGTGTCACCATCGTTTGTGATCAGCAGCAGTCCGGTGGTATCACGGTCCAGCCGACCGACCGGAAATAGCCGCAGCCCCTCCAGACTAGGGTCGGTAATGAGGTCCATCACCGTAGTGCGGTCCTTTTCATCACTGGTGGTTGTGATTACATTACGGGGCTTATTCAACAGCACGTAGACCAACGTTTCGCTGGGGCTCACCACTTGCCCCTTGTAGGCCACGACGTCTCCTTCCTGAATTTGGTAGGCGGGGTTGCGCTCCTGTACGTCATTTACGGTTACCTGTCCGTTCTTCACGAATTCAGCGGCGTTCCGGCGGCTGGCGACTCCACTGTGAGCGAGATATTTATTCAGCCGCATCCCAATGATCTCAGCGGGTTTGCGGGTCATCCCCGGCGGCTTGGCGGAATTGCGGGCCTGGGAACGTTGAAAGCGGCGGGGTGATTTCATAATCGTTGAAGTTGAGCTACAAAGGTAACCTATCCGGTCGGTCGCTCTACCTACTTTAGGTTGTAATGATTTTGGCTAACAGCTCCGAGGAGCAACTTTAGCATTAGATAAGATTTTGACTAGCAAAGTAGCAATGGTAAGTTAAAACGGGAGAGACATCTTTTTTGCGACGATCACCGAAGGTAACTCCGAGGGCGAAGGACAACTCCGAGGAGCTTGCGACGATCACCGCAGGTCATCAGCGCCAGCTAAAGTAGCAGTACCTATTGGATCCCCAGAGAGTGGGCTCACCAAACATTGCTACTTTGAAGTCCAACTGATGTTTCTCCAGTTTAGTAGTTGCGTTTTTCCTTTGAGCACTTCTTCTCCGTCGTAGATCAGATAACGATTTACCGGCCGGTCCCATTTGAAAGCAACGGCCTCAAGCGTATTGGTCATATTACTGCGAAATCGTTCTCCCGCCTTTATTTCCCAGAAGTTCGCTTCCAAAGCAGTTTCGTAAATGAGGTCTACTTCTTGCTTTTGCGTATTTCGATAAAAGTAGTAGCGCGACGGAATTTCAGTATGTAAGCTGCTCTTGTGTGCATCCGCTATCATCAGATTTTCAAATAACGCACCGCGCCGATCGTAACGTTCGAGGTCAACAACGGAAGAAAGTACCTTTTAAATTTTACGTAAAGTACGCAAGATTTAAAGTGCGCTCTATTGAATCTGATTGACTTGAAGAAACACTTTATTTGACCATAGCCCTTGCTACTACGTCAAATATCGTAAGGCCGGGCAAGCTTTTGATAGCCAAGTACTAGTGCACAGTACTCAATATAGCGTGATCGTAAACGCGAACCCAAAATCATCCATCGGCCAGGGCAGTCTTAACTTCCTCCTTCAAAAGAGGTAAAACTTCCACCCCGAACCACTCATTTTTCTTCAGCCAGATATTATTCCTGGGTGAAGGGTGCGGCAAGGGCAGATACTCAGGTAAGTAATCGTGGAAATGGCGAACCGTTTCCGTCAGCGTTCGGTGTTTGCGGTCACCCAGGTAATAAGCTTGGCATAGCTGCCGACCAAAAGGGTCAACCGCAATTCCGGCATGGCTTTTAGCAGCTTTTCGTGCCAGAGTGGAGCGCACTCTTTACGGGGTGGCAGGTCGCCGGATTTTCCTTTGCCGGGATAGCAAAAACCCATGGGCACCAGGGCAAATATCCGGGGGTCGTAGAACGTAGATTCGTCTACCCCCAACCACTCGCGAAGGCGGTCACCGCTCTTGTCCTGCCAGGGAACACCGGATTTGTGGACCACACTCCCCGGCGCCTGGCCAATGATGGCAATCTTGCTTGCTATGTGGGCTGCCAGCACCGGATTGACCCCGTTCACCAAATGCGGCAAACAAAGGTCACACCGGCGAATTTCCCTTAGCAGCCCATCCATGTAATGTCTGTGCTAGTTCAATTGGAACCTGACTACTACTCCACCACTGGCCGTCGTTTGCGGGAAGCCGAGTGAGTTGTAGGGCGTTGATTTCCGGTAATCAAAAAAGGCGCGCAGTGAAAGTTGCTGGTTCACCTGATATTCTGCGGAAGGAGAAAAGGTAAGTACGCGTGAACCCTCGGTCGCCTCACGGATACCTTGGTCGGGTTTACTGGCGTAAGTGATATTGTCGCGGAAACTGAGATTGAACTGGATGTCCATATCAGCTACATTGAGGCGGCCACCCGAGCGACTACGACCATTATTGCGGTTGCCACTTAAGGCGGCACTCACTCCTTCATCTTCATCATTACGACGTCCCCGTCGGCGTTTCTTCCGTCCGTTACCGGTCAGGAAGCCGATCTCCACATCTTGTAGAACCAGTCCGAAACCACCGACGACTTCCTTGGTCACGTTCTCAGACAGCAGCTTACTGATGATGTTCAGGCTGCGATTGGCGGCCGTCTGATAAGTGAAGTTGAAACTGAAGCCGTTGGTCATTTCCGCTTCAATCCCGATCAACGGCGCAAAGCCTTTCTGCTCGGTGATATTCGGGATCTCGATCCGGGGGAAGAAGTTGAGCGATACTGTATCATAGCCCGTTTCCAGGTTAGGGTTCAGCTGCTGCTCTTCCAGGGCATCCAGGTAATCCAGACTTGTCCCGTAGCTGCTGATGCTGAAAGTAGACTGAAAACCGTGGGTGATATTGATCCGGCTAAAGACCTCGCCCAGGTTGCCTATCTTATTCAGACCATTGTAAGTGACCCGCCAGTTCGGGCTGGCATTGAGGCCAAACGGATCCAGGGAAGAATTGCTAGCATCCTCTTCCCGGTAAGCGGCCAGGAATGCCGGCAGTAAAACCTCCTGTTGCCCCGGTCCGTAACCAAAACTGTAACCGCGTTCGGCCAGGTCCGGATCCTCGTGGGGGGTATTTCCTCCCAGTCGCTGGCTGATGATGACCCGGTTATCTTCGAAGGTAGTAAACAGTGCGTCGAGGTCTTCCTGACTGGAGGAACCCAGTAGACTGTTAATACCACCGTAGGTCATCGTCAGGGCTCCGTCGTAGGTCGGTACTGCGTGCTGATAGTTAAAGATGGGGTTCGGATCATTTGGGTCCGGCTTCTCCAGCACTTTGTAGGTTTCCGTAAAATTTTCCGCGAAAGTACGGTTCATATTCAGCTCGATCCGGAAGTCCTGCACGGGCTCCACCGTCAATTGAGCATCCCAGTTTTTAGTATAATTCTGGATGACGCTATTGTTCAGGAAGGCCGAGGTGGTCAGGAATCCGTTGTTCTGAGCCAGCCAGTCGTCGGAAGTCGGGTTCCCCGCGTTAGCGGCGTTCCGCTGATCATCCGTGAGCGTTCTGATAGTAGGTTGCAGACCAAGGATGAAGGCTGTGCCGGGATCGGTAAAGCCGTTGGAAAGCCCCACCAGTTCCGGCGTAGGGTTATAACCCGGCACTACGGTTTCAAAGTCTTCGCTATAGCTCAGGCGAGCCCGGCGAATCATCAGCAGCGGGCGTACCAAAGCGCGGGTCGCGCCGGATACTTCGCCTTTTCGTTTGCGACGTTCCGGCTGAGCCTCTTCTTTATCGTCATCTCCGTCCCGGTCGCGATTACGCGTAGCGCGATTATTCGTCCGGCGGCGCTGTGGCCGATTGATCTTGCGCAGGAAGTCGAACTGGTCATAGAATTTTTCAAAATTCAAATCCGCCGTAATCTGCCGACTCTGGTTGTTCTGGATGATGTTACCGATGTCGAGGAACTCTACGTCGGAACCGGAAAACTCTACCGGAGCGGCGTTCCAGTTATAGCCACCCTGGTAGTTGGCCCGCACGTCGATGAAGTCGAGGAAAGGCAGGTAGCGCAGCGGCAGCGTGTAGCTGGCGTTAAAAGTATGGCTATAGAGTTTCGGCCGGCCGAAGCCTTTCAGATTTTCCCAAATTGCTTCGCGACGTGCTTTGTCAGGATCTTCTTCCGTCGTGATCAAACTCAGTTCATCCGGCTCGTCGATGGTGGTATTCATCTGGGCATTGAAGTTCATCCGCAACGATTTCGTCAGGTTCCACTGCAGATCGTAGTTCCGCCCCCAGGTAAATCGCTTGTTGAAGTAACGGTTGAAGATGGGGTCCACCTCGGCGAAACGGTAATTGGTTTCCGCAAAGCGGCGATTCCAGAGATTAGTCACACTGAAACTGTTCGGCAATGGGTTGAAGTTGAACTCCTTGAGTAATCGCAGATACTTGCCGTTCAAGCCTTTAAAAGGTTCGATGTACCCGGCCTTGCCCCTGCTGTAATTATAGTCCAACGCAGCGGTAGTTTCCCTTACCTCTTCTTTTTCAATGAATGGGTCGCTGCGGTCGGTTTTCGTCACTCCATAACTGGCCGTAAAATTACTGGGATCCCAGGGTGCTGGTTTACCGCCACCACCACCGGTGAAGCCGACGTTATTCAGTGCGACGGCCGTAATTTTAGTGATCTCCTGAGCCTGTTCCCGTACGGAATCCCGCTCTTCTCCTTCGAAGTTCTCCAGTTTGTCAGCCAGGCGAATATCGTAGTCGTAAGGGTCATACTCCGGCGTATTCACCACACTGCTGTGTTGCAGGTAGAGTGGCAGCCTCAGTCCCAGATTTTCCGGCAGAAATTTGTCCATACTCAGGTTGGCGGCCAAATCATAGCCCACGGTTTTTTCCCGGGCTCTTTCCGTTACCGAATTATCCAGGGCACCGAAACCGATGCTGCTGTAGTTGATTGCCCCGGTCAGGGTACCGAGGTCCGCTAGCTGAATATCGGCCCGGCCAATGGCGGCGACACCGCCCCGCTCATCCAGTCCTTCCAGACGAAGTTCGTTTAACCAGACTTCGGCGGACAAGGCACCGGAGTTCACATCATTTTGGTTTTTGACCCCGATCATGAAGACCTTTACGTAGCCCAGGTTCGGGTTACCGCGCATCCGCAGGGTATGGGTTACTCCTGGTCGGTCTTCAGGGGTGTAGGATTCGATGTACTCTTCCTGCAGATCGATATTTAAGTCGTTGCGACGTAGCTTCATTTCCCGTAGTAGCGCAGTGGGAAAATCGATCTCGTTTTCTTCCCGCCAGACCTCGCGCTTGTAAGCACTCGAGTTTGGATTGAGCCCGAGAACAGCCGTAGTATCCGAGATCGTCAGTGGTACTTCGTACTCGTAGTAATTACTTGTGAAGTCAGAACCCATTCGGATGAATACACTCAGTTCCCCGTCTTCGGGCTGTTGGAACTGATCCCCCCTGGCTTCGGCGTGCACGAACATTTTTAGCCGTTCGTAAAGTCGGAGGTCAGTGTCGGTATATTTGAAAACAGCCCGCCGATCGGAAGGATAAAGATCATCGATCCGTAAGGAAAGCGACTGCTCGTTTTGCAGCGTATTCACCACGCCCAGACTTTGCTCGCGGAGAATACCCTCCGGAATCGTGTAGGCAAAGGGTTGGCGCTGACTGTTTTCCTCGATGTTCACGGCGTCAACACTGAATTCCGTATCGTCATCTCCGGGTATCACCGGCGGGGTATCATCGTCGGTAAACTCACGGGTGTAACGACGCCAGCTGTTTCTCACCAGCTCCAGGGAGCCGAATCTCAGCGTCGTCTCGGTTTCAAAATCCGTCATGTACATTCGCATAAAGCGAATAGAGCGAAAATCCTGGATGCCACCGACCGCAGTTTTATTAGGCGTATTCACAGGAACACGGAAACGGTACCAGATCCGGTTACTTCCATCAGCTTCGATACGATCGGTGATGAATGGAGTTTGCTCCGGATCAATTTCGCGGGGATTCAGCGGATCCCGTCGCAGGGGGATCTCGTACTGAAAGTAGCTTTCGGATTCGTTCAGGGTATTATCCTGATTCATATCCTCACTATCGGGCAGGTTGGTGTTACTCTGGCGTATGGCCTCACCTCCGTTATTGCGGCTATTGTTCTCCGGCTTATTGAAGGCACTGTAGCGAGTCAACAGATTTACTGCGGCATTATTTTCGTAACGATCATCGTTGAAGTAATAAAAGTTATCATTGGCCGGGTCACGGCGTACGATGGCACCTACGTTATTATTCGCGGTCGTAATCTGTTGAACGTAATCACTAAACTTTTGCAACTCACCGGCGTCGTTCAGTCCGTCCAGGCCAACATCCTGAGCCTCTCGTGTTTCCGGGTCGTTATCAAAACCCCGGTTGATCTGTTGAGCTACGGGTACCCGCCCCCACACTGTCTCATCGACCGGGCGATCGGGGTTAGCCGGGCCGGGTAGTCCGTTCTCGAAAGCGAGACGGCTGTCGCGCAGGATATCCTCACTGATGTTACCCAGGTTCAAGTATAGCGTTCCTTCCTTTTCATCACCGTTGGCAGCGGGAGAACGCCCGTCCGTCGGGTCTTGAAAAGGGCTCATCATCCAGAATTCCACAAATTCGATGTTCGCGCTCTGGAAATCGTTGGTCGTCATTTCCCGCATCATACCACCCCAACGGGTTTCCGGATCAGCCAAATGGACTGGATTAAGGGTATCGCCTGGCTGCATAATCGAGCCAGCCGTGAAGCCCGGAAAGCCCTGAGGCGGATCGAAATTATACGGGCCTCTGATTTCCGGATTAAAGTTGATATCGAAAGTAAAGAAAGGGAAACGCTGCTGTTGGGCTATCGGAATATCCCGATTCGGGAAGATTTCCTGTTGGGGCACCCGGCTGGTGTAAATGTTATTGTTATCCGCTCCGTCGCGGGCCGCCTGGTCGATGCGGTACCAACTCATGTTGGCCCGGTTAGCTCCGGACACCAGGCCTTCCTGGTTGGCTTCGGGGAAAAGCGGGTTACTGTTCTGCCCATCATTTTGGGGTACTGAAGAGTGGAACCACCTTTGCACCGGCACCATCAGGTCGATGGGGCTGGCCGTCCCCTCGAAGTCGTCCAGGTAAACGATTCCGCCTTTCTCGTCGCGACTCTGGTTGATCGCACGGCTATGTCCCGGTTTCAACAGGGCGGTTTCCGCCGTTAGATTGATGTTAGAAGGAGTGCTGGAACTGTAGAACGGCAGCTTATCTACCATTCTCGTCAGGAAACCGGACTCCTTATTATAAACAGCGTCGAAGCCGTAGATACGGTTATTGATCGGATCTTCACCGATGTTCACCTTTGGGGTAAAGGGGCGTTCAAAGAGTTGCAGGTAAGTAGCTCCTATACTCAGGTTATCGTTCACCTCGTAGTCGGCTCGCAGACCAAGCATAGTTTTTTGCTGTAAGCTGAATACAGTATTGTCCTCGAAACTGACATTGATCGGAACACCCGAACTCAGGATAGCGTCGTTCAGCACCCGCACTCGTCCAGTACTATAGTCCACCGAATAATCACGACCCTCTACCAGAAGTGCACCACCAGCGGTCACCCGCACCGAACCCGGCGGAATGTTGAAGGCCCCGAGCGAAATCTCCGACTGCACCGAAGATTTGTAGGTACCCCGGATGGCAAAACGGTTGCGTTCCGGAAACTCCTGGGCCCGGAACAAGGTGGAGTCATAAAGTTGATTGTAGACGTATTGGTTTACTTCTTCCTGGGTACCTCCGGCACCAAGAATACTTTCCGCCAGGTCTTCACCGAATGGCTCCAGGACCGGAAAATAGACCCGGCCGGTCTGGGCATTGAACGTAATACCCGGTACGAAATCGAAAATACCGTCCGCCTGAGGATCGTTCTGGGTGTTCAGCCGGTCCAGACCGAAGATCCGGATCAATGGAATACCCGCTAATGGTGAAGTAGGTAAGAACCGCTTGAAACCTTCACCCGGGTCTTCGTACTGGACGTCCAGACGAAAATCTTCCTCGCTCACCTGGTAGGCACCAAGAGAGTAAACATTCTTCATCATCAGGTCCCAGCCCGGCTCACCGACCCGCTGACTGGAAGACTTCAGCATTTTAGTATACAGCACCCGGTTACTGAGGTCGCTGGTATCGGCACTTACGTTATCCGTGTTTACGGAAAGCTCACCAACCTTAAAGATGTTACCGTTGTACTTGTAGCGGTAGGAAACAGCCACTACCTGGTCGGGTTGTACATTAATGTTCAAAGAAACGTATCCCAGTTCGCGGTTCACGGTGTACTCCCGTGGGTTCAGCTTACGGGCCTGTACCTTCTCGAAGTCACGGATTTGTTGCAAACCAAATTCAGCGGATTGCAGGATCGATACCGTCCGGTCGATCTCCCGCAGGCTCTCGCCCCGGCCGACCAATTTTGAATAGAGTCCGTTGGCTCCGTTATCGGGCAGGGGTTCCCCTTCACAAATCTCCCGGTAGCGAGGCTCCTGAAATTGGATGGGCCCGGGGTTCGGAGTCGTGAACCGTTCCGGCTCGGCCAGGTCGGCAAAAGCTACGATGTCCCGCACGTCCAGTACCTCGGCTCGGTCATTGGTGATCCAGACCTCGATGTTCTCCACGTTGAAAAGGGAGTTGATCTGGGGCATTTTGCTCAAAGACTCCTCGTAATTATCCCGATTGTAGTGAGAAAGGAAGAAGTGCCGGTTCTCGTCGTAGCTATCGGCGTAAACCTCGAACTCAGCAAGTTGGGCACCGCCTTCAATGGTCAGCTTTTCCCGCTGACTCTGCTGCTGGGAAGCGATTGCAGTCAGCCGCAGGTGACCGAACTGCAATTCTGTTTTCAGGCCGAAGAGTGATTGTGCGCCCTCGATCAGGCTACCGCGTAGGGGCAGACTCACATTACCCGCCTCGATTTTTTTCAGAATATCGTCTTCTCCGAAGGCTTCGGAATTGTAATCCAGTTTGATCTGGTTGTCGAAGTTAAAGGTGGCACCGGTATTGTAGTTGGTATTTAGCTTCAGTTTATCCCCGATCTGGCCTACCACGTTCATCTGGATGTCCATATCGAAATCGAAAATGGTCTGGCTCCGTTGGCGCTCGGTGAAGAAAGGGTTTTCCTGATTCTGGTAATTGAAGCCAAAGGTCAGGTCTACCCCACCCTGTGGCTGGATACTGATCTCATTGGAACCGAACAGCCGGTTGAGCATGCTGTCGTCGATGTCGATGTTGGCCAACGGGTCCTCTACGTTAATCTGCTCCCCGGTCCCCACACCGGCGATCTGGTTGAAGTAGGCTTTTTGATCCTGTTTGCGACGGTACTCCAGGTATTCATCGAAGGTCAGGTAGGTGGGTGGGCGATAATCGACCTGACCAATAGTTTCCTTTACAATGTACAGGCCCGTTTCGGGGTCGTACTCTACCGATTTGGTTACGGAAGGCGGGTCCTTCAGGTCCACCACGTTGGGGTCCTCATTAGTAACGTAATTGCCGAAACGATCCCGCAGCGGAGGCAGGGTATCCGTCAGTAATTGTTCAATATTCAGCGGCAACTCGAAAGAGTGAACCGTTTCCTCGCAGTTTTCTTCCGCTGCTTCGCTGACGAAGGGCGTAAATCCGAGGTGAATGAGAGAAATGAAGAGTAGTAGAAAAGTCTTGTTCATGTTGCGATCCTTCCGGTAGGCTAAAAGCACAAAAAAAACGCGGCCTTATCCCTTTTTGGGGTGGGCAAGTCCGGCTTTAACATTGGGATTATGGTCGGGAAAACTCACCGTGTCGTTAGGAAGATAGTTCCCGCAACGCCAATTTGATGAGTTGTTCGGAGCTATCGGTGTTCGGCGCGGCGTTCAGCACCCGGTTAAGGGCGCGCTGCACGGCGGTACGGGGAAAACCTAAATTCACTAAAGCAGATAACGCCTCCTCCCGCAACGTATTGTTTTGCGGCGCGATCATTGTCGGCGATTCTCCACTTTCCTTGATAAGTTTGTCCTTCAGGTCCAGAATGATACGTTGGGCGGTCTTCGGCCCGATGCCCTTCACCTTCTTGATAGCCGCCACGTTTTCGCCGATAATGTTGGCGCGCACTTCCTCGGGGTTCATACTCGACAGTACCACCAGAGCCGTCGCCGGCCCCACTCCGCTCACCGAGATCAATAGCTGAAACAGACGCCGTTCCTGCTCTTCGGCGAAGCCAAACAATACCTGGGCATCTTCCTTAACGTGAAAGTGAGTCAGCAGCTTCACCTTCTCCATTTTCTCAATCTTCGTATAAGTGTACAGACTGATGTTGACGTGGTAGCCGATGCCGCCCGCCTCGATGACAACGAAGCTCGGGTTCTTGTGCGCAACCGGCCCTTTCAGGTAGGTGATCATAAAATGGAGTTAGGGAGTAGACTTTGTTTTTTCAGGAACAGCGAAAAAGTAGGTCACTGTACCTAAACGGGGCGCAAAGATAAACAATATCCTTTTGGTTGCCAGCAAGTTGAATACAGCATGAAAGGTTAGATTTTTTTGGTGGCTTCAAAGTAGCAAGGCTGGTGGACCCGTCCGCCGAAACGCGACGGTAGGAGCTGGTTCATCGGGCGAGCGGACATTCTCTGAATTAATGAAAATAGTAGTCACTAACAATGCCCGCTCGGCCGACGAGTCAAGCCTTTCGGGCCACCTCAGCGAACGAGCTGAAACTTTGCTACTTTGAAGTCATAACAACCCTACACCGGAATCTTATCCCGGTTCTCCTCCACCGCTTCGCTGATCAGATAGGCCAGTTCTAATGCCCGGTAACCATCGTGAATACTGACGGCTGGCGTACTGTCTTCATTGATACTGGCGGCCAGACTCTCGAGTTCCAGTTGGATGGCATTGACGGGATTTACGTCCGGTTGAGCGATGTCGATGACCTTAACGCCGTCGGCCGTTTCAATGGTCATTTGGGCTGACTCGGGGTCCAGACTAGGATCGTTAACGTCGAAGAGGCGGATAAACTGGGTTTCCTTGTCCAACAGGTCGATACTGATGTAAGCGTCGGGCTGGAAGAGGCGAATCTTGCGCATGTTCTTCATGCTGAAACGGCTGGCAGTGAGGTTGGCCACTGCACCATTGACAAACTCGATGCGGGCGTTGACGATGTCCGGGGTCTTGCTGACTACCGCGACACCGCTGGCCCTCACCTCAGCCACTTCGGAGTTGGCCAGCTTGAGGATGATGTCCAGATCATGAATCATCAGGTCGAGAATAACGCTAACGTCGGTGCCCCGTGGATTAAAGGTGGCCAGGCGGTGGGCTTCGATGAAGAAAGGACGTAATTGGTGATCGCCCAGAGCCAGTAATGCAGGATTGAAGCGCTCGACGTGACCAACCTGGACCTTGAGACCGGTGCGTTCACATATCTCCACCAGTTCTCTGGCCTCCTCCAGGGTGGAGGTCAGGGGTTTTTCCACGAAAACGTGGCGACCGGCAAGCAGAGCTTGCTTGACCAGTGCGTAATGGGTAGTAGTGGGAGTAACAATATCAACCACATCGCAAGCGGCGATCAGTTCGGCCGGTGAGTCAAAGGCTTCAAGCTTATATTCCCGGGCTACACTTGCGGCTATTTCAGGATTGGCATCGTAAAAACCGATCAATTCATAGCTTTCCTTAGCCAGGCGAATGCATTTTAAGTGAATTTTACCGAGGTGACCGGTACCCAATAGTCCGATTTTAAGCATGGAAGTCCTGTTTGATGGTGTAATTCGGGCAAAATTACGCTAACATTCACGAAGCAGGGCATCTATGCTATCATGATCCGTCAGAAACTTCTATATTTGTAACGCTTATTTGTATTTTGCGTTTTGATTGAATAGTAGAGACTTCAGAAGACTACCTCTGGTTATATGAGCAAAGCGACTCCCCCCTATCGTTTCACTCTGTTTTAGATGATCCCACTGATGAACTTAAGACGACTAACTTATTTCACCCTGCTGGTACTTTCCGGCATATTGCTCACCCTGCCTGCCTGTGTGAAAGACGAGGCCGTGGCCCCCATCGACATCGAACTGGAGCGTACCCTAATCCGTCTGAGCGAAGACGGAAGCTTGGACAGCTACAAACTACCCGACGGCAGTTTGCTGGAAGCTATTCCCGCAGGCGTCGGCAATCCCATTACCGCTGAGAAGGTCCGCCTCGGCCAAATGCTGTTTTTTGAGACGGGACTGGCCCGCGACGCTTTGCAGGAGAGTATGATCGGTACATATTCCTGTTCCAGTTGTCACGTGCCCGAAGCGGCATTTACCCCCGGTAGTGCGCAAGGCATTGCCGATGGAGCCGAAGGTTTTGGCACTTTCGGTAGTGGTCGCCAGATAGCCGACAGCTACGAAGAAGATCAGATCGATGCCCAGGGAGCCCGTCCGCTTTCCATGCTGGGTGTAGCTTACGTAACCAACTCCATGTGGGCCGGGCGCTTCGGTGCTTACGGTGACAATGCAGAAGTGGAAGAAGTCTGGGGTGTGCATGATCCGACTACAGAAGTCAATCACCTCGGATTAGACGGATTGGAAGCCCAAAACATCGAGGGTACGATTGCCCATCGACTCAATGTAGATGAATACGTACTGGACACCCTCGGTTACCGTTTCTACTTCGATGCCGCTTTCGGCGACTGGGCTCCGAACGCCCGCTATGGCCGCGAAGCGATGAGTTTTGCGCTTAGCGCCTACATCCGCACCCTTCTGCCCAGTGAGGCCCCCTGGCAAAAATGGCTGAAGGGAGAACGGGAAGCTATGACTACCACGGAAAAAGAAGGTGCCCTGCTGTTCTTCGGCAAGGCTGGCTGCTACCGCTGTCACAACGGCCCGGCCCTGAACGGTAACACTTTTCACAGCCTTGGCGTCAATGACCTATATGATGTTGGTGGACTCCGAACTGGTTTGGACGATACGCGCAATCTAGGGCGAGGTGACTTCACCCGACGTCCGGAAGATTACTATAAATTCAAGGTACCACAGGTATATAATACCAAGGATATGCCCTTCTATTTCCACGGCAGTTCTCACACCAGCCTTGAATCTGTACTCGATTACTTCAACGCCGGCATCCCCGAGAACGAGCGCGTTCCGGAAAGCCAGATTTCCGACTTTTTCCATCCCCTGAACCTGACGGAAAGTGAGTTGAGTGATCTGAAAGCATTCATGGCTCACGGTTTATATGATCCGGATTTGAACCGTTACGTGCCTGAACAAGTTCTTTCTGGGAATTGCTTCCCGAACAATGACCCGATCAGCCAAACAGAGATCGGTTGCCAATAAATTTTATTGCGTTTTTCCTGGGACCGGTAGCTATCGGGCCGCTGGTGGTGAGATTCCCGGAGATAACGGTTGATATTATTGTTTTTCCCCTATCTTAGCGTTTAGAAACGTCGATTAATCAAGTACCTGATTTGCAACTTGCTATCGCGCCGCTGAACTTTTTGGCTGAAACTGCTACTTAGGTTATAATGACCTCGGTTTTCAGACAATTGTTTAGCGACACGATAGTGGCGTTTCGACCAGCATATAGATTGAATCGAAGTTATTTTAGCCCGGTGATGAGGCAGTGGTTTTGCGACGACCACTTGACATACCCGCACCTCATCAACCCAGGAGCCAAGTCCCCTTCTTTTGGCTTTCCGGGCGCTGACATTTTACCCCTTGTTGTTTTATTAATCAGAATCGGTAAGTACCCGGTTCACTGAGCTTTTTGGGCGTGCCAAACATCGGTTCGTTCCTTCAAGTTCAATAGTTTTCAACGCAATCACCTTTAATTAGGTGACCGTTGGAGGTGGTTTACTGTCAAAGGTGGTAGCAATTAGAATGCTACGGCCTCAATCCCAACAACATGATGAGAAATTCTACTTTTGTTTTTACGTGCTTAGTCTATCTAGCTTTACTCTCGACCTTCAGTTTATCTGCCCAACAAATGTGGCCGGGTGACATTGATAACAATGGTCAGGTAGCTGCTGCTGATCTGCTTTATTTCGGGCACAGCTTTGATAGTGAAGGTCCCGAGCGCCCTGGCATCGTCAACCTTAGCTGGGCACCGATACCGATGGGTGAAATATGGTTGGACACTTTCCCCGACGGCCACAATTTCGCCTACGCTGATATTGACGGAAACGGCCGGGTAACCGAAACGGACTTCGAGCATTACCGAGAATACATTGGCCGTATCCACGGAGATGTAGAGGATGATATTCTTTTACCTACACTGGAAGATAGTTCGCTAAACCAACTTCACTTAGTACCTACGGGATTTGAGGTTAGGGAAGATGGTAATTACCTCATCGTAGATGTTCAGGTGTACAACTACAACAACCCCAGTAACCGGGTGGACGACGTTTACGGAATGGGATTGCGTTTTAGTTTCATCCCCGGTTCATTACGCAACACGGAGCTGATCGTCAAGGTTCCCCAACCCAGCTGGATCAGTGCGGAAGGTGAAACCACCTATAGTATGGGCATGATCGACAGCGTAGCGGGTGTGGCCGAAGCCGCCTTTACCCACCGTGACCTTGTCAATCGCACCGGCCGGGGAACCGTAATGACATTGGACCTACCGCTTTCCAACTACTCCGACGTTGACGATTTGGCTGCTGCCAGCGTAATCGTAGAAGGTGCCGTATTGGTGGATGCGGAGATGAATCTCAATCCCTTTATTGTAGCCGCCAGTCCGATTACCGTCAATAATACCTGTTCCTTTTCAATCGATCCGGTTACGGGTGCGGATGGCGTCGTTTATCTAAATCCCTGTTTCGCTCAGGACGCCGGCAACACCTTCTACGTAAACGGAGCCGGTTATGGTCCCGGAATCGACGTAACTGCCATCGACAGTACAGCCAACTGTGACGGAGACTATGATCCGGTTTGCGGATTCAATCAGGCAACCTACGCCAATGCCTGTGTGGCGGATGCCCACGGTGTCCAGATTTACAGCAGCGGGATGTGCTCCGACAATGACTTCTCCTGTTACGACCCTAACCTCATCGTTGTTTCATCGGCCACCACCGTTAATACCTTTAACGGAGTAATCACGGTAGACTGTCCGGCAAGCGGTGAAGCCGTACAGGGCTGTGACGGCAATGTTTACCCCAATGCCTGCCTGGCCGAAGCGTCCGGCGTGGTGAGTTACACAGTCATCGGTGACGGCGGCAATAACTGTATCGACCCCGACCAGATCAACCCTGATCCCGATTGTGAAGAAACCCAGGCTTTTGTCTGTGGATGTAACGAGGTCACTTACATTAACGCCTGTTACGCAGAGGCAGCCGGAGTAACTTCCTACAGCAACGGCCCCTGTGGTGGAAGTTCTTCACTTTGTGACGAGGCTATCTCCGTCAGCTGTGGTGATTACCTGCCAAATGAGACGACCATTGGTGCCGGCAACCAGATTACCAGCTACCCAGGTTGCAGCAGCTCTGCCATGATGGGGCCAGACCGCGTTTACGTAGTTCAAAAGACCGGGGCGGGTGACCTCCAGATCGGACTGGAAATTATGACCCCGGGGCTGGATATGGACATCTTTCTGTTAGCCGGTGATTGTAACGACATTACTTGTCTGGCTTCAAGCACCACCTCCAATACAATTACGAATAACGAAGGCATTCTGTTGGAAGATGCTCCGGTCGGCACCTACTATATCGTAGTAGATCAACAACAAGCCGGTGTAGGAGGTAACTTCCGCCTGGAAGTAAGCTGTGGTTACCTGGACTGCAGCAACAGCGTGCCGCTAGACTGCGGGGTCACTTACAACGGCAGCAATATAAACGGTAACGACGACGTCAGCCTCTACACTTGTGGCAACACGATGAACGTAGAGAACAATGGTCCCGAAGTCGTACACACTTTCACGACCAGCGAAACTGGCACGGTGACCATCAACCTCACCGGGCTGAGCCAAAATCTCGAGCTCTTCCTCTTGTCCTCCTGCGATCGCGGAGCCTGCCTGGAATTCAGCCAGAACCCTGGCACCAACAATGAGCAGATCATTCGAAATCTCCCAGCCGGGACTTACTACGTGGTAGTAGATGGCTACAACGGAGCGATTTCAAATTATTCACTCAACGTAGACTGTAACCAAACCTGCAACCTTGTTCTACAACCCACCGGCACTACCGATGCGGATTGCGGCCAAAATAACGGGGTCTTTAATTTCAGTGTCTACAACGGTTCGCCGACTTACGTTGCCACCTATACCGGGCCGATCTCTGGCTCGGCAGTCAGCAACACCGGCCACTTCTGCTTCGTCAATCTTCCCGCCGGCACCTATACCTATACCGTACAGGACGGCAGTGGCTGTACGATCACTTCAACCTTCACGATCGGTGATCAGGGGGACCTGGAACTCGTACTCAATCCGTTTAACGCCGGTTGCGGATCGGCGGGTGCGATCGGCGTCACCGTTGGTGGCAGTCTGCCTCCCTTTACGGTAGTACTCAGTGGCCCGACGACGACTGTACAAACCGTAAACTCCCAAAGTTTCAACCTCAATGACCTGCCGGCCGGTGCATATACGGTTAGCGTAACCAACTCCAGTGGTTGCTCGGCTACTGAGTCTACCTACATCAGCCAAGGTAACGGTAACCTTAGTTTCGTTGCTACTCCATTCCCCGAGGGCTGCGGCAACCCAGGACGGATTCACATTGATGTGGTAAATGGTCAGCCTGACTTCCTTGTTCAGCTCTCTGGGGTAGTGAATGGCAGTGCGATGGTGGATACGGATGATTTCAATATTATCGATCTACCCGCCGGCGTATACCAGGTTACCATCACCGATGCCTTCGGCTGTAGCAGCCAGCAAACGGTTGTAGTGCCCAGTGGGGAACTTGAAGTACAGGTTACCGCTAACCCTGCCACCTGTGGCGAAGCCGGGTCTGCGGTCGTATCCGTCTTCAGCGGTACACCACCCTATACCGTCAATTACTTCGGACCCAGCAGTGGATCGGTAGTTTCTTCGAATAACTCCATCCTCATCGACGATCTGTTATCGGGTGCCTACACCTTCTCCGTTTGGGACAATAATGGTTGTGACATCACCGAAACCGTATACGTGGGCAGCTCCGGCAGCGATTTACAACTAGTCGTTGGCCAGGCCAGCGGCGACTGTAGTGGCAATACCACGCCGGTAACTTTTAATATCAGCGGCGGAACGCCTTCCTACAGCCTTACTTATAGTGGTCCGGCGAGCGGAACAGTAGTTATTAACGGCTCCGGCGTTAGTTCACTGGAACTGCCACCAGGAAACTACACTTTCTTCGTAACGGATTTTGCCGGTTGTACGACCGTTGAGTCTTTCACCGTGGTGCCACCGCAGACGGGGCTTAACGTGAACGCGACCCTTGCCAACAACGGTTGCGGTCAGCTGCAGGATATTGTTACTACTATCAGTGGCGGTAGTGCGCCCTTCTTCGTGACTGTGACGAATAACTGTGGTCTGCCCAGCCAGACTTTCATGACCTTCAATACCCAGTTCACCCTGGACGACACGGAAAACTGTCTCTACAACATTAGTGTGGAAGACGCCAATGGATGCTCTGGTTCCGACCAGATAACGGTTAACGCCGGCAACGCCGACCTGCTCACCCTCATCGCCGGAGACGGTGCCTGTGGCAGCACCGGTTTCATCGACATCATTGTATCGGGCGGAGACGACCCATACTACATCACCTGGACCGGACCGGTCTCGGGCAACGTAGCGCTCATTTCCCCTACCTACCGCATCGAAGATTTGCCCTCCGGCACTTACACAGTTAGCATTATTACTAATGACGGCTGTACTGACGAGGAAACCATTGTTCTCAACAATAACGGCGGCACGATCGACCTGATCTCAACCCTCGTGTTTGCGGACTGTGGCCAATACGACCAGATCTGGAATGACATTATCGGCGGCACCCCACCATTTACCGTCGAGATCGTACGTCTCTGTGATGGTGATTCAACCGGCTTCCTGACCAACGACGATGGCTTCGAACTGGTGGATCTGATTCCTTGTGACTACAAGATCAAAGTAACCGACGCCAACGGCTGTATGACCATGAATACGGTTACCGTATTCCCCTACCAGCTTTTTGACGCTATTCCGGATCCAGGTATCTGTGGCCAACCAGGTCAAATCCAGATCAACATCATGAATGCTGCTTCTTCGGCGCCTTACCAGGTTTCCTTCACCGGTCCCCAGAATGGCAGTTTCCCGACCAACAACACTAGCTTCCTGTTGTCCAACCTGATGCCCGGCACTTACACCATTACAATTACTGATAATAATGGCTGTGCGGAAACCGAGACTGTAGAGTTGGAAGAAAGTTTTAATGACCTGGACATTCAGGTAGCCGTGATTAGTAACGACTGTGGTCAATACAATCAACTCTGGAATGATATCACCGGCGGCGTACCTCCTTATACTATCGAGGTGACCAGACTTTGTGACAATACGGTCGATACCACTTTCGTGACTTCCGAAGTAAGCTTCGAGCTTTTCGACCTGGAAGAATGTGAATACAAAGTAAAAGTGACCGACGCCAACGGCTGTATGGACATGGAAACTCAGGTCGTTGACCCTTCTCCGGTAGATATCTTTACCGCAACACCCGTACCCGGTCCCTGTGGCGCACTCGGCAGGATCGATGTTTTCATAAATGGCGGAGACCCACCCTATCAGTTACTTTACAGCGGCCCGCAATCTGGCAGTTTGACGGTCAATACGAATAGTGTTTCTCTCAACGACCTGCCCGCCGGCACTTATACTCTCATTCTTACCGACGCAAACGGTTGCAGCCAGCTCGAAACTGTAACGGTGGAAGTTACGGCCAGTGACATCCAGATCATCAGTTCGCTGATTCAGAACGATTGCGGCCAGTACAACCAGGTATGGAATGACATCATCGGTGGTACCCCACCCTTCAGTATTGAAGTCCTGCGCCTCTGTGACAGTACTCAGTTCAGCACCTTCAATCTGGACGATGACCAGTTCGAACTTTTCGACCTGCCGCCTTGTGACTACAAGATCATCGTCATGGATGCTGCCGGCTGTATGAGCATGGATACGGTTACCGTTTTCCCTACACCGAACGCTTTCTTCGAACTCGATCCTTTTAACGGAGAGTGTAACGAACTCGGTGGTTTCACCATTAATTTCCTGATGGGCACTCCGCCTTACACCGTACAGTACACCGGGCCCGTAGGCGACACTGTCGTACTGACGGATACCCTGTCTTACACCGTTGAAGACCTTCCCAGTGGTACTTACACCGTGATTGTTTTCGACAGTGCCGGTTGCATCCAGACCGAGCAGGCAACAATCGTCAACACCACAACCGACCTTGAATTGGTCACTGCCGTCATTCTCAACGAGTGTGGGCAGTACAATCAGCTATGGAACGACATTATCGGTGGCGTAGCTCCTTATGACGTGGAAGTGCTTCGTCTTTGCGACAACACGGTGGATACAACCTTCACAACCAACAGCCAGGAATTTGAGCTGCCGAACCTCACCCCATGTGCGTACAAAGTAATCGTAACCGACGCCACGGGCTGTATGGTCATGACCGTCAGTGATATCTCCTCTACCAATGCCAACCTTGCGGAATTTGAAGTAGGGGAAGATTGTGCCGACGCAGCCCTGACCATCACCTTCATCGATGGCTCCGGTCCTTACCAGGTCATGCTGATGGGAATGGGCGTGCAGTTGGAATTCAACGACATCGTTACCCCTACTTACGTGATCAGCCAGATCGAGCCCGGCGACT
Organism: Lewinellaceae bacterium SD302; assembly: GCA_002591745.1. Classification (GTDB taxonomy): domain Bacteria; phylum Bacteroidota; class Bacteroidia; order Chitinophagales; family Saprospiraceae; genus Neolewinella. The sequence continues at coordinate 80,393 of PDLQ01000011.1, forward strand.
ATATGGTAATGGTCACCAGTGCCGAGGGATGTGTTGAGGCAGAGTTCATCGACATTGAAAGCAACGGTAGTGGGCAAGCACCAGTCGCCGATTTCACCTTCAGCACTGCTACTTTGACAGCCACCTTTACCAATACTTCCAGCGACGGAGAAAGTTTCTTTTGGGACTTTGGTGATAATAACGGGACCAGTAACGAGGAAAACCCGGAGTATGAATTTGACTTCCCCGGTACTTACACAGTCTGCCTGACGACGACCAACGAGTGTGGTAGTGACCAATTCTGTGAGGACGTCACGGTTAATACCGGTAGTCTAATGCTTGAGATCGGGGACGGTGCGGGTATCTCCGGCCAAGTCGTTTCTCTGCCCGTTACCGTTATCGGTGCGGACAATATTTCCTCCCTGGCCGGTAGCTTCAATCTGGACAACCCGGCCTTCGGTCAAATAGTTGGTATCACGCCCGTGCTGATTACCCCGAACTTCAACGAGGATGATAACAGCTTCTCCTACTTTTCTAATGCTCCGGGTGGTCAGCCGCTGATGGCGCAATTTGAAAACCTGTTGTTCTACCTCCGTGTACAGATAAATGCCAATAGTGGCCAGACCATGGTACGTTTCTCCGATAGCCCACTGGCGCTGGAACTTTCTGTGGTCAACGGAGCCGGTATCCCAACCGTTATGACCCCGGAGCAGGATCATGGTCAGATCAACACCTCATTGCCTGAAAATGCCCAGTTCGACGTTACCGTAACGGACTACGAACTCGACCCGCTGGACAACGTGATTTTCGAGCTGAGCCCCGAAGACAACACCTTCCTCACTACGGTTGAAGGGGATGCCAATGGCTACGCTCACCTCGGGATGCAGCAAACCGCCGAGATGTACTACCTCAACGCCAGTCGGGAAGATTACGATCCACTCAACGGTATTTCCACCTTCAGCATCTACGTAGGCCAACGCTACTTGCTCGGACTACCTTCTCCGCTCATCACCTCTCCTTATCAGGTGATTGCCGGTGATGTGAACTGCAGCGGCTCATTCACTACGCTGGACCTGTTTTTGATGCAGAATATTCTCCTGGGGCAGACCTACAATTTCCCCGATTGTGAGGATTGGGTATTCATCCATGAAAGCACGGATATGCCCGAGGATTGGGACATCAACAACGTCTTCGATTTCGAAGAAGTGGGTGCGATCGAGTTGATGTACGATACGATGACCAGTTTCATCGGAGTACTGCGCGGTGATATGCTTAACAATTCCAACCCCCAAAACCTGCCTGAATTCGAAGGTCGCCAGCCAATGGTGTTCAAGGCCGAAGTGCCCTCCGTACAGGCCGGTGAATACTTCACAGTCGCTCTGGGTTCCAACCAGCTTGAAGACCTCGTGAGTCTCCAATTCGGACTGGATTTTGACGCGAGCAGTATGGAGTACCTGGGTTACGAAGGCGCGTACGGTTTCGAGAATACCGTCATCAGCGATGCCCTGGCGGAACGCGGCAAACTGGCGCTGAGCTGGTATCCATTGGACGGTATGGCAAACGCCACCGCCCAAGGAGAAGTCGTTTATCTCCGTTTCCGGGCCTTGCGCGACATTAGTGATTTTGGTAGTTTGACTAACAAAGTAGCAGTGTCTACGTCCGGACTTCAGGCGGTTGCCCACAAGGAGGATCTGGAAATGCTTAAGCCCGTAATCGAACTGTCTAGCCCGATTGGCAGTGTGTTTGAAAACAGCGCACCAGTTTCGGAAATCTTCCGGGTCGGACAAAACCAGCCCAATCCGCTCAGTGATCTGACGATCATTCCGGTAGATCTACCACAAGACGGTCCGTTGATTCTGACCATTACCGATGCTCAGGGACGTCAGCTGCTGACACGAGAGCAGGAATTCTCAGCCGGCCGCCAGCAAATTACGCTGGATCTCGGTCACCTGGCTTCCGGTCTTTATCACTACCATATCCGCTTCGGAGAGTACTACCAAAGTCTTCCGATGTTGATTCAGCGGTAGGTGAATAATCGTTCACCATGTTGAAAATGGCTTCACTCTTCGCGAGTGAAGCCATTTTTTAATTAGGCTACCGGCACTAATTATCACCAGGTAAATGACATAGAGCTTGTTTGGGAATTGCTATGAACTGAAAAACAGTGATTTATGGTTCTGACTATACCATAAAATTGTGAGTTTGGCGGGTCAAGCGATCTATTTTTGGTGACGCCAGGTTCATGAATGCTTGTTTTTCAGGAAATAGAAATCCAAGCAAGCTCTTATATTTAAGGTATGTATCACCCAAAGATATTTACCCCCTATCGTGAGTTAATAGTCGCTCAGTCATTCCGCAGCCGGGGCGTATCTCCCTACCCTGCCGAAGCACTCAATCTCGGTCTGTACACTGATGACCAGTCGGAGAATATTTTAGTCAATCGCAGAAGATTCGCCGAGACCCTGGGAATATCCCCCGCTCAATTTGCCGGGTCTCACCAGGTACACGGCAGTGACGTAATAGTGGTGAACGAACCGGGGGAACTTAAGGGATACGACGCCTTGATCACCCAGCGACCCGAAATCATTCTGACCATTACTACGGCAGATTGTTTTCCAATCCTGATTTACGATCCGGCGAATCGTAGCTGCGGAGCCGCCCACGCCGGTTGGCGGGGAACGGCGGCGGGAATTGCCCACAAAACCCTGGTTGCCATGCAAGAAAATTTTGGCAGCAAACCCGCCGATTGCCTCGTTTACGTAGGGCCCGGCATTTCCTACAATCATTTCGAGGTTGGCCGGGAGGTAGCCATTCAGTTTCCAAAACACCACGTCAAAGCCGGTGAAAAGCCCGGGAAGTATTTCGTTGATCTCAGCGCATATAACCATGAACAATTGACCAATGCCGGAGTTCCGACAAAGCAGATTGAAGTTTCCCCGGACTGTACCGTAGTCAATAATGATCGCTACTTCAGTTACCGGAGAGAATCCGGCGAGACCGGCCGAATGCTCGCCGTGATCGGATTAAAAAATAATTTGCACTGAACTTAAAAAGTCTGGCACGGTATTGTTTTTACACCCAAATTTGCTACTCAAACCCATACCAATGAGTAAACCAAGAGTAATTAAAGACTACGACAAACTGCCCGAGGAAGTTGTGGAGCAGGTAAAACTGGTCTACCCCCGTGGCTTTAAGAAATACTTAGTTCCCTTCGTCAACAAAGCCGGCGAAAAAAAGATGGGTCTCCCCTTCGAGACGAATGACTATTACTACCTCATCCGGATGACCGAAGAGAAAGCCGTCTCCATTATTCGTAACGACGATGATTACGAGCACGGCCAATTGAAATCCACCGTCAAAGCCGACTACGAAGACAAACACGATGATATCGATTTCCTGGATGAGTTCAACGCCAACGATGACAACGATCTCGGAATGGACGACGAAGAGATCATTGACCCGGATGAGTTACCTGGTGAGGAAAACTACAGTGAAGAAGAGGAGGATATCTACTGATTAGCGAACCTCCGGCACGGGTAGCAGTTTTCCCAAAACACACTACCTACTTATGAATCACAATAGTTCCCGTCTTCTCGCACTCGGTAGCCTTGGCATCTTGATTGCCCTGTACACCGCGACTAATCTGGGCTGGTTCGGCCCTAATCAGATCGGTCAATCCAGCCAAGACACTGCCCCAATAGTTGTGCCGGCTGGCTACGCTTTTGCCATCTGGGGGCCGATCTACCTTGGCTTGCTGGTCTTTCCGGTCTTTCAACTGATCAAAAAGCGCAACGAGGACGATCGCTGGATTCCCTTGCGCCAGTGGTACGCTGCTAACGTAGTAGCCAACGGACTCTGGCTGGTAGCTGCCTCTTACGATTGGCTGTGGACCACCGTAGCCATCATTATCTTCATGCTTTACAGCTTATTCAGGATCAATAAGCTGGCGCGGGCCATCCGGACTGCGGGAGCGCCATTCAACTACTGGACCGAGCAACTCGTGTTTAGTCTTTACTTCGCCTGGGTTACTCTGGCTACGGCCCTAAACGTTACCACGGCTCTTTATTTTTACGAGTGGGATGGCTTCGGTATTTCATCAATGACCTGGGCGGTGACTATCCTCACGATAGCGGCATTGATCACCGGTTTCGTGGCCAACAAGTACCGGGATGCGGCGTATGCGGCCGTAGTCGTCTGGGCCTTTTGTGCGTTGGTGGTTCGTCATTGGGGTGAGATGGAGCTTTTAGCTTACTTCTCACTGATTGTGGCGGTCATCTTTTCCATTCTGATGGTGATATTCGGTTTGAATAAGCGCGTGAATAAGATTTGATATATGTCTAAATCGGGCAAAAGCAACTAAACAATAATACTGCCTAAGCTCAAAGAATTTTGAGTGTTACCATCGTGATTTTGAGCGCGACCGCAGGTACTTTCGTTTACGGGTTATTGAGAGGTAAACTACCCCACTAGGCGGTTATTTTATGGTCTAGCAAAGTAGCAAAGTCGACGTATTGCAGTAAATTTTCGTGGCAAGCCTCCAGAATCACCGGAGGAGCAAGACCGGCGGCCAGTGCCTCACGCCAGCGTAAGGCGCAGAGGCACCACTGGTCACCGGCTTTGAGCCCGGGAAAATTGTAGGCAGGCAAAGGTGTGGAAAGATCGTTTCCCCGTCCTTTTGTGAATTCGAGAAATCCCTCCGTCATTCTGGCACAAACCAAATGGCGACCACTGTCTTGTGGTCCGGTACGGCAAAAGCCATCACGGTAAAATCCGGTCAAAGGGTCGAAGCAACAGGATTTCAGATCGGTACCCAGTACATTTTTAGCCATGGTAATGCTTTTTCAATACCAAATTACGTTTAAAGATTAGTGTTCAATCTACTCAGCATGACTTTTACAAAAACCAGTTTCTCTCCCTGGCTCTGGGCACTGGCGTTGGTATTCCTTATCACGGCCTGTATTTCCCAGCCGATCAGTTATCAGCGTTATGACCTGACTACCCTCAATGAGACAGTCGAAGCAGCACCAGCGACCTATTCCAGCTCCGCCAACTACGATAATGATGCTTACTTGCCGGATACTCTGCACCCGGAGTACACGCCGCGCCGTGGAGTGATGATCAATATTCACATCATGAACACCCAGGATACCTTCTATAAAATTTACGAAGGAGAAGCGGGTACGCAATACATGAAAAATCTGGTGGCCACCGCCAATCAGGCGCTGCAGACCAATAAAAAGAGCACCCTGATGCCAACCGGGATGGACGTACCGGTCTATCCTTTCAACTTTAAAATCTATCTGGCTAAAAAGCCCGGAACGAATGAGGCGGCCATTTACCGTCACTACGATGATGAGCTCTACCCTTTCATTTTTCGTGGGCCGAAACGCAACCTCGGTGACCGTAAGGTGCTTAATAAATACGGCGTTAATCTGGATACCGAACTCAACATCTTCGTGATGCCGCCCCACGTCGATAGTCTGGACTCAAAAACATTCAGGCCGAACGAAGGCACGGGTGTTTTCCTGGGCAAAGGGATCAAACTCTCCGGCCTCTACCCCGAAAAATTCGCGCCCTGGCGGCACCAGGGTAATCTGCTCCACGAAATTGGCCACGCCCTGGGCCTAAATCACGCGTGGCGAAACGACGGCTGTGACGATACCCGTGAACACTCCAATAATTGCTGGAGTAAAGATCAGAGTGCACGCTGCGATACGATGACGAGCAACAACCTTATGGACTACAGCGCCAAACAGCACGTATTGACCCCCTGCCAGATCGGCCGGATTCACGCCAGATTTGGCAACCTCAAGAGCCGTTCGCGTGACTGGCTTCGTCGGGATTGGTGTAAACCCGCCCGCGACGAAAAAGAAATCACTATCGCTGCCAATATCAGCTGGGCGGGTGCCCGGGACCTGAATACCCACATCCGGATCAAGACCGGAGGACGGCTTTACATCGATAACCGGCTACATTTGGCCCGGGGACGCAAAATTACCGTAGAACCCGGAGGCATACTAGAACTGGGACCCAAGGCCTGGCTACACAATGACTGCGAAGAGAATTGGGCCGGAATTGATACCGGAAATAACGGCCGGGAATACGGGGAGGTCATTATTGATCCTCTCGCGCGCGTTGAAAACACCGAATTATGATTTTGGTAAGCGGTGGTAGTCGTGGGATTGGCCAGGCAATAGTGATGGCCGCGCTTTCAGCCGGTTACGAAATACTGGCGGTTGCTCGTGGAACGGAAGATCTACAAGAACTCGCAACCCTGGCTGGATCAAATAGGTTATCTGTCCTTCCGGCCGACCTGTCCACTTCCGAGGGTTGCGAAATGGTAGCTCAATGGATCAACAACCGAAACATCCGCCTTGAGGCCCTGGTAAACAACGCCGGAGCATACACCGCCGCCGGACTTACTGATGAACGGGACCCACTATCCGCTTTACTTGATCTCAATCTATTGGCCGCTCACCGGCTAACCCGGTTACTATTAGGGGATGGATTGGATCGGATCATTACGATTGGTTCGGTAGCTGCTCTCGACCTGCCAAAGCACATGCCCGCCTACGCGGTAAGCAAATATGCCCTTCACGGCTGGCACCAGATGTTGAAAAAAGAACTCCACGAACGGTCCACTAAGTGTTCCTTGATCATCCCCGGGGCTACCCTGACCAGTTCCTGGGCGCAAGAAGCCGAACTACCGTTGCGTATCTTGCGTCCCGAGCAAGTAGCCGAACTTGTCCTGCAATGCCTGGAGGCCGACGAAGGGCTCACCTTAGAAATAAGACCTTAGTATGATGACCACTTACCTGATTACTGGTGCCAGCCGGGGCATGGGTCGCGCCCTGGCTCTGGAGTTGATGCGGGATGCCGGCGTACGGGTACTCGGCGTTGCCCGTAATAAAGTTGCCCTGAGAAAGTTGGAAGAACTGGCCGGCAGCGAAACCTATCCGGGCGTTTTCATCGCCGGAAATTTTGACCTGACGGAGCTCGACGAAGACATTTTCCAGGACTGGTTAAGGCCATACCTTCCGCTTACCGGCCTCGTAAACAATGCTGGTTTGCTCATCAATGAGCCCTTCGATTCGATGGATGAAAGAAAGTGGAAAGAAATTTTTGAAATCAATCTTTTCACTCCCGTAAAACTGTGTAAACTGCTCCAAAACAGCTTTGTCAGGGGAGGCCACATCGTCAATATTGGCAGTATGGGAGGCTTCCAGGGCAGCAGCAAATACAACGGACTGGCGGCCTACAGCGCAAGTAAGGCAGCCCTTACCGGTTTTAGTGAATGCCTGGCCGAAGAGTGGAGAAACAAAGGAGTGGGCGTAAACTGTTTAGCCATGGGTGCCGTACAAACCGAAATGCTGGAAACGGCCTTTCCTGGTTACGAAGCCCCAATTAACGATGAGGAAGCAGCAGATTTCTTAAAGTGGTTCCTTACTAAAGGCAAGCGGTTTTTTAACGGAAAGGTGTTGCCGGTTGCTCTGCAAAATCCATAAAAAAATCGATAGGGAGACTATCGATTTCAGAGAAAATAAACTAATTAAGTGACTTTCATGTGATAAGACTTCCCCCGTTTCGGGGTTGTTTGGGTAGATTTAGGCTCGTGTTTACTGAATGAATATATATCAATATAGATATATTTTTTAACAATTGCCAAAAAGAATGATCCCACATAATCAACCGTTCGAATTATACGAGGCTGCGATCTACGAGCCGGCCGAGATGCTGGACCGCAGCAAAGCTTTCTATCGGGCACTGGATAAACGCCGCACCGTCCGTGAATTCAGTGACCGGCCAGTGCCGAAAGCAGTCATTGAAAACATCGTCAGGACCGCGAGTACCGCCCCCAGCGGCGCCCATAAACAGCCCTGGACTTTTTGCGTAGTAAGCGATGCAAAGATCAAAGCTAGTATCCGCGAAGCTGCTGAAAAAGAAGAATACGAAAACTACCACGGTCGGATGTCAGAAGACTGGCTGGATGACCTCAAGCCATTCGGTACCGATCACATCAAACCATTCCTGGAAGTTGCTCCCTACCTGATCGTAGTCTTCAAAAAAGCTTATGATCTGGGGCCGGATGGCGAAAAGCAGAAGAATTATTACGTTAATGAAAGCGTCGGTCTGGCCGGAGGCATGTTGTTGGCGGCCATCCACCATGCTGGTTTGGTAGCCGTTACCCATACCCCCAGCCCCATGAACTTCCTCCAGAAAGTATTGAACCGCCCGGCGAATGAACGCCCCTTTTTGCTTGTTCCCGTCGGTTACCCGGCCAAAGATGCCAAGGTGCCCAGCCTCACCCGCAAGCCCCTGGAGGAAATCAGTGTATGGTACGAATAGCTGTTTTGGACTATCAAAGTAGCAGTGATTTAATTTATCCCTAACTTTCCAGATAAAAACCAACAACCGATGAAATATCTTTTCTTTAGCCTATTGCTCAGTTTCCTGGCCATGTGCTCTACCCCCAAAGAATCAACCGAAGCTAGCGCGACACTCACCTTGGCCGGCACCAGCTGGCAACTAAAAAACTATCAGGCAATCGGTAAAAAGATGCAGGCCGCCCAAGATGATAAAGCCCGGCTTTTTTTCAACGCCGAAGGTGGCATCGGTGGGAATACCGGATGTAACTCTATGGGTGGCGACTACCAATTAAAAGGTAACCAACTGAGTATCCAGGCCTTCAGCACCGAAATGTATTGTGAAGACATAGCCGAACAAGAACTCGCCATCAATGAGATCATGCGTAAAACCATGACCGCTAGTATCGAAGGCGATCAACTCATCCTTCGCCGGGATAACGGCCAACTGGTTTACGTAAAAGCCAAAAAGATGGCCGCCGCTGAAAAGACTTCCGGTAATGAAACTCCGGCCCAATACGACCGTAACGCAACTCAGAACGACGGAGCCACCACCAAAGCCAATACCGTTAATAACGGACCGGTTGAAATGACCGGCCTTTTCCGCTACATGGCTGATGCCGCAATATTTATCCGCTGTTCAGACCAGCAACGTTTCGGGGTCAGTATGTCGGGCAACTTTAAAGCGGCGGAGCAGGCCTACACCAAGATGGATAAAAATGGCGCGCCGGCCCTAATGTCGCTGGAAGTAGCAGTCACCAGAAATAGCGGGGAAGGCTTTCCGGAGAGTATTACTATTCAACGAGTGCTAACTTCCAGTGCGGAGAGCGAGTGTGGGGGTGAGTAGCCAGTCGGGAGTCGGGAGTCACTAAGTCAAGAGTCGCTAAGTCGAGAGTAATTCAGTCGAGAGTAATTTAGTCGGGAGTAGTTCAGTTAAGCGTTTGGAAACTGTAGCTCGGCTTCTGACTAAATAACTCCCGACTACCATACTATTTCACCCGCGCATACTCTTTTTGCTGTTCCTTCTGCGGCAGATAATAGCGATCAAGCCCGGCGACGGTCATGGTTTCCAGCAGTTCGTGGTTGAGGTGACCGGATTCGGAGATGGCCTGCTCGTTCTCCAGAATAACTTCTATAACCCGGCCGATAACAAAGGAGGTACCGCCGTGTAGTTGGTGTGTTTCTACGTATTCCAGACCGATCTTGACGGGGCTGCCCGCAACGTAAGGTGCTTGATGCCCCTCGGAGTAATGCGCCTTCAGATTAGTAGCAGCAAACTCACTCGTTCCGACCGGATAATTAGCACTGCTTTGGTGGGCGGCATCCAGCCAGTCGGGGTGAATCGTATTGATCGTATAGTGGCGGTTGGCCAGAATATTATGATAGGTTTCTCGCGGCACCGTCAGCGGCCGGAGGATAAAACCCATCAGTGGAGGTGAAGCCTGAAGGTGCACTACGGTATTGAACACGCCAAGATTCTCGTTTCCCCGATGACCTTTAGTACCGATCAGGTGAGCCGTCCGTGGGCCAGGCAGGGTATTCATGAAGTTGCGGCGAAAGTGACCGTCTTTGGCCAGGATATCGGCTAGCGATAATCTCATCAGGTTGAATTTAATGAACCCCTCCACAACCGATCGGAGAGCCGTCCGGGATGCGAGGGGCAGGAGCTGGCTTGAAAGATTTAGGGTCGCGGTTAAACTGAGCGACCAGCATTTCAATCAACGCCGTATGTCCCTTGCCTAAACCGTTCATGGAAAGATTGTTCACCAATTGCAGTGCTTCTCCCCTTACAGCCGGTGAATTTTTCTCAGTGGCGGCCAAAGCGAGAAGGTGTTGTACGAAGCGATGGTGTACGGCTTCGGCGATCTGGTTACGGTGAAGATCAGATTCATTGGCCGCCGCATCTGCCAGCCTTGCTTCTATGCTAGCCAAAAAATCGCGCAGGGAAAGTAATTCATCACTTTGGTCCAGGGCGAATTGTTGGTGAACGCGTTCCAGTCGGTCCGGATGTAGTAAGTACTTCAGGCTATGTTCCGCTGAAGCAGTAGCTGCCGCGAGAGGATCAAATACGCTACCGGTATTAGGGCTAAAGTATTCGCGGCCCCGGCCATAGCCCTGAGCGGGCGGGAAAAGTAATTTCCGCACATCGGGGGGGATTTCCAGGAAAGCAGGCTTAAGGGTGTTCACCAGAGCAGCGAAGGCTTCGTTCTGCCGTTCCGGTTTGACTGAGGTGACCCGGTAACCGCTGCCATCGTAGCTGCCTGAATTTACCGAATAATCGTAGCGGACCCCTCCGATCAATTTGGCGGCACCTTCTACCTGGTAGCGGTGCATGAGGTAGACCGGGACAAATACCCGTTCGAGTTCACTCAGCGGCGTGCCGTCCGGAATATTATTGATGTTTAATTTTTTTAGCGCAGACTGGCGTACTTGTCCGATCCGCTCCAACTCCCGGGCGGCGTTGGCACCATTATCCCACAGATGGGCACTTGGCTGAGCACTACCGACGGGGCGGGCATCAGCGTCGGAAATGTAACTCAGGCCGAGTCGATCATTTTCTTCCAGGATGTCGATCAGCTGCTGGCGCTCGTCGGTTCCGGACGGAAAATCCTGGTAGCCATAAAGTACCGTCCGTTTATCCCATTCACCGATTCCGACGGCGTAAGCTTCCTCCAGGTTAACCGATCCGTCCTCATCCAGAAAAGCGTAGGGGTGAGGATAATCCATGACCGATGATCGATCGTTGGTGGAAGCAGCAAAGTTGTGGGCCAGGCCGATCGTATGCCCCACTTCATGAGCGCTCAACTGCCGTAGGCGGGCCAATGCAAGAGCCTCCATACGGGGATCGGGGGTGATACCGTCCTTGCCATAGGCGTCGATCAGCCCCTGGGCGATCAGGAAATCCTGGCGAACCCGTAAGCTGCCCAGCAGGACGTGTCCTTTGATGATCTCGCCGGTGCGGGGATCGACTACGGAGGAACCGTAGCTCCAGCCCCGGGTGCTGCGGTGGACCCAGTTGATCACGTTGTAGCGGACGTCGAGCGGGTCGGCGTCCTCGGGCAGCAGTTTAACCTGAAAAGCATTTTCGTAGCCGGCTGCTTCAAAGGCCTGGTTCCACCAGCTTGCTCCTTCGATCAGGGCACTGCGGATGGGCTCCGGAGCTCCCCGGTCCAGATAATAAACGATGGGTTCTTTGGCAGTAGTGACTTTGGCAGCAGGGTCTTTCTTTTCCAGCCGGTGGCGGGTAATGAAGCGCTTTTGCAGCGGCTGGCTGATTGGCGTGGCGTAATCCGCATAGGAGCGAACGAAGTAGCCGCTGCGGGGATCGAAAGTTCTGGGTTGATAGTTATCGTCCGGCAACTCCACAAAGCTGTGGTGCATACGCAGACTGAAAGCTTCGCCATTAGGGCTTACAGAACGAAGCTGGCTGCCCGTAGCTTCCCCGCTGAAAGTGACCAAGGCTTCAAATTCGCTGTTCTGGGGGAAATTTTTCGTGCGTGGCAGGTAGACGGCGGAGCGGGCGGCATCCACCTTAAAGCTACCTTGCTTTTTGCTCTTGAGTCTTCGGGCAACGCCGTGAGCGTCGGACAACAGCATGGGCGTCATATCTACCAATAACTTGCCATCACCTTGGGCAGTCAGTTTGAAGCCGGCCAGGGCAGAGCTGGCAAAAGCATCCGCTACACTTTGTTTCTCGTCTTCGTTGTCTGAAATGGCCCGGTAGCGAAGGTTGCGCTCCAATAAGAGGATTTTGGGACCGCTACGTTCAAAGTGAACGACCCGGTTATTGCCGAGTTGATTGCGATCCAGGCCGATATCGTTACTCCCCAAACCGGCGGAAAGACTATTGACGTAGAGAAAATCTTCCCCCAGTCTGTTTTCCGGGATGGCGAGGTAGATCTTGCCTTCTTCCTCGCTCCAGTAAAAGTCGTAAAAACCCGTGTATGCTTTCAGCGAGGCTACCTTTTCAGTAAAAGTGGGTGTCTTCTTTTTTGGGCTTTGGGCGAAAAGGCTCAAAGTGAGCAATAAGCTAACGGATAGAAACAAATAGCGCAAGGTGTGTTATTCTAGTTCAGCGTCAAGATACTAAGCCAACAATTAACATTGTTGTAAATTTGCCAGGCCCTAGTTAATGAACCGGTTCAAATTCTAATTTTACTTCCCATGTCCACACTATTTCGCTATAGCCTGCTGCTGGTCGGCCTGCTCACGACTTCTTTTGTCTACGCTCAACCAGCGGCGAATCAATTGGCCCCAACGACTTCTGACACCAGCTTGCTATGGCGGATCAGCGGCCGCGAACTCGCCGAGCCCTCCTATCTTTTCGGCACCATCCACATGATCCCGGCCGAGGACTATTTCCTGCCCTCCACGGTAGCCAACGCACTAAGCACCAGCCGGGCCGTTGCCTTCGAGATCGACCCACGCGACATGGAGGACCCCAGTGCTCTGTTCGGAATCATCGGGAAGATCAATATGCTTAACGACACCACCCTGAACGATCTCTTGAGCGAAGCTGACTACAAAGTAGTTAACGACTATTTTGAAGAGGCCGGACTACCGATGGTCATGTTTAAGAGAATGAAGCCCCTGTTTCTTTCCGCCATGGTCGGTGAAGACATGAGCAAGATGATGGGCGGCGGAATGGGCACAGAATCCGGTATCAAGAGCTATGAACTGGAGCTTACCCGCCTGGCAGAAGCCGGTAAAAAAGACATCAGTGGACTGGAGACCATGGAATTTCAGCTAAGTCTTTTTGATAGCATTCCCTATAAGGCTCAAGCCCAAATGTTACTGGAAGCCGTAAAAGCCGATAGTGGAGTCGAAGAAAAGGGAGAAAACCAGTTTCAGCAAATGGTCGCCATGTACAAGCGCCAGGCCATCTTCGAAATGGCCAATATGATCCACGAAGAAGGTGCTTCTACCAGCCGCTTCGAGGAGCTGCTGTTGACTCGCCGTAACCAGAGCTGGATCAAACCTATGCAGGAACTGATGAGTACCGGTACGGCCTTCTTCGCCGTCGGTGCCGGTCACCTGGCCGGTGATCAGGGAGTGATCGCATTACTGCGGCAAAGCGGTTATAGCGTTGAGGCCATCTACGAATAAAAAATTCACCACCAGGCAGCGAAGCCGTGGCACCCCGCGTTCTAGTGATAGCGTTTGATGATATTGGTGTTTTAATTAGCCACAGTCTCACTTTATACTCACTAGTTTCAGTTTTAAGACTGTCTGTACGCTAAAAGGGCGATTCGGTATTACCGAATCGCCCTTTTGCTTTTCCTATTTGAGACCTAAGACTGCTTGCTCACTGTGTTGGAAGGATACGCCGCTTTTGCGAGTGCCCCCTCAGGAATGCGAAGGCATCATCACTAAATACTCGTTTCTCCATGCAAGACAGGAATCTATTTCTATGAGTCGTACAAGTTGCTTTATGCTGTATTCCTAGGCAGTGAGCATAGCCGAACAAGTGATTTTATGTCTCAACAAAATTAGTCACTGCTCAGAATGGACAGCAAGCGCAGAATTTCCAGATATAGCCAGACCAGGGTTACCAGCAGGCCGGTAGCGCAGTACCACTCGATGTACTTGGGGGCGCGCATTTCGGCGCCGCGTTCGAAGTTGTCAAAGTCCAGCAGCAGGTTAAGACTGGCCACGCCAATGATTACCAAACTGATCCCGATACCGATCATGCCGCCTTGGTGGAGGTAGGGAATAGAGATGCCAAACATACTCATCACCCAACTCAGGACGTACATGAGCATGATTGCACCGGTAGCCATCATAATGCCGCTGCGCAGCTTTTGGGTTACCTTGATAATGCGGGCTTTGTAGAGGAAAAGCATCATCAGCAGGATGGCGATGGTAAGGCCAATAGCCTGAAACGCAATACCCGCGAAGGCCGCGGCGTACACACTCGTAACGCTACCCACGAACAGACCTTCCAGCAGGGCATAGATAGGAGCCAGCGTCGGCGAAAGTTTCTGTTTGAAAGACATGACCAGTACTACTACAAGGCCGCCAATCGCACCACCCCACACGAATAGCGGGCTGGGGTTAGCGTAGGCGTAAAGGGCAGTGATGAGCATCAGGCCGGTCAGGATCAGGGTTTTATTGATGGCTCCGGAGACGGTCATTACATTGCCGTCCAGCCGGGTGATCATGCTACCGTCCAGGGTTTCTTCCCGGGCAGCATTGGCCAGTTTTTCCTCGCTGAGGAATGGGTTACTCGATTTTCGAAAACGATCGAATTTTGCCATGGTAGAGTTCAGTTTGGTGATTTAAAGAGATTGTATACCTAAGTCAAAGTGGTTTATCAGGTATGAAACGCTTAAAGCGATGCGAAAGTTACTGAAAATAATGATCTAATGCTTGAATGACAAAGTGATCGAATGGGCTTCTGGTTTCATCTTCGGCCTCGTTCTCCTTTGATTTACCCGGATAGTTTTGACTTCAATTCCGAGGACCGAAGGGACGATCAGCGAAACTAAAGTAGCAGTGTTTGCTCGTCCGCTGATACGCGACGAAGGAACTGGTTCATCGGCCGAGCGGGTTTCTATTAATTATTACTATAAATACAAATCCGTTCGGCCGGCGAGTCAGGCCACAAGCATCCGTCTCGGCCGACGAACTCGCATGGCTACTTTGTTAGCCAAAATACACCTTTTTGTTTTAATATTTGTAAATTGCCAACAATTTACAACAGCAAGATATAAACAGCTATGGCCAAAGTCAAAACCGCCTATTTCTGTACCAATTGCGGCTCCGAATCTCCGAAATGGATGGGCCAGTGCCCTTCTTGCCGGGAATGGAACACTCTGATCGAAGAGAAGAAAGTGAAGCCCACCGCCCGGGAGGAGAGCCGGGAGAACTGGCGTAATCCGGAGCAGGAGGTTAACAAAGGTCTGGCTTTCGGGCGCGGACCGACCCCCGTTCTATTGCAGGAAGTAAAAGCGGGCGAGGTCAGACGACTGGTAGCCCCGGACGAGGAATTGAACCGGGTTCTGGGCGGTGGTATCGTGCCGGGTTCGATCGTCTTGTTCGGAGGGCAGCCGGGAATCGGTAAGTCTACACTGCTTTTACAGCTGGCGCTCGGTTTGGGTAAAAAGGTGCTTTATATCTCCGGGGAGGAGAGTGAGGAACAGATTAAGATGCGAGCCGATCGACTGGGTGGCCGCCCCGACAACTGTTACCTGCTGACGGAAACCAACACCAACAAATTTCTGAAACACGCCCAAAAATTACAGCCGGATCTGCTGGTTGTAGACTCGATTCAGACTGTGCATTCTCCCCACGTGGAAAGTATGGCCGGTACTGTGAGTCAGGTCAGGGAATGTGCCGGGGAATTACAACGTTTTGCCAAAGAGAGCAACATCCCCGTTTTTTTGATCGGCCACATTACCAAGGAGGGCAGTATTGCCGGCCCCAAGTTATTGGAGCACATCGTTGACGCCGTCCTCCAGTTCGAAGGAGACCGTCACTACACTTATCGGATGCTGCGGACCTTGAAAAACCGCTTCGGCAGTACCGACGAGTTGGGTATCTACCAGATGCACGCCGCCGGCCTCCGTGAGGTTAGCAACCCGTCTGAACTCCTACTGACTAACCGCGACGAGAACCTCAGTGGTAGTGCAGTAGCCGCCACCCTGGAAGGCATGCGGCCCATGCTGATTGAAGTGCAGGGACTGGTCAGTACAGCCGTTTACGGTACGCCGCAACGCTCAGCCACCGGCTTCGACATGAAGCGACTGAACATGCTCCTGGCCGTGCTGGAAAAACGCGCCGGCCTGAGTTTGGGTAACCAGGATGTTTTCCTCAACATCGCCGGAGGGATTAAAGTAGATGATCCGGCCATCGACTTATCTATTATCGCGGCCCTGCTTTCCAGTGCCGTAGACGTTAGCACGCCTAATAACTACTGCTTCGCCGGCGAGGTAGGGCTGAGTGGAGAGATTCGCAGTGTCAACCGCATTGAACAACGTATCCAGGAGGCGGAGCGGCTGGGCTTTGAGAAAATTTACATCAGCAAGTATAATCTGAAGGGGCTGGACTTGGGCCGGTACGATATCCAGGTGATTACTCTGGGGAAAGTCAGGGAGTTGTACGAGGATTTGTATTTGTAGGTTTAACCATTAAGATCATTGAGTTTTTCATTTAGCCGCTTTAGTGCGATTCCGAGCGCAGTGCGTTCAGCCAGTATAACAAACACTAATCTCCTTTCTATTTTGAATAGATGCTTACTAAAGAAGAAGTTAATGACGTAAGCTACAGTATCATCAAGGCTGCAATTGAGGTCCACGATAATTTGGGGCCGGGCTTACTGGAATCTATCTACGAAGATTGTATAATATTTGAGCTGGAGCACCTTTTTGGTTATGAAGTAGTCCAGCAGGCAGGTGTACCAGTCTATTACAAAGGCCATGTGATGCGGCATGACCTAAAGCTTGACCTTCTCGTAGAAGGGCACACTATTGTAGAGTTAAAATCAGTAGAAAGATTGAATGATGTTCACCGTGCTCAGTTACTCACTTATATGAGTCTGGCTAAAAAACCCAAGGGTATCTTGATCAATTTCAACACAAAACTAATTACCAGTTCAGCAATTCATCTGGTAAATGGTGAATTTGCAAGACTCCCATGTAAATGAATTTGTTTCGTGTGCACATCACAGAACAAGCTACGCTCGAATCTATGCTACACCAGCCACCTGAAATTCTTAATGAACCTAATGGTAAATCTTAACCTTAGGCAGAAAAACTACTGCCGCACCCACAAGTACTGGTAGCGTTGGGGTTATTGAAGGTAAAGCCCCGATTATCCAGGCCGGTCGCCCAGTCAATTTCCATACCGATGAGGTAAAGGGCGTGGCCTGCTTTCATAAGCAGAGTTTGGTCGCCGATCTTGAACTGCTGGTCGCCTTCCTGGACTTGGTCAAAGCCGAGCTGGTACTCGAAGCCCGAGCAACCGCCACCACGAACGCCTACCCGCAGACCGAGTTCGGCGGGTACGTTCTTCTCTTGACGGATGCGCGCTAACTGCTCCAGGGCAGAAGGCGTAATGCTGATGGGGGATGCGGCGGTTTTTTTATCGTTCAGCGTGTCTACACTCATGGCGGTTCGTTATTTTTTCTCCGGAGCTACTGGAGAAGCTTTAATCTGAATACAAAGATATATCTTCGTTGTCAATTACTAATTACAACGTTTGTCCCATCCGCATGGTTGTGGACTTCAAGTGTATCTTTTGTCTATGGATTACATTTCGTTGGCCGCCGGCCTAATTGCTTTGGGCCTAATCGGCTTTACCGTTTACTCTTTGCAGCGTTTCAGCGGCCGCCTTAGCCAATTGCTGGAGAATCTTACTGCCTACACCGTGCAACAACAAAAGGAAGCGGAAAAGAACGGCGGTACTGCCCTGAAATTACAGGCTTACGAGCGTCTGTCTTTGCTGATGGAAAGGGTTTCCGTGCAAAATCTGTTGCTGCGCAACGCACCCGGCGAGCAAACTGCCAATGCTTACATGACGATGCTTTTACTGACTATTCGCAATGAATTTGAATTCAACGTTACCCAACAGGTGTACGTCAGCGACCAGCTCTGGCTGATCGTGTTGCAGGCCAGGGATAACGTCAGTCAACTCATTACCCGCGCCACCGAGGGAGCTGAAAATGGCAAACAAGTTGCCAATCGGCTGCGCCACATGGCTCAGCAACAGCCCGCTGATCCGATTGCCATGGCCCAGAGCGCAATTCGTCGTGAGGCGGCTACGGTGGTTTGAAGAAGTACCCATCAGTGGAGAGTCAGGAGTGCGCTATTAGCAACTCCTGACTTCCGACTAGGGCACTATTTCTAATCATTCAATCATTATCTTCCGCCATGTTCCCAGCCCAAACCTACCAAGACCGTCGCCAGAACCTGGCCAACCACCTCGATTCCGGACTGATCCTGATCCCCGGCAACAACGAGGCCCCGATGAATTATACGGACAACGTTTATCCGTTTCGCCAGGACAGTAGCTTTCGCTATTTCGCCGGGGTGAATAAACCGGGTTTCGTGCTTACGATTGATGCGAGTAGCGGAGAGAGTACCCTGTACGGTAACGACGTTAGTCTGGACCACATCGTATGGATGGGTGAGCAGCCGAGTGTCAGGGAACTAGCCGCCCAAGCCGGCATTGATAAAACCGGAAACCTGGCCGATTTGACCGGTGGACTTACCGCTACCAAACAGCGCGTACACTATCTACCCCCCTACCGTGAAGAGCGTTTCCGCCAGCTACAAATCTGGTTGGGCAAAAGCCGGGCAAACATCGAGTTGGGCATCTCCGAGAACCTCGTACGGGCGGTGATCGCTCTGCGTAGTATTAAGTCCGCCGAAGAAGTTGCGCAAATGGAAATTGCGGTAAACACTACCCGCCGGATGCATCATGCCGCCATGGACCACGCAGCTCCGGGCATGCTGGAAGCCGAGGTAGCCGGACTGATCGAAGGCATCGCTATCCAAGGCGACGGTCGCTTGGCTTATCCCGCCATCGTGACCCGTAATGGCCACATCCTGCACAACCACTACCACGGCAATGAGCTTAAAGAAGGCGATCTACTACTAATCGATGCCGGGGCCGAAACGCCTACTGGCTACGCCGGTGACATTACCCGTACATTTTGCGTAGGCAGAGAAATGGATAACCGCCAAAAAGCTGTTTACGACATCGTAAAAAAAGCGGAGGAAGAGGTGATCGCAGACCTTCAGCCGGGTGTCGCTTACCGCGATTGCCATGCCCAGGCTGGCCGAATCATCGTTAGCGGGTTGAAAAACCTCGGACTGATGCAAGGTGATCCCGCCCAGGCCGTAGCCGAAGGCGCCCACGCCTTATTCATGCCTCATGGGCTCGGCCATCATATCGGTATGGATGTACACGATATGGAGGACCTGGGGGAAGACCTGGTTGGTTATGACGAGGAGATCAAACGGAGCAAGCAGTTCGGTACTAATGCACTACGCCTCGGCAAAAAGCTTGAAGTTGGTAACGTGATCACGGTTGAACCCGGCATCTACTTCATACCCGCCCTGATCGACCGCTGGGAAGCTGAAGGTAAGTTTACCAGCTTTATCAATTACAACAAGCTGCAAGACTTCCGCGATTTTGGCGGCATTCGGATTGAGGATAACGTATTGATCACCGAGACGGGTAGCCGGGTTTTGGGAGAAGCGATCCTCAAGTAAATAAAGTGTCTTGTAGAAGACGCAGTCGATCCAACCTCTTGTTTTTAGCTGCTGACGACCAGACCGAGACGGCCCGCTTGTGAACACTGCTGAAAAATTTGAGGTAGTATAGTTAAAACGATAAACTATGCAACTCAGCAACCTCAAAGTAGCCGCCCTGGCAGCCACTGGATTCGAAGAAGTAGAATACACCAAACCTCGTAAAGCACTGGAAGAAGCCGGCGCAACGGTTCACCTCATTAGCCCCACAGACGGTAACTTCAAAGCGTGGGACGGTGACGATTGGGGCGGCAGCTACAGGGCCGACGTAAAACTAGATGATGCGAAGGCCGGTGATTACGATGCACTGTTATTACCCGGTGGTGTAATCAGTCCGGATTCACTACGTATTAATAATAATGCTCTGGATTTCGTTAAGCACTTTTTCGAAGCCGACAAGCCAGTTGCCGTGATTTGCCACGGTGGGCAGACGCTGATCTCCGCCGGATTATTAAATGGTCGGACCATTACAGGCTACGAGGCCGTAAGGATCGACTTGGAAAACGCCGGTGCGACGGTGCTGAACCAAGAAGTAGTCGTTGATAACAACTTGGTTTCAAGTCGTAACCCCGAAGACATTCCTGCGTTCAATGAGAAGATGGTGGAAGTATTTAGCCGTGTCGCGGTCTAGTACTTGCCATTAATTAACAATACTGATGCCCTCGCTGGCTATTTCCAGACTTTCTATGAGTACATCTGATGTGCTGGCATCTAAGTCAGAGTAACTCAAGCGAACTGGCAGTGCATTCAACACCCGCCACGATATCACGGGTTCGTGGTTGGTGTTGAGTAGTTTGATAACGATGTCGCGACGTTCTTCGCTTCGCCACCAATCATAAAACTCGATGTCTCCAGCGACGACGTTGCGTTCGAGGTGAAAATTCTCGAAGTGCTGTCGTCCTTGCTGCAGGCTGTCGCTGGCAACTGGTTTCGAACCACAGTTCGTTCGGATTACATCGTAGCGCATCGCCAGATTACGTACTTTAGTGAAACAGATTTTCGTGCCACCCCACTCTACTACGAAGTGATGACTGGGTAAGGGATGAGACATGGTCAGTGTATTTTTCCATTTATGTATACCCCCGGTGGATTGTTACATTATTCTACCCATTTCATATTCTTTCTAAGCATTTCCAGCGTCTCCGCTTCGGCGGAACCTTCCTTTGGTTGAAAATCGTACTCCCACCCGGCCATCGGAGGCAGACTCATCAGTATACTCTCGGTACGGCCATTTGTGGTAAGGCCGAATTTAGTCCCCCGGTCCCACACCAAATTGAATTCCACGTAGCGGCCCCGACGCAATTGCTGCCACTCTTGCTGACGCTCGGTATAAGTTTTATCCTTATTCCAGTCCAACAACTGTAGGTAAGTAGGTGCGAAGGTTTCACCTATAGCGGCAGTAAATTCGAACAATTGCTGTTTGTCCAGTCCCTCATAACCCGGCTCCAGACGATCATAAAAAATACCACCTACCCCTCGGGTTTCCTTACGGTGAGGCAAATAGAAATAGTCGTCCGCTTCGGCGGTGAAGCGGGGATAGAAATCAGGATGAAATCGATCACAACTGGTTTTCAGTTGCTCATGGAACCACTGGGCCTGGTCACGATCGATGTAATGAGGCGTAAGATCTATGCCCCCGCCAAACCAACAGCGGCCTCCATCTAATTCGAAGTAACGCACGTTCATATGAATGATCGGCACCAGTGGGTTCCTCGGGTGCAGTACGATACTGACGCCAGTGGCGTAAAAACTCGTTTCCAGCTCACCGATGCGTAAACTCCTGGCCGCCGCCGGAGGCAGCACACCGTGGACAGCACTGAAATTCACGCCTCCTTTTTCAATGTGCTGGCCGCGAATCACGCGGGCCCGGCCGCCTCCGCCGCCGGGGCGTTTCCAGCTGTCTTCCACGAAGGTGCTTCCATCCGCAGCGCTGAGTGCTTGACAGATGTTATCCTGGAGGGATTTGAAATAGTTGGTGATGGTGTCTTTTTGGGGCATTTCTGACTAAAATTTATAAATACATGTATTTATAAATACGTGTATTTGCATTTATACAAAAAGTCTAAAAATCAATTAATTACGATAAGCCCAGGGCTACCACTGCTCCTTCCACCTGCTTCTTACTACTGCCCACAAAGATCGCATCACCCACGACAATCACCGGCCGTTTCAGAAAAGTATATTCTTCCAGAATCAACCGGCGGTAGTCGTCTTCGGTCAGTTTTTGGTCAGCCAAGCCCATACTGCGATACTTCATCGCCCGGCGGCTAAACAGTGCTTCGTAGCTACCGGCCAGGGACTTCATTTCGTCCAGTTGCTCAGCGGTAATTTTTTCGGTTTTGATATCCTGCTTTTCCAAATGCTCGGCACCTTCCAGACGAGCGAGTACCTTTTTACAAGTTGTGCAGGTAGACAGGTGATAAATTTTAGACATGGTGTTATGTTATTAGTAGTTCTTTAAAATGTTCGAGATCGGACCAGTAGTATCTAAAACCGATACTAATAACAATCGGCCGCTACTTCAGCCCTCCATGAGGCACGCCCCCCCTTAAGAAGATTTTGCAATAGTCGTATAAATTTCCGAAGCGTATCTTACCGCAATGTCAAAACAATGATAAAATGGTCGAATGTGGCAATGATTCAATGTATTGTCCCCAAATTCCTCCTTTTATCAAGCCTTTACTAGATTATTATCAATGCAAGCCAGCGAACTCATCCTCAACCCCGACGGCAGCGTCTACCACCTTCACCTTCTCCCCGAGCAGATTGCGGAAACCATAATTACCGTCGGTGACCCGGAGCGGGTGGAACAGGTTTCAAAGCGTTTTGACCGGGTGGACTTCAAAGTAGCAAAGCGGGAATTCGTCACCCATACCGGTTGGCTCGGCGGTCAACGACTGACCGTACTTTCGACCGGCATCGGCACGGACAATATCGACATTGTCTTCAATGAGTTGGATGCCTTGGTCAACATCGACCTGAATCGAAGAGAAGTCAGAGAAAAATTAACATCCCTGAATATTATCCGCATCGGCACTTCCGGAGCTCTTCGGCCAGAGTTAGAGGTTGACAGTTTTCTAGCCTCCAGCGGAGCTATCGGCCTCGAAGGCTTATTACACTATTATGAACGATCGGTCACTGAGCAAGACGAACAATACCTGGAACAACTAACCTTGCTACTTTGCCAGTCAAAAAAAGATTTCCCGTTAAGACCTTACTACGCCGGAGCCGCGGAGGAGCTGGTTGAGAAATTCACCCTGAACGGAGCCATGCACCGGGGTATCACCCTTACCGCTGCCGGATTTTATGCCCCCCAGGGAAGGGAGTTACGACTAAAATCCCGTTTCGACCACGCTACCCTGGACCAGCTCATTGCCCACCAAGGACCAAACGGCCGCCACATTACCAATCTGGAGATGGAAACCGCCGGCATCTACGGCATGGCCGAATTACTAGGTCATCGGGCTGTATCGCTCAATGCCTTACTCGCTAACCGCGCCACGGGAAATTTCAGCAAGCAGCCGGGAAAGACAGTGGACAAATTGATCGATTTCGCTTTAGAAAAACTAACCGAAAAGTAAGTCTACGTTCACGTGCTCGCGGATCAACTCCACGGCTCTGCGCACCTTCCAGGGAGTGCGAATATTGATTTTCACCTCCATCTGATTGATCTTGGTGGCCGCTCCGTAGGTATCCAGCGTAGTTCCCACGACGGGGATTTCGTACTTATCTAAGAAGTCGCGACAGGGCAAATTTTTGGCGAATTCTTCCAGGTCAGCCTTACCTGCGTTTACTACGATGCCGCTGAGCGTATTACCCGATATCCCTTTCTCTTCGAATATCTCGCAAAGGGACATCACTGCCGCTTCCATATCGCGCTTACTCACCACCACCAGCAGGTTTTGGAGGTTATCGATTTCCTGACGGACCAGCAGACTACCACTGGCGATGTTTTCCACCTTGTTGTCCATACTACTCCGGTGAGCCAGGGTCTTCCCCTTAACCGCCAGGCGGATGGTTGACATGATCGGGCTGGAAAGTGTCTTATCGTAGGGCAGTACGCCGAGTAACGGGATGCCGAGTTTTTGCAGGTATAGCCCAACGTATTTTTTGACCTTTTCCAGCTTCTTGGGCAGCACTTTATTCACGATCACTCCGCGTACCGGTACCCGAAGTTCCCGGAAGAGCGCCAGGTTCATATTCAGTTTATCGATTGTCTTACCGATGCCACCCTCTACAATCATCACTACGGGGGCGTCCAGCATTTGAGCAACTTGGGCATTGCTTATATCGCAGACACTGCCCACGCCGGGGTGGCCGGTACCTTCGTAGACCACGAAGTCATTCTCGGCTTGCAACCGGCGGCTGGCCGGCTGGATCAACGATCGAAAATCGAATTGACTCGGATCTTCCAAATACGCCGAAGTGACCCCACGGCCGATGATGACCGGGCTATGGTCCTCTGCTTTGAGTTCAAACATCATGCTTTTAGAAAAAAGCAAGGCATCCTTGTCTACTTTCAAGTCGCCGAGATCCACGAATTCCTGGCCCACCGGTTTGCAGTAGCCCACTTTCTTGCCGCGTTCGCGAATGGCAGCCATCAGGCCCAGAGTGCTGGTGGTCTTACCCACGTGCTGGGAAGTAGCGGCGATGTATAGTCTGTCTGCCATTTGAATTTTTTAGTCAACTTTGGTGTACAAAATGCGGTCGAATTTAGCCGGCTTCAAACCACGAAAACTGAAACAGCCTATAAAAGAGCCTCTTGCCAATTGATGAAATACTCCAGCATCGTGCGGTAAGTATTCTTG
Organism: Lewinellaceae bacterium SD302; assembly: GCA_002591745.1. Taxonomy (GTDB): domain Bacteria; phylum Bacteroidota; class Bacteroidia; order Chitinophagales; family Saprospiraceae; genus Neolewinella. The sequence goes on from PDLQ01000011.1 coordinate 104,798, forward strand.
TTCCAGTAGGCCTCCGGGTGACTACCTACGTAATCGTTAAATTCAGCGTGACCTTTTTGCAGTACGTTCACCGTGGCCTCCATTTTATGATACTGGGTGCCGACGTCGTAGCGGGTCCACTCAGCGTAATTTAATGCTTCCCGAGCCGCTTCTAACCGCTGCTGGCGGAAATAAGACATGGGAAAGAGCTTATCCGTGAAATCAGCTTCGGTGGTATTGTAAGAATGACAAGGATAGCAACTGGTCCGAATCCGGTCACCGATCTCGCTGGGTGCGTTTGCGTAGACGACAAAATCATCGGCCGGCACGCCATCCGGCACCTTGGCCTGGACGGGAATAAACTGAAGCAAGAGGAATACGCCAACCAGGATCAGCGCGATTGTTAGCCAACGGGCCATGTAAGGTCGTTTTGAGTTCACTGGTCAATGTCGGGATTTTTCTGGAATTAGATCATCAGATCATTCAAACATTAGATCATTATCAAAACAACTATCTTCGCCACCCACTCGCCGGCAATTTGCATGGATACAAGAAAAATCACGGTTAAAATACTCGGATTACTACTGCTGGCTCTGGCCGGAATGCTCCTGGCCGATATGCAGCAGCGTTACGCAGACCTCCAACTTTGGGGATACCGTCCGCTATGGTTTTACCTGAGTGCCTACGGTGGCTTGGTTCTCCTTCTCTATCCTTTTGATTTTGCCCAACCGCCGCCGCCCGAAGACAAAGAACTTATCCCCGAAGCAGTGAACCGCCTCAACAGTAGTCGCGCATTACTTTATTCTACGGCTACCGGACTACTGCTGGGCTTAGGGTTCCCCGGTATTGTGCCTTTTCCATTTTTGCTGCTCTTCGCTTTTGTGCCTTTGCTGCTCTTACAAAAAGAACTAAGGCTTTCCGGCGCGGCGGATTACAAGGTCTTCTTTCACGGCCTCCACGCTTTCCTGCTCTACAATATCCTGGCCACTTATTGGGTCACTAACACGGCCTTCGCTCCCGGGGTGTTTGCCGTAGTGGCCAACGCTCTACTAATGTGTATCCCCTGGATGCTCTTTCATTGGACCAGCAAGCAAACACCAAAGTTTGCTTACCTCGCACTCCCCGCTTACTGGATCGCCTTCGAATGGGGGCATTATAACTGGGACCTGAACTGGCCCTGGCTCACCCTGGGTAACGGTTTCGCCGAATTCCCGTCGCTCATCCAGTGGTATAGCTATACCGGTGCGCTTGGCGGAGGGATTTGGATCTGGGCCTTCAACCTTTTCGTTTTACGCACGGTGGCAGCCACTCCGGTCGACTTCCTCTGGTCTACCCCCGGCGGTTCTCCCTACCATGCCCTGGCTGTAAAGGGCAGAAGCCTACCCTGGTGGGTAATCCCTATTTTGATTATCCCGCCCATCTTTTCTGTGTACAGTTTTCGGACTAACAAACCTGTCCAGCCTGACTTTCAGTCGGACGGAGTAGCAAAGTCTGCAAACAACACGGAGCAAGCCGCTCCCGGGCGGACGATCAAAGTAGTCGCCGTCCAACCCAACTTCGAACCTCATTTCGAAAAATTCTCTATCCCCGCCCGAGCTACCCTGGACACCTTCCTGAACATCAGTGAGGCTGCCCTGGCCGCTCACCCAGAGATCGACTACCTGATCTTCCCCGAAACCAGTTTCGACAGCGTTGACGAAGACGACATCTTGGCCTCACGAGACCTTCGCCTTATTCAGGACCGGCTGGGAAATCGTGGCATCAAATACCTCGTCACCGGTTATGACGGCTACCATATCTTCGGCCCTGGCGAAACCCGCAGTCCTGCGGTCAGAACCTCCCGAAACAACCCGCAACTAGAATTCGAGGCCCTTAATGCTGCCCTGCAGCTAGACCTGCAAAGCCCGGCGGTACAATCCTATCGCAAGGGTGTTTTCGTTCCCGGTGCGGAAAGCTTTCCGTTTCGGGATTATCTCGGCTTTGCTCTCCCGCTGGTAGATGCCCTGGGTGGTTCTCCCGCCGGAAGAGGCACTCAGCAAACCCGTGACCCTTTCGTTAGCCCGCTGGCCAAAATCGCCCCGGTGATCTGCTACGAATCTGTCTTTGGCGAATTCTTTACGGGATACATCAATGAAGGTGCCCAGGCCGCTTTCGTTATGACCAATGACGGCTGGTGGGACAATACTTCTGGCTACAAACAGCACCTCTACATCAGCAGCTTGCGAGCCATTGAAACCCGTCGTGCGGTCGTGCGGTCAGCCAATGTTGGGGCTACGGCCTTCATCGACCGCCGTGGACATATCCAGCAAAGCACGGAATATAACCGGGCTGGTTACCTCTATGGGGAAGTCCTCCTCAATGACGAGCTAACTTTTTACGTGCATTACGGCGACAAAATCCCGTTAATCCTGACCGTCCTATCAATGCTTTTCCTGATCCAGACGTTGTATCTCCGGTTGCGGCCAGCCCGGTCGCAGCGGCGGGATGATTAGCGTTATGATAAAAAAAAGCCCCCGGTGGAGGGCCTCCGGCCTGAAGTACTCGTTAGAGCAGCAACTGGAGATCTCCGGTGAAAACAATTGGTCGACCCCGGTAATCTATCGGGATGGTCCGAGGTATTCGCCAGAGCAGAAAAGGCAACAACATTCGGGCCAGAGGTTCTCGACCCTGTGGATTCTACTGATTGTGTTTTTACCAACACTGCTACTTTGCAGCCACTTGAATGGCCAAAAATTAGAGCTGAACATCCAAACTGATGATTTTAGCTGGGAAGATAATGTACCCTCCTTTACCAGTCTCAGTGAGCTGAATGACTACCTCACCGAATGGAGAGACCGCCAATTTCAAGATGCCTACTGGGAGGCCTCAGTAGATAGTTTGTTGCAACTGGACTCTCTTAACTACCAAGCTCACCTGCATCGTGGACCGGCCTATCAATGGCAAGATTTGCGCCCCGACGCTACAATCCCACCCCGTTGGTTGAGCAAGGCGGGCTTTCGGACCAGGCTATTTCGCAAGGGTCGACTGCTGGTTCACGAAGATTGGCTGATTGTCCGTGACAGCCTGGCCAGCACAGCGGCGAATAACGGCTATCCGTTTGCTTCCGTGGGGCTGGACAGTATTGAATGGTCAGCTCCGGGAGTACTAAGCGCCGGCATTTTTATTGACCGGGACAGCTTGATATTTTTCGGCGCACCCCGTATCCCGGAGGGTGCCCGCATCAACCAAACTTTTATTCAACGTTACCTGAACATCACACCGGGAGAGCCCTACAATCGGCGTACTATACAACGTTTGCCAAACCGGCTGCGACGATTGCCCTACCTGAAGCTCCGGGGAGACCCCACGGTGACTTTTGAGGGCAATGAGGCCATCATCGAACTTCCCCTGGAGCGTAAAGCCGCCAGTCGGTTCGATTTCGTGATCGGCGTACTGCCCAATAGCGCTCAGACGGGCAACTTGCTGATTACCGGAGAGCTGAACGGAGAGTTGCAAAATGGCTTGGGACAAGGTGAGCGCATTGCCGTCCGTTTTCAGCAATTACGGCCCCAGACCCAGGAATTGCAGCTTCAATTCGAGTATCCTTACTTACTCAATCTCCCTTTCGGCTTGGCTGTCGAGGGAGATCTCTATCGCCGCGACACCCAGTTCATCAACCTGAATTACCGTTTGGCGGCGACCTACCGCTGGCGAACAGCCAACCGGATCGATGTCTTCTGGAGCCGTCGCCAGACCAACCTACTCGGCTTCGATGAAAGCCGGGTAGTCATTACCGATCAGCTGCCGGATACCCTGGACGTCAGGCGTTCTTTTTTTGGTTTGGGCATCGACCGGGATGAAACCGATCAAGTCTTTAATCCTCGCCGCGGTTACCGTCTCGGGCTGAGTCTGTCTGCGGGTAATCGGCGTATCAAGCGTAACCAAAAACTACTGGATCTTGGCCTGGGGCCACGCTACGACAGCCTTGAACTTGATAACGCCCAGTACAACCTGACCGGGCAAGTACAGTATTATCGCCCTTTACTAGCCGGTACGGTACTCTACCTGGGGGTTAATGCAGGTGCTTATCTCAGCGATGCCCCCCTGTTGCCCAATGAGCAATATCGACTTGGTGGTGCTAAGCTACTAAGGGGTTTTGACGAGCAGCAGGTATTCGCATCTTCCTATGCCATCCTCACTACGGAGTTGCGGTTATTACTGGGCCGTGATGCCTATCTCTATACCTTCGGTGATTTTGCTTACGTTAATCCCCGCAATCAGGCCATCCCCGATGCCCCCAATGACTACCCCCTTGGTTTTGGAGCGGGGCTGAGTTTTAATTCAAAAGCCGGCATTTTTGCGGTGAGCCTGGCTTTAGGTCGTCGCAGTGGAGAAGTTTTAGACGTAGGGGCGCCTAAGGTACATTTTGGCTATTTGAGTGTATTTTAATGGATTCATTCCGAATATCTGTCAATCAATTAATGGATACAGGCTGTAAATCCACCAAAACGGCTATTTTTGCCGAGTTTCCCCTTGTCTCCAAAACCGATCCATGTTATTTCGTTCCCTACTGGCCGTAGGGGTGCTGTTATCGACGTGCATTAGCTTCCTCAAAACGCAAAGCGACGACAACTTTTTTGTTGACGTTGCCTCCGCCAGCGTTCCCGAAGCCGGCACGACCAGCATCCAGCTTACCGCCGCTACTTTCGACAGTCTCGTTTCCGTACAGTTCTCCGTCAACTGGGATACTTCCGTGGTGACTTACACCGGTTTTTCTATCGTGGATCTTCCAACCATCTCCGTGGGTATTACCGCCGTGGAAGAAGGGCAATTACGCATCAGCTGGTTCAGCCCTGACGGCATGCCCCAAACCGAAATGGACGAACTGGGATTGGTGAGCATCCAGTTTCAGGCCGTCGGGCCGGTTGGTTCTAGTACCGAAGTGGATATTACCGATGATCCATTGGCGCGTCAGGTTTTTCGTGGACTACCCCAGGCAGGAAATTTTTACGAGATTGATTTTTTGCATCAGTCAGGAATCGTCACTATTGAAGACCCGACCCAGCTAAACGTTCAATTTTCTCCCCAGCCGGTAAGTTGTTTCGGTGGTATGGACGGTAGCATTGAGTTTACAACCAACGCCGACCCACAGGATTTTACTTTTAACTGGATCGGGCCGGACGGCAGTGCCCTCACGCCACCACTAAGTGAATTAGCCGCCGGATTATATCAACTAATGGTTCTGGACCAGGACGGCATGACGGTATTCACCGGCCAGACAATCATCACTCAGCCTGCGGAAGCGATCAGCCTCAACGTTGATTCCCTAACTCCCGCCAACTGTAGTACAGATGGGAACATTCAACTTTCAGCTTTCGGTGGAACCAGTCCTTACGTTTTCTCAACTAACGACAATAGCAATGTTGACGGTACTTTTTCGGATATTCCGTTTGGCAATTACTCCGCCACTGTGACCGACGCGAATGGATGTACAGATAGTACAGGCTTTACGATTGAACAAATTTCTTTTCCCAACCTGGAATTCGGAGCGACCATTCGCAGCTTATGTGGGGTGGATTCCGTCCGACTAGGACCTAGCGGGGAATTGGGGGAGCTTTCCTTCAATTGGTCTACGGGAAGCACAGACAGTGAAATAAGTGTAACTATAGCCGGCGAGTACGGTCTTACGGTTACGGGACAAGGCGGCTGCATCGGCCTGGCCAATTATGTGGTCACCGCCGGGCCGGGCGGCGTAGATCCGATACTGCTAACCGAAGCTACGGGCATTTGCCCCGGCGACAGCCTACTGTTGGAAGTAAGTGGCGGCACGAATTTCAACTGGATCAACGGAGCAAGTTTTTTAGATCGGCAAAATGGAAACGTAGTCATAGCTTCTCCACCAGAGAGTTTTGAGTTCCTGGTAGAAGTTACCGACGGCTGTAATACGCAGGACACCATGACAGTTACAGTAGAAGTATTTCAAATTCTGGCCAGCGCCGGGCCGGATACCTGCGTAGCCCTTGGATTACCTTTACAACTTAGTGCCTCAGGGGGTGTTTTTTACGAATGGATGGCCAGTGAATACCCCGTCAGCAACCCTATGCTAGGTAACCCGACCGTAGCGCCCGAGGAAACGACTACTTACCAAGTACTCATCGAAGATATTAACGGTTGTCTGACTGAAGACGAGGTGACCGTAGAGATTGCGCCTGATCCCGTGGGCACGATTCTCCCTGTCAACATCATTACTCCCAATGGTGACAGGGCAAACGATGTCCTGGAGTTTGACGGCATCGAAAAATTTGGCTCCAATAGCCTGCGTATTTACAACCGCTCCGGCCGCCTGGTTTACAACAAGCTCAATTACCAGAGCGACAGCGAGCGCTTTACGGGTGATTACCTAGACGCTCCTCTGCCCGCCGGCACTTACTTCTACGTCCTTAAATTCCGCGATGGCACCATCAAGCAGTCGCTGGCCATTCTTCGATGAACATGCCGAAATTATTCCTCTTCCTGTTATCTACTACTCTGTTTTTCGGTCAGCAACTGTCAGGTCAGCAACTCGGCACCGGCAGCCCGCTGGCCGACGAAACTGACTTCTTGTCGAATCCAGCCATTACCGCTGCAGATCGGATTACGACCATCAGTGCCGGCATCACCAGTGAGTGGCTCGGTTTCAATGACGCCCCTACTACCCTTTTCGCAGCCGGCCAGTTAGCTATTAAAAATCAACCGATCAGCCTCGGCCTTTTCGTTGAGTCTGATGAGTTTCTTCCCTTCACTCAACGAAGCGTCGGACTCACTTACGCCTACCACTTAGGTGGCTACGGGCGCAAAATAGGTAATGGGAAAAGAAGTTTTTCTGGCCAGCGCAAGCGAGGTCAGCTATCCATTGGATTATCTACGGCCTTTCGGCAAACGGCTTTTGACCCACGCAATCTTGTCAGCAGCGATCCTACCGACCAACTCTTTCCGGCCGGTAGTGAAATGAACTCAACTTCACCGGTAATCGGAGCTGGGGTTTACTACCTCAGTGCGCTTTCCGGGCCGGAAGGTAAGAGTTTTGGCAGCCTTGGGTTGGCCTTTCGCCAGATCATCGATTTCACTGAAGAGAATAGCGATGACTTCGCCGGTCTGCCCCAGGACCTACACGGCAACTTGGTACTCCGCTACCACCACGAGGCCTCTGATTTCATTCTGAAGCCCCAGTTACGGCTGGACTTTGCGGCCAACAGTCCTTCCTCAGCCCGTTTCACTATTATCGCCGAAAGAGCGGCCCGTTACTGGGGTGGGTTGAGTTACAACATCAACCAAAGTATCGCCTTACAAACGGGTTATGTAATTTCCCCAAAAAATAGCGACAATCAACTAAGAATCGGAGCACTGGGCACCTTCAATATGGGTAGTGCGGTAAGTGACCGGGGGCTGGGGTACTCAGCTTTTTTGGCTTATCGATTAAGAAAGTAACCTAAGGTGAGAGTTTGAGCTTAACTCCTTAGTGTTTCAATACCATCTCCTCCCATTTCAAAACTGTCTTAAAACCCTTTTTCCGAAAATATTCTTTTGCTTTGCTTGGCTCATCCGGCAAGGCCCAGACAAAGTCGCCGCCCCAGGCTCCCAGGCTTTTGACCGTACCGGCGAAGTCCGCAAAGTACTGATCCTTGACCTTAGGTAACTCGATGAATTGACTGACAATCTGCTCGTGATTTTCCAACAGTTCCCTGGCGTTTTGGTAAGCGGACTCGGTAGAGTTTTCTAGTTGAAAAACCTGTCCGGCCTGACTTTCGGTGGGACGGAGTAGCAAAGCTTCCCGCAAAGACTCACTAAGATGGTTCAGTTCCGCAACGATCGAATAATCCATTTCCTTAGTCCGGTAGCGCTTAATGCCTTCCCGAGAATTTTGTTTGCGGTTGAGATGGACGAAGTAAGTATTATTTACCCACTCCGCCTGAATTCCGAATGGTTTCCAATGAACTGTTTTCTCGGCATCGCGCCAGAATTCGACGGCACCTTCAGCACCGGCGCAGGCCAGATCGTAGCCTGAGCCTCCAAAGGTCTTCGCCAGCAATTGAAAAGGGTCGACCTTCCACCATTTGGCCAGCATCCAGATCAGGGTAGAACTGCTGCCCAGGCCCCAATCGTTGGGAAAATCAAGTTTGGTGGTTACGGCTCTTGCATCCAATAACTTAGGTACCCGGTGATTCAACTCAGTCCCTGCCCGGATGATCCGTTCAAGTCGTTCAGCGGCAGCTTGTTCCCCTTTTTGCAGTTCGATTAATGTTCCCCCGCTTTGGGGATCCAGTTTGGCGTAGAGCCAGATGTTACCATCGTGACGATGGCTACTCCAGTAAAGCCCATTGATGCCCCGGTGATGGTTAACTTCCAGAACTTGCCCGTACCTGGTCGGTACAGCCAGTGCCTTGGCGCCATCCAGCACGAAATATTCTCCGGTCAACAATAATTTGCCATTGGCTCTGAATCTCATTCTTTGCTGGCGTTCAGAAAAGCTTTCACGGCATGATGACTAACCGTTCGCTCGGCAAAATGGCTAACGGCTTCGCGGCGCTGACACTCGTTGGCATCCAACGACTGGAGGATATTTTGCAGGTGCATTTTCATGTGCCCCTTCTGGATACCCGTAGTGACCAGGCTGCGTAAAGCGGCGAAATTCTGAGCCAGTCCGGTAGCCGCTACGATCTCCATCAACTCCGTCGCCTTGGGGCGGCCAAGTAGGTCGAGGCTGAAATTCGCCAGGGGGTGTAGTTTGGTCAAACCGCCTACCGTGCCTAGTGCCAGCGGCAAACTCAGTTCAAAAAGGAACTGTCCAGTACTGATTTCGCAACGGCTCAGGCTGCGGTATTGTCCGTCGCGGGCAGCGTAAGCGTTTACGCTGGCTTCCACGGCCCGAAAATCGTTTCCTGTAGCCAATACAACGGCATCCACCCCATTCATGATTCCCTTATTGTGGGTAACTGCCCGATAGGGATCTTCAGTGGCGATCTTGACCGCCAGTTCAAATTTTCGGCTGAATTCGTGGGCGTCGATGCCACTGCCTGCAACCTGCATTGCTTCTATGTCAGCCATAACCCACGCTCTGACTATACAGTTCGGTGTATAATTACTGAGGATGGCCATGATGATTTCCACCTCCCGCTCGTCGTCACTAAGGTCGGTACTACAAGCAATCCACTTCGTGAGTTGGTTGCCATACTCTTCGAGGATAGTGTTGATGAAATTAGCCCCCATACTGTCCTGGGTATTGAAGCTTACCAGCAGTTGATAATAATCCGGTGCTACGGCCGGCAGATGCTTCCAAGTAAGGCCCAACACACCTCCACCGCGGGCTTCCATTCGTTCGGTGAGATGGGCAGTGGACTGACGCAAACGCGCCTCCAGTCTGGGCAATAAAGCGGCCCGACGTTCCGGTTTCCCATTCCAGCGAAAATGCAGTTGGCCGAGCTTTTCAGCGGCCACTACTTCGGCCTGAAACCCGCCGCGGCTGAACCAGAACTTGGCCGCGCTGCTGGCCGCTGCCACCACGCTGCTTTCCTCGATCACCATTGGTACCAGGTAATTACGTCCGTTGACTAAAACGTTGGGGGCTACACCAAACGGTAGCGGAAAGTTAGCGACGGTGTTTTCGCTGAAATTGTCCATCGTTTGCTGCAACTGCTCGGAGGCAACGTCGAATTGGGAAAGCTGCTCGTTATTCAGGTCTGAACCGATACTATCGTAAATGAGCCGGCGCTGCTGCGCCTTGGTCAGTTTACTAAAGCCATTGATCAATGACGGATGGGGCATAGTGGACAAGGTGAACTAAGATTTAAGCGTCAAAAACTGGCGGGCCAGTTGCAGACCATCCATTTGAGCGGCGATAAAAGTGCGCAGTTCGGCGTAGTCTCCCCGGGCGTGGCGCAGCAAAGCCGAAGCCTGGCCATAGATGGCCGGCAATCCTACTCTTTCGGTGAGATAGTAACCATCGAGAAAATCGCGGACACCACCACTGATGATCAATTGGTGGCAATTGATTTCAGACTGGGGGTCGTTGATGATGTCATTGATAAAATTGGTCATCTCTTCGGCGGAGTGGCCAATAGCGGCCAGGGGCATAAAGCTGTCCTGGCGAACCGGGTCATTTCGTAATAGTTCCAGTTTCGAGAAATTGGTGCCACCACTGCTGGCCGTGTCGATGGCGGCCAGGGGCAGTTTGAACAGTGCCCGCAAACTGGCCGGGCCCATCCCCTGCCCTACCTCCTTGACAATGAGGTCGAGTTCCGGAAATGCTTCGATGAGTTGGCTAAGGGTGTCCAGTGGTAAATCTGTAAAATGATCTCCCTCGGGCTGCATCCATTCCTGAAAAGGATTGACGTGTACGATGAGCCCGTCCAGGTCGAGCTTAGTGATCAGTTCAGTGATTTTATCAAGCATCCCGTCATTGATGAGCGTGGCTACCTGCGCCAGTCCGAGATTTCCGAACAGAGGCAGGGATGCCCCCATAACGGGTCGCACGTTGAAGTCTGCCAGGCGGTCGTCATCATAGAGCAGGGAACGGCAACTCCCTAATCCCATGCCCATGCCGAATTCAGCGCAGGCGCGGGCGAGGTTCTCATTGATTCGCAATGCCAATTCGGTACCACCAGTCATGCTGCTCACCCAAAGGGGAGAGCGAAGTTCCTTACCCAAAAAGGGAAAAACAGAGGTTCCTACCGGTTCCGGGTGGGCGGCCAGCAAGGGTTCGTAATAGAAACGCTGGTCTAATTCCCCGCTCAACATCTGAGATCGGAAAGCCAGTTCGATGTGGTCCTGCTTGCGCGAGGCGGCAGTTGGATCCTCGGTCTTGGGCAATTGAATGGTCTTGTTTGTTGACGCAAAGTTAGTCATAAGGGGTGGAACGGGCGGGAGAGGGAATGGTTTAGTACTTATACGGGCAAGAGTTTATGTGGGAGTAAACTTTTTCTGACCTCCAATCGTAATAAAACCGATATGACAACCTTTATCGACTATTATAAGACGCTGGGCGTAGAGCGCTCCGCCGACGAAAAAGCAATAAAAAAAGCTTTCCGGAAACTTGCCAGGAAGTACCATCCTGACGTAAACCCCGATAATGCGCAGGCCGAACAAAAGTTCAAGCAGATCAACGAGGCCTACGCCGTGCTTTCCGACGCCGAAAAGCGTAAGAAATACGATAAGTACGGAAAAGACTGGGAGAACGCCGATGCCTACGAAGCCGCACGGCAGCGTGGGGGCGCCGGCTCCGGGGGGGGCAATCCGTTTGGTGGCGGCCAGTCATACACCTACACTACGAATGGAGGTGAAGCGGACTACTCCGACTTCTTCCAGAATATTTTTGGCGGAGCCGGTAGTTTTGGCCAGCGCAGCCGGCGGGCTTCATTCTCCGGTCAAGACCTGAACGCAACGCTCCGGCTGAATTTCAACGACATCCTCAAATCCAACAAACAAGTACTGACCATTAATGGCAAACAACTGCGGGTGACCATTCCCGCCGGGGTGGAAGACGGACAGACCTTACGGTTAAAGGGACAGGGTGGACCCGGCCAGGGAGGTGGGCCGAATGGCGATCTGTACATCACCTTTCAGGTAGACACACCGAGTATTTACCGCCGTGAAGGGGCTGACCTGTACCAGACTCTGCCCGTCGATCTTTATACCCTGCTACTGGGTGGAAAATTATCAGTGATTACTCCTTCCGGAGAAGTAGTGGTCACCATCCCCGCCGAAACGGCCAACGGAGACAAAATGCGGCTCAAGGGGAAGGGATTACCCGTCTACAAAAGCGATAAAAAAGGAAACCTGTACCTGGAACTCCAGGCCAAGCTACCCACCGAGCTTAGTGATCGCGAAAAAGAACTATTTGAAGAACTCGCAAAACTGCGCAAATAATCATTCCAATGGCCACCGAATACCTGACCATCCGGCAAATCAGCAGCTTTCACCGCTGTGAGGAGACCTTGATCGTGGAGCTGATCGAATGTGGGGTCTGCCAAAGTAGCAATGTTGCTGAAGACGTCACCACGATAAAGGCCAGCGACCTGCCGCGACTGGAAAAAGCGCTCCGGATTTACGAGGAATTAGGGGTAAACCCGGCGGGAATTCACATCATTCTCAACCTTCTGGACCGTATTGAACAATTGTCTGCGGGTCCCAGACCGCCCGTTGACGACTTGTAGCACTCGGGAAAGAAAAAGCGTCTTCAACCACTGGCCGAAGACGCTCAAAACACTTTCCAAAAATGCATTCGTTTGACAAAAAAAGTAGAATGCGTCGATAAGGAGAATTTAGTCGACTGATCGTATTATTGGTTCGATCCGGCCGACGAATTAAACAATCGAACTTCTAAATGATTTACGGATTCAATTTATTGGCAGGCTACGTGTTAATTTAAATTCTTTAACTTTCGCAGACGTTCACGAATCTACTTACCAAACCCTCATAAATGCTCAAGCTCGACCTACTCGTTCCCGTTATCCTCATTTTGTGCCTGATTGCACTGGCCTATATTCTTTCCCAGGTCTTCAGCCCGGCCGAACAGACGGCTGAACGGGGTGCTCAATCCGAGATCGTTTTGGACCCGGAACGTTACCAGGGTGGCCGGACCGCAGAAGATACCAAAGATCTCGGTGCCGCTACAAATCTGGACGACAACGATCGGCCCGCCAATGTCTCTAACACCCCCGAAGACGCTGACGAACTAAATGATTACTATCAGGACGGTAGTGTCGGTAAAGTCTCGGAAGACAACGAAGATAAATATTACGACGATCGTGAGGGCCCCAGCACTACGACCACCGTACAAACGCCCACGCGCCCTACGACAAATACCACGACGGCGACGGAAACCAAGCCTCGCGACGTCCGCAGTGGTGAATACCACGTTATCGCCGGTAGTTTCCGCCAGAAAATTTATGCTCAGCAACGAGTACGTGAGCTTAAAAATGATGGTTTTTCAGATGCCTATCTCGGATACACCAACCGGGGGGCATTTGCCGTAGCGGTGGCAGGGAGCAGTAGCAGCGCGGCTACCGCCAATGACCTCAGTGCCGAAGTACGGCAAAAAGGCTACGATAATTTCGTGAAGCGGGGTGAGTAAGCTTACCCTTGGTAAGCCAACATACCGCCTTCCAGATTCTTTACATTCTTAAAGCCGGATTGCTGTAAAAGCGACTGGGCCATCGCTGATCGTTTGCCACTACGGCAGTAAACAATTAGTTCGGCGTCGCGGTGAGGAGCCAGTTTCTCCATAGAAGCACCCAGTTCACCCAGGGGAACGTGAATACCGCCAATATTAAATTCATCGCGCTCGTAGGATTCCCGGACGTCCAGGAGTACGAAGTTATCTTCACCGGCGCTCTGGCGGTCTTTCAATTGCTGAGTATCGATATTCATATCTGACTTTTTGCGAGGGTTATCGGCGAAGCAAGATCGCCGCCGGTAGACAACGACATTGCTACTTTGTTAGTTCAAATATATTCGCGCTACTGCACAACCAGTTTGTGACGACTGATCTTGCCGTTAGTCGAATCAACGACCCTTAGGAAGTAAGTTCCCGCGGCGTAATTGCTCAGGTCGATGCCTTGACTATCAGCCGTACCACGAGCCAGCTGACTGCCGGTGAGGCTGTACAAGGTCCAGTTTAAACGGGTCAGTTCGATGTCGTTGCGGGTGGTCAGGAAAACGCGCTCGTTAGCCGGGTTGGGATAAACGGTGACGAATTCATCACGGTTAAATTCCGTGGTCGAGGTGACGGGCACCTGGCTGTTGCCCACCAATGGTCGGATCATTAACGCGCCAAGGGAACATCCTTCCAAGGGGTTCCAATCGCCGCTATTACGGAAGAAGCGGACACCTTCGACGTTATTATTGCGGTCCATTCCCACGGGCACACAGGTAGAGCCTGAGCAGGTGCCGTTCTGCCGCCAGCCGACGTAGAAGTCGCCCTGGGGGATATCCAGACTATCGGGGAAAGCATAGGAAGTGAAACCTTCGAGACTGTCCGAGTAGAACGCTTCGGCGTAGATCGGACTGACGGTCATGCTCAAGTCAGGGGAGCCGCCGTCTTCGAGGTCGCCCAAAAAGACGACGAGGTCGATGGTCAGGTTACTTACGTCGTTAACGGAGCGGGGCAAACGAATGCTGACACCCCGCAAGACTTCGTCGGTAAACGCTTCGTAGCGCTGCACAATGGTCTGACCACCGGACTGAGCGGCCAGGGCCAGTTCGGAACTGCCGTCGTCGTAGGCGTAGGCATCGGCGAAGACGGTGGTGGTAGTGGTAAAATTATTAGCATTTACCGATTCAACGAAGCCGGGGTCGGTTTCTTCGGTAAAAGTTACGCCACCAAGATCATAAGTGGTAGCAACCACATACTCTCCATCTTCGTCAAAATCTTCCAATGCTTCCAAGTAATCGTTAAAGAGACCGTCATCAGGCTCATTATTGGTAAAAGCGGTCAATCCCGGCGCTAAGCTCCCAATGTCGAATCCATTAGGTTCCAACAATACTTCCATCGTTCCCAACTCCTCAATCCGGTAATCAGCAGCGGAGATCGGAATAGTCTGGGCGGGAAGCGCGTGGTTCCAGAAACTTGCTTCGAAGGAAGTACGCAATATGCCCTGCCCAGCCGCCAGTAGTTGCCGGTAGGGCAAGGCCGTGTATTCAGCTAGAATAGATGGAGGCGGAGCAACGAATGCAATGTCGTTCAACCCCATTTGGTTAGCACCTTCGACTTTCACATAGTCCAAATGCCAGGTATCTACCGCTCCGGTCTGGCTGCTCAAATTAGAGAAGCGAAACTGAAAACCATCGTAGTAAAATTGGTTGCCAATGTCTACTTGGTAGAAAGTAAATGCCGTATCCACACAATTACCAAAGCCGGTGCTGATACCCCGGGTCGACCAAACGTTCTGCCACTCGCCATCCTGGCGCAGGAACTCCAGCCGCAGGGAATCATTGATCTCCGGGCGGTCCCCCAGGCCACGTAACTGGGCGTAAAAGGTGATTGCCAGATTACTTTCTCCGCCCATATTGATCGGGGCGGAAGTTAGGAAGTCACGGGGGCCGGTAACCGTACCGTCTAACGGATAGGCAAAGCCGCGTGGCCCGATGCCATCGAAAGTAGCCACGCCGATGGAAGGAGGCAGTACGGCTAAGGTCCGGTTGACCAATACGTCCTGATTTTGCCAAAGTTCGAGCCGGGGGCGGTTACCCTCGTTGGAAAAATCATCGAAAAACGGAAGGTCGATGTTGGGACGCACTACCTCGAATTCGTAGATGTACTCGTCACAAAGCGCCAGATCGTTACACACTTGCAGGCAAACCTGGTCTACTCCACCGTAACGAGCCGCTACGTAGGCAAAGTCATTATTGACCATGATGTCGCGTAAAAAGTAAACCGATTGTTCGTTGCCAAGGTAACCATCTTCACAATCGGCAAAAAAGCGACAGGCCACGCCCTCCGGTAACTCGTCCAGGGGCACCTCGATGTCGATTCTTTCCTGGGGGCTCAAGGTCTCGGCGGAAAAGGTAAAAGTCCGGGAAGCCCGCTGGGCTACTACGATCACGGTTTGCACGACGGAACAATCATCTCCATCCGGATTACAAAAAGCTAGTTCGAGGGTATCCAGTCCCTGTTCAACGTCGGCGTTAGCGGTATAGGTAAAGCCCGCATCCGTACTTTCCAATTCACCGAATTCCAGGTCATCACAGTTCAGGCAAGTATAGGCACTTCCGACCTCGAAACCATTAGTATCTACGTTGATCGTGATGTCCAGACTATCTTCCGCCGTTACTTGTAAAAAGCCATCCGGCAATAAATTATCACAGTTCATTTTTGCCTGACCGGCAGGTTGCCCTTTAGGTTTGACGTTCAAAAAATCGTAGCCTCCGAGGGGCACGATTTCCTGGGCACACAGGGAAGTAAGTGTAAATAGTGAAAGGCTTAGTAGTAGAGCTATTTGTTTCATGGGGAATACAGTCTTACAGTCTTGTGGTCATACGGTCTTACGGGTTCGTAAGACCGTATGACCACAAGACCACTATTAATTACAGTCTGAAGGGCGGTCTTTAGCCAAAAACACCTTGATCGGTGAACTGACGTCCAGCATGCGGCCGGCGGCCGGTTCGGTTTTGTAGATATAGGCATCGTCACGGCGGGTAACGTCATTGGCCATGTAGCCTTCTACTTCACCGATGACAAGGCTGGTACCGCTGACAATGAAAACGGCCTCACTGTACCTGCGGCAGACAATATTCGGAACTTTAACTTCTCCGGTCTGACGTACAGTGACAACGAAGTTCAATTTGGCTCCTTGGGGAACCTTAACGCCACGGCGCAAATCTTCGTCGGTAATCTTTTCATCTTCAAAGAAGAAATGGAGAATGGTGTTTTCTTCCTGTTTGGGGTCGTAAACCTGGTCGCTAACGACGTACTGAATTTTCAAAGCGTCCAGTTTGCGGGTGTACTGCTCGTAGTCATAATTACCTACCAGCGGCGGCAAAGATACCTGCGGAGCCTCGCTGCTCAGGGTCGTCAGGTAAATCGAGCGGTTGCTCTTCACCAGACTCCCGGCGCGTGGTGTTTGCTGGACGACCAGCCCCGGCTCCCGAAATGGATCGAAGGGCCCCTCGATAACTTTGATCGTCAAGTCTTTGGCGTCAGCAATTTTATGTGCTTCGTCGATGCTGATGTCTACGAAATCAGGGAGTTCAATACCTTCCCCATGGTTGGTATAAAGAGGTAAAAAAGCCCGCAAAAGCATAAATCCAACAATCAGCCCCAGCACCAATACGCCGAGGTTGCGCCAGAAATAACTATTGAGTACGAAATCTTTAGTGGCCAGCAGATACCGTTTCCAGTTGGGCTGATCGTCCGTAAATTTACTGTCAGGCTGATCGACGTATTCCGTTTCCTGATAAGCCGGTTCGGTTTCCAGGTCGGTTTCGGAATATTGGGTTGGTTCATTCGTCATCGTGGAAGCTATAACGGTTTTTTGGCGTACGTCCGTATGATCACGGGCGGGAGAAAGAGTAGGGGTTGTTCCGGAGCGGCGTTCTTCGCGCCGGCGGCCGAAGGTCAGCAACTGGTCGATGAAACCATAGGGCTGATAACCAGCAATGGCTGCCTGGTGAAAAATAGCCGTAGCCGGGGTAATGCCGGGCAGACTATTGATCTCGATCACGAGTGTTTCCACCCGCCCATCGGCGTAAATACGCACGAAGGCATCGATACGGCAATAACCGGTCACCCCCATCAATTGTGCGGCCCGGCAGAGGTCTGCTTTTACTTTCGGGGCGATTTCATCGTAGCTGAAGCGATCCGTGTACAGTCGGGCGGGGGTCAGGTTCTGTCCTTCGCCCGCAAGGAACTTCTCTTCCAGACTCAGGATAGCACCACTGGCCAGGGCTTCACTGGGCTCGAAAAGTTCGTAATAATAGTCGCCATTTTGACTATCAATGTAGCAATGTTCTTTCCCAAGGACCGGAGGCGGCGGGCTTCCAAAATGAGTGACCAGGCCACCAGTGATCTCCAGAAATTTTTCGGCACCTTTAGCTTCGATGAGTTCTTCGAAAAGAACCTGGGTCTTGACCGGAAATTCCTCCTTGGCTTTCAACTTTAGTTCCCGGCGGGCCGCAGCCTCATCCAGGTCATCAACTAAAAAGATCAGGCGGCAATAGGCGTGTAATTCATCCCGCCCCCTAATGAGCATGACCGCCGAACTGCAACCGTCATCCACCGGTTTGGCGATAAAAGGGTATCCGAGTCTACCTTCCACCGTTTCGTAGAATTTTTCCTCGTCAGACAGAAAACCGGCCTTCTCCATTAGCAGTTGATCGGCAACGGGCAGGCCGGCCTCCTTCAGCGTTTGCAGGGTCTTGTACTTGTTGATCGTCCGGCTGGAACTCTTCACCCCGGAGCCGTTGTAGGGAATCCCCCGGGCATCCAGTTGCATTTGTACCTGACCATCCTCTCCCGGCCGCCCGTGCAGGGCAATGAATACTTCGTCCACCTCTTTGGACAGGCGGTCCCAATTGGTTTCTTGCGGTGAGAAAACCACGTTCGGGTCGGCGTAAATGGCCGTGATCGGTTTACACTCTCTGCGGATACCCGCCAGTACGGGGTGGTCTTTGAATTGCAAGACTTTCTCCCGAATGTCGTCGGCGTTGTCCTTCAGCAGCAGATTGATGGGGAGCTGGTGAAGTTCGTAAGCACTGGAACTGCCAGCCTTACCATCCGCCACGGCTACTTTAGCTGCGGTGGTCGTCGCCAGTCCCTCGGAGTTATCAGCCAAACCAGTCAGAAAAACCGGGATCGGCGTGTACTTATCACTGCTGGCCAACTTCTCAAATACGTTGCGACCACTCTCTACGCTGATGTGGCGCTCGAAACTGGTGCCACCCAGTAAGACGGCTACTTTGATGCGATCATCCGCTGCGGCTCGTAATGCCTTTACCGCCCCGTCGAGTTGCTGCATGAGTTCCCCGGCAAATTCGTTACCCTCCGCTAATCGCTCCTGGAGCGAAGCTCGTAAAATATAGGTCAGGAACTGACTGGGATTAAGTCCGATCTCCGCTGCCTGGTGAAAAAAGAAGGAAGACGGCAGCATCCCGGAGGTAGTATTCGGGTCGTTGAGGAAGATTTCACCGGCCGCCGTATGAAAACCGTCAATGCGGGCGTAGGTGGCGAAACCCAATTCGGTGAACAGCCGTTCGGTTTCCCGGCGAATCGCCTCAATGCGATCGTTCGGCAGGTCAATCGGCGTGATCTTGCGGCTGAGGCCCGGCAAATACTTGCTACGGTAATCGAAAACCTCGGAGCCTTTGACAATCTCGGTAGGGGGTAGGGCCACGCAGCCACCATCGGGCGTTCGCAGTACGATGGTGCTGAATTCCTTCCCATCAATAAACCCTTCCAGAATAACCCGGCTTTCGTTTTCGTGGGCTTCCAGAATGACAAGGCCGCCGGGGTCGGTCTGAGACTTGCTGTCCAGGTAACGGAGCAATTCTTCGGGATGGTATATGGTGAGGCGATGATCGCCGTGGGTAGCGTCGAGGGGGTAACCCAATCCATCCCGGATGTCACTGAGAAAACGTACGTATTCGAGGCGATCAAAACTGCTGCGAGCTGCCCATTCCGATAGTAAGATCACCTCCCGGAAAAAGGCGCGGTTCATGGCGGTTTCGAAACCCTCCATACCGGCATCCTCGCTAATGATGGATACACCAATGCTACTGCCCTGATTAGCCGGGCGGATGACCAGCGGCCAACCGATCTTTGCTACGGCCAGAGCGTAGAGGTCGTTGAGGTCCCCATTCAGGTAAGCTTCGCGGGTGACCACTTCGATGGGAGGAGTTGCAAAATCCAACTTGCCCATCAGCTCCTTCTGCAGGGCCTTATCTATCCCGATACGGCTGGCTTCCACTCCACTGCCGGTGTAGGGTAAACCCAGACGATCCAGCTCGCTTTGCAGAACGCCATCTTCCCCGTAGATCCCGTGCAGAGCCAGGAAGGCTACGTCGATGATCTCATTTAGTTCAAATTTACGGATCCGGCGGCCGACGGATTTGGCCAGTCGCTCGAAGTCCATTTCCGACTGGGGGAGCAGACTCTCCTGGTAAACCTGGAAGCCATTGGGAGAGTCCGGCAATTCGCTGACCGGCGGAAAGAAATCGCGGATACTGCCTTTGTACAGATATTCCCAATCGAGGAGGTACCAGTTGCGGTAGCTGTCCACGAAAATCGGGACGGCCTCGAAGAGGCGTTTGTTCAGGTTATCGTAAACGGTGCGGCCGCCAGCGAAAGAAATCTCACGTTCGCGGGAGGGGCCACCGAAAAAGATGCCGACACTAATACTCATACTGTTGCTTTACCAAGCCAGGATGGGCTCGGTGGGCAAAGGTAAGGATTGCGGATTCAATCTTTACCGCCGTATTTAGCTACCAGTTCTTCCACCAGATACAAGCCGGGGTGCTTGGGTGGGTCCATCTTATCAATGCGGTCCTTGACGTTGGCGTAGAGGTCGCTTAGTTTGATCGTCAGATCAAGGGACTGGATGGTGAATTCAGCGTCGAGGCCCTCGTGATCGTCGATCCGCCAGAGATCACTGTCCGGATGACGGTAGCTGGACTCTACAGCGAATTTATCCTGATAGATCAGCAGATAATTCTGCAGCGAAGGGAGCTTGCGATAGCGGTGAAACTTGGGACCGCGATCACTATTCTTCGAAGAACTTGAAATGACTTCAACGATCAACGTAGGATTGCCGATTGCTCCGGTAATCTCTTCCGAATGTTCTACTTCACCACAAACTACCGAGGCATCCGGGTAGACATAGGTGTTTTCCTGGGCAATTTCAATTTTCATTTCGGAATTGAAAGTCATGCAAGATTTCCCCTTAAGTCCATTAAAAAGCATTGCGGAAACATCCATACACAATACTGAATGCTCAAACGTCCCACCCGCCATCATGCGCAGATTGCCGTTGAAGTATTCAATCTTTTCCTGGGAGTTGGCTTCAACCTCCTGATATTCTTTGGGGCTGATCCATTTTTTGGCGGGCTGTTCCATAAATCATCGCTTTCACCAAAGATAACGGAATTTACTCCGGTGGAGTTGCGTAAGGAACAGCCGGCAACCTCCAGTAACCTCGCTCGTTTACCTGTCTTAACGGAAACTCGGTCCAGGGAGTAACGAAAAGAGTATCCGAGGCGAGTTGGTCTGCTTTTGTCGCCGGATCGGAGAGGGGAAGTAAAGTGACGGGGCGGTCAGTTTCAGTGGCCGACTGGATCAGTGTTTCGTAGGGCAAGCCCCAGTCCATTTTAAGTAGCTCCTGATTGAGGGTGCCGGGATCAATTACTTGCCTTTGATCGGTGGCGGCGGCGCTGAGTTCACGGAGATAATCGACACGGGCCGAATAATCTTCGCTGTTCCAGGCAATCAGACCGAGACGAGCAGTGAAGAAGATCGCCCAGAAGATCAAGGCAAGGTTTAACCAACCAGCATTGCTACTTTGATAGCCAACACCCTTTCTCCACAAGGGAAAAACTTCCACAATCAAAGGCACCAGTAGAAAAGCCAGCAAAGGATAATAATTCACCTCGGCATAGAAGCGGTGTTCGGCCGCCGGGTCGCCGATGGCGTTCAGCAGCATGAACCCCATTGTCGCCAGCCAGAGCAATGCCGTACCCCAAAACTGTTTTTTACGCAACAACCAGCCGCTGACCAGCAACAGCAATAAGCCGTATCCCCACCAATGGGTAGCCAGATCACGCAGGAAAAGTCCGTAAGTCGGATAGCTGAAATAGTTGGGGAAATCTTCGGTGAGGTGGCCCATGAATTGTGCCGTTTTTTGGGCATCGTACCAATTCTGGAACCAGATTTGCTTGATGAACAAAATCACGAACATGAGTCCACCCAAGACAAGCAAAGTTTTACGCCCTTCAAGCTTAAAACCCGGTTTCCACCATAGCCAGATCAGCATGAGATAAAAGGGCATAAAAACCAGGGGGTGATAGAAAGCCAGGGCGATCAGCGTGCTCCCCCATAAAGGGTAATGCCACCATTTGGTCAATCCGGGATAACGCAGCAGGGCTGCCCAACTAACCATCAAAAAGCCCAGCCCCTGTTGCAACTCGCTGGTCTGCCAGTAAAAACCATCGTAGGTAAAAGCAGTATAGAGGACGGCAATGCCCAGGGCCACGTCACGGCGTTCGAATAACCTGCCCGCTAGCAGAAAGAAAGCCAGAAAATGAAGGTGAAAACTGACCGAGTACAGCCAGCTGATCGTTGCCAGCGACAATCCCATCTTAATGCCTAACAAGGGCAAACTCTGAACGGTGGCTGCGCCAAAGCGGTAGACCATCACCTGAGTAGTGCCATCCTTGATCATCAGAAAGGTCTGAAATGCTACGTCGATAAACCACGTCCTTTCACGCCAGAATAGCGCCGCCATAATGAGCAGGATCAGCATCACACCCAGTCCCAGCCGGTAGAACCACGGGCTGGCGAAAGTGAATCGACGGGGCGAAGGATGATTGCTAGCCATACGGTTCTATTGAGTCGTACCGTTCAGGCTATCGATTTCGAGCATTTGCAGACTGTCTAACCGCAGGCTATCCCGCAACAGACTATCCCGCAGCAGCGTATCGAAGCGAATTTCAAAGGGAAACAGTGGCCGCAACGGTAGTTCCCGGCTCAGCTGTTTCTCCGCCGGGGCACCTGGGCGGCGGGGCTTGGGAGGCCGGCCGGCCAGTAGCGTCAGTCGGCGAGCCCGCTCACGCAACAAGGAATCGGCGCGGGCGCGGGCCGCTTCCAGCACTTTTTCCTGGCAATCGTTGTGGAAATTGCTGCGGAACCCGGCCACCCGTCGGTTCATCTTTTCTGTGATGATTCTGGCGGCGGCGGTTTTATCGTCTTCCCGCTCTCCGCAACCCAACCACAGCAATGGTAGCAGTAATAACGTCAGTATGGTCCCTCCCAGGCGCATGGCTTATTGATTTAAGGGAATCCGGTTGCGTAAGCGCAGTTCTTCTTCCAGCCTTAGCTGAACGATACTATCGGTAGCCGCGTCCACCATTTCTGCGAAATTGGCGTCACAGAGACTGTCCATCAGCGGACGTAGCACCCTCACCTCGGCTGCCACCAGCGTATCTACTTTGCGGCGTTCTTTGCTGGTCAGGCGGTAGTCCACCTTTTCTTCCCCACCGCCACAGGCCGACAATAGGGCGAAAACCAGTAATAACAAGATCATTCGTTGCACGCCGCGAAGGTAAAGCAGATTACTCTAAGATGAAAAAATGGTTAAATGCCAGCTTGCGGACAAATTGATTTGGAGAAGCAATTTTTTTTTTTCACATTGTGTATCCCATGAGCATATGATTGAAACCGTTTTTTGAACCTGTTAAATTCTTCATATATGCTTATCCTTGGTATTATCACTGGATCGTTTGTTTTAGGTGGTGGATTGGCCCTGGCTTCTTCCTTCCTCGACGGACGCGCCCACTTTTAATCGGGATAAGGTTGCTTAATCCATTCTCACCCCTTTACAACACCTTACTACAAACCACTATTACCCAGGTCATTCCCAGTTAGATTTTTGAACTTGTTACAACAACTGTCTGGATTGGATTTTAGAACAAGCTATCTTATACCTAGAGATTTGATCGGTCAATTATCGCAGATAATTGGCCGATCGCTATTTACGACCAACCCACCTTACCGTTCATCGATCATTTTTCTACGTTAGTTGGCCGATTGTTACTTTGGCTAACAAGGTAGCAGTGTATCTCTCGAACAGTTGAAACTGTTAGTTATGGAAACGATATTCGTGACGGTTTCATCAGAAACTTGGCGGAGTTCGGTCCGAACGCTCGTGGCACCTTATCTTTACCATTACGGCCCGGCAAAATAAACCGGCCCTGCTTAGCTTATGCAACATCTTATTCCGGCCTATATTCAGGAACGCCTGCTGGCGGGTGACACCCACGGCAGTTACCAGGCTTTTGCCCTGAACGTAGATCTTTCCGGCTTTACCCGCCTCACCGAAGACCTGATGCGTGAGGGTACCGAGGGCGCAGAAAAGATGTCGGTCATCCTTAACGAAATTTTTGAACCGCTGGTAGCCCTGGTTTACCGCCGGGGAGGTTTCATTCCGTATTTCGCCGGAGATGCTTTCACGGCCGTTTTTCAGCTGCCAGCCGACCAGATGCACGCCATGCATCTGCTCAGTACCGCCGCCGAGGCCCGGCACATCTTTCGCGATAATGACAAGCGCTTCGGTGGGCAATACACCATTGGCCTTAAAGCCGGACTGGCTTACGGTACCGTGGAGTACGGTATCGTAGGATCGGAATTGAAAGCCTTTTACTTCCGGGGAGAGGCAATTGACCGTTCCGCCGATTGCCAGAGTTCCGCTTCCGATCAGGACATCGTCATCGACGAATTGACCGCCACCATGCTCGATGGCCGCCCTATAACCCTGGAGGAAATCAGTCCCCGGGTTTTTCGGGTAGTTGGTCGCATCAGCGGAGATGCCGCTAAAGTTGCTCCTACCAAAGTTCAGCCAACCACTAGTGAGGTAGCGGCTCAGTTTCTACCCGAGACCCTGATTCGTCAGCAGCAGAGCGGAGAGTTCCGTAGCGTAATCTCGGTTTTTCTCGGCTTTCGCAATATTTCTAATCAGGAAGAGATGTCGGCATTTGCCGAGATCGTCCTCCGGGAGAGCCTCAATTTTGGTGGCTATTTCAAAGAAATCGACTTTGGTGACAAGGGAGGACTGATGACCATCTTCTTCGGCGCGCCCGTCAGTTTTGAGAACAGCGTGATCCGTGCCCTGGAATTCGGCGCCACTCTACAGGCTACTTTCGCTGAGCTCAACAATCAGTATCCGCAAATACAATATCGTATTGGCATGACGATGGGTACGGCCTTTACCGGTATCGTAGGCGGAGAAGAGCGCTGTCAATACGCCTGTGTGGGTAACCGTGTTAACCTGGCGGCCCGTATTATGACCAACGCCGACTGGCAGGAACTCAAGGTAGATGCCGAGCTGGCCAACTGCCCTTTATTCCGCTTTATGCCCAAAGGCAAGACCAAGTACAAAGGAATCAGCCAGCCCGTAGCGACTTTCTCTCTTGAAGGCCGACAACAAGGCAGCGGCAAGCCGGATTACAGCGGTCCCATGATCGCCCGGGAAAAAGAAACCAAAGACCTCGTTGAATTCATCGATCAGAGCATCCGTAAAAAACAACCGGGTATTGCTTACGTCTACGGGGAAGCCGGCATCGGCAAGAGCCGCCTGACCCACGAACTACAACGCAAACTGGCCGAACGCCATGAACTTGGTTGGCACCTTTGCCCCTGCGACCAGATATTGCGCAAGTCCTTCAATCCCTTTATCTACTTTTTACGACATTATTTTGGTCAATCTCCCGAGCGAAACGCCCGCCAGAATCGCCAGAATTTTGATGACAAGATCGACCGATTAATCGATCGTCTGGCTCACTTTCAGTCTCCACAGATTTCCAATATTTTAAAGGAACTAAAAAGAACAACGCCAATTTTAGCCGGTCTGCTGGGTCTGCGTAGCACCGAAAGCAGCATCTGGGAACAGTTGGATGCCCGTGGCCGCTACCAGAATACCATCAGCGCAATCACCAACCTTTTTCTGGCCGAAGCACAGGACCGCCCTTTGGTCATCGAACTCGAAGATATTCACTGGATCGACGACGATAGTCGCGCCCTGGTTCGTCAGCTCAATCGAAAGATTCGCCAGCGACCGATCGTTCTGCTCTGTACAGCCCGTTACTTTGACGACGGTGGCAAGATCGAATTATTGAAGGAAGAGCAAATCAAACAGACGAGGATCCGAAAGCTGAGCGTCGAACTGGGTGGTCTTTCTCCTCAGGATATCGAGATGTTTGCCGAACGCAGCCTGGGCGGTAGTATTCACCAGGAATTTTTAGAGGTCCTGCAAAGATCCGCCAACAGCAACCCCTTTTACGTCGAACAACTACTCGAATACTTCCAGGAAAACAATCTCCTGATCCAGGACGAGGGGCAATGGAATTTGCGTGACAAAAGCATTAAGCTCTCCAATAGTATCAATACCATCCTGACAGCCCGCATCGACCGACTATCGGATATGGTGAGGGATACGGTGAAGGCCGCTGCCGTCATTGGTCGTGAATTCGACATCTCCGTTCTCACCGAGGTAATGGCCGGAGAAACCAGCCCCGGAGCCGACCGGGAAAAATCCCACCAGCTGCTGCGTGACCAGATTGCTCAGGCTGAAAAAGGCCAGATATGGAGCGCGATGAATGAGCTGCGCTACATTTTCCGCCACAGCCTGATGCGGGAAGCGGCCTACAATATGCAGCTCAATACCAGACTACAAAAGCTGCACGCCCAGATCGCAGAAGCTATCGGCCGGCTTTACCGGGAGAGCATTGAAGAACGTTACGTCGACCTGGCCTTCCACTATGAGCAAGCCGGCAACGACGACCGGACCATTGAGTACCTCCTGAAAGCCGCCGATTACGCCGCAGACAACTACCAGAACCAGCAAGCCCTGGAATTCTACGACCGCCTGCTCAACAAGCTGGAAGCCGAAGAAAGCGATACCATCACTCGCATCTACCTGCGTAAAGGTAAAGTGCAGGAGATCATCGGCGACTGGGAAGATGCCCAGCAAACCTTCGAGCGAGCCCGCAAGACCGCGAAGCAAAGCCGCGATATCATTCTACTCGGCAAGGCAAACGACCATTTAGGTAACCTGCTGACCTTGCGTGGCCGCTACGACGAGGCCATGCAATATCTACAGGTAGCCGCCAGTCTCTTCGAGTCCATTGATGATGTATTGGGTATCGCCAAGGTTTACAGTCACCTGGGCAACCTCTTCTTTCGCCGGGCAAAGTACGACGAAGCCGAATCCTATTACCGTCGCTCACTCGATTCCGGCTTCAACCAGATGGGTACGGCCGGCAGCGCCCAGACGGTCAGTTTTCTGGGTCTCACCTACATGAATCGCGGGCAGTACGAGGAGGGCATCAAACTGATTGAAGAACAAATTCCACTGCACCAAAAAAATAACGATACTCTCGGCCTGGCGGGACTGCATACCAACCTGGGCATCGTCTATTTCGAAAGCGGTGATTATGACGCGGCAAAAAAGAATTATGAAACTGGTCTGCAATTGGCCGAGCAGCTAAGTAATAAGCAACTGCTGGCCATCGGCACGGGTTGCCTGGGTACCGTTCTACAAAAGCAGGGGCAGTACGACGAAGCCATGGAAATGCTGATCGTCGACCTCGAAATTTGCGAGGAACTGGGCGATTGGCAAGGCATCTCTATCGCCGAAGGGCTTTTGGGCGAACTCTACAGCATCATGGGCCAGTTCGATAAGGCCATCCCTCACCTGGACCGTTCCCTGACCATCAGTAAAGACCTGGGCTACCGCAAGGGCGTCGCCAAGGCCATTAATACCCTGGGTGATCTCTATTACTGGCAGGAGGAATTTGAAAAATCCCTGGAATACTATAACGAAGCCATTGCCATCGCCAAAGAGTCCGATAACCGGCTGGTCCTGGGCTCCAGCACCATGGAAAAAGGCCTCGTCCTCCTTAACCTGACCGAACGCAGAGAAGAGCTGAAGACCACCATCGACCAAGCCGTTTCCATTGCCAAAGAACTCGGCAACCCGGATCTTCTGGTTGACGTACGCCTGCTTCAGGCCTTGGGTCTCCAGAAGGACGGACAGACCAAAGCAGCCAAGGATGTCCTTTTCGAATTACTGGCCACCCTCGAGATCAGCGCGGAACAGCAAGCCGCAGCTCGCTACGAACTTTTCTTGATCGACCCAGAAGACATAAACTCCCGTAATGAGGCCCGCGCCCTCTATGAACAACTCTATCGGGAAACGCCCAAATACCAGTACGAGTTAAGGTTAGAGCGACTGAGAAAAGAATAGCGGGCCAGCCACTGACATTGCTACTTTGCTAACCAACAAAAGCCACTAGAATAAAGTATGATACACTAGGGTTTTACCTCAACGCCCAGCACGAGAATTACAAGTCTGAAATCTAGTGTCTCGATCCTAGCAGTTTTATGACTTCAAAGTAGCAATGCCGAAAGCTTAAGTGACAAAAACTGCTATCTTCCGGGCCTTTACAAGAACCTAAAGCCCCGCCAATCCTTTAATTACAATAACAAGACTAACTACCCAACAATGAAAAAACTATTTGTACTTCTATTTATCGCCAGCGTCATCGTAGCCTGTGGCGGCGAGTCAGCGGGCGGCGAATCCAAGGCGAATCCCCCCAGCAAAATGGCTGCCAACACGACGGATATAGATGCTAAAAAAATCTGGAAAATCCGCTGTATGGCCTGTCATGGACTGAACGGCAACCAAGGCCTCAACGGTGCCGCTAACCTGCAGGAAGTGGATATTTCCCTTGAGGAAAGGGTAGCGATCATCACAAACGGCAAACAGGGCGAAAAGGGTGTGATGACTGCCTTTGGCGAGATTTTATCCCCCGAAGAAATCGAGGCCGTAGCCAAGCACAGCATGACATTTAACAAGAGCCTCTAGTGCCCGTGGCTTCGCGGGAAAAAATGGTTATTGGCCTGATGTCGGGCAGTTCTATGGATGGACTGGACCTGGCGCTGTGCCGTTTCAAGTACCAGGACGATCCAGCTTACAAACTGGATGAATGGGAGATTGTAGCCGGCACTACCCTACCCTACCCTCAACCGTGGAAGGCAAGGCTTCGGCTGGCCATCCACTTGCCTGGTCGCGAGCTCTGGCGATTACACGCCGATCTGGGCAAGTATTTCGGTCGGGCAGTAGCCCGCTGGTGCAAGACCAGTGGGCACGAAGCTGAATTGTTGGGCAGCCACGGCCATACTCTTTTCCATGCCCCGGAGAAAGGTTTCACCACCCAATTGGGAGACGGGGCACAGATTGCCTATTTTTCCGGTCTCCCTACGGTGAGTGAGTTACGAGCTTCCGACCTGGCCGCCGGTGGGCAGGGTGCTCCGATCGCCCCTTTGGCCGATCTTCTCCTTTTTCCGGGTCACCAGGCTTTCGTCAACCTGGGTGGTATTGCCAACATCAGTCTCAAGGCTGATGAAAACATCTTGGCGGCGGGCGACGTCAGCGGAGCCAATCAGGTGCTAGATCACTTCGCCAGTGAGCTGGGACTCAGCTACGACGAAGGAGGCGGGATTGCCCGTAGTGGTCAATTGCTCTCTGAACTATTGACCTCAATCGAAAAAGTGCCTTATCACGATCTTTCCTACCCAAAGTCACTGGACAATGGTTGGGTACGGGATGAATTACTCCCCGTGCTAGTGGCTGCTGAAGGCTCGGTCAAAGACAAAATGCACACCTTCTGCCAGTTTCTGGCTCAGCAGATTCACGGAGATATAGTTCGCGCATGTGAAAAAGCGAAACTATCACCTCAGCCGATCAAGGTGCTGGTCACCGGAGGTGGCGTCCACAATCATTTTTTGCTCGATTGTCTGCGTGCTCAGGCGCAGGACGAGCAATTTCCACTCGGCTACGAAGCCGCTTCTCCCCAGTTGGCTGACTTGAAAGAAGCCGCCCTGGTAGCTCTTTGCGCGCTCCACCGTGAACTGGGTGTAGTCAACGTGCTTTCCGGAGCAACCGGCGCTAAGCGCGATACGGTGAACGGTGCGCTTTACCTCCCCTGATCATGAGCGCTGCGCCTGTTCTTCTGACCGGTGGCACCGGATTCATCGGCCACCACCTGGCACGTGGCTTATTGGCCGCCGGCCATGAGTTGCGTTATCTGGTCCGGGAGAACAGTGATTTGAATCGCTTGCCTGCTCACCGCCATGACGACCTCTTTTATGGTGATCTCCGCGACGAATACAGCCTGGAAGCAGCCCTGGATGGTTGCCGGGCCGTCGTTCACGCCGCGGCACTGGTTTCCTTTCAGTCTTCGGATGCGGGTGCCATGGAACGAATCAATGAATACGGCACGGCCGCGCTGGTAAACGCCGCGTTGGAAGTACAAGTGCCCCGTTTCATTCACCTTAGCTCGGTAGCCGCTTTGAATCGGCAACCCGGTAAAATCACCACCCTCAAGGATCGCTGGCAGGAAACCCCGGCACCTACGGCCTACGCCCGCAGTAAATTCGCCGCCGAGCGGGAAGTCTGGCGCGGGCAGGCCGAGGGACTTTCGGTAGCTGTTCTCTACCCTTCTACGGTTATCGGTGCGGGCAACTGGTCCAGGGCCGGTACACCCCGGCTATTCGCTAAAGCCAAATCGCGCAGGTTCGCTTCGGCGGGTCACGCCGGCTTCGTGGCTATCGACGACGTAGTGGCGGCGGTACTCTACGCTTTAAAGAATGATAAAAATGGACTGCGCATGCTACTCAACGCCGAGAACCTGAGTTGGAAAATGGCTTTAGAGCAGATCGGGCGGTCCGTTGGGATCGATAGACCATTAAGCGTGATCGGCCCGGCAGTCAGTGGAGCACTGTGGCCACTAGCCGGTTTAACCGGTTTGGTAACTGGTAGAAAAACAGGACTGAGCCGTGATTTACACTTGACGGCCCAGGCAGACTATCGTTACGACGGATCGGCTTTTGAGGAGGTCATTGGCCGACCTTACCGCTCAATGACTGAGGCTATTTTAGAGACCGGGAAGGTATTTCTGGGTGGTCTTTAAACTACCAAATCCAACAATAAACACCCGATCAACCCGATCACGCTCACCAGTGTTTCCATTACCGTCCAACTCTTCAGGGTCTGGGTAACGGTGAGTCCGAAGTAGGATTTGAAAAGCCAGAAACCGGTATCATTGACGTGGCTACAAGTGAGGCTGCCCGCTCCGGTGGCCAATACCAGCAATTCCGGGCTGACGTCGGTGCTACCTACCAGCGGTAAGGCGATGCCGGCAGCTGTAATCGCCGCTACGGTAGCTGAACCAAGGGTAATTCTCAAAGCCGCCGCAATGACCCAGGCGATGATCAGCGGATTAGCGTTGAAGCCTTGAAGTTGGTCGACGATGTAGTTGCTCGTTCCACTATCGACCAGAATTTGCTTGAAGGCACCACCGGCGGCGATGATGAGTAAGACTGCCGCCATCGGAGCCAGGTGCTTGCCCACCGACGCCATCAGATCGCCTACTTTTCTTTGGGTGGCGCGGGCCAGCATGATGATGGCAAACAAGACGCCAATCAACAGGGCCACGGTTTCGTTACCCAGTACCGTCAGCAGGGCCGGTTCGGCGGCCAGTGAGGGCTCGGGAAGACCGGTAGTGACTGAATCGGGCACCTCGATGAAAAGCTTAGCCAGGGCAGCAGCGGCGATCAGTAATACGGGTAATAACGCCGCCATAATACTCAGGCCGAAACTCGGTGGATTATCCGGAGCTTCGGGGATTTGTAGCACGGACTGTTCCTGGGTGTGCGGCATATTGCGTAAAAAAAAACTACTGAACAATGGTCCGGCAATGATTACCGAAGGGACAGCCAGTAAGATTCCATAGAGCAATACTTTGCCAATATCCGCGCCGTACTCGCCCGAAATAAAAACGGGAGCCGGGTGAGGCGGCAGGAAACCGTGGGTTACGCTCAGCGCGGCTACTCCGGCTACCGCGACCATCGCCAGCGGCAGTTTAGCCCGGGTAGCTACGGCAAAAATGATGGGCGCCAGCAACACGAAGGCGGCGTTGTAAAAAAGCGGAATCCCGATCAGAAACGCAACCGTACCGATCAGCCAGATCGCTTTGGTCTGGTTACTACCATCTCCGATCAAGCGGTTAGAAATGACCTGAGCTGCGCCAGTATCCGCAATAACGCCACCCAAGGTGGCTCCCAACCCTAAAATGATCGCAATACCGCCCAGGGTACCGCCTACCCCCTTTTGCAAAGTGGCAAATACCGTAGAAGCATCCATCCCCAAAGCAAAGCCGGCCAGGATGGCTACTAACAAAAGCGCGATAAAAGCGTGCCAGCGCAGGCCAATGATCAGAAGCAGAAGCAGCGCAACGGCCAATAGTGTGATTAGTATGGGCATTTGGACGGGTGTTTTCGAAAAAACAACAAGGTAGGAATTTAGTACGCTTCGCGTTAGTACGGGCTGTGCCCTTTAGGACGCTTTGCTTTAGTACGGCTGCGCTATTGGTCCTAACGGCGCAGCCGTACTAACGCAAAGCGTACTAAACCGCAGGTTCCTAACATAAAGCGCCCTAACGACATCGCCGTATTAACACGAAGCGTACTAAATTACCTGAACATTTAACAATTCAGAGCCGTAATAACCAATACCTTTGCCCTTGCCTTCGACCCTTGATTTGACTTAGTCTTTTTATTCCTCCATTCCCGAAAACTACACGAAATTGTTCATTTTCGCCCGGATGCTATTCAGTATCCTGCTTACTATTGGCATTGCTACTTTGCTAGCCAGTCAAACCAATTCTGTCGCTGAATACGAACTCCAGATCGCGGACCGGCTCTACGGTTTCGAGATCGCCCGCCTGGCCACTGACCACGAGCGGTTACTGGACTTTGTTTATCCCGAATTATTCACCCTTATACCTCGTGAAATCTTAAGAGATAAGATGGAGGGGACTAACAAAGTAGCCGTGTTGGTGGATCGGCTGGAAGCTTTCCGCCTCACCAGGATCGGAGCACCCGTTGAGGCCGATGGTAAAACTTTTCTTCAGGTTAGTTACGAGTATGTGCGGCCGGCAACTGAAGGTACTCCCCGTTTTTTACGCACTACAAATGACCGTACCGACCTGATTAGTCGTAAAATCCTGGCTATCCGGACGGACAATGAACTCCAATGGTACTTCCTGGAAATACAACACGGACAGGAGGAACTACTCTCCTCCATCATACCGCGTGCAGTCTTTAGGTGATTTTTGCAGTATCTTTAGCTATTAGAGTTAAGTGATACTATGAAATTCCACCTTTTGGGAGGGCTGCTGTCCTCTTTTACGTTGATTTGCATTCTTACAGTTTATTCAACCCATCATGCCCCAAATGAGAATGAGGGGTCGAGGACTTCTGGTCCGCGAGAATTGTTGAAACAACAAGTTCAGGAACCGAGCGTAGACCAGCAACCGATCATTGAGGCATCCGATGTGCGCTCAGCCGATGAGTTAGGCCCGGCGGTACCGACTCTGGAAACTGAATCCTCCCTTGTCTGTGGCGTCAATGCCAGTGCTGGTAATGATTTGGCCGTTTGCGCACCCGGCGGCAGTGTACAACTTTCGGGATTCTTTGGCGGCCAGGCCATTGACTTCTACTGGGAGCCGGCTAATTTGTTGAATGACCCGAACATCAACGAACCGGTTACCACTTTCCTGAACCAGACGACCACCTTCACTTTCACCGTGGTGGGTACCGACCCGGACGCACCGAATTTGGTACAAAACGGCAGTTTTAACCAAGGGAACGTAGGCTTCACCTCCAATTATATCTTTTTCCCCGATGGCCCTGGGAATAACCCGGCTATGGGCGAGGCACGTTACTCCGTCGTTAGTGACCCCAATGACATCCACTTTGGCTTCGCCAGTTGCAACGACCAGGATGGCAACAACAGCATGATGGTCGTCAATGCCGCCGGAACGGTGGAGGAAATCTGGTGCCAGACTATCCTGGTCGACCAGCAAACTGACTACAATTTTTCTGCCTGGGTCGCCACTGTGGTGGAGACATCACCAGCTCTGCTTCAGTTTACCGTCAACGGCTTTACATTGGGTAACCCCTATAATGCCACTAATATTAATTGCGACTGGAACGAGTTCACCGCCAGTTGGAACAGTGGTAACACCGTCCTAGCCGAAATATGCATTCTGAATCTTAATACCGCACTAGGCGGTAACGATTTCGCTATCGATAATATCGGCTTCTTTGAGTCCTGTACCAGCACCGACGAGGTAACCGTAAATATCCTGGACCTGGAACTGGACATCAATTCATTACCGACCATCGACTGCAACGAACCGGGTGGCTGCGTCGACATTGATGTTAGCCTGCAAGGTACTGGCGACCTGGACGAGTATCAATGGCTAGCGACCCTGCCAGGTCAGACTATTCTGAACGATGATACCTCCACACCCACCCTTTGTGGTGCAGGTCAGTACAATCTGGTCGCTTCCCGCCGAATCGGGCAGACGGAGTGTACAGAGATTTTCCAGGTCACCATTGACGATAACGGTGCACCTCCCCCTGCCCCGACCATTGTGGGACCGAACGAACTCTGCCCAGGGGAGACGACTTTCTCCGTTACGGCCAATACTGCCTACGCCAACTACGACTGGGACCTGCCCGCCGGAGCAGTACTGCTGAGCCCCGAAGACAGCAATATGATCCTGGTGGACGTGGCCAACGCTACGGAAAACACCATCTGCCTGGACGTGACCAACTACTGTGGCAATACTGCGGCCGATTGCTTTACCTTCACCTTACTACCTGCCGATACCATTACCCGCGATTCAATGGTCTGTCAAATCATCGGTCCGGGAAGCCTGATCGACACCATCGTGACACCGGGCAGCTGTGATACCATCGTGATCACTCAACTGAATCTGATGAGTGCCGACACAATCTTCCTGTTTGAGAGTAGTTGCTCGCCGGCCGATACCGGTTTAGTGCAAACAATCTTACAAGGGCAAGGCATGGATTGTGACACCCTGGTTTTGACTACTACAACCCTTTTACCCTCGGACACCATTTTCATCACCGAAAGCAGTTGCTCTCCCCAGGATACGGGCCTCTTTGAAACAAGCTTACCCGGTCAGGGACTAGAATGTGACACCACGGTTTTCACCACTGTGACCCTGAGTCCGGCCGATACCGTTTACGTAGCCGACGCCAGTTGCTCACCCCAGGATACCGGGGTGTTCGTAATGA
This sequence comes from Lewinellaceae bacterium SD302, assembly GCA_002591745.1. Lineage (GTDB taxonomy): Bacteria > Bacteroidota > Bacteroidia > Chitinophagales > Saprospiraceae > Neolewinella. Next base: position 139,161 of record PDLQ01000011.1, read on the forward strand.
CTATTGATGGTGGCCTGGATTGTGATACCGTGCGGATCACTACGGTCGAACTGATTCCGCTGGACACCATCTTCCGTATGGACGCCAGTTGTATGCACAGCGATACGGGGCTGTTCCAATCCGTCATCCCCCATCCGGAGGGTTGTGATACCATTGTCTTTACCCAGGTCGAACTGATTCCCTTGGACACCATCTTCCGTATGGACGCTAGTTGTATGCCCGGCGATACGGGGCTGTTCCAATCCGTCATCCCCCATCCGGAGGGTTGTGACACCATTGTCTTTACCCAGGTCGAGCTGATTCCCTTGGACACCATCTTCCGTATGGACGCCAGTTGTATGCCCGGCGATACCGGGCTGTTTCAATCCGTCATCCCCCATCCGGAGGGTTGTGATACCATTGTCTTTACCCAGGTCGAGCTGATTCCCTTGGACACCATCTTCCGTATGGACGCCAGTTGTATGCCCGGCGA
>PDLQ01000110.1 GCA_002591745.1 Lewinellaceae bacterium SD302
AACGGAAGCGCCAACGTAGCCCGCCGATTTCACATCGGCTCGGATCGAAGATACGAACTTATCCTTACGAGCATGTGACGCTCGAAGCGCCAGGCTTAACATCGGCGGGTTGACGGTGGCGCATTGTTGGGCGAATTATATTTGAACATATAAATCTACAAGATATCAAATATCAACAAAATATTGTCCGACTACTTACATTACTTTAACACAACAATTTGATCATTAATAATTATCTCAATCATTATTAATCCGGGCAAATCATTTTCTAAATTATTGTTCCTAATAACGCTTTCAATAGACTTCAAAATCACATTACCGTCCTTAAAAATAGTATTAAAATCAATTAGTAATTTTTCACTCTCAGTATCATATACGCCTCTAAAACAATTTGGCCCTATTTCACTTCGAAGAGAATCATCCGTAAAAGATTCTAATCTACTTATGAGAATTTTTTCAATCTCTAATCTAAATTTATACGCAGAAGAGTCCTTTTCATATTGATTAAGCGGATTAACATATTTAAATTCTCTATTTCTACTATACTTTATATCAGATATGAACGATTGCATTCTATGGTTGATACTATCGTCAGTATTATAGCTAGTGTCAATTTTCAATGTATCAGGAAAATAACAATGAGCGATAGCAATATTCTTTACACCAGTCCTTTCACTTACCATATTTCTGTTAAGTATTAGGAAATTATTCTCAATTATTCCTTGCTTTCGAACTCCATTTTCAATATACTTGCTAATTCCGAAACCAGTATTTAAACTATATGACTTCATATGTAGTGGAGTCATGTAAAGTTTTGAATCTTTAATTTCATATATTCCTATTTCTTTATTAGATTGGCCAACTTGACTATCACCTTCAATAGACTGTTGACAATAGAACCCGTTTTTGTAGAGTATAATGGACTTTTTGTTATCGTATCTGCTGCTTAGTACAGGGTGAGAACATTTCCTTTCAGTCGTAAAGGCTAAATATGTATCTTGACTATTTATAATTTCCGCATTTGTAAAAACAGCAGTAATTACCAGAAACAAGAGTGTTGATTTAATCATGACCACATTTTAACAATTTCGTATACAACCATAAAAACTCCAAGAGGTAAAAACATAAATCCTGTTGACAGTCTTTCTATTCTTCCATATTTTCCTGATACACTTTTATAGTCTTTCTTCCAGTTAGACTGAATTATAAATACACAACCACCTATTAAAAATAATCCAAAATATAGATTTTTACAATTTACTTCTCTCATTTACAAATATTTCTCTCATCAATATAGCACATTTCGCCCAACGGGAG
>PDLQ01000111.1 GCA_002591745.1 Lewinellaceae bacterium SD302
TTGATGAACTCGGCCAGGGTGTAGATACCGTCCAGGCCTCCGTCGATGAAGGCGTCCAGCTCAACCGTGGAGTTCACGCTCAGTGGGCTACACTCGTCGTCGATGCTCCAGGTCAGTTCCACGTCAGCGTCACAGTTAACGCCGTCGAAAGAACAGATGTCTTCCGGCGTCGGGATCACCAGGGTTGGTGGGGTGTCGTCGTAGACTTTGATGAACTGCTCGTAGATGAAGGCGCCGCGGCTGCCGTCAAGACCGTAGCCTTCTACGTCGCTGCCCGGCAGGATGCCACCGTCACCGGTGTCCAGGTTGCCAATCGCGTTGAAGTTGTTGCGGTTAACGTCGCGGTCCAGGAAGGCCACGTCGTCGGCCAGGCCGTCTGCGTTAGGTACTACGTGGAGTACCGTCGTGTCCATATCCAGGATACCGTCGTTGTCAGCGTCCCGGGGGATTTCGTAGGCAGGGTCGATGGTGTTGTACTCACACCAGTTGAGCACCTCGTAGGTGATCCGCAGCTTGTAGCACTCGTCGGCCGTGGCCGTGAAGGTGTCAATGCTCGTGGATACCGTGATCAGGTCACAGCCGAAGGTCTCGTAGTTCACGCCGTTGTAGTCAGGCTCGACACACTGGTCGCTCTCCTGGTCGCCAGGGAAGACCACCGTGTAGTCGTGGATACCGATCACGTTGATCGTCTGTACACAGCCCGGAGGAGCCGTGAAGCCCTGGGCATCCGTTACCGTGAAGGTACGGGTGATCAGACCTACGCCACAGCTATTGCGGCCGTCTACCACCGTTTGGGTAACGATAGGGTTAGGACAGTTGTCCAGGCCGGTGGCCACACCGAACTGAGCGTCCAGCAGCGCTGCCGTACCCACCGGATCGATGGCGAACTCTACGTTCAGGTCTTGGGGGAAGCCTTCTTCCAGGTCAGCACAGGTCACCGTTTGCGGAGCCGGAGCGATACAGACCGGAGCAGTCTTGTCTTCCACCAGAATGTTCAACCAGCAGGAGTTCACGTTGTCGTCGTTGGTCGGGTCCAGGTCTTCACCCGGCTCGAAGATGCCGTCCAGGTTACCGTCGTCGGTCACCCGCAGCTCGACCTCGATCGTACCCAGTTGGGCACAGGTCAACGTCTTGCACTCCTCGAATGCAAACAGTGGGCTGAAAGGAGATACGGCGATGCCGTTAACCTGGGTGATCCGGATGTCGCGGCGGATGTCAGAACAAGCGTCGTAAGAAGCACGGTCGACGTCCTCGGCACAAATCTGGGCCGTTCCGCCCTGAGG
>PDLQ01000112.1 GCA_002591745.1 Lewinellaceae bacterium SD302
TTCTACGAGACGGCAAGTATCGGCGACTACGTCTTCCTTGACGAGAACGCCGACGGTATTCAAGACCCCGTAAATGACGAGGGTATTGAAGGTGTTGTGGTGAGCCTGACGGATGAGAACGGCGATCCGGTAGAAGATGCCGATGGCAACATCGTTGCTTCGACGACTACCGACGCTGACGGTCTGTACGAATTTGACAACCTGATCCCCGGTGACTACATCGTGGTCTTCGAGACACCGACCGGTCTGGTATCCAGCCCGGCCAACGAAGGTGGCGACGACACGATCGACAGCGACAACGTAGGCGGCCAGACGGGCGTCATCAACCTGACCTCCGGTGAGGATGATGATACCAACGACGCTGGTTTCTACGCTCCGGCGAGCATTGGTGACCAGGTCTTCCTGGACGAGGATGCCGACGGTATCCAGGACCCGCTGGAAGAAGGTATTCCCAACGTTGTGGTAAGCCTGACGGACGAGAACGGCGATCCGGTATTGGATGCTGACGGTAACCCCGTTGCTTCTACGACTACCGACGCTGACGGTCTTTATGAATTTGACAATCTGGTTCCCGGTGACTACATCGTAGTCTTCGAAACACCGACCGGTTTCGATCCGAGCCCGGCCAACGAAGGTGGCGACGACACTGTCGACAGCGACAACGTAGGTGGCCAGACGGGTATCATTAACCTGATCTCTGGAGAAGATGACGACACGAATGACGCCGGTTTCTACGAACCAGCGAGCATTGGTGATTACGTCTTCCTGGACGATAACGGTGATGGTATCCAGGATCCGGTAGATGACGAAGGCATCGAAGGTGTCGTAGTAAGTCTGACGGACGAGAACGGCGATCCGGTATTGGATGCTGACGGTAACCCAGTTGCTTCTACGACTACCGACGCTGACGGTCTGTACGAATTTGACAATCTGGTTCCCGGTGACTACATCGTGGTCTTCGAGACCCCGACTGGCCTTACGCCGAGCCCGGCCAACGAAGGTGGCGACGACACCGTCGACAGCGACAACGTAGGCGGCCAGACCGGCGTGATCAACCTGGAATCAGGAGAGGATGACGACACCAACGACGCTGGTTTCTACGAAACAGCCAGCCTTGGCGACTTTGTCTTCCTTGACGAGAATGCCAACGGTATCCAGGACGGAGAGCCTGGCATCCAGGGCGTGACGGTCAACCTGTTGGTTGACGGCGTACAGGAAGCGACCACGACGACGAACGGTGCTGGTTTCTACCAGTTCAACGACCTGATTCCT
>PDLQ01000113.1 GCA_002591745.1 Lewinellaceae bacterium SD302
CCAGTTTGATACGCGTTCCGAGTGTCACATGCAAGCATGACAATTCCGGTTCTTCGAACCGGGCCGATTATAAATCGGCGCCTGCGTTGGCGCTCCCGTTCTGTAAAACTCAACCTTTAGGAATAGGATTTGAGTTTTAGTTTCTTTCTGATCATTCAAATTCTAAAACTGGAAATCGTTGTTCTCGCGCTAAAAATTTTATAGGTTTTGATAATTCAGTCCACGTCCGTCGCTTCACAGAACAATGCGCCACCGTCAACTGCCTGCCAATACGAGTGCTGCGAGTGTCACATACCGTCGACATCAATTTCGTATCTTCGATCCGAGCCGATTGAAAATCGGCAGCCGCGTTGGCGCTCCCGTTCTGTAAAACTCAGCCTTTTGGAAAAGGGTATAAATTTGAGTTTCTTTCTGAGCATTTAAATTGAAAAGCCGAAAATTATTGTTCTCGCGCTAAAGATTTCGAATAGTTATCATAATTTACGGTCACGTCCGTCGCTTCACAGAACAATGCGCCACCGTCAACCGCTGGTTGACGCTTCGTTTCGAGTGTGACATACAAATGTGATAAATCCGGCTCTTCGATCCGGGCCGATTGAAAATCGGCGGCTGCGTTGGCGCTCCCGTTCTATACAACACACCTGGTAAAAACGGGCAGCTGCCCATTTCCGAAATTGCCTTTATGATTCTTTGAGGCGAGTACAAATGATGCTGCATATTCTCGCTCTAATGGTTATGGATTACCGAGAAATTTATATTCCGTCCTTGTGCTGTATAGAACAAAGTGCCACCGTCAATCGCCGACATGATGTTTACGCTTACGAGCGCCACATACCGTCGACATCAAATTCGTATCTTCGATCCGAGCCGATTGAAAATCGGCGCCTGCGTTGGCACTCCCGTTCTATACAACACGCCTGGTAAAAACGGGCAGCTGCCCATTTCCGAAATTGCCTTTATGATTCTTTGAGGCGAGTACAAATGATGCTGCATATTCTCGCTCTAATGGTTATGAATTGCCAAGAAATTTATATTCCGTCCTTGTGCTGTATAGAACAAAGTGCCACCGTCAATCGCCGACATGATGGGTACGCTTACGAGCGTCACATACCGTCGACATCAAATTCGTATCTTCGATCCGAGCCGATTGGAAATCGGCGCCTGCGTTGGCACTCCCGTTCTATACAACACGCCTGGTAAAAACGGGCAGCTGCCCATTTCCAAAATTGCCCTTATGATTCTTTGAAGCGAGTACAAATGATGCTGCATA
>PDLQ01000114.1 GCA_002591745.1 Lewinellaceae bacterium SD302
CGCCGATAGGGTAGCGTGTACTCCGAGCGTCACATGCTCGTGAGGATAAGTTCGTATCTTCGATCCGAGCCGATGTGAAATCGGCGGGCTACGTTGGCGCTCCCGTTCTGTAAAACTCAGCTTTTTGGAAAAGGGTATAAATTTGAGTTTCTTTCTGAGCATTTAAATGCTAAAGCTGGAAATTGTTGTTCTCGCGCTAAAGATTTCATCGAGTTTGATAAATTACGGTCACGTCCGTCGCTTCACAGAACAATGCGCCACCGTCAACCGCGGTTGACGCTTCGTTCCGAGTGTCACATACAAATGTGATAAATCCGGCTCTTCGATCCGGGCCGATTGGAAATCGGCGGCTGCGTTGGCGCTCCCGTTCTGTAAAACTCAACCTTTAAGGAAAGGATTTGAATTTGAGATTCTTTCTGAGCGTTTAAATGCTAAAGTTGGAAATCATTGTTCTTGCACTAAAGAATTCCAAGAGTTATTATAGTTTACGGTCACGTCCGTCGCTTCACAGAACAATGCGCCACCGTCAATCGCCAGTTTGATACGCGTTCCGAGTGTCACTTGCAAGCATGACAATTCCGGTTCTTCGAACCGGGCCGATTATAAATCGGCGTCTGCGTTGGCGCTCCCGTTCTGTAAAACTCAGCTTTTTTGAAATGGGTATAAATTTGAGTTTCTTTCTGAGCATTTAAATTGAAAAGCCGAAAATTATTGTTCTCGCGCTAAAAATCTCAATAGTTTGATAAATTACGGTCACGTCCGTCGCTTCACAGAACAATGCGCCACCGTCAACCGCTGGTTGACGTTTCGTTCCGAGTGTCACATGCAAATGTGATTATTCCGGCTCTTCGATCCGGGCCGATTGGAAATCGGCGGCTGCGTTGGCGCTCCCGTTCTGTAAAACTCAATCCTTTGAAAAAAGGATTTGAATTTAAGATTCTTTCTGAGCGTTTAAATGCTAAAGCCGGAAATTATTGTTCTCGCACTAAAGAATTCCAAGAGTTATCATAATTTACGGTCACGTCCGTCGCTTCACAGAACAATGCGCCACCGTCAATCGCCAGTTTGATACGCGTTCCGAGTGTCACATGCAAGCATGACAGTTCCGGTTCTTCGAACCGGGCCGATTATAAATCGGCGTCTGCGTTGGCGCTCCCGTTGGGCGAAATGTGCTATATTGATGAGAGAAATATTTGTAAATGAGAGAAGTAAATTGTAAAAATCTATATTTTGGATTATTTTTAATAGGTGGTTGTGTATTTA
>PDLQ01000115.1 GCA_002591745.1 Lewinellaceae bacterium SD302
AGACTAGTAAGAAAGGCGTTGTCATTCTCAAAATCAGAGTACTGGCACCAAATGGCTGTCAGGTGGTGTTTGTGGCAGATGAACCTAGAACGTCACCCTTACATCTGAACCATCGTCCATTTTTTATATAAAAAAGCTCCTCATTAACAAGATCAACATATTTCTTCAAAGTCCTGCACAACAATTCTTCATCGTTTTTCGACCTATCGAAATCTACATTAATTTCATTAAATCTCGAAATACAAGATTCAATGACATTAAAGTTGAATTTTTTATTATTAATCCCTAAATGATAAACAGCTAATATCACAGTTACAAAACCTATTGTTTTACTTATATCATAAAAATATTCTTTAATAACTACATATGAATATTGAGCACTTTCATCTCCGTTAAATAAATAACTAAATAGCAATGCCACTAAAAAAATGGCTATGGCTAAAATAAAGCTATATATAAAAAGCCATTTATTCCTTATAAAATCATTGTAAATCTTGCTCATACTACTAAATTTTAAATTTAAACTTCCCGTACTTCCATAGAAATTTATCGAGTTGTTTGGTGTTGAATTCTTCTAATTTATAAAAAGTAATAAAGTCATTGATGACGTCTTTGAATTTATAGTACGACTTTAAATCGCTTTTATTAAAATCAGAAAAACTATCTTGATTATTGTAAGCTACTAAAATTTTCTCAACGAAACTATCATATATTGGATATTTATTTTGATTATGCCAGCTGCAGTATTTGGTAGCAAACGAATATAAATATTTCTCCTTACTTGATTTGCTTGTTACTATTCCATGCCCCCTTGCTATTAGATCTACTGCTTCTGCGTTGCCTGCTGACAGCAAATGATCTAAATTAGTATTCTTTATGTGTTCGGCTAATTTAAAAGTACTAAATATTTGAGTACTATACAAATCATTTATAACTGTAGTTTTGAGTAAAATACTAGTTAAAGATGTATTATGTGGATAGTTTTTAATAAGCGATTCTATTGCTATTTCTGCCTCTCTATACCTATCATCTTTATTGAAAAGTGACAAGTATTCATTAATCATATTTTTCGAAGGAAATTCAAGTTTCATAATATGTTATTTAACAGTTGGGCATAACGGTAGCGCCAACGCAGCACGCCGATTTCACATCGGCTCGGATCGAAGATACGAACTTATCCTTACGAGCATGTGACGCTCGGAGTACACGCTCTCCTATCGGCGGGTTGACGGTGG
>PDLQ01000116.1 GCA_002591745.1 Lewinellaceae bacterium SD302
ATACGCCGCGTGTTGTACCAGCCCTCAATGTAACGAAAAATGGTGGTGAATGCTGTTCTCGAACATCGGAATGCGTGTTTGTAGATACACTCTCTTTTGATGGTTTTGAAAAATGATTCGGCCACTGCGTTATCGTAGCAATTGCCCTTCCGTGACATGCTTTGGCGAATGCCCGCATCTTTGAGCATTGTTCTAAACTTTTGGCAGGCATATTGAGCCCCGCGGTCTGAATGAAAAGTCATGTCTTGGCCAACTCCGTGTCGCCGTCTAGCCATTTCAAAGGCGGCGACCACCGTGTCTTGGGTAGTCATGTTATCGGAGATGGCCCAGCCTACTACCGCCCGATCAAACAGATCTATGATTACCGTTAGGTAATGCCATTGCTGAGCAACTCTGAAGTAAGTGATGTCACTGACCCATTTTTCATTTGGATGATTTGCCTCAAAATTTTGGTCGAGTAGGTTTTCTGCGATCGGGTGATCATGATCCGAGTCCGTAGTCACTACAAACAGCTTGTTTGTCAGGACTTTAAGTCCCATTTCTTTCATTCTTCGAGCGACCGTGGCATCAGACACGTCATACCCTAACTTTCGTAGTTCGATACCAATTCTAGGGCTACCATAAGTGTTTTCACTATCAGCGAAAATATCTTTAATGGTCTCTTTGATGTCTTGCATGACGGGCTTGCGGCCTAGTCGGAGCTTACGCCAATCATAGTAGCCACTGGTGCTAACGCTAAATACTTTGCACATCGTCTCAACGGGAAATTCGTTAGCGTGATCCATTATAAATTGGAACTTTTCCCGTCTGCTTTGGAGAAGATGCTGATGGCTTTTTTTAAGATGTCACGTTCTAGTTCAGCTTGACGAAGTTGCTTTTTTAGCAGGGCATTCTGTTGCTCCAGATCAACTGAATCGACATCTAGCTCAGTAGCAGAAGAGCTGATGGGCAGGTGCTTATCACGGAAATTCGTTCGCCAGCGATGTAGACTGCTGGCGTGAATGCCATATTTGAGCGCAACTTGAGCTACGGTATCGTTGGTCTCATAGCTCTCTTTGACAATTTCCAGCCGTTCGGATTGGCTGAATTTTTGGCGTCTTTTAGACATAATCAGGTAGATTTATCGTGTTTAAGATAACACGCAATCTGATCTAGCCTACTGTCCGTTATTTTGAGGAGGTCCA
>PDLQ01000117.1 GCA_002591745.1 Lewinellaceae bacterium SD302
ACACTTACAGTATTTATTGGGGCGAGCAGTTGCGTGAAAATATTCTTAACCGCTAAAGTCAAGATTAGGCGTTGTTTAAGAATCAAATTGAGATCATAGATCTAAAATTGAAAGGACTCGCAGTTTCGCTCCGCGCCGATACTAAATTAGTAAAGTTTACCTCCGTCTGTTTATTTAAGAATAGATTTTAAATATCTACTTCACATCGTTGTGAAATCTGTAAAATTCATCTTCATTAGTTCAATCTATTCCAGATTTTAATCACCTTCTCCACGTTATACGAGATCAATAGATTTTATCTTCGAGAGTTTACTTGAAATAGGATTATAATCATCCACTCCACGTCAGAGTTAAGCCGTTAAGATTCATCTTCGACAGTTTAATTTGGTTTAGATCAAAATCTTCCGCTCCACACCAATTTAAGACTGTTAATTCTATCTTCGGTAGTTTAATAAAAATAGCTCATAAGATTAGACAGTATTTCTATGAATTGAAAATCTGAGTCTTAACGAATTTATATTCAGTAGATTACTTAAGATGAAATTTAGAAATACAGAAATAGAGAATTGATTGCTCCGGAATTATATGATCGTTCCTCTTCAGACCTGGTATTCAGACAACAATGCGCCACCGTCAACCCGCCGATAGGGTATCGTGTACTCCGAGCGTCACATGCTCGTGAGGATAAGTTCGTATCTTCGATCCGAGCCGATGTGAAATCGGCGGGCTACGTTGGCGCTCCCGTTCTGTAAAACTCAACATTTTGGAAAAGGATTTGAATTGGAGATTCTTTCTGAGCATCTAAATTCTAAAGCTGAAAAATGTTGTCCTCGCGCTTAAGATTTCATCGAGTTTAATAATTTACGGTCACGTCCGTCGCTTCACAGAACAATGCGCCACCGTCAACCGCTGGTTGACGCTTCGTTTCGAGTGTCACATGCAAGTGTGATAAATCCGGCTCTTCGATCCGGGCCGATTGCAAATCGGCGGCTGCGTTGGCGCTCCCGTTGTCTGAAACCGCACACGTGATGGGTACACGGGCCATGATTTATATCCTTTTTAAGCAGGATTTCAAACAGATTTTAGATAAAGATATTGGATCATTATCAAACGCTTAAGTTTC
>PDLQ01000118.1 GCA_002591745.1 Lewinellaceae bacterium SD302
GTTATTTCAATTGATTCCAGATTTTAATCACCCTCTCCACGTTACACCAGATCAATAGATTTTGTCTTCGAAATTTTACTTGAAATAGGATTATGATCATCCACTCCACGTCAGAGTTATGCAATTAAGGTTCATCTTCGACAGTTTAATTTTGATTAGATTAAAATCTTCCGCTCCATACCGATTTAAGATCTTTAATTCATCTTCGAGAGGTTACTTGAAATAAGACTGTAATAATCCACTCTACATCAGAGCTAGACCATTGAGATTCATCTTCGACAGTTTAATTGAAATAGGATTATAATCTTCCGATCCACACCGATTTGAGACCGTAAATTCTATTTCCAGTAGTTCACTATAAATAGATTATAAGATTTAACAGTATTTCTATGAATTGAAAATTTGAGTCTTAACGAATTTATATTCAGTAGATTACTCAGGATGAATTTTAGAAATACAGAAATAAGAAATTGATTGCTCACGAATTATATGATCGTTCCACTTCTGACTTGGTATTCAGACAACAATGCGCCACCGTTAACCCGCCGATAGGGTAGCGTGTACTCCGAGCGTCACATGCTCGTGAGGATAAGTTCGTATCTTCGATCCGAGCCGATGTGAAATCGGCGGGCTACGTTGGCGCTCCCGTTCGCCGCAACTGCAAATAATAACGAGTAATAATCTAATCTAACGGTTAGCATAAATGGCGTGGCGACCGAATGGGAGGCATGAACATTTTATGCATTGTTGTGTGTAGTTTTACTTGACAACACCTATCCAATTATTGCTACTATCAAATTCATTATATCCATTATTAGAGTCTGATTGCAAGTGTCCTATGTAGTTATTACTTAAGTCAAAAAGTGCATATCCATTATTATTGGTCTTTATTCCAAATCTGGTGTTATTTAACTTAAAGTCAAAGATTTGAATAAAATTTTCATTTACTTCAACTATAAATTCTTGCAAATCTAAATCCATTGTAAAAATATACAACCCTCCAAAATTGTGATTAATATTGGGGTTAATACTATTGTTTATTCTCGGATTTACAGTATTGTTTATCCTTGGATTGATAGTGTT
>PDLQ01000119.1 GCA_002591745.1 Lewinellaceae bacterium SD302
CTCCCGTTCTGCGAAACTGCCTTACTCCTGCGTTCAAAAAATGGAAAATATGCTTAGTAGATATATGTTATTCCTTATAATGCTGGCCCACGTGTTGAGTTGTAGAGATGATGACACTAATGCAAAATATATCCCAATGACAGTGATAGCAGTTGATAGTGTAGGAATTAATAGTAATGGGAATCATATAACAGATTACTGTCCAGATGGAATTTATTCTCAAATATTGAGAGGAGGTCAAGTAAGTAATTCGCCAATATATACTGTTGAATTTGGAACTGATTTACCCTTATCTACTCATATTAAGAGTGTTTCTATTTTATTAATTGGTAATGATGGGTATTCAGATACTTTATTCCAAGATAGAGTTTCAGTATATAATAATGTAAGTGATTTCCTATTAGGAGGTAATAATATTGTTTCACGCATCAAACTAGTTGCACATCAAAACGGAAATGAATATATATCAGTGAATTATAATTTCTTAGATCAAGATTTCACTATTTTAGATGAAAATGCTGACTACAATATTGAATTTGTAGTTTTCGATGAGGAACCTGTATGTAACAATAATGATTATGTCTTAATTGAGTCAAAGCTATTCTATAATGGGTATTTATACAATATTTTAGATTCAAACGATTCGATAAAAGTTGTGAATTTTGAAGGTGTAATTTATAATACATCAAACTAAAGTAGATTAAGCTTTAAGAAATTAAATTGCAAAATACATCTATTGAAGAAAACGATTATGAACTTGGTTAGAGTAATATTATCAGGAATCAGTTATTGCTAGTAAATAACCTGATAGCCCGATGTAAAAAAGCTAAAATGAAATCAAAAAAGATATTTCACAATGCCTTCTTTCGAGTCATTATAATGCTGATTTTCTTACCTCTTTGTTTTGCGAATTGTAAAAACCATAATTCAGTAAATGATATAAATAATGATGTACTTGACAGTATAAAGCTAGAAAAAGACATCGATCAATTAAATAAAAGGTATATTGATTTAAAAAGCAATTTAGATAGTCTAAATTACAAAGATAAGATAAAACGAAAAAAAATTA
>PDLQ01000012.1 GCA_002591745.1 Lewinellaceae bacterium SD302
AGTATTCTGAAAAGCAAAAATCGTTTTGGACGCTATTATCGCCATAAAACACAAGGAGAAAACAAGCTTCACCTTATTGCGGTGAACAACTTACGCAACAAGATGATTCATACCGTAATAGCGTGCTTAAGAAATGAGGTTATGTATGATGAAAATTATGCATAAACACTTGCACAAACCATAGCAATCCAAAAGGGCTTCGCCCGTCCAAGAGCCGCAGGCGTCCAAAAGCGAGGAACGAACGTCTACAACTTAGCGTCCATCTCCTCCACTACGGAACGAATCATACCTACACATTCCTCAATCTGTTCTTTCATGATCACCAGTGGTGGTGCGAAGCGGATAATATTCCCGTGAGTCGGCTTGGCCAACATTCCTTTTTCGGCGAGTTTGACGCAGAAATTCCAGGCCGTTTTACTTTCCGGGCTGTCGTTGATAACGATGGCATTCAGGAGACCTTTCCCACGAACCAGTTTCAGGAGCCCGGGATAATCATCGACTATCTTTTGTACTTCGGCGCGGAAGTGATGGCCGAGTTCGCGGGCGTTTTGGGTCAGTTTTTCATCGCGGATCACTTCCAGCGCTTCAGTAGCCACGGCACAGGCCAGTGGATTGCCCCCGAAGGTAGAGCCGTGTTGACCGGGCTGAATCACTTCCATGATCTCGTTATTTGCCAAAACGGCGGAAACGGGATAGGCACCCCCACTGAGGGCTTTACCCAGGATCAGCACATCCGGAGTTACGTAAGTTTCCGGCTGGCGTTCGCAGTGTCCCTGACAGGTACAATCGCCACAAATGCGGAGTAGGGCTCCGGTACGGCCGATGCCGGTCTGAATCTCGTCCGCGATAAACAGGATGTTACGCTCGGCACAAAGTTCCTTAACGGCTTTGAGGTAGCCTTCGGTGGGGACGAAAACGCCAGCCTCTCCCTGGATGGGCTCCAGCATGACGGCGGCAATCTTATCGGTGTCTTTGTCGAGTTCGGCGCGCATGGCCTCTACATCGCTGTAAGGTACGCTGACGAAGCCGGGGGTGTAAGGACCAAAGTTCCCTTTGGCATCCGGGTCACTGGAAAAACTGATGATGGTGGTGGTGCGGCCGTGGAAATTCTGGCCTGCTACTACGATCTTTGCCTCGTTGCTCGGGATACCTTTTTTTTCGTAGCCCCACTTCCGGGCGATCTTTACGGCGGTTTCCACGGCTTCAGCGCCGGTATTCATCGGTAGTACTTTTTCAAGACCGAAGTAGTCGCTCAGATAACGCTCGTACTCGCCGAGCTGATCGTTGTAAAAGGCGCGGCTCGTGAGGGTCAGGGTACGCGCCTGTTCCACCAATTTGTTGATGATCCGAGGGTGGCAGTGCCCCTGGTTGACGGCGGAGTAGGCCGAAAGAAAATCGTAGTATTGCTTGCCCTCGGCGTCCCAGACGTGTACACCCTCGCCCCGGCTTAGTACCACGGGGAGCGGATGATAATTATGGGCACCGTACTGGTCTTCCAGTTTCATGTATTCGTCGGAAGAAAGTCGGGGCGTCGTGGCGGTTGTCATGGTCGGATCGGTTAAGGGCTTGTTAAAGAATATGCATTTCAGCGATTATCTGCATCTAGTTCATGTGCAACGGAAATACTCGTTTTCGTTTTGCATGATGACAATCATTTCAGCAAATGTAAGAACGTGGATAATACTATCTTACGTCCCGAACGTTTAAAGAGCATAAATTTTAAATTATCATTGATAATTTTCGTGGGCTTGATAGAAAGGGTGTCGAAAGTGATTGACAAAGAGTGTCGTCATCATTTTTATCAAGCTTTGATCCACGAAAATTACCAATGAAGCAACTACAATGCTATGGAATCTGCCCTGCATCAAGAAAAGAACCTGAAGAGTCACCGGATCGGTAAACGGGCCGCCACTATTGGTGGTGTAACCCTGGCCATTTTATTGTTAATTCCCATCTTTTTCTACCAGGATCCACCGCCGGGTCAGCCCGGTATTCTCGTCAACTTAGGACTTCCAGACCAGGGCCAGGGTGATGAAGATGCCCAGGCCGCCGCCGCTCAGCCGAGTGAATCCGAGCCGGAGCCCCCTACCCCCTCCGAACCGGAAGTGGTCCCCCCCACCCCGGAACCAGAGCCGGAACCCGAACCCGCCCGGGCTGAGCCGCAACCTGAACCTGAGGTGGTCCAACAGGAAGACCCCAGCGCGGTAGCTTTAAGAAAAGCCAAAGAGAAAGCCGCCCAGGAAAAAGCCGATGCCGAGCGTAAAGCCCGGGAGGCCAAGATCGCCGCCGATCGCAAGGCTAAAGCCGAAGCTGATCGCAAAGCCCGCGAAGCTGCCGAAGCCGCCGCTAAAGCCGAAGCTGAACGTAAAGCGCGCGAAGATGCTGCTAACGCCACCAAGAGTCAGATCGGAGGTCTGTTCGGTGACGGAGCCGGCAAAGGGAATACGGGTACAGCGGGTAACCAGGGTGATCCTAATGGTGACCCTAACGCCAGTGCCGTCAGTGGTATCTCTACGGGTAACGGTAACGTATCTGGTCTGGGAGGGCGCAATATTGTAAGCGCACCACCGGTCACCGGACGTACCCAGGATGCGGGAACGGTCGTCGTCAAAATCTGCGTGGATTCAAATGGCAAGGTCGTCTCCGCCGATTATACCCAGAGCGGATCAGTGGGTGCTACGCCTCAGTTGAAGAGCCTGGCTCTGGAAAACGCCAAGAGATATAAGTTCTCCTCCGGTACGCTGGATAAGCAGTGTGGGCGAATCACTTATAAATTTAAGGTGCAATAGCCTACCGGGATAATCTCGCATAAAACCCTGCTACTTTGAAGTCATAGAAAACAGATAGTATGATAGTGGGTAGTATGATAGTTTTGATCAACTGGACTAGCATACTACCCACTATCATATTATTCACTCCCCTCCCCTTTCTTCTTCCACTGGAAAGCGTAGCCGTAAGATAGTTGTAGATTAAAGTCCTGGAAATCATTAATAGCTGAATTATTGTTGACGTATGCAGCCATCAGACTCAATTGATGTGCTTGACCAATCTTGGCTGAAAGGCCCGTTTGAAAACGCAATACACCACTGGCCTCAAATACTGGTGAACTGACCCGAGAATAAGCCACGGAGGAATTTAGTTTCACCTTCTCGCCAAACAATGGCCGCCCATAGCTAATGCTTGGACCAATCGTAGTGATGTTACCGATGCCGCCGGCGTTACGGTGCAACAGCATGCTTACAGTCAGGCTACTCTTACTTTGTTTGGGACGGTAGCTGTAGCTGACCAAACCCATTATGAAATTTGTATTCTGGCTGCTATCCACGGCTTCGTTGCGGATGGCATCAGCATTCTGCCAACTGGCGTTCGCGGAGACGACATGCTCACTTTGGTCGTCCAGTAAATAACTACCGCCGAGACTGAGATTGCGGTTGGTTTGTACGATGACGATGCTGTCCGTCAACACGAAAGCGGCGTTGATTGCCCGTAAACGATTGGTGGTGCTAAAGTTGGAAAAACTTAACTGGGTATTAAGGCGATCGGTAAAATTGGCCGCAAGTGATAACGAGCCGATGAAGCGGTTAAAACTGGTGTTATTTACGTCACTTAAGTTGTTGCGCTGTACCCCCGCATTGAGCGCGAGTTGGTACTTTCCCTTTGCCAATGGTAAGGCCATCCGCCCGGTAAAATCCTCCAGGTCATTTTGAAAATACAGTGAGCCCAAGGTGCGATATCCAGGATCAATGCGCTTGTATTGGAGACCGAACTGGGCTATTTTAGGCGTAAAATCCACCCCGATCTCGTAGGCATTGTGGAAACCCGTAGAAACAGTTGGCCGGTAAAATCCGTACATTTTTTGGCCAAAGGTTGGATCTAGCAATTCGTCGGTACGAGTATCTCTGGTCAGTGCAGTGCGGGCCACGAGCGCTCTGAAATTGAGCACTTCGGATATTTTTTGATTCACTTCCAGACTCAAGGCGAGATTTTCTTCCGGTTTGTCAAGGGTATCGGCGGTATTCGTAGCCAGGCTATTCGCTACATCACGGCCCAGGAAGGCAGATAGGGTCACCTGTGTTTTTTCGCCCTGGTAACCGACTTGCCCACCGCTACCAATACGGCGGTAACGGGACTCGATATTCTGGATACTACCTGCATTGGCGATTGTGGCACGGCGTAACCTGCCGTGAAAGGCGGATACCAGAAATTTGCCCGGTCGTAGCTCCATTCCCCCTCCTCGATAGGAAATACCCGTACTAGTATAAGGGCTCAGGTTCATACTGCGATCACCGCCATGAAGGGTAATCCAACGATAAGATGGACTGATGCCATAAAAGGAGTAAGCCGGCAGCCGGTAAACGTCGTTGCCATTAGCAAAGGCCGCGGTTAGAGGAGCCTGGATGCCGAGTATATCGAAATTAATGCCCGCACTGGCCTGCCAGGCGAAAGCTTGCTGACGGCGCATAATGCCGCTAATACTGTTGAAAGCAAAGCTAGTATTGAGATTTCCGGAAACGCGAAGAATGTCGCGTTCCGTCAGCCGTTGATTTATTTCAGACCAGAAAGATTCGACGTTCTGAGCGGAGATTGCCCCCCAACAGCTCAGGGAACAGAGGCAGATAAACAAAAAGCGTAGCATAGAGAGATAAAAGTGAACGCTGGGCAATTAGGGTAATACGACATGAAGATAGTTGTTTTTCAATCGACGATAAAAACCGTTATAAAAGATTACCCATCTTTCGGATAGTAGTTGCGAGGTATCCGTCATCGGGTTCATTAATGAAAAATCTGATATTTCAATTGATTTTTCTGCTTCCGATGCCTCTAGTTACTCCATTGACCCCAGGTTTTCCGGAGTATCGACGGAGCGCCCATCACCACACTAAGAACACTCAAATTGGATGAGCCCGAGCTAAATGAACTGGGCACTCAGCGTTTTGAATTCGTAGACACAGAACTACGCTCCGGCAATCGGGCAACGTATCGGATACTGGCGCGTTATCCAGACGGAGATTTCACGCCACTCACCGATCCTATTGAACTAATTATCAAATAACCGACATGCGCCTTTTCAATATTGTACTATTTCTTATTTGCTTCGCAGCCGGTTCAATTTTTGCCCAGCCCAGCTTGGTGATGAGCCGTAGCCTGAATGGAACCGACCAGGAGCAATATCGTATGATTCGTGAGTTGAGACAATTTTCTCCGGAAGATTTTACGGAAGCAGATAAAAATAGAATTGCCGAGAAAATATTGAATGAGGAAACTATTCAGTTAACGGATTACTTTATGCTGGCCGGATACCTGAAACTATTCTCGGCATTAAGTGAGGTGGACCGCGAGCGACTACGCACGGAAAAACTGAAACGTAGTTATGGCTTGGCAATGGTGAGGGCCGGTGATGAGTCAAAGGCAAGGGTTCTTCTGAAGAACTTACGAGGACTGGAATACAATGATGATTTCACCTATGACTTGGTTCCTTTGCTAACCTACACCCGTAATCGTGAAATCTTCGATTACCTCATCGAGCTTACCCTGCGGCCCAACCAAAATTGCCTTCCACCCGACCCGCACGCCGAGGGCAGCATCGATTGCGGCTACCGCATGATGGAGTCCTTGGCTCCCGTATTAAGAGACTTTCCATTCGAGTTGGGCCCGAGCGGTGACCTGGAAGTCGATGACTACCCCGCAGCATTGAAAGAAGTTCGGATTTGGCTGAAACGGCATCGGCAAGACTACGAGATTTTAGTTGATCATTACTAAGGGGTATAAAGTATAGATCGCTCCTACGTCGCTGTTAGAAAATAGAATACAGACTACAATTTAAGCCTGTACGCGTATCTTGAGTGCGGGAAAGCGGAAGTCTATTTTATATGCTCTGATTTCTAGCAGCGCAGCGGTCTTTTGACTTCAAAGTAGCAATGCTCCCTAAAAACATCAACCGTAGGGGCAACCGATGAACAACTACATCGTCTCTTTATAACTGCCCCCATCTTTTATCCTAATAAAACTCCCCCACCCATTATGACGTTCGCTACTATGAATTCCTCGCTAAGCCGCTGGGCAACTCTACTACTGGCAATTTTGCTGGTGAGTTGTAATGCGGAAAACGCGACCAATACACCCGACGATACTAATACGATGACCCCATCAGAAATGTACGGCAAGCTGGACCTCCCCCAGCCCGAAGCCGCCAAAAAGCCCCACGAAATGACCATCCACGGCGACACCCGCGTGGATGACTACTACTGGATGAAGCTGACCGACGAGCAGAAAAATGCGGAAGACCCGGACGAGCAAACGACCGAAGTTCTGGCCTACCTGAACGCCGAAAACGACTACTTCGACCAGATGACCGCTCACATGAGTGACCTGAAGGAAACCATTTTCCAGGAGATCAAGGGACGAATCAAGGAGACGGACGAAAGTGTACCTTACAAGGTTCGTGATTACTACTACATCACCCGCTACGAAGAAGGTAAAGAATACCCCATCTACAGCCGGAAAGCTGGCTCCCTGGACGCCGATGAGGAAATCATGATGGATGTCAACGAAATGGCGGAAGGCCACGATTACTACGCCCTGGGCGGTAATAACGTGAGCATGGACAATCGCTACGTCGCCTTCGGGGTAGATACGGTAAGTCGCCGCCAATACACCATCCGCGTCAAGGATCTTCAGACCGGAGAAATGCTCAACGACGTGATTCCGAACACCACCGGCGGCTCCACCTGGAGCAACGACGGTCAGTATCTGTTCTATACGGTCAAAGAGCCCGTATCTCTGCGCTCTTACCGCATCTACCGCCACAAGATCGGCACCCCGACCCAGGAAGACGTAATGATCTTCGAGGAAGAGGATGAAACTTTCAGCGCCTTCGTTTACAAATCCAAATCGGACAAATACCTGATCCTGGGCTCTTACCAGACCTTGAGCACCGAGTTTCAAATCCTGGAAGCGGATAACCCAACTGGTGAGTTTCGTATGTTCCAGCCCAGAGAACGGGGTCTGGAGTACGGCATCGCTCATTACGGTGACAAGTTCTACATCCGCACCAACCTGGATGCCAAGAACTTCCAGTTAATGAGCACCCCCGAAACCGCCACCACCAAAGACAACTGGGAAACGGTGATCGGTAACCGCGACGATGTACTACTGGAAGGCATCGATATCTTCAAAGACTACTTGGTCGTCAGCGAACGCAAAGCCGGACTAACCAACATCCGTGTTATGCCCTGGGAAGGTGAAGAACACTACCTGGAATTCAATGATCCGGCATACGTGGCCGGTACCAGCGCCAATCCGGAATTCGATACCGATGTCTTGCGCTACCGCTACCAGAGTCTGACGACGCCTTCTACCGTCTATGACTACAACATGAACTCCAAAGAGCAGGAACTGCTCAAGCAGCAGGAAGTACTAGGTGGTTTTGATGCCTCCGAATACCAAAGCGAGCGCATTATGGCCAAAGCGCGTGACGGTGCCGAGGTGCCCGTGAGCATTGTATACAAGAAAGGTACGCCAAAAGACGGTAGCGCTCCACTGCTTCTTTATGCCTACGGCAGCTATGGTTACAGCATGGACCCCAGCTTCAGTATCTCCCGCCTCAGCCTGCTGGACCGGGGCTTTATCTACGCCATCGCCCACATTCGTGGTGGAGAGGAAATGGGCCGCAACTGGTACGAAGACGGCAAGATGATGAACAAGATGAATACCTTCACCGACTTCATCGACGTGGGTAAAGTACTGGTTGAGAAAGACTACACCCAAAATGATCGCCTCTTTGCCATGGGCGGTAGTGCCGGCGGTCTGCTGATGGGTGCTATCATAAACCTGGCCCCCGATATGTGGAAAGGCGTAGTAGCCGCTGTGCCCTTTGTGGACGTAGTAACCACAATGTTGGACGAAACCATTCCACTTACTACGGGAGAGTACGATGAGTGGGGTAACCCCAACGAAGAAGCGGCCTATAAATACATGCTCAGTTACAGTCCCTACGACAACGTAGAAGCCAAGGATTACCCGGCGATGCTGGTCACGACCGGATTGCACGACAGCCAAGTACAGTACTGGGAACCGGCCAAGTGGGTAGCCAAGCTTCGGGAAATGAAAACGGATCAGAACCCATTGCTGATGCACACCAATATGGAAGCCGGCCACGGAGGTGCTTCCGGCCGATTCAAAAGGCTGCGTGAAGTGGCCCGGGATTATGCTTTCTTTGTTGATCTGGCGGGGAAAGGCGAAGTGAATAGCAAATAATTTCCAATCTTAGCGTTACCGCTCCAAGCCCCCCGTAGCTAGTGATACGGGGGGCTTTTTTTCACTCTAAAGCACTTACACTCCTTTGTCCTTCCTCTCTAAACCATATCCGGCTCCCGATACCCGCATTTTCAAAATAGCTTTGGTTAGCCTTGGGCTGGGCGCTTTTGTCGCTCTCTTTCTGATTCTTTTCAAACCATTCGATACCAGCGAGGCTACCATGCCGGGGCTTAATCTTTTCCTGGGTGGTTATGGAATTGTAGTAGCAGCAGTGACCTTCATACCCACATATTTAATGAGTGTCTTAGCGCCCAATCAGATAACGGAGGACCGCTGGACGATCGGTCGACAGATACTCTACCTATTCATCATTATCGGACTGGGCATCTCGGCCTCTTATTTCTACCTCTTGTTGTCCGGGGGTACACCCAATTGGACCGATTACTTCTATTTCTTCCGCAACGGATTACTGGTTGCCTCCTTTCCCATCGTGATCTTAACGCTACTCGATTACATCCGTAAATTGCGGTATTACGAGTCCGGCGCGGAGCAACTGAACGCGCAGCGTACTCCTTCTACTGTCCCAGCCGCGTCAGCGAATACAATTGAACTTACCGATAGCCAGGGACGGATAGAACTAAAGCTTAGCCCGAACGACCTGTGGTGTCTCCATAGTGACGGCAATTACGTGGAAGTTTGGACAATCGACCAGGACAAACAAGGTCACGAGCGGACGCTGATCCGTAACACCATTTCCGAACTGAGTAGTCAGTTGCCGGTTGATTCCAATTTCATCCTCTGCCACCGTTCCTGGGTGGTCAATATTGACTTGGTGGAGAGCGTTTCCGGTAACGCTCAGGGATATCGCTTACACCGGGAAAATGCACCTACGGTGGTGGTGGCACGGGGGCGTTCCAAGGAAGTCATGGCGGCTATTCAACAAGATTAGCCGTGATTCTAGGCTTGCATTTCGTCCCAGAATCCACATTTCATCAAGTTTTCGACGCATTTCGGCCCCGTAGGTTGCCGGCCATCACACTGAATTGTCAAACTGTCTTTCGCGCCCTTCATTTGTAGCATCGCTTCACCAATAAAACACGAAAAGCATGCAAAGCGCAATACAAAAGCAACCAACCAATTACGTCATCTACAGCATTCTGATCCTGGCCTTTTATCTATTCGGTCAGTTTGCGGGAAGACAGTTGTATCCCTATTACGGATTCTTATTGACCGACCTGGACCCTGCCCTGAGGAGCTTCATTTGGTCGGCCACTTATAACGGAATCGTCCCTCTCGTTGGCACGATCCTGATCTTCGGTCGTAAAGGCCTGGGTGAGCGATTGGGGCTTAACCACGGCTTCTGGAAAGGATTGGTTATTGCCTTTATCATGACCCTTCCGATGCTGATCGGTTACGCCTGGATCGCAGATTTTACCGTCAATATCGATTTGCGCAATGATTTCCTATTTGGTACGCTGACGGCGCCTTTTTTTGAAGAGTTCTTCTTCCGTGCGTTTCTCTTCGGCTTGCTCTATCGCTACGCCGGTTGGGGCCTGTGGCCCGCTACCCTGCTAGACGGCCTGCTGTTCGGCGCTATTCACATCAGTCAGGGGCATGACGTGGTAAGCGCAGTCTCGGTATTCGCCGTTACCGGATTGGGAGCCGTCGGATTCAGCATCATTTACAAAGAATGGGAGTGGAACCTCTGGCTGGTCATTTTCCTCCACGCCTTTATGAATTTCCATTGGATGGCCTTCGACATGGCTGAGAACGCAGCTGGTGGACTATGGGCAAATGTGTTTCGGGTGATGACGATTTTAGTGGCGATTGGCTGGACGGTGCTGGAAACCAGAAAACGGAAAGAGGACACCAATAATTCTAAACAGAAAGAAAGCAATTTAATACTTGCCAATTAATTCACCTACCAAAACAGTCTTCCGAGAAAATTCTCGGAAGACTGTTTTTAAATATCCACACTTCCTATTCCGGCCGGATAAAAGTACCGAAGCAGGAGTCCGTATTAGTAACTTCGAAATCCAGAACGAAGTCTTCGTAGCCCCAGAAGAACATACCATCCAAAGTGTCCTGATTACCGGGATGACGCATTTTGCCCCGGAACTGTAATTTAGGACTGGCGGGAGGATCGGGCTCCCCGGGAATTTTCCACTCTAAGTCTGATAACGTAAAGATTATACTGTCGTAGCCGGTGGAAGTGCCTAAAAGATAAAGCAAAAATGGTGAATCCACTATAAGTATGTCCCCCGCTCCTCTTACTGGTCTGATTACTTCCGCAATATATCGATAACCATTAATACCATCATCATATGCGCTCCCAGAAGTGGTATCCGCTAAATCCCAGTCACTTTCCCCAATGGCTTGGCCAAAAGCCATTCCAATCGGATAAGGACATCCATTCATATCTGCATACCAATAATCTTCGGGAAGCGTATAACAGAGAATAGAGTCGTGTTGTATCTTATCCGGAGGACAATCACAGGCTGTCCCGTCCGCGTTTGCTTCGAATTCGTAGACGCACTGTATCGGTTCAGGTTCTGGTTCGGGAATAATCTCCTCGTCATCTACACAGGCGAAGAGCAAACTTAGACTACAAAACGTGAAGAGCCAAGCAAGGGTATGGTTTGATCTCCTGATCATTGGATTACGATTTTCTCAGTGGAAAATAAGCTATCATAGCCATTAATTTGTTGCCAGATATGAACTACGTAAATTCCACCAGCAACTTTGTCTCTAAGCGTAGTGGTGAGCTTGGCCTTGAAGCTGTCTGTAAGTAAGGGTGCGTATGCAACTACCCCATCATTTGTTTTGAGTGGATAAGCAAGCTTAGTGCTCAAGCTTGGTACCGGAGACGAATTAACTTGGGTAACCAGGTTAACTTGCGGAAGTAAGAGAACAGTGAAAAATACGAGTAATTTTAGGCCTAAGGCCTGGGGGGGAGGGTAATTAATCATGCGTTAAGGGTTTTATGAGTCGTGTTCAAAAACTGAAAGAGTGCTCGAAAAATCGGCTCGTTAATAATTCTAGGGTCTGTCGCAACTTAGAGGAAATATGTAGTACGATGCAAATTCAATGCTCGAATATGGACTAATTATTTACGTGTTGATAGCACGAAAACACCTAATGGAAGGGCGAAGCATCAATAATGATTAATAATTCCAACTTAGCAAAGTTATAATTTTCAACATTTTTTAAATAACAACATTTTCGAAATTTAAGCCTGAATACATACAATAATTGAGCACCTCACTAGCTTTCTATACGTTCAATCGCCTCCACCCACTCAGCTGGTAGGTCAACCTTCCTGAGCAACTCATAATCGTAGGGAACGATCACCTGGGTAGAGATTGCCGCGATTCGCTTGTGTTTCTCGGAGAAAACCCCCGCTTGTAAAACGAAGCGATCCTTCAACACTTCCAGTGTGCGGGTTCCGATGATGGCTACATCCGGATAGGTCATCGGAAAAATATACTTCCCATCCTGGTAGCTGAGGATCGGCCCCGTGCCAGCGCCGCGAAAAGAGATATTCATCTTCATTTTTTCGAAGTACTCTACCCGGGCGGTTTCGCACCAACGCAGGTAGACCAGATTGTTGACATGAGCGGCAGCATCCATGTCGTTCCACTGTACGGGGATACGGGTTTGCAACGGAAAATCGGAGAGCTTAAGTTGTTCTTTTGGCATTTTTTATGGCTAGTTAGGTTGAACTAAAATTCTCCGCATCTCTACGGACTTGCCATTGGTGAACCGCAGAAAGTAAGTACCATTACTAAGCTCTCTGATGGATATGCTTTGCTCCAAACTGCCTTTCGGAATCGAGCCGTCTATCACGACCCGGCCGGTAGCGTCAATTAAATTAAAAGTAAGCACCTCGCTCAGGGCTTCGCTCAGCGTCAGGTTAACGTGCTCGGCAGCCGGGTTAGGAAAAACGGATAGTTTTTTACCCAGAAAACCCACTCTTCTCACGGAAACTGCGTTTCCATTATCCGCCGCGAAAGTGGGTGACTGATAAACAAAATTACCAGTACCGTTGGGTATCCGGGCGTAGGCCGTATCGGTAAACTGCTCGGGGAAAGAGAGACTGTCGATGACCAGGGTATCCTGATCGGATAGAATCAAAGACTCCCCGTCAGCGGAAAGCTTGAAACTGGCGTGTAGCCCTTCCTGTTCTTCGTCATCGTCGGCCCAGATAATCAGGTAACCGCCCTCGGGAATCAGCGTACCGGCCGGGAAGGTCCACTTGTCCAATTCTTCTGGATCGTCGGAAAGGAAGAAGTTATCCAGGCTGATTTCGATGTCGGTCAGGTTGTAGAGTTCTACCCAATCGTCGAATTCTCCGTCCTGGTCGGCTACCGTGCTGTCGTTGGAGGCCAGAAATTCGTTGATGACTAAATTACCCATTTGTGGGCTCTGGGCGTATAAACCGATACAGGTAAATAGACAAAATAGTAAGTAGCAGTTTTTCATTTTGGGTCGTTGAGGGAGGTTTTATGGAGTAAAAACGTATTTATACGTTTTTGCAGCGGTCGCAAATTACGCCTTTGAATTTTTATCCCTATCTGGATTTCTACCCCAGAGTATCTGGGTGGATACAGGTTTCCTGAGAATATATAAATTTTTCTGACGTGCCAAAGTAATCAAACGGCCACCGGCGCCTTGATCCCCGCTTGCGGATGGTAGTTCAACAATTCAATGTCCTCGAAAGTAAAGTCGAAGATCGACCGTTTCTCCGGGTTCAGTTTCAAGGTGGGCAGCACTCCCGGTGTCCGCGCCAGTTGACGATCAACCTGCTCGAAATGATTGGAATAAATGTGAGCGTCGCCAAAGGTATGGACGAAGTCTCCTACTTCCAGCCCGCAATCATGGGCGACCAGGTGAGTCAGCAATGCGTAAGAAGCAATATTGAATGGGACGCCTAAAAAGCTATCCGCACTGCGTTGATAAAGTTGGCAACTCAGTTTCCCTTCGGCCACGTAGAACTGAAAGATGGTATGGCAGGGCGGTAAACCAGCTTTCACCATTTCGGGGATGTCGACCGGGTTCCAGGCCGTAACGATGTGCCGCCGTGAATCCGGATTGCGTTTGATATTCTCAACAACCTCAGCCAATTGATCGACGCCGCTGAAGTCGCGCCATTGTCGCCCGTAAACCGGCCCCAGTTCACCCCAGCGCTTGGCAAATTGGTCATCTACCCGCACTGCTTCTATGAAGTCCCCCAAAGCCGCCTTCCATTCAGGACTATATTTTTCCAGCGAAGCCGCCTTACCTGTTTCTCGTAAATAGTGCTGAAACGGCCATTCGTTCCAGATACGCACCCCATTTTGCACGAGGTACTGGATGTTGGTATCTCCGCGAATAAACCAGAGTAATTCGTGAGCCACGCTCTTCCAGTGTATCTTTTTGGTGGTCAGCAGCGGAAAACCCTCTTGCAGATTGACCCGTAATTGATAGCCGAAAACGGAGCGGGTACCCGTACCGGTACGGTCGCCTTTGTCAACGCCGTGATCTAAAATGTGCTGGAGGAAGTCGAGGTATACTTGCATGCTTTGCTAGGGAATGACGGTACGCAAAGCTAGTAAGTATTATGGCTATCAAAGTAGCAATGTTCAAAATAGGTCCATTTGCATTAATAGAACAGCCATACTTTACCTCAACTGACTGCTATTGTATTTACGTTCGTCGCTCGCACAGCCTGTTCCAAATGACGCCAGTTGTGATACACGACTACTCGCAACGTATCTCCAAGACGTAATTTGATCAGGTTCGTAATACTGATACCCGTTTTGGTCTTGGTCAGATTAACTTCAGAGGCCAAATCCAAAAGCTCCAGAAGTTCAGTTTGGTCTCGCAAAAAAGTATTTAAGATCGAGCGGTCCGCAGACTGGGCGAAATTGATTGGATTTGCGGATTTGAAAGTGCTGATCTGTTTCATATCCTTGCCCGGCTTCATACCATTGGCGAAGTAATTACCCATTCGTGATGAGGTAAAAACAGGCTCCGCCACGTGTTTGCTTGCGTTGATCCTTTTCTTGATCTCAGGATGGTAGTATTCGCTGTAATGATTGAGGTGGGCCAGACAGTCCAGCGCACTCCAGCTTTCAGCGTCGGGCCGGCGTGCCAAAATATCGTCTGGCATGGACGCCAGGTCTTTGGCTATCAGAATATTCTGTTCGGTTCTTTCACGGAGTTTAGTCAGTAGTTCCTCACTAGATCGGGGCTGCATGGGCATCTTTTCATTTTTTGTTCCCCACAAAAGTAGGACCGCTCCCCTCCCCAATTATTGATCTGGCGCAAGAATTAAGCCTGCTGCGCCCTGATCCTGGATAGAGTTTCCGGGGTCATCCGCAGATAATTCGCAATGTACTTAGCCGGCACTTCCTGAAAGAGTTGCGGGCTACGTACCCATACCCGCCGGTAGCGTTCTGTGGCATCGGTAGTAAGTAAGTCGATCTCTCGCTCCGTTTGTCCGATGACCAGATTCCTGAGTATGTCGTACCAGGCGCGGCGTAACTCCGGTACTTCCAGAACTACTTTTTCATAAACCGTTCTGGCAACCACTTTCAACTCTGTACGTTGCAATGCCCGCCCGGAAAACATAGTCGGTTTATCCGTCAAAAAAGTATCGATGGCCGTGACGAAATTGCCAACGTAACCAAACCGAATTATTTGTTCCCTCTCCTCCGGCTTCATCGTGATGGAGTAATACAGCGTACCGCGTTTAACGTAGTACAAATTATCATTACGATCACCAGCGTGGTGGAGGTAGTCGTTTCGCTTCAACTGTACCTCACCCGTCCAGAGTTGATGGGTATCAAAGTAATCGTATAATATTTCAAGTGGGCTATCCATGCTGTAAAAATAGAAAGTCCCCATCCGATTTACGAATGAGGACTTTCTGTATTGAAATAGGAACTGGGAGCGCTGCGCTTTGGGAGACAGGAGCCCTCTTGACAGTCCTACCGCTGAAGCGGAGACCTTGTCTGGGAACGTATTCTACTCGGTTCCTATTTCCCAAAGCCAGGGAAGCGCAGCGACCAAAGGCGGTCCTATCTCCTGTTTCCAACTAGGCCCAGTACATCAGATTCAGATCCTGACGATGAGCCGCCAGCTTGTGCCGGGGGCTTACGCGGAATCCGTATTCGTAAACACCAGCCAGTTGCGGATCCAGGCTGACTTCATAGACCGCCTCGTTGCCCTGGCTGGAAGAAAACTTGAATTCCTTGCTATTCCGTAAGATCAATTTGTCTTCGTTCTCCCGCTGAAAGAAGAGGACTTCGATACCTACGTGCTTCGGGTCCAGGCCGTTCAGGTTCAGGGTAATCTGGGCGGTGAAGTCACGGCCTACCGGTAGACTATGGTTATCGGTATCCGGGCTGGTGATGTTAACCGTCTCGATACCGTGCCAGCGGTCTTTCATAAAGGCTTTCCAGGCAGCGTATTCCTTAGCGGGCTGGTAATTCTTCGGACGCATTTTCTTGGCTTCCTTGTAAAGCGGGAAGTAGAAACGCTCGTAGTAATGGTCCATCATCCGCTTCATCGTGAAGTCTGGTGCAACTTCGGCGATATTCTGCTTGATAAAATTCATCCAGGATGCGGAAATGCCTTTGTCGTCCGTTTCGAAGTAAGTGGGGACGATATCATTTTCAAGGATGCTGTAGATCGTCTCGGCGTCGAGTTCGTTCTGCAGATGCTGATCTTCGTAGGTGCGTTCCAGCGGCAAGGCCCAACCGGCGTCGGGTCGGTAGCCTTCGGCCCACCAGCCGTCCAGCACGCTGAAATTCAGGGAGCCATTTAGCGTCGCTTTCATTCCGGAAGTTCCGGAAGCTTCCAACGGCCGGGTTGGGGTATTCAACCAGATGTCTACGCCCTGGGTCAACAGCTTGGCCATTTCCATGTTGTAGTCCTCCAGGAAGATCACTTTGCCGGCGAAGTCAGGCTGCTTGCTGATGTGGATGATCCGGCGGATCAAATCCTGACCACCCTGATCAGCGGGGTGGGCTTTACCAGCAAAGAGAAAGATGACCGGGCGGAAAGGATCGTTGACGATCTCTTTTAATCGCTCTTCGTTCTGAAAGAGTAGCGTAGCCCGCTTGTAGGTGGCAAAGCGGCGGGCAAAGCCCAGTACCAGCGCATCGTCGTTGATGTTGTTCAAAACGCTGAAGGTCGTCCGGGGGCTCTCTCCGCGTTTACGCATATCCACCTGCAGCTTCTCACGCACGTATTCGAGCAGACGGGATTTGAGCTGCTTGCGCACTTCCCATAAGTCACCGTCCTTGATTTTGTGGATGTTGCGCCAGATGTCTTTGTTGCTCTGGTCGCGCACCCAATCTTTACCGAACACCTTGCTGTATAGCTCGTGCATATCATTGGCTATCCAAGTCGGATAGTGCACAGAATTGGTCACGTAACCAATGTGTACCTCGTCGGCCGTATAACCGGGATATAGTTTCGTGAACATCTCCTGACTCACGCGGCCGTGAAGTTCGGATACGCCATTGACTCGCTGGCTCAGACGGATCGACATGTTACTCATGTTGAAATCCTCGCCAAAATCGTCCCGCTTCACGCGACCGATACTCATAAATTCTTCCCAATCGATGCCCAGTTCACCGGCGTAGTTGTACAGGTACTCCCGCATCAAGTGCTCGGGGAAATGATCGTGACCGGCAGGTACCGGTGTGTGGGTAGTATAGAGGGAAGAAGTTCTCACGATCTCCACCGCCTCGTTGTAGCTGTAACCCTGGCCGACCAAATTGCTCAGTCGCTCCAGGCTCAGGAAGCCGGCGTGGCCTTCGTTGAGGTGGAACAGGTCCGGCTCCAGCCCCATGGCTTCGATGGCGCGCACACCACCAATACCCAGGAGAATCTCCTGCTTCAGACGATGCTCATTGTCACCACCGTAAAGTTGATGGGTCAGGGCGCGATCATCCCAGCTATTTTCGTCGAAGTCGGTATCCAGCAGATAAAGCTGGATACGGCCAATAGCCAGGCTCCAAACCTTGACCTGTACGATGCGGCCTTGCAGGGAAACAGAAACTTTCAGCCAGCTGCCGTCTTCATTGCGAACCGGCTTTACCGGAAGCTGGGTGAATTTTTGGGCGGGATAGTGGTGAATCTGGTCACCATTCATGCTCAATCCCTGGTTGAAGTAGCCATAGCGATACAGCAAGCCGATACCGAAGAGATTGACGTTGCTGTCACTGGCTTCCTTGAGGTAATCGCCGGCCAGTACACCCAGTCCACCGGAGTAGAGCTTAAGGCTGATGTGTAGACCATACTCCATGCTGAAGTAGGCGATGGCGGGCTGTTCTACCTTACGCGGCTCGCCCAGATAAGCGTCAAGGGCCTTCTCGGCGCTTTTGAGTTGCTTTAAGAAAGTCTTGTCCTTGCTCAACTCGTCAATTCGCTCTGGGCTCAGACTTTCCAGTAAAGCTACCGGGTTGTAGTTCAATTGAATGAAAAGCTCCGGGTCGATATTCTTGAACAAACCGCTGGCCTCGTGGCTCCAGCTCCACCAGATGTTCTCGGCCAGGCGGCGAAGGGGAGCGAGTTTGTCGGGCAGCTGGTTCTCGATAAAGATCCGTTTGAGCTTCAGCCCGCTATCGTTTAATTGACCAATCATGTCTTGAAATTTTAGGGCCACCGGCGGGGGAAGGAACACTAAAGTGTGGGGCGGAGTCTGCCGGGCGGCGGGTTGGGGAGTGAGGTGCCAGGTATTAGGTATCAGTTACGCGGTATGACCAGTACCTGATACATCATATCTTTTTGTCTTCAAAGTAGCAATGCCACGATAAAGGCCAAAGGCCACCAGCGATCTCGGCCAGCAGACCTGCGCTGAATTCCCCGATCATTTATGCAAATAATGATACGGTGCTCAAACATTAGTGGCTGGAAATGGAAGCATAACTCACGATCGACTCCGCGTAGAAAGCGGTTACCTAGTGCAGATCAAGCCGTTTAAGCGCGCCAAATATGCGAAAATTCAGCTTTACGGACAAATGACTTAGTGTACTATAGGTCATAAGCCTGTTGGTTACGCCGATATTTCCTGAGAAAATAAAGGCCCAGGAATATATTCATTGCGATGAGTCCGAATTTATTGTATTGCATGAAACAGTCAAAGATCCCTTCACAAGCAGATACAAATTTCCCCGTATAAAAGTAGCGCACGATGTGTATCAGTAACATTCCCGCCCCTCCGGCAAGGAATAAAAGCCCCAGTAGTTTGTACGATATATTTTCTTTCTTCTTGTCCAATTTTCAAGCTTGTATTCAAAATGTTATTATGCTACAAGAAACAAAAGCTTTGCTACTTTGAAGTCGAACGAAAAATGCTTAACCGTTTGATCAGTCAACCGGTCAATCAACCGCCCAGTTATCATTAAATCCAGCCAGAATAGCTCTACTGTAATTCATACTCAGAAGTCATAACAAGCTCTTAAAAATCAACCATCTATGCCCAAAAGAAATCTAGTCGTACTTACCGGAGCCGGAATGTCGGCCGAAAGCGGCGTTAAAACTTTCCGCGACAACAACGGTCTGTGGGAAGAGCACCGCGTGGAAGATGTAGCCACTCCCGAAGCTTTCGCCCGTGATCCCAAGCTGGTGCATCATTTTTACAATCTGCGCCGTGCCCAACTTCAGCAAGTGGAACCCAATACGGGCCACCGCATTTTGGCCGAACTGGAAAGTGATTTCAACGTGCAGATCATCACCCAGAACGTCGACAATCTCCACGAGCGGGCCGGATCAACCAAAGTCATGCACCTCCACGGCGAACTGACCAAGGTGAGATCGACCGTCGACGAATCCCTGATCTACGATTGGCCGGGTGAACTGACGTCCGAAGATCGCAATGAAGAGGGTCATCCCTTGCGCCCCCATATCGTCTGGTTCGGTGAAGCCGTTCCGATGATCGAGCCCGCCGCCCGCCTGGTGGCCAATGCACACATCATCGTTATCATCGGCACCTCTATGCAGGTCTACCCCGCCGCCGGACTGGTGGGTTTGGCCGATCCCGATGTTCCGATCTACTATATCGACCCCAACCCAACGATTAGTCACGAGCTGCGAATGCGGCAGGAGTTGGATGTACTGGAGATGGGGGCGAGTGAAGGAATGACGAAGTTGAAAGGGCTGCTGTTGAACTAAACAAAGTCGGCCGACCCTCGTTTCCACGAAGATCGGCCGATAAGTTGACCGCCCGATAAGCCGGGTTCTGTCACTCCCCCGGCAAAACCGAAGAAGGCTTCATCATTTATCCAGGCCCGCCGTTGCCGACGGGCTCAAACTACCTACCCTTGCCACTGCCGGCGGGCCGCCGAAACGAGGACAATGCTTGGTATTTCAACCCACGGGGTTTACCCAAATCGACGTTGCCGCCGAAGCGCGTGCGCTCTTACCGCACGATTTCACCCTTACCCCTCCAAAGAAGGGCGGTATCTTTTCTGTGGCACTTTCCATATCGCCCGGACTGAATCCGATCGACCCCGGCCGTTAGCCGGCGTGGTGCCCTGTGTTGCCCGGACTTTCCTCCTGCCGCTCTCGAAGTCGGCCGGCGATGAAGTAGGCGGTCAGATTGGTAAACGTTGTATTGTGAAGAGAAGTTGAATTTTACCAACTACCCTGCCAAGCAGTTTTGCGGAGATTTACAGGAACTAAAGCAAAACACTATCTATCTACCCGTATCATTTACAACAAGAAACCCCTAATAACCTTTAAGTCATTAGGGGTTTCAAAGACATGCAGCCTTTTAGAGTTAAAGCTTAGCGGCCAACTCCTTCAGCGCCACTAGCACATCGTCTTTATCTCTTTCCTGGTAATAGCTGGCGTCTACCGAATAAGAAACGGTATTCCCCACTCGCCAATCCAGGCGGTAGGAGAAGGCTGGTCCGTTTTTGCCGCTACCGTAGATCGCCTGGTCGCCCAGGCTGGCTGATACCTCTTCGTACTTAAGTTGACCATCCGTCTTTTCCAGGCTGGTCGTGAAACTACGCTCCAAACGCTTACTGGCAATCGTGTTTTCATTGCTGGTGCTGATGGAGATCGTGGCTGCCCCGACGTTATCATTGGAGGAGTAATAGCAAGATTGTAAGCGCCCGTCACGCATTGTGGTAGGCATCCCATCGTTAGATCCCGCCCAACCTAGTGCAGCAGCGACCTCGGCCGGACTGATGGTTTCGCAAGGATTTTCGCTGTTTTCAGCGGGTGCTTCCGTTTTCATTTCGGGAGCCGTAGTTGCTGTCGTAGAGGAACTCGCTTGGGCTGTAGCATCACTGCCACCACAGGCAAAAAGGGCAAAGCATAAGAGCAAATACATAAGTAATTTCATAAAGTGTCTTTTAACTTTTATTACCAAAGGTAAATAGTTGTTACACTTTGCACGAAATTAAGACAAGTCGTTAGAGATCAGCTTCATAAACTCGTTTCGGGTCTGCACTCTTTCGAAGGCACCGGTGAAAGCCGAAGTTGTCGTCACGCTGTTCTGCTTTTGCACACCCCGCATCATCATGCACATATGGCTGGCCTCAATCACTACGGCTGCGCCCAATGGTTTGAGGGTATCCTGTATGGCGTCCAGAATTTGGTCGGTCAGGCGTTCCTGTACCTGCAGGCGGCGGGCAAAAACATCGATTACCCGTGGAATTTTGCTGAGGCCGACAATGTGGCCATTCGGAATGTATGCAACGTGGGCCTTGCCGAAAAACGGTAACATGTGGTGCTCACAAAGACTGTAGAGTTCGATATTTTTCACAATCACCATTTCACTATAATCCTCGGCAAACATTGCGGAGCGCAGGATGGCTTTAGCGTCCATATCGTAACCTTGGGTGAGGAACTGCATAGCCTTAGCCGCCCGTTCGGGGGTCTTAATTAATCCTTCCCGCTGAGCATCTTCACCGATGTCCGCAATGATACTGGTAAAGCACTTGCTGATGTTTTCGGTGACGGCTTCGTCGTATTCTTCGGTCTTGGTGTAAGCCATGGTTAGATTTATTCTCCCAGATACTCTGCGTAAATGTTCTCGGTTTCATAAAGTTTAACGCAATGCAGTTTTCCGTCATTCACTTTATCTGCCAACCGTCTCCAGATGTGAATCACCACGTTTTCGGTAGTCGGCTGCAGGTCTTTGGGTAGCCAGTCTACGTCTAGGTTCAGGTTGCTGTGATCCAGGTCGTCAATCACTTCTGCCTGGATGATATCGCGCAATTTTTTAGCGTCCATTACGAAGCCCGTCGTCGGGTCCGGCTCCCCCTTAACCGTAACGTGCAGGTCATAATTGTGGCCGTGCCAGTTCTTGTTCGCGCACTTGCCGAAAGTAGCCAGATTTTGTTCTTCCGACCACTCCCGTACCCACAGTTTGTGAGCGGCATTAAAACGCATCCGGCGGGTGAGGTACACCATTGTTCTTTGTTTTGGGCCGCAAAGATAAGGTCTATTTTGACTAGCTACTACGGGGAGCTGACTTTAAATTCAGTCGTTTTATGGCTAGCAACTCTGAGGAGCTCGCGACGATTACCGTTGGAAGTCTAAAGTCAGTTAGTCGGGAGTCGGGAGTCGGGAGTAAATTAGTCGGGAGTATAATAGTCGGGAGTGTTTTAGTCGAAAGTCAGTTAGTCGGGAGTGTTTTAGTCTTAAGTCGGGAGTCAGGGGCCTAGACTAACTGACTCTCGACTACTTGACTTCTGACTATTCAACTCTTGACTACTTGACTCTCGACTCCTGACTGAGAAACTACTTACTTACGGACTCGTACATCTGCTCCACCGCTTCCTGGTTGAAGATCCGCCCCATCCCGTTTTGCATCACGATTTCCAGATCACCCTGATAGACCACGTAACGAAAGCCAAAGGCCGAGGTAGAGTCGATCTTGTTTTCAAAAATAAATCCTGCTGGATCTTCTTTGACAATTCGGCTGAAGTATGGATTGTCGCGCACCAGTTCCAACTGAGCACTTTTCAGGCGGGCCAAATCACTCGTAAAGGCCTGTCCACTGAAAATTTGGACGAGAAAATCGTTCTCGGCATCCTCAATAGTTACGTCCCTCACTACTCCGGAAACTTCGGCGGTATTAACCTTTGCGCTGTCCGGAGCCATGATGGATACGGGAATATTGTAGCGCATCAGGTTTAATTCCTGCCAGCCGCTTTTCCCATCAGATTGACAAGAAAGCATGGTGATCGAGACGAGTAGCGTAATGAATAACCTAAACTGCATAAATTTTAATCTTTGGGAACAACAGATCGGACACTTATGTAATTTGATGTCCCTTAGTTTACTTTGCGCAAACCTAAGACTAATTTTCAGTTCGATGGCCTTAATCCCCTCGGCAACCGAAAAGTTTAATATTTTTGCATTTTAAAACAATTCACGAACTGTTTCGTGATCCTTTAACCACGACTTCATGATCAGCCGCCTGCAAATCAGCAACTACGCCATCATCGAGGAGCTCGACCTGGATTTTGCCAATGGACTTTCCATCATCACCGGTGAGACCGGGGCCGGCAAGTCTATCCTGCTCGGCGCACTGAACCTGATTCTGGGTGGCCGGGCCGATACCAAGACCCTATTTGAAGAAGATCGCAAGTGCGTTATTGAAGGACGCTTTAAAATCGATCGCTACAACCTCAAGGGCTTTTTTGAGACCAACGACCTTGATTACGACGACGAGGTAATCATCCGCCGCGAAATTACTCCCTCCGGCAAAAGCCGTGCTTTCGTCAATGATACGCCGACCAACCTGAAGATCCTTCAGCAACTCGGCAATGCCCTGATCGACCTCCATCAACAGTTCGACACCCTGGACATCAACAACAGCAGTTTTCAACTCAAAATGCTGGATGCCCTGGCCGAACAAACTGAAAATTTTCAGCAATACCAGCGTGACTATCGCGAACTACAGCAGGCCAAACGATCATTGGCTGTCGCCCACGAAGAAGCTCAGCGCGCTCACCGGGAACGAGAATTTGTTCAATATCAGTTTGATGAATTGGAAGCCGCAGCGCTCGTTGCCGACGAACAGGAAAAGCTGGAAACCGAGCAAACCCGCCTGGGCAACGCCGAAGAGATCAAACAGCTTTCTACCGGCGTTTTCAATCTGATCAGCGAAGATGACAATTGTATTAACGATCAATTGCTCGCCATTATCCAGCAACTCTCCCCCCTCTCCCGGGGTGATGCGGGCGTCAATGAAATTAAAGAACGCTTCCTGAGTGTCCAGTTGGACCTGGAAGCCCTCAGTACCGACGTTCAGGCTTTCGGCGAAGCTACCGAACACAACCCCGAACGACTCGGTGAGGTAAATGAGCGACTGGACTTGATCTACCGGCTCCAGAACAAACACCAGCTAAATTCCGCTGCGGAATTACTGGACCTGCAGAACCAGCTCTCCGACAAACTTCTTGGCTTCGCCGACCTTAGCGGGCGGATCGACAAACTGGAAAGACTGGTCGAGCAACTTGACAAGAAGATTCGCAAGCGGGGTCTGGCCTTGCGCAAAGCCCGCCAATCCGTCGCTCCGGATTTCACTTATCACGTCCACGAGCAATTGGTTGACCTCAGTATGTCCAACGCCAAACTAGAAGTCGATTTCCAGGAACTGCCGGATGGCCCGGGCCCCTATGGCCTCGACGAGGTACGCTTTCTCTTTAGTGCCAATAAGGGTGGACGGATGCAGACAATCAAGGACGCTGCTTCGGGTGGAGAGATGTCGCGGCTCGCACTGGTCATGAAGTCACTGGTGGCTACGGCCATGGCCCTGCCGACCCTGATCTTCGATGAGATTGACAGCGGCGTTTCCGGCGACGTAGCCCAGAAAATGGGTCAGATAATCGCCCGCCTCAGCAAGCATCACCAGGTCATCGTAATCACCCATTCTCCCCAGGTTGCCAGCCGGGCCGATCGTCACTTCTTTATCTACAAAACTGATCTGGACGACCGCGATCGCACTATTACCAAAGTCCGCCAACTGACCCGCGACGAGCGTATTCGCGCCATCGCCACCATGTTGAGTCAGAATCCGCCGAGTGATTCGGCCATGAACAATGCCCAGGATTTGATTGCGGCGGCGGAGTAGACTGTAGCTCGTCCGCCGAAACGTGACGGAAGGAGCTGGTTCGTCGGCCGAGCGGGACTTTATGTTTCTACCAGTCATCAGGATAAAATACTGAATTTCGCTCGACCGACGAGTCAGGCCCTTTGGTCCGCCTCGGCGGACGAACTCAATCTTTGCTACTTTGAAGCTATAATACCCTACCACTTCCTACGCTCCAGGCTAAGTAAAGTGAGCATGATGAAAAAGGCCGTGATGGATAAGAAATAAACAATATCCCGGGTATCCAGCAGGCCACGTCCAAGGCTATTGAAATGATGCAGCATGCCGAGCTCCTGCAAGAAAGCCTGCAGACTACCGTTTGCGACACTGAGGTCGGCCAGGAAATCGAAACCGAAATAGCACCAAAAACACAGACCGATAGCGATAAGCAAAGAGACGATCTGGTTGGAGGTCAGAGAACTGGCGAAGAGGCCAATGGAGACAAAAGCCATGGCCAGAAAAACCAGACCGATGTAGGAACCGATGGTGCCTCCTACGTCGATATTCCCCACCGGCGCAGCCAATTGATAGATGGTAAGAAAGTATAGCAACGTGGGTAAAAGGGCAAAAAGTACCAATACCAGACTGGCGAGATACTTGCCGAGAATGATCTCGATGTCCTTGATCGGTTTAGTGACCAGTAATTCGATGGCTCCGCTTTGCCTTTCTTCGGCAAAAGCACGCATGGTGATGGCCGGGATGACAAAAATGAAAATATTAGGCACCATACTGAAGAAGGGCCCCAAAGTGGCAAAACCGTAATCCAGCAGGCTGGTGTCGCGAAACACGAACATGAACAGACCGAGAATGACCAGGAAAAGGCCAATTACAACGTAACCGATCAGGGAACTGAAAAAAGTGTTGATCTCTTTGCGGAAAATAGCTAGCATCCAGGCTTATTCTGATTTGGGGGGAAGTGGCAGCAGCAAAGGCTCCCGTTCATTATATAATTTGACGGCCCGGGTAAGTTTGGAGCGCAACTCTTGATCATCCGGGGCCAGCAAAGCTACGGCGCGTTGCAGGTCGGAGTAACCATCGAGTATCTCGTAAACATTCTGCCGGTTCAGCGATCTTTGCTCACCGCTGGGTACGTGGAGAAGTACTTCGCTGAGGACTTCGCGCTCACGCTCTACCTCCGCCCCACGGAATGGACGGCCATTGGCGGGATTATAAGCGTACATCATTTTACTGGTCAGTTCCTTACGCGAATAGCGGAAATAGGCATAGCGACCGCGGAAACGTAAGCCGGCGAACTCGTGAAAATTTTTCTGCTCATCGTGGCGCACGCAGATGTAGGGAAAACCATCCAGGCTCATGGCGTAAACACGCTCGAATTCGGAACCGTTTTTGTGGCGCATGGCGGCAATCTGGACCCGATAGTCTTCGGGGAGTTGCACCATTTCGCCGTCAATTTCCTCCCAACTGAGGTCGGGGGTATTGGCCAGCCAGCTGGCGTGGCTGAGGTATATTCCATCGGTAAACTGGTAATCGGCGTTGAAAATTTTAGCTTCGTATTGGGCCGAAATACCAGTAAACAACAACGAAAAAAGCAAAGTGAAGGTCAGTCTCATACCGGAACATTTTGTTGGGCGGTCAGTTGGCGGAAGACGTCTTCTACGCTGAGTTCCTCCCGCTGCATACCCAGCATCGTTAGTCCTTTATCGACCACGAAACGGAAAATCTCGGCCCTCGGATCATCTTTGCCGCTAATAAAGAGACGATAACGCCCCTGACCGTTGGCTTCGGCCCGGCTAACGCCGCTAATATTCTCCAATTCTTTGGTCGCTACCGAGCCGATGAGCTCCAGTTTGATGATCACTTCCCCCTTGAGGCGGGATTGAAGCCGCTCAATCGGATCATCGGCCACGAGGTTACCACGGTCGATGATGAGTACGCGGTCACAGATGGCCTGTACCTCCTGCATGATGTGGGTCGAAAATACGACCGTTTTTTCTTTGCCCAGATCCTGGATCAGCTTGCGAATCTCAGCCAGCTGGTTAGGATCGAGACCACTGGTCGGCTCATCCAGAATCAGCACCTGCGGATCGTGAAGCATGGCCTGGGCCAATCCTACCCTTTGGCGATACCCCTTACTGAGGGCACCGATCAGCTTATGGCGTTCGCGGCCGAGGCCGGTCATTTCAATCAGGTCCTCAATCCGTTGTCCGGCATTGGTCAGTTTACTCGTTCGGGCGGCAAATTGCAGGTACTCCCGTACGTACATGTCCTTGTAGAGCGGATTGTGTTCGGGCAAGTAACCGATCTGGCGGCGCACATCCAGGCTATCGGTGATCGTGTCGTAACCACAGACCGTCACTTTGCCTTCCGTTTGGGGAAGAAAGCAGGTGATGATCTTCATGGTGGTGGTCTTCCCCGCACCATTAGGCCCCAGGAATCCGAGCACCTGACCTGGTTTGGCCTCGAAGCTGATGTTATTTACGGCTCGTTGATCGCCGTAGACCTTCACTAAATTTTCAACCAGTATGGACATGGGGCAAAAGTAAGGTTAAAGATTCTTGAATCTCGATTCTTGAATCTCGATTTTAGATTTTTCTGCTTCGGGTAGTCCCTTTCGAGTGTATTGATCTGGTTTTTAAACAGAGCACTGCTAATTACTTCGGTGATCGCTCCCGGTGTACACCGGGACGTCTCGGAGTTGTTAGCCATAATGATTTTAAAGACAAAGACAATAGATGTCTAACCCTACTCGCGGGTATATCTAATGCCTTCCGTCTATTTTCTAGTATGTGTTTTCTACTAACAAAGTAGCAATGTTTACTATCCGACAAAACGCTAATTTCCCCCGTTTACACATTCACCACTGCACGCATTTAAAAATTTTATATATTTGTAACAAAATAGCTTCGGGCGGCCATTATTGCATACCGTTATTATTCGGCGTTCCTCCTTATACTGTTAGCATATCACGCTTCATAAACCCATAGCTATGAGTACCGTTCGACAAACCTTGTTGGAGCACGCGCATACAGCGTGTGAGCAATGCTTTACCAGACAGTTAGAACTGATCGCGGAGGCCCACCGGCTTTCTTCCGACGTCAAAGACCTTAATGCCACTCTTTATCTGGAAGTGCTGAGGATAGCAAAACTGAACCCTTTTCCCGACGACGTGCCGGACGAGACCCTAACCGAAATCACCAGTACAAGTGCAGTGGTGGAAACTGCGGCTACCCCCGATGACCTGGAAGCTCTCCAGGAAAAGTTGCTGGAACAGTTTAAGTCCATCGGAGAACCAGTGGATGCCAAGGTTTCACCGGCTTCCACCGACAACCTGCTGAACAAACGCATGATCGACCTTCTGTATTTAATGAAGGACAAGATCCGGACAACCCGCCGTCGCCTCAACGACAATGGTGGCGGATACGACGAGGACGCCTACCGCTCCGTCCGCAACCAGCTTTACCTCACCCAACACGTTTATCTGGAACAACTCGACAACGATTTGGTCTTCGCCGATCACGAAGGCTGCGCCAGGGTCGAGCAGGTGCTCTACCCTGCCATCCTGGAAGCTGATGTCTCCAGTTTTGTATCCAGCTTGCAAAACCTGCAGGACTTTCTCAAAGCGCGGGTACTGGAAGCCACCGTAGCCTGATCCCGATTTCCCAATTTTATTTTCCCTTTAGTTTCCGACCTATGCACACCCATAAGATCATTGTTGGTTTTTCACTGCTGCTCATTATCGCCACCGGCACGCTATCCGCTCAGCGATTGAGTACTGATGTGGACCGTATGTTGTACGCCGCTAATATGATCAGCGATTCCAGCTACGACGCCGCAGCCCTGGATACCCTGATTCTCGAACTGGCTTATTACGCAACGGCCCCCGATACGAACGCCGCCCATAAACTCGCCAGCGGACCAGCCATTCTCGCCCATTACGGTAAAAACGAAGAGATTGCCGAGTTCATTAAACGTAAAGGACTTGATTCTCTGCTCTGGGAGCATCAGTTCACTGGAGAACCTGCTTTCGGCTGGCTGGTCGTAACCGACCGTATCAACTATCTGCGAAAACCAAAAGCCGCCGATCTTTTTTCCAGAAACGGGTTAATCGATGTGGAAAAAATCCAGTCTGCCTACACTACTCCCCTGCCCCCGATGAGGCAGGCTATTCCCCTGGCAGTAGACAGAGCCAAGGAAAAAGCAGCTCCGATTCCGGACCCTACCTACGTTAGTCTGGCCCTCACTGGCTTATCCGACTGGATCGGACGCCGAGCCCAGGAGGAATTGACCTTCACCTTCCTGACTCGGCTGCGCAAGCAATTGAATGAAAATAAACTGGAATACCTTTTCCCCAATACCGTCGAATATCTCCCGACGCTCAATCTCATCAACTATAAATCAATACTACCCAGTATCCGCCAGGCCTTCGCCAAAGACATGAACCAGATTTCGTTGAACCTGGGTAATTTTCTCAACGCGCGTGACCCAAACACTTATAGCGACCCGGCGGTGTACAATATGTTTATGGTCTACCGGCTTCTGGACCTCGGCGTGCGGAAAGTCCCACTGTCCGACATCCTGGCTTTCACTTATGGTGAACTGGCCGACACCCGCCTGAATACCCGCCGCAATATCGACCTCACCCTGGCTGAAATGGCAACCGGATCGGAAGAATACAGCACGGTAATGAGTGCCTATAACCGGCTGATCATTCAGCTCGACCTCGTAGAAAACGCTTTTCAACGGGCTAAATCCGACCTCAGTGACATCGAAGAAGAGATCGTCGACGATCACGGAGAAGACCCCGTTCGCCCCTTTCGCAACCAGATCGACCAAGCCATTGATTTCGATTTTTCCAACCTGCTATTTCAGCGCGAGGAAGCTCCGGAAGTTATTAGATCATGGTTACTCGGCGAGCCTGCCTACGCCTATTTCAGTGCTAATCCTTCTTTGACCAAATACGATGAATTCTTCGGTCCCGATCGCCAGGAACTCACTCCCCAGCAATTAAGAGCTGCCGGACTGACCGGAGTACGGGAACTATTAAGTCGCCGCGATCAACTGAACCAGCGCTATGATTACCTGATTTCAGCCCGAGCCACGCTGGATTCACTGCGCAGCGCCCTGAACGTCCCGGTAGTAGACAGCAGCAGCTTTGCGATCAAGCGGCAATTGACCAGTCGACTGGACAAGGAATTTAGTCATTTCCGACGTACAAAGGACAGTACACAATTAAGATTTCTGACCAATTTACTGGCGGAAGTATTACCCGAAACACCGGGTAGTCTGGAAAAGCTCCGGGCCATTAGCAGCAGATTGGATACCTTCTCGATCCGCTCCGGCGATCTCTCCAGTCCTAATTACCAACGGCTTAATCCAGCCGAGCCTACGCCGGAGGTCTACGCAAATATCAAACAAGAGATTGACTTAGCTAATCAGCAATTCAACCTGATGTTCAACGCCCTGAACGTTTATAGCCAGGACAATGCCAGCAACCTGATCCGGGCCCACCGCAATGCCGCCAACTTTGAAACCGTCTTCGGCCTGGGCAAAGAGCTTTTCTTCCTGCTTTACGATCGCGAGGGCGACTCAGATGACTCAGCTACCTTCACCGGACTGGCCAGGAATAACGAGTTTGCCGCCGTCGGAACAATTACCAATCTACTGCTGGACCCGGACGCGGATTTACTCATTCGTGGTTTGGCCCGAGAGCGACTGGGTCGGGTTCCGGGAATCGGGCAATTGAACGGTAAAGGCATCGGGCAATTTGTCATGTCTTTCACAGAGCAGCTGGCCCAACTACGTGCCCCCTTACCCCCCGGAACACCGGATAAACGTACCGCTGCCCGGATCAAAACGGTCGCCTTCATTACCGGTACGGTGAGCAAGATCGTTGAAGCTCAATTCTTGAATGATCCGCTCCAGCCCGGCACATCTTACGGTTTAGTTGACATCCTACCCGGCTTTAGTAAAGTACCGGAGATCAATGGTAACCTGGAGGAATTATTTCGATTGTCACAGTCGGGGCAGTTCCGCTACGCCATCACCAACCTGATCCAGCTGATCGATCTATTTGGCATCATTCCACCAGCATCTAAAAAGCAGCAGCGCCTGGTCAAACAAAGAGATTATTACCGCAACCGACTTACGGACCAGCAAGAAGGCATTGTTTCTAAAGACTACTTGGGGCTGGCCCTGCACAGCGCCCCGGTTGATGGTATTGACAGCACGGGCTATTTCCAATCTCAGATTACAGTTCTGGATCGAAAGCTAAGGAATCTCGATACTGCCCGCGTAAATCGTCAGCGTCAGGAGTTATTTCTCTACGGCACTTTTATGGCCGACGTGGCCGCCGCCGACAACCCGGATGCCTTCGCAGCGGCGCTAAACAACGTAGCCTTACCGCCCGGCAGTTCTCAATTGAAGCGTAATCGGCCTTTCAGTTTGGAACTCAACGCTTATTTCGGCTTTACCTACGGCCGAGAAGTATTGAATTACCCGGATGATGTCCTGGCCCTGGATGACCTTCCCAAACGCGAGGCTTCGGTCGTCTCTCTGTTCGTTCCCGTTGGTCTGAGTATGAGTTGGAAAACCAGCTACCAACAGAAGTCGTCGTATAGCTTATTTCTGCCCCTGATCGATCTTGGCGCCGTTTCTGCCTATCGTTTCGATACGGCGGAAGACCAGGTGGAACGGCTCCCCCGCTTCACTTTTCAAAACGTCTTCGCCCCCGGTGCTCACCTGATGTACAATTTCGCCAACACCCCCTTCAGCCTTGGTTTCGGAGCCCAGTATGGCCCCACCACCCGACGGATCAACCCTGATGGAAGCCCGCAGTTTAACGCGAGTGGCGTTAGGTTCATGGCCAGCTTTAGCGTGGATGTACCGGTCTTTAGTTTCACCAGCCGGTAGTTAGGTAGTTTGGGCTTCAAAGTAGCAAAGCTTGTTTGAGCTCCTGTTCAGACCTGCCAGGAAAATAACTGCCCTGAACTGGAGCTATACTCCCTTCGGGCACAAGAGGGGAGTATAATTACCAGCATTGCTACTTTGAAGTCAAGAAAACCGGATATGTGATCTGAAATTGCCCGGGATTTGAATGCTACCCTGGCAAGTACACCCGAACCAAAGTGGTTTGGGTATTATCATGTTACCGACCGGCTCGTCGCACCTCCCCGTTGCTTCGAAGGATAGGGTTACTTCGCCATCGACCATATCCACTCGCCGGTGGCGGTAACGTAACCGATATCGTTGCCTCTTTCCACCCGAAACAGCCGGTCATCAACTGCTTCGATAAAGGGGTATTCCGGCGGCAGAATAACCTTCCCCCTGGCGTCAATCAGGCCATACTTGTATTCGGTAGTTACCCGGGCTAATCCGTTTTCAAAATCGGAAATCGTAGCGAACCGGGGCTTGATGAGGGTGAGTCCACGGCGATTGATCAGTCCCCAACGACTTCCCTGGCGAATGGCCGCTACGCCGTGGTAAAACGGGCGGGCCTCGTCGTAATACCCGTCGTATAAAGCCGCTTTATCCGTGATGTAGTAGTAACCTTGTTCTTCGTCTTGCATCAGGCCGCGTCCTTCGCGGAAATGCAACATTCTTTCGAGGGTCGGAGCAATGAGTTCGTTGCCCTGGGGATCGATGATTCCGGCATTACGGATATTCCGATAGATCACGGCCCGTTCTTCACTGAAGGGCAGACAGCGGGCATACTGGCAAGCAACGACCAACTTACCGCTAAGGTCGATATAGCCACAGAGGCCGT
This sequence comes from Lewinellaceae bacterium SD302, assembly GCA_002591745.1. Taxonomy (GTDB): domain Bacteria; phylum Bacteroidota; class Bacteroidia; order Chitinophagales; family Saprospiraceae; genus Neolewinella. The sequence continues at coordinate 32,088 of PDLQ01000012.1, forward strand.
TTTGACGCACCACGGCACGCTGATCGCTGAACGATTCGGCGTAACCCCAATCCGCCCGAATCACTTCACGCCCCGTCAGGTCGATAAAGCCGTAACCATTATTGCCCCTCACCAGGGCGCGCCCTTCCTGAAACGGATAGATCTCCCGGTAAGCTTCTGAGGTTAATGTCTGGCCGAGAGTATTGATCAATACGTAGCGATCCTGGATAGAACTGAGTCTGGCGATGGCAACACCTCCTGACTGAAAGGGCTCGATAACGGAATAACTGGGTCTTTTAACCCAGTTTCCCGCCGGACCGATCAGCCCCCACTTCTCGTCGATCATTACACGCGCTACTTTACCCTGAAAGTCGGTCGCCTCGTCGAGGCGGGGTTCGATAACGAAGCGTTCGTTTTGATCGATGTAGCCGTATTTGCCATTCGAAGTCTTTACCCAGGCGATGCCTCCCTTAAAGCTGCCCGCTCCCTCAAAGGTAAGGTTGCCGGGTTGCTGTTCTACGGCATCGATAAAGGTCCAGCCCAAAGATGTTTTGACGGCGGCTTTGGATTCAGAAAAGGGCTTTACGGCTTCATAAATAAAGGAAATGGCCGGCATACCACTCTCCGTCAGAAAGCCCCAGAGATTTCCACGCCGGGCGGCCATGAAGCCTTCGGTGGGAACTCCGACTTCTTCGTAACGGGCGGCGACCCGCAGATTTCCGCTGGTGTCGATCAGACCGGCAGCGGGTAAATGCACCTTGGTCCTAAAACTGTTGCCGACCCGTTCAATTTCTCTTGAATCGGGGCGAATGATAAATTTGCCGGTTCGGTCGATCACCCCGTTCCCGGTATCATTCTTGACAATCGCACGACCGTTTAAAAATGCTCCCGCGCGCTCGAAGACCGGAATTACAATTTCCTTGCCTGCTCCGTTTACATAGCCCCAACTACAATTTTCACAGTTTATGAAAGCCTTCTTAGCAAAATCACGATCGTAGTTGGTTTGATCAATTAAGTTGACGGTGCTTCTTAGACCTTTAACGAATTGGCGGATGCTAATCAAGTTTTCCGGCGATTTACCTAACCGACCGCTAATCCTGCCCTGATAACTCAGCGGTGCAGCACCCTCGGAAAAGGGACCGACGTAGGCAAGGTCTTTCTTCAGGATTCGGCCCATTTGATCCATCAGTCCAAACCGACCATTGTTGAACATACAGCGAGCCACTGCATTCCCACTTTTCCAGTCTTCCACCCGCAGATCGATCAGGTTTAGTTCGCTTACCAATAAGCCTTCGGCGTTCAGCAGGATACCGAACACCATATTTGCCCGGAATTTGGTTCTCTCCAGGGTAAACTCGGAGCCACTGGGTAATCCCACCAGTGTTATCCCCAGGTCAGAGAGCACTTCAATTTGTGTGAAGGTCGGTGGGATGGTTGTTTTGCCATTAGCTCGGCTCCTCAAGCCCCACTTACCGCTATTAGCTTCGTAGAACCACTCGAATTTTGGGAGAACGCGTTTACTGCGGTCCAGATAAAGCGGCTGATCTTCTACGGCCAGTTCGTCATTCCCCCTGACCCTGATCCGAAAGTGCTGACGACTTTGGCCGCTACCGTCCAGCTTACCATCGGCCCCTACCCGAAAAGTAGTTAGACCACCACCATTAAGCTGACTATCGTAGGCCTGGACGTTATCACGATCCAGGACAATGCGATCATAGCCGGGTTCCGCCAATAGTTCTCCCCGAAAATTTACAAATCCATATGCATCACCGCGTTTTACACCGGCAACTCTGCCGTTCAGTGGTGAAATGTAATTGTAGACTTCCGGTAGTACTACTCGGTCACCCGCCGAACGCAACCCCCACTTCCCGTTCATTTTGATCCGGAAAATTCGTTGGGAAAAAGGTTGAATCTCTTCGTAAGCCGCCGCTAATGCCTGATCTCCGCAACGATTGACCAGTCCGATAGCTCCGTTGGTGCGCAGTGCCAGGTAGTTGGCGGAAAAGGGCAATACCTGTACCTGGGCATCTACCAGGTGGAGTCCGTTACAAGTGGAACTGTAGACAGCTTGTCCGGTAGATGAGCGGAGCAATAAGTCACCGTAGCCTAGGTCTTCTGATTCGGTAAATCTTGCGGGAATACGTTGACTTCCGTTGTAATCGATCGCGCCCCAGTTTAGTCCGCGACGGTACAGAATCAAATCTTCCCGGTCAAAATTGAGTGTATCCGCAATCGGCGGTAGCAATTGCTGCCCGGCCAGGTTAAAGAGTCCTTTGTAATGATACTGTTCGGTTTCCAGCATACCGTTGACCAGACGTCGAACCGCCTCGTAAGCCGGCTGTATGATCAACTTACCGGTACGATTAACCACTCCCCAGCCAGAATCGGTTCGGTAGGCCAGCAGGCCATCGCCGAGGGGTTCGAGCTGTAAATAATCGCTGGTTAATAAATTTTGTTGGAGGCGATTGATTACGCGCCAGCCGGCACCGTCAAGTACGGCAAAAATATCTTCATCGAGTACCTGAATGTCCAGGAAGTCGGCGGGTAGTATCATTCGTCCACCAGCACCTACCAGTCCTAACTTCCCCCCGCGTTGAATCACCAAAAAGCCGTAGGGGTCCGGATTACTTACAAGGTCGTAGGTAGGTTGAACGACGAGCCGGCCACGGGGGTCGATCAAGCCCCACTTATCCGCTTCTTTGACGGGATAAACGCGTTGCGCCTCGCAATTCGTGAAGTGCGCGCCGAGTGCCAGCAAAAAACAAACAAGGGTAAAACGCAAAGTTGCCGGGGGATTAGTAGTATGGTCTCTTAGTCGGGTGCAAGAAGACTCCGATCTGAGTGTTTCATCTAAGAAACGCTGAAAAACGGCGTCAAATTTTATGCAGGAATGACGATTTGGCAAGCGTCCTGCCTAAATCACCACTCCTAAAGATAGTTTTTCGAAACTTCTGTATTCATCGTTTGGGGGCGTGTTTTAGGATGCGGTGCTTAAAACCAAGGCAAAGGTTAACGAATGGCACAGTGAAGTAGTGATTGCTCCCCAGCTTTGGTGACAATGAATGCTTCCAACTCATCACCGACCTGAACCGGCCCTACCCCACTGGGAGTACCTGAAAAGATCAGATCCTTCATGTGCAGGCGAAAGTACTGACTGACGTAAGTCACTAATTCCGGAGGTTGAAAAAGCATGTCTTTCGAGTTCCCTTTTTGCACCAATTCGTCGTTTTTGCGCAGACCGAATTCAATTGCATTTTGGTCCGGGACCTCATCCAGAGAGATGAATTCAGATATCGGGGCGGAACCATCGAAGCCCTTCGCGATTTCCCATGGCTGCCCCTTCTTTTTGAGTTTCGCCTGGAGATCACGGGCCGTAAAATCAATTCCAATACCCAATTCCCCGAGATAGGCCGGAGCAAATTCCGGCTGTACGTGACGACCATTTTTGGCGATCCGATAGACCAATTCTACTTCGAAGTGAAGGTTTTGGGTGAACTCCGGATAGTAAAACGGTTTGTTATTCACTAACAAAGCCGACGGTGGTTTCATAAAGACAACCGGCTCTTGGGGCCGTTCTACTTTCATTTCGTCAGCGTGAGCGGCATAGTTGCGCCCGATACAAATGATTTTCATGTTGCAAAGTATAAAACTTATTAGCCCGCTTCCTAGTGTTAAACAAATGTATCTTTCATCACCTTGATGTAAGTGTTATCTGTATTAGAACCGTAATCATTTGCCCATGAGCCAGCTTTGCTACTTTGTTAGCCCAAAATCCAAACTTCTATCATTAACCTTTCTAATATTACTGCTGAGCTGTAATGCTGAGCCGGCAGACGCCAATCAGAATCCCCAAGTCGGCAACGAAACAGAAATGGAGGCTAAGCCACCCCGGGAAAACATACAGCAAGATGCTACCCGCACGGATAAAAACGTGGCAATCACGGAAGATGAGCCAGCACCAGTGCCAGCACTTGAACTCAACGAACAGACTCCGCAAAAAGGGGCAATCAGTAGCAGCGAACCCGCACCTGTACGCCAAAGCAAAACCAAGGCGGTACAGCAAGAGGAACAGCCCATTGCTCAACGGCAACCTAAACCACCCGCTGCAGAAGTGCCCAAAGCATCAGATAAAGAAGAAGTTGTTACCGAACCCATTAAATCGACCCAAGCTAAATACCCAAGCCACGCTGCTTGGAACAACTTGCTAACCAGCAATGTATCTTCGGACGGCTCCGTTAATTATAGTGGACTAAAGAACAGAGAACAAAAGTTGGATGAGTACCTGGAAACATTGAAAAACAGTCATCCAAATGCTACTTGGCCCCGTAATGTATCCAAGGCCTACTGGCTCAATGCCTACAATGCTTTCACCATTAAGCTGATTCTGGATAACTACCCCGTCAACAGAATCACCGATCTCTACGGCGGCAAACCCTGGGATGTGAAGTGGATCGAATTGGGCAGTAAAAAATACAGCCTCAACAATATTGAGCACCAGGTAATCCGGCCGACTTACAATGATCCTCGCATCCATTTCGCCGTTAATTGTGCGGCCGCCAGTTGTCCTCCCTTACACAATAAAGCCTTTACAGCGAACGGACTGGACGCAACGCTAACTTCTCTGACCAAGCGATTCATAAACAATCCCGCCTACAACGATATAGGCAGTGAAGAAGCCGTGGTTTCTAAAATCTTCGAGTGGTACGCCGAAGACTTCGGAGACTTACAGAAGTACCTTAATACCTATTCGACTACCCAGCTCGAAGAGAAAGCCAAGATTAGTTTCAAGGAATACAACTGGAGTCTGAATGATTAAACACACAAGAACGAAAGCAATACAAGGCTGAATAATCTTGTGTTCGCTTGTAGTCCTAGTGCTCTTGGTGGTTCGCTCTACGCAGAGCCACCGGATAATGGTACAATTCCCTTGCTAAATGCGTGTTACGAAATTTCTCTGCTGCCTCCATTCGCAATGGCTCCAGATCGTGATAACGGGCACTAAAATGACCGATGAGTAACTGCTTAGTTTTGGCTAACGAGGCCATTTCCCCCGCCTGCAAAGCAGTACTGTGGTTCGTCTTTAACGCCTTTTCTAGGTCTTCGTGCAAGAAAGTGGCTTCGTGGTAAAGCAAATCCACGCCACGAATAACCTTGGCCAACTCCGGTTTAAATAAAGTATCTGAGCAATAGGCAAATGCCCGGGGAGGCGACGCCGGACGCGTTAGTTCTTCGTGCGGGATCGTCCGGCCATCATTAGTTAAAAAGCTATCCCCGGCTTTAATGCCGGGTATCTGCTTATAGGGAATGGAGAATTCCTTAATCTTTTCAGGAAGGATATTCGCCGGCCTTTGCTTTTCGCGCAGCAAGTAACCATTCGTTTTGATACGGTGGTCGAGGGGGAAGCCGGTTACTGTAAAAGCAGGAAGGTCGATCAGGACCGTGGGTTCTTCACAGTGAATTTCTATAAAATCTATATTAAAGGGAGGGGCGTACTTATCGTATTCCAGCAATACAGCCATCCGGTCCCGTAAGCCCGGAGGGGATACAATGACCAAGGGAGCTTTACGGCCGGCCAAGGCCATGCTTGTCAACAATCCCGGCAACCCGAAATAGTGATCTCCGTGGAGATGGGTGATCAGGATCAGATCCAGTCGACCGGGGCTTTCTCCGGTTCGCTGGAGCTGCTGCTGAGTAGCTTCTCCGCAATCGAAAAGTACGTTTGAGCTTTCCAGGCAAAGTAACTGCCCGCTACAGTGACGCCCCAGGGCAGGTACAGCGGCACTACTGCCCAGTACGATCAGTTCAAATCGCATTACCCCTCGTCGCCGCCGGATTGCAGGTCCCGCTGGAGATCTTCCATGAAGATGTAATCAACGGATTCTGAAACCGTGGGGAGAATGGTAAGTACACTGTCTACTTTAGAGATTTCAACCAGTCGCTTGACGGCACTGTGCTCTACGCCGGTCACGACAAAGGTACCGAGCTGTGTCCACAAGCGGCGAGCAGTCAGAATGGCACTGAGGCCACTACTATCGACGTAGCGTACGGAACTAAGATCCAGCAAAAGGTTCTGAATGCCTTCATTGGCTAAAATCACAAACTCGGACTTCAGCTGTGGAGCACAAATGGAGTTGAGGTTCTCCTCTTCTGGCCGGAAAATAGTGTAGCGTTCTTGTTTATCGATACTGAACTTCATAATTGTTAGGGGTAGTTTATTGCGCAAATGTAAGCCTTTGTTGCGACATGAATTCGCTATTTCATCTTACGGACTTCAACGTAGCAATGTTTGGTGAGGAACCGGATTGATTCAGCTGGCGATTTCAGTATTACTTCCAGTCCTATAAACACTCTCGCTATCATTAGCAGTCATTCCTTGTGTAGATAATACGGCCGGGGTAAAAGAACTAAGCCGCTAAACAGACGTTTATACCTAGCAGACCGGTTGGTAGCTTACCACAACTGGTCCACAAAAATTTTGCCAAAAGTCGCTCACCCGAAATCAACTTTTTCAACACGGCGTTTTGTCAGGATTATTTGTCAGTTGTTAATTTATGGCACGATAGTTCCATTGTTTAACTGACTATTTATATTTAACCCGATCAACATTTATTAAATGAATCCTAGTCAACGACAATTCACGCCCGAGATAAAACAGGCGATCAGTCGTTCCAAACAAGAAGCCGTCCGGCTGGGCCACAGCTATGTGGGTCCCGAGCATTTACTGCTGGGCGTTTTGAGTATGGACGAAAGCCTGTCGATCAGGGTGTTAAAGAACCTGGGGGTCGACCTTGGTGCACTTCGTGAGAATTTGCAGGAAAATGTTCAGCGATACGGTGGAGACGAATCCGGGAAGTCTATTTCTAAAATGCCCCTTAACTATCAGGCGGACAAAGTTTTAAAAGTGACTTTTTTGGAGGCCAAGATGCTGAAAACGACTCAAATCAGTCCGGAGCATTTGATCTTATCGATCCTCCGCAACAAAGAGTTGCCCGCTACCCGCATCCTCGGACGATACGAGGTAGATTACGATATCTATAAATCTGAACTCGACTACGTGCAAGACGAAAAAGACTTTACGGAAGACGAAACGCTTCCAATAAATCAGGCGCCCTCCGATAGCGAAGGCGAATACGAAGAAGATGAGCAAGGCGGCCGCGGTGGTGGCTTTCAGCGAAAAGGCGGCAGTTCCGGTAGCGGCAATAAATCACGCACTCCGGTACTTGACAATTTTGGTCGCGACGTCACCAAACTCGCCGATGAAGGTCGCCTGGATCCCATCATAGGCCGTGAAAATGAGATTGAGCGCGTCAGCCAAATTCTGAGTCGCCGTAAGAAGAACAATCCGATCCTGATCGGCGAACCCGGTGTTGGTAAAACGGCTATCGTAGAAGGTTTAGCCCTGCGTATTCAGCAGAAACGCGTCAGCCGTACGCTCTTCGACAAGCGGATCGTCATGCTCGATCTGGCAGCATTGGTTGCCGGCACCAAATACCGGGGCCAATTTGAAGAGCGGATGAAAGCAATTATGAACGAGCTGGAAAAAAGCCGTGACGTAATTCTATTCATCGATGAGATTCACACCATCGTCGGTGCAGGTGGCGCCACTGGCTCCCTGGATGCCAGTAACATCTTCAAGCCAGCGTTGGCCCGTGGAGAATTACAGTGTATCGGTGCCAGTACGCTGGACGAGTACCGTCAGCACATTGAAAAGGATGGTGCCCTGGATCGTCGCTTCCAGAAAGTAATTGTGAACCCGCCGAGTTCGGAGGAAGCCATTCATATCCTTCAGAACATCAAGCCAAAGTACGAGGAGTTCCACAATGTGATCTACTCCGACGATGCCATTGAGGCTTGTGTAAAGCTAAGTGACCGCTACATCTCCGACCGCTTCCTTCCAGACAAAGCCATCGACGTACTCGATGAGGTAGGTGCGCGCACCCACCTTAAGAACATCCACGTTCCCGAGCACATCGAGGAACTGGAGTCAGAGATTGAAACGGTGAAGGAGAAAAAGAACTCCGCCGTAAAAAATCAGAAGTACGAGGAAGCCGCTGATCTGCGCGACCAGGAAAGTAAACTCCAGCGCAAACTGGAGGAAGCCAAAGTCGCCTGGGAAGAAGAAAGCAAGACCAAGCGCTATCCCGTTGGTGAAGACGATATTGCGGAAGTAGTGAGTATGATGACCGGCATCCCCGTTCGTCGTGTCGCCCAGAACGAAAGCAAGAAGCTGGTGAGCATGGAAGAAGACCTCCAGCGCGTGCTGATTGGTCAGGATGAAGCCATCACTAAAGTGACGCGAGCTATCCAGCGCAACCGTGTGGGTCTGAAAGACCCTAAGAAGCCAATTGGTACGTTCATCTTCCTCGGTCCAACCGGGGTGGGTAAAACCGAGCTGGCCAAAGCACTTGCCCGTTATATCTTCGACAGCGAGGACTCATTGATCCGTATCGACATGTCTGAGTATATGGAGAAGTTCAGCGTCAGTCGTTTGATCGGTGCGCCTCCGGGTTACGTAGGTTACGAAGAAGGTGGACAGCTGACCGAAAAGGTGCGCCGCAAGCCTTATAGCGTAATCTTGCTGGATGAGATTGAAAAAGCTCACCCGGACGTTTATAACATTCTGCTCCAGGTGCTGGACGACGGACAACTGACTGATGGCATGGGTCGCAAGGTAGATTTTAAGAATACCATGATCATCATGACCTCCAATATCGGTGTCCGCCAATTGAAAGACTTTGGCCAGGGGGTAGGTTTCGCCACCAAAGCCCGGACGGAGAACGCCGAAGAGACCAGCAAGAGCGTGATTCAAAACGCCCTGAAGCGTACTTTCTCTCCGGAATTCCTCAACCGGATCGACGACATCATGATCTTCAATAGCCTGGGTCAGGACGAAATCTTCAAGATCATCGACATTACCCTGCGCGACCTCTATCAACGGATGGAGGGTATGGATCTCAAACTGGACCTTACCGATGACGCTAAGCAGTTCGTTGCCGAAAAAGGCTTTGATCCGCAGTTCGGTGCTCGGCCACTGGCCCGCGCCATTCAGAAGTACATCGAAGATCCACTGGCGGAGTTCATTCTCAACAACAGTCCGGCTTCCGGCTCTACCCTTCAGGCAACCCTCAATGAGGATAAGGATGGTCTATTGATCACTCATCCTGACACCGTAGAAACGGATGTCGAGAAATCGTAACTGACATTTTTTTAACAAAAGCGGGGTGGATTGCAACATTTATCCACTCTGCTTTTGTTATTTTACCACACAAATTATCATAGTGGCCGCTGGGCGAAGTCTCATGCCACGATTTTTTTCATTAAAAACAATATATTGGCTAAGAGAAGAGGCGGCCGTGGCCGTTACATTCAAAGAGAAGAAGAAAAACCACAGTTTCGGATCAACGACATGGTCCGGGTTCCTGAAGTTCGCCTGGTTGGCGATAACCTGGAAGCCTTATCCGAAGCGGTTGGTCAAGAAATCACCAGCGACGTTTACGATACCCGCCAAGTTAAACAATGGGCCCGCGATGCCGGGCTGGACATGGTAGAGATCAGCCCAAAGGCTGCCCCACCGGTTGTTCGGGTCATCGACTACAAGAAGTTCCTCTACGAGAAAAAAAAGAAGGAAAAAGAGCTGAAGGCTAAAGCAGCTAAAACTGTGATTAAAGAGGTCCGCTTCGGTCCTAACACCGATGATCACGATTTCAATTTTAAATTGCGCCACGCTCGTGGCTTCCTGGAAGACGGTGCGAAAGTCAAGGCTTACGTTCATTTCCGTGGTCGTGCCATCGTCTTTAAAGACCGTGGTGAATTGTTACTCCTCCGCTTTATGGATGAGCTGCAGGACCTGGGTGCCGCCGAAGCCATGCCCAAACTCGAAGGTCGCAGGATGACGGTGATCATTTCTCCGAAAAAGACCGCCAAGAAAAAGAAATAAATCTTCGGGATTCGCCCGAGCGGATTATATTTGCAGCAACGTAGTACCCAATCGCTTGATTGGTTTTGATCCGCCCTGTGCGGTGAAGGGCCCGGATGGCGGAATTGGTAGACGCGCTGGACTCAGTTTTGCGGTTCGTTTGCTCCACGTTCTTTAGTATATTTAGCTATGCGCTATTCATACACAAAAGAAGAATTACGAGCCGCTGTTGAAACCTCATACAGTATTGCCGAAGTTTGTAGAAAGCTACAGATTAAAGCAGCTGGCGGTAATTATACCACGCTTAAGCAGAAATTTGTCACCTGGAATATTGACACCTCACACTTTCGTGGGCAAGGATGGAATGTTGGCTTAAAATTCAAGCCTAATCCACGAAAACCTCTCCACGAAATCCTAGTGAAGAACTCAACATTTCAGGCATACAAGTTGAAGCGACGCCTTCTTAATGAAAACGTTCTTGTACGTGTTTGCAATTCTTGTAACCGAACCGAATGGCTAGACCAGCCGATTCCGATTGAACTACATCATAAAAATGGCGACAAGCATGATAACCGTTTAGATAACCTTGAGTTGCTTTGCCCAAACTGCCACGCACTCACGGATAATTATCGAGGTCGCAACATTAGGGTTGCCCATTGAGAAATCTTTGGAGTAGAACTCGTCAAATTCGGTGAACGCTTCTGTGGTGACGCAGGTGCCAATACCGAGCCAAGTCCCGAGTCAATCGGGAAAGGTGTAGAGACTTGACGGCGAGCACCTAACTTCCTTCAGGAATAAGGTGAAGGTAAAGTCCAGACCACAAACGCCATAGAGCATAGGCGGCGGCGAAAGCCGTAGCTGGTAAGTAAAATCCAGTTCCCTTTGCGGGAGTACGGGTTCGATTCCCGTTCCGGGTACTAACGTTAATTGCAGGGAGGTTTGCCAGAGCAAGCCTCCCTCTTTTTTTGCCCGCCAGCGATATTTCGCTAAACAAGACATTTAATTACCTTTACGCCTTTCAAACCTGAAAGAAGATCATGCCCAATACCAGAATCGCCGGGGTCGGCCACCACGTACCGGAAAACATCGTTACCAACGATGACCTGACCAAAGTAATGGACACCACCGATGAATGGATTCGCGAAAGAACTGGCATCGAAGAACGCCGCTACGTCACTCGTGGAGAAGATTCAACCACCACCCTGGCCGCCAAAGCCTCTCGCAAGGCCATCGCTGATGCCGGCATCCAAGCAGAGGATCTCGATTTCATCATTTTTGCGACGCTCAGTCCGGACTATTACTTTCCCGGTTGTGGCGTATTGCTGCAACGTGAACTCGGCATTACCAAGACCGAAATCGGTGCCCTGGACATCCGTAATCAATGTACCGGATTCGTTTACGGACTGTCTGTAGCCGACCAGTTCATCAAGTCAGGCATGTATAAAAACATCCTGCTCGTTGGCGCAGAAATTCACTCTTACGGCCTTGATTTCAGCACGGCCGGGCGCAGTGTATCCGTCATTTTTGGTGACGGAGCCGGAGCCGTTGTATTGCAAGCCAGTGATGACGATACCGGCGTTATAAATACCAAGTTGCACAGTGACGGTACCCACGCCGAAAAATTGGCCGTACTTCATCCGGGTATGCACGCTAATGTTCTGATCAACAAGATCGACGGCTTCGATGAATTTCTGATCAACTTCGACTACGAGGATCAGCCCTACGGCGGTCTCTTTATTAACAATGAGATCGTAGACACCAAGATCTACGCCCCTTACATGGAAGGCCAGGCAGTCTTCAAAAAGGCTGTTCAGAAGTTCCCTGAGGTCATCATGGAAGGTCTTGCTGCAGCCGGTTACGGCCCCGGTGACCTTGACATGTTCATCCCTCACCAGGCCAACTTGCGGATCAGCCAGTTCGTCCAACGCCTGATGAAACTGCCGGACGACAAGGTCTACAATAACATCATGAAGTACGGTAACACTACTGCCGCTTCCATTCCAATCGCCTTCTCCGAAGCCATCGAAAAAGGTAAGATCAAGCGGGGCGACCTGGTGAGTCTGGCCGCTTTTGGCAGTGGATTTACCTGGGCCAGCGCTTTGCTGCGTTACTAGTTTGAAGATTGCATAGGGATTGACAAACTTCAGTCCTTATGCAATCTCACTTGGTGTAGAACCCCTTGCCGGAATTCCTCTATGCGCATTGCTACTTTGGTAGCCCACCTGCTTCATCGCCAGCTAGCTAGATCTTTAAAAACCGGCCGTATCATCAACGAGGAGAACCTCATTATTCAAGCAGGTGATGGGTTTGACACCAAAGAGAAATACATAGAGCTTATTTGGATTTCTATTTCCTGAAAAACAAGCTCTAAGAGAAAACAAATGAATTGGTCATCAGTCTACTTGGACTCTTGGCCTTTTTTCTTTTGGTAATATTCGGTCAGGTAAGTTCCCAAAGCCGCGTTGACCTCCGTTTCGCCTATTTTCCGGTCCAGTAGTTTTTCCAGCATTGGAGCGATCCGGTTTGGGTCTGGAATACCCGCCGCCAATCGGTCGCCAAAGGGTAAGAACCGACGAATAAGCCGACCGAGACTTACCCGGGGTGTTTCCCCTTCGCCGACGAAGTGAATACCTGCGGGTTCGAAAAATATTTTCTTGCACCACTCCCGATATTTGAGCCGGAAACGACGATTGCCAACCGGCTGCTGGTCCCAGAAGGCAATGAAGTCGGCATCCCACTGGGGTAAATACCAGTCGAAGCCATAAAACTCGTACACCCGTAAAGTGGTACAGGTATATTTGCTCACCCTTTCAAAAGTGATCACCTCTTCCGTGGCCGCGACCGCAGCCCGCTCACTACGATCGGCCGGTGGCCTGAGTTTAATTACTTGCATCCATCGTTCGGCAGCATTACTTCTGACGGGATAGCGGGTCAGGCGGCTCAAAAGCCAGCGTTGTAAAGTCTTCTCGCTACGATTTCCCGGCCAACGAAACCAATAAGGAGGAACGTAACTGCCCCCCTGCAAATCCCCGCAAATACCCGGCACGATGATGCATTCTACCGCAAGCAGATCACGAAGTTTGGCGCAAGCGTAAATTTCCTGTTCCTGGATCACCGAGGTGCCATTGGCATAAAGGCGCACCAACTCCGGATAATCGCGGGCCATTATATCGGCATGTTCGGGCTCGGCATAGTCGATGAATGACCAGGCGACGCCAAGGCGCTCGGCTATTGCCCGGGCGCGTTCCACCACTCCGTTCCCAGCTATCCCGTAAGTGACGGCCAGCAAATTATCGTAACCAAGCTTACAAAGTGCCGCCAGGACAAGTCGGCTGTCGTAGCCGTCACTGAGTAGTACGATGATCTTTTTGCCCTCAGCGTACTTGATCAGACGACGGGTAGAATCCATTACCACCCGCTCAAAATCAGCGTCGTCATTGCCGACTTTGGAACGAGACTGCGGATACTGATCAGTCTGATGATCTTCCTTGATCTCCGTACGTAATGGTACTGGGAAATATTTTTCGTAAACCGTGTTTGTCCCGGGTAGCGCTTCTACGTAACTCCAGTGATTTTCCTCCAGCCAGTGTGCTTCGATATTCAGACTGAGTTCTCCCGGTCGATCAGTGATGTAGTCGGGCCCGATATAGATCGGTTGACTACCCAAACGATCGGTAATAACACGAAAACGGCTGTTCTCCGGATCGTAATAAATCCAGCAAAAGCAGCCATTCAGTTGATCAGGCCCCGGCGAATCATTGTCCTCTCCAAGCAGCCCGGGATTCCAACGTACACCATTCAGCCAGGCGTAGCCCCGCCAGTAATGGTTACCATAACGTTCCCACCGTTCATCAAAAAGCCTTAATTGCGGATAATCCCGGGTCATCCGCAATTATACAACAGTTCCTCCGCAACTACTACCGGCACCGGCCGTGCAGCCGTAACAGTGTTGGTTGAGCAGGATGTTACGATCGTTCAGGCTCTCCCCTTTCCATTCGCTCAGGTGCTGGATCGGGTGAGCGATCTTCAGATCCAGCATCTGGTTGAAGTCACAGTCGTAGAGATAACCGTCCCAACTTACCGAGATGGTATTGCGGCACATTAAGCCTTCTACCGTAGCGGGATTAAAGGCATTGACCAGCTTTTCCATATACTCCACGTAATTCTCACTTTCCAGTAGATAATCCAGGAAACGGGCTACTGGCAGGTTGGTAATGGCAAATAGGCTGTTGAAAACGATGTCATATTTACGGTCCAGTTGCCGCTTAAACTCCCGTTCCAGGGTCATCTGATCGCCGGGCAGAAAAGCACCGTTGGGGTTATATACCAAGTCCAGGAGCAGGCCACTACCCTCCTTACCGTACCCAACTTCATTCAACAACTGCAACGCTTTAATTGAATCCTCAAATACCCCGTCACCTCGTTGGCTATCCGTCCGCGACTTGCTGAAATACGGCAAGCTGGAGATCACGTGCACTTTATTTGCAGCCAGAAATTCAGGCAAATCACGGTACTTCGGATTGGCCATGATGATCGTCAGATTACAGCGGTCGATCACCTGCTTACCCAGTTTTGTGCATTCTTCCACAAACCAGCGAAAATGAGCGTTCATCTCCGGTGCGCCTCCGGTGATGTCCACCGTTTTAATACTCGGCGTAGCGGCAATCACGGCCAGGCACTGCTCCAGGGTCGCCCGATCCATATTTTCTTCTTTCCGGTCCGGCCCGGCATCCACGTGACAATGAGCGCAAGTCTGGTTACAAAGCTTACCGATGTTCAACTGGAAGATTTCGATCTCCGTCGGTCTGAAGGGGCGATGCCCCATTGTCGCCAGCTTCCCGGCAAAGGGTTGAAAATTTGCGTCGGCAACGTCTTTACCACTCAAGACATCCAGCTGTACGTAAGAGCTGGCGAGGTCTTTGCCCCGGGCTTTGAGGGATTTCGTTTTTTGTTTGATGGCCATGATTAATGATTGATTGGTTAAATGATTTAATGATAAAATGCCCATTAGATCATTCAATCATTGATTTGTTAAATCACTCTTGTTTACATAGTTAGCTTTTCGATCTGACGCTTCATTTGCAAGCTGTAGATCAGGGTGGTTCCGGCTTTGATGGCCGCAGCAACGTGTACGGCTTCCATCATCTGTTCTTCGTCGGCACCACTTTCCAAACTTCCGGTGGTATAGGCATCAATGCAGTATGGGCATTGGATTGCGTGGCTGACCGCCAATGCAATGAGCGATTTTTCCCGTTGGGTCAGTGCAGAATCTCCGTGGGTCACGTTTTCGTACCAATCGAAGAACTGCCTGCCCATTTCTTCCTGATACTCACTGATTTGCCCAAATTTCTTAAGGTCTTTCGGGTCGTAATATTTGTTGTCCATTTTTCTTTTTTGGGCTAACAAAGTAGCCGTGTTTTCTGATACCCCGGAGTAGGTTTCTTGGGGACGAACGTTAAAGCCTTTAGTCCCGTCGATCATTTCCGGTGTGAGTGGTTGACCTTCTCTGCCAGCTTCTGCGGCTGGCATGATCTCAGTATTATCCCACAGTCCGTTTTGCAGGGTTAGGGCGTACGATTTTGGTAAAGGCTTTTCCAGCATCACTGCCCGAGCCGCCTGATGATCGTATTCCAATCGATGAAATTCGTAAGAGAGTTGGTTCTTTTGATCATCCAGCAACAGGTACCAGACGCTGTTCGTTCCGTCGTTGGCCGGCATCCCGATGACTCCGGCGTTAAGCCAGGTCTTGTCGTCTTTACAATCAGCAAATGGCAAGCCGCAATGACCGGCTAAGATCAGATTTGAGCCACTCGCCTCGAAGGATGATTCTTTCTTTGCCCACTCCGTGGATTGCCAAACGAACTCTGCGGTTTCAGCATAGCTACCATGGATTACTATTCCTGTTTTGCCAGCGTACTCGAATTGGAGTTTGGCCGGTAAATCTGCGATGTAGGCCCTGGCGACTTCCCTGGTATTGTCTCTGGCGTAAGGATACCACATGCGGGCAAAGATGTCGCAGCGGCTATCATCGCCGAAGCCACAACCGCAATCGTCTAAACCGTCGCGGATGTTCTCTTCTACGTTACCGGTGATCGCGTGAATACCCCATTGCTGAATAAACTCCAGGCACTCGTTTGGAAAGGCACAATAGCCGGCAATATCCCCGGTACAGATAGTATTCTCCGCGGGGATAGCCAGCTTTTGAGCCACGCCATACATCGCCTCCAATGCGTGCAGGTTAGAGTAGACCCCACCGAATACCAGGACCTTGCCTTCCAGCTGGCCGATGTCGTTTATCTTATTCATGTTCGGGCTGTTTACGCACCGCCAGGGGCAGCAAGTAGGCAAGGTAACACGCCAGGGTACCGTAAAGGTTGATACTCAAAAGGTCCGCGTATTTACCGTTCGTGAAGTTCCAGTGTTCCGGCCACCAGCCGTTGATCAGGCAGATGCCCAGCAGTAAGCCAATAGCCACCGAAGCGTAGAAGGAAATTACCGGTGGTTTCAACCACCAAAGTGTAAAGACCGGCGCCAGGCCAATGACCATTGTACCGGAAACGGTAGTAGCACTGAGAATTTCTGCTCCCAGAAAGATGGGTAGCGAGCCGAGTACGGTTACTATGACCATCGCTAAACGTCCTAAACTGACCGATCCGCGATCGTCATCTACTTCGCCAATGTTATCAAGAACAGAATTATCCGGGGGTGAAACAGATTGGAATACACCGCTCTCCGAGCGGCTAGTGAGCTTTGGTTCTAGCCGCTCAGCGAGCGGCGTACGCCGGTTGAAGAGTGGCATATCCACCACTACCAGCTTACTAAAGGAAGCAAAAGTGGAATCCAGAGTAGATGCAGCAGAAGTGACCATTATAAAATTCATGACCAGCATAATTACGGGGCCAAGCAGCTTAGCCACTTCTACCGGTGCCTGGCCCGTTACGCCCCGGTACTGCCCATAAACACCTACGAAACTGAACAGTATAATGGATGCTGCACCGATGGGAGCTGCCCAGAGATAACTCTTGAGCGTCGTTTTCGGAGAAGAGATGAAGCCCCGGTCAGTCAGTACCGGATCGTGAAAGGGATAACTGAGGCTCTGGATGAGTGCTGCAAATAATAGGTTGCCGCCCATCGCCATCGTCCAGGAACCCGAAACGACATGGTGACCAAAACCGGCATTGCTACCCCGTCCGTCTGACAGACAGGCCGGGCAGGTTTGATAGTCCAACTCATTTGCCCCCGTAACTGAAAGAATTGCGCCCAGGATAACCACCAGCAGAACCCCGAATAGCACCATCTGAATGACGTCCGAAAGCAAACTGCTGCTCATGCCGCCTTTCAGGCTATAGGCCAGTGTCAGCAAAGTGAATATGACGATGGACCAGATATATCCGCTACTTCCTTCCGGTCCGAAATAAGAACCGATGACCATGGTATTGGACCAGACTTCGTTAAAGAGCCGGAAAGCAATCAGCAAGGAAAAAAGTAATAAAGCTCCTCTGCCAAATCGACTGCTTAAAAACTCATGGATGCTATTGAAACCGCCCCGTGTTCTGATTCGATAGAGCACGATACCCGCCACCACGAATGAAGCGTAATAAGCCGCATATGCTACCCCACCCGCCAGACCGAAGGCAAGTCCCAGGTTGGCGGCGTTGGTAATGCTCTTGGCAAATAACCAGGAGATGACCAGGCTACTCGTCAATACCCAGACATTCGGCATCCGATCCGCCTTCCGGCCGGCGAAAAAGGCCTCCGTCGTTTTGGCCAATGGCGTCACGGCCAGCAACGCGACGCTGCTGAGAATGATGAGAAGCCATTGGATGAGGTAGGTGGTCATATTAAATTAGCACGTTTGTCTGATTGTAAAGGCGGAATGTGATGGGATTATTCTGGAGCAGCTAATTGCTCACCAACCACTCCTTCCAGACTAATCCACGTCCCACCAAACCCCGGTATTCACTGAATTTCCTTCGGTGGCCTGGGCGGCAGATGCGTAATTTTCGAGATTTAGAGCCTGCTCATCAGCCGGGTAGGGCATCCGGACGGGGTAAAGACCATCATTAAGGCTGGCGGCGACAGGGCGTAGATTTGGAAAGCCGGTACGCCGCCACTCCGTCCAGCCTTCATAGACGTTACTCATGTTGGCGATCCACTTCTGAGTGATTATCTGCTCAATGGCATTGTTTGCGTCGTAGGCAGCGGGGCCAGCAAGCAGGTAGTCTTCGTTTAATGGCGTATTCCAATACTCGAAGGCAAGGCGAACCCCCTGCTCATAATGAGCCTCTGCCGAGTTATCGGTCAAGAGGTTACGTGCGACCAATTCTGCGAGGACGAAATGGGTTTCCCAGGCGGTCAGATAGTTAAAATCGAGTTCGCCGGTGTTTTCCCGCCAGATCATACCCGGTCGGGCGAAGCTATCGGGCACAATGGCCGATGCTGCATCGATACCGTTAGCGACACCGGTAAAACTCTCCGTGATGGCAGCCGGACGATAGAGCACCTCTACCCTCAGATCATTGAGTTCAGTGAAAATAGCTTCCGCCGTTTCAGACATTAGAAAGACGTTGAAAATACCTACCCGGGTATTGGCCAGCGGGTAATTATTAGGCTGTCCGTCAGTGAAGCGAAAAACAGCATTATCCTCATTAGTCTCTAATAACGGACCCTCAGCGATAACTGCCTGCGCAAGATCGCTGACGTCAATGCGGCCACTGATGCGCAACAAGGCTTTCAATTCCAGGCTCCGGCTGAACTTTAACCACTGATCCAGGTCACCGGCGTAAAGAATATCTCCGTTTAACGGCAGTACCCCCTCGTAACTTTCAATGGCCCGGCGGCCAGCACTCAGGTTGGCCAGGATACCGTTCTCGCCCAGGTAAATGTCTTCCTGACTATCGTAAGACGGATTGACAATGCCTTCACGGCCCCTTACGGCTTCCGAGTAAGGAACATCGCCGAAAAGGTCAGTCAAATTCATCGCCAGATAGGCTTTCAGGATCAGGGCCGGCCCCTCGTAGACGGCTGCGGTCGGGTCCTCCCGGCTGATGGTCAGAATCGTTTCATTATCGCGCAAATGCTGATAGAAAATATCCCAGGGATTGCCTCCTTCCTGGGGGCTGTTGAGCGCGTGTCGGTCAAAAAGATTGAAATCGATCATCGCCAAGTGCTGGCTCAGCAAATTGCCGGCCACAAAACTTTCGTAGCCCATGTCATCACCGTAGCCGTAGAGTACCTGCCGTAGCAGTAGCTCGGGCTGTACCTCGGTAGGGGCGTTTTCGTTGGTATTGATCTCCTGAAAATCTTCGGTACAGCCAGTAAAGGCCAGGGCGAAGAGCAGGACGTATATTATATGTTTCACTGTTTATTCTTTTGATGGTAGCTAGACGACTGATTCAAGCAGGTTGACCCTACGTTGTCTAGCGTCTTTTATCTGGTGTCTCCTAGAATTCCAGATTCAAATTCACTCCAAAGCTCCTGGCGCTCGGGTAGGTCATGTCTTCCACTCCACCCAGCAGGTTTTGGCCCTGAATGGCAAATTGCTCCGGGTCGAAGTGAGGTATTTCCGACCAGGCGTGCAGGTTGCGACCGATGAGAGAAATGGTGATCCCTTCCAGACTCCGTAAAAAACTGTCCTCCAGCTGCCTGGCGCCTAAGCGGTAGCTGATGGACACTTCACGTAGTTTGAGGTAACTGGCGTCGTAAACGTTGTTCTCTTCGTGGTTGCGGTTATAGAAGGAGCGGTAAAAGCTCTCCGCTGAGATAGCCGTGTTGTTTGTCTCGAAGACTGGATTTTCTTCGGTACCTATGTTCACGACACCGTCGATGACAATTCCTTCCTCAGGGCGGTCTTCCGTTTCGACGATCTGACCGGCCACACCCGCCAGACTAAGGGTTCTGGACACCAGTTCACCGCCCTGACGCCAATCCAGCAAGAAGTTGGCACTGAAGTTCCCGAAGCTGAATCGGTTGGCGAAACCAAGCATGAAATCAGGGTTGGCATTGCCTAGTTTCTTCAGGGTATTGTCGGCAATAAGGTTACCAGCTTCGGTTAGAATGAATTGACCATCGTCGTTTCGGAGATAGCCAGTCCCCCAGAGATCACCGAGCTGCCCGCCTTCCTCGGCAATGAAGAATACGGTTTGGTTGACGCTGTTGTAAACCCTGCTGTAGCCGACCGTGAAGCGTTCCGTTCCTTCCGGCAGTTCTTCTACGGTAGCGCGATTAGTACTGAAGTTGAAACGGGCATCCCAGCGAAATTTCTCATTGTAGATCGGGGTTAGCCCGAGGATGGCTTCGAAGCCGCGGGTTCTTACCGTTCCACCATTAACGATCCTTTGGCGGTAGCCACTGGAAAGCGGAGTGGGGAGGGATAGAATCTGGTTTTCAGTATTCTGGTCATAGTAAGTGAGGTCCAGAGCGATACGATCATCGGCGAAGCGAATATCCGCTCCGATCTCGCGACTGAAGGTTTGCTCGGGCAGCAAATCGGGCTGAGCCAGTACGGCTTGCTCACTGAATGTCGGTTGACCACCAAAGGGTGTCTGGGCAACAAAGGTGGAGGACGTGCGGTAAGGATCGGTATCGTTACCCACTTCGGCCAGACTGGCACGTAGTTGCAGGAAGCTGATTGCCCTGGGCAACTGGAAAGCCCGGCTGGCGACGAAACTTAGTGCGGCGGAGGGATAAGCAAAGCCCTCTACCTCATCCCGGCCAGGTGTTGCCAGTGCGCTGGAATAATCAGCCCGGGCACCAACATCCAGGAACATCCATTCCTTATAGTTGAACTTTGTCAGCAGGTAAACGCTATTGATTTGCTTTTCAGCAGTACGATCAAAGATCTCAACCGGGCTGGCTGCATTACTCAGCCGGAAGATGCCGGGCTGAGCCAGTGTCAATGCCTGGCTTTGGGTATTGGTGGCCCGCTGACGCATCACATTCCCCCCCAATAGGAAGTTCACTTTAAAATTACCGATGGTTTCCCGGTAATCCAGCAGAAAGTCGGTGTTGATCTCGCGAAAGCCGACCTGTTGCTCAGCGTAGGCACCCTGAGCGAATCGGTTAGTACTGAAGTTACGCAGATAGCGCCGATCCTCGTCACTGTAATCCATTCCCCCACGAATCGTCAATCTTAGCTGTTCCGTAAATTCATAGCTAGCACTCAGGAAACCGAAAAGCCGGTTGCGATCAAAACTGTTCCGGTTTTCCAACAACGTGAAATAAGGGTTATCGAAGAAGGTGTAATTGTAGCTGAATTGCTGCAGGCCTTCCAGACCAGGTTGCCAGTAATCCTCCAGCACTTCCAAATCCGTTTGTCGTCCCAGCCAGGCGGTGAGGTCATAGTTGATGTTCTCGGAACCATAACCGGCCGCGGGACGGTTGTCGCTGTTGGCGTTCACGTAAGTAAGACCAGTCTGGATACTGATTTTTTCCGTTGGATTAATGCCCAGTCGCAGGTTCACGGTCTTACGCTCAAGGTTGACACCAGGGATGTAGCTATCGGAGCGTAAGTCGGTCAGGGACAGCCGTAGATCAGCCATTTCACTGCCGGCGGAAAAGGCCAGGTTGTTTATAGCGGTCCGGCCGGTTTCGTAAAAGTTCCGGACATTATCTGGCCGACTCACGAAAGGCGTAGCAGGAATGTCCTGGCCACCGTGAACGGCAACGTCACCGCCCCGCACTACCCTACCGTCAGGTAAAGTAACCGGGCTATCGAATTGGGGAATGTTTATTCCGGCATCCAGGCGTGGGCCGTAGCTATAGGTGATGTTGTCGCTAATACCGGCGCCTAAACCATCGACGAATTCAAACTCGCCACCCTGTCCCTGGCCAAAGGTATTTTGATATTCAGGTAATTGAAACGGACGGTCCATCGTCAGAGAGGAATTGAAGCTGACGCCCAATGGTCGTTTGCCTCGTCCCGTTTTTGTAGTGATCAGTATGACACCGTTGGCTGCGCGGGTACCGTACAAAGCGGCGGCGCTGGGACCTTTCAATACAGTTACCTCTTTTACATCATAAGGATTGACTTCCATCGCCCCATTTCCGAAATCGATTTCCTGGAAACCGGCGGCCGCTTCGTTCGTCTCGTTAATGATGGTGTTATTATTGATCGGAATACCATCTACTACGAAAAGCGGATTGTTATTGGTGAAGCTGCTTTCTCCTCTGATTACGATGCGGCTGGTAGAACCTACCCCGGTTGCCCCGGCCGTGACACTCACTCCGGCGAATTGCCCGGCCAGATTATCAATGAAGTTGGTGGATTGTACGTCCGTCAGTTCTTCGTTATCGATGCTCTGAACGGCGTAACCCAGCTCTCGATTGGAGCGTTCCAGACCGAGTGCGGTAACCACCACTTCATCCAGCGTCGCGTCGCGTTGGAGCACTGCTACATTAGCTGGCGCTGATCGTCCTTCGTCCTCGGAGTTGTTAGTCAAAAAATACCTAGGGTCGAGCTTAAGGGTTTCGAAACCGACGTAGGAAAAGAGAATTTCGCTGACCGATTCTGGGAAACTGAAGGTGAACCGCCCCTCAAAATCAGATATGGTTTGTACGGCATTGTCATCCGTATAAATTTGGACACCGACCAAGGGGGAGCCATCTTCATCGACGACCTGACCGCTCACGGTCTGCTGAGCCGCCAGCGCGAAGGAGAGTGCCAGGCCGCACAATGCCAGCCAGTAGCGTAAGGAATACATATAAACAATTGATGGAGATCACGCGACACACGCAGCGGATCACAGAATGAAATAAGATGGGTTGCGGATAAAATCAGCCCAGAACGGGTGGTCCGCGGCGGCCGGTGGCCGATAAATAACAACAATGGCTAATGGTAACGAGATACTGGACAACATCAATACTTACTCTCGCCAGCAGCAAGGAAACAGAAGATTTTCCAGCAAGTAGTCCAATCAATCTACTTAAGTCACCGATTGAGTTAACATCACTTAATTCCCTGACAAATAGAAGATTATTACAATCATTCTGGTTTTCATGATTTGCCTGAAGGTCAGGATACGCCAAAAGGGTTCGTGAGACAGAGGTTTTGGCCAACAGGCCAGCCAGATCCGTACAAAGTCGATCAGTTTGCCAGGGCAACTCTTCAAAAGCTGAGCCTAACTGATCGGCCCCCACCCCGATCAGGTAGGCACCTCCACGGCGATCGGGGCCAATGACGAATTTTCCCGCCTCCAGGCCTTTTTTTGCCCGCTGCAAGTCATTCAGGCGAAGTTGTGGTGCATCGTTACCGAGGATGATCAGTTTGGAATAGCCTTTCGCAACGATCTGAGCAGCGGCTTGGTTGATTCGCTCACCAAAGCTAGTACCTGATTGCTGCTCCTCGTCGATCTGAAAAACCGGGAGGCCGGTACGGGCCGCGAGTCGATGGGTCCGGCGAATCATCCGGTCCAGCAAACGGGCATTACGATCAGCACTACCAGCAAGCTGCTTAGCCCGTGCCTCCGAACTGGCGGTACGGCTGAAAAGAAGTATGGCGGTTTTGCTGGTCATTGAGACGTAAAGGAAAGATAAATTTCTGTAACCGTCGGCAGCTGCTATTGATTCGTCGGATAAGGACGTTCCAATCCTCACTTTACATTACTGCTTGATGAGTTTTTTTACCGCCCAGGTTCCATCGGTATCATCTTTGACGTAGAGGTAGTAAACGCCAATCGGCAACTGTTGCAAGTTGATCTGGTTACTACCTGGCTCAAGTGATCCTTGTATTGCGACTACTCCATTTACATCCATGAGGCGATATTCGGATAAACTGACCGACGGATCAGCAGACAACCATACCGCCTCGCTGGCAGGATTGGGAACAAGTTGAATTTGTTCCGCAGCGTTTTCTATTATACTCGTAGACATGGTGACTGTGATGCTGTCCACCGCTTGAGCATTTCCGGCGAAATTGAAGTTCTCTGTGTCGTAGGTATAAAATACTGGAAAGGTTCCGACACCGGTAGCCATGGGGTCGAAACTAAATGTCAGTCCGTTGCCATCGTCTGATACACCCAGACCGCTATATACACCACCCGGTGGGTTACCGCCGCCTAAGTCGCTTACGATGCCACCATCGATACTGATGCTATCTATCGTGATTGAAAACTCGATGGTAGAAACTGCTGTTTCAAATACCTCAAGTAGATCATAGCTTGGGTCCATACATCCATTGGAGTCTATGTAGGTGTAAGTTATTAGGTAGGTTCCAGAATCTGGAACCGCAGAGGGATCAAAGGTAAAGGTAAGACCATTGCCATCGTCGGTTACACCGCTTCCGCTGTATATACCGCCAATGGGGGTTCCTCCTCCTATACCGGAGACCGGGTCACTATTTACTTCGATAGAATCTTGATTTAACTCCAGATTGGATGTAGGCAAAGGATAAACATCTAACTGAATCTCCGCGTAGGGTCTGCAATCGTAATTCTGTGGTGCTGGCCAGAGTCGTGCGTAAAGAAAGCCGCTATCACCAAAAACATTAGCAGGAAGTTCATTGCCGGATATTGTTGCAACACCACCCTCAAAATCATCGCTTTGAAGTATATGTAAAATCGTAAAGTTACCAGACTGCCAGATATATGGATTTTCGACGATTTCCGGGCTATGAAAAATCACCACAGAGTAATCGTTACAAGAATTAACGATGCCATCCAGCGTTTCTGCATCATTTATATCAATGGATATTTCATCATAGGGTTCCCAAGTACAGACAGCATCAGGATTAACCTCCATGGAAACGATCTCTGGACAGATACATGCTACGGGTGGGGTGATTGCCTCAAGACGAATATTATCGAAGGCTATTTCCTCTCCAACTGAATTAGAGATGACCCGTATTGACAAGGACAACGTATAGGCTGTATCAGGCACTGGAACCGTAAAGCTATACTCTGTGAACTCATTGGATACATATCCTTCTTCTCCATCACCGTCACAATCTTCGTCCAGATTCAAAGGTTGGTTCGACATTTCATTTGCAGTGTTACACTCCAAATCAGGCGAAAAGCAAAGTCCTTCTACCGTCGGATTAGAAAAATTATAACCATAAAAGACTTTCAAACCTTCTCCAGCATCCCACCGAGCCCGATAGTCTCCGCAAGGCCCAGCCCCATTGGCAACCAGAATTTTACAGGTTATTTCCGACGCTCCTTCAATGCGAATAGCCCCTAAACGAAGAAATTGCCAATCATTATTATTAGCGCAATCATCACCATCAAGATTTTCGGCAGCAAAGAAATGCTCACCACTTTGTGAAACGTATTGATTATTTACGTTGATCGGTACCGGCTCCGAGCCTATGTGATATAGCTCATCGTTCACATTTACTACACGCCCAAAATAGCTATCTGAGTCTCCGTCTCCAATGGCAAAGGAGGCGCTTGAATAATAGCGATCTCCTTCTCCATTGGTTTCAAAATCTTCCTGAAAAAAAGTGACTTGGCCAGATAGGTCGGATAGGAATAACAAAGAGACAACCAGCAGGCAAATCGTAGAAAGAAAATCTTGTAAGTTTTTCATTACTTAGGGATTATGTCGGTATTCGGTGAGATTATCAACAAATATAATTAGATGCAATACACTCCCAAACCTACCGTCAGTTTTAACTTTTTAACATCTCCGCAAATATTCTTTCCAAAAATTTCCTTTCGAGGAAGGAACTAATTATCTTTGCGTCGCTTTATAACAAAGCACACCAACATGGTAGTTGTAGCTCAGTTGGTTAGAGCGCTGGATTGTGATTCCAGAGGTCGCCGGTTCGAACCCGGTCTTCTACCCCAAAATAAAATGCCTGGTCCTTTCGGCCAGGCATTTTTTGTTTTCAGCAAAACCTTAAGAGCTTGTTTGGGAATAGCTATGAACGGAAAAACAATGATTTATGGTTCTGACTACACCATAAAAATGTGAGCTTGGCGGGTCAAGCGATCTATTTTTGGTGACGCCAGGTTCATAAATGCTTGCTTTTCAGGAAATAGAAATCCAAACAAGCTCTCAGTTCATCAGGTAATATCAGTGCTCACCAGCTTTACCGCTAATTACATTCAGGATCTTGCCCTAAACAGTTGATCAGTTACCCTTTGGTTTCAGGCCCAGTTTAGCGCTGATCACGTGGCTAAAAGTTGAGCGCTCATCCCCCAGATCAGTGTAGGCATAATCCACGAATAGCTGACCAACCTTGAGGCCAAGGCCAAGGCTGGGCCGGCTGTTGATGTTTTCCGTGCCATCAAAATCAAGCACCTGCTGAAACTGGCTGACGCCGGCACGTACGAAAACGAACTCTCCGTAGCTGGTTTCCAGCCCGAAAGCCGGGTCGATACTAAAGGGGTCGCCGGAAATCAGGGTATTGCGCTGGCCGTCGGTAGAGACAATCAGGTCCAGTTCAGCATCCAATCGAATTTTATCGTTGAACTGAAAACGGCGCATCGCACCGAGCATGATCTGTGGCTTGGTAATCTCCACACTATTGATCGGAATGGAGTTATTCGTAATCTCCAGAATTTCCCGCTCTTCGTCGGTGAAACTGAAAGACCAGGCGTTAAAAGTCGTCGTAATATCGCGAGCCAGTAAACCGAAAATCCAGTTACCACGCTCCAGTTGTGCCCCCAGGTCAAGGCCGAAACCCCAACTGGTGGCAAATGGACCGATCCGACGGTGCACCACTTTCACATTACCACCAATGCGCAGCGGCCCTTTGCCATTCTTGTTGTAGGAGCGGGCGTAGGTGCCCAAAAAAGCATAATCCGCAGAGGAAAACTCTACGACATTATCAAAATTGATGGTCCCGTCGCTTTCATAAAGTGACAGTGTGTTCGGAATTTGATCGATACCAAAGCGGATCAGACTAAGACCAATGCGCTGATTGTTATTATTCAGTGGTAAGGTAAAGCCGAGATAATCGTAATTGCCTACGCCACCAAACCACTCAGAGTGCATTGCCCCAATCTCCACACCGCGTTCAGCGGGTAATCCAGCCAGTCCGGCGGGGTTCCAGGCACCACTAAAGACATCTTGTTGCCCGGCAATAACCGCACCACCCATCCCCTGGGCTTTGGCTCCCGGCCCGATGCTCAGAAATTCGTTGCTGTATTTTTGTCCTAGCAAAGTAGCAAGGCTGGCAAGAAACAGGTAAGCGAGTAAAATTGATCGAATCATCTAGAAAAAATCGTTGTAACTGAAAGAGTAGTGTAGAATCCGTTGAAACTTTTACTTCCGGCCCAGGAGTGGCAACTATCTGATTACATTTCACCCCAAGAACGGTCACTTAGCGTAGCCAAACTCCCAACCTCAGCACTCGTCTGATCAAATATCTCCCGACTCTCAAGTTTCAGTGGGTTCTTTGGCTAACGGATTGACCCGGCGCTTAGGTCTATCAGCTTCGTCATTTAATAGCACAAAGAAATGAAAAGCGGTACATTCGTCGTATAATAACAACCGAATCTTATGTCCGCTCCCGTCGTTGATTTAATGAACGCCACGATCAGCCAGGCCAAAAACGTCGTCTTGAGCCAGGTGAATCTAAAGGTGGCCGCCGGAGAATTCACCTATCTGGTCGGGCGTACGGGAAGTGGTAAAAGCAGTCTTCTCAAAACTCTCTACGGCGACCTGCCCCTGGGAGGCGGCAGCGGGAAAGTGGCTGGTTTCGACCTCAAAAAACTGAATCGCCACCGCATCCCTAAACTTCGCCGCAAACTGGGCATCGTTTTTCAGGATTACAACCTGCTCATGGACCGCAGCGTGAGTCAAAATCTTGATTTCGTTCTCCGTGCTACCGGACACAAGGACAAGAACAAACGAGCAACCCGAATCGCCGAAGTTCTTGCCGCCGTGGACCTTACACACAAGACCAATGAGCCCCCCCACGCCCTCAGCGGTGGAGAACGTCAGCGGATTGCCTTCGCCCGGGCCTTACTCAATCACCCGGAAATTCTGATAGCTGACGAAGCCACAGGAAACCTCGATCCTGAGACCAGCGACGAGATTCTGTTACTCATGCGACAACTGGCCGAACAAGAGAATTGCGCCGTCATCTTCGCTACCCACGATTACCGGATACTGGAAAACTTTCAGGCGCGCATCATCCGCTGCCACGAGGGAAAGGTGTTTAATCAGGAAGAAATGCGGCTATGACCCCGTCAGTACACTTGATGACTTCAGGAAGAGGTAGGCTGACGGCTGTTTTTGATTAGCAATTCATGATATTTGATTCTTGATTTTGCGAAACATGCGTACACGCCGCTTTGACTATAAATCACGAATCGCTAATCATTGAGGCACTTTTCAGCCCCCTGAACCTTCAGCCTTCCTAAATCATTGCTACTTTGAAGACAAAATAATTTCCCCATGCGCGTAATCGGCAACATTGCCCATCCTACCCTTAAGATCACCGTATTTGAAACGGATACTCGCTTCCCCGTGCAATTCGAAGCAGGTGGTGTGGCCCAGATTTTCCGGTTCCGGCGAGGTGGCCAAATTGAGAAGCTGTCGGACATCAAAGCCATCGTCGATGACACTATGTGCAAAGGAGTGCTAGAAGGTCTGAAACGCCAAAACAAACTGATGGTAAGCACCCAGGCGAGAAAAGCCACGGAAGAATCGGATGACTTACCTTCCATTATTTAGTCCCTACAGTTTACCTTTAAGCCAAGTAAACAAGTTTAATGCAAATTAGCGTAGCCAAAGTAGCCGAACTAGTAGGAGGAACCGTGGATGGTGATTCAAATACGTTGATCGACCGCCCCGCCAAGATAGAGGAAGCCGGCCCCGGCAGCATTTCTTTCCTGGGGAATATGCGCTACGAACCTTACGTCTACACCAGTAGAGCTGCAGCATTGCTGGTGCCGGTAGACTTCATCCCCCGCAAGCCCTACCAGCCCGCGTTAATCCGGGTGGAAGAGGTCTACACTGCCGTAGGGCAATTACTGTCAGCTTTTAACATCGACCCCTCCGCCGGCTTGCCCGCCAGTATTTCCGAAAAAGCCAGTGTGGATGAAGATGCCCAGTTGGGTAACGGCGTCAGTATCGGGCGATTTTCCATCGTGGAAAAAGGTACTCAACTGGGTACTGATACCCGTTTGATGGACCAGGTTTTCATTGGTGCCGACTGTAAGATTGGTAAGAATTGCCTTTTCTACCCCGGCGTTCGGATCATGCACGGCAGCGTGATCGGCGACAATTGCGTCATTCATTCAAACACCGTTATCGGCGGGGATGGCTTTGGCTTCGCGCCGAGAGAAGATGGCTCCTACACTAAAGTACCGCAAGTGGGGAACGTCATTTTGGAAGCCGACGTAGAGATCGGCACCAATTGCTCCGTAGACCGGGCGACCATGGGGTCTACGATCATCCGTCGTGGGGTGAAGCTCGACAACCTTATCCAAATCGGCCACAACGTAGAGATTGGAGCGGATACTGTGATTGCCTCCCAGGCTGGAGTAGCCGGGAGTACCAAGATTGGGCCTTCTTGTAAAGTTGGAGGTCAGGCAGGCTTTGCTGGTCACCTCACCATTGCGGCAGGGTCATCCTTTCAGGCCCAAAGCGGCATTGCGGGGAATGTAAAACAAGAAAACGGCACCTATTTTGGGTCGCCGGCCATTGATTACGGCAATTTTGTGCGTAGTAGCGTAGTATTCAAACAGTTGCCAGAGTTGGCTAAAACCGTAGCCAGGCTAGAGAAAAAGCTCAAAGAGCTGGAGAAATAGTTCAGCTTACTGCGAGCAGAATTGGCCCTTCGCCAGATCGGTGTATCTTTGCGGCCGATTAGGATTTACACAGTCTATGAAACAAACAACGATCAGCGCCGCACGTAGTATCAAAGGTACTGGCCTGCATACTGGCGCGGATGTCAATCTCACCTTTCGCCCGGCTCCCACCGATCACGGGATCAAATTCCAGCGAATTGACCTCGACGGTCAGCCCGTCATCGATGCCGATGTAAAACGGGTAGTCAGCACCGAGCGCTCTACTACGCTGGGGCAAAATGGTGCCACCATCTCAACGGTAGAGCACGTACTCTCGGCACTGGCGGGTCTACAAGTCGACAATGTACTCATTGAGATCGACGGGCCCGAAATGCCCATCATGGACGGCAGCGCCCGCCCCTTTGCCGCCGCATTAAATGACGCCGGCATTGAAGAGCAGGACGAAGAGCGGGAATACTTTGTCGTTGAAACGCCCATCAGTTACCGCGATGAGGAGAGCGGCTCCGAAATGATAGCCCTGCCCTACGATGGTTATGAGGTGCTCTGCATGATCGACTTCGACAGTCCCGTACTCGGCCAACAGTACGCTACCCTGAATGAACTCGGAGAGTACGAAACGGAAATTGCCCCCTGTCGAACTTTCGTTTTCCTCCACGAACTAGAGCAGCTCTTCGAGCACAACCTGATCAAAGGAGGCGACCTGAACAATGCCATCGTCATCGCAGACTACGGCGTTCCACAAGACCGGTTAGACCGGCTGGCCAAAAAACTTAACCGTGAAAGCGTGGAAGTCAACGAGGCCGGCATCCTGAATACCCTGGACCTGCAATTCCACAATGAGCCCGCCCGCCACAAGCTGCTGGACGTAATAGGCGACCTACAACTGCTTGGAGCTCCCATAAAAGGCCGGATTCTGGCCAAAAAGCCCGGCCACCGGGTGAATGCCGAGTTCACCAAACTCCTCAAGAAAGCTTACACGGATCAGCGTCGCCTTAAGGGCAAGCCCAAATACGATCCGAACGCAAAACCCGTTTTCGATATCAAGGACATTACTTCCATGATGCCCCACCGCTATCCATTTTCTTTGATCGACAAGATCATCGAATTGGAAGGCAACCGCATCGTGGGTATTAAGAATGTGACCTTCAACGAGAACTTTTTCATGGGGCATTTCCCCGGCAACCCGGTCATGCCGGGTGTATTGTTAATCGAATGTATGGCCCAGACCGGCGGATTGTTGGTGCTGAGCCCTCAGGAGAATCCCAGCGACTGGGACACCTTCTTTTTAAAAATTGAGAACGCCAAGTTTAAGAGTTTCGTAGTTCCAGGAGACACCGTGATCTTCAAAATGGAGCTGATCGCCCCCGTACGCCGGGGCATTTGCCAAATGCAGGGGACAGCCTACGTTGGTAACAAGATCGTAGCGGAAGCGGACCTGGTAGCACAAATCGTAAACCGGACACTCTAAATCTCATGGCTCTTCATTCCCTCAGTGTTGTAAATCCTACGGCGAAAGTTCACCCGAACGTCGAAGTGGGTCCCTTCTCATTCATCGACGATGACGTCGAGATCGGGGAAGGCTCTTGGATCGGTCCCAACGTCTCCATTTTCGCCGGTGCGCGTATCGGCAAAAACGTGAAAGTTTTTCCCGGGGCCGTTATCGCGGGTATTCCCCAAGACCTCAAATTTAAAGGCGAGTATACCACGGCCTCCATCGGTGACAATACGACGGTTCGTGAATACGTGACAATCAATCGAGGCACTGAGGCTGCTGGCACCACCAGCGTTGGCAGCAACTGCCTGCTCATGGCCTACGCTCACGTAGCCCACGACTGTGTGTTGGGCGACCACGTAGTCATTGCCAACAACGTCAATCTGGCCGGCCACGTAAAGATCGACGATTGGGCCATCATTGAAGGACAGGTCGGCGTACAGCAGTTTACCCGTATTGGTCGCCATTGCTTTATTGCCGGTGGAAGTCTGGTACGTAAAAGCGTACCGCCATATATCCGCGCCGCCCGGGAACCGCTGAGTTATATTGGCGTAAACCGTATCGGTTTGGAAAGAAGAGGATTCTCCGTTGAGCAGATCAACCGCATCCACGACATTTACCGAGTGCTTTTCGTGCGCGGACTCAACATCACTAACGCATTAGAGTACCTGCTCAATGAAATGGAGGATTCTCCTGAGCGAGACGAGGTAGTGGACTTCATCCGAGACACCGAGCATACCGGCATTTTGCGATCCTTCCAGCAAATCAATGGCAATAAGGTCAATACTAACTAGCTCAGGGCAATGCGCATTGAACTGGAAAAGCTGAGTAAACGCTACGACCGTGAGTGGATCATTCGCTCGTTCAGTTACGTTTTCGAATCCGGAAATTGTTACGGAGTCAACGGCAGGAACGGAGCCGGCAAATCTACTCTGTTACGCATTCTTTCCGGCCACCTTACCCCCAGCCGCGGGCGCATCACTTTTTCAGCCGACGATAAGGTCATTGCTACCGAAGATCTCTATCCCCACCTTAGCCTGGTAGGCCCCTACATCGACCTGATCGAGGAACTCACCCTCACTGAAGCGATCGACTTTCACTTTCAATTCAAGAAGCCACGTCCTGGCATTGACAAAAAATTGCTGCCTGACCTGCTGGAATTGAACAAGTACAAAAAGCTGAAGCTCAATCAGTTTTCTTCGGGCATGAAGCAGCGAGTTGCACTGGGGTTGGCCCTTTTTGCCGATACCGAGCTTTTGCTCCTGGATGAGCCGACAACCACCCTCGACCGGGAGGCACGCGAATGGTTCCAGCAGAATCTGGCGAAACAACAGTCTGGAAGATTAGTAGTTATCGCCACCAACGTAGAAGATGATTTGCAAAATTGCAATCACCTCATCGATATGGCTACGGTTCGAGGCGAGGTGAAATAGGTCAGCTGCAAAATGACATTCTTTCCAATTAAGGATTGGATGGCAGTTCTTAAAGGACTTTGTACCTTGCAGCCTTATTCAGGAGCCCTCTGATGATTTTTGTTGTCTGATCCTAATGGATCCTTATCCCGCGGAAATCAGCGGAGATCGTTTTAACTCACCCGGTATACAACTACATGGCCTACCGCTACGTAGAAAAATCGCACCCATTCGTTCTCAGTCCAGAATCCCTGGACCGCTACCTCGCGCGTGGTTGGTACCGTATGGGGAGTAACATTTTCACTACCCACTTCCTCTGTTTTCAGCAACAACTCTTTTCAGCGATCTGGCTAAGATTGGATCTAGAAACCTTTCGGTTTAGCAAAAGCCAGCGCAAATTAATGCGACGAAACGCGCTGAAATTTGAGCACCAGGTAAACTACCGCTGCTTTACTCAGGAGAAGGAAATCCTTTACAGTCGCTACGCCGCTGACTTCAACGGCCGTCTTTCCAGCACTCTGCGTGATAATTTGGAGGATTACGACCAAGAGAGTATTTACAATACCTACGAGGTCAATATTCGCGACCGGGAGAGCCGGGAACTGGTAGCAGCCAGCTACTTCGATCTCGGCAATAACTCCGTGGCCAGTATTCTGGGCATCTACGAACCAGGTTACAAAGCACACAGTCTGGGTTACTACACAATGTTGCTGGAAATCGCCTACTGCCTGGAGAATGGCTTTCGGTATTACTATCCTGGTTACGTTGTGCCTGGATATGACCGATTTGATTACAAATTACGCATCGGCCCCTGTGATTTCTACGACCTTCCTACCTCCAGCTGGCGCCCCTGGATTGACTTCAGTCCCGAAATAGGTCCAGTAGAGGTACAGCGAGATGCCTTATCCGGACTTCAAAGTAGCATAGCTGAATTTGGCAAAGAGAGTGAACTTTGTATCTATCCACTATTTGAGGCAAGGCTGTATCATATCTGGGACGCTGAATACCTTCCCTACCCTTACGTGCTGTTGCTCAACGGTATGCCTCGTCAACAGGAAGACTGCTTCGTGGCGATCTACGATCCACGCGAGAAAGAATATCAGTTATTGCGCTTACTATCTCTTGAAGAGATGCGTTACCTCTTCAGCGAAAGTTATCTGGCTTCTTTTCCAAAGCGTGGTTTCGTACGTTCTTTACTCCAGATGGAAGAGATCATCTATTCAACTCCTGACAAGGCTACGATGGCCTCAGTCATTAAAAACATGCACATATGAATTCGGTTTTCAAGCTTTTCACCGCTACCCTACTGTTAATGCTGCTTACTACCAGCTGTGGAGAATCGACTCCGGAAGAAACTATCACTATTGACCCAGCCAAGGAACACAAGGAGCTTATGATTGCATTTCAGGAGCTAGCGGACCCTCAAACTGGTCTCCTGGATCAAACTGCCTCCACGGCTTACGTAGAACGGGCCAATAATTTTTCCAACCAATTCCCAGAAGACAGCCTGGCCGCTTTGCCACTGTACCGCAGCGCAGAGATATCCCGCTCCATCGGCAAGCCCAAAGAAGCCATCGACACTTATAAAAAAGTGTTGGAACGCTACCCCAACTTTTACAAAGCCGCCGAAGCCCGCTTCATGCTGGCCTTTAGTTACGACGAGGACCTCAAGGACCTGGACCAAGCCCGTGTTGCTTACGAAGACTATCTCAAGCGTCATCCGGAACACACCTTTGCCGACGATGCCCAAATGCTGCTCCGCAATTTAGGTAAGAGCGATGAGGAGATTCTACAAGAACTGGAAGCTCAGTTGAACGCCGCCGGCAACTAGCAGGATGAAAATCCAGTCGCCCGTTTATTTCACGATCGAAGCATAATCCAGCCAGTAGATCACCTTCAAAGAAAGGTTGTCATTCGTCGGGCTATTGCGCCACAGTTTCCGCCAGTTATTGAAATAACCGCGTTGTGGATCTTGATCGGCTACTGAGACGTTACTCTTGTAGACCAGTAATATATCACTACCGGGGGCGAAACGCCAACGATAGATCAGGTCGACGTTGAATGCGTCGAAATCCAAATCATGATGATCGTTGTAATCCGTATCGCTCAGGTTACCATCTTCGTTCAGGAGATGAAAACTGTCGTAATTGACCCGGTCCCAGTAGTGGCGTACCCGCAGGTTCAAAGTCATATTGGCGGTAAAGGAGTATTTTCCATCCAGACCTACTTCCATGACACGACGAGTACGTCGTCCCATAAATACATCAGTAGCCTCGTACTCCAGGCCATCTTCTCCGGTATAGCTGCGGTCTTCCCGATTTACGTAGCCCAGGTCGCCGTGGCTATTTCCCCGAAAGGCATAACTACTTAAACTGAAGCGATTACTGAAACGGTAACGTAGATTGAGGTTATAGCGAAATTCCCGTCGCTCGGCCTCGTCTCCCCAATAACGGTCGGTGTTGAAATTTGCGCTCACCCGTAGCTTCTTCCGATTGTCAGATCCGATCCACCCACCGACGTTACTGCGTGGGTTGATACGTACGTAACGCCCTTCCACTCGAGGCTCGAAGTAATCGTACCAATTACTGTAATCATGATCCGTCCAGAAATTGACGTTCCAGAAGTGTTTGGTCTGGCCGTACACCCAGAATTCCACATTATCACCTACGTACTTATTGTCCCGGTAGAGCCGATCCTGGCCCAGCCACATTCCGGCCCCGCCGTTCAGGAAAAAGCCGTTCAGGAATGGCTCGAACTTATTGTAGTTGATCCGCCCCCAGAAATTACGCTCGTTGTTGTTGAATAAAAGCCCCAGGTCGTTGGGGTTATAAGTATCACTTTCTTCACTGTAGGAGATCCGGAATTGCCAGTTACCCGTGATCTCCGCCAAGGTCAGGTTCAAGCGGTGCCCCCTTTCCGTATCGTCGGCCATGAAGCGCTGAGAGTACCCCCCTGAACCACCCAAAGAATAGGAATTGGCCTTGTTGCGTAGATTAAATACCAGACCGGTAACGTTGGCGTCCGTAGCCGCGCCTTCGCGCATAACGTTCGTATTGATCAGGGTTACGGAGCTATTGTTCGGCAAATTCTGGTCGATAACGGCCACGTTGTAGTTAGTGAAAGGATGGATGACTTCTTCCCTGGTATTACCGTCAGCGTCCGTTACCGTAGCGGTGCCCGTCTTTTCAATGGCGTTGAAGAAGCCGATTCCCGTTCCTTTGGCCGTGCGGCCGGATATTTTAGTGGCGTTGACCAGTTGCGCCTTACTACTGAAATCGGAAAGTTCCTCCCCTTCCGCCAGGCCCCTTCTGACACTACCGAGTTTATAATTGCGACCACCCACACGGCGGCTGTAAAAGAAACCACCTTTGTTAAACAACTCAGTTCCTTCGGTGAAAAATGCCCGTTGCTCATCGAAGCGTTGCTCGAAAGGGCCGAGATTCAAGATGTTATCATCACTACGTGCCTCACTGAAGTCGGGAATAACGGTCATGTCGAGTGTGAAGGCATCCGAAAGTCCCAGTTTGAGATCAAGCCCTCCCCCAAGCGAGGTACCGTACTCTTTGGTCGTTTCCGCAGCTGGATTGGTTTGCTTGACCCCGATAGCAGTAACGAAAGGTGTTAACTGCAGGCGAAAAGGCGCTTTGATATTGACGATATCCGTTAACTGGCCGGCCTGGGTGAGAAATCCATCTACGTCAGGTCGGATCTCCGACCAGAAAGATTGCTCCTGTTCCCGCTGGATCTTACGAACAAAATTTAACCCCCAAGTCTGCTCACTGGTTTTCGGGAAACGAATGGCGGAGTAAGGAATGAACATCTCCACCACCCAGCCTTCGTCGGTGATGCTGGTACTGGAGGACCAGACGGCATCCCAGTTGGTATCTTCTCCCCGGTCTTCACTGGTGGTGGCGTCAAATTGTACGTTCCCCGGCGTTACCAGGAATTCAAATCCGTTGAGGCCGGATTGGTAGGTATCGATAATGAAGCCAAAAAAATCGGTATTCCCCAATTCGTCCCTTTCCGTCAGTTCGTTGAGAATGGAATCAGGATTTTCGTCGTAGAGCATGGCCCCAACGTAGACCCCACTATCATCATACAATACACTTACCCGACTGGATTGAGAAGACTTTGTTCCCGGGTTGGGTCGGCGTTCAATAAAGTCGACCGTTTTTTCAGCCTGGCTCCAAATAGCTTCATCCAGATTGCCATCTACCCGAATATTGTCGGTAATCCGCAGGGCGCTAAGTACGGTATCTCTTTGGGCTGGCAACTCAGAAGACGAAGGAAGCTCAGCGAACTTTTCTTCTTGGCTGACAAAGTAGCAATGCTGATTGCGAGCTAAAGTAGCAGTGCTGATAAAAAGGCAGCAGGCTACGATTAAGAAATTTTTCATTTGGTGGGTGTGCAGGGGAAAATATGAATAGTGGTTGCACAGTAATGACGATAGAGAATGTTAAGGGTTGCAACACGATCTACTTTAGAGCTTGTTTGGGAATTGCTATGAACTGAAAAACAATGATTTATGGTTCTGACTATACCATAAAATTGTGAGCTTGGCGGGTCAAGCGATCTATTTTTGGTGACGCCAGGTTTATAAATGCTTGTTTTTCAGGAAATAGAAATCCAAACAAGCTTTTAGCTCGCGACAAACGCTGCTACTTTGTCAGACAAAATTAAAAACTTGCTGATCGCCCTAAGAGTTGAAGCCAAAAATCCTTACCAGTGAAATTCGTAACCAATAAACGGAAGGGGAATCAATGGTCCGTCGAAGGGTGTCAATACATTAAAAAATCCGTAGCGCCAGCGGTGGCGCCTGATGGTGTGGGCCGCGCTGAAGGCCGGCATAACGATAACGTCGAACCCATCATCAATCACGGACATCTCTCCGTAGATATGCCATTGTTCAGAGATTCGACCGCCGAGGGATACGTTGAAGTGTGCCAGGCGTTCAGTATCATCAGTGTTGTAAAAGAAACCGCCCCCGAAATTCAGAAAACGGTTTTCATTTCCGAGGGTAAAATTCGCATTAAGGTCTCCAACTAAAAAGAGCGGCCCCAATTCAATGGTGACCATTAGTGCTTGATTAGACAAGCCAAAATGTAAATCTTCTCCTAGTCCGAATCGTAGTCGTTGGGTAGTCAGGAAACCGAAGGGAACTAAAACTCCCGCACCTAGTTGGAAGTTATCACTCAGCTTGAATTCTGCGACATTGTAAATGGCATTCAGGTTACGGTACTGCCCTTTTCCGAGGGTCGGTAAAGCCGTTCGATGGTAAGTAGCGTCGGTGAATGCGGGCCGGCCGCTTTCAGGGATACGCGGCTTTATCCGTCCGTTGCGGGTAGTGATGGACTGTGAAGTCGGTACATCGTACAAACCCAGAAAACGCACTTCGTTCTTGGGTATCACCGTAACTTCAGATGCTTCCCGTAGTCTGAAATAGACAGTCTTTTCATCAATGTCCAGGCAGGTGCCCAGTAACTTAGAATAATCTACCAGGATCAATTCATGCAGCTGGTTTTCCTCTCCGATCAGCACTCCAGGCCCAATACGAAAAATATTCTGGCCATGAACGGTAGTACTTGCGGCAACAAGCAGGATAGCAAAGAGAAAACGCATAGGATTTTGGATGGGCGGATGAAAGTTTCGTGTTCTAACCTTCAAGACGTACGGAAGCAGCCCGAACGTTTGCCAAAATAAGAAGATTCGGTTAGCTTCCTAGAAATCACTCATGATCCGTCGGGCATTCCTGCCCATATTGTCCTGCATCCTGGATTGACCGGCATTCAGATCCTGCGGTTTTTCTCCATTCGGCGCATTTTGATAGAGCATGACTTCCCAGTTGGGGTTATAGCGTTCTCCATTGACGTCGCTGTGCAGTAATTCGAAGCCTCCGGTGGATAAATCAGGATTGTAAAAAATGAAGCGGCGGTTCTGTTGCTTGGTAAGGTCTACGTAGTTATAGGACCAAACTTCGTAGGGCGGGGCAGATGGATCGTTCTCTACCCGGGTAATGTCACTGGGTGCTCCGTATTTGATAAAGATATAGCCACGATCGGATTCAAAACCGAGACGAAAACCACTATAGAACTTACGGTGTACGAGGTCAGCAACCTGCATAAATTCACGGTAACCTGCTTCGGGCGCAGTGGGGTTTTCCCTCGTCCAGAAAGCATACAGGTACATCCGTAAACCCTCCTCATTTTTCTTCCGGGCCAAATCATTGACCGAAGAAATTTCGTTCTGGGGCAAAAGCGGCACCAAGGCCCTTACAGCGTAGTGAAGGCTGTCAAAATCCATCTGCCCCAGGAAGGTTTCGGCGATATTCACGGTGGCCAGTAATTTTTCCCTTTCCATTTCATCAACCAGCGGGTTAGCGCGATAGAAGGGTACCTCCCGCCGGCAGATCAATTCATTTTGGGCGTCGCGAATCTCTACAGCCAGCAGGTATTGACCAGAACGCAATTTGCTGATGTCCAGCTGCTGTACGATCGGAATCAGCTCGTCCTGCGGCTTGACCTTATTAATGGCCATCACCGGCTTGGCATTTCCGTTAATGAGCTGTTCTATCTTGGTCAGGATCAGTAGTCGCTCACCGGCGATGCTATCGCTGCGGTAAATTTCGTTGTAGTAGGCGAGCGTATTCACTCCCCGACCATAAAAAGAATGGGGCAAAGGTTCCATAGAGAGTCCGTGGCGATAAAATGGATTATTCTCATCTTCCGATGATTCTACGCCGGCCAGTAGCACGATATCAGACTGAGCGGGTGTCTGCGGCCAGTTATCGATGCTAACTTTTGTCTTGAACTCTTTGGCATTTCCCGGGTCGAGTTGATCGGCCACGTATATTTCCAGCTGGTACTCCTGCCCAGCTTCGACTGCGTAGCGTCTTAGATCGACAAAATCCGACGGCTCACTGAACCCGGGACTATTCAGTACAAAGCGATCACCAACGATAACCTCATCTCCTTGTTTCAGGACGATAGTAAATTCAATCCGGGCTTGCTGCAAACTATCCTCTCCATCCACCGGCTCCCAACTGACGGTACTTCCCGCCAGGTGAGTATGTAATTCCAGGTAAGCAGCATTTGCTGTCAAAAAACGTGCAAAAGACACGCTTACGTCAATGGCCGCAAGGTGGGCGGAACAAAGGGAAAAAGTAAAAGCGAACAGAAGGAGTAAGGCACGCATAAGCTCTATTTACCGTAAAGATAAGGCTTAGCAGTGCTTCTAACTGGTAGTATTCCCCCTTTCGTCGGCTGCCCGCCGCAGTAAAAACTCAAACCGGTAGTTACCTACGGCAGATCTCAGGACTAATTTTTCATCCGTCAGCTCAATAATATCGTAAGTGGTCAGCAGACTGATACCATCAGTGACGATCGTATTTTCTTCACGGGTAAAGGTGCCACTTTCCGGCTTGGAACTTACGTTGGTCACTAGTTTGTCTTCGGGGCCGAAGCGAAAATAGAGGTCCGCGGCGGATTCAGTGGGGCGGCCATTCCTGAGGGTTTGCTCAATGGCCCAATAACCGTCGAGGTCGGGGCCTGCTTCCACTTCCTGGTCACTGCCGCAAGCAACGGAAGCCAGTAAAATCAACAAAAAGGAAATAAATGTAAAGGCCTTGGGCAGGCCAGCCCGGGGATTCGTCACGGAGCAAAAGACTGTTGGTTGCGTGTATAACGCAAGTTTGGGGCAAAAGTTATTTAGCAATGTCGTACAAGTAAATTACCAGTTATTGCAGATCTAAATTCTAATGCACCTAAGGCTACATTTAGCTTCACCCCCGCTGCTGGAAAACACAATAACCTGTGCTAGACCGGTTAGCTAACCATAAGCCGTTCCTCAGTACCTATTTAGCCGCCGCTCGTCTCAGGCGATCGTTGATGGCCCGACCAAGTCCACGTTCCGGAGCCAGCGATGCAACGATGGCATCGTAATTGCCTTCATCCAATTCACGTAATGTGGCAAAAAGTGAGCTGGCGGCGGTGATTATCCCCTCATCCGAAGTTTCAAAACGATAAACCCTTGAGTCCGTACATCCTGCAACTGTGGTCTCCCCGAAAAGAAGATAGGCCTTACGCTCCGATGGAAGGCGCTCCAGTTCCTGCGTCAACTGATTACTACTCTCCATTTCGTCGGCCAGATAAAATTTTGTGGCGGGCGAATAATGTTTAGCCAACATACCCGGTGCCTGGGGATTGCTGCTGCTATGGGTATTGAACTCAACCGGATGCCCCAGCACTCCTTCGATAGCTTCTATGGTTAAACCACCCTTGCGTAATAACAAAGGTGCTGAGTCCGTAAAAGAAACGATCGTGCTTTCCAGGCCGACCGGACAATTTCCACCGTCCAATACGTAGGAGATCTTCGCCCCCAACTGTTTCTGTACGTGCTTCGCTCTGGTAGGACTGATGTAACCAAAAGGGTTGGCACTCGGTGCAGCCAGGGGGAAATCCAGTTTCTTGAGCAATTCCTGAGCCAAAGGATGGGCGGGCACCCTGATGGCCACGGTTTTCAGGCCCGAGGTCACCAGATCAGGAACAATGGGCTTTCGCTTGAATACCATCGTTAGCGGTCCGGGCCAGTGAGCACGAGCCAATTTGACCGCAGCTGCGGGAATTTCGGTCACGTAATCTGCTACTCGTTCCAAACTTGGGAGGTGCATGATCAAGGGGTCAAATGAAGGGCGCTCCTTGACCCTGAAAATAGAAGCGACTGCCCTAGCGTCTAATGCATTACCCGCCAGACCATAAACCGTTTCCGTCGGTATACCAACCAATTCGCCGCTGCGCAGCAGTTTTGCTGCCCGATCCAGATCTGTTCCAATTTCGGCGATCCTACTCATTGATTTTCCCTTTAGCACTATTTGAGGATACGGAAAGTAGTCCGGCGGTTTCGTTGATACTCTTCGTCAGTACAACGGTTACACACACAATCCACGGCCGGCACTTCTTCACCGTAGCCTTTGGCGACCAGACGGCCGGCGTCGATACCTTCATCAATTAGGTACTGGACGGCCGAAGCAGCTCTTTCCTGGCTCAAACGCTGGTTGTAGGCATCGGTACCCTGGCAATCCGTATGAGAACCTAGTTCGATATTTATATCCGGATTCAGTTTCATGATCTCTACCAATTCGTTCAGTGAAGGTTTGGCATCCTCACGAATGAAGGATTCATCCAGATCGTAGTAGATATTTTCCAGTACAATTTCCCGATTTTCGAAGATCTTATCCAGTGGGATCTCCAGTTCGTAACGTTGCTCCGGATTGGCCGGATCTTGAGTCAGTCCGCGACTACTGAAAATGGCTTCCTGATTGAGGTAACCCTCTTCACTGGCCCGAAAGCGGTAAGTTTTATCGTTGCGAAGCACCAAACTCAATTTACCTTCTTCGTTCGTGTTCACGTTTTTCTCGTCCTTGCCCGTCCAGATCGTCAGGCTGGCATTTTCAATCGGGCGGCGGCCCAGAACCTTGCTCGCGGGGTTGGTAGGATCCTCGAGAATGTCAGTCACTACGTAAACGTCTAGTACGTTCCGGTATACGATCGGCTTCGTTTCGTCAACCGGTGGTGGCGGTGGCAATGGGCGTTGCTGGAAACGATAAATATCGTCACTCCCCTTTCCTCCTGGGCGAGAACTACTGAAATAGCCCGTGGCCATTACGCCGTCCGCTAGTTGCTGGCGTTCCAGGTAGTAGCCAAAGTCATCCGCTCCACTGTTCAACGGTGGTTTGAGATTGCGGGGGGAAGACCAGCTTCCATTGGCTAGCGGGTGTACCTCGAAGATATCCAGTCCGCCCATACCCAGATGGCCGTCACTGGCGAAGTAGAGCGTATCTCCATCCAGGAAAGGAAATTGCTCGTTCTGACTGGTATTGATGGACCGACCAAGCATTT
Organism: Lewinellaceae bacterium SD302; assembly: GCA_002591745.1. Classification (GTDB taxonomy): domain Bacteria; phylum Bacteroidota; class Bacteroidia; order Chitinophagales; family Saprospiraceae; genus Neolewinella. The sequence goes on from PDLQ01000012.1 coordinate 74,480, forward strand.
TAGGCTCCCCCCAAACGCCAATGTTATCTTTTTGTACGACGAACAGATCGTAGCCTCCCCAGCCGTCTTCAGTTCGGGCGCTGTAGTACAGGGTCTGACCATTGGCACTCAAAGCCGGGTGCAGGTAATTCTCTCCCTCAGTGACGAAAGGCAAATGTTCCGGGATGCTCCAGACGTCACCCTGGCGCTCGGAAAAATACAAACCACAAAAAGCATCTTCCCGTTTGCCACCATCGCAACGGGTAAAGACCATTTGCTGATAATCTTTGCTAAAGGAAGCAACGCCTTCGTGGGCAACACTATTAACCCGGCTATCAAAAGGATCAACCGCCCCGCTGCGAGGGTCTACGAGAAAGAGATCGGCAAAATTGCCGCCCGTCCAGGCATAGGTGGCATCGCCAGTAGTTTCACGGCGGTCACTGGTAATGACCAGCTGTCCATTGCTGTAACCGGTCGGTGCGTAATCCGACTGGGCCGAATTGAATTCTACCGGTTCCACTTCAAAGGCCTTAAATTCTTCGGCCAGCCAGCCCTGGGCCAGTTCCGCTCCGAGGATATCTTTGCGAAACTCATATTTACTGCCGATCTCATTACCCAGTTCCGTGTATGTCTCAATGGCTTCATCGTAAAGCTCCAATCGCTTTTGGGCAGCTGCTTTGCCTTTCAGAGCTTCTACACCGCGGCCATTGTTGTAAGCCTGGGTGTACCACTCAATGGCTTCTTCATCTTTACCAGTCCGCACATAAGCCAGGGCGAGGTCTTCGGCAACTTTACCTTTTTCGCTCCGGCGTTTTGCTTTGCGAAACTCTGATTTTAGTAAAGGGATGGCCACGCTGTATTGCTTACGATCGATAGCCGTAGCCCCGTCGGTTACCTTGGTCGTGTAGGCACAGGAACCGAACAGGAAAATCAGCGAATAAAACAGGATGGAAGGGAAGCTCTTCATAAATCTGCAAACGCCATTATTCGGGGAAATGTTGTTAGTGTTGCTATAGCTAAATACTCCGTGTCGCGAAGCCGATGATCGCCAAAAGTAGAACGAGTAAGAGCTTGTCCGGGAATTCTCTCTTCATTCGAAATCGGAAATCCCAAACAAGCTCTGTTATTGATCGGTGAAGGGACACCACGTTGAGGACTATCAAAGCACGGCTACTTTGTTAGTTAAACAACAGATTGCTTTACAAACTCCACTTCACCCCAGCCAGGAACCAACGACCAGGCATTCGGGCACCCAAGATATTCTGGTACTCCGTATCGAAAAGGTTCTGGACCTGGATGTTCAAGCCGAAGCCTTCCGTAATGCCCAGGCCGAGACGGCTATTGATCAGGGTGTAAGAATCCTCCAACTCGCTATTGAGGCCGCTGGCGATCCGGCCTTCACGGCTTTTGTGCAGCGCGCTGATTCCCAGATCCAGCATACGGTAATTCAGCATCAGCTGACTGGTTACCAAAAGATCAGCGTGGCTGGAGATGTAGACGGAGATGACATCTTCCTCATTGGAAGTACTCAGGCTGGTGAGACCCAGATTCCAGGTCAGCCTGGCATCCGTACCTAGCTCCTGACGTAAATTGGATTGCAGTTCTACCCCACTGGTGTTCACATCGGTGATGTTTTGGGCGAAGAAATAATCGGCATCCGCTTGCAGACTACCGACCTGACTGATGGAGCCAATTTCCCGCTCGTTGGTAGAAACGTAATCGATCAAATTACTGGATTGGCGGGCAAAGCCGGTAACTTTCAGCGTCCAGCCAGGAATAACGGTATAATCAAGGCCGAGTTCCTCCGACCAACCGCGCTCGGCCAGCAGATCGGGATTACCCAGACTACGGCCGGGAGTCAGATTCATCAAATTGTTGGAAACAAAGCGTTCCGTATAATCGGCTGCACGAATGCTGCGACCTACGGAGCCGCGCAATACCAGACGATCAAGCACGTAGCTTACATTCAGCTGAGGAGAGAATTCGAACTCGTAGTTAGCATCGTAATCGCCACGGAGCGAAGCTGTTAAATTTAACCGGTCCTTGCGGTAGACACCCATGGCGTAAGCTCCGAAGTGAAAATCGTCGTGGTTACCCCGGTCGTTGCTTTCAATCTCACGCTGATCTGCTTGCAGCCCCGCCTGTAGAGTGAGCTCGCGGTTAATCTCCCGCAGGTGGTTCAACGTCAGGTTATAAAAACGGGTGGTATGGCTATTGGTAGAGGGAAAGTCGGGGCTGAAAACAAAAACGTCGGTTCCGTACTTATAGGCCAGGTTCAGATCGGTGGCACTTTTGTTGTCAAGCTTTTGCACTTGCACCTGATTCCACCAGGTATTCACCGTTTCAGTGGATTTATCAAAAGCGCTGGTGGTGTAGAAGTAGCGGGCACCGAAATCGCGGTAATCGTAGGCGGTACGGGCCCGCACCGACAGACCGTTAGCGAATTCATAGCCAAAGGCTGCGCCCACTGTTTGCAGGTCGAAATTATTATTGTAGCTCTCGAGAGTAGTATTGGTGTCGATGACCATTTCAGGGATAAATTCTCCTTCGGAACGAGTGAGTGATGCCCCGCCACTCAGGCTCATTTGTCCTTTGCGCATGGAAAACCCCTGGTAACCATTTACCAGTTTATGCTCTCCGAAATTGAGGGCACCGGCCAGATTCACACCTTCTCGCTGGCTGCTGCTGAAGGTCTTGGTCCGGATGTTGATCACTCCTCCAACGGCATCGGCACCATACATGGCTGCGGCGGCTCCGCGCAGAATTTCAATGCGCTCGATCTCGGCCAGGGTCACCGGAATGTAGCTGTTGAAATGTCCGGTCAGTGGATCGTTCATCTTCATGCCGTCCACCAAGATCAGCACCTGAGTGAATGTTGAGCCCCTCATGAGGATATCGCCTTGTACACCGAATGCACCACGACTCTGGACTTCAACGCCAGCAACAGTTTGCAGTACTTCGTCGATGGATGTTGCGGGTAAGGTCCGGATTTGCTCGGCGGTCACTACCGTAATGTTGCGGCCGGTTTCCTGAATCTTCATCGGCACGCGCAGGCTACTTACCTGAATTGTGTCAATGGAAAGATCGGTCTGGGCGACCAATGTAAAGCTGATCGATAAGACCAAGAATAAGAGGTAGAAATTTCTCATCTATTTTGCTAGGCTTGTTTCAGCGCGCAAAGCTAGTTGGAAATAACAGATAATCAAACCTCCTCAGTACTGATCTTAAGCCCGACGAAGGTTTCCTGGAAGCTTCAGTTTTCTAAAATATACCATAACCTCCCCATCTACACTGCTACTTTGACAGTCCAGAAAATTGTTTGCTGACCAATAGATGTTATGGCTAACAAAGTAGCAATGTCGGTGAAAACATGCGGCAGTTCACCGTCGAGACTAATCGATAATTGCCAACGGTTTCGTTTTCCGCCATTCGTTCCGCGTAAAGTCAGGAAAGCGTTGTGGCGCGCCATCGGCCTCTACCGATGCTTCGCTGAGTGGAGCGACGGCACTCCAGTAGCAACCCTCGTAAACATTTTGGTCCAATGGCAAACCGTTATGGAGGCACTCTACGATACGGTACATCATGATTCCGTCCATGCCCCCATGACCGCTATTGGCCGCCGTTTCGTTCAAGCGCTTGTAGAGCGGGTGATCGTACTTTTCGTAAAGAGCGGTCAGCTGTTCGCCCTGAGCCCAGGAGTGGTGATTTTTGGTGATCCCAGGCACGCCACCTTCCAGAGCGATTCGCGTAGGAAATCCGGCCATGACTCCCAAGGTCCCCTGGATCAAATTGTGACGGGTATAGGGCCGTGGACTCGTTTCGTCCCATTGTACCATGATGGTGCGTCCCAACTGTGTTTTGATGATGGATGTATTCAGGTCGCCTCCCTGAAAGTCCAGCTGGTTCCACTGATGGTCGGCCGAATAATTTTCCTTCGCCCAGCGCTGGCGCCCCATGGCCGGGGTGGAAAAAGAAACGAGACTTTTGAAGTTGTCTTCGCTACGCCCGAGGTTCATGTATTGGGCTACCGGGCCGAGACCGTGGGTAGGATACAGATTGCCATTGCGACGAGCGTAGTGCCCCGTCCGCCAGGAGCCGGTCCCGCGCTCCACTTCCTCCATTTGCCAACGCAGTTCGTGGATGTAGGCAGCTTCGGCGTGCAGCAGATCACCCAGCAGCCCCTGACGTACTATATTGAGGAACATCAACTCGTCGCGGCCGTAATTGACGTTCTCCATCATCATACAGTGGCGCCGGGTATTTTCGGAGACTTTGACGATCTCCCACATCTCTTCAACGGTCAGGGCCAGGGGAACTTCGACAAAAGCATGGGCGCCCGCCCGCATACTGGCAATGGCCATGGGCGCATGATTGGCCCAGTTGGTGGAGATGAAAACGACGTCCGGTAGTACCTCTTCCAGCATTTTTTGCCAGGCATTCTCTTCGCCGTAGTAGGTTTTGATCCCTTGGTGCCTGCCACTTGTTTTACCGATGTTCCCTGCTTCCTCGCTCCACCTGACCGCATGATCTTCGTAGAGGTCGCTGATGGCTACGACCTCCGTTCCCGGCAAGCCGGCGAAAAATTTGAGGTGAGATGGTCCGCGTGCACCAACTCCGATGAAGGCGGCGCGGATAGTCTCCAGTTTGGGGGCTGCAAAATCTCCCATATACCTAGCTGGATCGCTGGTTATCTCACTGACCGGGGAATCAGTTGCAAATAGTGAGCGGCCGGCGGCCAATATTGCTCCGGAGAAAGAGGCCTTTTTGAGGAAGGAACGGCGTTTTATTGGCATGAGCTGGACGGCCTGCGGCCTTGTAGGCGCTTCACTCACGAACGACGACATGCGTCTTGTGAACACTAGTTCCTCGTATGTGGGCGCCCTGATTATAGAATGAGGTGCTTCGCCAATTTACATTATCATTATCAATAATCCAGCTATCCAACTAGTCCATCATTGCCAGAGGATTGATTGGTTGATTGTCTTTGTGTAACTCATAGTGCAGGTGAGGGCCAGTTGAAGCGCCGGTGGTGCCGACCGCACCGATCATTTCACCAAGGTCTACCGACTGACCTACCTCCACCAAGTGAGTCTGCAAATGACTGTAAACAGTAGTGTACCCGTCTTCGTGTTTAATAACGACTTGAATACCGTTTTTACCATTACGACCAGCGAAGGTGATTTCACCAGCGGCGGTAGCCAATACCGGGGTACCCATTTCCGCTTTAAAATCGATACCACGGTGGAGCAGCTGTTTTTTGTGAATGGGGTGAGTACGCATCCCGAAGCCGGAAATAAAGTCGTCCAGTTTTCTACCTGCCAGAGGGCTGGCCGTGGGAGGCTCTAATGCAGGGTCCAGTAGAGTCAATTCAAGTTCGAAGTCTTTCGCATCCGCCGATTCAAAAACAACTTGCGTATGCTTGTTAGGTGAAGGAGAATTTCCAAATGGGGACAACAAAAAGAAAGCGGCGACAATGGCCGTTAAGCTACTCAGTCTGATAAGCATTGGTTTGGTTTTTGTGGTAAAATTGATAGTACGGTCGAGCTTCCTGAGGCGTTCCTTTGACCAGTCGTGGGTAACTGCCGAGAAAGCCTCCTCGAAAGTGACATCACTTGAAGTCATCGCTTCCTCGATCTCGCAGCAGAGGTGATCCAGTAAAGATTCAGACAATGATGCTTCCAGAGCGGCTTCGTCGAGGTGAACGGCGACCAGATTTATTTGCGATTCGTTTAGTTCGGTCATGTACGGTCGGGATTTAGGTCTAGGATACGTTGCATGGTAATCAGGAAGTTCTGGAACTCCTCACGGCGACTAGTAGCGGCACTTCTCCCCTTTTCAGTGATCCGGTAGTACTTGCGGGGTCGTCCGTTGACGGTTTCTCGTTCGGCTACGACCATTTCTTCTTTTTCCAGCTTGGCCAGTAGCGGATAAAGCGCACCCTCAGTAAGCTGGTATTTTCCATTGCTGAGTTCCCCTACCCGCTTGTTCATCTGGTAGCCGTACATGCGCCCTTCGTTGTCGAGCAACTTTAAAACCACGGTTTGCAAAGTGCCCTTGATCAGTTCTTTTGAATACATAGGGCAATAATACATCTAAAATAGATGTATGCAAAGGAAAATTCACTTTTAACAGATAATGCGCCTATCTGATGTGAGGTCCAGCGGGACCAGCAGTATTGGAAGAATCTTTTACCCAGCTTATGGCCCATGAGCAATTCTAAGCTCCTCTCAGTATTTCCCTCGCTTTGGTTTAGCTTTATATATTTTCAATCCCCCCGCAAATATCAGATATAGCCCGGCTAATAGAATCGCTGCCCCTTTCAGCCAAGTTGGGCCACCAGAGGCGGCAGTTGGATCCGCTGGAGGAGACATAATGTTTTGGTAGCCGACGAATGCGACTACTGGCCCGGCTATAAGCAGAAAGTAGCCGAAATTGAGGTTGCGAATAAACTTGATCATGGTAACTGGGGATCTAAGAGGCGGTAAGCTTACGGCTAAATGATGATTGATGCAGCGATACCACAGCTCAAAAGGCGCATGGCGACAAAAGCAGTCCAATGATCCTTAACCTTGGCTGTGCTAGAGTGTTATTTTCTGGGCGAGATACTATACCTTCGCCGAAACTCTAAATTATATCGAAATGTCAAACGGAAAAGAACCACTTAAGACCGTTATCGTAGGCTCCGGCCCCGCCGGTTATACTGCCGCTATCTATGCCGCCCGTGCTAATCTCAGTCCCGTACTGTACACTGGCAAGGAGCCCGGCGGTCAATTGATGATAACGACCGACGTGGAGAACTTCCCCGGTTACCCCGATGGCATCATGGGGCCGCAAATGATGGAGGACCTGCGGAAGCAAGCTGAGAGATTCAATACCGAGGTGAAATTCGAAATGATTGAAAAAGTAGACTTCTCCGGTCCGGTCCATAAAGTCTACACCGAAGCCGGTGAGGAAATTCAGGCCCATACCGTTATTATTTCCACGGGTGCCAGTGCCAAATGGCTCGGACTTGAAAGTGAGCAACGGCTGACCAACAAAGGAGTTAGCGCCTGTGCAGTTTGTGATGGTTTCTTCTACCGGGGCAAGGAATGTGCCATCGTCGGTGCCGGCGACAGTGCCTGTGAGGAAGCACTTTATTTGAGTAACCTCTGCCCGACTGTTCACATGTTCGTACGCCGCGATGAAATGCGCGCAAGCAAGATTATGCAGGACCGCGTGAAAAAGCAAAAGAATATAAAAATATACTGGAACACCGAAACTCAGGAAATCCTGGGCGAAGACGGAGTGACCGGTGTACGGGTTAAAAACAACAAGACGGGCGAAGAGCAATCTATCGATATCGCCGGTTTCTTCGTAGCCATTGGTCACACCCCAAATACTGCCATTTTCAAGGACTGGCTGGAGATGGAGGATACCGGTTATCTGATACACCAGCCCAACAGCACTAAAACTAACGTGCCAGGTGTGTTCGTCAGCGGTGACGCCGCCGACCACGTTTATCGCCAAGCCATCACCGCCGCTGGTACGGGATGTATGGCTGCCCTGGACGCAGAACGGTACCTGGGTGAACAGGGAATTATCTAAAGTCCTGTTTTTCAGACGCTAAAATTCCAAAGCGGCTTTTCTTCTAAGAAAGGCCGCTTTTTATGTAACGCTATTTGTCGTCGACCCCATAAAGGAGTAAACAACCCAATACTTCTTTTATGAAAAACTTATTTCCTTTACTCGCTTTAGCCTTGGTCGTACTCTTTTCCGTGGGCTGCAACAAAGATGACGATGATGATGGCGGCGGCGGTGGAACCGGCGGCGACAACGATGATCTGACCATCACCCTGACCTGGGAAACCGCCGGGGTAGACCTCGACCTTTCACTGGTAGACCCGGGCTTCGGAAGCGTAGGTGGTGGATTCTCCTTCAATTCCAACGGACTATCCAGCGGCGACGACCTTGAAGGCCCAGGCGAAGAAGTGATTACTTTCGACGACAATGCGCCAGACGGTCAGTACATTATCTCCGTAGATGCGATTGATGAAGACATCAGTATCCCCTTTACGCTCAGTGTACAAAGTAAGACTGACGGCCGGGAATTCAATGAATCTATTTTTGATGATCCTGACCTGGCCAATGATGGGCTTTTCATGGTCATCGTTGTGAAGGAAGGTAGTAACCTGAATTTTCAGTAAGCTGGTCTAACTTACTAGCATTGCTACTTTGATAGTCAAAAAATACAATCATTGCTGATTGCACGGCTCGTTTCCTTTTTGGAGACGGGCCGTTTTGTTTAGGGCATTGAGTTTCGCATCTTTGGGACTTAATTGAAAAACCTAAATTAAGCAATAATGGCAAAGCAAAAATTCCGGGCCGGCGTATTGTACGGCGACGAAGTTACCCAGCTCTTCAATTACGCCAACGAGCAGAATTTCGCGATCCCTGCGGTTAACGTGACCAGCAGCAGTACCGTAAATGCCGTTTTAGAAACAGCTCGTGACCTCAACTCTCCCGTCATTATTCAATTCAGCAACGGTGGAGCTTCTTTCTTCGCCGGAAAAGGATTGGACAACTCCGACCAAAAAGCCGCCATTCTCGGTGGTATCAGCGGTGGCATGCACGTACATGCCATGGCCGAGGCTTACGGTGTACCCGTAGTACTGCACACCGATCACTGTGCCAAGAAAATCCTGCCCTGGATAGAGGGATTGCTGAGTGCCGGCGAAGAGTTCTACGCCAAGCGTGGTTACCCACTGTACAGTTCTCACATGCTGGACCTCAGTGAGGAGCCACTGGAAGAGAACCTGGAGATCAGCTCCCGTTTCTTCAAGCGCATGGCCAAAATCGGTATGACGATCGAGATCGAACTCGGCGTAACCGGTGGTGAAGAAGACGGCGTAGATAACACTGACGTAGATAGCAGCCGTCTTTATACCCAACCCGAAGAGGTCTTCGAATCTTACCAGGCCCTGAGCAAGATCGACAACAAATTTACCATCGCCGCAGCCTTCGGTAACGTTCACGGTGTATACAAGCCCGGGAACGTGGAACTGCGCCCGGTAATTCTCAAAAACAGCCAGGACTACCTGAAAGAAAAGCTGAACATCGAGGAAGACAACCCCATCAATTTCGTATTTCACGGTGGTAGTGGTTCCAGTCAGGAAGACATTCGCGAAGCCATCAGTTACGGTGCCATAAAAATGAATATCGATACCGATCTTCAGTGGGCTTACTGGGACGGCGTGCGCGGCTACGAGGCCAAAAACAAAGACTACCTGCAAGGTCAGATCGGCAACCCCGACGGCGAAGAGGTGCCCAACAAAAAGTATTATGACCCCCGCAAATGGGTACGCGTGGCCGAGCAGAGTTTCAGTACACGGCTGAAGCAGGCTTTTGAAGATTTGAATTGCGTGGACGTACTTGGGTAATTAGACACAAGATGTCTCGCCGGCCAAACCGTTTCGTAAGAAGGATACCATAGGCGACTTATACGCCAGTAGGAATGGGTTAGCTCGGGCTACGCTGCGCCCGCCGTTTGGGGAGCCTCGTGCACACATTCCCATGAGCGTACTCGTTTAATTGGATTTCCTTCCTACGCAGTGAGCGAAGCGAGCAAGCAATCTTATGTCTGTCAATATGTTAAAACTCAGACTCTTCGTCATTCTTCCTCCGGTCGTCCTGCTATTCACCGGCCTGGCGTTCAGTTTGATAAATGAGGTAGCTTTTGTAGCACTACTTCAAACATTAGTGGGCCAATTGATCAGCCAATTCAACTGGTTGTTCAGCTGGTCCACTTTTTCATTCGTTTTGCTGGTAGTAGCCGTCTACATTTCACCACTGGGCACACGAAAGATCGGTGGCCCGGATGCCGTGCCAATTCTGACGCGCTGGCGCTGGTTCGCCATCACCCTGTGTACCACTATTGCTACCGGTATACTTTTTTGGGGGACGGCCGAGCCGATCTTCCACCTTCGCGATTATCCGCTAACCGGTGAGCCCGATCCGGCTTTCGCCATGTCTACTCTCTTTCTGCACTGGACCATTACGCCCTACGCCATATATACCGTGGCGGGGCTGGCTTTTGCATTAGCTTATTACAATCGCAAGCAGCAGTTTTCGCTGGGCAGTATGCTTTTTGCCTTGCGTGATCGTCCGGTATCCGAACGGACAGCAGCGCTAGTCGATAGCATCTGTCTTTATGCTTTGGTGGCGGGCATGGCCGCCAGTTTGGGTGCAGGTGTATTGACGCTAGCGGGTGGGATGGAGCAATATTATCCGGGTTTTTCTGGCCCCTTTGGATATGGGCTAATTTGCCTGGCCATCGTTCTGGCCTTTATCCTATCAGCCGGCTCGGGTTTGCAACGGGGAATCCGTTGGTTGTCCGGCTTCAATTTTATCGGTTTCAGCCTGCTGGCCGTACTGATCTTCTCCGTTAGTCCGACTGGTGAACTCTTGGAACTTGCCGCAGTCGGCCTGAGCGATTTTTTCATCAATTTTCTTCCGCGCAGTACCGACATTAATAGCGGTATCCCCGCCGACTGGCAGCAAGACTGGACCATCTTTAACTGGGCCAACTGGTTTGCCTGGGCACCGATTTCGGCACTGTTTCTGGGCAGACTCTCCGTGGGATATACCGTACGGCAATTTATCCGAGTCAATTGGCTATGGACATCTCTGTTCGGTGGGGTATGGATGGTCATCTTCGGGGGGTCCGCAATCGCAATGGACGAGCAGACTGGTGGAGATTTGCAGTTGCTGTTAACGGAAAGCGGAGCGGAAAGTATTGTATATGCGCTCTTTGCTACTTTGCCAGGACAAAAAATTATCGTTCCCTTTTTCCTGCTTCTCGTCTTTCTGAGCTACGTAACCGCCGCGGACAGCAACGTATCCGCCATGAGCGCACTTAGTATAAAAGGTATCAGTCCGGAACATCCGGAGGCACCGCTGAGGGTAAAGATTTTCTGGGGTTCCGTAATTGGTTTGGTTGCCTGGACGATGGTTTCCAAAGCGGGGCTCGACGGGATCAGGTCGATCTCTATCCTGGGTGGTTTTCCGGCGATGCTGCTGATCATTCTGGTGGCCATTGGGCTGGTCCGGACTATGGTGAACAGTTTTGGCCCACGATAAGGTGATTTTGCCACCTTAGCACAGACATCAAGTCGGGCGTCTCAAACTAGGGGCCTCCGTCGTCAATCAGCGGCGTACAATCAATCTACGTACCGCCGCAAAAGATTGCTGTAAGCGTCTATTCTCCGGTCCCGGAAAAAGGGCCAGATCCTGCGTACCTCTTCGGTACGTTGGCGATCAATATCTACGACTACCGCAATTTCTTCGTCGGCCGGAGCTTGGTAAAGGAGCTCGCCCTGGGGGCCGGCCACGAAGCTTTGGCCCCAGAAAGTAATCCCCCCCGTTGTCCCGCTCGGGTCGGCCTCGTATCCGGTACGGTTAACCGCCACCACTGGCAGTCCGTTGGCTACGGCATGGCCGCGTTGGCTGATCTGCCAGGCATTGAATTGTCGCTGTTTCTCATCGTCGGGATCCGTACTTTCCCAACCGATAGCCGTTGGATAAATCAGGATTTCAGCTCCGGCCAGGGCCATCAACCGGGCGGCTTCGGGGTACCATTGGTCCCAACACACCAAGACACCCAACTTACCCAGGCTGGTAGAAATCGGCTGAAAGCCCAGATCACCCGGCGTGAAATAAAATTTCTCGTAGTAAGCCGGGTCATCCGGAATGTGCATTTTGCGATAGATACCCGCAATGGAACCGTCCTTTTCCAATACTACGGCGGTATTATGGTATAAACCGGGCGCGCGTTTTTCAAAGAGGGAGAGTACAATAACCAGTCCTAATTCTTTAGCGACACTCCCAAATTCTTCCGTGGAAGGACCCGGAATTGTCTCGCCCTGGTCAAAAACATCGACGTTTTCCGTTTGGCAAAAGTACAGTCCGCAGTGTAATTCCTGCAGTACGATCAACTCAGTTCCACCCGTGGCCAGTTGACGGATTTTGGCTATCAAAGTAGCAATGTTTTCTGCTCGGCTGGCGGTGTTCCGCTGCTGAATGATTCCGACTTTCATGGACTAAAATATACTGATCAAGTGAATTAATGATAAAATGAGTTACAACAACCTGGCGTTTGCAACTTCGCTCAAGGCAACGATAGCCGCCGTCTCCGTCCGTAACCGATTCTTACCCAGACTTCCTGCTTTAAAACCGGCAGCGATTGCCAGCCTAGCTTCATCTTCAGAAAAACCTCCTTCCGGCCCGATGAGAATGTAAACGTCCTTTTCCTTTTCAAAACGACTTAGCAGCGGGGTGTTAATTTCCTCATCGATCCAGGCCAGTAACCCAATAGTAGTCGGTGCAAGTTCCAGTAGATCATTGAATTTGCGCAAAGGAGCCAGCTCTGGCAACCAAGCTTGTAGAGACTGTTTCATGGCACTTTCCAGAATTTTTTCCAACCGCTCCGGTTTAAGTTTTCGTCTCTCACTGTGGTGGCTGATGAAGGGCTGCAGCACATCCACTCCGATCTCTACGGCCTTTTCCAGCAGGAACTCTAATCTATCGGCGGTTTTGGGTGGACCGAATGCCAGGGTGACCTGCTGATTGGTCCGCTTTTCCTCTCTGCGCAAAACAGATACATCCAACGAACAGGATTTCTTACCCGTCTCTGTGATCTGACCACTGAACCAGCCTCCCTTACCGTCTACCAAATCGATCCGATCACCGACTCTCTTACGTAACACCTGTACAACGTGGCGGGCTTCACTTTCGGGAAGTTCATAGTGGCCGTCGACCAGATCGGGAGCATAGAATAGCTGCATTAAACTGTTTTAGAATTAAGTAAACTGTTAAACACTGAGAACTATTGGTTAGTGTTATCGCGGAGCTAGAAGTTTAACCACAACCAAGCGACCGTTCTCATCATAAAGTATAGGTAAATAGATGGCGTTTATAGACCGACTAAAACAATTCAGACCGGTACATGACCGAAAGTAAGTCGGCCCCCTTGCTTGACCAAAAACTACGCTACTTTAATGCGAAACCAAGCTTGCTACTTTGTTAGCCAGACCAATAAAAGCTCACTAATCGTTCATCATCCTTAAAACTGTAGGCCATAAAATCATGAATCCGACAATACAGATCGTAAATCGTAAATTTGGACTCTCATCCCAACCAACTAAATATGCGCCTAGTCCTTACCGGCCTATTCCTTAGCCTCTTTTTTTCCCTGACCGCACAGCAGCAAAGCGCCCTGAACCTCGTTCAGATCGATACTTGCGCCAATTATTTCATCGTAGACGAGGCCATTGCGGCGCCCTATGACGCGGCAGGTACTTTCCTCTTTTTCCACCAGCATCGGGGCGCAGCCATCATTACCGAGGACAGCGATCAGTTCGGCAGTATTAGTGAGCTGAACGGTACCGGACGCTACGAACTGAACCGCGTGGCAGCCGTAAACGGCGATACGGTATTCGCCCAATTCAAATTACGGCACGACTATCTGACTGATGACAATTCAACTTCAGTCACCTTCGCCACCCCGGTGGATGCACCCGTTTCCGGTCCGCTCAGTCCCGCCCCTTTCAACGGCAACCGGGGTGGAATTCTCCTGCTCGGAAGCGACGACCCCATCACTATAAACGGCGACCTGGATGCCAGTAAGCTCGGTTTTGCCGGTGGCCAGGAATCCATCCGCGATAGCGACTGTGGTTTTCTGACCAACGCCAATGACTACTTCTACGACTCCGACAACTGGCGTGGTGCCTTCAAAGGCGGCGGAGCTGCCGCCCTGAGCTTCCTGAACGGACGGGAAACCGGACGCGGACCCAACCTCAACGGCGGCGGCGGCGGCAACGACCACAACTCCGGTGGTGGCGGCGGAGCCAATATCACAAACGGTGGAGAAGGAGCCAGCAACGAAGAACCCGGTTTTTTCAATTGCAGCGGTAACTTTCCCGGCTTAGGCGGACGACCATTACCGGGCAACGAGGCCAGTATTCAACGCATCCACTTTGGCGGTGGCGGAGGGGCTGGCCACGGTAACAATCCGAATCCGACGGCGGGCGGAAACGGCGGCGGGATCATCGTGGTCTCCGCCCCCGGAATAGTTTTCAATGGCTCCCCTACCCTCAGCGTGAAGGGCGGCGATGCACTCGAAGTTGGCGGCGACGGCGGTGGCGGCGGTGGCGCTGGCGGCAGCATTCTACTATTCACTGAATCCGTAAGCGGTGCGGCCACTATGGACCTGAGTGGAGGAAACGGTGCTGACGTGAATAACGAAGGACAGAACCGTTGCTTTGGCCCCGGTGGCGGAGGAAGTGGTGGTCGGCTACTGTACAACGGCCCACCCACCGGTGAGTGGAGCCTGTTGGTTGCAGGAGGAACTGGCGGGGAAAGCATCAACGGTCTGGCCTGTGCCCCCGGAGAAAATGTTGCCCAAAACGGATCAGTCGGATTGTCCGAAGCTGCCATACAACAACCACAGACGATCCAGGAAGCTTTGAATTATCCTTCGGAAACCATTGTTCTGGAAGCGGCCTGCATCGGTTCCGCCCTGGAAATCGGTAACGCGGAAGACCAGAGTTGTTTTGCCGCACAGTGGTTCATCAATACTCCCAATGCATTCGAAACCCTGGCCGGTAATCCAGATTATGGCCCCACGAACCTACCTTCGCTTAACATCCTGTCTCTGCCCGAACCAGTAATCGGCGGCACGGTAGAATACCGTCTGGAGCGCTACGGACCCAATGGTCAAATCGTGGCGGTACTGTCCATTCGAATCCCGCTGATTGATGGCCCGACTGCTGCATTCACGGCAGTAACCGATCAACTTACCGTCGCCTTCACCAATAACAGCACAGGAGCCAGCGGACAGCAATGGTTCTACGGGGACGGGCTGGTGAGTACCGAGGAAGATCCTGAGCATACCTACTCCGCCAGTGGCACTTACGAGGTTACGCTGGTTGTATCAAGTGATTGCGGTAATGATACTTTGATCCAGGAAGTTACCGTGTTGGCCACAGTCCCGACGGCCGCTATCGGGGTGAGCAGCGAAGGTGTTTGCTCAGGCGACACTATTTTCCTTTACAACCTGAGCGAAAACGCCACTTCGGTGGAATGGAGTGGCCCCGTGGAATTTATGCCTGATGCTATCTCAGACACGGTTTTCGTAGTGCTGGATGCACCCGGTACGGAAACCGTAATGCTCACCGCCCAAAATGGCGATATGCAAAATGTAACGTCTATCGAAATCTTTGCGGCGGAGCCTCCCCTATTTACTCTTACTGCCAGTGTAAACGGCAATGTCCTTACCGCGCTGGCCGAATCATTGATGAATGGAGCAAATTTAACCTGGGAAATTTCAGGGGTTGGCACTTTCACCGGCGAATCAATCACCGTGGAACTTCCAGGCCCGGGTCTGTACGATGTTATCTTTACGGCCGATAACGGCCTGTGCCCTCCACAAATCGAAGTCTTTACCGTCGAAGTTTTCGAACCTACGGTAGCAATTATCGACCAAACCATTACGGCTGGTTGTGCTCCACTTTCTGTACAGTTCAACAACTTGAGTACCGGCCCCATCGATAGCCTCCGCTGGAACTTTCCCGATGGTGACCCCGCAACGGGCAACCAGTCAACGGAAAACGTCACTTTTAACGAACCTGGCACTTACGAGGTCGAGCTGACCGTCTTCTCCCCTACCGGCCCACAGATCGCCACCCAAACGATCCAGGTTTTTGAACCGCCGGTAGCCAGTTTCACAACCGAAGAAGATCTGGGCTTTCTCATAACCACTAACCTCTCAATGTCTGCTTCCAGCTACCAGTGGGATTTTGGTGATGGGAGCGGCAGTAACGAATTTGAGCCCACTCACCAGTACGAGGCCACGGGCACCTACGAAGTTACCCTCAACGCTTTCAATGATTTCTGTAGCCGCGCCATCAGCCAAACTGTTTTCGTGGATATGATCAGTAGCGTAGCGAATCCAGAAGACATCGGCTTGGCGATCTACCCTAATCCCACTTCCGGCCAATTGCAAATAACTGGCCCCGCAGGCCAATTCAGCGTAGTAAATGCCCTTGGGCAGACCCTGTTTAGTAATCACCCAAAAGCCAGAGGAAATATGAACGTAGACCTGGGTAGTCAGCCGGCGGGTATTTACTTACTGCGGTTCGAGCATGAGGGAACTAGTTACACTTTCAGGATTCAGAAGGATTAGCAATCGTTGAATCCACAAAAAACCGTTTCAATCCGCGTGATCCGTGGCTTGAACTGTCCATAGCGACCGGGAGGTCGCTGGCTAAACTTATTTCCCGAACCAGGCTAAAAAATCCTTAACTCCCCGCGTATTCAAGCACATCTCCGCCGTCAGCCCGCCTTTTCGAGCAGCCAGTACCCCGTAGCGGATGTCGTGAATCCCCCCCACGGAGTGGGCATCGGGGTTGACACTGATCGGCACACCCTTTTCCAGGGCAACGGGAATCCAGCTCCAGTCCAGGTCCAGGCGATAAGGATTGGCGTTCAGTTCGATGCAAACACCATGTTCGGCACAGGCTTCAATCACGGCCAGATGATCGATTGGATAGCCTTCCCGACTCAACAGCAATCGACCGGTGGGGTGCCCGAGGATATGGGTATAGGGATTTTTAATGGCCGTGATCAAACGTTCCGTCGCCTTTTCCTTGTCCATACCCAGATTGCTGTGAATGGAGGCTATGATAACATCGAAGCCGGCCAGCACCTCGTCGGGGTAATCCAGGGAGCCGTCGTTGAGAATATCGCTTTCGATTCCCTTCAGGATCCGAAACGGGGCCAGTTCCAGATTCAGGGCATCCACTTCGGCCCACTGTTCTCTTAGTCGATCTTCTTTGAGGCCGTTGGCGTAAAAGGCTGATTTTGAATGGTCGGTGATCAATAGATATTCATATCCAGCGTCACGGGAAGACACGGCCATTTCACGCAAGCTATTGATTCCGTCGGAATAGGTAGAGTGACTATGCACCACCCCTTTTATATCGCTCTCTTCCAATAGTTTAGGAACCTCTTTCTCACCTTTTGAAACAAGCCAATCTTTGGCCTCTCTCAACTCCGGCGACACGAATTCCAGCCCCAACTTCGCAAAAACTTCGGCTTCCGTTTTGAATGCACCTACTTTACTGATGCCCGCTACATACTCCGAACTGCCAGTGCGTTCGAATTGCACCGTCCCCCAATTATCAGCAGTAGCCGGATAAATGATGACCGGTACTTCTTCGTAGGTAGCTTTAAACAAAGCCTCACTGCTCATATTTTCAAAGCTTTCCAGCTCCGAAATTCGGTCGAGAGGCAGGTCGGTGATCAACTCGATTTCCGTTAAAGTTGGCATCCGGCGACGTAAAGCTCCGGTAGCAGCCCAGCGCACTTCCTCTCCGAATTGTTTCTTCAGTTCCGCAAAGAGTTGCCTGGCCAGGACTTCCAGCGTCCGGTAGTGAAACTGACCGCTACTGCGCTGCACGAATTCCAGTTTCTTCTTGAGACTTGCCTGGGTCTTTGCTCCAAACCCCTTCAGTTCCACCAGACGATTCTCATTGACGGCGTACAGCAATTCTCCAATACTTTCCACGCCCAGTCCTTCCCAGACGGCTTTTACTTTTTTGGGGCCGAAACCGGATATTCCCAGCATTTCCACCACGCCGGGTGGGGTTTGGGCCAGCCACTTATCCAGCGTCGGCATACTCCCGGTGGTTCTCAGGGCATCAATTTTTTCGGTGATCGCCTTACCGACACCGGGAATGGCGCTGATCTCTTCCAGGCTCATATCCGCCAGGGGACGCTCCAGCTTCCGCAATTTCATATATGCGTTGCTGTAAGATCGGATCTTGAAGGGGTTGTCACCGTGTAGTTCCATGATCTTACCAAGGAGCTGAAAGGCGCGGGCGATTTCCGGGTTTGTCATGCGGTAAAGATAAACGGGTTCCCTACATTGTACGCATGAAAATAAAGCTAACGCTCCTATTTTGTGTCTTGGCCGGAAGCCTGGTCGCCCAGTATGATTTCCCGGTTGTCATCAATGGATTGTCGGTTAGTCTGGACTACCAAAGTAGCAAAGCTTTTGCAGCCAGAGACTGGTTGGCCGGCGAAGATTCAGCTTGCCTAACGGACTCCGTCTTGATCAGTTTCACCATTTTTCCCCGGGAAGAGACTCCACCGCCGGGCGCCGCGGATAGTATCTATTTGGACTGCGCCAACTTTACTTCCGAGAGTGTAGAGATCTGGTGGAAAGGTAGCCAGGGTCAGTGGTTGGTCACGGACAGCTACGCCCTGATCGGCGGTTTCGACGGCTGTGACTGTACCATGGATTGTCCGGCGGCCACTTCACCGATACTCATCAATGGCCTCGCTGCGGCCTATGAAGACACTGGCAGTTTCGGCCTCCTGGCCCGCGACCTGGTAGCCAAGCAACGTCCGGATCACTCCTACAGCTTCAGCGACGATGCAGCCGACAGCATCCGAACTTATGTGTGTGAAGACGGCGAAGTACTGGTTCTGGACATCTTCGCTCACGCGCCGGGACTCTCCCCGCGCTCGGCCCAAACCTACGTAGCTCTCAACCCGGCCAATTGCAATGGCGAAGACATTGCCGGCCGCTCGCCCAGAATTATTCAGGGATTAAGTGTTCCCACCGACCAGGGAGGACTGATCACCGTCCCCGCCCGAATGTTTGCAGCCCCGTTCGCGGAAAACCAGCAGCTTTCGTTCGGTACTGACCCCGGTGACAGTCTGTTTAGTTTCAATTGCAGCCAGATCGGGACGGGAGGAATCTTGCTTACACTCTACAACCATCAAAACGGATCACCGGGTCCGGCTGCCTCTACTTACGTGATCGGAGACGACGGCCGGCGCTTCTGCGCTGGCTTCGCCCCTCCCATTGCCTTTAATGACGACCAGGAGGACGCAACCGAGGTCAGCAGTTGCGAACAATTCGCCCAGTTCCAGTTTGCCAGCCGGGAAGCGGGCGAAGCCGATCCGGATAGTACCGGCGGTGCGGGCAATACTGTCTGGCACCATTTTCCTTTAGCAGTTGAGGGTGAAAACACAAACCTGACCATCAGACCGGTCGACAGTCTCTACCTCGCCGTCTATGAGCCAGTAGAAAACCCGGGAACACCCATCGTCAGTGGCCTGATAACGACCGACACCACTATCAACCTCTGCTGGAAGGGCGAGCCGTTCGAAAGCTGGTCACTGCAAATCCAGCAAATCCGACCGGATAAAGTGACGCGTTACTATCTCCAAACCGGGCTGGAAGGCGCTTGCACCAGTAGTTTAGAAGAAAGCACTGCTACTTTGGTAGACCTATTTCTCTTTCCCAACCCAAGCAGGGGGCGTTTCAAAATTGGCGGTTTAGCCGGTAATCAGCAAATAGAAAAACTCGAAGTTTACAGCCCCACCGGACGATTGATAGGTGGACTTCAAAGTAGCCATGTCTTTGATCTGACTGGTAGGCCGAGCGGAGTTTACTATGTTCGCGTATTTGTGAACGGAGAAAGTAAGATGTTGAGCGTCTTGCATCATTGACAAAAGAATATGGCTAGCGACCTCCCGGTCGCTTTATGGGATATGCTGCTCTCCGAGCGCGAGCCAGTAAGGTCTGTTTGGCTTTCAACACAGGGTCCTTCGGCCCGGCCTGACGAAGCAAAATAACCATCTGCTCTTCTGCGGTCCTCCGCATGAAACCATTTGTGATCAAGTAGTCTAGCTTGTATTTGCCAATTTAACGAGTAGTTCGGACCGGAGGTCCTCGACCCAATGAAACTGATCGTTCTGGTTTCTTGTAAATACTTCTGAACAGTTTAATATTATACCTTACCGCTCTCAATTTAATATCGCCGGTCCGTCCAACCGGGCTAGGGGCTGGCTCCATAGTGAAATTGAATCGACGTTTCTTCAGAAACTATCACCGGACAATAATTTAACACTTTTGACGCTTTACACTTTTAAACCAACGCAACTACTCATGAAATATCCGATTTTGATCGCTTCGTTGCTGCTTTTGACGTTCACCTCCTGTAAAAACAAGGAAGTGGAGCGTTTGCAAACGGAGTTACGACTGAAGAGTGAGCAAACCAAACAATTAGAAAACCAGCTCGAGAACTCTCAACTGACCAATGCCAACTTGCTGGATCGTATGGAAGATCTCTCCGTCATCAGCAAAGAAGGGGCCAGCAGTATCCGGGCTTCGCTGGAAAGTATCAGCGGGCAAACGGCCTTTATTCAGGACATGAGCCGTGAGATGCAACGTAAAGACAGTCTGAATCTCGCTCTGGTGATGAACCTGAAACGCTCTCTGAACAACGTCAATGACAACGACATCCAGGTGGAAGTACGTGGCGGCAAAGTACATGTAAGCATCAGCGACCAGATGCTGTTTGGCTCCGGTAGCGCCCGGGTAAACTCGGCCGCAAACGAAGTATTGGGCAAAGTAGCCACCGTTCTTAACGATCACCGCGACCTGGACGTCATTGTGGAAGGCCACACCGATAACGTGCCGATCAAAGCCAAAGGCATCCGCGATAACTGGGAGCTGAGTACCATGAGGGCCGCCGCCGTAGTGCGTGTGCTTTCTGACGAGTATTACGTAGATCCGGCGCGCCTGAGTGCCGCCGGCCGCGCCGAATTCGATCCGCGTGGTGACAATGCCACCGCTAACGGCCGGGCCATGAACCGCCGTACCGAGATTGTGATCACCCCGAAACTCGACGAATTCTTTAAACTGATGGAACAACCGGGCAGCCCGGGATAGCAGGAATCTGCATGGTCAGACAATGAATGCTGCCGTGCTGTTCAAGTAAAAAGTCCGCCGACTGGAGGACGATGGAGCGATCCGGAAAGGCCCGTTGCAAGACGGCTACCGCTTCCGGATCGCTTTTTTTGTCTATGGCCGGTACGATCACCGCTCCGTTGGTGATGAGAAAGTTGGCGTAGCTGGCTGGAAGCCGACGCCGATCCTCCTGGCTGTATACCGGTGAGGGCCAGGGAAGCGGCAGCAATTCATAATTTACCCCTTCCGTATTTTTAAAGGTAGCCAGTTGCTGGGCCATGCGCTGAAATTCATTGTAGTGCTCATCATCGGGATCATCGCAGGCCTGGTAGACAATAACATTACCGGGAGCAAAACGGGCCAGGGTGTCGATGTGGCCGTCGGTATCGTCATTTTCCAGATGACCGTAATCCAGTAGTAGCAACTGTCGGATGCCCAGGAATCGCTTGAGTAACATGATAAGTTCTTCCCTGCTGTGATGCGAATTTCTCCTGGTGTGAAACAGGCACTTACTGGTGCTCATGACCGTACCGGCTCCGTCACTTTCGATACTGCCACCCTCCAAGACAAGGGGCAGAGGGTTGTACTGAGCACCGTACAAAATCGCTCGTGCGACCAAACCACGGGTGACGGCATTATCCAGCTCAGCGGGGTATTTTTCACCCCAGCCGTTGAAGGTAAAGTCACAAACTGTAGCTCGGCCATTTTCGATGATCGTAATGGGGCCGAAGTCCCTGGCCCATACGTCATTGGTATCCAGATAGACCAGATAAAGCGGATACCTGAAAGCATAGATGATACGATCGAAACGAATATTCTCCGGTCCTCTGACCTCTTTCTCATTTCTTTCCGTCCAGACTTGATTGAATAATTTTTGGTCTGACAGAACCAAGATAACGGGCGTATATTGACAGATCGTAGCACATAAGTCCAGGTGCTGACGGGCGGTGGGAATACTCAGTTCGCCGTAGTCACCACCCCGGCGTGGGAAGCTGAGTAAAACAACTTGTTGGGGGTGCCATTCGGGGGGTAAGTGGTGGTTCATGGTTCGTGTTTCCCCACCAGAGTACGCCACTATCCGAGCGGCTAGAACTATTTCGCTCCTAGCTGCTCGGATAGTGGCGTACTCCGGAGGCGGTCAAAGAATAAGCTTTACTCCGGTAACAACTGCGTCAATCCCTGCACGTCCAAATCTAAACGGCCGGTCAGTTTTACCACTACTTCGATCCCCTCGCGGGTAAGGTAAGTTCGGGAAAGGCCCAGCTGGTCCAGTTCGCCACTTAAAGTAATGCCCTGAGCCAGTTCCTGCTGCTTCAATTCTTTTTCCAGTTGTTTACGCAGGTCGTCCAGGTTGTCGTCCAGCATTTCGTTCATATTATCTTGTAGCTGGCGCTTGAGTTTGCCCTTCAGTAGCCAGGCGGCCGACTTGGTGAGGAAGCTCTTGGTGGAAAGGGTAAAATCCAGATCATCGATGCTGAGGCGGTCGCGACCGGTATCGTACTCGGGCAAGCCGCTGAGGTAGATAGAACCGTTGTATGATCCACTGGTGGTAAGATCGACGATAAGTTTACCGTCTCTGCCAAACAGATTTAATTTATCTACGGTCACGCTGCGGTTTCCGCTGGTGAATGTTTCGTTCAGCACAGATTCTCCGGCCAGTCGTTCGGCTTCAGCGTAGGTGATACTGGTACCGAGGTTGAGGTTGAAATTTTCGTCACGCTCTCCAGAAGTTGCGTAAGCAAAGGCAGGGAAAGGGCGGGGCAATTCACTCGGAGCTTCTGGCCCGAAAGTAAGTCGTGGAACGGCTTCCAGAACGATGTCGGCGCTAATGCGCTCCTCATTAGCGCTGAGAGGTGTCATCTTAAGTGCAATTGGCCGGATGCTGAGCCAAGCCTGGTTTTCCGGAGAAACCATGATGGGTTTTTGCAGTTGGTTCCAGGCGTCGGTCACGTAAGTTTGAAGTGCGATCTGCTGATCTACGGCCAGGTCAATCGCCCTTTCCACACTGCCCTCGGCCCGGCGGATAGCGTAGTTGGCTACCGAGGTGATGGGTAGGGAAATGCCGGCAACGTTGATCTTTGGCTCGTCGATCCATTCGTGACTGATCAATTTGGTCTGGGTAGCTAGTCGCCAGCTTGAGTCGATCTTAAACTCAGAGCGGAAGTCAAGTGCCAGGATGCCTTCGGCCTTTGGCTTGGCGATCCCCAGGTCGTAGGCGATGTCCAGTTTCAGCGGCACACGGTAGCGGATCTGCTCGTTGAAAACTTCGATTTTGATGGGCTCGTCGGCTTTGCTGACTTTCAAATCCAATTTACGGTCCTCACCGGCGGCTTCGCCCAGATCAAGATCAGCGGTCTGCTGTTCGATCAGTTCTTCCAGTTCTTTAATTTCGATGCGCAGGGGAATGGCCACGATGGATGGCTCCGGGTCCTCTACAGTCTGGTACAGAGCCTCTTCCCGATCCGGGCGGTTGGCACCGGATTTGCAGTTAAAGAAGAGAAGAGGCAAGAGAAAAAGGAAAGCGATTTGCCGCATAACGTATTGACTTTGGGCGAAAGCTAGACAATTTCCGAAAACAATCAATCATACCAACCGTTCCTGCTACTTTCAACTTCAATTTAACATGCCCCAATACCGCGCCTTTATCTCCGACCTCGACGGAACCCTCGTAGATTCAGAACCCCAACACGCCGAAGCCTGGCTCGCTGTTCTGGCCGGTTACGGCCTCGATTACGACCACCACTGGTTCGATCAGTACGTAGGTACCAGTGACAGTTTCCTGGCTAATGATGTGATCCGCGATCATCAGTTGGGCAAAACCGTTCGGGAATTGCAAATTGAAAAGCAGGATCGTTACCATGACACAATGCGGCAAACCGGACAACTCTTTACCGGGGTCATTGAAAAGCTGACTCAGATCCAGGCAAAATTTCCGCTGGCCATCGGGACAAACAGCGGTCGCAAGGATGCCGAAGTTGTCTTCGATGCCACCGGACTACGCCCCTACGCTTCGGTATTCGTTACGGCTGATGACGTTGAAAATCTAAAACCGGCTCCGGATATTTTCTTGCGCGCTGCTACTTTGCTAGGCATACCCCCCTCCGAATGTATTGTGTGTGAAGACAGTCCCGCGGGAGTAAAAGCAGCTAAAGCGGCCGGGTGTTACGTTATTGGCATTACCAGTAGCCAGCCGGCAGAAAAGCTGAGTCTGGCCAATGAGATTTTCGAAGATAATGCGGAAGCTTTGGAACGGGTGTTTGAGATTTTGAACGAAAGTCACCAACAGGGTTAGAGACTTAATCAGCTGCAAGAAATTTGACTTGTGTTCCTTCCTGCTCCTTAGAGTACTCGTGGTTAATTACCTTTGTCGAAAATCAACCCCTTCTCTTTGAAAGCCACCATTGAATCACTCTACCGCCGTGAAGCCCTGAGCCGTGAAGACGCTCGCCAGACCTTGCTCAGGATCGGCCGGGGCGAGATCAACCCCGCCCAGATCGCTGCCTTCATTTCCATTTTCAATATGCGCCCCATAACCATGGATGAACTCCAGGGTTTTCGTGATGCCATGCTGGAACTGGCCGTTCCCCTGGACCTGGAAGGAAGGGAAACCATCGACGTGGTCGGTACTGGTGGTGATGGAAAGAATACTTTCAACATCAGTACGTTGAGTTGCGTCGTGATCGCCGGTGCCGGCTATCAGGTGAGCAAGCACGGCAGCTACGGTGTCAGCAGTGCGGTAGGCAGCAGCGATGTATTGATCGCCCTGGGCTACGAGTTCACCAACGACGGTGATAAGCTCCGACGCCAGTTGGATGAAGCAGGCATCTGTTTCCTCCACGCGCCGCTTTTCCATCCGGCCATGAAAGAAGTAGTGCCCATTCGCAGGGAATTGAAAATGAAAACATTTTTCAACTGGCTCGGTCCATTGCTCAACCCGGCGAAGCCTAAATTCTCCGTCATGGGTACTTACGGATCGGAGATCAGTCGGCTCTACGATTACGTGATGCAGGAAGAAACGGGACGCGAATACGCTATCGTACATAGCCGAGATGGCTACGATGAGGTCAGTCTTACCGGTGGCGGTACTCAGGTGCGTAGCCGCGAAGGCCAGCAACTTCTCTATCCCCAGCACTTCGGCCTTCCTCAACTGATGCCCGCCGGTCTGCACGGCGGCGAGACCAAAGATGAGGGCGCGAAAATTTTCCTCGACATCCTCGACAACAACTGCTCAGTGGCCCAAAAGGCCGTCGTTTGCGCCAATTCCGCCCTGGCCATCCGACTGATGGGCCCCGACAAGAGCCTGGAAGAGTGTGCCGCCGAAGCACGGGAGAGTATTGAAAGCAGTAAGGCGCGGGAGGTACTAAATAAATTGCTGAGGTAATTATCAATGCCTTTCCTAATCTATCTTCGCCCCTGTAATGAAAGTTCACCATCACCTCGACCAACTCCCCCTTTTCCGGCGGGCAGTACTGACCATCGGCAGTTTCGACGGCCTCCATCTGGGGCACCAGTCGTTGCTCCGGCGGGTGCGTGAACTGGCGGAAGAGGAAGGCGGTGAAAGCGTTGTAGTTACCTTCGATCCTCACCCGCGTAAAGTGCTGAGGCCTGAATTGCCGCCCCCCGTTCTGCTTACCAGCCCACGGGAAAAGATCGACCTGATCCGGGAAGCGGGTGTCGATCATCTTGTCTTTGTTCCCTTTACCAAAGAATTTTCCAGCCTCAGCGCCGGAGCCTACGTCGAAGAATTTCTCGTCCGTCGTTTTCAGCCGTCACGTATTGTCATCGGTTACGATCATAAATTCGGAGCGGGCCGTCAGGGAGATTTGCAATTGTTGCGTTCCTTCGGCGAAAAGCACGACTTCAGGGTGGAAGAGATCGGCGCAAGGGAGATCGAGGAAATGGCCGTCAGTAGTACCAGAATACGCAAGGCGATCAGTGGCGGTGAGATCAAGGAAGCGAACGAGCTGCTCGGTTATAATTACCGGCTCAGTGGCACCGTAATCACCGGACGCCAGATCGGACGTTCCATCGGTTATCCTACCGCCAACGTACAGCCGGACCATCCGGATAAGCTCATTCCCGCCGAAGGTATTTACGCCGCCGAGGCCGAGTTGTCCAGCACTTCGAAAAGACTGCGGGGCATGCTCTACATCGGTCAGCGACCCAGCCTCAACGACGGCCGCGACCTGACCATCGAACTCAATATCTTCGATTTTGACCGCGACATCTATGGTCAGGACATCAGTATTCGCATCACCGACTTTATTCGCCACGACCGTGAGCTGGATGGTCTGGAAGCATTAAAGGCGCAGCTTATGGCTGACAAAGTAGCCGTGTTGAAAACCTTCGAAGAAAAAATTCCGCTATCGGGCGAGCAGTCGACCGTGACCGACTCCGCCCCGATCGATCTGGATACCGCCATCGTCATCCTTAACTACAACGGCCGTCAATATCTGGAGTTATTTCTGCCCCCCCTGATCGACAGCCTCATTGAGGGTTCCCGGATCATTGTGGCCGATAACCTGAGTACCGACGACTCCGTGGCCTGGATGAAAGCCAACCACCCGAACATCGAGTTGATTGAAATGCCCGAAAACTTCGGTTTTGCGGGTGGCTACAACCATGCGCTGGAGCAGGTGGAAGCCGATATTTTTGTCCTCTTGAACAGCGATGTGGAAGTGACCAGAAACTGGTTGACGCCCTGTCTCCGGATGTTTCAGGACGACGAGATGGTGGGAGCTTGCCAACCTAAAATTCTGGCCCAGCACGATAAGAGCCGCTTCGAGTACGCCGGAGCCGCCGGAGGGTGGATAGATTCCCTGGGCTATCCTTTTTGCCGGGGCCGCATCTTTACCCATACCGAGGTTGATGATGGTCAGTACGATACCCCGCAGGAGATTTTCTGGGCAACCGGTGCTGCCTTGTTCATCCGTTCCAAGCTTTTTAAAGATTTAGGTGGCTTCGAAGCCGAGTACTTCGCCCACGCCGAGGAGATCGATCTTTGCTGGCGCCTCAAGCGATCCGGTTACAAAGTGATGGCTCAACCGGCTGCTACGGTTTATCACGTCGGCGGCGGCACCCTGGCCTACAAGACCCCCCGTAAGACCTACCTCAACTTTCGCAATACGCTTACCACCAGCTTCAAAAATGAGCCAGGCATCAAGCTATTCTGGTGGCTTCCACTTCGCCTACTGCTTGATGGAATGGCCGGCATGCTGTTTTTGGTACAGGGGGACTGGGCACACATTAGCGCCATTCTCCGCGCCCACTGGCACGTTTACCCCCGATTGCGTTTTTGGTACCGTCGTCGCCAACTGCGCAAACAGCAGATCGAAGCCGTACGGATCGGACCCGACCGCTCGGACGTAGGCACTTTACACGACAGCGTGGTATTGCACTACTACTTCCTGAGGAATAAGCGTTTCGATCAAATCGTACATAAGCAATTTGATCTGGTTCATCCCGATAATCAACAGTAGTTAAAAGTAGTGCTCTTCGTCTTATCAAGATCAGCACCGTACTTTTGGTAAAATTATCCAATTGATATTCTCCTCTGATCAAATGCGATCAGAAAGGAGCATTTTTACTAAAGCGCTCTATGAAATACTCTTTACTCTTCTGCGGCTGTCTGGCCGCCAGCTCCCTATTTAGTCAAGGTTTCAACCAAATTTCCACCAACCAATCCACCTTGAGCCAATTTGCCGTCGGTGATTACAACGGCGATGGACGCGAAGATGTCCTGGGCTACCAGATATTCTTTTCTGGAAGTTCCAACGTCAAGCTCTGGCTAAATGACGGAAATACTCCGGCAACCCTTGTAGAAACTCCACTGGGTTTTGACGTGGCCGTACAGGGCCGCCCCGTAGCTGCCGACTTCGACGGTGACGATGACCTCGACCTGGCTATTACCCTTGACACAGAAGACGCCCAAGTGGCTTTCCTGATCAATAACGGTAACGCCGAATTCACTTTGGATGACAGCCGTAACCTACCCGGCGGAGGCTTACTGGAATCAGCTGACTTCGACGACGACGGGAATCCTGATCTGGCCGCATTCAATGACGAGTTGAACACCCTCACTCACTTTGAAAACAATGGTGCCGACTGGGAAGCTGACGTCCTCATTAGCGGAGACTTCAATCTAAAATTTCTCCAACTGGCCGACATTGACAACGACGGTGACGTAGACATACTACCTGGCTACACCAGTGGGCAAAATCGCGTCAGTATCTTGCAAAATAGTGGTTTCGGCACCTTCAATTTTGAAAACCTGATTACTGAAGGTTCCTTCATCAAAAATATGGTGGTAGGTGATTTCAATGGTGACGGCTTACCGGACATTTATACTGCTTATCCTTTTGCCAGTGATGTCAGGGTCTATTTGAATCAGGGCAATCTGCAATTCGCGCTAGAATCTTTGGGTGTCCCTCCCGCTTCGGTCAGTTCCATCCTGCCCGCCGATTATGATGGCGACGGACTGGAAGATATTTCGGTCGGCACGGGCAACGCGCCCATAGTTTGGTTCAAAAATCTGGGTACCGACCCTGCCAGCACCGAACGTTTTGACGTAGGTGAAGTTACCTCGGCTTTTTCACAAGCTACGATCGATCTGGAAAATGACGGCGATCTGGATATTCTGGTTGGCAACGGTGATTTTTGGATCTACGAAAATACCCTGGAGCAAGACCCGAGCTCAACGATTGAATTCGGCCTTCCCGGACCGAAGATTTATCCGAATCCGGCTCACGACCAATTAACGGTTCATTACTCATTACCTTACGCTGATAATCGGGTAACGATCACCGTTTACGATGCCCTGGGTCGGATAATGACGCAGCAAACCGATCAATCCGGTGGTAAGGATCGTCAGTTCACGCTCTCCGTAGATCACCTGACCGCCGGCAACTATCATTTGTTCATCAATAGTGGTAGTGACTTTTCAACTGCCAGATTTAGCAAGCGATAGGCAATTGCAGCCATTGCAAAACCAAAACCGCCCACCCTCCAAAAGGAGAGCGGGCGATTTTTCAATTTGAAACGGGGTGCCTGATACTAAGCCAGCACCTCTTTCACCCGGTCCGCAGCGTCTTGCAGCAGTACGGCGGATTTTACGTTCAGGCCAGATTCATCGATCATCTTTTTCGCGATGTCAGCATTGGTACCTTGAAGTCTAACGATAATCGGCACTTTGATGTCACCAATGTTCTTGTAGGCGTCGATCACACCTTGAGCTACGCGATCACAACGAACGATCCCGCCGAAGATGTTGATCAGGATGGCTTCTACTTTGTCGTCGCTCAGGATCATGCGGAAAGCCTTTTCCACCCGGGCGGCGTCGGCCGTACCACCTACGTCGAGGAAGTTGGCGGGCTCTCCACCGCTGAGCTTGATGATGTCCATCGTGGCCATGGCCAGTCCGGCCCCGTTGACCATACAGCCTACGTTGCCGTCCAGGTTAACGTAATTGAGGCCGTACTCGCCGGCTTCAACTTCTACGGGATCTTCCTCGGTAACGTCGCGCATCGCTGCCAGGTCTTTGTGGCGGTAGAGGGCGTTGGCATCCAGGCTAAACTTACAGTCAACGGCAATGATCTCATCGTCCTTCGCCGTATTGTGCATACAGGGATTGATCTCGATCATGCTGGAATCAGATCCCAGATAAGCCTGGTAAAGCTTGCTGATGAATTTGACCATATTTTTGAACGCCTGACCGGACAGGCCCAGGTTGAAAGCAACCTCGCGGGCGTGGAAGCCCTGCATGCCCTGTTCGGGGTCCAGATAAGTGGTGTGTACCAGGTGAGGGGTCTTTTCAGCCACCTCCTCAATATCCATACCACCTTCAGTAGAGTGAATGATGACATTGGTTTTAGCCGCGCGATCCATCAGGATAGAAACGTAGTACTCCTTACAGGCATCGAAGTCGGGCGCGTAGGCGTCTTCGGCAATCAGGATCTTATTGACCTTTTTACCGGCACCGTCCATACCACCGGGGGTCTGGGGTGTTTTGAGCATCATGCCCAGGATAGCTTCGGAATTTTCCTTAACGGCCTCACGGTCCTTGCTGAATTTAACCCCGCCGCCTTTGCCACGGCCACCGGCGTGAATCTGCGCTTTCACAATAGCGGCGTCTCCACCGGTTTCTTCTTTCAACTTGTCGTAGGCAGCCAGAGCTTCCTCAACAGTGTCGGCTACGTAGCCGCGCTGGATCGGCACACCATATTTGGCGAGAATAGATTTTCCTTGGTATTCGTGGAGATTCATACGGGGTTGTAATGGTTTTATTCGAAGGCGAAGGTATCAAATATTGATCTAATGATTAAATGAGTTCATGATTCAATCACCAGATTATCCAATCATTTTATCATTACCTCCAAATACACCGGCTGATGATCCGAAAAGGCAAACTCCTGGTTGATCGTTTTCACCTTCCTTAACTGTAAGTTGGGGCTGACCAGATAGTAATCAATCAGGGATTTCAGAGAATTTTCGCTGTCGTACACTTCGTTGGTCTTTCGGTTGGTGGGTAAGGTCGGGTCATAGGCCCATAGCCAGCCCTCGGGAGCATAATCGAAGTCAATAGCGATCTGCTCGAATTCAGCGCGGCGCTCCGGACTGAATTTAGCGTAATCGAAGCCCGGCGGCACCTGGTTCCAGTCACCTCCTACAATCACGTGGTTTCCCGCCGCGTAATCCGCTGTAAAGTGCTCCTTCAGCCAGGCCATTTGTTGTCGCTTCACGACCCCACCCTTGTCATAGGCCGCCAGGTGAATATTGTACACGACCAATTTCTGGTCGCCTTTAACGGAAAATTCCTGCCGCAGCACACAGCGGTCCAGTTCGAAAAGATTGGTCGGCCATTCCAGCTCCCCCGGCAAGCTTTCCCGGGTTGAGATCAACGGTGCATACCCATTCATACTCACCAGTCCTCCCCTGACGTAACCGTAATGATCCCAGGGCTGAAAAACGGGTATCGGGACTCGCTCGTTGCGATAATTCATAGCAAAGAAAACGGCGTGATTGGCCTGCTTTAACGCCATACTATCCAGCTGATTGGTATAATGCGATCTGCGACTTGACGTATCTACTTCCTGCAATAGATAGAAATCGGCCTGTACCGCACCAATCGTTGTTTCCTGGCCATTCACGGCCTTATCCACCGTAGCCGATTCCTGCCTGGCGTGACCGGGTGTAGTCCAGAAAAAGTCGCCCTCGTCGTAGAAAAAAGCGACCTCCTCCCCTAGTCCACCGTAACCGACGTTCCAGGTCAATAAGCTGATCACCGAATCCTGAATCACGGCTTTCGGATTGCCCGGGTGTATAACGGTGAGGACTTCCTGTTCCTCGGGTTCCCAGTCGGTCATGGTGCCGTAGCCGAGGAAAAGAACGAAATAGAGGATTAGGGAAATCGCGATATAACTAAAAATACGAATGATCTTCTTCAAAATAGTGGTGGATTATTATGGCTTCAACTCCGAGGAGTTACTTTAAATTTAGTCGTTATTTGACTAGCAAAGTAGCAGTGGTTAGTTAATGCAGAAATTAGTTTTTTTGCGACGATCACCGAAGGTAAAGTAGCAATGTTTTATGAAAATCCTCGTCTGCACCGTCGATGAAAGAGCGGGACTGTAGGCTATCGAATCTTAAACAAGTCTTCAGCCCGCCCACGTCAGACTGTGTCAGGCCGGATAAACTCCTCCGACGAGCGTACTGACGACGAGTGTGACATCATTTCCTCGTACAGCGGCATCACCCGCTGGGCGATCTCTTCCAGCTCACTATCCAGCTGGACATCCTTTTCTACGTATGGCTGAAAACCCGTACTCTGATGTACATTTTCGTACCAGTATTTAGCCCAGACGCCATCCTCTGGGATCGGGCCCGCCGGCCAACTGAGCATGCGATCGGTATAACTGATCTTCAGGCGGCGGCAGAGTTCTTTTAGGACGCTCGCCGGATTCAGGAGTAGTTGCTTCGCTTCCAGGATGGCCGTCAGTTTCCCTGCTGTTTTGAGTTCTTTGAAGAGTTCGTATTGTTGGGGCAGACCGATGTCTTCAGCCGTTACTTCATCAACCACTTTGGCAAAAGAAGCCAGTATCTTGCGGGGGTCGCGAAGTAATAGCACGTTATGAATCGGTTCGTCAGCGTCGGCATTCTGGTCCAAACCCAACATTGCTACTTTGCTAGTCCGACTAAAGCCACTCAAATGGTGCGTCATTTGTTTGAAGACCACAATCTCACGGCCATAGTTTTGGGTAGTCATTTGTGCAACCAAAGTAGTTTCATCACTTTCCAACTCAGTCATTATTTCCTCCCTTCCCGGGTGAATAGCGGTGGTCGGCTGATGGGCCAGATAGTGGGCGTAGAGCGGCTCATCGACGACCTTGGTATCCGGCCGACGGGCGAGCGCATACATGAGGGCCGTTGAAATATTGCGGGGGCTGGACCAGAGGTGAATGCGCATTGGGGAATTTTAGTAAAGAAGCACTTATCTTGGAGCAAGAAACATAAAAACCCACAATGAAAAGCAAATACCACAACGATTTTAAAATGATGCAGACCATTCATTATGCGCTGCTCTCCGGCATATTGCTCTTTGCCGCCGTCGCCTATTTTGTGGACCCGGTAAATCCGAAAGTGGAGGGGCTTTACGATCTCTTTCGCTACCTGGTGCCCGGACTTGCAGCAATGACGTTGTTGGCCGGTCGCTTCGTCACCAAACCGATCTTTGCCACGGCCGCGAACAAAGAATCCTTAAATGCCAAGCTGGATGTTTTCCGCACCGGCATGCTTATCCGCTGGGCCCTGGCAGAAGGTGCTGCCCTTTTTGCCATCGTCGCGTTTATGCTGACCGGTAATCTAGTGATGCTGCTTGTGGGTCTGGCTCTGGCATTATACCTCTTTACCTTACGCCCTAGCCCGGAAGCAGCCGGAGCTGCTCTGGAATTGAGCGAATCGGAATACCGGGAATTCTTTTAGGTGTAAAGGGTAAGGGCACACGGAGGTGCTCACTTTTAATATAGGAGGTTTTAAAGGACAGGACCGCTTCGCGATTCGAGAACTTGCACGTGAAATCCGTTGCCCCCGATTAATCCCAGGGCTACGTTATCGCATGAGAGGACACATCTTTACTCATTTTTCAGGCTGGATTGATGCGCTCCAACGCATTGATGTGTTTAACCAGGTCCGCAACTTCCCAGGCATCCTCCAGGCGGAAGGGGCCGATGGTTTCCCGGCATAAAGCAGTCAGATAACCACCGCTATTGAGAATTTTGCCGAGATCGTAGGCTAATGAGCGAATGTAGGTGCCTTTGCTGCAATCAACTTTGAAATCAACTTCCGGCAATGCGATGCGGCTGGCGGAGAACTCCGCGATGTGGACGGGCCGCGGTTTGATCTCCACGACTTTGCCCTTGCGTGCTTTCTTGTAGAGCGGCTGACCGTCAACTTTGATAGCACTGAACATAGGCGGCACCTGCTTTAGGTCACCGGTGAGTTTTTCCAATCCTGCCCTTACGCTGGCTTCATCGAGATGATCGATAGAAAAAATTTCCGTTTCTTCTGTTTCAAGGTCGTAGCTCGGAGTGGTCGCCCCCAGTTTTATGGTGCCGGTATAGGTTTTTGGCAGCCCCTGGAGTTGCTCCAGTCGTTTGGTCCATTTACCCGTACAGATAACAAGTAAGCCCGTGGCTTTGGGGTCGAGCGTGCCGGCGTGACCGACCTTGAATTTCTTCTGCCCGTAGAGCCGGCGAATAGAAAAACGGATTTTATTGACTACGTCGAAACTTGTCCAGTCGAGTGGTTTGTTAACGAGCAAGAGCGCGCCCTCTTTAAAATCAAAAGGCGGGCTGGATACTTCGGGCAATTCCATTATGAGGTAGCTGTGAGATTAAAACCGGACAAATAAAGCCCGGCGGCCAAAGCTGCCACGGCAAAACAGTAATAAGCGAAATAACGCAAACTGGCCTTACGCACCAAGCGAATCATCCAGATACAGGCGATTACACCAGTAACGAATGCGGCTACAAAAGCCACCGCAAGAGCCAAGGGCTGGGTCGTTTCGGTCAGGTCGCCATCGAGTAAATCTTTCGCCATTTTACCCAGGATCAAGGGTACGACCATCAGGAAACTAAAGCGGGCCGCCTTATCCCGGTCGATACCCAGTAGCACGCTGGTGGAGATTGTCGCTCCACTCCGACTGATGCCCGGTAAAATAGCAATCGCCTGTGAAATGCCGATGATAATGGCATCTTTCCAGCCTACTGCTTTTTCCGTTGTCCTGGCCCGGTCCGCCAGAATCAGCAGCCCACCGGTTACCAGCAGCATGAGGCAAACGAGTAGAATTTGTTGGTTGAACAAGACTTCCAGCGCATCGTCAAATAATACCCCGACCAGGGCCGCGGGAAACATAGAAGCAATGATCAGCGCACTGAATTTGGTGCCGTCGTTCCATTTGAATTTGAACAGGTCGACCAAAATTTCCAGCACTTCTTTTCGAAAAACCACTAGTGTTGCCAAGGCCGTTGCTGCGTGAACGGTTACCGTCATCAACAGGCTTTCCTCGGCCAGGCTCTGGTCGTTCATCAGCCATTTGGTCAATTCCAGGTGACCGGAACTACTAACGGGTAGAAACTCCGTAATCCCCTGCACAATGCCGAGAATCAGGGCTTTGATTAATTCCAATGTTACTATTTCTTGAAGATGGCATAAGTCACCACGCCTAATCCACCCAGGATGATGATCGGGGCCAGGGTGATGCGGCGGAAGGAATAAATGATGCTTTCGTCCCAGACGTTCGGGTCAGGCATTTCGCCACCGGTCATCAGCAACATCCCGATAATTACGAGCAGGAAACCGCCCCCCACCCATTTGTAAAATTCGGGGCCGTAAGTGAGTTCGCGGGCCGGAGCGGAGACTGCCGCCGCCTTCTTGGCTCTTGTTTTCACTTTCGCTTTGGCCGGAGCGGCGGCCGGCTGGGCAGCATATTTGTTTGCGGAAGCAGATTGCTTTTCTTTCCGGGTTGCTTTTCTCTTACTCATAATCTTAAAATTTTAAACGGCACGGCCAGTAGTTAGTAAAGATCGTCGACCCGCATTTTCAGGTAACGACGTACGGTGAAAAAATGGCTCAGCCAATTGATCAAAACTCCCAGCAGGATCATCCCACCATAGAGTCCGGCCAGCCAGCGGGGGCGGGCGAACAATTCCAGTTCGGGCATTTGCTGGTGCAAAGCGTATTGCAAACCAAACAAGGTACCCGCCGCCAACAGGCCACATAAGAGGCCGTAACCGGCGGCACGGCGAAGATACGGACGGGAAATGAATCCCCACGTAGCCCCCACCAATTGCTGACTCTTGATCAAAAAGCGATTAGCGTAAAGCGATAGCCTGACCGTATTATGGATCAAAACCATCGCGATCAGTACCAGTATTACACCGACCACCAGAAATACCCAACCCAGTCTGCGGGCTTTTTCCATAATTCCGTCCACGAAATTGTCTTGGTAGTACACATCCAATACGGCAGCTTCTTCCCGCAGGCGGATCGTTATCCATTCCAGACTATCCTTTTGGAGGTAATCGGCCGCTACATTGAAGGACAGCATATCCCGAAACGGATTGGGCAGGTCCAGCTCCCTGAGGTCCTGGGTGATCTCATCGCCCATTTCGGCCAGGGCATTTTCCTTGTCCCTGAACTCCACACTCCCACCCACTACGTAGGGTAATGCTCCCAAACGGGTGGAAAGAGATTTACGGTTTTCCTCACTGGTTCCTTCCCGGAGCTCAACCAGGATGTCTACGTTTTCTTTCAGACTTTTATCCAGGTGAAAGGCTTGTAGCATCCACAGACCGAAGATGCCCACCAGCAACAACACCAGTGAGACACTGATTATGGTGTAGGTAAAGTTGGGCTTGCGGCCGCTGGTCTTGAGTGTGGGAGTGACGGGTGAGTTCATGGCTGTTCGCAAAGGTAAGCAATGGCTACTTAAGCCATTATCATTCCACACAATTCCAGAAGTTGCTCGGTCCGGCGGCGGGTGGTGTGTTCAGCCAATACTCTTTCCCTGGCCAGGTCACCCAGTTTACTCCGTTCGAATTCCGAACTGATGTAGAGGGCATCCAGTACGCTGTGGCAATCCGAGATGACAAATATTTCCCGGTTGGGCTCAAAAAAATCCGGCAGGCCTTCCCAGTCATCACTCAGGATCGGCACCCCGCAGGCCGCAGCAGCCAATAGTCGTTTAGAAGGGGTGTGACCCAACTTCGCCCGATCCGGACGCGCGAGCACCAGGGAACAATGTTGGCGATTATAAAAACTTACGTGATTAGACTCGGGCAGGTGTTCTACGTATCGCATGTTATCCGGCCAGTTGAAATCATCGGGATAATTGGCCCCGGCCAAAACGAAGTTGCGGTTAGGGGTACGGATAGCCGGTTGCAGTAGCATTTCGTTGAGCTGCTGGTCCCGGTCTTGCTTGAAGTTGCCGATAAAGCCGAGATCGTACTGCTTCAGAACGTCGGTGCGGTAGTAAAAATAGGGATCGATACTTTCGTATAGCGGGAAAGCCATCGGGCAATTGAATTCGTCACAGATCCGCTGAATTGCCGTACCGCCGGTCGTGCTGAGAAAAAGGTCGAACAGACATATATCCGCAGCTTCCAGACAGTCGTCCCGCTTGTTCGTTCCATCGAGGTGACCGAAAGTGCGCGCCAGGTCAGTATCGTAGTACACCTTTGCTCCTTTAGCTTCCTCGGCGATCCAGTGGGCAATACGGCTACTGTCGTGTACGCCGTTGCCCAATAAAACGACATCGGCTACCCGGATGGCGTCTCTGTATTCCGTCAGCAAATCCTGTGTTCTTCCGTAAGTCCAAACCTCACAGTAAGGGCTCCGCAACATATCGCGCTGTTTGCGATGGCAAGGGTCTTCCTGCTCCAGGAAAACCGTCCGGTGCCCCAGGTGTGCTAATTCCCCGACCAGCCCACGGTACAGATCGGCCTGCGGATTATTGAATGATGACAAGATGGATTTTCCGATGAATACGAAATCCAGTGTATGGCGTTTTGCGTTCACGTTACGAAGGTAAAAATTTATCCCTCCCTCACAAGCTTTAACGCAGATAGCTGGCCCCGTTCAGGTCCAGCACGCAGCCGGTGGTGAATCGCGCCTCTTCGCTGGCCAGGTAAAGTATGGCCTGGGCTACTTCTTCCACACTGGCCACCCGATTCAGGGGACTTTGTGCTTTTACGGCGATGCCCGCCTCCCCTTGTAAATGCGGTCGGGCCATGGCCGTCTCGATGAATCCCGGCGCAACGGCGTGGACCGTGATGCCATATCCTCCCAGAGCCTGGGCCAGGGATTGTGACATAGCGTGCAGGCCTGCTTTGGCCGCGCCGTAACCGGGTTGCCCGGCCTCCCCCCGAAAGGCTCCCCGGCTACCCACGTTGATGATCTTTCCGCTACCCCTTTCCCGCATGTGAGCCGTTACGGCGTGGCAGGCTGCCGCCGGGCCAACCAGGTTCACCGCCAGGGTACGTTGAAAGTTTTCCAGGTATTCTTCGAAAGGCATTTTAGTGATGTCGTGCGGCAAAAAGATGCCGGCGTTGTTGACCAGCACGTCGATTCGCCCAAGTTTTTCCAGGGCACTTTCCACCAGCACCCTCACTTGTCGGGGGTTGGAAAGATCCGCTCTCAGTAAAGCGTGGCCGCCACCGTCCAGGGCCTGAAAAGTGGCTTTCGCCGCCGCCACATCTTCGTTGTAGTGTACGCAGACCCTTGCGCCGGCCCGGGCAAAAGCGATCGCAGTAGCTCGCCCGACACCGCGGCTGGAACCGGTAACTAATACGGTCTGATTGGTAAAATTATGCGTAATCATAGGTTTTATGACTTTTTTAGGGAGGCGCAATGTACTAATCCCCGGCCAACTGTCGTCTAAAGGTTGTTGATGTCTTTTGGCTAACAAAGTAGCAATGCTTGATTGTTGCAAATCCAATAACTACCCGTAACGATCAGCGAAGCTGAAACTGTGATGCTTTCCATCAGTCTCTCCACCTTCTTTCCTTTAATCCCTCGTATGCACAAGCTCATCCAGTTCCTCTTTATTACCATTTGCACTGTTGGTTCCTTGTCCAGCCAGAGCGGACAGCTCACTGAAGAAGCCAGGGAAAAGATCGCCATTGCGGAGGATACCCTGAGCGTTTTTGCCTACACGGTTTTACACGATAGTCTGGAAACGAATCGTTACGCAGCCTGCCGGGAGATGATTCCGCTATTGGTCAAGACCCTGAAGAATGAGAATTCCTTCCGCTACCCTTTCGAGCGTTTATCGTCTATTTCCATCCAGTATCCCGCCGATAGCAGTTTCAGGATCTTTACCTGGCAGCTATTTATCAGTAAGGATGAGTATAAATATTATGGTGCAATTCAGATGAACAGTCCAGACTTGAAACTGTATCCGCTCATCGACCGGTCCGCAGCCATTTCTCCCGTAGAGTTGGAAGGCCGGGAGATGCCGCACGATAATTGGTACGGCAACGTAGTTTATGATATTCAGTCCGTTGAGCACAAAACCGGAGACTACTATTTGCTATTTGGTATGGATACTTATGAGTCTTATCGCCGTCGCAAACTGATCGACGTATTATCCTTTAACGAAGTATCCGGCAAGCCTTCATTCGGTAAGCCCGTCTTCGTGGAAGAAGCCACTTACGAAGGTGGATACCCGACCGTCCGGATGCGTTTGGTTCAGGAATACAGCGCGGCCAGCTATGCTACTTTGAAGTACGACCCCGAACTCGAACTGATCATGCAGGAAAATCTGATCACCGTCTCCGGCAGCTACGGTGAAGGACCGGTCAACGTACCCGACGGCAGTTACGTAGGCTATGAGCTGGGCAAAGACGGCCGCTGGCATTCCGTTAAGAAAGTCTACAATCACGTTTACGACGAAGCCCCCCGTACGCCGCGCGCCGATGACGATGGAAACAAGCGAGACCTGTTAGGCCGGCGTAAGCACTAACCGGTTAGCGACCTCCTGGTTGCTCTCTAACCGGCTAGCGACCTCCTGGTCGCTCCCTGAATTAAAAAAAAACGAGCGACCAGGAGGTAGCTAGCCGATTGGGAGATCGCTGATCAATGATTACCTAAGCAAACTAACCGCCCCGCTCATCCGTCGCTCTTCTCCGTTGATCAGCCTTACCCGAATGAGGTAAACGAAAACCCCGGGATCAAGTGGCTGACCGTTTTTGCCGGTCCCGTCCCATCCGGTTCTGAGACTACCTCCGTCAATATTCTCCGCAAAAACTTCTCCTCCCCAACGGTCATAAACTCTGAACTCCAGCAGTTCTGCGAAGCTTAAGTCCGGAAAAAAAGTGAACAGATCATTGATTCCATCCTGATTGGGAGAAAAAGCATTGGGAACGTAAAGATTGCCGGTCCCTTCCACGGCCACGAAGAGGCTGTCGGTAGCCGGGCAACTTCCCTCTTCCGTCAGTACCGTAATGGTGTAAAGCGTACTTTCCAGCGGAGTGACCATAGGATTGAGGCAATCCGTACAACTCAGTCCGGTTTCCGGTGACCAACTGATCATTCCCGGTATTCCTCCCACCGTCTGCGCCGATATCCGATCGCTATCTCCCAGTCTGATCACCCGATCGTTACCCGCCTCTACGAAAAGAGCCTCCGGAAAACTTACCATCACGGCATTGAGAGAACGGGCGTTACATCCGTTCGCATCCGTAACTTCCAATTCATACTCACCTTCAGCTAAACCCAGAAAGGTTCCGCTAGCACTGGTGTCGGCAAATTCCCCATTGGTTATCCGGTACTGGTATGGCGGTAATCCGTTGCCGGCAGCTACCTGAATCCCTCCGGACAGGACAGGTTGTTCGGGCGTAGGGCAATCAACGAAGAGTGGCTCTCCGGTCACCGATAACTGAGGTTGTGTAATGACCGTAAATAAGATCACTTCCTGGCAATTACCCCCGGGATTGGTAAGTCGTAGCTCGTAATCACCCGGCGGTAAACCGGCTACCGTATTTGTTGAACTGGCGATCAATACATTCTCTCCAGCCGCGAACCATTCAATAGCCCAACCGGCCAACTCTGGGGTGATTTCGAAATCAGCCACTGAGTTGCCGCTGCAAGGGCCTTCCA
Source organism: Lewinellaceae bacterium SD302 (assembly GCA_002591745.1). Lineage (GTDB taxonomy): Bacteria > Bacteroidota > Bacteroidia > Chitinophagales > Saprospiraceae > Neolewinella. The sequence goes on from PDLQ01000012.1 coordinate 114,408, forward strand.
GAGTAACGTCCAGACTAATGTCTACGCTATTAGGATTAAATGGAACCTCATAGAAATAGGTTTGGCGGCAAATAGTGTCATTTCCCTGAACCGCAGAAACGTACAACGCGTAGTTACCGCTTTCCGTTACGATCAGTTCCGGTCCGTCCGCAGCTAGTGAAACGCCTTCGAAAAACCAGTCGAAGACCAGTTCATCGGTACTTTGGGGAGTGACCGCCAGAACGCCACTTTCCTGGCTGCAGCTCAGGAGAGGAATCATTGCGTCTGCGATCAGGATATCAGCAGGGTCAAGAACCACCTCGAACTCTCTGGTGTACGAACACTCACTGTCCGTTGCAAAAAGTGTCAGGGAATATTCACCAGCCAGAGAAATATCTACGCTATCCGCTATCGAGATGACATCTCCCGTAGCATCTTGCCAAAGGAAAGTGAACTCTCCATCGTCTATGGTCGGGGCAATCAGTTTAGCCGTTATGACCGGCTGATCGCAACTCAACATATTCGTGGAAACTGAAAAAGGAGGACCATCCACATTGATGATCAGTTGGTCGTTGAAGTTGTCTAAGCAGGCGGTCCCATCCACCCGAAACTCGATGAATCCGGGTTGATCAATGATGAAGGTTGCGGTATCTCCCAGGCCGACGAAAGAGAAAAAATCATTCCCGAAAAGACTGGCATTGATTTGCCAATCTGTCTCGATATACGTGCTGATGGTATCTCCCAGGCAATAGACTTCTGGCTCGACAACCCAGTTATAAGTGGGCATTGCGTCATCAGTCACAACGATCGTCTCAATCGTCTGGGTACAAAAAGAGGTAATGGTCACGCTGTAATTACCCGGCTCATCCACTACCAAAAAAGGATCGGTGGAACCATCTTGCCACTGGAATGACTCGATTAGCGTGGTAGACGTCACGGGGGTGATTGCGTTGAATCCGACATCACAGAAAAAAACCGAATCCTGAAAGGCATTGGTAACTAGTGGCCGAATCAGTTCTACCGGCCCCGCTACGCCACAACCTTCCGGCGTTACGATCCGGCAGGAGTAGAGACTGGCAAATTCATTATCCAGGGGCGGGTAATATTCCGTATCAGTGGCTCCGTTTATTGCAACTCCGTTACGGTACCATTGATAGCTTGCCTCCGGGAAAGTCTCGACCATCATCGTGGCATCGTCGTCACAAATATCGTCACCAAATATACTAATGCCGCCTACGGTTATGGTGGAATTGAACGTATTGACAGTATTCAACAAAAGATCGTCCACGAAATAATAGTGCCGCAACAGGTTGAAATTAGGCGGAAAAAAGACTGGATCGCAGGTGCCGCCCACTGCCAGGGCCGCGTAACTTTGCGTTGGTACGAAGTTTACAATTACGTTTTCCCAACTCGGCACCTGACTTGCCGAAGCACTGAAAGTGGTGATCAATTCCCAACCGGAGGCACCCGCGTTCTCGGGGCATTGATTGCTGAAAAACGGGATATCGTCACAATCCACTATGCCGTAAATCGCCAATTCCACGTTTTCCGGGGAGGAGACCAGGCTATCGATTCCGTTTCCGGTATCCGCACCGAAACCGAGTTGAAAATCAAGACGATACTGTACGCCCGGAATCGTCGGACCGTCGGGTAAGCAAGCGCCAAAATATTCCCGGTAGCCGGGCACCTCGTTGACCGCCGTAAAGAAACCGGCAACGGCCAATCCACTCGGGATTGGCTGCGGAATGCTGCCGGGCCAAAATGGAGCGTTTCCGTTGTAGGTCAATAAGTGCCAGGCGTCGGTCGTGGCATTGGAAGCCTGTTGCCAGCCGGCGATGCAGTTGGCTTGCCCGGGTCCGTCGGGAGCACCATTCGACTGGCTGGAAGCGCACTGAGGAGCGTTGGAAAATTCGTCAAAGGAAGGGTTGGGGAACAAACTTTCTACTTCGGATACGAAAGCACAGCTACAATCAATCGTATCATTAAGGTCAATCAGCCCATCGTTATCATCGTCCAGTCCGTTGTCACAAATTTCCTGAGCCGACAGAGGAATCAGGAGAAATCCGAAAAAACACAACAGCAAAACTTTAGATATCGGCATAATGGAGGGATTAAAGACCAAAATAAGTAGCCCGGTTCACAAGAGTAGCTTTCTCCAATCTTCTTTAACGTAATAAATTTACCGCGCCGGTTAGCTTTCGTTCTTCTCCATTGAGCAGCCGTACGCGCAACAGGTAAACGTAAACGCCCGAATCACAGGCTTTTCCGTTGACAGCATTGCCATTCCAGGCTGCGCGGGTCGATTGTTCGTTATCAGCCACGAATACCTCACCACCCCACCGATTGTAGACCCGAAATTCAAGCAATTCAGCGTAACTCTGATCCGGAAAAAACCTGAAATCATCGTTTACACCATCCAGGTTTGGTGAGAAGGCATTCGGTACGTACACCTGCCCGGTAGCATCTACCCCAACAAATACACTGTCGGTTGCGGGGCAGGCTCCCTGAGTGGAAATGACCGTAACGGTGTACACATTGTTTTCAATCGGTGTTACGGTGGGATTCAGACAGTCCGTACAACTCAGACCAATTGCCGGTGACCAGATAATGGTATCTACTTCGGGGCCCCCGGTCTGCGCACGCAAGGTGCCTGATTCACCGAGTTTAATAATTTGGTCAGTGCCGGCTTCAACGACCAACAGATCAGGAAAGCTGATCGTCAACGGGGAATCGATTACAGCCGCGCAGCCGCTATCGTCCTTGACTTCCAGTTGAAAATCGCCCTCCGGCAAGTCCAGAAAGATTCCAGTCGAATTCGAATCCAATAGTCTTCCGTTATCGTTCAGCAGATAGAACTGATAAGGCGCCGTTCCATTTTCACCAATAGCATTCAAGCCACCGGATTGAACGGGCTGCTCCGGAGTCGGACATTCAAGATTAAGCACCTCGCCAGTTAACGTAAGCAATGCCACCTCCTCCAAATCAAAAGCCACCGTTTGTGAGCAAAGTCCGTCATCACGATCCAATCTCAGCGAGTAACTCCCGGCCGACAAATCCGTCAGGCTATCGGTGGCGGTAGCAAATGGCAACAAACTATCATTTTCAAACCAGGCAGTTGCCCAGCCGTCCAGTGCTGTGGTCCGGATGAAATCAGCTCGGTAAGTGCCCGTACAATTGTCGTCGACCATCGTTTGTAAGTCAACCGGTACTTCCGTCTCTTCGAATGTTACGGTATAGGCGTATTCCTGACGGCAAAGCGTATCACCAGCGTCACCAAGGAGGAAAGCCGACAATTGATAATCGCCGCTTTCGCTGACGATCAACTGATCTACATTAATTGCCAATTGTTCTCCTGCGGATGACCAGATTAGATTAGTGGCCTCAGGATCGGACAACTCTACTGAAAGTTCTGCCTCTCGCGTCGAACAATCCAAAATCGGCACCTCCGCAGATGTCACCAGCAGGTCCGCTGGTGAAAAAAGGACCTCGTAACTATACTGCTGCCGGCATAAAGTGTCGCCCCCATTGCTGAGTGAAATGGCCTCCAGATTGTAAGTTCCATTTACGTTTACCACCAGATCCGGATCATTGGTGGGTAATACGCTTCCATCAAAAGACCATACAAGGGTGGTAACCTCTGGGTGAGTCAAGCTGACCGACAAAGTATCCTCCGGGCTTTCACAGCTAAGTTCAGGCACACTGGCACTCTCTACCAGTAATTCTGTGTCGTCAAAAGTTACCGTATAAGAATACTGCTGTATACAGAAAGTGTCCGTCGGGTCCATTGGGTTAATGACCAATACGGTGAGTCCGTATTCTCCTGCTTCAGAGATAGTGATTGCAGCCGTATCCGTTGCCAACGTACTTTGCCCGAAGGTCCAGAAAGACTGAGTACTGGCCGGATCATCCAGGGTAACGGAGATAGTTTCAGGAGCGCCAGTGCAGCCAAGAGTAGGTACTTCAGCGGCAGTAACTAATAGGTCATTCGGGTCGATGCTGACGCTAAAATCAGTAGTAAAGGAGCAGTCGCTCCCATCACTAGGGAAAAGCGATAGGCTGTAATTCCCGACGATGTTCAAATAAACCGTATCGCTAACACCTATCAGGTTTCCGCTTTCATCTCGCCATTCAAAGTTATATAGATCAGGGTCAAAATCAATACCCGTCAAGGTGGCGGTAAATGGATCACCGCTACAATCCAACAAACCATCCTGCACCGCGACGTTGGGAGCAGAAGGGTCTAGAAAAACACTTTCATCTTCAAAAGTAAAGCAGCTGAACCCAAATTCGGAGAGTTGTAAAAAGATGGGTTCATCGAGGATGAAAGTAGCCGTATCACCTATCTCAAGCAAATCACCCCCACCCGGTATCCCAAAAACGAATAGCTGCAATTGCCAATCACTAGACAAATAGGTAGTTATCGTATCGCCCTGGCAATAGATTTCCGGTTCGATCACCCATTCATAACTGGGTTCAGTCTCGTCAGTAACTACAATGGTTTCCACCGTTTCTTCACAAAAGGAAGTAACGGTTACGGAGTAAATACCTGTCTCCGTCACAAACAGATTGGGTTCAGTGGAACCATCGTCCCATAGGTATGATTGTACCAGTCCTCCGTTTACGTTGGGGATTATTTCGACGAACCCATCACAGAAATACACTGAATCCTGAAACGCATTGGTCACTACGGGTCTGACCAGATCTACCGGCCCGGCAACCCCACAACCTTCATCAGAAGTGATTCGACAGGTATAAGTTCCGTTGAAGTTTTCGTCCAGAGGAGGGAAATACTCCAGTCCCGTCTCCCCTGCTATGGCCACGCCATTGCGGTACCATTGGTAAGTGACGTCCACACCGTCAAAAGGTTGTACGAACATTCGGGCATCATCACTGCAAATATCATCTCCTTCTACACTAATGCCGCCTACGGTAAGTGTATTCTCAAATTCTTCAACTGTATTCAGGATAATGTCATCGACGAAATAGTAATGGCGATAAAGGAAAAATTCCGGTGGAATCGTTACCGGGTCGCAAGTACCCCCGAAAGCCAGGGCGGCGTAATTTTCGTCGGTAGTAAAATCAACCATTACATCTTCCCAGCCAGGTACTGCAGCGGCCGTTACCGTAAAGGTGGTGATCAGTTCCCAACCGTTTGCACCGGCAACTTCGGGGCACTGGTTGCTGGCGAAGGGGATATCGTTACAATCAAGAATACCGTAAATCGCTAATTCTATGGTTTCGGGTGAAAACACTATCTCATCAAAGCCGTTGGTCGTTTCATCTCCAAAGCCTAATTGAATGTTCAGGCGGTATTCCTCGCCTATTTCGGTGTTTCCTTCCGGTAAGCAGGCTCCGAAATACTCCCGGTAACCATCTACGGACTCCACGGCGGTAAAAAAGCCGGCCACGGCTACGCCACTTGGTATCGGCTGGGGAATCGCCCCGGGCCAATTCGGCGGGTTGCCATTATAAGTAAGCAAGTGCCAGGCGTCGGTCGTGGCCTCGGAGGCCTGCTGCCAGCCGGCGATACAATTTGCCTGACCAGGGCCATCAGGGGCGCCGTTCGACTGGCTTGAAGCGCACTCCGGGTCATTAGAAAACTCATCGAAAGAAGGATTCGGAAACAGGCTTTCCACTACGGAAATGAAATCACAGGCACAATCGGTGGTATCATTGAGATCGATGAGTCCGTCGCCGTCGTCATCAAAACCATTGTCGCAGATCTCCTGGGCAGATAAGGTGAAGGCGGCAAATACGCAGAATAGAAATAAGGTAATCCTCAATGATAACATGCGTGCTGGGTTGGGTAAACAAAACAAGCTAATAAAAATATCGCGCCGTGGTTTTGAATTTCTACGCATTTGTTGTCTTGCGGTCTTTTTAAGCCTGCGTCCTTAGCAGCCTAGGCGCTTAGGTGAGCACACTCAACCCACTAAAAAAAGCCCCAACGGCTAAGTGCGGCTGGGGCTTTGAAGAAGGTTCGCTCTGAAAATCAACTCGGATATACAACTACAAGACACCCCCTTTTTCCAATTCGTGGCCTGGGGAGAGAATTTTTTTAATCTTTTTTTGACCTAGCTTTGCAATCATGCTTGATCCGAAGATTTTCCTAACCATTGGCATATTATTCTGCCTTAGATTTTTACCCGCTCAACCTCTGTTACAATTGCCCGAGGATTCTATCTCGGGTGTCTGGGTAGGCAGCCTTTACCAGCAGGAAGGTGGTATTGCCGACGAGTTCTATTTCTTACTCGAAATCAATCAGCAGGGCCTTTACGCCGAAGGTATCAGCCGGGTAGGACTGGAAGACATACAAGCCGCCATTACTTTCGTAGCTACCCGTGAGCTAGCTGGTCACTGGGCCTTCACCGAGCGGGAGATCACCAGTAGTCGCGCTCCGGATAACCTGGAGTGGTGTTATAAGCAATATCACCTCAAGCTCAAATATGCCTCTGATGGCAGCATGATCTTGACGGGCCCCTGGTGGGGGCGATCCAAAAGCGGAGCCTGTATTCCCGGCACCATCATTCTGAAAAAAAGTAAGACCAGGGCCTAGGAGCTTCTTAGTGAGGAAACACGTCGGTCATCATTTTTCGGGCCTTGCCGAAGGCTTCACGATCGATACCCAGGCTCTCCGCTCCGAAATAACCGACCAGGTTTTCGGTGGGCATATTGCCGGTGAGTTCATCACGAGCCATGGGACAACCTCCGTAGCCACCCAGGGCGCCGTCGAAACGACGGCAACCAGACAGTGAGGCGGCGGCAATCTTTTCTTCCCAGGTACTCGGTGTAGTGTGCAAGTGTGCCCCGATTTCCAATTCCGGATATTTGGGAATCAGGTTTGAGAAAAGGTAGTTGATGTTCTCCGGCGTACTTACTCCGATGGTGTCTGACAACTGAAAGATTCGGATACCCAAACTCTCGTGCAGTTCATTCACCCAACGCTCTACCACGTCCACGTTCCACGGATCGCCGTAAGGATTGCCGAACCCCATGCTGATGTAGATCACCATTTCCTTACCGCCCGCCTGCGTCATTTCCTGGATCGCGGCTACCCGTTCCACACTTTCAGCCAGGGTGGCATTTGTGTTCCTCAATTGAAAGGTTTCACTGATACTGAACGGATAGCCCAGATAATCAATTTCCGGATGGCTTAGCGCCGCTTCGGCTCCGCGACGATTGGCTACGATGGCCAGCAGGCGGGTATCGGTATCGGAAAGATCCAGGCCGGCCAGCACTTCGGCCGTATCAGCCATTTGAGGAATCGCCTTGGGGCTCACGAAGCTTCCAAAGTCCAGAGTATCAAAACCACAGCGCAGAAGCTGTTGAATATATTCGGTCTTGGTGGCCGTGGGAATAAAATCGCGAATCCCCTGCATGGCATCGCGGGGGCAATCGATCAGCTTGATCATAAGGTTGGTTGGTAGGGCAATTTGTAAAGGTGTAAGCTAACAAGAAAGTTGAATATTTGACCGACCAATGGCCCGGCGGCTTAGGCAAAAGCGTAAATTTGCGGCATAAAATTTACTCATGCTGCGTCAATCCACCACCCTCACCGTCATCGGTTTCATCCTGGCATTCCTGGGCATTTTTTCCCTCTTCCTCAATATGGTGGGTGTAGACCTGATCATTTTACGCTGGCTCTATGATTTGGGCGGGCTCTTTTCAGCTCTGGTTCGCATTATCATGGTCATATTGGGTTTTGTGCTGATTTACGTCGGCCGGGTAGATTGGGAGCGGGAGGAGGTATAGTATTTTGACTTCAAAGTAGCAAAGTTGGTAGCTCTCGTCCCAACGCACGAGAAGGAACGACGAGGCGGCCTGAACTGTAACTTTGAAGAAAAAGACAATCGTCAGACCGAAATTTGAGCCGTCTTCGTCCGAAGTCATGCTTATCTTGTCCCCATGAGAATATCCAACCTCCGACTCCTCGTCAGCCTTGCTACTTTGTTAGCCATAATCTCCCTGGTGAATGGTCAAAAAATACATCAGCCGGTAGATACCGCTTTCAGTAGCCTGCACAATACCACAATAAAAGGACAGTCGATTGATTATAAAGCTACCATTGGTTTTCAACCGGTTTGGGACGAAAAGGGGATGCCCGTAGCTACGCTGCACTATACCTATTATACCAGAGAAAATGCTGGTGATGTGGGCAAACGGCCCCTGCTTATTTCCTTTAATGGAGGCCCCGGCTCCGGCTCAGTCTGGATGCACGTTGCCTATACCGGCCCGGAGGTGTTGAACGTGGACGAAGAGGGTTACCCCGTACAACCCTACGGCACCAGCGACAATCCGTTTTCGGTGTTGGACGTGGCGGACATCGTTTTTGTGAACCCGGTCAATACCGGCTACTCCCGGACCATCCCTGCCTCGGGACCAGAAGTAGACCGCAGCCGCTTTTTTGGGGTCAACGCCGACATCAAATACCTCGCCGAATGGATCAACACCTTCGTCAGCCGTAATCAGCGTTGGCGGTCGCCCAAGTACATCATTGGTGAGAGCTACGGCGGTACCCGCGTGGCCGGGTTGGCCCTGGCCCTGCAAGAACAGCAATGGATGTACCTTAACGGAGTCATCATGGTCAGCCCCGCCGATTATCAGGCGCGGGCGTCGGACAGTCCGGTTTCTTCCAGTATCAATCTTCCCTACTTTACCGCCGCGGCCTGGTTTCACAATAAGTTACCCGCGGATCTGCAAGCCAAAGATCTGGATGAGGTACTGCCCGAAGCAGAAGCTTACGCCATTGATGTGCTGATGCCCGCTCTGGCCAAAGGCGGCTTTCTGTCCGATTCAGAACGCAACGAGATCGCCGGTGAGATGGCGCGCTTCTCCGGCTTGACCAAAGAAGAGATTTTGCACCAGAATTTGGATATTCCTACCCGTTACTTCTGGAAGGCGCTGCTGCGTAACGACGGCGGCTACACCATCGGCCGGCTGGATTCCCGTTACCTGGGCATCGACCGTAAGACCGGCGGCGAACAGCCAGATTACAGTGCCGAGCTCACCAGCTGGCTGCACGCCTTCACCCCCGCCATCAACAGCTATTTTTCCGAAGAGCTGGGATTTCGTACCGACCTGAAATATAATATGTTCGGCCCCGTACGCCCCTGGGATTTTGAAGATAATAACGTCCGCGAAGATTTGCGCAAAGCTATCGCCGAAAATCCCTACCTCAACGTCTTGGTCCAGTCCGGCTACTACGACGGGGCCACCACCTACTTCAATGCCAAATACACCCTCATGCAACTGGACCCCAGTGGCCGATTGCGTGACCGTTTGCACTTCGAAGGTTACCGCAGCGGACACATGATGTATCTCCGGCGGGAAGACCTGGAAGCAGCCAACGAGCACTTACGGGAATTTATCCAAAAAAGTTCGGCGGGTGGAAAGGCGGCTAAGTATGGTAATGATTGAATGATCAAATAAAGTAATGATTTAATGCGGCTTCAAATGACGACGCGGCTCCATTTTATCATTGCATCATCATTTCATTAAATCATTGACCTATGAAGATACTCGTCACTGGTCCCGAAAGCAGCGGCAAGACTACCCTCTGCAATCAGCTCGCCCGTGAATACGGTGCGGTAGTCCGGCCCGAATATGCCAGAACATACTTGAATGAATCTGGTCCAAAATATGATCTTGAAGACTTGATTAAGATTTGGGAAACGCAAGTAAATATCGAGAAAACTCTGGATGAGGAAAAGGATTTACTATTTTGCGATACCGGGCATTTTGTAATGGCCATTTGGAACGAGGTGAAATTTCAATCGCCGAGGTTGAGCATGGACCAACTGGCGGACGACCTGCCGCTGAATTATGCCCACGTTTTACTATGCTCACCAGACCTCCCATGGATTGCCGATCCCCAGCGGGAGAACCCTGACCTCCGGGAAAGGAAAGCTTTATTCGAGCGGTATCGGGGCTTGATTGAGGCTCAGGGAATGACTTACTCTGTGATCAGCGGGATGGAGGATCGGATGGGTATGGCGTTAAAAGCCCTGGATTTAGCTCCGCCCTCAATTGTGTCATGAGCCGCCATGGCTCACTTATTACCTTTGACTGGTAGGGCCACAAACGCTCATACCTATTACGAACGGGGTACAGAGCGCATTTCCCCCAGAATACTATCCGCAAACTCCCGGTGATTGGCCAGCCGGGGGACTTTATGCTGCCCGCCCAGTTTACCACGTTGCTTCAGCCAACGGCGAAAAAATCCGGTGGGCAAGCTGTGTAATCTTAGTTTACCCATCCCGAAATCGTTGAGGCGCTTGGCGGCGTAGTTATAATTGCGGGATTGTAATGCTTCATCCAGGGTAGTCCGAAACTTATCCGGGCAAGACGGACTGGTCAAGAATTCGATAAACCATTCGTGGCAGCCGGCTCCCTCGAGTGAGGTATAACGGGGAGCGATCGTAAAGTCGACGATCTCACAATCGTGCTGGGCACAGGCAGTTTTCAAAGCGTCTTCCGCTTCCGCCCTCAGCAGATCTTCCCCGAAGGCGTTAATGAATTCCTGGGTGCGGCCCAAAATCCGTAGACGATAAGGGTGAGTAGTCGTGAATTCAATCAGGTCACCCATCGGGTAGCGGTAAAGCCCGGCGTTGGTCGTAATGAGCATAACGTAGACCTCACCGGTTTCCACTTCTGCCAAGGGAACCGCTCTTTCGTATTCCCGTCGCTGAAAAGCTTCGAAGGGAACGAATTCGTAGTAAATTCCGTTGGTGAGCAGCAATTTCATCCCTTCGTGATCCGCCAGGTCCTGAACCGCGAAAAAACCTTCCGTAGCGTTATAGATTTCCTGGAAGACAAAATCCTCACTCGGGAAAAGTGCTTCGAACTGACTGCGGTAAGGTCCGAAATTTACTCCGCCGTGTTTGAAGGCCTGAACGTTGGGCCAGACGTCCAGCATATTTTCACCACCGTGGATTTCAAGAATCCGGCGAAAAAGCGGCAGGTTCCAGGTCGGCACGCCACCCAATACGGTGATATCACGTTCTTTGGCAGCCAGTTGTGCAATGCGCTCGATCTTGTCTTCGTAGTTGACCTGGGTGGCCAGTTCCATATCCGGGATATAGAAATACTGTAATGCCTTGGGTATGGTCCGGATCATGATGGCACTAATGTCTCCGTAAGGCACCCCCAAAGTTGGATGCTCCCCTTTGATGGAACCACCTACCAACAGATTGTTACTCGAAAACACTTGAATGTCCGGCTTGCGATTATACAAGCAAGCCAGGGAAAGCCAACTACCCTTACGGTAGCTATTGCGGATAGCCGAGGCACAAAGTGGTAAATATTTGGTCGCCCCGGTGGTACCACTGGTCGTAGCTACCCACTCGGGTGACTCGGCGGTGAGCACGGCAGATTCTCCCGCCAGAGTCCGCTCGATGTAGGGTAAGTGTTCTTCGTAGCTGCGTACGGGTAGACGGGCAGCATAATCAGCGTGCTTGCCATCCACTAGATCAGCGAAGCCATGTTCGCGGCCGAATACGGTGTCCTCGTTATTTAAAATGATATCGGCCAGCGTCTGGCGCTGTAGTGCTGCTGATTCGGTTGCGTAGCTTGCCAATTCATCCGCGTATCTACTGATGTAGGTCCTTAACAAACTATTGAAGAGGGTGAGCACTTTTCCCACGGGCTAAGAGATTTGACAACATTCTTTCACCAGGTCCAGGTAACCCGGCCGATCCGAAGCCAACTCGTGTACGTAGCTTGCTTTTACCTCACCATTGGTCACCACAAAAACTCCGGGCATCTGAAAACCGTCACCCAGCTGTGGACCAACACCGTGCCCCTGCATTACGCCTGCCTCGAATCCCCTGATCCAGCTTTGCAAACCAAACAATTGGCGGGGGGTGCCTTTAGTCAGCCCAAAAGCCCGGTATAGACTGCAACTGGGGTCGGAAATGTGCTCGACATTCTCCAACCTGTAGCGTTGAAAATAGCTCTGGGCAGTTTTGGCGTCAGACATGTGCACCATCACCAATTGAGTACCGGTTTCAGCGATTTCCGATTTAATATCAGCCAGATCCGCCAGGGCTTCACGACAAAATGTGCAGCCAAAATGACGTAAAAAAACAAGCAAGACCGGTTGTTGATTACTCAACGACTTGATACTGCGCCCCCGGTCGGTATTAACGTCGGCCAAAATTTGGGAACTGGGGTAAATCATCTCGAATGTTTCGGTTTTATACGCCTTGGCAAGATAGCAACTTGGTAACGGAAGTACAATAATGCAACGCTTGCCCGGGTGACCTTGTTTGCAAGGAACAATCTAACAGATTGACGTACCTTTGCGCTCGCAATGAAGACAAAAACGCTACGGCCGGATAAGGTCAACGTAATTACCCTGGGCTGTTCCAAGAATTTGGTCGACAGCGAGAATATTGTCACCCAACTGCGGGCGGGCGATTATGAGGTTTCTCACGACGTCGAAAAGTCCGACGCCAACGTGGTAGTGGTCAATACCTGCGGGTTTATCGATCTCGCTAAAGAGGAAAGTGTTAACACCATCCTGACCCAGGCCGAACGCAAATCACGGGGTGAGATCGACAAGCTCTACGTCACCGGTTGCCTTAGTCAGCGCTACAAGGATAACCTGGAGGAAGAAATTCCGGAAGTAGACGATTTTTTCGGCACCATGGAACTCAAGGGGTTACTTAATCGCTTCGACGTAGACTACCGTCACGAACTTATCGGCGAAAGGGTCATCACTACCCCACTCCACTACGCCTACCTGAAAATTTCCGAAGGCTGTAACCGTACCTGCTCGTTCTGTGCCATTCCACTCATGCGGGGCAAGCACATTAGCCGTAGTATCGAAAGTCTGGTCGCCGAAGCCCAGCATTTGGCGCGCAACGGGGTGAAGGAACTGATGCTCATTGCCCAGGAACTCACTTATTACGGCCTGGATCTTTATAAAAAACGAGCTTTGCCCGAACTGCTGAATGCTCTTTGCGACGTAGACGGCATCGAGTGGGTCCGCCTTCATTATGCCTACCCCAGTAAATTTCCCCGCGAAATCTTCGACGTGATGGCCGAGCGCAAGGAAATTTGCAACTACCTCGATATTCCGCTGCAGCACGGCAGTAACAGTGTACTAAAAAGAATGCGTCGCCAGATCACCGTTGAGGAAACCGAAGATCTGATCGCGTATGCCCGCGAGCGGGTACCGAATATTGCGATACGCACCACTATGCTCGTTGGCCACCCCGGTGAAACGGAGGAGGAGTTCGAGGAACTGTGCGCGTTCGTCCGCCGCAATCGCTTCGAGCGTCTTGGCGTCTTTCAGTATAGCCACGAAGAAGATACCATCGCCCACGATTATCCGGATGACGTAGCCGCTGAGACCAAAGCCGACCGCGCCAACCGCCTTATGGAAATTCAACAGGGTATCAGTTATGAACTGAATGCCGCCCGGATCGGCCAGGTTTACAAGGTCCTGATCGATCGCAAGGAGGGCGAGTTTTTCGTTGGTCGCACCTACGCCGATAGCCCGGAGGTTGACAACGAAGTCCTCATCGAAGCAGCCGATCATTACCTCAGAATCGGAGATTTCGTCAACGCGGAAATCATTAGTGCTGACGATTATGACATTTATGGCCAACTCTCCGAAGAGGCGGCATCGGCTTAATGGGTAAAACTGCTACTTTGAAGTCAAAAGATCGCTGCTTTATTAGGTCTGAACATTAAAGCACTTCGCTTTTAGACTGCTATTCAGGTGCGTGACCCAATGAGAACTCTCGCATCTAATGTCTATTTTGTCTTCAAAGTAGCAAGGCCTGCTTATTGGATTGAGCTTCCCACTATCGAATCGAACGAAGCAAAAGATTTAACCAAACACCCTTTTTCACATGCGCTTTATTCTTTTCCTACTACCAATTCTGTTTTTCACCACTACCCTGAGCGGACAAAAAGTAAAAGAGAAAACCCTAAAACTAGCTTACCAGATTCCGCCCGAACAACCACTCGACGCCGAGCTGACGACTTACACAACTACGGTCAATCAGAACAGGACTCAGTTACTTGAACTCGGACTAACCGAAGCCCAAGTGGGCGGTAAACTGAATTTGAGAAATTTCAAGCGTCTGCTCAGCGGTGGTCACCTGCGGATCAGTTACAATCTGGGCAGCTTCGAAATTGATCTCGGCGAAACCAAAAGCAAGACCACGGAAACTAAAAAGAAAGATGGCACGGTGGTCAAAACCACCACTTATTGGCAGGAGTTGCCCTGGACCTTTCCGATCAGCATCCGTGTGGAAGACATGAATGGTGGAGTCATTTATGAAAGTATATACGGCAGCAAAGCTCAAACGTTCCGCTATCCGACCAAAGCCATGCGTTCCAAAGCTGAAATGCTGAAAGGGTTACGTAAAGCATTAAAAACCGAAAGCCAGAAGCTGGCCAAGACCCAGGTCGAAAAAGCCACCCGTGACCTGAATGACCGTCTGTGCAAGCAAATTGACGTAAGGTTAGGCAAAGAAAATCTGTTTTTCGAGTACCCCGCCGGTAAAAAAGCGGATGATGCAGAAGCATGGGAAACCAGTGTTATGACCGCCCACGGAATTCTCAGCGGCATGAGTGCCGATGTTCCTCCCTCCGCCAAAGACCTGCGCAAACAGCTGGAAGCCCAGATCGCCTTCTGGAACGATCAAATCGCCAATTACGACCCCGGCAACAAAAAAGAGCGTAAGTACTTCCACAGTGCCGCCTTCAACCTTGCCGTTGTCGACTACGCCCTCGAAGACTTTGACTCCGCCAGCCGCCGCGCCGAGGAATTGGAAAATCAAGTAAACTGGAACAAAGACCGTTGCCGCAGCATCCAACGGATGGCGGGTGACGCTAAAGAGTCGCTGGGGCAATACCCCAACGGTAGCCGCCATTATCCATTACGTGATCTCAGTGATACTCAGGGACCGAATAACCCGACCTACGGAGATATCGCTCCGGTTACCATCGAGGTGGTAACGCTGGAAACTCCTGGCTACATCATTCACCGGGAATACGGCCGGGTGGAAGGTACATTCTCCTATACCGAACGCGACCTGCTGCGGCACAATTTCGGACCTCGAAACGTACGCTTCACCGACCAGGGTGGCAACTACGTTGAAGTAAGCCCGCGTGCGTTGAAGGAGATGCGCTTTGATGCCTACCATTACGTCAGCGACCGTTTGGGCTCAGGCTTGGTAACGGGCAAACTCCTGAATAATTTCTACCGGGTACTGGAAGATGGTAAAATGAAGCTGATGGAACTACAGGCCTTCTACCCCGACGATTCGGATCCCCGTACCCTTTACATCATCCGCCCGAATGGCAAGGACGTATCCCTGAACTTCAGCAACCCGCGCTGGGCCAACTGGAAAAGTGCTTTTGCCAAAATTTTTGAAGATTGTCCCCGCCTCCAGGCTTCGATCAAGGCCGGAGAGGTGGAGCGGGACAGAGAACAAATTCGGTCAGCCATCGTCACCTATAATATGGACGATTGTTCGATGGACTAACTATGCGTTTAAAACAGCAACGGCCCCGAAATGTCTTTCGGAGCCGTCGCTTTATTCTGATGTTTTACTGAAATTAAGCAGCAACAAGGTACTTCTCGATTTTCTCGGCCAGGGCTTGCTTCGTAGCAACACCGACCTGCTGATCAACTACTTCTCCGTCCTTGAGAATGAGGATGGTAGGAATGGAACGGATGCCATATTTCATGCTGACCTCGGAATTGGCGTCAACGTCAACTTTTCCGACGAGGGCTTTTCCTTCGTAGTCGTTAGATAATTCTTCGATGATCGGACCAATCATGCGGCAAGGGCCACACCATTCCGCCCAAAAGTCTACTACGGCTACACCGCTTTTATCCAGCACTTCTTCTTTGAAGTTTGCATCGGTTAATTCGAATGCCATAATTAAAAATGTTTATTTTATTGAGATTGCAATACGCAACCTTTTATTAAACGCATCCAAGGCGCAAACAGTTTCGAATGGTCTGGCGTTGGTAGCACTGTATGTCGTTTCTCAACATTCGTAAAAGCCCCGGAACCGGATTGATCATTGCGCTAGTGGTGCTTGTGATCAGCCTTTTCCTGCGTTGGATCACTCCTCCGGAAAGTATTGAACAATGGTATTCCAGAGGCATCTTCGGGTGGTTCAGATGGATCTGGGACTACAGCCTGGGCTGGTCTCCCCTTCCGCTCTTTTTCTTGTTCTGGCTGGTCGTAGCGCTATTAATCGTCTGGTGGATCAGACACATCCGCCGACAGTCAGGTATTGGCCAAAAATTGTTAGTAGCCTCCCGCAATCTATTGGTTTTCGGCAGTTGGCTGACGGTCGCCTTCTTGTGGTGTTGGGGTTTCAATTATGGCCGACTGCCAGTAGAGCGACAACTGGATTTCACCACCTACGAAATGCCGCTGGAGGAACTCATTGATTCGGTCAGGGCCGGAGCAATTGAAGTGGCCAGTGCGCGGGCCATTTATGCGGGCGAAGACACTACTGCCATGCAACTGGACCGAAGCCCGGCCGAATGGGAATCATTGATCCGCCCCCTAGTTAAACAGGCATTAATTGCCGATGGCTACCCTGTTCCCGGCCGGCCTCGGGGCAGAATACTAGCCCCTAAGGGAATCATTTTACGCTTCAGCGCCTCGGGCGTCTATTGGCCCTGGGCGGCAGAGGGTAATGTTGATGCGGGCAATCACCCTTTGATCAAAGGTCCCATTCTGGCGCACGAACTGGCGCACGCCTACGGTTTCGGCGAAGAGGGTACCTGCTCTTTTTGGTCCTGGCGGGCGGGCAATTACGCCGAAGATCCATTACTACGCTATGCTTTCCAACTCCATTACTGGAGGGAGCTGGCGCGCAAATGGTTATCCGTAGACCGGGAAGGGTACACGAAATTCTACCACGAAGAGCTGGCACCGGGCATTAGACGGGACATCATTGCCATCATTGAAAACCAGCGGTTGTATCCGGATATTATGCCGCAGATCAGGGATGTGGCCTACGATGCCTATTTAAAGGCTCAGGGGGTCGACGACGGGTTACTCAGCTATCGGCGGGTGGTAAAACTCGTAGAGGGCTACAAGCGAAAAGATCGCTAACGCGTGACTGACTTGAAAACCAGTTGCCGGCGGTCCGCTTTGCCAACTTTCAAATAGAAATCGCGGAATCCCGCGTACTCTTCCGGCGGCAAATTGACTGGTAATATTTTGAGGGTGCGCACCCAGCGCAGCTGGTTGCCGGTCTGCGTGATTTCAGCGTGGTATTCACCCGCAGCGTGTTCGATGTCAATTTTATCTTCTCCTTTTGATTCCAGGCTCAGTCCCTGGGGCAATTCCAGGTAAACGGTATCTACCAGAAAGCGACCGTGCTTGTTAACCACCGCGAAATCCCGCTCTTCTTCGGCGTCCGGTCGGCTATCAAAAGCAAAAAGTTTATTGAGGGGGACGAAGTAACGTTTACCCATTTTCCGGGCGTAACGGGGCAATTCCGTGGCGTAGGTCAAATCTACGAACGGTTCGGATTGAGACACCTCAACCGCGTATTTGCTACCGGTGACGTCCGGAATATGCTCCTCCTCGTGTAGATACTCCTTAAATTCTTTTTTGGATAAGGAACGGTGCAGATAACGTAAACGCTCATGACGAGCACCAACGTAACGGGTATTGATCTCCACTTTGGCAGAACCATTTTCGGCGAGCCGCAAACGCTGGGTACGCAAGTGACCGTGATCGGCTGGCTCGACCGCGGGAGTACGGGCCAACTGACCACCTTCCGGCGTAATCAACAGTACGTTACGGTCCAGGGTCTGTTCGTACAGGTAGCCCGGTGGCAGGTAGTTGCTGGTACATTCCAGGTACATGTCTTCGGAAGGAACGTAAAGAATCATATGGTTGAATGCCGAGGTCGGGAAATCCTCCCGCACGGCGTAATGTTCCCGCCCCGAATAGATCAGGGTCGGGTAAGCTTCAATCCCGATATCACTCAGCATTGATTTCATGTAATTAGACAAAGCCTTGCAATCTCCGTAACGATTCTCTTCTACGTAGGTGGCACTGAAGGGCTGCCATCCACCGATGCCGAGTTGTACGCCTACGTAGCGAACCCGGTCTTGCATAAAGCGATAAAGTGCCACGATCTTTTCCCGATCGGTCGATAATTCGTTGATCGTCCGGCGTACTTCACCCGATAGTTCCGCCGGTAATTCATCACGACCGGCCATCAATTGGTTCATCATCCGGCCAAACTCGTCCCAGCTCTCGAAGGTGGATTTGACGTTCGGGATGATCTCGAAGCGACCTAGAACGGTCCGCACGTTTGGCAGAGCTATAGAACTGTTCGGACCGTAAGGTTCGGATGCCCTGGCCCGGAGGCTGCTGACGTTCCAGTTATAGGTTATTCTGCCACCAGCGGTCGAGATTTCCGGCTCTTCCAAAAGATTCAGGTCGTAGAATAATTCATTGTCACCCGGCAAATCAGCGTGAAAAGTGGACTGTACAACGGATTGCTCGAAATCCTGAGGAAAGAAACGCGGGAAGTAAACGATGGCAAAATTTTTGTACTTCACCTCGTATTCATATTCTATCGTATAGGGATAAGTGGAATGATCTACGGTGACATATTTCACCCGGCTGTCGGTATAAAATTGCCCACCGCCCACGGCCATATAATCGTTGATTTCATTTTTACGGACGTCGCGGATCAGATTTCCATTGGCATCGTAAAGCGTGATCTTGAGCTGGCTGATCTTTGTGTTTTCATCATAATGCAAAACCAACTCGTTCTCACTCGTTCCTCCCTTGAGTAGGGTCACGGCCCGGCTAACGGTCATCCCCGAATGATTATCGTTAGTCACCCGGTAATCCGTTCGGTGGTGACGCACAACCGAACGGGCATTCTCCTTAAGGCTGTCCGGAATCAGCGCAATGTGGTAAGACAGGTTTTGTGTTTGAGCAGATAACCCAAAGGAGAGTAAAAAGAGTAAAGAAACCGAGGTTTTTAGAAAGAAAGTCATTAGCTGGTGATATTGGTCATTTTAAATACATACGTCCGTTCCCTGGCTTTACTGTTCGCCACGGGTAGTAATCGTTTATGCTTCAAAGTAGCACTGCTACCTTGTTAGCCAAAATCCTCCTATTCAACTTTCCGAAAAACAATGGGGCTTTCCTGCAGCTCGATTGCCCTTTCGAAAATCTCTTTAAGCGTGTAATATTCCTGGGCCGAAAAAGTAGCCCGGCTCAACTCCATAAAATAAGTGAGGCTCACTTCTTCCTCACCCACCAGGGCGCTGTAGGTAACCGAAACTCCGCCGTCTTCAGAACGCAGGCGACTTCCTTCGGGAACTTCGTCCACTTTGTAGCCTTCGGGAATTTTGATCTTGGCGATGTAACGATATTTAGTCGGGTAACCGAGGTCTACGGGAGCCAAACGATTCTCCGTATCAACCAGCCCTTCCTCCAGGGGATAATAGACCACCGGGCTTACGTAGATGTAATCGTCCATTACCTGGGCCAGGGGCACCTTGGCCTGTACTTTGAGCTTCAAGGGGGCGTAAGGATCTTCGTCTTCCTCTACCTCGCGAGTCACGAATTCCGCCTCGGGAAAAATACTGGTGATCTCCCGCATGATCGGTCCTTCGTTCTCATCTTCTTTGGCTTGCAGGTTGTTGCGGCCAGACTCGGCGTGGTATCCCATCATCCGGGCCTGGGCGTCTACGGTTGCCACTCCATCTTCTCCGATGGCGATTTCGGCCACTACCGTTTTGCTCATTTTCGGGACGTTGACCTCAATCCAGCGCGGCTTCTCCGGGTCCGCTACCCAGCCGTAGCCATTCAGTGCTTTGAAGCGTGGCAGCCCCATCTCGCGGTTGGGGTTGTTTACGTCCAGGATCATCTCCTTTCCGTCCAGCCGGGCCAATACCATGAGGTGATCGAACTGGTCGAAAATGGGATATGTCATCACGTGGGCACCGCGGTCACGCAGGGAAACCAGCAATGGTTGGGCCTCAATCCCCATTTCGCGAAGCACGCCCAGCAGGATCATATTTATCTCCGCAGAATTACCGGTGGCCTTATCCCAGCACTGGTTCAGCCGGTCATCGCTGCTGATGCGGTAGTACCCGTCCCAATTCATGTGCTGCCCAATGTAGCGGTAGGCCACCAGTGCTTTATCATATTCTTTAGTCTCATCCGCGGCTATTGGCTGGATAGATTCCAGGGGTTTCTTTACATCGTTGCGGTTGTTATACTTCTTACCAAACCAGGCAAAACCATCCAAATCCTTGGCCAGGTTTTCCCAGGAGGAAATGACGTCGTGCTTCTCTCCGTTGGGCGGCATGATGGTTTTCAACTGTAGCTGGATACGGGGCAGGTAATCACTCAGATTATTCGTGTAGGGCTGGTCGGTGAACGCCCGCACGTCTTCCAGGGCGTACTTCATTTTCACCACCCGCATTTGGGTTCCACTAACTACATCATTCACTACGTCGTTACTGGATTCCGTCCACGCCCCGGTGGCGTTACTCAGGCTCACGTAATGAAAATATTGGGGAATCGTGGCCCGAAACTGGGCGTAGCGGACCGGTACATCTTCCTGAAAATAAAAAGCAGGAACGATAGTAAAATTTTCGTCGGAATGGCTGTAGGTGTACTCGATGATCGCCCCCTCGGTCACCTGGGGGTAAGTGAATTTGATCACCCTGGTCTGCTCGGAGTAATCTTCCCGGATAAAGTCCTTGTTCTTCAGTTTGATCGTTTCGCCATCCGGCAAGTGAATAGCGGCTTTGAGTCCACTTATTTTTTCGCTATCCGGATGATAATAAATAGAGATGTCAGCTTCGTTAAAACCACTTCTTTTGAGCAATTTGACCCGGCGGTTAACCGTGCGCATCATCGTTGGAATATCGTTCAAGCTGTAAAAGATTACGTTGCTGTGGTGCAGAACGTAAGCGCCTGCGGAAGTATCGGAAGCCAACTCGGTCATAGCCAGATCTTGTTTGTCGATCTTGCCGAAACGAAAATCTTTTTGGGCAAATACACTAGGTATTGTGCTGCTAATAAGCAGCAGGAGTAAGAGAAAACGCATAGTTAAAACAGGTGGTTAATATGGGTTCCAGTCCCTCAACTTAGAGCCATAGGGTTAAGTAAATTTATTTTTTCGCACGTCGTAGAACGATCGGTGTTTCCTGGAATTCAAGGGCCTTTTCGTACAGGGCCTTGATACTTACATATTCTTTGGCCGGGAATACCGCTTTGTCCATATCGATCGTATAAATGATTCTGATTTCACCGTTAGCGGCGGCAGCGGTGTACTTGATGTTTACTTTCCCGTCTTCGGAACTTACTACCTGGCTTTCCGGCAATTCCTCTACGGCGTATCCCGTGGGTGGCTTCAAAGTAGCAATGTATCTGTCCTTCCAACGATAACCGAGATCAATCGGCATAGTGCGTTCTTCCGCGTCGGTGAGGGTTTCGTCGATGCCCGGTAAAACGATGGGCATTACGTACATGTACTCACCATTGGCCATCCCGAGTGGCAAGATTACGTCCAGTTCCATTTCCAGCGGATCGTATAATTCTTCCGTTTCTGAAATTGTCCGATTTTCAAGTTCCGCTTCCGGAAAGCTTTCCATGATCCTGGAGAAAAGCGGACCATTACTTTCTTCTACTTCCTGCAGCATTCCCTGGCCTTCCTGAGCGAAATAGCCCTGTAAGCGGGCACGCAAATGCACTTTTGCCATACCGTCTTCCTGAAGAGAGATGGTTGACATAACGGTACGGTTAGCTTTGGGCGGTGAGATGGATATCCAGCGTGGCGCATCGGCATCTGCTACCCAGCCGAATTCGTTTAAAGCGTCGAAACGTGGCAAACCGGGTGCCCGGTAGGGATCATTGACGTCCATAATAACTTCTTTACCGTCTAACTCGGCCAGTACCATCAGGTGATCGAATTGGTCGAAGATCGGGTAAGTCTGGATATGCATCCCCTCGTTACGCAAAGAAACCAGAATCGGGCTGGCTTTAATATCCAGTTCTTTCAGTACACCGAGTAGGATCATGTTGATCTCGGCCGAGCTACCGGATGACTTCTGCCAGCAGGTATTCAATCGGTCGTCGGTCATAATTCGGTAGACCTCATTCCAATTCATGTGGTTGCCGATTTCCCGGTAGGCCACCGTAGCTTTTTCGGTTTCGCTCATACCCGGTTTTAGCAACTTTTCGATAGTCTCGCAAGGCAATTTGATATCCGCCCGATTATTGAATTTCCGTCCGAAGTTCAGATCATCTTCCAACGATTTTGCCAGACTGAACCAAGAAGTAATGTAATATCTTTCTCTCACGTTCGGGTAGGTGACCGAGACGAGCTGAAAGTGCGTCTGTGGCAGATAGTCCAGTTGATTATTTCCGTAAGTCTCTTCTACAAAAGCAGGCTGATTTTCAGTGGCGTAGTGCAATCTGCGAACATTGATATTGTCACCCTCCGTATTCGTACGATTCAGGGTCTCGTCACTGTTGATCGCCCAATTATGGTTTGCCCCGGTAAGACTGACGTAGTTGTAATATTCCGGTATATCGGCTTCGTATTCCGCCCAGCGTACGGGATGCTTTTCCTGAAAATAGAACTTAGGCAGTGTCGCCAGTCCCTGATCTCTCCGGCGATACCGATATTCGAGTATAGCTCCTTCCTCTACTCTGGGGAAAGTGAAGCGGAGCGTACGTAGACCATCCGTATGATCGGCGTAAATAAAATCCCGTTTCTTCAATTTAATTTCTTCCCCGTCGGGCAGGTGGATCGCAGCATTCACCTCAGTGATCGTCTCGTACTCGTCGCTGAAATAGAAGGTCAGATCAGCTTCTTCAAAGGCACTGCGTTTGAACAATTTGATGCGCTTTTCTACATCCTGCACCAGCGTGGGCTGCCCCTGATTTTCGAAAAAAACCGTGCTTTTGTGGTAAAGAATGCAGGCCGCAGCGGAGGTATCGGAAGCCAACTCGGTCATCGCCAGATCATCAGCTGAAACCTTTCCGTACTTAAATTTTGGTTGAGCAAAAAGTAATAGGGGAAATATAAACGCCAGAAGAACCGGCGCGAGGCGCTTTATTAATTTTTTCATTGCTGATGTTTAATCTAAAAACTAACCGATAATTGATCGGTAAAACTAAAAATCAAGTCACGAGAACGCTAAGAGCTTGTTTAGGAATTCACTCGTAGTCCAAAATCGGAAATCCCGAACAAGCTCTAAGCTTGACTTTAGCGGTGATTGATTGTTTCATGCCGCCGCTCTCCTCAGCAAATACTGCAAGTGCTGAACTTTGGCTTTTAAATAATCAACTTCGTGTTCTGAAGTCGATGTTGAAAAA
>PDLQ01000120.1 GCA_002591745.1 Lewinellaceae bacterium SD302
AAAAAGGCAATATTTTATCCACAAAAAATGTAAAGCCCGAAAATCGATTTGACAATCCTGAAATAAACAGAAATGACTTAAGGGCTATCTTGTTGAATAGTTTAGAAAACGACACGGTTATTTGGGATAGAAAACTTGTTATGCTTGAACCTGGTAAGAAGAAGTGGACACTAACTTTTGAGAATAAACCGAGTGAAACAGCAGATTTGGTTATTCTTGCCAATGGCGGGATGTCCAAGGTAAGAAAATTTGTTACCGACACGGAAGTTGAAGAAACAGGTACTTTCAATATACAAGCCGATATTCATCAACCAGAGATAAACTGTCCTGGATTTTTTCAGCTATGCAATGGAAACCGGCTAATGGCATCTCACCAAGGTAATTTATTATTTGCTAACCCCAATAATAATGGTGCATTGCATTTTGGAATAAGTTTTAAAACACCTGATGAATGGAAAAACCAAACGCAGGTAGATTTTCAAAACAGAAATAGTGTCGTTGATTTTCTTCTGAAAGAATTTTCCGATTGGGACGAACGCTACAAAGAATTGATTCATACGACGTTGTCATTTGTAGGATTGGCTACACGGATATTTCCTTTAGAAAAGCCTTGGAAAAGCAAGCGCCCATTACCCATAACAATGATTGGGGATGCCGCACATTTGATGCCGCCTTTTGCAGGGCAGGGAGTAAATAGTGGGTTGGTGGATGCCTTGATATTGTCTGATAATCTAGCCGATGGAAAATTTAATAGCATTGAAGAGGCTGTTAAAAATTATGAACAGCAAATGTTTATCTATGGCAAAGAAGCACAAGAAGAATCAACTCAAAACGAAATTGAAATGTTTAAACCCGACTTTACGTTTCAGCAATTGTTAAATGTATAAAATGGAATAAAACGGCACATAACAAACAAATTGGCAATAGAGCCGGTGAAGTACTTCTATTGAACTTTTGTGCAATGTTGAAGATTAGTAATTCTATTCAACATTTGTGCTAAAAGTCGGCTCCATCGCCAATTTGCCA
>PDLQ01000121.1 GCA_002591745.1 Lewinellaceae bacterium SD302
TATAGTAGAACAACCAAGAATTTGTGAAAAGGTGGGAAGCTATATTTTTGGGGTAACCACACTCCATCCATATGCTTCCCCTCAACCTCAGCAATGCTGATATCGAGACCATAAAGAAAGAGAAAAATTCTCACACCTGTCCGAGCGTCCGTACGCGCTTATTGGTACTGTGGATGCGTCATAAAGGATTTAGCCCAGGCGATACGGCCGTGGTCGCTGATTGCCATGCTAACTCGGCAACCAATATTGTGGAGATGTACAATGATGGTGGTCTTGCTCGGATACTTTCGGTACCTGCAGGTAGCCTCAAACATTCCTTGACAGATCGATTTGATCAAGTACGCACCAAGCTAAAGAAGGCTTCTTTGCACACCCTTCAACAAGCTCGGCAATGGTTGGCAGACAACTTTGACTACCACGCCTCTAAGGAAAGTGCCCGTAAGTTATTACACCGCCTTGGCTTTCGTCACTTGAAGGTTAACCCCTTTCCGGGCAATGCCAAAAAGCTGGAAGAGTGGTTAGCGAACCAAGAGCGATGGGTCAAACATCTAGCTTTACTGCATAGAAAGGCCCACAAGGGTAAGATTGACATGGCATTTTGCGACGCGGCTCACTTCGTCTACGGTAAATTTTGCAGTTTCATGTGGACGAACCAACCCAAGTATAAGGCTACTGGTAATGGGCGACAACGCCTGAATGTGTATGGCGCATACGACCCGATCTCTGGTCGAGTACTGACCAATCATGGTGAGGGAAGTGTTGACGCCGAGTATGTTGTGGAGTTCCTAAAGTGGCTGCGCCAGCATCATTATCCGGACCGAAAAAGAAAACTTCATCTGATGATGGACAATGCCCGATACCAGCATTGTCAGTTCGTAAAAGACGCCGCCAGAAAGCTCAATATCATCTTGGAATTTCAGCCCAGTTATTCGCCCAACCTAAATTTGATCGAAAGGGTATGGAAGTACATTAAAGGTTTAGTTGGGCGATGTTACTATTCAA
>PDLQ01000122.1 GCA_002591745.1 Lewinellaceae bacterium SD302
ATCATTTTTGATGCAAGCATAAAGCGCTCTGCAAATTTTGTTTCTGATTGCGTTGATAGCTTGCAAGTGAGTCTTGCCTTGACTGATTTTTCGCTCATAGAAGTCCTTGAAATGGCCTTTTTTAGAGAACATGGAAAAAGCAGCGTGGTGAAACGCCGTCTTTAGTTCTTTGTTAGTCTGTTTACTGACCCTTTTTCGCTTTCTGACGGAAGACCCGGACTCTCTGATTATAGGTCTCAGTCCAGCGTAATTGCAACAAGCCTTAGCTGTCGATATCTTGTCGAAGAAGTTAGTACATAACAATACGACCAAGGTGTTCTTAGGCCCCATTCCGCTAACGGAACGAGTAATGCGATAGAGATGCGCTTTTTGCGGATCTTCGAGGATCAGCTTGGTAATCTCATCGTCGATTTGATCGATCAGCTGCTTTTTGTCGGCGAGGATGGCGTGGTACTTTTCTTCTACCGAACCCGGCAATCGGGTCTGCTCGAACTTCGTACTTTCTTGGTGGCTCAACTGAAGACTGCGACGGGTCTTGACCAGGATTTTACGTCTTCGGTGAAGCTGCTTTAGCTTTGCCATAAGCTCACACTCCGGTTCCCATAAAGAGAGACAATACCCCTTCTCTAAACCGTAGCGAGCGATGATCTGAGCATCCAGGCGATCCGTCTTATCCTGCTGCCGAGCGTTGGCCTTGCCGATTCTAGCGGCATCTTCCAATACCGTGGCCAGTTCGAGATCATGCAATGCCCTGAGCAGATAGGTGCCGAAAAGCCCCGTATTCTCCACGATAACCAAGACTGAGCGGGGGTCAATCATTTGCTTACTCAACAACACTTTAATGTTTTTTTTGAGTTTGTTGACCTTATTGTCGATCTTCCCTTCGCAGCGAATGTCGCCATGATGGTCCATCAGGCAATAGTTGACGTCATTTTTGCTAACATCCCACCCCAAAAAATATCCG
>PDLQ01000123.1 GCA_002591745.1 Lewinellaceae bacterium SD302
GAAAATTGGCGATTAGAGAAATTTAATACCAATTTAGTTTAGTATTAAGGGATTATTCTGATTTGAATATTTAAATTAATATTGTTATAACACGTTTGCTAAACGGCAGTTTTAAAGTTAAAAAATTGTTGTAGACAGTTAGTGGTATTTCGCAAATTTATGAAATTATGAAAATTAAACCTGTATTTTATTTAATCTTTACTGTTTTTACTCGTGTGGGTCTACTGTAAAGCCATTTAAATTCAATTTAAGCGGAGAGTCTAATGTGAAGTTTACGAAATTTTTTAACAAAGAAATTTTACCTTTAAAAAAAGATTGGAATGAGTTATATCTTTATCTTAAAAATGGACATCTCTTGAAGGAAAATGGAAATGAGAACTATATTTACTCTTATAGTTTATATCTCTTATTGAAAAGGAATAGTTTGAAAATATATAATACTGAATATTTAAATAATTTCAATTCGTTTGTAAAAGCTTTTGGAAAACCAAGATATAAATGGGTTAAAGATGGGAAGGTTTTCATTTCGTATTTTCAAACTGTAGTCGGCGATCCATGTCATACGTGTCATCATAGTGGTTTCGGTTATACATTTGATGAAGAGACTAAGAAACTTTTGATGGAGTAGTTTTAGTGGAACATTTACTGTCTTTATTTATAAATTTGTAATTTTAATATTGGTGGGAATATATGCGGCGAACAATGCGCCACCGTCAACCCGCCGATAGGGTAGCGTGTACTCCGAGCGTCACATGCTCGTGAGGATAAGTTCGTATCTTCGATCCGAGCCGATGTGAAATCGGCGGGCTGCGTTGGCGCTCCCGTTCCGCGCAACTTCCACTTCTCAAATGCAAAATGACTAATACTAAAACAAGATATTTAAAGGGAATTCAGTTGATATAAGATGAATCTATTGTAAGAAATTATATTTAGGGTGCCTG
>PDLQ01000124.1 GCA_002591745.1 Lewinellaceae bacterium SD302
GTCATGTTGCCGTCGGCATCGCCACCACCAATAGTATCCTGAGAAGCGCCAGGGTTGGCAGCATCCTCGATCGGCTGGTTGTCAGCCGTCAGTGGGAAGACGTTGCTGCTCACTTGATCTCCGGAGTTGGCCTGGTCACCATTGTCATCCAGGTCCGTGTCCGTGTCATTCCCTGCTACTTCGTTAGTCCCAGTGGAAGAGCTTGGAGCACTAGCGTCCGGGGTTGGAATCACCACCTGGTAGTCACCCTCGGGCAGCATGTCGAAGAAGTAATTACCCTCGGCATCCGTCGTATCCGTACCCACCAGGGTCTCCGCTACGCCGTCGCCGTCAAGGTCACTGTAGAGTTCAACCACAACACCTGCGATGCCACCTTCCAGTGGGTCCGTCAGGTCTTGTACGCCATCGTCGTTCGGATCGTAGAACACTGTACTACCGATGCTCAGGTCGGGAACGAAGCTCACGTCAATCGTCATGTTGCCGCTGCCGTCATTGTCTTCGTCCTGATCGCCACCCTGGAAGTCCTCTTCGTCTCCAGTTGGCTCATCGCCCACGCTCAGCGTGAAGGTACCCGTGCTCGCTGTGTCACCAGGCATCACCTGCTCGGCATCATCGACACCGTCCACGTCGTCATCCGCTGGCGTTGAGCCATCAGAGTTCGTCTGGGCGTCTTCCGGAGCAGCCGCTAAAATCTGGTAGTCGCCCGGAGAAAGGCTGTCGAAGAGGTAGTTGCCTTCCTCGTCCGTGAAAGTCGTATCCAGTACTACCAGGCTGTCCATGCCGTTCACATCTTCCAGTACTTGAACAAGTACTACGGCTACGCTGTCGATACCGGCTTCCAGCGGGTTGTCCTCATCCTGCTCGCCGTCGTTGTCCTGGTCGTAGAAGACCGTAGACCCTACGCTCAGCGTCGGCACGAAACCAAAGTCGATCGTCATGT
>PDLQ01000125.1 GCA_002591745.1 Lewinellaceae bacterium SD302
GGCGACACCCTGGCCCTGGGCTTCGGCCCCTACAACGTCGGTGAACTGACGCTGACGATCAACGGCGGCATCCCCGCGGGTCTGCACCTGATCCGCTACACCTCCGTCGACGACTGCGGGAACTTCTCCCAGATCGACGTAGAACTGTTGATCGGTGACCAGACCGCCCCGGTAGCCATCTGCGAAGACGGACTCAACGTGAGCATCGGTGGCCCCATCGGCACGACCGGCGGCATCGCCCAGATCTGCGCTGAGGACGTCAACGCCGCTTCCTATGACGACTGCTCGGACATCGAACTGGCCATCCGCCTGACGGAGGTCAACGACGTTCCACTCTCTCCCTTCGATCCGCTCAACCAGTTCCAGGAATGCCACACGCTGAGCTGTGACCAACTGGGTACGGTGGAGATCGAACTCAGAGTAACGGACGATGCGAACAACGACGGCAACTTCGACCCGCTGGTGGACAACAGCAACTTCTGCTGGCTGGACATCCTGGTGGAGGACAAGACCGCCCCGATCTGTATCCCGCCGGCCCCCCAGACGATTGCCTGTAACGAACTGGCCAGCGACTTCCCTCAAGACCTGAACGTGGAGTTCGCCGTGGACCCCGTTGGTACGGCCGCCCTGCTGGACGCCCAGTTCGGTGTGGCCACCGGCCTGGACAACTGTCCGGACCCCATCGTTACCCAAACGGTGGTAGACGGCCGCAACAGCTGTGGCGTAGGCCTGATCACCCGGACCTTTACGGTAACGGATGCTCAAGGCTTCACGGCTCCTCCGGGCTGTGTACAGACGATCAACGTGATCGGTCTGCACGACTACACGGTGGTCTTCCCCGGCGACCAGGAGAGCGACCAATGTGTCGAGCCGGACTACAATGG
>PDLQ01000126.1 GCA_002591745.1 Lewinellaceae bacterium SD302
AGACTAGTAAGAAAGGCGTTGTCATTCTCAAAATCAGAGTACTGGCACCAAATGGCTGTCAGGTGGTGTTTGTGGCAGATGAACCTAGAACGTCACCCTTACATCTGAACCATCGTCCAAAGGATTACCATCCATTAATCGTCATTGCTACGTTTACTTACGAATTTTTATCTATTCACCCTTATCAAGATGGAAATGGAAGACTATCTAGACTATTAACTACTTTACTTCTGTTGAGAAATGGATATGATTTCATGAATTATGCATCAATGGAAACCGAAATTGAAAAGCGGAAAAAAGAATATTACAGAGTATTAATGGACGGACAAAAGAATCGGTATTCAGAAAGTGAAAATATATCGAGCTGGGTAATTTACTTTTTGAAAATGCTGCATGAGTCTATTGACATATTAGAATCTAGATTTTCAGAAATCAAAAATACTAAATCATATTTAACAACCAGACAATCTAAGATTCTAGACTTTATAAAAGCTAATGAGCCAGTCAAGATGTCTGATATTGATAAATCATTTGAAGAAGAGAACATACATACAATCAGAAAAGATGTACTGTATTTGAAAAATGAAAATCTTATACGTCAATCAGGGAAAGGTAAAGGAACTATATATTACTACAAAAAATAAATGCGCGGAACATAGCGCCACCGTCAACCCGCCGATTGTAGAGTTTGGCGCTTCGAGCGTCACATGCTCGCGAGGATAAGTTCGTATCTTCGATCCGAGCCGATTAGTAATCGGCGGGCTGCGTTGGCGCTCCCGTTCTATACAACACGCCTGGTAAAAACGGGCAGCTGCCCATTTCCGAAATTGCCATTATGATTCTTTGAGGCGAGTACAAATGATGCTGGATGTTCTCGCTC
>PDLQ01000127.1 GCA_002591745.1 Lewinellaceae bacterium SD302
GACGTGAACGCTGCTTCTTATGACGACTGTTCCGACATCGACCTGACCATCCGTTTGACCGAGGTCAATGGTGTAGCTGTTTCTCCATTCGATCCACTGAACCAGTTCCAGGAATGCCACACGCTGACCTGTGATCAATTGGGCACGGTAGAGATCGAACTGCGTGTCGTTGACGACGCTAACGGCGATGGTATCTACAACCCACTGGTTGACAATGTCAACTTCTGTTGGTTGGACGTATTGGTAGAGGACAAAACTGCTCCGATCTGTATCCCACCAGCTCCCGTGACCGTTTCTTGTGCCGACCTGGCGCAGGACTTCCCACAGGACCTGAACCTGGAAGTTATCAACGACCCCGTTGGAACCTTCGCCCTGCTGGACGCTCAGTTCGGTGCCGCTACCGGCCTGGACAACTGTCCTAACCCGACCGTTACCCAGACGGTATTCGACGACCGCAACAGCTGTGGCGTTGGTACTATCCAGCGTGGCTTCACGGTAACTGACGCCGAAGGCTTCACTTCTCCTCCCAACTGTTCTCAGTTGATCACGGTAATCGGTATCCACGACTACACCATCGTATTCCCTGGAGACGAGGAGAACGACCAGTGTATCGACCAGGACTACAACGGCGTTACTTTCGAAGAGAATGGCTGTGACCTGATCGCTATTTCTACGACCATCGACACTTTCACGGCTACTGCTGACGAGTGCTACAAAGTACGGGTGGTTTACGAAGTGATCAACTGGTGTGAGTACAACACGATCGACGACGCTTACGTGATCCCACGGGACGCCGACGGCGACAACATCCTGGACATGGACACCACGGTACTCTACGTTAATCC
>PDLQ01000128.1 GCA_002591745.1 Lewinellaceae bacterium SD302
TAGCCTAAATCTATCCAAACCCTTTTGTCTTCAAACCAGTTAGCCGTTTTTGGATCGAATTCCGATTTGAGCATAGAGTAGTCATGGACACTTCCACAGTAAGGATGACTAACATAAAGAATCTGCCTCCCAGGAGTCGAGATGATAGTGCTTTTTATGGTATGCGCTTTTTTTTGCCTGAGTAGTCTTCTTTCTGATCTTCTTGATTTCCAGGACGTTGGCGTTTTTGTTCCGTTCCATCTATAATCAATTCGTCGTGGCCCTGAAAATGCTTTTGTAACTCTTCTAGCGACTCAAAATATCGCTTTGGTAGTAGGCCCTTTCGATCTAAAGCCATCTGAAGAATCACAATATGAGCGGCCTGTTGTTCGAATGCTACCGATCGGGACATGTTAAAATTCAGGGCTATCAGGTCATAGGTCAGGCCACTTTTTAAACTGTATAAGACAAAAAAGAGCATATCCTCATAACTCGTGAATTTTGGATCGTCATCTCTCTGAGTCAGTTGTTCTTCTAGAGTGGTTTCATGAAACTCCTCGTAAGCAGATGAAAAGAGTTTAACGAGTTGGTGGAAATTCTTTTCTGAATACCCCGTAGCTGCTTTCCATTGTCTATCTGTTCTTATCTCACGGTAGCTGATAGCCATTTCTGTCTTTTTCAAGCAAAGATAACTATCTTTGACTATCAGTTAGTTAGCACCGAACAACTCTAATCATGTAGTTCTTCCTAGAATAATCGTCAATTTTATAATATATGTTTTTAAGTAGATTTACCGTAATTATTATATTAAGTGTAGTGCTTATTTCTTGCTTACAAGAGAAAACCATTA
>PDLQ01000129.1 GCA_002591745.1 Lewinellaceae bacterium SD302
GACGATGGTTCAGATGTAAGGGTGACGTTCTAGGTTCATCTGCCACAAACACCACCTGACAGCCATTTGGTGCCAGTACTCTGATTTTGAGAATGACAACGCCTTTCTTACTAGTCTACTACATCGTGCTCTTACCCCGGCGAAATAACCTTCAATGAAATAGGTATACTCTTTTCCTACTCGGTGAAGATTTTTTGGAATAACTTTTCCATAGGCTGGCCAATCATCCGTTTCTACAGTGATGTCTCGATACATTTCTGGCAAGTTTTGATAAACCACTTTGGCCGACTTCTCTGACCTATCACCAATGTAACAGGAAATTGTTATTTGCTTTTCAGGGTCATAAATCACCCATATCCATTGCTTATTTACCCTACGTTGCACAAAAGACCACATCTCATCCGCTTGAATACCAAAGAGATACGCTTTAGAACAACGACTTTCCATTTTTGAACTGAATCCTAAATCTGAAGGTGTTTGTAGCCAATGAGAACGGGCAAAAGCAAACAACCAAGTCCGGCTAATTCCGAATATTCGGCAGATGCCTCTCAGGCTGCATCTTTCCATAAGTGAATTCTTAATAAATCCTCGAACATCTTCGGTGATGTAGTGGCTAGAGTTATTCACAAATTGTCGAGAACAGTCTTTGCATTTATGATTCTGCTTGCCGTAGTGAGTCCGACCATTCTTGATTATATTTGACGATAGGCAGCGAGGACAACGTAGTTCGTTCATCTTTCAGAGTTTAGGACCTCCAAAAGATAGAAAGTTTTATGCTCGCTGCCTTTTAAAGCTTACCCTTACATCTGTACCACCGCC
>PDLQ01000013.1 GCA_002591745.1 Lewinellaceae bacterium SD302
GCTACTGACGGTTGTGGCAACACGGCGATCGATCTGCTGATCTTCGAAGTGGTCGACTGTAAAGCACCGACCCCGATCTGTATCAACGGCCTGACGGTTACGCTGATGCCCGACGGAGAAGGTGGCGGTATGGCTGCGATCTGGGTAAGCGACTTCATCGCCAGCCCGGTGACGGACTGTAACGGTCCGGTGAAGTACGCCATCTACATCGACGGAGAGGAGCCGGTGGTTCCTAACCCACTGGACACCGGTCTGGTACTGAGCTGTGACGAACTGGGTCCTCAGACGATCCGGATCTACGCCATCGACGCGACTGGGCAGGCGGACTACTGTCTGACGAGCTTGCTGGTACAGGCCTTCAACCCGACGGTTTGTAACGACGGCCCGGGCAGCAGCCTGAGCGGAGCGGTCATGACGCCGATCGACGAGATGCTGAACGACGTACAAATCGACATTACGAGCGACGCGGGTATGACCGGAGCGACCTTCACGGCCGGTGGCCTGTACAGCTTCGCCGAACTGACGGCCGGCGACGACTACACGCTGGAACCAACCCATAACCCAGGTATCGACCTGGGCCGGGTAACTACCGCCGACCTGATCGCCATCAGCCGCCATATCCTCGGCCTGCAGGAGATCACGGACACCTACCAGTTGCTTGCTGCTGACGTAACGCAGGAGCAGACGGTCAACATCCTGGACATCATCGCGATCCGTCGGGTGATCCTGGGACTGGACGCTGAGTTCAGCAGCACGAACAGCTGGCGCTTCTACGCCACTGACGAGTTGCTGGAGAACTGGACGGAGAACAACCTGGAGGGCAACGTAGTCGCTCCTGACTTCGTAGCCGTCGAGATGGGTAACGTCAACCAGACGGCGCTGAGCCTGAGTGGAAGCCCCGCGAATGGTGGTGAGAGTGAAGGACGCGGAAGCGAGACCATCATTTCCGAAGACCTGGTATTGGCTGCTGCTCAGACGGTAACGATCCCGGTTGCTCTGGACGGAGCTGGCTTCCAGGGTACCTTTCAGGTAGCTCCTGGTGTAGAGATCATCGACGTAGTAGCGGCTGACGCCAACGCTACGGCTTTCAACCTGACGCAAGCTGCCAGTGGCCTTGTTGCCTTCAGCCACACCGGTGGAGAAGGCTTCGAGCTGACGCTGCGCGCTTCTGCCGACGTTAAGTTGAGCGAAGTGCTGAGCCTGACGGACCGCATCACGACGACGGAAGCCTACCCGGTAACAGGAGGTGTTGCTGATCTTGGTTTGAGCTTCGTGAGTGCCGCTACGGCCGGAAGCGAGTTGTTCCAGAACAGCCCCAACCCCTTCGCTACCCAGACGCAGATCGCCTTCAATCTGGAGGTTGCCGGCACTGCTACTTTGTTAGTCCAAAACCAGAACGGTCAGCTGCTGCGCAGCTACGAGATCGATGCTGCCGCCGGACGCAATGTACAGACGGTCACCCGTCAGGAACTCGGAAACGTATCCGGTGTACTGACCTACACGATCATCGCCGAGGGCTTCACGGCTACGCGGAAGATGATCCTGCAGTAATTGGTTAGCGACCTCCTCCCGGTCGCTCTTCCATAAACTGACACCGAGCGATCAGGAGGTCGCTAGCCAAGAGCGGCCCCGTACGAATAATCGTGCGGGGCCGCCTTTTACTATAAAGGGGAAATTCCTCCATGAA
The DNA here is from genome assembly GCA_002591745.1 of Lewinellaceae bacterium SD302. GTDB lineage: Bacteria > Bacteroidota > Bacteroidia > Chitinophagales > Saprospiraceae > Neolewinella. The sequence continues at coordinate 1,688 of PDLQ01000013.1, forward strand.
TTCCGGTAGTTTTCGCCGGATTCCCGTGTTTTTAACGTGAATGTATTACTTTAGTCCTCTCAAAAGCCGGTTAAGTTGCCTCTGTAATTTCAAGCAGGCTTTAGAGTTTAGATTTCTTGGCGTATGACCGACGCCAGCTTTTTCGAACGTATCGCGTGATTTGTTTTATCATAATCTTACACCATGAAACGACCTTTACCCGCAGCACTCCGTGCTAAAGGAATGAACCGACTGCAAAATGTTGGCCGCTCAATCTCCGCATTGCTACTTTGGAGTCTCCTGCTTACTACCACCGGGTTATCCGCCCAGTGCCCTTCTAGTGGAGGACCCTTCTGCTACGACCAAACCAGTGCCTTAATTCCCGTTGCCGTTGACATTTGCCCGGATCCAGGCATGGCCATCCAGGTAACCATAACGGCGGGCCAGGTTGAAGATATTTTTGACGAGTTTCAGGTTTTTTATGGCCCCGTTGGCTCCGGCAGCGGGGGGACTCAGATTTATGATGATTATGGCACTGGTGGAGATCTCACCGGACTACAGTTCACTAGCCCGGTGCCTGGCGAATGTATCAGTCTTTACGTTAATTCTGATATTTCGGTCACCTGTGCCAGTAATGGTTTTACGCCGATCAGCTACACGACTGCTTGCGTTATGACCGATTGTCAACGCATAGAGACGGCCTGTTACGGGAACATTCAATCAGCAGCGGTACTGACAGAAATTTGTCCGGACGCTGGTGCTACAATGTTAGACATCGAATTTTTGACAGGAGACATCGAAACTTCTTTCGATGATCTGGATATATACAGTGGCCCGACCGGTTCAGCTGCTTCCGGCACCCAGCTTGCGAATGACCTGGAAGGTGACCTGACCGGCTTGACTTTCGCGAGTGTAAACGCGAATGACTGCATTATTTTAGTCATTAGCTCGGATGGAAGCGTTAGCTGTCAAACCTCCACTAGTCTCGACGAGATGGTAATATGTGTTAACAGCCTGACTCCAGCCTGTGCCATCGATAACGTGGTGATCGACAACCCACGTTGCGGCAATGACGCAAATGACTTCAATACGGACGAAGCCATCGTCGACGTCACTTTCGACGTTGTTGGTGGTTCCGGAAACTACAATACTTTAATTGAACCCGACGGCGACCCCAATACCTACTTTGGCGGTATTCAAGGTGGTTTGGCAACCGACGGTACCGTTACCATTTCCGCCTTGGTTAACCCGGCTATAACCGCCCCCGGCACCAACGTGCAAATAACGGTTATCGATCAAGACAACCAGGTTTGTCAGGCCGGGCCGTTCAATTATACGGTACATTCTTGCCCCGAATGCCCCCCCGTGGGTGATCTGGTCATTACTGAGATCATGCAAAACCCCAGCGCAGTAGCTGATGGTAGCGGCGAATGGATCGAGCTTTACAATGCTGGTGATGAAGTCGTCAATTTGATCGGCTTCATCCTCAGCGATAACGGTATCGATGAGCACGTTATCAATCAGAACGTACTGGTTCAGCCGGGTGAATACGTGGTGTTGGGTAACAATGACGATATGGCTACCAATGGTGGTGTTATGGTCGATTACGAGTATTCTGACTTCTTTCTGAGTAATGGTGACGATGAAGTCATCATAAGTTGCCCCTCGGCCGAGATCGACCGGGTCGAATACGACGGTGGCACAGATTTCCCCGATCCAAATGGTGCTTCTATGCAACTTAGTTCAGATAATCTGGGTGACGACAATAACGACGGTGCTAACTGGTGTGCTTCGGTTGCAGCTTACGGCGACGGTGATTTGGGTACACCCGGTGCGGCCAACGAGTCCTGCTGTGCAATTGGTGATACGCAAGATCCGGTCATCGTAGAAGGTCCCGGCCTGGATTGCGGCGATGTTTTTACCGCTCAGTCTCAACTTGATTATGTACTGACCGTCGAGGGAAACCCAACTAATGGCGTAAGCGGAAATCAGGATTGTAAATCCATGATCATCCTGCGCACCCCTCAGTTTCAGGATAATTGTGGGATCGATAGTCTACGTGTCAGCTTCACTCAAGGCAGCGCCGCTCCTCCCCAGGACTTTGAAGATGATTTCAGCCTAAGCGTGAGTAACGGTGATTTCCCCGCTGGAGCAATGGATACAAATTTCATTCTTCCTTCATTGTCTTTCTTCAGTTTTGAAGGTGGCCTTTCCGCTACCACACAAGTTAACTTTGAGATTTTCGATGCGGCCGGCAACTCCACAAGTTGCTTCTATTTAATTACCGTTGAAGACAATCAGGCCCCCGTGCTGACCTGCCAGGCCGATACTATCGTCGATTTGGATGAAAACGGAATGGCTTCGGTAGATTTTGCCGGTCTCGTTACCTCGGCTACCGATAACTGTGGTGCTGGAAACATCGACACTGTGGCGATGAATCTCGATTTCACCTGTGGTGATATTGGAACCTTCGTAGTCGAGGACGCTGTCGTTATTTTTGATGGCGTCAATAACACCGCAAGTGCTAATAGCGATACTTGTGACATCACGGTCACGGTCAGAGATACCGTTTCACCAGTCTTAGTCTGTCAGGATGCAACGATCGATCTTGATGCTAACGGAGTAGCTGATTTTGGATTCACATTTGTTACCAATAACGTTATCGTTAGTTCTACGGATAACTGTAATGTTAATGGTATCGGGCTTACTGTCATACCTGGAGAATTAGATTGTGATGACATCGGAACCTTCGAATTAGGAGTTAATATTCAAGATGATGCACCGAATTTTGACAATTGTACAGTCACTATTACGGTAGCGGACCCCTTTATGGTCTGTAACACCCCACCCGTGGCCGTTTGCCGCGACTTCACCGTTTTCGCCGACGAGAATTGTCTGGCCGGGGTAGTTGCTGATAGCTTAGATGGCGGATCCACTGATATCGATGGTGATATGCTGACCTTCACCATCGACCCCGCCGGACCCTTTACTCTGGGTGACACTATCGTTGATCTGATCGTTTCCGATGGTATGTTATCGGATACTTGCCAGTCAACCATCACCGTGCTGGATACTATTCCCCCAATGCTGGTGGTTCCTAATGATACCGTGGTCTTCGTTAGCGCGGACAGCTGCTCCACCGTGGTGAACTACCCGGACATTATGGCCAGCGATAATTGTGATTTAACGATTACCCCAAGTAATTTGACCACTTTATTCGCTGAAAATAATGGCTTCGCCGGTAATATGTTCGACCTGGAGAATGTATCGGCCGACCCGATCCTAATTACCAGTTTCGAGGTTAATGTAGAAAGTGCCGTTGGTGAAATGCTCGATCTGCAGGTCTGGACGACTCCAGGTACCTTCAACGGCGTTCAAAACGATGCCAGCCAGTGGACCTCCCTGGGCAGCGCCACCGTGGCGGGAAAAGGTGTCGACAACCCAACTCCCCTACCCGTGGGTGGGCTAACGATCTTGCCGGGTGAGAGTTTTGGCATTACGGTCTACCTCAATAATTATGCTAACAGTGGTGTCACGCGTCGTTTTGTTTACACCAACGGAGACAACATTTACAACAACGGCGACCTAGAACTCAGGACGGGTGTTGGGCTTAACACCCCGGACCCCTTTACTGACGGATTCATTAATTCGCGGACTTGGAACGGTTCGGTACTGTACAGCCAGCTAATGGCGGAACCGACCATGGTCACCCAGCTCAGCGGTTTGATGAGTGGCGAAGAGTTCCCGCTGGGTGTTACTACCAATGTTTTCGAAGCCGAAGATGCTAGCGGTAACACAACCGTTGACTCCTTCACCGTCACGGTATTGGATACTATTCCTCCTACGGTTATTTGTAGTGACACTACAATCTTCCTGGATGATATGGGGATGGCTAGCGTAGAAGCAATGCTTTTGATCGAAGCCAGTGACAACTGCTCGCTGGATACGCTGTCCGACTTCGACATTGTATTTGACTGCGACAGCGTTACCGCTCCCGGAACTACGCTGAACTTCACTCTGATCGCCGCAGACTCCAGCGGTAACGTATCCAGTTGTGTCGCATCGATTACGGTGCTGGACACCGTTGCTCCGGTAATCACGACCACTGATCAAACGATCACACTTAACGGCCAGGGTTTAGCTCAGCTGGACATCGACGACATCGCTTCTGCCACCGACGCCTGTGGCATCGCAGCACTCTTCGCCGATCGCGAACTGATCTTCGACTGTGAGGACATCGGTGACAACGAACTGCTGATCACGGCCATCGACGTCAACGGCAACGAAGCTACGGCGACGGTGAACGTGACGGTCCTCTTCGAGGAACCCGAACTAGGCTGTATCACGGAGATCAACGTGACGCTGGACGAGAACTGTCAGGAAGAGCTGACGCCCCAGATGGTGCTGGCCGGCAACACGATCTGTCTGGAGCAATTTGCCTTCGACATCGTGGTAGAAGACAACGACCCGAGCAACGGCCCGATCATCGACGGCTGTGGTCAGTTCACTTACACCATCGCTCCGGCCGCCAACCCCGGCCCGGATGAGATGGTCCTGGAGAACTTTGAGGGCTGCTGGGGTTTCGTGAACGCCGAGGACAAAACCAGCCCGGTCGACACCATGCTGCCCACGCCTTCGGCCGAGCTGTTCTGCGAAGACATCAGCCTGGTGAACATCAACGAGCTTCCTGCAAACGTATCCCGCTGCTGGACCCAATCGGGCACCAGTGCTGCGACCTTGAACGGTAGCATGAACCCACTGCTGCGGGCTCGCCTGATCGCCGGCGGTAACGGCACGACTTACGTGGACGCCGACGGCAACACCATTCCCAACGGTATCCCGAACTTCTTCGACGGCTGTTCGAGCGTAGAAATCTGCGTAAATGACCTGGTGAGTGGCACGAACGGCGACTGCGAGGACGTGGTCATCACCCGGGTCTTCACGGCTACGGACGGCGATTGCCCGAGCGTAAGCGGTGAAGAGAACGCCCCGACGGTGGTATCCTACCAGATCACCTTCACCCGCCCGAGTATCTCTGACGTCAGCGGCGTGGACAGCATCGCCAGCTTCAGCTGTGATGCCAACCCGCCCCTGCTGCCGCCCAACGGCTTCGGTGACGCCAACCCGGCTCCGGTCGCTTCGGACTATCCCTTCTTCACGCTGGACGACGGTACCCAGGTCTTCCTGGACGAAGACGGGCTGTGCAACCTGGGGGCGACCTTCCAGGACGGGCCGCGGATCGTGACCTGCGATCAGACCTACAAGTTCGTGCGCACCTTCACGGTGATCGACTGGTGCCAGGTGGACAGCATCGCCACCTACACCCAGCTGGTGAAAGTGGGCGACTTTGACGCCCCGACCATCGTGGCGCCGACCCAGGACCTGGACTTCAACGGGGTACCCGACGTGGGCCCACTGTTCTTCAGTACGAACACGGCGGACTGCGAGGCCATCTTCGCCATCCCGGCGGGCACGGCCAGCGACAACTGCGATCCCAACCCGGGCATCACGGCGGTGATCTACCCGAATGGCGACACCCTGTCCCTGGGCTTTGGCCCCTACAACGTCGGTGAACTGACGCTGACGATCAACGGCGGCATTCCCGCCGGTCTGCACCTGATCCGCTACACCTCGGTCGACGACTGCGGCAACTTCTCCCAGATCGACGTAGAGTTGCTGATCGGTGACCAGACCGCCCCGGTGGCCATCTGCGAGGACGGACTGAACGTGAGCATCGGTGGCCCCATCGGCACGACCGGCGGCATCGCCCAGATCTGCGCTGAGGACGTCAACGCCGCCTCCTACGACGACTGCTCGGACATCGAATTGGCCATCCGCCTGACGGAGGTCAACGACGTTCCGCTCTCACCCTTCGACCCGCTCAACCAGTTCCAGGCCTGCCACACGCTGAGCTGTGACCAACTGGGCACGGTGGAGATCGAACTGCGGGTGACGGACGATGCGAACAACGACGGCAACTTCGACCCGCTGGTGGACAACAGCAACTTCTGCTGGCTGGACATCCTGGTGGAAGACAAGACCGCCCCGATCTGTATCCCGCCGGCCCCCCAGACGATTGCCTGTAACGAACTGGCCAGCGACTTCCCTCAGGACCTGAACGTGGAGTTCGCCATCGATCCCGTCGGTACGGCCGCCCTGCTGGATGCTCAGTTCGGCCTGGCCACCGGCCTGGACAACTGTCCGGACCCCGTGGTGACCCAAACGGTGGTAGACGGCCGCAATAGCTGTGGCGTAGGTCTGATCACGCGGACCTTCACGGTAACGGACGCCCAGGGCTTCACGGCCCCTCCGGGCTGCGTACAGACGATCAACGTGATCGGTCTGCACGACTACACGGTGGTCTTCCCCGGCGACCAGGAGAGCGACCAGTGTGTCGAACCGGACTACAACGGCGTGAGCTACACGGAGAACGGCTGTGACCTGATCACGGTCTCGGCCAGTATCGACACCTTCACGGCCACGGCCGACGAGTGCTACAAACTGCGCATCAGCTACGAGGTACTCAACTGGTGTGAGTACAACACCATCGACGAGGCCTACGCCATTCCGCGGGATGCGGACGGCGACGGCATCCTGGACATGGATACCACGGTACTGCACGTCATCCCGAACCAGGACGGCCTGGCCGACGACGTGGCCTTCCTGGACCGCGACGTGAACCGCTTCAACTTCAACGCGATTGGCAACCTGGACACCGGCGACGGTGGCATCCTGGCGGGCAGCGACGTGGAAGGCTACGGCCTGGACGGCAGCCGCGGTGCGTTCACCTACGTGCAGTTCATCAAGGTCTACGACGATACGCCGCCGACCCTGGTGGTGACCGACTCGACGGACTTCTGCAGCTTCGACGGGGTGAACTGTGATGCGGACGTATCGCTGAACTTCTCGATCGACGACGAGTGTTCTCCGGCAAGTGTGAATGCGACGGTTGAGCTGGATGCCTTCATCAACCCCGGAGCGGACGGCATCTACACCCTGGCGGACTTCGTGGCCGACGGCGGTAACGTAACCGACGCGATCACCAACAACGGTGACGGCACCTTCACGATCAACCTGCCCGACATTCCGATCGGGCGCCACGCGCTGCGCATCCGGGCCACGGACGGCTGTGGCAACACGGCCATCGAACTGCTGGAGTTCGAGGTAGCCGACTGCAAGGCGCCGACCCCGATCTGTATCAACGGCCTGACGGTCACCCTGATGCCGGACGGTGACGGTGGTGGTATGGCCGCGATCTGGGTGAGCGACTTCATCGCCAGCCCGAGCGAGGACTGCTCCGGTCCGGTCAAGTTTGCCATCTACCTGGACGACGAGGTGTCCGGTGACCCGAACTTCATCCCCAACGTGATCGACACCGGTCTGGTGCTGAGTTGCGACGAACTGGGCCCCCAGACGATCCGGATCTACGCCATCGACGGGATGGGGCAGAGCGACTACTGCCAGACGAGCCTGCTGGTGCAGGCCTTCAACCCGACGGTCTGTGGCCCCGGTCCCGGACCGGATGCCAGCCTGAGCGGCGCGATCATGACCCCGATCGACGAGATGCTGAACGGCGTACAGGTCGACATTACGAGCAACGCAGGCATGACCGACGCGATGTTCACGGCCGGTGGTCTGTACAGCTTCACCGAACTGACGACGGGGGATGACTACACGGTGCAGCCGACCCACAACCCAAGCATCGACCTGGGGCGGGTGACTACGGCCGACCTGATCGCGATCAGCCGCCACATCCTGGGTCTGCAGCAGATCACGGACACCTACCAGCTACTGGCCGCCGACGTGACGCAGGAAGCCACGATCAACATCCTGGACATCATCGCGATCCGCCGGGTGATCCTGGGGCTGGACGCGGAGTTCAGCAGCACGAACAGCTGGCGCTTCTACGCCACGGACGAGTTGCTGGAGAACTGGACGGAGAACAACCTGGAGGGCAACCTGGTGGCCCCGGACTTCATCGCCGTGGAGATGGGTAACGTCAACCAGACGGCCCTGAGCCTGAGTGGTAGCCCCGCCCATGGTGGCGAGAGTGAAGGACGCGGAGGTGAGACGATCATCACCGAAGACATCGTCTGGCGGGCCGGAGAGGTCTCGACCATCACGATCGGAGCGAACGGCGCCGGCTTCCAGGGAACCTTCGAGGTGGCCCCGGGGGTGGAGATCGTGGACGTAGTGGCGGCGGACGCCAACGCTACGGCCTTCAACCTGACCGAGGCGGCCAGCGGGCTGATCGCCTTCAGCCACACCGGTGGGGAGGGCTTCGAGCTGACGCTGCGCGCCACGACCGACACCCGGCTGAGCGAAGTGCTGAGCCTGACGGACCGCATCACACCGACCGAAGCCTACCCGGTGGCGGGAGGGGTTGCTGATCTGGGGCTGAGCTTCGTGAGTGCCGCTACGGCCGGAAGCGAGTTGTTCCAGAACAGCCCCAACCCCTTCGGTACCCAGACGCAGATCGCCTTCAACCTGGAGGTTGCCGGCACTGCTACTTTGCTAGTCCAAAACCAGAACGGTCAGCTGCTGCGCAGCTACGAGATCGACGCTGCGGCCGGACTGAACACCCAAACGATCACGCGTCAGGAACTCGGTAATGCCTCGGGGGTGCTGACCTACACGATCGTCGCCGAGGGCTTCACGGCTACGCGGAAAATGATCTTGCAGTAATGATCAAATGAGGCAATGATAGAATGGGTAAATGATAGAATGATGGTGTAATTAAATCATTTTATCATTTACTCATTAGATCATTGTCAATTAGAAACTAAAGTCCTATCTTTGCCCTCCGAATTGGAAAACCGGATAAAATAAAAATATTAATGGCACATCATAAGTCATCCAAGAAGCGCATTCGTCAAGATGCCAAGAAGCGTTTGCACAATCGCTATTACAAGAAATCTACTCGTACTGCTATCCGCTCCTTCCGTGAGTTGGAAGACAAGAACGAAGCGGAAAAAGCACTGCCTAAGTTGTTTAGCATGATCGATCGTCTGGCTAAGCGTAACCAGTGGCACCAGAACAAGGCAGCCAACGTGAAGAGCGGTTTGTCTCTATTCACTAAGAGCCTCGGCTAGTCCTCATACGAGGACATTTTGTTGGTTTTCCAACCAAAAGCCCGTTTCGACAATTGTCGAAACGGGCTTTTTTGTTGAGTAATTGAAGGAAACGCAGGCGATTACTTCGCTTTGATCGTACAGCCGACGGCTTTAACATCAACCGGGTCGATCTCTTTACCGGACAAATGGGCATCGATAGCGGACTTGACATAACTGACGCTGACATCTTCTCCTTCGTAATCATCGTCGATAGCTCCGTGATAGAGAAGTGTGCGACCCTTATCCAGCAGGAAAATCTCAGGAGTACGGGTGGCTCCGTAAGCGGGGTAGACGGACTGTTCGGCATCCAGCAAATAGAGGTAGGGGATTTCTTTGTCCGCAACCCGTTGTTGCATCGCTTCCATATTGTCGCCTGGCTTGATGGCAACGTCGTTAGGCTGAATGGCTACGACGGGGAACCCTTTAGCGGCCATTTCCTGGTGCAATTGAATGATTCGGTCCTCGTACTTCACGGCATAAGGGCAGGTATTGCAAGTGAAGGTGACGATGAAGCCTTGATTCTCGTCTTTCATACCATCCAAGCTATAAGTGCCGCCATCGGTACCAGTGAGAGCGAAATCGGGTGCGGTGTCTCCGATATTTAATTTTGGAGTTGCAACCACGGCTGATGGCGCTGCGTCCACTACTGCTGCGGCGGTCTCGGCAGCTTCTACAGTTTCGGGGGCTGTCTCACCGCTGTCACAGGCAAAACTGAAAGCGGCCAGGGCGCATAAGGTGATCGTTCGTAAAGTCATAATCAGGTTTTGAATTACATTAAAGGTTCTACCTGGGTTTTAAGGTCCTGGTAGGTGGAGAATGATTTATCAACGAAAAAACGCAGACCATTCTTATAGATTACGGTGATGGGGATCGTGCCGGTCCAGCGACTGTCTACCCGGTCGATCCAGCTGTTTTGGTCTTTGTCGGTTAGAGCAACGACTGGCAGCGAACGAGGGTCTAACGGAAATTCTTCAATAAAACGGGGCAGCTTGGTCGTCAGATCTTTCTTGAAATCCAGGCTGACAAGTACTATCCGTAGTGGTTTTCCCGTATAATCACGCGCCAATTGTTGGAAATGGGGTAGTTCTTCTACGCAAGGAGCGCACCAGGTAGCCCAGAAATTGATGACGTAAGTGGTGTCGTTTTGCTGGTTAAACAGTCCTTCGATGGCGTCGAAATTATCGTAAACTGGAAAGCTGAGTCCCTGATCGGTATTTGGTTGTAAGATAGTAGTAATACCATCGGTTTTCGGCTCAGAACAACCAAATAGCAACAATAAGGAAAGAGCAATCAGTAGATTTAATGTCTTCATGCTCACCAAACGCAATGCAGGGCAGTTGGGTTGATACGACGAAGGGGGAAACGTTCACGTTTCCCCCTTCGTCGTATCAGAAACATGCACTTAGTTATTGCTTGACCACCTTGGTTGTATAGAGCAATTCATCTCCACTCAGTAATTGAATACTGTAATGGCCTTCAGGCAGTTGTTGGCCAACCTGAACACGCCCGGAAACAGCGAAGGATTCCAGACGGCGTTCGGCCACAGTTCTGCCGGCCTGATCGGTAACCTTTACTGACAGTGTGCTAAAATTGCGACCGGGCAGGTCGTAATCGATCTGAAAAAAATCATCGCTGGGGTTGGGGAAAACGTTGACCACAACCGATGCTTTAGCTATGTATTCAGTATTGACTGCCGTAAGTTGCAGACTGGTGTCTACAATAGTCACCACGTCATTTTCAAGTTCAACCGGCACAGTCAAATCATCGTATCCATCCAGACTGAAGGTGGCGGTATATGCACCGCCAAAAGCTGAACCGGTCTTATAATCGCCGGTGGCATCGGTGGTGGTGGCTTTATCATCCGGTCCGGTCAGTACGACACTTACGCCGTTGAGGGAAGCGCCGGAATCAGCGTCGGTGATGTTGCCGTGGAGACGGGCGCCGCGGATGTAGTCAACTTCAACCACGTAGAGTCCACTGTCGCGATCGGTCATCAGTACAAGACCGGAAGGCAGGAAGGGGTAAGCACCCCAATTGCCATTGAAGCCTAATTCGTCGGTTGGAGCCCAGGTATCAAAGTAGCCGACCTCGATAATGTTATCGGGTACTGAGGCGTCGGCGATCTCCAGTCCGTCGGTATAGTAACTGGTGACGAGGTATTCGTCGATCACGTGAACATTATGGGGTATCGTTCCCTGTCCCAGGCTACGCTCGGGGCGGAATTCGTCGATCAGGATCGGTTCGTTTTCATTGCTGATGTCGTAAGCGGCTACCGGAGCGTCGGGGCGCTCATCGCAGGTAAATATATAGTTGGCGTCGGCGGTCGTCCAGGCGTTATGGGTGAAGTCCGAGGGGGTAGGGGCCGAGCCCAGAAATACAATGTTCTGCGGATCACTTACGTCATAAATGGTCAGTGTGCCGACGTAAATTTCGGAAGCATACATCCGGTCATTTTGCACGTAGACATCGTGGGCGTAGACGGAAGGAGCGTCGGCGACAAAGGGAACTCCCTGTGCCGGATTGCTCACGTCGTAAATGACCTGTCCTCCAAAATTGAGGTTAGAGCCGGCGATGTAGGCGTAGCCTTCCTTGGTGTCTACGTAGATGTTGTGAGCGCTGGTCAAAGAATCTCCGCTGGTGGGATGCTCTAAGTTGATGAACTCGAAACTGACGGAATCGGGTAGGGGGCTGAGGTCAATGACCAGCAATCCGTCCTGTACATTGCCGTCAGCCACAACGAAAGCATAGTCTCCCATTGTTTTGAGATCACGCCATACCGTCGGTGTCCCTTCGATACGCTGAATCTCCACGATGTTGTCCGGGTCGGCGAGACTCACGATGGAAACAGCGTCCTGGAGGCCAACGAGGGCGTACTCCGTGCTGTCCGGCGCCACGTAGCCCCAAATATCGTTGGTGCGGGGTTCAAAGTCGATCTGGTCACGCAGCGTAGTGTTGAATGTGGCATTCTGAGCACTGAGACCTGCGGAAAAGAGGGTCAGGCTGATCGCCAAGAGCGCGAAGTATTTCATATAGCGGTTTTTTATTGGGACTAGCAAAGTAGCAAAGTTTTTGAAGGCTAAGTGGCGGAGTATCAACCGCGCCGCCTGAAAATTTCCACGATATGGACAATCTACAGCCTTCGGTCAGCCAAAGATTTACTTATCGAAATTGGAAGATAAGGCTTATCGTCACTCATGCAAGACACTGCTACATTGCCAGCCCAAAAAAAGCCCGACAAAACCATTGGAATTGTCGGGCTTAAAGCAATTCACGTTCTTAGGAAATGCTATTGTTTAATGATGGTTGTGGTAGAAACGGCCTCACCGTTTACTTCCAGGAGCAGGCTGTAGCTTCCGGCGGGTAGCGTTCCGCCCAGGCTAATGGTGCCATTAGTAACGTCGTTGGCCAATTCGAACAATTGTAACTGTCGGCCTTGCAGATCGATTACTTTCAACGTTGCCGCATCGGTGAGGGAAGGCAGGCTGTAGCTGACGTTGAAAAGGTCACTACTCGGGTTGGGGAACACAGCTACACTAAGATCAGCAGCGGTGAAGTCTTCGTTGGAAGAGATGAATTCTGCGGTGATGCTGAAGTTGTCCAGGCCGGCTTCCGAAAGGTGGCCTTCACCGGTATCTTCGGCAGTTACGATGAACTGTAATAGATCGTCCGCCGAAAATCCAAAGTCAGATAGGCGGAAGCTATCGGCTACCCAGGCACTGCTGGTGGTATTGGGATTTCCAGTAGCGTATTCCGTGATGTCTACGATGTTACCACCGCCGGCAAGCGAAATAGTAAGAATATCATCGGGAGCACTACCGCCGCCACCGTTGTAGAACCAGTAGTCGAAGTTAAAGATAAAGTCACTTGCGTTCGGTCCGTAGATTGCCAGGTCAATAGGGGGGGACAATAACCGAACGATGCCGTCGTCGATGTCGTCATCGCCTACACCACCACCAGCGTTGCCGGTTACGTAGGCGCGCTGGCCCAAATCGCCACCATTTTCGGAGTCGTTGCCGGGGGCCACCTGTTCGCCGCCGTTAGTTGTGCCGACGGGTCGGGCACGGGTCCACTCGCCTGTTTCGGCCAGGAACTGATTGGTCCATCCCTGGTCGATGACAAAGCCATCACGGTAACCAGGTTCCAGCTGGATGGAGAACTCCTCACCCGCTGCGACCGTAAATTCGAGCGCTTCGTTCTGGAAGCCCCATTGGGCGGCGTACACGGTGTAATCACCGGTGAATATGCTGTTCAGGCTCACGTTACCATTAGCATCGGTAGTAGCTTCAAATGTACCGTTGAAACCTTCAAATAGTACCGTGGCTCCTTCGATCGGGCTGTTGTCGAAAGCATTGGTTACGTTGCCACTGATGGCTACGACTTCCAGCGGAGAGAGCACTACGTCCAGATCGGCTACTTCACCTTGAATTAAGTCGACAGATACCGTTTGGCTCAGGTAGCCGGATGCGGAAAAGACAACGTCGAAAGTTCCCGCGTCCACCTGTCCGGCTTGATAGTCGCCACTGGCGTCCGTGAAAGCAATAGGGCCTTCGGCGCTGAGCACACTCACGGTAACGTTATTAATATTGTTGCCATTACTTGCGTCGGTTACATTACCGGCCAAACGAGCGGCTCGCTGGTAGTCTACTTCAATAACAAAGAGACCGTTGCTGATGTCCGTGGCGAGTACCAGACCGGATGGCAGGAATGGGTATGCCCCCCAGCAACCATTAAAGCCGCCGCTGCCGCCGGACCAGGTGTCGTAAAAGCCTACTTCAATCAAGTTACTCGGTACGGAGGCATCCACGATTTCGAGACCGTCGGTATAGTGACTGGTAATCAGGTAGCCATCCAACACGTGGGTATTGTGGGGGATAACCCCTTCACCAACGCTACGGTTGGGGCGAAATTCGTCGATGAGGATCGGATTGTTGGGGTCGCTGATGTCGTAAGCGGCCGTAGGGGCGTCGGCTCGTTCGTCGGTGGTGAAGATGTATTGTGCATCGGCAGTCGTCCAGGCGTTATGGCAGAAGGAAAACGGGGTGATGCGGGTGCCGAGTTCGATAATATCCGACGGGTCAGTTACGTCGTAGATGGCCAGGCGGCCCAGGCCGATTTCGGAAGAGTACATCACATCGTCCTGTACGTAAACGTCGTGGGCGTAGATATTAGGTGCTGTGGCAATAAATTCCGGATTGAAGGGGTCGGCTTTCAGGTCGTAAAGGACCATGCCACCGCCGTTGTAATTTCCACCGGAGATGTAAAGGATATCAGTTGGAACATCGATGTAGAGGTTGTGGGCGGTCAGCAAAATCTCATTGGATCCGGCGATGGGCAGGTTGAGATACTGGAATTCAAATTCTCCCGGGGTGCCGCTCATGTCAACGATCAAGAGGCCGTCGTCACCGGTGTCGGTAGTGGTATAGGCGTAGTTCCCGTAGGTCTTCATGTCGCGCCAGGTGGAAGCATCACCTTCGATGAACTGTACTTCCACGGGGTTGTCGTGATCTTCGAGACTGACGATGGAGAGGCCCGTGCGGGTGCCGACCAAAGCGTACTCGATATTGTTGACCTGATCAACGTAGCCCCAAATGTCGTTCAGCGATTGGGAGTACTGGAGTTGTCCGCGCAAGGTAGTGTTGAAAGCGACTTGGGATGAAACGGAGGATAGGGCCACCAACAGAAGGGCGGCTAACGTAAATAGTCTGGTCATTCTAAGATTAAAATTGATATTCAGTGAGTTTCCGATAAGGAAAAAGGGCAATTGCTGAAGCAATTGGCCGGAGGATGTTGTTTGAAATTCGTAGGAATATGAATAGGTAACACTGAAGCAACGCGAAAGTAACGTTTCTTAGGCAAAGGTTTGTCATTCAACGCCTGTACATAAAGCGTTTGGGCAATTCACGGACAAAATTAGTGCTGAATTACCAGTCGATCTGGTCACCGGGCCGCAGCCCCTTGCGCTGGCCGTAGCCGGCATTGACTTCCAAAACGTATTTGGCCGGGCCAGTGCTGGGAACCGGGTCGGTAGTCATCGGGGTGGTGTTGGCAGCAACGTTGACTATTTTGCGTTCTGCGTCGATGAAAATAATGTCCAGCGGAATATAGGTATTGAGCATCCAGAAGGATTGAGGTTCCTCGGCATCCATCAGGAACAGCATGCCTTGGTCCTCCTCCATGCTACGGCGGTACATAAGGCCCTGAGTAATGTCGTCGCGGTTGTCGGCGATCTCGATGTCGAGGGTAGCAATGGAAGCTCCGTCGCGGCTGATCGTCAGTTCGCCTTCTTTGGTGAATTGTGGTCCCACTTTCGCGTTACTGGCTTTGGGAATGGAAGAATAGATGAAGGCAACGATGCCGATGCCCAGAATGATCAGGATGCCCCATTTGGTGCCACCGGTTGATTTCGACTTACGCTTACCGTGGCGATCGGTGACGGAGGGACGTTTTTTGGCTTTGCTCATAGGGTCACAAAGTTAATTAAGAAAAAAGATTAAGCCGGCGCTGCTCGTCGGATTGGAGAAAAGGATCAAAATATTTATTCCGAATAGTCGGCAGGGTGGTCTGTAAGGTTGTCTTTTTTTTTGGTTAGCAAAGTAGCAATGCCGAATGTAAAGCTCAAAAATTCCGCTCAACCGCTCGTAGTAACCAATCCTTTTCCGTGCAGGGGTCGGTGGCTTGTATTTTTTGTCCGAGTTCCCGTTTTGCTACTTTGTCTCCCGGCGGTAGTTTGCTGGCTTTCTCGGCCAAAGAGAAAATGTTGAGGTAGTTCTTCTGGTGATAACCAAGGTTATTCTTTCGCCTCAACAATGATTTGGTAGATCGAATATGACTAATGAGCAGGTTGTAATCATCCCGTTCGAAATAAATTTTGAGTTGCAGCACCCTGGCCGTGAGGTGATGAATGAAATCCTGATAATCAGCCGTTCTTAAGTGGCCCAGTGTTTGGTTGTAGTCACCACGTTTGAAAGAGAGCCGGGCGCGGCTGAGCGATTCCACTTCTTCCCGTTTGTCCTCCGGCAGGCGCCGGGCGTTCTTTTGCAGAAAGTTTTCCGCCCAGTCCACTTCTTCCAGGCGCAGGGCAATACCCAAAATGTTATTAAAAGTAAAGATGCCAATGTAGCCGGCTTCGTTGTAAAATATTTTTCGCTCCAGCCCTAGTTTGTATAGAGTGAGCGTACGGGGCAGGTAATCCAATCGGCCCGTATTGCTCTCCCTGAGGCAGTGGTTGATGGCTAGAATCAAGAGGTTACGTTGGTCCTGGCTCGGGAAAAGGGCGATGTGGAGCATGATCCCTTCCATCAACTCTTCAAAAATACGGTCGGTATTCGCTCCTTTGTCCTGGTCGCGATACAACAGGGCCGCCAGATAGAAAAGATGAATACCCGGTTCATCGGTTTGGGGGTGATTAGCGTAATAGGCCATGCTTTCTTCGAGCAGGGGAGCGAATAGCTCGGACCGGACCTGACGTTGATAAGAAAGGGTGTCGCAGGCTTGGCGAAATCGTTGTGCCAAAAAGAGATTAGTCAGCGTTTTTTCCTGAGCGTCGATGTTGTGGACCATTTTACGGCTTTGGGAAGCTTTCAAGAAGTATTGCGCTTTTTCCAGCTGATAACTCAAGCGGTATTGAGCCGTAGCGGCCCAGGGCTTGCTCGAAGCGTATTTCCGGTATTGGTTGATCCGTTTTTGCTGATGCTTCACCAGTCCACGACGACGATATTGTTGCAACACCTGCTCCCGGTAGGCCCAGGTATCCTGCCGCAAAGCCAGGTAGGCCAGGCAGTCTTCCATGCTCGTCAGAAGTTCGTGGTATAACCGGCGATAGCGGGCAGCATCGGGTTGCTTGTTACCCTCCAGCTTAGCCAGCACGGCACCGGGGTCCGGCTCAATGCCCAGCCGGTGGTAATGATCGGCCAGCGCGTTGTAAAGCTCGGCCAGTAGTTTATTACTGTTGTGTAAAGGAGAGGTCAGCCATTCCTTCATAGCCTTTTGCTCCTGATTGTCCAGCGATTTTATGAGGTCGACGATCAAATCGCACTAGATTTTAATTTAGTATTAATCATATGTGAAAAACTTTGACTAGCAAAGTAGCAATATTTTTATAATAAACATTGCTACTTTGATAGCCAAAAGTAAGCAGGATCTAAAACTATTGCTATTAAATGTGCTTGCCTCAGCGCCGAGACCGCCCGATCATTGTAGCATTGGAGTCGGACAGCTAACTTGATTTTAGGTTACCCGGCCACTTACTCGGACTGAAAACACTTCTCTCATGCGATTCTTACACACCTTTCTTACTTTTTTACTGCTGTTTGTAACGGGAATAGTAGCCCAGTGCCCCCAGTACGATCTATCTCACATTCAGGAATCATACGAACTGAACTGTGATAATGATTTTTCGATCACGCTACAAGCTATCCTGGATGGTGAGCCGCCGGCAAGTATTGAATGGCGGCGAACCGGGACCATCTTTAGCACGGAAAATGAAGTTACGATTACCAACGTCGCTACCCCCTATGTTCTGGAAGTGACCGGGCAGGATGGCTGCGTGGAAACGACCAGTTTTGGTGTTACAAATGGGGCCCTCGGGTTTTTACCTTCTACAATCTTACCAATTTATTGTGCGGGTCCGACTGATCCAATTCCCTACTGTTTAACTTACATGCCATCAGGTGCAACTGCGGAATGGTCGAATGGTGCCACGGGAACGTGTTCAGAAAACATTGTAGCCGGGGACACGATCACTGTGTTTTTTTCTACTTTCTCCGGTGGTTGTAAGGACACCATGGAGTACGTTGCTCCTTTTGCCGAGTACGAGATCTATGTTTTTGTTGATGGAGATGATTGCGGAGGCCAACAAGTCGCCATAATTCAGGTTTTCGATAATACTATTGCCAATAATGGGCAGCTCGAAGTTTACGTAGAAAACGTAAATACGAGTGAATCATTCGACACTATGGTTGCAATTGAATCCTCCGGAGGATTTGAATGGAGTTTGCCACCGGGCACGTATGGAGGTTTTGCGTTCAATCAAAGTGGTTGTGGTGCAAGCCTAAACAACTTTACCATCAATCCTCCGGGAGTTGTTATCGCGACGGCAACCGTCGACAGCGTAAATTGCCCGGGTGACGCCGATGGCAGCATTTCCGTAACATTCGATGACGGGCAATCACCCTTTACTTATCTCTGGGACAACGGACAAACCACGGCGACCATCACCAATCTGACCGCCGGAAGCTATACCCTGACGGTCACTGATGCCAACGGCTGCACCGATCAAGCCTCTTATACGGTGTCACAGCCGGATTCATTAGAGATAGAACTTGTGGAAAGCGGACCCGCGAGTTGCGCGGGCGAACCAGTGGGATATTTGCAAATTGAAGTGACGGGCGGTACGGGAGCCTACGGCTACGCCTGGAGTAACGGCGGAGACACGACGCTGATCGACGGCCTGGCCGTAGGCAGCTACTTCGTAACGGTAACCGACGCCAATGGCTGTACCGCCGAAGCCAGCTACGAACTGGAAGACGGCATCGATGCCATAATTAGTTGGTCGGGGGAAGGAACACTCAACTGTCTTGAGGATGCCGTTACCCTAGCTGCTAGCCCTGACGGGCCTGATTTTACTTATTTATGGGCCGGCCCCGGCGTGGATGGGCAAACGGATGCCTCCGTTATCGCAACAGAATTAGGGCGCTATTTCGTGACTGTAACTAACGGCAGCCAGTTGAATTGCACGGGCGTAGACAGCTTCGATGTGGTAGATGGTACGGAACCCTTTGACTTCACCTTGGTCGGGTCGGTTGCCGATTGTGTGGTTGGTGATTCCTACATGATCGAAGGATTTGTGGGGGCCGGCGGAGGATACGATTACCTCATTGAATTGGATGGCATTTTCGTTGAAAGCGGACAAATCAATGATCCGTTTTTTGTTCTCCTGGTTCAAGACCCCGGTCTTTATGAAATCACCCTGGTTAATTTATTTACTGGTTGCGTGGAAACGCGCTTTTGCGAAGTTCTTCCATTCACTCCCTTCTCCGTTGAGTTCGCCGTAGACACGGCTGTTTGTTCCACTGGGTCGGCGGATATCATGCCGAATATAATTTCCGGAACTGAGCCTTTTACCTGGCTATGGAGTAATGGCGCACAATCGCCTTCCCTGTTCAACGTAGCCAGCGGCACCTACAGCGTTACGGTAACCGACGGCAACGGCTGTATGCACGTTGAGGAGGTTTTCGGGGGAATCAGTGAGCCCCTGACCGTTGAATTCAATAATACCAACCCGTTTTGCGGAGAAACTGATGGCAGTATCGCCGTCACCAATCTGACCAGCGGTATTCCTCCCTTTATTTATAACTGGTCAAACGGTAGCGATTCTTCCACTCTGACGAACGTAGGCAGCGGTACTTACGACCTGACCATAACGGATGCCGTGGGCTGTGAAAATACCTGGCAGCTTGTTTTGCTCAACGACTTTCAAGCCAACATCATTGAGGAGCAAATCACCGGCCAGGGATGCGCCGGGGCTCTGCCGCAGTTAACCGCCATGCCAAATACGGCCAATTTTACTTATTTCTGGACGGGGCCAAATGGATTTACCTCTACGGAAGCAAGCTTTCAAGCTCCGGAAGCGGGCATTTATACGGTAACGATTTCCGCGGTGGATGGCTCTTGTTCAGACTTCGTAGCGATTGAGGTAAGCGAAGCAGAGGACTTTGCCCTGACCGAGATTACGGTAACTCCGGCCCCTTGCTTCGATTTTACCACCTTGGTGCCGCAGTACACTTTCGATCCGGTAGATGAATTTGTCCATCGTTGGATAATGAACGGGGATACCATCATCCACCCCGGCCCTGCATTTCAGGCCGAGGCGCCCGGATCTTACGTTTACATCGGAACAAATACGTTTACCGGTTGCGTGGTGACCGACAGCTTGTTTTTGGCTACCGTCGGTGGACCTTGCGAAGGTGTAGTCGGTCGCCTCTGGGCAGTACAGAGTGACTGTAGCTTGAATGGTACCGAAATACCCGTAGCGAATACGCCCATTCGGATTGAAGAAATTGATGGTACGAGTGTTCATTATACGGTTACCGACGGTGAGGGGGTTTATCAGGCAGATTTACCACCGGGAACCTACGAAGCTTTTCCTCTGCCATTTGCTACGGATATTTTTGAAGATTGCGACAACATGCAATTGATCCAGGTTGATGAGGACGGAAACGCGCTGGACGATCTTTTCATCATTTTTGAAGAAGCTTGCCCCTCGATGTACGTGAATCTGGCGGTGCCGAATCTAATCCGTTGTTTCTCAAACGATGCCTTCTTGTATTACTGTAATGATGGCCCCTCCCTGGCCGAAGATGCGACTATTACGGTTGAGCTGGATCCCTTTCTTTTCTTCCAGGGGGCCAGCATTCCCCCGGCCAGCGTAGCAAATCACTTAGTGACTTTTGAGTTGGGCGATCTCCCACCTTTCACCTGTGGAACGATTGAATTGAATTTATTGGTCAGCTGTGAGGCGGAGATCGGCCAGACTCACTGTGTAGAAGCCACTGCTACCCCTAACGAGCCCTGCCCGGCACCCGATGACTGGAACGGTGCCAACCTGGTGCTGGGAGCGGATTGCCTGGCGGATAGCCTGGAGTTCAGAATTACCAACAACGGCACGGCCACTACGACCCAGGGACTCAGCTATTTAGTCATCGAAGACGGTATCATGATGCTGAACGGGCCGACGGACGGGCCTTTCCTCAATCCTGCCGAAGAATTCCGCTTTCGCTTGCCGGCCAACGGCAGTACTTACCGCTTAGAAACCAATCAGGAGGCTAATAACCCCGGCTTCGGAATGCCCACATTAGTGGTAGAGGGCTGTGGAACCGACCAGGCCGGAAATTTCTCGACCGGTTTCGTTAATCAACTGCCGCTCAATGATACTGACGTGAGCTGGTACGATATTTTGTGCCGCCAGAACGTCGGTGCATACGACCCCAACGAGAAAATGGGACTTCCGTTGGGAGTAGGGGAGCCGAAACTCATCAAACCGGGTACACCCATCGTTTACGATATCCAGTTCCAGAATACCGGTACGGATACGGCCCGGACCGTGGTGCTACGCGATACTATCGCTCCGGAATTTGATCTCAATACGCTCCGGGTCGGTGCGGCTAGCCATAACTATATCTACACACTCGATTCTAACCGGGCGCTGACGATTACTTTTGCCGACATAATGTTGCCGGACAGTTTCACTAATGTAGCGGCATCCCAGGGCGTGATCTCCTATTACATCGAGCATTACGCCGATCTGCCCCTGGGCACTGAGTTACGCAATCAAGCGGCCATTTACTTCGACTTCAATGAACCGATCTTTACCAGTAACACCTTGCATACGCTGGGCGAGGACTTTTTATCTACTCTTACAAGTGACTTCTCGAGCGGCCACAAACTCACGGTCTTCCCCAACCCGGCCGACCGCCTGTCACAGTTAACTTTTGAGTGTTCGACTCCCGGTGCTTACTTACTGGAAATTTTTGATGGACTTGGCCGTAAAGTCATGACCCACCGCAGTAACGGTGATCTTACTACCTTGGACATGAGCCAGGAACCCGTGGGTTGGTACCTGGCCCGCGCTACAAGCCTGGATGGAAGCATTATCGGGCTGCGAAAGTTTGTATTGAAATAATGGCTGCGATTGCCGAATTGAAAAAGTAGAAAAGTAGTCAGGGTATTCCTACTCTGCGGCATGCTCTGAAAGAAAGAGTAGCCAAGCACAGCCAGGATGCTATCTGATCTTTTCTCTTTTTTTCCTGCAAATTAATTTGCGGAATGGTCTACGAGTTGGTCTTTACTCTTTTGGTTAGCAAAGTAGCAGTGCCGAAAGTTAGCCTTAAAAATCCCGCTCAACTGCCCGCAGCAGCCATTCCTTTTCCGTGCAGGGGTCAGTGGCCATGATTTGCGCTTTTAGTTGTCCTGCAACTTCCCGGTCGCCCGGCGGTATTCGCACGATTTTTTCGGCCAACCGAAAGATGTTACGGTAATTACGCTGGTGGTAACCGATATTTTTGCGGCGGCCCAGTAGAGACTTGGTCGAACGAAGATGACTGGTAAGCAGATTGAAATCGTCCCGTTCGAAAAATATTTTAAGCTGGAGGAGCCGCGCGGTAAAATGGTGAATGAAATCCTGGTAATCTGCCGTTTGCAGGAAACTTAGTGTAGCGTCGTAGTCGCTTTTTTCGTATGCGAGTCTGGCGCGGTTCAGGGAGACAACTTCTTCTCTTTTTTCCTGCGGAAGTCGGGAAGCGTTGGCTTCCAGGAATTCATCCGCCCAACCTACTTCCCCGAGTTTCAAAGCCACGCCGACAATGTTGTTAAAGGTGAAAATGCCGATGCGCCCGCGCTCGTAGAAGGTCTTGCGCTGGAGTCCTAGTTTGTAAAGGTCGAGGGTTTGTGACAGGAACTCCCTTCGGCCGGCGTTGCTTTGACGCAGGCAGTGATTTATGGCCAGTACGAGCAAATCACGTTGGTCGTTATGCGGGAAATCATCGATGTAAGCCTCGATGCCACTTTTAAGGTCGGCAAAGACAGGGTCGTTGTCCTGCCGCAAATAGAGTAGGGTAGCGAGGTAGAACAAGTGGATGCCGGGCTGTTCCGGTTTGGGATTTTGGGCGTAGGCAGCCAGGCATTCATCCAGCAGGGGCAGGTCGATCTGTTTATTGGTCAACCTCAGATGCGCCAGGGTCTCGCAGGCCTGACGAAAACGCATGGCCAGCATGTGGTGAAATATGCTGGTTTCCTGTTCGCTGAGATTATGGCGATCATTACGTTTGCTGAGGGCCATCAGGTGATAGCGTTCTTTTTCCAGTCGGTGATCGTGTTGGTAACGGGCTAGTGAAGCAGTAGGAGCGGCCGTAGGGTAGCGGCGCTGATAGCGGCTGATTCGAGTGGTAAGATGGCGGAATAGACCACGTTCGTTGTACAGCCGCAAGGAGATGTTTCTCGACTGAAAATCATCCGTTCGGAATTTTTCGTAGATCAGGTAGTCTTCAATTTGCCGCAATAACTCATGATCCAGACGGGTGGCGAGGTTTTTCCTGAAGGGGCGGTCGGAAAAGGCCCTCGCCCAGGCTTTTTCGGGTACGGGGGCAACGTTGAGGTCGTGGATTTGCTCGCAGAGGTAGTCGAAGAACGGAATTAGTTCTGCTTTGCCGTTATGGGCGGGAGAGAGGAGCCAGTTGCGGGCAGCGGTTCGCTCGGAAGGACTAAGGTCTTGCAGAAGGGAGTAGAGAAGTGGCAGGACTGAGGGATTGAAGGAAGAAGAAATGTAGGGCAGAAATCACCAGGAGTAGCTCCATATTTAGGTCTTTGGCCAACTATAATAATTGACAATATTTTATATGTGATGAATAGTTGAAGTTAATTTTATACTGTAAAATAGATCATTGCTACTTTGATAGCCAAAAAAATAGATAGTAACGTGAATAATCAACTATAAATGTAGTTTTTTTCTCGTTCTATATCCCGGATAATTGTAATGTGAAGCGGACAGACGGCCAATCCGCAACCACAATCTTGGATAACCCAGCCGAAATCACGGCGATCAAATTTTGTCTTCCCATGCGTACTTTACCCACCGTTATACTTTTACTCTTCGGTCTTTGGACCAGTCTTGCCGCCCAGTGCGATCAGTTTGATTTTTCTCATCTAGATGGTCAGACCTTTGTATTGGATTGTGACTTTACCCCAATAACCTTACAGGCGGTACTGGCCGGCGACCCACCGAGTAACACCACCTGGATTAATCAGACGACTAATGAGGTGCTGGGCTTTGAACCTTCCATTACCATCGCGGCGGGCGGTGAACATCAATTGCTGATTTCAGCTTCCGGCTGTACGGAGTCTATCTTTTTCTTCGTGGAAGAATCGGGCATTCTGCAAACCGATCTTCCTACTGGCCTGGAGTTAGCCACCTGCCTGGGGCCCGATACGGATACAGTATTTTGCCTCAACGCCAGCAGTTTTGACTGGGATTATGCGTGGTCCTCCAACGGTAGTGGCGCATGCTTGGTCGACCCGGAACTTGGCACTACCTATACGGTGACGATCACCAAGGCGAATGGCTGTAGTTACCCGGTAACCGTAGAAACGCCTTCAGAATTAACGGAATTTACCGTAGATATTTCATCCCCTGACCCCTGTGATCCTAACCTGTTTACCATCAATTTCACGGAGGGTACCGGTGGAGATAATATCTTCGAGATGGTTCTCCAGGACGGAAGTGGCAATGCGCTGACGTTTCTTTTTACCGGGGAAGGGCCTCACACATTCGAAGTGCCGGCCGGGGATTATACGGGTTTTGCCTACGGAGGGGTCGAGTGTGAAGTTCCCCTCAATTTTACTGCCGGCTTACCTGGTATAATCCTTACTGAAACAGTAGTGAACGTAAGTTGTAACGGAGTATCAGATGGTGCTATTGACCTGACAGCCGATGGCCAGGCACCACCCTTTACCTACAATTGGAGTACCGGACAGACTACAGAGGATATCGACGGACTAGTTGCCGGTGTGTACATTGTGACCGTCACCGATGGCAACGGCTGTAGTGTAGTAAGAGACATTTTGGTGGAAGAACCAAATCCCATTTTTATTACCCTGATCGAAATAGAACCGGCCGGTTGTGCTGGAGAAAACAATGGCTCCATCGTCATCGAACATAGCGTAAGTGGGCTCGCTACCGTTTTCTGGAGCAACGGCTGGGACACTGAAGTTAACGACGGTCTGGAAGCGGGCGAATACACCGTAACGGTTACCGATGACAATACCGGTTGTTTCGCTACGGCAACCTATACCGTTGAACCCGGACTGGATGCCCTCATCGACGCTACCGGCAATGGTAACCTGGGCTGTGATACGGACAACGTTCAGCTTTTCGCCAACCCTGCCGGACCGGATTATAATGCCACATGGTTCTTAAACGGAGGAGCTATTGGCGTGACCCAAGTATTGACCGTTAGTGAGCCGGGCGAATACGTTCTGGTAGTGACCGATGTAAATGACCCCAGTTGTACGGGCACCGATACTTTAGAGGTGACCCAGTTTGATGATCCGGTAGACTTCGACATCACGGTAATGCCCGGAAATTGCGGCACCAATACCTTGCCCGGTATCGTTGTAATTATGACGGCCGGTAATGGGCCGTATACACACGTCTTGATTCAGGATGGCGTACAAGTACAGTCCGGCTTTGTCGACCTGGCGTTTTCCATCAGTAATCTGAGCCCGACCAGCGTATACGAACTGATTCTGACCAGTAACGTTAGTGGCTGCTCCTCGAGTCAAATACTTCCACCGCTGCCTTTCGGGCCAGTGGTTGTAATCGAAGAAAACCTCGATGCTTGCGGAGGGTTAGAATGTTTTGAGGTCACCGTCACCGGGGGCACTGCTCCTTACGTCTACCTCTGGAGTGACGGAAGTACTGGCGCAGATAATTGTAACCTGCCGGCCGGTACTTATTGCGTAACGGTAATAGACGCTAATGGCTGTACCGCAGAAGGCTGTGGATTTGTAGAACAGGGAAATTTAATCTCTACGGAATTGACGGATATCGTTGTCCCAACGTGTGACGGCAACCCCGGCTCCATTTTTGTTGAACCGGTCAACGGAACGGCTCCTTATACCTTCTTGTGGACAGAAGGGCCCACCGGTGCTGTTGTAAGTACCGAGCAGAACCTGATCAATGTTCCCCCCGGGACTTACGTAGTAGAAGTGACCGACGCCAGCGGCTGTACAGGCACGGATATCTGGGAACTGTTCCCACCGTGGCTGACTTTCAATTTAGTAATGGAGCCGGCTGATGAAAATCTTGATAATTGTGGCTTTGAGAGTGCTAAGCTATACCCCGTATTTTTAGATAGCGATGGCAGTACTTTGAACTATACCTGGTTATTGCCAGGAGGAGGAACAATTGAGGGACAAGATACCATCTCCGTAACGGAATCAGGTGTGTACGAGTTACAGGTTGAAGGAGTCTTTAACGTCTGTTACAATGAAAGCCAAATTAATGTGGACCTGGGCCAGTCTTACGACGTAAATGTTGAGGCATCCGTAATTGACTGCAATGATTTTACGCTATTGGAAGCAAACTACCCCAGTGGAGTGATCACTAATACAATCCAGCATGAGTGGCTGGTAGCCGGAGATGTAATCACCACCGGATTACCAAGTCTGCTGGTCTTTACACCCGGCGAAATCGTTTACCTGGGCACCAACAGTACAACCGGCTGTATATCCTCCGATACCATCTTTCTCGCTACCGTTGGTACGGGTTGTTCCAGCGTCAGCGGTACCCTTTGGGCCGACGAAGGGAACTGCGCTCTGGACGGTACCGAAATTCCCGTACCCAACTGGCCGGTACTGATCGAAACGGCCAGCGGTGATTTCTCCGCATTCCTGGGCACGGATATCAATGGAGAATTCTATACCCAACTATCGCCTGGCAATTACATCGCCTACGCCAATCCTTACAATTCCGACCTCTACTACGAATGCCCCACCGGACAGGCCTTTACAGTTGTAGAAGGTGAGGAAGCCTACGTAGACGTCTTCATGCCCTACTTAGAAGCCTGTGCTACGATGTACACCAATGTGTCCGTTCCTCAGCTACGGCGCTGTTTCGAAAACGACATCTACGTCACCTACTGCAACGATGGTCCGGTAACCGCCGAAGATGCTACGGTCACCGTAGACTTGGATCCTTTCCTGAACCTGGTGAGTGCCAGTGTGCCACCCTCGGACATTTCCCAGCAATCGTTGACTTTCGAATTGGGTGACCTGGCGCCTTTTGAATGTGGCACCATCACCATCCGGGTACTCGTCAGTTGTGACGCCGTACTAGGGCAGACCCATTGTGTCGAAGCAACGGCTACTCCCAATGATCCTTGTCCGGACCCAGCCAACTGGAACGGTGCTAACCTGACGGTAGATGCAGTCTGTGACGGAGAGGAGATCATCTTTACGGTTACCAACGACGGTACCGCTCCCACAACGTCTACCTTTAGTTACATAGTTATTGAGGACGGTATCATGCTGCCCATTCCCGGACCAGGCCCAATTTTGGAAGTAGGCGGTACCTTCACTTTCAGTGTGCCGGCAAACGGTAGTACGTACTACTTCCAGACCAGTCAGGAGGAAGGCAATCCTGACTTTACCTCGCCGACCATTGTCGTAGAAGGTTGTGGCCTTAACTCGGCGGGGACCTTTAGTACCGGATTCGCCAATGCACTGCCACTGGGTGATGCTTCTACCGATTGGTACGACATTCAGTGCCGTGCCAACATCGGTGCCTACGATCCGAACGAGAAGACCGGTTTCCCACTGGGCCTCACGGAACAAAGTTTCATTGAAGAAGGCACCAACCTCAACTACCATATTCAGTTCCAGAACACCGGCACGGACACGGCCTTTACCGTAGTCTTGCGTGACACCATCGCACCGGAATACGACCTCAGTACCCTGCGGATGGGCAGCGCAAGCCACCCCTACGTTTACGAAGTGGACAGCAACCGTGCCCTCACGGTGACCTTCAATGATATCATGCTGCCGGACAGCAACGTGAACCTACTCGGCTCTCAGGGTATTGTCAGCTACGTTATCGATCATGTTCCCGGAGTAGAAGTCGGTACCCAGTTGCGTAACCAGGCAGCCATCTACTTCGACTTCAACGCGCCCATCTTTACCAGCCGTACGCTGCACACCATTGGTGAGGATATCACCTCCTCCTTAACGGATATTGACCGCAGTAACGAGGTGCCGCTGACCGTTTTCCCCAACCCGGCAGACCGCCGTAGTAACGTAAGTATCAGTATACCAGTACAAGGGGCGTATCAATTGGAGGTTTACGACAATTTCGGTCGTATGATCATGAAGAGTCAGCACCGTAGTGGTACTGCGAGTCTGAACCTGAGCCAGTATCCCGCCGGTTGGTACCTTGTACGGGCCACCCGTCCGGACGGTACTTATCTTGGGTTACAACAATTTATTCTGGATTAGCCTTAAAAACCAGTATGTAAAACTGTTTTTGGCCCCGATCATTTTTGGTCGGGGCTTTTTTATTAGCCATCGGAATAAGGAAAACTAAACAGCCTAATTATAGATAGTCATTTTGGGGAGAAGGTGAAATCTTTATTATTTTGGATTTTAGAACATTATTAGCAATTTCTTCTTTAGAATCAAATAGTATTCGTTAACCCTTTTCAATTAAACAATTTTCGCTATGAAATCAATTTTATCTATCTGTTTTGCCCTGTTGGCAGCTACGGGCCTGGTGGCTCAGAACGACGTCGTATTCGATGCTTCGGCAGGTTGGATCGGCTTCATGAATGTTTCCGATTTGCCAGAAAATGGTGGTGCTTACCAATTTGGTTCTGCCTGGGAAGTATCTGCTTTAAAGTCCACCCTGGACCAAACCGAAAACACGCTCGTTTTACAACCAAATTTCAATACTTACGCGGACAATCCGGGTGATCCATTTTGGATCAATGCCGATGGAGAGGGCAATAAACAAATGGAGGCTTTAACCTTCGTTGAGCCCGGTGAAACCTTTAACGGTAGTGATCTTACCTTCTCCGGAGTCGTACAATCCTACACCCTGAGTGACGATTACGAAGTCAAGTACTTCATCAAAGCCCTCGACCCTAACGATGGTTTTTCCGATGCCCTGGACGGCTCCAAAGTATTTGAACTGCCCGAGAGTGGAGAGTTCTCCGTATCCGCTACGGGTATGGAACTGGCCGCCGGACTAATTATTCAGTACGGTTTTTCCGTTACCGGCCGCAACGCCAATCCTGCCAATGAAGCTGAACTCGGTAGCGTTCAAATCGGTTCCGAGGTTTCCTCCGTCAATGCTTTCCAGACCCTGGAACTTCCGGTAAGTGTTTACCCCAACCCCGCCACGGACATGATCACCATTGCCACGGATGCTCAGGTGGAATCTTACCGCGTAGCTTCCATCACCGGTCAAACGCTGTTCAGCGGCCAAACTGATCGCAACGTTGATGTAGCAGAGCTGGCTGCCGGTACTTATTTCATCACCGTTGTTGCCAAAGAAGGCACCAAAGTGGTGAAGTTCACGAAGCGGTAACATTTTACTTGTCTTTAGGAACTGTACTTTTTTAAGTTACGTTCCTGAATCCCCGATCATTGATTTGGTCGGGGATTTTTTTTTGACTTCAAAGTAGCAAGCTTTGTGGCTCGTCCGCCGAAACGGACCAAAGGGTGTGATTAATTGGCCAAGCATAAACTTTAAAGACTACAGAGAAATTAAAAAGACTAGTTTACGCTCGGCGGACGAGTCAGGCCGTTCATCCACAACGACACGGGCCGACCAACTAAAAAGCTATTTTGAATAATCCATTCCTTACCTTCGTCCCGATTTTGGTGATTGAAGGTGGAAACCACAAGTAGATCAAGTTGCACAAGTCAATTCAGCTAGTCCTTAGCTTGTTTCTTTTGCGTTCCTGTGCTCTTGTTTTCTGTCCTGCAATCTTAAAAGGGAATCCGGTGAAAATCCGGAGCAGTCCCCGCTGCTGTAAGTTTCGATAAACGCCCGCCGGCGTAACCACTATCTGAGGATGGGAAGGGCCGGTACGGGAGAAACGAGCCAGAAGACCTGCCAATGCCACATAATTCCTAGCTCGCGGTGCTGACGAAGTTTGGAAGGCTTGTCGATCCTGATCTTTATCGGGTAGACCCCGTCTTTGCCCTATGGTAATGATCTGCCTTTCGCCTACGCCGGTATTCCGAAAAAGCCAGTTGCACTTTTGCGCTATTCCCCCGGCATTTATTTGATTTTGCTGTTTTGCTGTTTTGTCCAGTTGCTGTCTGGTCAAAGAGATAGCCTATTGCCCCTGATGGCCGATCTGCCGTTGGTGGAGCTGAGCAGCGGCCGGGAGCTACTGACCGAATTGGGAAAGACCACTTTCGATTCTACCCATCTGGCTCGAAGTGGCAGTAACAACGTAGCCGATTTACTGAGTAACCAGAGCAGTGCTTTTATCAAATCCTATGGTTTGGGGAGTTTGGCGACACCCAGTTTGCGGGGAAGTAGTTCGGGACAGGTGGCGGTCCTCTGGAATGGTCTGCCGATCGAGAACCCGATGTTGGGGTTATTGGACCTTTCATTATTGGACCCGACCTACTTTGGATCGGTGGAACTGAGCAGTGGCAGTCAGTCAACGGGCTTCGGGAGTGGAGCGGTCGCCGGAGCTATTCGTTTAAAGTCCGAAAAAGGAGAGGTGGAGAAGAATGGTGGTCGTCTTACCGCTGGACTCGGAAGCTTCGGGCAACAGTGGCTTAAAGGACATTGCTACTTTGTCAGCCAAAATAAAAAGATGGCGGCCAGAACGACCGTTGTGAACCGGAGTGCGGATAATGATTTTAGCTATTTCTCACCACGGGAAGACGACTGGCTGAAGCAGGAAAACGCCCGATTGGAACAGCGTGGGTTTCAGCAGCAAATTCGCTATACCCCGAACGATGCGACGCATTTGACACTAAGAATCTGGGGACAGCAAAGTGAGAAAAAACTACCTCCGACTACCACCCAGCGCGTATCTGAGTCCAGCCAGGGCGATGATTTCCTGCGCTCCAGCCTGCACTACGCCAGTCGTTGGAATGCTTCGAGCCTGACAATCCGCTCCGGACTTTTCCGGGAAACCATTGATTTCAGAGACCCGCAAAACAGTTTGCGTGCCATCAGTCACTTCTGGAAAGCACCGCTGGAGGGTGAGATGAACTGGTATCTGCCAGGAGAATTACGGCTCACCACCGGCCTTAGCGGGCAATGGTTAGAGGCTGAAACTGCGGCATACGGGGCCAAGCGGACCCAAACCAGGTTAGCTCCTTTTTTAGCACTTCGTAAAGCCTGGAAACGCTGGCACGTTCGCCTTAGCCTGCGGCAAGAAACCGTAGATGGAGATTTTAAGCCAGTGACGCCGGGTGCTGAAGTAGAATGGCGCGCAACGGACCATCTGGCTATAAACGCCAGTATGTCAAGCAGCTACCGCTTGCCGGGGCTAAACGATCTGTTCTGGACGCCCGGAGGAAGGCCCGATCTACTGCCCGAACAGGGATGGGCACAGGAATTAGGGCTTCGTTGGTCCGCAGGAGAGGGGGATCACCATTGGCACGTAAAGTTGGTGGGTCACCACCGATTGTTAGAGGACTGGATTCAGTGGGCACCTATGCCGGGAAGTTTTTTTTGGTCGGCCAACAACCTGACCAAGGTCAGGAGCTACGGACTGGAATGCAGCCAGGAGCAGCGCTGGCAATTGGGTAAGATCAGTTTGCAATTGAATGCCGCAGCTGAATACTTACGCTCTGAAAATCTGATAGCCATCGAACTGCCCCGCATGGCCGCCGGCGAACAGCTGACTTACGTGCCGGAGTGGACGGGGCGAACGGGTCTGCGGATAGAAAGCGCACATAGTTACCTGAATATGCAACAGCAGTACGTGGGAAACCGACGCGACAACAGCAATGAAACCATGGAAGCTTACTGGCTGGGCAGAGGTGTGTTGGGCCATCGATTCGAATTTGGGCCCCTGCTTTTTGACCTCAGTGCCAGCGTAGAGAACCTCTGGAATAACCGTCAATATCGCGTGATTGAACGCCGGCGCATGCCTGGCCGCCACTACGCCATTAATTTTATGATAACCATTTAACCAATTCAATATGAAAACTAGTTTTACTTTTTTGTACACCTTGTTAATTGGCTTGTTTGTCAGTAGCCTGAACGCTCAATTGGTGGCTGATTTTGAAAGTCTTACGACTGGCCCGGATCAAGCTTTTTACGGACAAGACGGGGTGTTTACCCGTACTTCCGGCGGTGTGATAATGGACATAACCAGCTACGGTACCTTTGATGGTGGTTTTTTCTGGGGAGGCATGGCTGCCAGTAGTTATACCGGTGGGATGACTGGCGGGTTGGAGGAGCAATTTACCGCCCGTAACGGCTCTGGTGCTGAAGGGAGTGGTGGCTACGCCGTGACCTTTGGCGAGCGGGTGGTCATTCGCCTGGACGAGTCCGTGGCCGGTGGGGTAGTTGAGGGCATGTCGGTCAGCAATACAGCCTATGCCTACTTCGTGATCAGGGATGGTAACATGTTTTCCGATCTGTTCGGGGGAGAGAGTGGAGACGACCCTGATTTCTTTTTTCTCACCGTTAAGGGTTTCAGCGACGGCGAACTGACGACCGATAGTGTGAACTTTTATCTGGCGGACTACCGCTTCGAAGACAACGAGCAGGATTACATAATCGAAGATTGGGAGTTCATCAATTTAAGTAGCCTTGGTGGCGTCGATAGTCTGGAATTGACCCTCAAAAGCTCCGATTTCAACAACTTTGGTATCCTGACGCCAGCCTATGTCGCCATAGATAACGTAATAACTGCGTCACCTAGCTCAGTACGCAGCTTATCGGACCTGCCGGAGGTCAATTTATTCCCCAACCCCGCCAAAAATGAAGTGCGGTTAACTACTACCCAAGGACTGACCGGTGCTTACCAACTGTATAATCTTTTCGGCCAGCGGGTAGCTACCGGACAGTGGAACGGTGCGCTGAACCTGTCCGGGGTGACTGCGGGCACTTATCAGCTGCTCCTGGAAACTGAGAGCGGGTGGTTGCCCAGACGATTTGTGAAACAATAGTTTACTGACAGAACAAGAACGGGGCAATCACCCAAAGGTGATTGCCCCGTTCTTATTACTCGAAACTCAGGGTGATCAATTTTTCATCCAGCAGGTAGTAGATGCGCTGATTTACGTAATCAGTCACAAAATTGATGTTTCTTTCACCTTTGCGGTGGTAGACTTCTTCGCTACTGAGCATATCGTAAATAGAGATCATCAGGTAAGGGTCTTGGCGTTTTTCTCCCTTCTTCTTTTCGGGAAAGAACATACCCTTAATCGGTACATAGGGAATGGTCGCTTTACCCAGTTCGGCAAGCGGAAGTACACCGGCGCGGACCTGACGTTCCGCTCCGTAATCACTGGAGAGGTTGGCCGGGACGCGTTCCTCATCGTCGCCGCTATCACCGAGTAATTTGCCAAGTTTAGCGGCCGTTTTTTCGGCACTATTGATAATCGGTCGCAACGCAACGGAACCAATTTCCGTAGGCTGACCGGCGGTGGCAGCGTAATGATAGGCCGCGAAATTACTGGCTACTACAAAATTGCCCTTTGCATCAACCCGAAGTTCACGGACGCCGCCGTAGATCATTTTTTCTAGCTTGCTACTCGTGCCGTCGGCACTATGAACGGTAATAATGTACTTGTAATTTTTCTTCTTCAGGTCGGAACCTTCCGTAATTGGTCGGGCAGTGATCACCCTGTTGTTGACCGGGTCAATAGCGACACGGCCATAGTAGATTTCTTTTTCGCCCCAGGTGAGTTTGTAGGCGTTGAGCATAGAAAGTGTCTTGCCACCCAACTCCATAGTGGCTACGGGCTTGGCTGCTTCGGACTCTTCATCCATAGACATGCCCATGAAGTAACCACCTACTTTTTCCGGCTTTTTCTGCCTGGCCTGGCCGGTGAGGGCATCGACGGGCATCATCTTACCTTTGTAGGTGATGTTTAACACCTTGCCTTTGATTTCAATACGGCGGACGCCTTTCTCGTCGAAATCCTTTTTCCAGCGTGGCTCGGGATCGGCTTTCCAGTCGTATATATTAGCGCCATCCGTGTGGCCCAAAATGAATCCACCATCGTATGGTTCAAAAACGCGGAGATTCCCGCCCAGTTTCAGGCCCTTGCCATCGTTCCAGAGTAATTCACCGGTTTGGTAATTGAGTAGGTGAACCACTTTGCCCATCCCCGCTATGGAAAGCAGGCCGGTGGGTTTTTCGGCGACAAGTACGTGCTGATTATTGTCCTGGAAGTAGAGCTTGGCTACTTTAACCTCGGTATTCCAAAGCAGTTTGTCGTTCTTGACATCAATGAGGGAAAGACTGCGACCGTCATCGTATAACAGATTGCCTGCATCGTCAAAGCGAATACTTTGGGTGCTCTGATTGGCGCTGCCATCCAGGGTTTTTGACTCGCGGAGTTGAACGTTGAACTTGCGTTCGCCGGTTTCTGCGTCCAGCCCCATAAGCCGGATACTCCCCTTGTGGGCAGTTTCCAGTAGCAAGAGATTTCTGTCTCGTAAATATTCGTAGCTACGCAGATTTTTTATAGCGTCTTCGGCTCCCACCAGCATATTGCCGTTACGGGCATCCAGCAACTGTTTGCGAATCATGACGAAGGGCAGTCCATTCAGGTCTAGATAGTCTTCGGCGACGTCAGCATCGTTGGCATCGCCGGAGGCACGTTGGCCTAAGCCCATGAAAGCACCGCGCTCAATCGACCAAATAGCTTCGTTCTTATCGGCGTCGATACCGATGTAACTGGCTGCTGTACTGACAATAGCGACGCCGGATTCCGTTTCTACGTATACCGAAATGGGTTTGTCTTCCAGCATCAGGGAATCGATGCTCACGGAAGCCTGAGCGGTAAGCATGGTGCCCAGAATGTATAATAGGATTAATGGAAAGAATCTCATAAGAGTAGGTTTAGAGAAGCAATAGTTAATTACAAATGTAATCAAAATAATGTCTAAAAACCATTGTGTAGTCAAAAAGCTTATCTTTTCTTTTTGTTTCTCTTAGTCGCTTTCTCTGCTTCTTTCATCAATTCCTCCAATCCAAATTGATCTTCTTCCGCTTGTTGAAGGGTCTCCCGATAGGCGCTGCGGTCCAGGTTGAGAATGGATATTTCGTAACCGGTATAGCGGTGGATAGCCTGCAGTAATTCTTTCTCTTCGGGGGCACAAAAGGAGTAAGCTATTCCTTTGGCCTTGCCCCGGCCGGTACGGCCGATACGGTGTACGTATTGATCGGCTTCGGTGGGGAGATCGTAATTGATGACGTGAGTTATGGCGGGAACATCGATACCCCGGGCGCTGACGTCAGTGGCGATCATGAGGCGTTCTTCCGTGCGGCGGAAAGCCTGAAGAGTTTCCATACGTAGATTTTGCTCTACGTCTCCGTGCAGGATCAGACTGTTGATCTCGACACGTGCCATGGCTTTTTGTACCCGTTCGGCGCGCACCTTGGTGCGGACAAAGACCAGGAATTTTCCTTCGGGATTCTCACGCAACACTCTTTCGAGGAAGAAGCGCTTGTCGTCCATGGCTACAAAAAGTACGTGGTGCTCTACATTTTTTGAAACCGGGTCTTTGGGAGAGACCTGAATACGAATGGGCTTGGGAGTAAGGGAATAAGCCAGTTTTTTAATGTCCTCATCGATGGTGGCTGAAAAGAAAAGGGTCTGGCGGCGCCTGGGAAGAAGCTTGATGACATCGCGGATATCCTTCACGAAGCCGAGGCCGAGCATCTGATCTGCTTCGTCCACAATCAGGATGCGGACCCGCTCCAACCTCAGTTCTCCCTGGTGGCGAAGGTCGAACATCCGGCCCGGTGTGGTAATGAGTACATCTACACCCTTATTGAGTTTGGCGATCTGGGGGTCTTGATCCACTCCGCCGAAGATGCCGTAAACGCTTACGCCCGTATTCGTTGCCAGGGACTTGAAGACCTTGGTTATCTGCAAAGCCAATTCACGGGTGGGCACCATTACCAGACATTGGATGCCGTCGCGCCGCCGTTGATTTTCCTTGAAATTCTGCATGAGTTGCAGAACCGGAATGGCAAAAGCAGCGGTCTTGCCGGTACCGGTTTGGGCAACGGCCAGTACGTCTTCACCCCGGAGTATATGGGGTATAGCCTTATACTGAATATCGGTGGGGCGCTTGAAACCGGCGGAGGCAATATTCTGCTTGATCTGGGGGGAGAGGGGGTATTCGGAAAATTTCACCCGCCAAAGATAGTTTCCTTACGGCACTACCGTAGAGAGTAAGGGCAAAGGATCAATTGATTGCCGTTTCTTTCCTTCCAGAACTTCGAAATGAAGGTGAGGTGTTGTGCCTTTTGCATTTCCGGTATCTCCCACGGTTCCTAATTCCTGTCCTTCGCGGACTGCCGCAAATTCTTCCACGGACCAATCTTCCAGATGGGCGTAGTAGTAAAGTCTGCCGTCGCCGGCCCGGAGATAAAGTACTTTGCCACCGGACCCGCCCTCACGAATTTTCTCTACGAAACCATCTACAACCGCTACAACCGGAGTGTGACGTGGGGCTTTAACGTCAACGCCCTGGTGAAGACGGGTTTTTCCACGCTTGTCTCCGTAAAAACTGATGATAGCGTCCGCGTCGTATCCAGCCACTGGAAAACGCAACTGGGCGTCCAGGTCAGCGTTGGAAGATACCGGGTGAAAGGTTTTGGTGGGAATAGATTCTACTGCCTGCTCGGCGGGTCGTGCTTGCTCTATGGGTAGTTCCTCAGTGGCAGTTACGGGCGCATGGGTAGCTTTTACCTGAAAAGTAGCGGGCTCCATTGTATAGCCGGAAATGGCTACGTAAGCCCAGATAAGGGCCAAACCGATTAACTGAAAACGCAGCAACTTCTTAAGCATGAGTGGGTGTGTTGTTCTTTTCTATAACGACCGGGAAGTTGTTTTATGCGCAAGCAGCTTGTCGGGAAACTACACAAAGTCCTCCTCGTCGCCCAATTCCAGGCGCGCTCCAGCCAACTCCGATCGTGCGTGCTGCTCATTATTGCGCTTACAGACGCCCATCCCATCGGTATAGGTTTTAAAGGCCGCGGCTTCTTCGCCCAGGCGTTCCAGGGTCTTACCCAAATGATAGTAAGTACCCACGTAATCGGGGTCGTCCGCCAGAATAGCCTGGTAAATTTCTTTGACCTTTTGGTCTTCGCCCAGCTTTTCGTATTCCTTGGCAAGGGCGAAACGCAGGAAAGAATCTTTAGGATTGGCTTCCAGCATCGACTGGATGGTGGCCATTTTGCTCATATTATTTGCTCTTTTGACCGATAAGTCGCACTTCCCGTTCCAGCTCAATGCCGTAATGGTCCATTATATCGGCCTGGATACGTTCACTGAACGCCAATATCTCCGCTCCGGTTGCCCCGCCATAGTTAACAATTACCAGTGCCTGTTTGGTGAAAGTGCCAACTGCACCATTTCGCTTACCCTTCCAGCCCGCCTGGTCGATCAGCCAGCCGGCGGGTATTTTCATTTTACCGGTTCCGGCGGAGTAGGCCGGAAGTTGCGGAAAACGTTCTTTTAAAGACTCGTAGGTGCTGCTGGCAATGATTGGGTTTTTGAAGAAGGAACCACTATTCCCCAACTGGGAAAAGAAAGGTAATTTTTCAGCCCTGATTTCCATCACCGCCCGGGCAATTTTACTCGGGCTTACCTCCTGGCCGGGAAAACGTAATTCCAGCCGATCGCCCACGGCACCATAACTGGTTTCTGGCTCGAAGTGACCACCCAATTTGAAATCGACGGCCGTAATCAGGTAGCGACCGGAATTTCGCTTGAAGTAACTGTCGCGGTAGGCGAAAGCACACTCTTCTTTATTCAAAACCGTCATGCCCACTCCATATTCGTAAGCGTGTACGGCGTGAATGCGATCGGCCACTTCAAGCCCGTAAGCACCGATGTTCTGAACCGGGCTGGCACCAACCGTACCCGGGATCAGGGCCAGGTTTTCCAGGCCGTGCAGTCCTTTGCTCAGGGTGTATAGCACGAATTGTTGCCAATTCACCCCCGCTGCGGCCCTGACGATTGTCGCAGGAGCCCCGTCAGTGGGGGAATAATTTGGTAAAGTTTGCCCGAATTCGTCCGTAACGCCGCGCAGATCGATGTGCAGGGTCAGGCCGGGAACCTCGTCGAGTAACAGCAGATTGGAACCGGAGCCGAGGACCAGTTCGGGTGCTTTCTCCAATTGTAACTCATCCAGTTGGCTAAGCGCGTGGAGGCGCAGGTAACGTTCGGCCCGGGCGGGTAGGCCAAAGGTATTGTAGGCGGTCAATTCAAAGTTACTCTCAATCATTCAGCTGCCAAGATAAAGTCTTGCCCCCATCTGCCGTGGTACAAACGGGCGGTAATTTTCGAACCGGCCTCCAGGTCGTTGGCTTGCTGCCCTTTTATCCGGATGGTCGGGTACTTGTTTTTCTCAGTCCGACCAACAGACATTGCTACATTGTTAACCAAAACAACGGCTGCGTCGACGTAAGCCAATTCACCTTCGTCAGATCCGATTCGCTGATTGTTTTTTAGTCTGACCACCTCTACCTCCACCGGTTCACTCGCTAGTGTGGCGGGGAAGATTCGGTTGCTCCAGGCCAGGAACCAGGTCGCGAACACACAGGAAAGCAACAGGGAAAAGAGGCCGAAACGGACTTTCTCCAACTGATTATAACCTACGGCGTCTTTAATGAAAAACAGACCCACGGCGAATGTAATGGCAATGCCGGCTTTAATGCCAGTGCTCACCAATCCGGCGCTGCCCAGATAGGCCCGCGAGAATAAAAATTCCCGAAATGCCAGCGCTAGGATGACGACCACCAGAATACCCAACAGGGTACCCCGCCAACCGTCGAGCATCTCTTCCTCCCGGCTCTGGTATTCATGGTTTACGTCGGAAAGCATGCTTGTGTTTTTCAGATACGGGTAACTGTAATCTAAGGCCTTTTATGGCTTCAAAGTAGCAATATTCAGATAAAACTGAGGGTATCCGCTTCCGGAAGGCCACTAGGCCGTAGTCGATACGTTGTCAAACTGCAATTTAGCCAGGGCGTTGTAGGCTCCATTCGGAATGTTGCTGAGTTCATCGTGGGTGCCGCTTTCAATGATCCGGCCCTGGTCGATGACGTAGATCCGGTCAGCTTCCCTGATGGTAGACAGGCGGTGGGCGATGATGATGCTGGTCCGATTCTCCATAAGTCGGTCCAAGGCTTCCTGAACAACTCTTTCGCTTTCGGCGTCGAGGCTACTGGTTGCTTCGTCCAGCAGCAATATAGCCGGATCTTTGAGAATGGCCCGGGCGATAGCGATTCTTTGTCGCTGTCCTCCACTGAGCTTAATGCCGCGGTCACCGACGATAGTATCCAGACCATCGGGGAAGCCCATGATGAATTCCAGAGCGTTGGCCTGGTCGGCGGCGGCCATGATCTCTTCTTCGCTGGCTGCGAGGCGGCCGTAGGCAATATTTTCCCGGATGGTGCCACCGAAGAGCATCACTTCCTGGGGAACCAGGGCGAGGTTGTCGCGGTAATTGTGGAGATCGTAGTCCCAAATCTCCTGTCCGTCTACGGTGATGGAGCCGCCATCGAGCTCATAAAAACGCAGTAGTAATTTTACGATCGTGGATTTTCCACTACCGCTGGCTCCGACCAGAGCGACTTTCTGGCCCGGCGCGATGCGCAGATCGAGATTCTTCAGTACGGGTACGTCCGGTCGGGTGGGGTAGGAGAAGTCGACGTTGGCGTAGACAATGTCACCGCTGAGCGCTGGTGCCTGGTTGGTCTGGCGATCAGCGTTTACGAGGCTTTCGTCACTTTCACTCACTTCGTCGTTCAGGATGTCGAGAATACGGTCGGCGGCTCCAAGGGCGGAGACGATCTCGGTATAGAAATTTCCCAGACTGGCGATAGCTGCACCGATAATGCCGGTGAAAACTACGAAACTGAACAGGTCGCCGATCGGTAGATCTCCGGCCTGTACCAACAAAGCGGCCCGGTAAATGATGAAGAATAAAGCACCAAACATCACCGTGATCAAAAAGGCGGCGAAAAGGCCACGCATTGTGGCAGTTTTCAGCGATATTTTGACGGTTTCGTCGATGCTTTTCTGGTAGCGGCTGAGCTCAAAATCTTCGTTAGTGTAAGCTTTTACGGTGTGAATACTCTGCAGGGTTTCTTCGACTACGACATTACTCTGTGCGAGTTGATCCTGCCGTTGCTTCATCAATTTGCGAATGTAGCGGCCGAAAAACATGGCTGAAATCACTACTACGGGGAAAGTAGCCAGGCTAATCAGGGCCAGCTTCCACATCGTAAAAAGAATGTAGACCGTACCACCGATGAAGATGATGATCTGCCGCAGGAATTCTGCGAGGGTCAGGGAGAATACCCCCTGTATCTGGGTGACGTCGTTGGTGATGCGGCTGGTCAGTTCTCCCACCCGCCGCTGCTCGAAAAAAGGGATGTTGAGACTTAGTATCTTTTGAAAAAGATCTTTGCGCAAAAGCGCCATACTTTTTTCACTCACGATGGCCTGTAAGCGGACGCGCAGAAAGCTGAGGACCGCCTGAAACACCAGCAGCCCCGCCAGGGCAATGAAAATCTGGTTGATCGTGTAGTCGTGGGTAGCTTCTCCGTTGATGATATTCAGTACCTCACCCGGCAGTTGCATGATGGCCAAAAAGACCACGCTACCCAGTGCCAGGATGAACATACTGGAAATGAAATACCATTTATAGGGTAGGACGTAACTGAAAATACCCATCGAACGTTTGAGCTGTTCCCAGCTGAAACTCGGTTTCTTTTCTTCTTTGTCCGTCGCTTTATCGGCGGTGGAATGTTGACTTGCCATAGGGCAAAGGAAACATCTTTAACTACAAAATGGTCGGTACCACACAATAAATGGCGTAACTTTGATCTTTCTATTGCAATTCTCTTTGCTTTTACAAGTTTTATATCCTGAAAACGACGACCTGTCTTTCTTTCGACGGGCGAAATAAATCAACACGCTATATGAGAGGCATCACCTCCATCATCCCACTGCTGCTTTGCCTGTTTGCTATTGGCAACCAGCCATCTGCCCAAGAATTTGAACTCGGCCTCATGGGCGGAGTATCTCTTTACAGTGGCGACCTCAGCCCGGACGAATTCGGTCTCTATTTCGAAGACCTCAACCCTGCGGGCGGCGCCTATATCCGTTACCGGCCCACGAGCCGTCTGGCCTTACGCTTCCAGGGCATGTTCACCCAGCTATCTGCTACGGACAATGCACCCATCCCCGGTGACGTGGATGAGCGTCAGGAACGCTTGCTTAACTTTCGCAGTAATCTGACCGAATTCAGCCTGACCGCCGAACTCGATCTTTTTTACATTGGCGACAAAGACGATAATCACCTCGCCCCCTACGTTTACGGAGGCGGAAGCATCATTTCCTTCAATCCAGAAGGGAATCTTGATGGTAACTGGGTCGAACTCCAGCCCCTGGCTACCGAAGGACAGGGCATTCAGGGAAACCCGAACTACGATCCGGCTCGGTATTCTCTCAACGAGATCGTGCTGAACGTTGGTGGCGGTTTACGCTGGCGCGTCAGTGAGAAGTTCGTCCTCGGCCTGGAAATCGGTGGCCGCCGCGTTGCCTCCGATTACCTCGATGATGTCTCAAACACTCAGGTCGATTATCTCGACATTCTGGAAAATACGGGCTCTCAGGCCGCTGAGTTTTCCAATCCCAATATCGCTAACCCGACCGACGTACGCGGGCAAACCTATACCCGTGGTGGAGAGTTCGCCGATTGGTTCTTCCACGGAGGCCTGACGGTGGGCATCACATTGGGTGAAGGTAGTAGTAACGGTAAAACCGGTTGTTACGAGTTTTAATTGGCTAGCGACCTCCAGGTCGCTCAAATTCTGAATTGCTCAAGAGCGACCTGGAGGTCGCTAGCCGATCACCTACGTGCTCAATGTTTTACCACCGTCCCGCTCTGCAACAAGCGTCCGGACTGAATAAGCTGGTAAGCATACTGTCCTGCTATCAATCGGCTAAGATCGATTGAACTTACACGACCACCAAGTAACCGCTGTCGCAGGACTACCCTGCCGAATAAATCAGTAATTACTAGCTCGGTTACCGTCCGCTGACTGACCAGGTCGAAGTACAATTCATTTATGACCGGGCTGGGATAGACCGGAATATCCACTTCGCCGACGGTGAAATTTCGGGTGGATGAGATCAACAAATTCCGGTCAATCGTCTGGCGGCTGATGTTGGTGATGATGGGCTCATTGAAGTCGAAGTAAATGGCGGCGTCGTTCTCGATTACGGTGCCGTCCGGCAGATCGGGCTGCTGGGCGATCTGGAAATGGACGTAGCCATTGGAGGCGATCGGATTGGTCGTACTATCCGGCAGCAGGATATTCTCGAAGGTGAAGACCAGCTCATTATTTAAAATCATCACGCGGTAGGGATGGCTACTGGCTCCGGCTGTGAAGGTGCTCAGGTTCAGTACGCTGGTGTCGATCTGGTCGCGCAGGGTCACGTTGAAGGCCGTATCCGTGCCAGTGTTCTGGAAGCGAATCTTATAATCCATCGTCTGGTTGGGGAAGATGTCGTTGTCTTCACCCACTCCGGCGGGAATGGCCTGCTTATCATTCGGGTCATAGGCGGCAGAGGTCTCCTGGCAATAACGATCAAACCAGGGGTCATCATCCAGTAAAGAAAAGTCATTCACGAAACCAACGCTGATGCCGCCGCCGGTCAGCATACCACAGCCTTCTTCGATACCCAGGGGATGACTGAGATAAGGGGCTGCTTCCGGCCGATCCAGTTCCAGTCGGAAGGTCGTGCCCTCCGCGGCGAAAGCCATCTCCATCAACTCTCCAGCGTCAATGTCAATGGTCCCATTGTTGTAAATGATCACATCTTCGATGACGTGGAATTCGATTTCTCCGCTGGGTCCGTCGCCGATGTTTTTGATTTGGAAGCGAATGCTGTCGTTGTCGCAGCTGGGGGTGACTTGGAGATTAGCGCCCTGGAAGCTGGGGTCGGGGGGTGTGCAGTCTAGCGGCCGGGGGTAAATAGTGGCGGAGGCGCAGATGGCGGCACCTACGGGGAAATCGCAATCGATGTGGCCGGTGATGGTGATGTTGCCATCAACGGAGATATTAACTGTCCCTAAATCAAAGCGATATAGTCCATTACCCAGATCTGTGTGAGCTATACTCGAGGAAAGAATTGTAAAATCGGAGTCGATCGCTACATCGACGTATGCATTTTCCGCAGCTACCGTACCGTAATTGCCGTAGTGCACCCGAATGAGGTTGTTTTCAAAGCAGGGACGTAAGTTCCCAGACGAAATTGCTACCTGTAGATACGGGCACTCAAAGACAACCGTGGCCGTATGATCGAAGTTTACGAACTCGTTTTCCTGGGCAATGGTGACCTGAAGATCATTGCAGTAATTCCAGTTAAGCGGGTTCCCTGGTGGCGTCCAGTGCTGGATGTAATCACCTATAGGGACGTTCATGAATGCCTGGCCATCATCCCCGGTTATCCCCGAATAAACGGAAGAGCTGTAAACATCCGTAAAGGTCACCAACCATCCCGCCAGTCCGGTGGAGTCGGATACTTCACCACAGACACCGCTATTTCCCAGTCTTAGCGAGCAGGTTACGTTGGAAGCGGCACTGTTGACCAGCGGAACCCCGCAATTATTCACTGGTAAAGGTCCCATGTTAGACAAGGCCCAAAATGCCGTCGTATTATCCGAAAAATCAATATTCAGGAAAGTTGTCGGTTCTTGAACTTCAAACGTCAAGCCTAATAGCGCCGTGCCGCTTATTACCGAGACGGGAACCTCATCGGTTCCATTGTATCGAATACTGATACGGCCAGGTTCTTCTTCGGCAATGACGAGGCTATCGCCCAGTAAGCCATTGTCAACTCCCTCGATGAAATCTAATTGAAAGGCATCGTATACCACTTCTGCTGAAATGGAGGTTATGCTGGTGAAATTAGCAACATCAAAAGCGATGGTCGTTTCCTGGCCGGGGGCGTAAACTCCAGGTTCAAAATCCAAACAAAAGTCCACTGGAATTTGGTTGGCCTCGGTTCCACAGAAAATAAAGAGCCCGTCTTCTTCATTCGCGTGAGTAATACTGGAAAAGCCATCGGTGGTGATCAATTCGAAGTTTCGGTCAGCGAAATTGACGGTGGCTTCAAA
Source organism: Lewinellaceae bacterium SD302 (assembly GCA_002591745.1). GTDB lineage: Bacteria > Bacteroidota > Bacteroidia > Chitinophagales > Saprospiraceae > Neolewinella. The sequence continues at coordinate 45,692 of PDLQ01000013.1, forward strand.
GACAACATCCATGAAAGCTTCTGAATCATCAAGCGTTGTAGATGGTCCGGACCAAGTCACTTCAACTAGACCGGGCGTAATCTCTGTAGCCGTTGCTCCAGCCAACATGGAGTGTGGATTGATTTCGATAAAGTCATTTTCCTCTGCGTTGTAGGAAAAACGAAAATTGAAATCGGTGACGTTGGTAAAGTCAGAGGCTTCCAGAGCAGGACCGTGTTCTTCACCGTTCAGGACTTCCATATTCGTGATTAAGAAGCAGACGTCTATTGGGGGATTAGGTACGGGGAGTTCGCCACAAATAGTATAAGGAACTGGAATCCCGTTGTATGGCGCTGTAAATGCTTCAATACCGTCAGGACTTTCAAGCAATTCTATTGGTAATTCAACGATGGATTCAAGGACTTCAAACGTCAAACTTACCATCTCACTCATATCGGGTAAGGTCATTGGGTCGTCCCCTATAATGCCACCATACGTTATGACCAGAAACCCATCACTACCGATTACATCGACCATGTCAATTAGAGTCTGATTTCCGGTTGCTTCAATAAATTCAAGCTTTTCTGGATCATAGGTAACTGAAAAAGTGACCGCTTCAATATTAATGAAATTCTCTACTCGTATATCAGTCCATACGGTTTCCCCCTGTGAATAAATACCGAGTTCAGTTTTTAAGCAAAAATCTATGGTTTCAATTATTATTGGTGGCCCAGCTATGTAAAATCCGCATTGAGTAACCGAAAACAGACTATTGTTACTATCTAGGAATTCAACGGAGAATGGAGAGTTGGTTAACTCTATCGACAAATCTTCACTATCGTCTGTTATTTCGAAAGTGAAACTTAGCAAATTTGAACCGTCAGGAAGAGCTACAGGGCCGCCACTAATTGTAGACCAAGACACACGGATGTCTCCTGGGTTAGGAGCATTTACAAATGTAAAAGGGATTGATTCATCTGAAGAAGACTGATAGTTCATTTGTATAGGGTCATAAACGATACCAAATTGGAAGCCATTAACATTTTCAAAGCCCGTCACTATCGTCTCAAATATCACCATCTGCCCAGCTACGTAAGGACCTTCCGTAGTTGGCGTCAAACAGACATCCACGACGGGTTGGGCGAAGAGGTTCGTCAAAAAGAGTAAACTGAAAAACAGACTGAGATATATTTTTTTGGCTAACAAAGTAGCAATGCCATCAAAAGAGCACGATTGTAAAAAAGTCATTTGTCCGAGATTAAAATATTGATCGAAAAGGGATGTCAGGTAACTGTTCATTGGGTCACGATACAAATATGCAGTTCTCACTTGACCGACCAAAAGACAAATTTTTCATTTTGTAAGCAAGCCTTGCTACTTTGAAGTCAAAATATAATTGAAAATCAACGAATTGTGATTTTATTTGTAGGCTTGTAAAGCTTCTACTTCCTTGAAGAACCAATTAAATCGTCTGCTGGCCACCTTTTCAACCGAAGAACTCAACCGCTTTGAGTTATTTCTGGCTTCCCCTTACTTCAACCGAAAGCCAGGTCTGCTCTTGCTTTTTCGTAATAACTACCGCTGCGACACGGACGGAGGCATGGGGGAGAAAGAGAAAGTTCAAGATCGCCTCGAGCGCAGCGAACTACTGGCCCTGGCCGAAAAATTCTTAATCCTGGAAGCCAGGCAGAGCGACTTCGGACCCTTGCAAGATCAAATGCTGTTACGGGAAATCGCCCGCAAACGAGTCCAACCCTTGCGGGTAAAACAAGCCGGAAAGCGGGCCGCTAAAATTCTTTCTGATACCCCCGACGGTACAACTCGCGCCAGACTGGCCTACGAATTAGAGTGGGAAGACACGGCAGCCAAACTTAACAACCGCCGCCTGCAGATCGAAGAAGCCAACGCTACCCGCCGGTTACAGGAACGCAGCTTCCTGCTGGAAAAATTACGACTGGCCTGTGAGTCGGTATCCACCCAAGCCATCGACCCCGGCCTGTTGGAAGATGGCCTGTTGCCAACTGTGTTAAACTACCTGGAGGCGAGCCCCGAACTGCTGACGAAGGATGCGCTATTGAGTACTTACCTGTATTGCTACCGCTCGTTGATCGATGCAAATGACCATCAGTCTTTCGAACGTCTTCTATATCTCCTGAGCAAGCCTACTTATTTCGACCCGGCTGAAACCGGCAGCCTCCTGTTATTGGCGATCAACGCCTGCATCCGCCGCATCAACCAAGGCCAGTCAGATGCCGCTAATGCTGCTTTTGAACTCTATTCCATCGGTTTGGAAAGTGGCTACCTACTCACTGCTGGAAAGGTGTCCCGCTTTACTTTCAGCAACGTGGTCGTGCTAGCCCTGAAAGCCGGAGATTACGCTCGGGCCGGCGCCTTCATCGATCGCTACGCCGCCAAACTGGAAAAATCCGTTGCCCAATCCACCGAAGCGCTCAACCGGGCCCGCCTGGCTTACGAGCAGGGGCAGTTGCCCCAGGCCATGAACTTCCTCCGCTCCGCTCGTGATGAGGATGTTCTTACTACGCTTAACATCCGAATCTTACAAATGAGGGTCTACTACCAGCTCCAAAATTTTCGCCTCCTGGACGCTCACTTGGATGCCCTGGACATCTACCTGCGCCGCCGCAAAAACTCACTCGGCTACCATTACAAAGCTTACCGAATACTGACGGCCTCCGTTCGGAAACTCCGACGTATTAACTTTCACGAGCGAGGACAGATCGAAAGTTTCCGTCGTGAAATTGAGGAGGCCGAGAATTTGCCGGAGAAGAACTGGTTGTTACGGATAGTAGCATCCTGAAAGCTTAAAGCTTGCTGGAATTCAGGAAATGACACGAAAAAGGCCCGGAAAGGCCGGGCCGCATAATCGTTATCTGGGATTGAAAATTAACTCATGACATTTGTTGGGCGTAGTATTTGGAATGGAGGGAGGCAGAAGTAACTCGCCTCCCTCAAGACATTCCTACACGCTAAGTTTTTGGGTGTTTTTCAGAGGAGTCGCAATTTTTAAAAGGGCTCATCCCCGGCAACTTGGAAATGCACGGAAACGAGCCTCGTAACGATAGATTGGAAGGGGTTATTCTTTAACAACTACGCCCGTCTGGATCAATTGCCCGGAGCGCAGGAGGCGGTAAGCGTAACGTCCGCTTGGCAGCGTCGTTAGGTCCAACTGGCTGCGGCTACCTCCGGCTAAGTTTCGTTGAATCAGTTGACGACCGAAGACATCGTAGATAATCACTTCGGCACTTTGATGGTGCTCACTCAAATCCAGGTTCAGTAAGCCATTGGTCGGGCTGGGGTAGACCGGAATGGCCGCGCCCTGGGCTTGGAAGTTGACCGTACGGCTAGGCAGTAAATTGCGGTCGATGGTCTGACGGCTGGGTTCAGTGACGATCGGATCGTTAAAGTCGAAGTAGATAGAGGCGATATTTTCAATGATCGTACCATCCGCCAGGTCTGGTTGCTGAGCGATGGAGAAGTGGACGAAGCCGTGGCTGGCTGCTTCATTGGTCAGGCTGTCTACGAGCAGGATGTTTTCGAAAGTGAAAATCAGTTCGTTGCCTTCGATGTTGAGGCGGTAGGGGTGGCTGCTACTGCCACTGCTGAGGGTGTTTATATTCAAGACACTGGTATCGATGGTATCACGCACCACCACAGTGAAGGCCGTATCCGTACCCGTGTTCTGGAAGCGAATCTTGTAATCCATCGTTTGGTTGGGCAGAATGTCGTTGTCCGGGCCTACGCCGGCGGGGATGGCCTGTTTGTCATTGGGGTCATAGGCGGCGCTGGTTTGCTGGCAGTAGCGGTCTAGCCAGAGGTCACCATCCAGTAAGGAAAAGCCATTTACCAGGCCGCTGCTGAAGCCGCCACCGGGCAGCGTGCCACAGGCCTCGCTGATATCCAGTCCCTGACTCAGGTAAGGAGCGAACTCCGGCAGATCGGTTTCCAGCCGATAGGTTCTGCCGTTGGCTGGTACGCTGAAGGGCATCGATTCACCGAATTCCAGGTCGATGGGGGTGCTCATGTAGATCACCACGTCCTCGATGATGGTCAGGCTGATCTCACCAGTAGGGCCGCTACCGACGTTTTCTACCAGGAAGCGCACGCTGTCACCGTCGCATTGAGCGCTTACTTTTAGCTCTCCGCCACCAAATGAAGGATTGTCAAATGAGCAATCCGTCTCGTAGGGGTAAATGGTGGCCGAGGCGCATAGGCTGGCACCTACTGGGTAGTCGCAGTCGATTTGGCCGGCGATCCAAAAGAAGCCACTCTCATTCGGGGCCAGGTCACCCAATTCAAAACGGTAAGTACCACCGCCCAGATCCGTGTAAGGCAGGGTGCTGCTATTGGGTACAAAGGCCTGTTCGATGATTACATCTATGTAGGCATCTTCAGCTACGGCGGTGCCCTGGTTGTAGTAATCTACGACGAAAGTGTTGTTTTCGAAGCAGGGACGCAGGTTGAAGGAAGAGATCGTAACCGCCACTTCTGAACACTCGGCAAGTACGCCGACCGTAGCTGTGTCCACCTCCGTGATATTCGTGGTGTCGGTTACCTCGAAGGGCATCGGAACGCAGTTGTCCCACAGTTCGGGGTTGCCTGGGGCGTGCCATTCGTAGGTGTAGTTGCCTACGGGCAGCGATAGATAAGCGTTACCGTACTCTCCGACGGAAGCAGAGTGTTCCTGGTTGGTGACATCATTGGTGAATGTGACAATCCAGTTGAGAAGGGGGTCGCCGGTAGGTATGCCGGAACAATTGTTTTGCTCGTCCTGAAAAACGGTAACGTTTACGTTGGCCAGAATGTAGCCAAGGTAGTGCAGGTCACAAGCAGTAACTGGTTGCTGCTGGGTGATTTCGATGTCCCGGCTGGTGTAGAAGTCGCCAACCGTCGGGTCGATCTCCAGATTAACGGCGTCCACATCCTGGTTGGCGGCCAGACGAACGGTAAACAGAATGTCATCGTCGGCCAGTACGATACCTGATTCGTCCCAATCGATTAAGGTAGTCCGTAATCCTCCGTCCGGCAGTGTTTCGACGCTGATGGCAGCTACGTCATTAGGGAGATCCAATTGAACGTCTACGTAAGTGAAATCGTTGGCATCAAAACGTAGTGGCAAACCAGTGACCACCATACCGACAAAGTTATTGACGCGGATCGGAATTTCAATGATCTCATCGGTAGTGAAGGGACCGGCCGGGTTGTCCGGACAAAAGTCGACGAAGTTGTCTGGGTCGAAGGTACTGCCATCGCAAAAGTCATAGGTGCCTTCTACGTCGTCTAAAAAGGTAACTGTAGCGTTCCCTTCGTCTACGAGAAGTTGAAGATTTGGGTTCGGGGAGGTTTGTATGGCGCTGAAATTAAAGGTGATGAGGCCTGCGCCATCCACTAGGCTCAGTGGTGTATCGTTGACCCAGCTGACGAGAATTTGGCCCGGATTAGGTTCAGAAATGGTCAGGCCGGGACCGAGTTCTACTTGGGCTACCCATTCGTTATACTGCAATAGTGCGGCGTTGTATTGCAGTAGATAGGTAAAGCTGGTCACTTCGTTAAAGCCACTCCAGAAGATGCTCTGGCCAGTGATCGCGTCGCCAGCGTTGATCGGTCCGTCAGTGATGCTGGTACACATGGTCAATTCGAAATTATTGCCGGCCTGGCCGTCGTTGATCGGCTCGCCACAGTAAGTAGTCGGCAAGGTATTGGCATCGAGGCCAACGGCTTCCAGTGCATTCTCGCCGGCTGTAGCCAGAATGTTGAGGTTCATGAATGGAATGTCCGTATCGGCCGTGAAAGTGAGTGTGAAAAAGGCAGTGCCGTCAGGGTAGGTAATACCGGTAACTTGTGGATCGGTATAGACCATACGGATTTCACCGGGGGTTACGGCATTAAAGTCACTGGCGGCGGCTTCTACGCTGGTACCGCTCGAGAAACTAACGTCCTGCTCATCGAAGGCCAGGAAAAGCTGGAGTCCGATAATGTCGGTAATGCCAGTAGCGATCACGGGAATAGTAATGGTCTGTCCGGAGGTAAATGGTCCGGCGGGTACTTCCGGACAGAGGTCGACAGTCTGGGAATAGATAACCGATGTCAACAGCATACTCAGGGCCAGGAAAAGGTGTTGTAGTAGAGATTTAATTTGCATAGTTGAATTGTTCAGAGTCGGCGCAAATGCCTGGGATGGGATTATAATTTTGGCGGTTAGCTCAAATTACTGGGTGGTTAATTATTTCGACGATACAAATATGCGACAAGCAAGCCCGGATCGAAAGTACAGAATTGAACATTTATAGGTTTACTAAAACATTGCTACTTTGTTAATCATCTGATATACATATATTTGCGGTAATGAATTATAGTGTTTCAAAGCAGTTAACCACACTTCTTGGTAGCCTCGACCGCGAAGAAAAGTCGGGGATCAAGCAGTTTTTACGCTCTCCTCATCATAACCAGCGGGAGGAATTGACCGATTTTGCGGAAATTTTATTGGACTATCAAAGTAGCAAAGCTAGTAATCAGAGGCGGCTGATCCGGCTCGCGGAACGAACAACCAAAGGCAAAGCCATCAAATGGCACCTGCTCAATAGCGACCTGCTGCGAAAGATCGAGGAATACCTGACTGAGCGCAGTGAACGACTTCCCACATTGATTGGTCGCCAGTTAGACCTGAAGTACGGACTGCGTTCCCGCCAACAGCCCCAGCGCGTAGCTGCTGCCGCACGGCGGCTGAACAAACAGCTGGAAAAATTACCGGATGGCGTTACCCGCAGCCGTATCGACTACCAGGTCGCCTGGGAAGAACTGAGTGAACAATTAGCCGTCCGCAAACTCACGGCTGAAGCAGCTAATAGCGTCAGGGAATTGCACGAGCGCAGTACTTTACTGGAAGCCCTCCAACTGGCCTGTGAATCGCTATCTACCCGTACGATCGACAGTGGTGCTCTAGCTCCCGGCTTGTTACCCATTTACCTCAATCACCTCGAATCCGGTCAGCTAATAGCGACTGATCGAGTACTGGCCATCTATTACTACTGCTACCGGACAATGGAGAGCGTGGAGAATGAAGCGGCCTTCCATCAACTGCGGCAGCGACTGGTAGACTTGCCCTTACTGGATGAAAGGGAAGCCACCGACATACTGCGCATGGCCATCAACGCCTGTATCCGCCGGGTGAACAACAACCGACCCGAGTTCAACGAAGTGGCCTTGGACCTATACGACCTCGGGCTGGAAAAAACCTATTTACTGGACCATGGTCAACTATCCCGCTTCACTTACAGCAACGTGATCGCTCTGGCTTTAAAATCGGACAACCCGAGTCGTGCCCAGAGCTTTATGGAACGCTTCAGCTCCCTATTGCCTGCCGAGTTCGCCCAATCAACCGAAGCGCTCAATCGAGCACGCCTCGCTTACCACGAAAAGAGATTGGGCGAAGCTATGGATTGGTTGCAATCTGCTAAAGATCAGGATGTTTTGACCACACTAAATATCCGAATACTACAAATGCGGGTCTATTACGAACTGTCCGAATTTCGCCTCCTGGATGCCCACCTGGATGCCCTGGACATCTACCTCCGCCGGCGCAAAGATTCGTTGGATTACCACTATAAAGCCTACCGGAATCTGGTGGGCTTCGTACGTCGCTTTCGCCGGCTCAATCCTTACGACGCCGAGGCACTGAAAGCATTTCGGGAAAAAGTGGCCAGTACGGAAGGATTGCCGGAGCGGGGGTGGCTGGTGGGAATTGCGGGTTGATTCCCAGAGCGGTCGGATCGCTGTCCTTCCCTCCGGTTTTGCCAGGGGTGGAGAGGAGTGTTCCGATTATCTACTAAATGTTTTCATTTCATCTCCAGTGTACCCTCACTGGCTTATTCATCCACGGCAAACTGATGAACGATATGGACCAAGGTATATAAACAAGTAAAACGTCATAGCCTTTTTCTTCTACGGTCAATTCCCAGTGCTCCTCCGTAGCGTTGATTATGCTATCCCTGATCAAAAAGGTAGCCCGTAGATTTTCTACCGTTGAGTTGCTCATTTTGTCCCAATTCTGCAAAATGGCGTTGAGTAGACTGTCCGAAGTGCTGCGTTCTTCGTCACTCATGTCAATGCCGTGGGGAACGGGAGTGCTCACGTCCAGTCCACACAGAATTTTGTTGAAAATGAGAAGGTGTTCTTCGGTTTCAGCTTGCCCACTCGCCAGATATTGCAGAAGGTGGACGCCACGGATGGCTGATGCTTCGTCTATGAATTGATCATCCTCGTTTAATAAACCGAGCCTGTTGAAATAGGTGGGTAGGTAAGCGCCCAAAATCACTAAGCCGGCATTGTGCACAAACAGATCATTTTGAAATATCTCCATATGATTTTCTAGTAGTTATACTCCCCTCGGGCACACCAGGTGATTTTTGACGGCCGCTTTTTCCGCCTGACTTCACCGCCGAGTCTTGCCGTAGCTATGGCTATGCCTTCATCTTGCCAGTTTGCCAGCCGATAAAATCAGCTCGTCAAATTTTCACCTCTTGTGCCCGAAGGGAGTATAGTTATTTAACCTCCGATCATTACGGTAGGCACACCCAGCACTATAGTACCACCGTGGGCCGTAGTGTCACCCATCCGCGCGGCCGGTTTTCCACCGATCATGACGGTAGCCGAACCCTTGACGATGCTATCCGGAGGACCTACGCAGCTGCACATGTCGCCCAGTACGGCGGCCGGCATTTTACCGATCAAAACAGTGGGTACGCCAGGACCGATCACGGGACCTCCTACGTGAGGAATCGGTGGGTTGCCCGGGGTGACCATCGGGCAAGTATGCATGGAGGTAAGTGTTGCTGCTGGAGGCATAATATTAATTTTAGTTGATCATGACCATTGCGCCTTTCACCGTGGTCTGCCCACCGGCACTGAGTTCGGCTTTTGCGCCACCTTTTACGGTAGCACTTACTTGCCCGTTAGCGATCACGTTCAATCCATCAATGGAGACCTCTCCGCCGCTGGATTTGATGTCTATTTTTTGATTGGCTTTTAGTTTGATGTTGCCGGTGGCGTCCAGAGTGATGTCCCTGGTACTTTTCAGGTTAATCCCGGCAGCGGTCATTTCCATTTCGTTGCCGTGCTCATCCTTGAGTAAAATACTTCCGTCCCGATCCGATAACACACAAGTATTTCCATTCGGGGTGAGGATGTTCACTATATTTTCTTCGTCGTCCAGCTGTATTTTTAATCCGGATCTGGTTAGGATAGAAGACGCTGCCCCACTGGTAGCCATAGTGTGCGAAGGATGTAAGATGTCCGCCGAAAGCCCGAATCCCACCTCGGTTTTCCAGTTTCCTTCCCGCAGCAGATGACGAACACGGGTAATTAAAACGTCACCATCAAAATGTTTACTAAAGCCACTTATATTAATTATAGTATTGATCATGGGAATGGAACTGCCCTGGAACACCACTCGGCCGCTTTTTTGTTGATTGGATGCTAACGTCAATTCAATGTCGTTTATATCCATGCCGTTGGTAAGATTGAGTACTGAACTACCACTTTCCAGAGGTCTTTCTACCTTGACTACACCATCTTCGGGATAAACAATCATTCCATTTGCCGCGGCTCTTTTCAGGATGAAGTCCCAGTCTTTCTCTTGATACTGAATGAGTTGAGGAAACTCGTGACCGCTGTTCTCTACTTCACTGTCCAACCCATACTCACTAACGATTTGCTGGATGATCTGACTATCGGACAAGCTCTCAAAAGTATTGGACTTCATTTCTTTTGTCAGTTCGATTGCCTCATCTTGGCTGTGTAGTGACAGGACATGATTGCCCGTGCCATTAGAACGAATGGACTGAGCGGTGATCAGGCCCTTAAATACCCTTCCGGTATTTTGTTCGTAGCCCAGCTTAATCTCAATTTCACTTCCCGGAATGAGCGCATTGTCCGTGCCAGGATTTAGTTTTTCACCCGGAACGATCGCTATGGCTACCGTTGCGCGGGGTATTGAGTTGACCTCACGACTCACTTCGATGGAAATTACGTTGTACGCATCTGCGAGTGGCTTTCCATTGATAATGATCTCAAAATTGACCAATCCGGTGCTTTTTATAAGTTGAGTCTTGGACATAGCTTAGATAGACTTTAAATTATAGCTTGTTAGGTTTTCGGTTTTCTGGTCGGTTTCGAGGATTTTTGGCCCCAGTAAGGCAGCAAAACCGGCGTCCTATTAAGCGATGGGTAGATGGACGTAATCAAAAAAAGTCATACTCGAAAACGGGCGTCATATACTTTAAGCAGCTTCGAATTCAAGTCCCTCGTGGACCAGTACGATCTCCTCTACGGCGACTTCACCGGTTTGAGCATTGAGATCGATACCGGAAATCTTCATCGGAAAGGCGTTCTTTAGTGTCCAGGTGAACATTGACGTACCTGTTTCATCCAGTAACTGTATAGTAACTTTCTGTCTTTTGATGGCATTCGTAACCACCTCGTTGAAGTATTCACCTAAGCCTGATTCTTCGTCGAAAGTACCTTTTTTAAAAGTAACATCGGAGCCTTTGCGAATACCTGGCATGCTCACGGAGGAAAAATCCACGCTGTTGCCAGCACGATATTCAATGACATCAAGCTCGGTATCCAAACCGGAAACTTCCTGAAAAGCAATCTCCCCTAAATCACCGATGGTTACTTTGAAATGAAATTTCGGGACGGGCCACGGGTTACTTTGGGCTTCACCAGCCATAATTATGAAATTTTGAATTGTTGGATTGATTTGGACTTCAAGTCTGCCTGGCCTGACGGAAAGGCGGACGGGGTAGCAGTGCTGAAAGGCATCCGAAAAATGGTTAACTCGTGATGTTCTAAGACTGCTGTAGCTGTTGCTCAAAAGTGAGCACTATGAACTCCGCCGGGCGGACCACTGCAATCTTTGCGCTGATGCGCATAATACCGTTCAGGATATCCGTCTGAGTCATTGTGGAGCCAAGACCTACATCGACACTAAAGGCATCTTCTGGCGAAGCACCCACCAGTGCACCAGTCTGCCAGGTATTGGTCAGAAAGTTGACGATCATAGCTTGCACATCTGACCAAGTGGACGAGGTGTTGGGTTCGAAAACGTATGGCTCCAAGGCATTCTTGATGGATTGCTCGATGTAAATCACCGTACGACGTACACTGATGTAACGCCAGTCCTGGCTATTGCCGTCCAGCGTTCGGGCACCCCATACCAAAGTGCCTTTGCCAGGAAAGGAGCGGATGGCATTCACCGCTTTTCCATCTAAAGGCAGGTTGAGGCTTTCCTGCTCTACACTATTTATGTTCACAGCGGGCTCGACTACCGAGGCTACGCCTACATTGGCCGGAGATTGGAAAACCCCCGCGGAATTATCAACCATGGAGTAGATGCCAGCCATCGCTCCGCTGGGAGGTAGTAAATTGAGCTGCAGGCGAATGTCTGTAAGCAGTTTCTTGTAAGTAGGACTATTTCTTAGTAACCCCTGGTCCAGTTCGTTGATTTTAGCGTCGTCCTTGTCCTTTAGAACTGCCGGTATCTGTCGGAATAGCTCGTTTTTGATCTCATTGGCTCGGGCCGGTTTCACAAGTCCATCCAGTACTTCCTGGTTCAGAGCGCGTTCCAGCAGGCCTAGCAAAGTAGCTGTGTCTATAGCATCAACCATGGCTACTTTGAAGCCATCCCTATCTTTTATTGCCCCATCATCCAGTATCTCCTCGCTTATATCCTTAATTGAACCAATTTTTCCGATGCTGCCGGGATGGATGTTCAGGATATTGACTTCGTCAGGGGTGACCACGCTGGTGTGAAGCCAGGGGAAATAAGCTGCGCCCCACTGGAGGTTATTGTTGCCGATCTCTTGACGGAACAAGTCAATGTCGGCTCCCATATTGTAGGAAGGGGTGCTGTATTTTTTACGGTCCATCCGCACGTCCATTATCGCGAAGCGACTGCGGGTGTCTTCGCCACAGTGTTTTAGCATATCTTGATAGAGTCCGTAAACGGTACCGTCATCATCATCAGCCATATTTGCTTCGGGAATGACGATCATACTGGGTTCCGGGTACTTTAACAGCGGTTCGATCCCTGCGCGGAGATCCTCGGTCTTCACTCTGCCGGGAGTTGAGCCTCCTTCACCAACGGTTTCATAGCCGCCCACGGATACTACGTAACATTCCGATCCGCCGTTACTGAAAAACAATTTTATCTGGCTGTGGAGTGTGAAGTGACGCTCTGCTATAACAAGCTTATCCGGGGAGTCTGCGGAAATGCTAAAAGTGGTCAGTGGGGGGGCTCCGAAAAACTGGAGAAATTCGCTATAAGAACCGATTTTCGTCGGCACTTTCGTCAAATCCTTCTTATCGCGAATTGCTATTTCGGTATAGCCAATAAAAGCAGGCGTAGCGGTTGGAACCGGAACGACTGAATTAGGGAAGGCACTTTTTTCCTCAATGTATACTCCTGGGGTCTGGTATGTTTTTGCCATGATTTATAGGTTAATAGGTGCGGAGAGTTAAACGGGACTTTAGCCATTTATTGGAAGCGGTTAAAGTCCTGCTTATAGATAGATGTATTGATCGGAGTAATATCCGTCGCTGACCGACGGGGTGTCACTTGGTGATCTATCCGAAATTCGTTCAGCATTCGGGTTTGGTAACCGCAACTCCACTGGTGCGTCCTCTCCTTGATCAGGCCGATTGATACTGAGGTTTAAATATTGAGGATATTGTTCTTTTAAGGCAATCGGAACGGAGGATTCCAGCACTGCGGCATCAGTTCCATTGGCTAGCGTATGCTTTTCCGGGAGTAAATTAAAATTGGCTCCGTCGATCATTTCCTCTCCGCCGGTGATTTTAGTGGAATCCAACACGAAATCACCACCTTGCGGGATAATGTAATAGCGCCAAATGGTTTTGCGGGCGGTGAAATTCAGTGTAACCGAAGGAGTATTTTCAGAATTAAGCCAGCCTTCGGTAACGCCGCCCGCCAATGGGAATAGAATGGATAAGAGACCAAAGTCACTCGCGATCACGCCATCTTCAAGAAAAATTACGGATGCCTCATCGTCTATTTCTTCCGAGTCAGGCAAAATTTTCGGAACCAGACCTTCTGATAGACCGTAAATATTGAATGAGTCGGACTCGACCGCCCAATCTGATAACCAACCGTTTTGTGAGAAGTCTGATATTTCGAGGTCGGTGTAATTATAAAACCGCTGGTCCGCAACCAACAAACGGAAACTGAGGACGAAGTCCTTCGTATCTTCCGAAAGGAAAGGATTCGCAGCCTGATCAGAACGGAAGAATACTTCGTAAAAACCGTCACGCTCCACCAGTCGTAGTCCATAATGTTGCATCAACTGGGCTGAAGATTCACTGGGTACCAACTTTAATTGGCGGCATTTTCCGTCGTGAAAATAACTATGCTGGCAGTTGATACGAAAAAGCAGCTGGTACTGGACTTGCATGGAAAAGAGATATTGATTCTGATCACTAAGGCAACGCGATACTTTCTGGAAAGAAATATCGTGGCCGGCTAGCTTTCTCAAATTAGGGAAAAAGCTCAATCCAGCCCTCGTGAGCGAATAACAATACCCGAAAACAGGTAATTATACCTATCTCTATTTACTCAAATCCAGATACGTTCCCTCCGGCATTTTCTCCGGGCTGATGCTTTCCAGGTATTCCGAGGCCTGAGCGTTACTGTTTTCCACGAAAGGTCGGATTTGGAAGAGCCAGATCTTATCGTCCTGGAAACCAAGTTCTACGTCCCAGGGACCATTGCCGGTTACTCCGTCGCTTTCGGGCATTACCTTTTCTACTTCTCTGGCGAGATCGTAGAGGTCCTTCAGGTTCTTTTCGCTGAGTACGCGCTCGTCGAATCCGGCGGGTACCATTACTGAGCCACCGCTTTTCGGCAGTCTGCGGTGCAGTCGCTCCCGGGCCGGACTGAGCAGGGTAGGGGTGCCACCTGCGTTCATGATGTAGGCTTCGGCGGCCTGTCCGTCCACCGCGCCACCGGCGCCCCGGCTGAAGGCGACGGTGATGTCATCCTCAATACCACTGGATACCCCCTTGGTGATCATTACGCCGGAGTAATCTACGTCCACACTAGGAATGATGAGGATGCTGGGGAAGACATTCTCCGGATTCAGCAGGTAGCTCTGCCGCCACTTGTAGCTGCGTTCAGTATAAGGACTGGCCCATACGGCACGAATGCCATCCAGGATGCCCTGCTCGTCTACCACGTTAAAGACAGTCTTGTTGAGCCCCGCTCCCGTAAAATCTGCCAGGTCCTCCATGTTGGTGTCACTGCGCAGGAAAACGGGAACTTCACCCAAAGGTGCCCCAAAGACACGCTGGAAACTATCTTGCAAGGCTTCCACCAGCTTCCGTTCCAGGCGAATATCACCGATGGCTTCACGCAAGGTTTCGAGTTGCTCCAGGGAATACCGTTGGACCTCTTCGACACTACGGCCATCTTTTTCCATTTGCTTGGCAATGCCGAAACGATCGTTCAGAAACTGCCAGTAGGATACGCCGGGCTGATCGGGCATGGGTTGATCCAGGTGACCTCTGAAAATCCCGAAAGGGATGACCAGGCCTTCCACCACCTTATCGGGGAAAAGCGCTTTTAGCTGTCCCAGGTTGGCTGCTTTAGGGCCGCAGAGTTTGCCGCTGTCCTTGCTGCGGACTTCCCGCATATTCAGTACGCGCCTTACGTCCAGTCGGATATTTTCTACCGGCACTTCAATACGTTCGGTGCTGCGTTCTTTGACGGCAAACAGTTCTTTTTCCACCTCGGTCATGTCTTTCACCGGCTTCATGATGGCCGTGCCGCCGTTGGAGACCGCGTAGAAAACTTCGTCGCCGTCATACTTCTTGAGCCGGGCGAACTGATCATCGGTGATCACTGCGTTGGGGATGCCCAGGTTACGGGCCAGCAGTTGTACGTGGCTGACCATATTGCCCTCGCTCACCGTGGCAATGCCTCCTACGGGCTTTAGGTCGGCCGGTGGAACGGCGAAGATGTAGATGTCGTTCTGGTTCACCTCGGGATCTTCGGGGGTGCCCTCGATGACGTGCAGTACACCGCGGGTATAACCGGGGTTGAGCCCCCGGATTTGCCCCTGGTTCGGTACGTCCAGCATGGCATTGTTCAGGTTGCCGTTTCGGGCCACCCAGTTACCCAGTTCACCAACGGCGTCGCCCAGCGGCAGCAATACGGAACCCCGGATCATATTATCCAGGAAACCGTAAGCCTTGGGCTCAAATTCCGCGTACAGGGCTACTACTTCTCCATAGACGGCGCGGTTGGTGCTGGTGCCCCATTCTACGTAGCGGCGGGCGTTGTCCAGGTAATTGGTCATGGTTTGTGGCAGCACGTATTGGTAGTTGGGGTCACCGAAACCGGTAATGGCCTGTTGGTACTCCCATTCTTCCACGAAACCGGCACCGGCGGTGGCTTTGGCGAGGTAGCATATCTTTTCGGTCAGCTCACGGGTATCGGTTGGCTCCCATTTGGCGGCAGTACTGAAGATGAGTTGCTCCAATGCCAGACTGATGTCCATCATCTCCAAGCGGTAGTAGGGCGTCTCGTTCCAGATTCCGGTACGGATGTCGTACATCAGATCGGCAGCGGCGGTTAGGCGGTCAATGACGTTTCCTTCGTCGTTGCCGGGGTCCATGGCGTGTTGCTCGGCAAAGCGGTTGATCTGGTCTTTGAGGCCGTTCTTTTCCGGCACCGTTTTATTGATGGCCAGGATGTCGGCAATCAGGTCGCGGTCTACGTAAGCGGTGCGGATATCCTTGGCCAGGGTTTCCATCATGCCCGTGAGCTTGCGTTTTTCCAATTCACTACGATTGTTTTCCAGGAACTTACTGACTGCCTCAGCATCTTTCCCTTCCGGCTGCCCGTGAATCTTGATGCGCAAGTCCATGAATTTTGGATACTTGTCGGCGATGACCTTGGAATCATTACGGATCTTTTGGGTCAGGTCATCGTCTTTGCGGTGGGGAATTCCGTTAACGGCTTGGCGCGCCAGGTAAAAATTCTTGCGGACGGCCTCCTCCTGACCCATTAGCCAATTCAGGAATTCACGGCCCCATTCCATTTCATCTTCAATCTGAAAAGCGCCGCGGTAATACTGTCCGGTACGGTTCACCCAGCCATCATCGATGGCCGCCAGGTAGTTGCCCAACTGATACTGTTTGAGGCGGGAATGATCGTTTTCCGCATCCCAAAACTGCTTTATGTCCGTATCGGTCAGAATTTGCGCCAGGAAGATGTGGTTTTTCCTGCCCAGTTCAATCACTTCCTGCTTGTAACGGGCGTGTTGCTTATTGCCCTCGTGCGGGCTTGCGCAGCCTCCGGATACCGAAGGGACAACGCTGCCATCGTTACAGAACCAGGCAATGTCGCGGTAAGGGCCGCGTGGCTCTTCCTTGAAGCGCTCGATCATGGCGGCGATATCGGTCTGGGCAGTCATTGACGATAGCAAGGCCAAAAGTACAAGTGAGCAGAAGATACGTGGGTTGAACATAAGTTTGAGTTAGGGATCCTAAAATCATTAGGTAATTAGGTAGAATCCTGGGTCGATCCCGATACGTATCGGGATCGACCCAGGGCTCCGACTGGAGAATTTAGTAATTTCTAAGGTATAAAAACTTCCAGTGTTCGGACTCGAGTGTAGTTTATTTTGGCTGACTACTCTGAGGATCAACTTTAGCATCAGATAAGATTTTGACTAGCAAAGTAGCAATGGTAAGTTGAAACGGGAGAGACATCTTTTTTGCGACGATCACCGAAAGTAAAGTAACAGTGCTGGTGGCAAGCTCGTCCGCCGAGGTGCGATGCTAGGAGCTGGTTCGTCGGCCGAGCGGATGATATGGCATTCTTGATGAATAAAAATTTTTCCAGATGAATTAATGATGAGTAACTCCCGCTCGGCGGACGAATCAGGCCCTACGGTCCGCTTCGGCCGACGAGCTAAGGCTGGCGGAAGAGTAAATCCATCGTATCTTCGAACTTTATCCCCTGAAAACCAACTTTGCTACTTTGCTAGTCCCAAAAATCCAGCTTACGGCCATCTTCCTGTTGATGACCTTCGCCGTAACCGCCCAGTGTACCGGCAACCTCGGCGAAAATATCTTTACCGACGGCGATTTCGGCTCCGGCGTAGATAATATCCCGCCAACCGACCCCGGTATCGCCCCAGGTTATACTTACACGACCTTTCCGCCGCCCAACGACGGCTCTTACGTGATCACCAATAATACGGCTCCCTGGGGTTCCTTCGCTTCCAACTGGGATGATATCGGCGACAACAGTCCCGACCCCAATGGCTACATGATGGTGGTAAACGCCAGCTTTAGCCCCGGCCTTTTCTACGAACAGGAAGTGACGGGCCTTTGCGAAAACACGCTCTACGTGTTCAGCGCAGATATCTATAACTTGATTCCCGGCAGTCAGTGGATCCAGCCTAATGTGTCATTTTTGATCGATGGAAATATTGAATTCGAGACCGGAGACATCACGGCAGCCGGAGCATGGATCACCTACGGATTTACTTTCACTACTGCTCCCGGGCAAACCAGCGTGACGCTGGCCCTGGCAAACAATGCGCCCGGCGGTAACGGCAATGATCTGGCCCTGGACAACATCACTTTCCGCCCTTGCGGCCCCGAAGCATTGATCTTGCCGGACATAGTGGCCAACATCTGCGAGGACGGCGATCCGCTAACCCTGGACGCTACGGTCAATGGCGAACAGTACGATACCCCGGTCATCCAGTGGCAAGAGAGCCTGGATGGTGGCCTGACCTGGATGGATGTGCCCGGTGCCAACGACCTGGAATTGATCTTTGATAACCTGGCATCCGGCGAATATCAATTTCGCTACCTGCTGGCCAATGCACCCAGCAACCTGGCCAACAGCCGCTGCCGGGTGGTTTCCAATGTGAAAGTAGTGAACGTGATCCCTAAATTTTATACGATTACCGACACCCTTTGTGAAGGCTTAGGTTTCGACCTGAACGGAACCCTCTACACGGAAAGCGGGGTCTACGTCGATAGTTTATTCACCGTCCTGGGCTGTGATAGCGTAGTGACGCTGGAACTGACCATCGTACCCGACTCAGACATAACGGCAGACTTTACCACCGTCGATCCCGAATGTAACGGCTTTGGCTCCGGCTCAATATTTATCGATACGGTTTTCAACGGAGCTCCGCCGCTGATCCTCACCCTTAATGACACTATGTTTGCGGATACGGCCCTGTTAAACGTAATGGCCGGTAATTACCATTTCGTCTTCACGGATCGTTTTGGCTGTACCTTTGAACGAACATTACAGTTAGAGGATCCACCGCTTTTTCAGGTGGAGATAGGAGAGGACATCATCGTGGAACTGGGCGATGTCGCCCGGTTATCGGCAGTTACTTCAGCACCCTATGACACCCTGATTTGGAGTGGAATAGACAGTTTCAATTGTCAGAATGATTGCGAAAGTATCAACTTCCTGCCAAGTGCTTCCAGCTTCGTGACCATTAATGCTTTCAGCGCTGGCGTTGGCTGTCCATCGGTAGATTCGGTCTTTGTGATCGTACAGGACGCTCGCCGGGTGTACATCCCAAATGCTTTTTCCCCGAATGGAGACGGTGTGAATGACGCCTTTACTGTTTTCGCCGATCAGCCCAATGTACAGTCTGTACAGCTATTGGAAGTTTACGATCGCTGGGGTGGACAGGTATTCGTAGGAGAAAATCTGCCACCTAACGCCACGGCCAGTGGATGGGACGGTAGCAACCGGGACGAACCCGCCCAGTCCGGTGTCTATCTCTACCGTGCCGAAGTCTTGTTTTTGGACGGGCGTACCATTTCCTATTCCGGCAACGTAAATCTGCTGAGGTAGTGTTGCAAAAATTCAAAAGATTGTTTTTACCACTGTTGATCTTCGGCTTACTGGCCGCCTGGGCGGGGCTGCATTTCTTCGCGCCCTACGTAATTTTGCAACCGACGCGGGTAGATCGGGTGCAGATAATGGAACGGGACGCACGCTTCGTGCCGGAGCGGGTAATCAGCAAAGAAGGACATGAATTGATCGGCTACCGGCGTAAAGTAGTAAAACCCAGGGCCGTCATCATTCTATTCCACGGTGTGGGCAGTTCCAAAGAGGTCAACGAAGAGCTTTCCAACCTTTTGGCCGAGCGACTGCAAATTGTCAGTTTTGCTTTCGATAACCGGGGGCAAGGACAAAGTGAGGGTGAGTTCGTCACCTTCGGCTACCACGAAAAGGAGGACGTCTGTAGGATCATCGACCTGGCTGAAAGGCGCTATCCGGGTTTGCCCATCGGACTATGGGGCTATTCATTGGGTGGGGCGGTTGCCTTACAGGCCTTAGCCATCGATGAGCGGCCTTCCTTCGCCGTTATCGAAAGTACTTTTGCCAGACTTGACGATACCATTCTGGCCTACCTCAAGCGGATCACCGGTGGCTTTGGCTACAAATGGATGACTAATTATGCCTTGAAACAATCGGCGAAACTGGCCGAATTCGATCCTGATGCAGTTCAACCCGCCGAGGCAGCCAAATCCATCACCATCCCGGTCTTTTTAGCCCACGGAGACTCAGATATCCATATCGTTAAGTCTAACGGAGAAACTATCTTCGGCAACCTGGCAAGTGAGGATAAAGAACTGATGATTGTTGAAGGAGCAGATCATTCGGGGGTACATCACGTCGGTGGAGAGGCATTCTTCGAGCGGGCGTTTGCCTTTTTGGAAAGGCTTATCAATTGATCAGATCATGGCAAGAACAGAATTCCTGGAGATTAGCCCGGTACTGCCGAGTCAGGATATCGAACGGGACGTAGCCTGGTACGAAAAACAGACTGGTTTTAAATTGTTGCACCAGGACAAGATGTACGCCGTATTGCGCAGAGAGAATCTGTGTATTCACTTGCAGTGGCACGCAGATACCCCGGATGACCCGTTACTGGGTGGTTCGGTAATCAAAATATTCGTCAAAAACCTGCGGCCTGTTTTTGATGAAATGGTCGCCAGAAAAACCGTAACGGAAAATACGTTGAGCTTGAGTACTCCCTGGGGTACGAATGAATTCGGTTTCTTTGATTTGAATAAAAATGCGGTGTTTTTTGTGGAGGATATTGGCTAATCCATCTTCCGCTCAAAATACCGGTACATATCCTCCTGCGCCCGGAAATTTCCACGCTCGCCATCCTGATTGACTTGGTATTCGTTATTCTTCCTTTCGTGAATAAGACGAGCCTTGGTATTGTCGCGCCACTGCATATCCATCAGGTGGCGGAGTTCCAGTTGCAGGGTAGGATCATAGATAGGGGTGATCACTTCTACGCGGCGGTGGAGGTTGCGATTCATCCAGTCGGCACTGCCCATGAATACTTTTTCGTTGCCATTATTACCGAATATAAAAATACGGGCGTGCTCCAGGAATCGGTCGATGATGCTGATGATTTGAATGTTCTCGCCATCGTCGGGCACCAGCCGGCAGATTCCCCTTACGATCAGCCGTACCTCAACACCGGCCGCAGCGGCTTCCCGGATTTTTTCAATCATGGTTTCTTCTTCCAGGCTGTTCATTTTCAGGAAGAGAAATCCATTGCCGCCATCTTTGGCGATTTTAATCTCATTGTCGATCATTTGCAGAAACTCGGACTGCATATTGAAGGGAGCCACCAGTAAATGATTGCAGTTCGGAAGGATCAACCTGCCACGGAGGAGGTCAAATACCTTTGCGATGTCTTCGCCGATACCGGGGTGGCTGGTTAACAAGGCGTGGTCACCGTAGAGTTTAGCTGTCTTCTCGTTGAAATTACCAGTTCCCACGTAACTCAGGTGAATATTGGAACCGTCTTCATCTTTTTGGACGATGTGCAACAGTTTGGTATGCACTTTAACGGCCGGAAAGCTGTACTGAACCCTGGCTCCGGCCTTTTCCAGTTCTTTACCCCAAAAGAGATTGCTGGCCTCGTCAAAGCGGGCCTTGGCTTCCACAAAAACTTCCACCTTTTTACCTCTCTTCAGGGCGTAGAGCAGGTTGGTTACTACGTTCGACTTGGAAGCCACGCGGTAGAGGGTGATTTGGATTCGCTTTACCGAAGGGGTATCGGCGGCTTCCCGGATGAGGGCGGGTACGTAGTCATAACGCTGGTAAGGAAAATGCAATAGGTGATCGGAACGCTGAATGGCTTTTATCAGGCTCTCCGCCCGTTCCAGCCGAGGATGAGGGAGCGGAGGGTATTCCGGATAAATGAGGTCTTCTCTTCCCTCCGGTAGTGGAAACCCGAAAAAATCCATGAAATTATGGTAGCGTGCGCCTGGAATCAGGTCGTACTTACTCAGTTCCAGGCGGTCTTTCAGTGCCTTGCGCATCCATTTGGGCATATTGGCGTCGTAGAGGCAGCGGGTCGGCAGGCCGTCATCGCGATTGGAAAGACTCTTCTCAATCTTCTCTTTCAGGTCGCCATCAAATTCATTATCGATGTACATCTCCGCATCCCGGCTCAGCTTGAAACTATAAGCCCCGTCGATCTTTAAACCCAGGTGACGTTCCAGGTTGGCGCGGATGATACTGTCGACGAAACACACACAATAATTGCCCTTCTTGTCTTTCGGCAGCACCACGAACCGACTGACCGGTGGGCTGGGTACGTTGACCAGCAACATCCGTTCGTCTTCGTCATTAGCCAGATCGACCGCCAGATATAAGTGTCGGTTTTTAATGAACGGAAAATCCGCTTCTCCTTCCACGGGCAGGTCTTTGCTTTCCAGATGGCTGGCGATCTCGTCGTCGAAATACTGGCGGGCGAAGTTTGATTGCTCTTTATTCAGTTCCTGGTAGTGAAGCAGCTTAATATTTTCTTCCTCCAGCCCCGGCAAGATCTCCTCCCGGAAAATGCGCCCGAATTCTTCCTGTTGCTTACTCACCATTTTACGAATGGCTTTCAACTCTTTCTTGGGTTTGAAATCAAAGAAACGGCGTCGCTCTTCCTTGGTCAGTTTTTTGAATTGACGCAGAGAGCTCACCCGCACCCGGTAGAATTCATCCAGGTTAGAACTATAAATAGCCAGGAACTTGATGCGTTCGTAAAGCGGCACGCTTTTATCCGTCGCCTCCTGCAAAACGCGGGCGTTGAAATGGAGCCAGGAAATATCACGGGCGATTAAAGACATCTGCAAATTCAACATTTAAAACTCAACATTTAATATTCAGCAATCTGCTCAAAAAAGTAAGCGCGTGATGAGTACGCAGACAGGGCAAATGCTAAAGAATAAACATTGAACTTTGAGGGCGAAGGACGATCACCGAAGGTAATCAGGATAGTTCAATGTTATGGCTAGCAAAGTAGCAAAGTTGAATTGATAAGCGAATGTAAGCGGCCCTTGTTCGATTGGTAAGATCAAATTTCTCCAGACTTGACTTCGGGCGACCAAACAACTTATCCGAGGAAGTGAAGCAACAACACTACCACCAACGTAGTAAGCCCCATCAAACCCGTCAGGGGCGTATAACTACGGTATGCATCCTTAACCGATATCCCACTGAATTTAGTCACTACCCAGAAGTAGCTGTCGTTGGCGTGGGAAACCGTCATGGCACCGCCGCCGATGGCCAATACGACGAGCGCGAGATCATAAGCCTCGGCCAGCCCAGCCCCGGCAACCAGCGGAGCCATCATGCCCGCTGTAATAACCAGGGCATTCGTAGAACTTCCTTGAGCCGTTTTGAGCAGTGCCGCAATGAAAAAGGCCAACAGCAAAAGGACGGTAAGGCTCAGGGATTCTTCACCGACCCAGTTCTGAATATCGCTCTGGAGACTGGAGGCTTTCAGGATCGCACCAAATGCACCACCGGCTCCGGTAATGATCAGGATCGGTCCGCTGAGTTTGATGGCATCGGTTACCCAATCATTCCATTTGGCCGAACTGCTCCTTGCCAGGCCCAATGCCGGAATCAGTCCGAGTAGTAAGGCGACCAGCGGCTGACCGGTAAAGCGCAGGATTTGACTGATGTAATCATTTCCGTTCAGGAAACTGGCGATGGTCCCCGCCGCAATCAGAAAAATCGGCAATAGTAAAGGAGCAAAACTCCGGAACGTCGATGGTCCGAAAGCGTTAAGGTCTTGTGCTTCCATTTCCGCATTGCTACCCCGTCCGACCTGGCGTCTAGCCGGGCGGGTTTGATAGTCCAAATCTTCTGGAGTAGCGATCAGGTGGCGACCAAGTCGTTGGGCTGCGAAATAAGTCACCAGCAAAACCGGAATGGTCACCAACCCTCCCAGCAACATGATGGTACCCAGAAATGCATCCGCCCCCAGCTGCCCCGCCGCCGCGATGGGGCCGGGCGTGGGCGGCACCAGGGTGTGGGTGGTGTACAACCCGCCGGCCAGGGCGAGGGAAAGAATACCGAGCGGTACACCTGTTTTTCGTGCCAATCCTTTGTTCAATCCGTTGAGGAGGATGAAACCACTGTCGCAAAATACCGGAATACTTACCAGGGCTCCGATAATGCTAACGGCCAGCGCCGGACGCTTGGGCCCAAAAAAACTGAGCACCTTTTCGGCCACGACCACCGCCGCCCCGGAGCGTTCCAGGGCTACCCCGATGATACTGCCGAACACCACGATCAGTCCGATACCGGCCAAAATACCCCCAAAGCCTGCACTGATGGTGGCTACGATTTCCTTAGCCGGTAAGCCGAAGCAAAAGCCGAGCACCACGGAGATGATGATGAGTGCCAGCACCGGATGAGCTTTTAAACGGGCGATGGCCAGGATAATGGCCAGCACGGCTAGCGCGATGTAGAGTAGGGTCATATAACAGGTCGTAGATTCAATGCACCAAATATACTCATCCGAATTTCATTACCCTGCTGCACGCTCATGATCGCATCATTCTTCATAGCGTTTAGATGACAACATGCCGGCAAGATTTTCCCGTAGCCACCGTGGGGCGAGGTACACAAACGCATGAAAAAAGCCCGCCGGAAATTACCGACGGGCTTAATTTTAGCTGTTCGCAGGAGATGATCTAGTCATCATCACGGTTGCGGCGGTCACGCCCACCACGACGCTCTCCGCGTCCGCCGCCGCCACGGCGGTCTCCACGGTCTCCACGGTCACGGCGTCCGCCGCCGCCTCCGCTGCGTCCTTCGTCGCTGCGCTTCATGTACTCCTCTTTCGTCGGCATGGTGCCGTCGGCTTTGGGCATGATGGCTTTACGGCTCAGGCGTAGTTTGCCGGTACGCTCGTCGATGTCGATGAGCTTGAATTTAACGGTATCGCCTTCGCTAAAGACGTCTTCTACGTTCTCGATACGGCTATGGCTGATTTCGCTGACGTGCAGCAGACCGGATTTGCCGGCGAAATCGACAAACACACCGTATGGCATGATCGTGCGCACCTCGCCTTCGTAGTCTTCACCGACCTCTGGGGTAAAGGTGATCTTACGGATACGGGCTACGGCATCATCGATGCTGGCCTTGTCGTTACTGGCCACGGAAACGTGTCCTTTACCGTCAACTTCCTCAATGTTGATGTTGGTTCCGGTAAGCTCCTGAAGTTCCTGGATGATCTTACCACCAGGTCCGATAACGGCACCAATGTAGCTTTTCTCAATAATGAGTTTGACGATCCGGGGGGCGTGAGGCTTGAGATCTTCGCGGGGAGCAGCGAGGGTCTTATTCATCTCGCCAAGGATGTGCAGGCGGCCTTCTTTGGCCTGGTGCAAGGCTTGTTCGAGTTGCTCGTAGGGGAGGCCATCGATCTTGATGTCCATCTGGCAAGCAGTGATACCTTCGCTGGTACCGGTCAGTTTGAAGTCCATATCACCCAGGGCATCTTCGTCGCCGAGGATGTCGGACAGGATAGCGATCTTACCATCTTCGGCGATCATACCCATGGCGATACCGGCTACCGGGCGCTTGATCTCAACACCACCGTCCATCATCGCCAGGGCACCGGCACAAACCGTGGCCATAGAACTGGAGCCGTTGGACTCCATGATGTCAGAAACGATCCGGATGGTGTGGGTCATATCATCGGGCAATACCTGCTTAAGTGAGCGGGCGGCCAGATTAGCGTGACCTACCTCACGACGGCCGGGGCCGCGCATGGGCTTGGTTTCTCCGACGGAATAAGCGGGAAAGTTGTAGTGCAGAATGAAGTCGTCGTAGCCGGTTTCGTAGGCGGTGTCGACCATCTGCTTATCAGTCTTGGTACCGAGGGTAAGACTGGTCAGGGCCTGGGTCTCACCACGGTTGAAGATGGCGGAACCGTGGGCGGCGGGCAGGTAATCTACCTCCGTCCAGATATCGCGCACCTGGTCGAAAGCACGGCCATCGAGGCGTTTGCCTTCTTCCAATACCATCATGCGGATGGTATTCTTCTGTACTTTGTCGTAGTAGTAAGAGAGCAATTCCTTGTTCTCGGTCTGCCATTCTTCTCCCTTTTCTTCCAGGGTCTTGGCTTTGAAGTCCTCCTTTACCTTTTTGAAGGCATCTTTACGCTGCTTCTTGTTCAATTCGCCCTGGGCGACTTTGAGCACTTCGGCGCGGATAGCGTTATCTACGTACTGGTGTACTTCTTCGTTTTCGGGTTGGGCCTCTACCTCACGGGTGATGGCACGATCACCAACCATTTCTTTGAGGCGCAACTGCGCTTCACACATGGTCTTGATGGCTTCGTGACCTACTTTGAGGGCTTCGATGATGGCGCTTTCGTCCACTTCCTGGCCTTCGCCTTCCACCATCATGATGTTGTTGCTGTCGGCAGCTACGATGAGGTCTAGGTCGGCATCTTCCAGTTCGGTACGGCCGGGGTTAACGACGAACTCGCCGTTGATGCGGGCTACGCGACACTCGGCAATCGGTCCTTCGAAGGGAATATCGGAACAGGTCAGAGCAGCGGAAGCGGCCAGACCGGCCAGTGCGTCGGGTAGCACTTCTTCGTCCAGACTGATCAGGTTAATGATGATCTGGGTGTCGAACATATAGCCTTTCGGAAACAGCGGGCGAATGGCACGGTCGACGAGACGAGAAGTCAGGATCTCGTAATCGTTGAGGCGGGCCTCGCGGCGGAAGAAGTTACCCGGGATGCGGCCGGCGGCGGCGAACTTCTCCTGGTAATCTACACTCAGCGGGAAGAAACTCTGTCCTTCGCGTACGCTGGTGCTGGAAACGGCGGAACAAAACAGCATCGTCTTGCCGCATTTGACGACCACGGAGCCGTCGGCCTGAGTGGCCAGTTTGCCGGTTTCAATCGTCACTTCCTTACCGGAAGGGAGTTCGAAAGAAACCGTCATTGGGGTCTTATTACCCATGTTTAAATAATTTTCTGTGAAAATGCGCTATTTGGTTGGGTCTCATCGTCGGCGGGGCCGGCAGTGAGACCCGACCAAATAGCACGGGTAGAAATGCTCCGTTTTGAAGCATTTCGGTTAAACAAAAGTGTTCAGCTCCGTCACCAGGGACGAAAGCGGAAGTCGACAAAAGAGTTGGGAGGGGGTATGCTCACCTGGCCACACAATAGAATATTATGGCTTCGCAAGCGACTGTTCGTAATTGGCGAAAATCGGGCTCCGGGATTTGCTATCAGAGCGAACGATCTGCCATAAAACTTCAATTGATTCTTCAAAATCTTTTCCCCACCGAAGGGACGCAGGTTACTTTTTCACTTGAAAAAGCGGATTCGGCGGTCGCCACGCATTCGCAGCACTTTTTCCTATACCTCTTTCATTTCGCTGCGAAGATATGCATAATCTTGTATTTTTTCACAGAAAGATGTGAGACCGGCCTGACACCACGACCGGCATCAACCTCTGTTTTCTAAACAAAGATACTGTTATGCGCTACCTCTGCCTCTGGCTTGATGGTAATGATTTTGGGCACCAGCTGCGACGATCAGGTCGGGTGCCCCCATACCAAAGTAGGCGACCTAATCATCATATCGGGCAGGAACCCGGCCTGCTTATCGGGCATTGAAGACCAGCGTTGCCCAACTGCCTTGGAAAGGTAACCACAGGAGAGTTTTGCCTCGAACTAGAGGTGCTTTAAAACGGATGCCCGGTTGGCGGTGTATAAATCAGTATGTCATCTTGTACCTTTCTCGAAATAATCACCGTCCATTCACGTTTTGCTAGCATGAAATCAATACTTCGACTTTTTACACTTTTGTTGTTTTGTGGTTTGGCCTTTGGTGAGCTGGAAGCTCAGTTTGGGGTGAGTGGCTTTTACAAAGTCAGTCAGGATGATGTTGTTACAGAAGAATACCCAGATGGCAACTTTTTTGGCAATGGTTACGAAGTAGCCGCTGACTATTGGTTTAGACTCCCAAACAAACGAATTGAATTTTTGCCGACTGTGTTCTATGGTAGATACGAAAAGGAATATGAGATTCGGCGTGCTGTAGACTCACAAGTATTTCCAGTAGAGGCAAATCTCTCAGAATTCGGGTTTCAGCTTAAAACTAACTTTTACATATTTGATTTCGGTACTGATTGTGATTGCCCTACCTGGGGAAAGCAAGGACCTGCTTTACACAAAGGTTTTTTTCTGCAACTAGCACCCGGTATAAGCAGGCTGACTAATAGCTTTACTATTCAAGATGAAGAACTGTTTGAGCGACGAACTGGCTCTACAAATTTCATACTGGGAGTTGGTGCTGGGATAGACTTTGGCATCAGTAACTTGATCACTATTACGCCACAGGTAAGCTATCGACACAGATTTGGTGAATCAGATTTGTATTCTTCTGACTATGACAATACAGGGCTGATTAGTTTAGATTACTTTACGGAACAGCAACATAATTTTCTATTCGGTCTTCGCCTCGGTATTCGCTTAGATGAGCGACGTTACTAAAAGCATCGTCAAAGAACCCCGGTACGAGTGTCGCTTTGGTAGTCCAATTCGCCGCTCTTACGAGTACCTCGGACCGGAGGTCCTCGACCCAGATATCTCTTTTGGCTTATATAAACCCGCCATTGCCTTTTCTCCGGAAGGTTCAATCTTTTGGCTAGCAAAGTAGCAATGCTATTGTCAAGTCCGAGAGCAATCAAGTATCGGTACCCAACCAACCTTACTACATTGTCAGCCATAAAAAATCTTTCTTACCCCCTTGTGCTCCTTAGTGGTCTTGTGGTTAATTTTACCCCCAATAACTACTTCAACCTCCCGTGACCAAGCACCAGTTTGAAAAGCTTCTGTACCGCACCACTCACCGCCACCATTCCGACGAATGCCAGGCGTACGTAGAGCAGGAGCCGGATAAGCTGCTACCTGTTCTGTTGGATCATTTTTGTGGCACCAATCCTCAAACCATCGGCGTAGCTTCCATGGTGTTGGGAAATCTGGCGCGTGTTTACCCTCAATGGTTACAGCCACACCAGGAACGCATTTTCCGGGCCTCGGTCGCCCACTTTCACCCTGGCCCGCGGCGCAACGCTATCCGTTACTTTAGTGAGCTTCCGGTAGTGTTGGAAGCGGATCACCCGATTCCAGATTGGGTAACGCGCAAAGACTTTCTTTACTATTTACCACTAGCGAACAATAATCCGGGGCGCGTGGCCAAGCACAGCCAGCCTCCTGAAGCTTACGTGGAACCCGAATTGGAAGGCTTGCTATTGGATCATGTGCTGGCCCGTATTGCCGACCCCCAGGAAACCGCCGCACCCAAAGCTTTTGGAATGTTGGTGGGCCAAAATCTGTGTCTGAAGTATCCGGAGATCGCCCCAGAACTCAGTGCCGTCATTGAAGAAGCTATTGAGTACGGTACTGCCGGCATAAAAAACCGGGGTAAGAAGACCTTGATTCTGTTGGAAAAGCTCGGGTAACCTCATCTCGGGAATTTATAGCAAAAAAAATGCTGGTTATTTAATTCCGCTTAAATCGGGAAGCACCAAATTATTATTTTTTTTGGCCGCCCAAAACCATATGATTTTGGGCGATTTAATTGCGTAAGCCCTTGTATATCAACGATTTACCATAAGTTAAGGCATTTTAACATACTACTAACTATCGTAAAGGTGACGACTCGGCTTAATCACCGTCACAAGTGCGTATTTAACGATACAACGGTCGGCAAACGAGCCGATAAGAATATGGGTTTTAGGTGTTTTTCAAGAGGAGCCGGGCAATCGTCTGGTTCCTCCTTTTAACTCGGAATCCCGGGCTCAGTGAGCCGCCCAAACGAATAAGGTTTTCATGATAGAATATGGGTTTTAGGTGTTTTTCAAAGAAGGGTCGAACGATCCCGTTCGACCCTTCATTTTACCTCCCCATCTTGTGAGAACTATAAGATATTAAAGGTTTTCATGATAGAATATGGGTTTTTAGTGGGGAGCTTCGGCTCCCCTTTTTTAATTTGCGGCGTGCAAGTCCATACCCTCCGTTCCTTCACTACTTTTTTGCGCCGCGTACTGGCGCTCAACCTGCCAGAAGCCATCTGGGTGACCGCAGAATTGGGGCAGGTCAGTCATTCGCGGGGGCATACCTACCTGACCTTGGTGGAAAAAGAAGCTGGTGGCGATCAACTCATCGCCCAGGTAGAAGCAGTACTCTGGGCCGGCCAGCTGAATCGGATCAAACGGGAGCACGGTCGTAAGATCGAAGACCTGCTACAAACTGGGTTCGAGGTGAAACTGCGGGTGACCGCTCAACTGCACGACCGCTTCGGCTTTAAATTGATCATCCAGGACATTGATCCGGTACATACCATGGGCAAGTTGGAATTGCAGCGGCAAGCCACCTTAGAGCGCTTGCGGGAAGCCGGATTACTGGATCAAAACGCTCGACTCGAACTGCCGCCTAACGTGCAACGACTGGCGGTTGTCAGTAGTGAAACAGCGGCAGGATACGCAGATTTTCGCCAGCAGTTAGCCGAGAATCC
The DNA here is from genome assembly GCA_002591745.1 of Lewinellaceae bacterium SD302. GTDB lineage: Bacteria > Bacteroidota > Bacteroidia > Chitinophagales > Saprospiraceae > Neolewinella. The sequence goes on from PDLQ01000013.1 coordinate 75,616, forward strand.
TTACGGATATGCCTATGAAACGGAACTGTTTTCCACGTCCATGCAGGGCGAGCAGGCACCGAAAGAGATCATCGCGGCCCTTAAACGCATCGAACGTCGTCGCCGTTATTTCGATGCTGTGATCATCATCCGGGGTGGGGGAGCGCGGATGGATTTGATCGCTTTCGACGACGAGAACGTTTGCCGACAAGTAGCCGCGGCTAGCTTGCCCGTACTCTCCGGCATCGGTCACGAAACCGACGAGGTCATACTGGATCATCTCGTGCATACCGCTTTAAAAACCCCCACGGCAGTAGCGGCCTTTCTGATTGATCGTAGCAGCCGCCTGGAAAGTGTCGTTATACAGTATGCTCACCGTATCGGTCAGTACGCTCGGGCCGAATTGACAACCGCTGGCCACCATTTAGATCGGATCGTTAATGGTACGCAATTATCCAGAAATCAATTGCTGCAGAACGAGGAGCTGAAACTACTGGCCACCCAGCGAAATTTGCCGGTAATGGTAACTACGGCCATCAAGAGCGAGGAAACCCGACTGGAACATCTGGCCGCCTTACTGGAGGCCCACGATCCGGCTAGAATTCTGGCCAAAGGTTATGCGCTCTTGAGCCAAAGGGGTGAAATTATACGTTCGGTTAATGAGATTGAAAAAGGGAGTAGTGTAAAAGCAAAGTTAAATGATGGGGAGGTGACCTTGTCAGTACGCTCGACGAAGGAGGCGGGCTGAAAAGTGTCTTCTTTCACAAATGGTTAGACCGTCACCGGGCGGAGATCTGAAGACAACGAAGCCCGAAGTATTTTGAGTCACTTTCTAGCTGAAATATTAATTTCTCCCTTACGAATATGTGCCGTCCAATCTCCCCCAACGGCCACCAACTCCGTACCGCCTTTGGCCGTCAGTATCTGACGGAACTGGTCGCCCTTGAATCCGTAATCCCGCAATTTATAGTAGAGCAATTGCAGGGCCACGGCGGGGTCATTGGGAAGCTTTTTACGGTCGATCCGGTCCGAAGCGATCAGTGCGTTTTCCCACAGGGCATCCAGCCCGGCGCGGAAAAGGGATTCGTCTTGTCTTAGTCGCTCGAAAGTAGTGGAAAGTCGGTTATAGCCGTCGGTCTGCAGTTCAGTCAGGTAGGGGATGACGTGGTGCCGCAGCCGGTTGCGATTGTATTTGTCCGTAGCATTACTACCGTCTTCTCTCCAAGGTAGCTGATGGATACGGGCATAATTCTCGATTTCTTCCCGGGAGCAATTCAGCAAGGGTCTGGTCAGGCCGTTATCCAATTTGGGCTGCATACCCGTCAGGCCGGTGAGCGAGGTGCCACGGGTCAGTTGCAGGAGAAGCGTTTCCAGATTGTCGTCCAGGTGATGAGCGGTGCAGATCGCCGCTGCTTCGCGCCGCTTTTTTAGTTCTTGTAGCCAGTCGTAACGAAGCTGGCGGGCGGTGGCTTGCAGATTTCCGGTCCTCAGAGCGGCGCTTTCATCAGCACTGCTACTTTGTAGCCAAAATGAACACCCAAATTGTTTGGCCAAGCCGGCTACGAACTCGGCATCACCCTCACTTTCTGCTCCCCGTAAACGATAATTGTAATGGGCTACTTCCACTGGATAACCGGCAGCTTTTAAGGCGTGTAAAAGCACCACGCTGTCCAGCCCCCCGCTAACGGCTAGCAGCAGTTGGTCGCCGGGCTGAAAAAGCCGTTCTCGTTGAATTAAATCTGCCATTTTATCCGCCAGTTTGCTCATTCGTTGTGGTATTTTTCGCCGCGCAGAATGGTCATGCTGCGGTAGAGTTGCTCCAAAAAAAACAAACGGATCATCTGGTGGCTGAAGGTCATTTTGCTGAGACTCAGCTTAGCGTTCGCGCGTTGGTAAACAGTTTGGTCAAAACCAAAAGCGCCACCCACCAGGAAGACCAGTCTACCGTAGGGTTGCTGTAATTGCTTATCCAGCCAGCGGCTCATTTCCACACTGCCGAAGGTCTTGCCGGCCTCGTCGAGCAGGATCAGGCCATCGGTGTTTTTGAGTCGGCCCAGTACTAGTTCTCCCTCTTTTTGCTTGAGTTGATCGGGGCGCATTTTGCCGGCATTTTTGATGTCCGGCAGCACTTCCACACTGATGGGCAGGTAGTGTTTAAGTCGTTTTTCGTAGATGGCCTCACCGGTACGCAGGTAGGCTTGGTTGGTCTTGCCGATGTACCAAATGGCTACTTTCATGCGGTAAAAGTACTAACTACGGTAATTTGAAATCTCGGTTATGTATTTTTGGGCTACAATTCACTCCTTATGCACCCGATTCGTGGTTTTTGCTGGCTGGCCGGCTGTTTGTTCTTCCTGCTTCCGCTGTCTGCCCAACTTATTGTCGATGATTTCTCCGACGGCGATCTGCTGAACCCGGATTACCAGGGTGATTTGGCCGATTTCGTTGTCGAAAACGATAGCTTACGTCTCATGGCTGACGGAGCGGGTACTAGCCAGCTTTTCCTGCCGCTGCTGACGGATACGGCTCAGTCCATCGCTTACGAACTGAACGTTTTTCTCGACTTCAGCCCTTCGGCCAGTAACTTCGCTGCCTTTTATTTTGATGGGTTCACCCCGGCGGGCGATGCCGTGCGCTACGAATTGCGCGTTGGCGGGATCAGTGGAAGTGACGATGCGCTGATCTTCAGTCGTGACGGAGTAGAATTGATCGTCGGGACGATTGGCGCGGTCGGCGGAGAACCCGTACAGGTTCGCTGGCGACTGGAACGGAGTGCTACCAATGAGTGGCGATTGTTGGCGGACTATCAAGGTAGCAATGCTTTAGAGGAACAGGGGACTTCTCAGGATCCCGACGGCGAACAGCCAGCCCTGCTCAATACTTTCACCCTGGAATGCAACTATACTTCCACGCGCTCCGATAAATTCTGGTTCGATGAGCTCGAACTTGGTCCCGTAATTGTAGACAATGACCCGCCACAACTGCTGAGTGCCGCCGTCGGCGCAAGCGATAATCAGATCGTCCTGACTTTCAACGAAAGCGTTACCGGAGAATCAATTACTGAGTTGGACAACTACACTTTTAATCCTGAAAGCCTGGAGCTACAATCCTTGGCCGTCAATGCTTCGGAGATCATTCTCACCCTGACTGATGAGATACCTACCGGTCAGGAAATCACCGTCACGGTCATCGACGTAGCGGATAATTTCGGTAATGTGAGCGAGGACCTTAGTGCCAGCTTCCTACTGCCGCTAACCGTAACGCCGAATATGGAGAACCTGATCATCACAGAATTCATGGCCGACCCGACACCCGAGGTGGGTTTGCCCGATGCAGAATACGTTGAAATTTATAACCGGGGCGAGGCGACCATCCGCTTACGAGATCTCGGTATTGCCAGCGGCGGTGCTCCTTCCCTGCTTCCGGATGTCAACCTGGAGCCGGGAAGCTATGCTACCATCGTCCGTGCTAGTCTAGCCGAAGAATTCGAAGAATCAGCGAATGTCATTGCCGTCGGAACCCTGCCTGCCCTGAGTAATAGCGGGGACGTAATCGAACTGATCTTCGATGGTGAAATCATCCAGCAACTGGAATACGACCTGAGCTGGTATAAAGACGATGAGCGTAGTGATGGCGGTTACAGCCTGGAACTGGCCGACCTTGACGCGAATGACTTAAACTGTGCCGGTTTATGGGCCGCCAGTATCGATAATGATGGTGGTACGCCGGGAGCGCTAAACAGCAGAAATGGCGAAATATTGGACGATGAAGGACCGCAGTTATTGAGCGCTACCTTTGCTACCGGTGGTATCCGCCTGTTCTTCTCCGAAAACATTGACCTGGCATCCGCCGCTGGCTCCATCAGTGTGGAACCGGACCTGCAGAGCAACGGTGTTTTGCCGGATGCGAATGGCAGTTTTCGGCTGGTTACTCAGTCGGAGCCACAGGAAGGCATCATTTATACCGTCACCGTAGCCGAAGACATTCAGGATTGTGCCGGTAACTTCAGTGACACCATTTACGAAGTAGAACTGGGTTTGGCCGAAGAAGTGGCCATTGGCGACGTGGTGATCAACGAGGTGTTGTTCAACCCTGCTACCGGGGGATCGGATTTCGTGGAACTATTCAACTGTTCGGACAAAATACTGAACGTCAACGGCTGGACGCTGGCCAATACGATTACAATGACCGGCAGCCCGCGTGAACAGATTGAAGCTGACCGCTTGCTATTACCGGGCGGCTACCTGGCCTTTACCGAAGACCGCCTTGAAATACTGGCCGGCTACGAACAGGCCCAGGAGGCTTTCCTGATCGAAAATGATCTGCCGAGCCTGGCCAACGACCTGGGTAACGTCACCCTGGTTGCCCCCAATGGAGACACTCTGGATAGCTACGATTATACCGAGGAGCAACACAGCGCTCTGCTGGATGACGTTAACGGTGTCAGTCTGGAGCGGGTCAATGCCAAGGCAGCTACCCAGCAGGATGGCAACTGGTTCAGCGCGGCCTCCAGAGTTGGTTTTGCCACGCCCACGAGGGTGAACTCCCAGGCCCGTGCAGGCATTGTGCTCCCGGAAGAAGATGGTTTTTTCTTCCTGGACGAGGATACTTTTAGTCCCGATGGTGACGGATTTCAGGATGCACTGTTCATCAACTACTCAACGCCGGGCCCGGGCTGGAACGCTCGTATTACGATCTACGACGCTAATGGCCGACCGGTAAGGTCTTTGCGTCGTGCCGAACCCCTGGCTGGCGAAGGCACTATTCTCTGGGATGGGGCAACGGATGAGCAGCAACTGGCCCGTACCGGTATCTATATCCTGCTGATCGAACGCTTCGAGCCAAACGGAGAAACCGAGAACGAGAAGCTGGTTGCGGTATTGGTCAATCCAAAATAATCGACATGCGACCAATAGAAATCAGAACTGTTAACGTAATTCGCTATGTGCAGCCCTTGCGGGAGGGGGGCTCTATGCCAGCGATCGTAGAAGCCGATGATGAATTTTTCTACGTCATTAAATTCCGGGGAGCCGGTCAGGGTAAAAAAGCGCTGATCGCTGAACTGATCGGGGGGCTGCTGGCCCACGACATCGGACTCAAAGTACCCGAATTGGTCTTTATGCACCTGGACGACTCTTTCAGCAAAACCGAACCGGACGAAGAGATTCAGGACCTCCTCAAATTCAGCGTGGGCCTTAATCTGGGATTGCACTACCTGTCCGGTGCCATCACTTATGATCCGCTGGTATCGGTTGCCGACCCCTTATCTGCTTCATTGGTCGTTTTACTGGACAGCATGATCAGTAATATCGACCGTACCGCACGCAACACCAACCTGTTGAATTGGAAAAGAGAACTCTGGCTTATCGACCACGGTGCCAGCCTTTATTTTCACCACAACTGGAACAACTGGGAAGGACACCTGGAGCGCACTTTTCCCGGAGTCAAGGACCACGTCTTACTCGAAAGGGCTGACAAGCTGGAAGAGGCTGCTGAGATCATTAAGTCCAGGGTGACCAGAGCGCGAATTGAAGAAATAGTAGCGACCATTCCCGAAGAGTGGTTGATCGAAGCGGCCAATCCGCTTGATCCGAAATCAACCAGGGCAGCTTACGTCAGCTTCCTCAATTCGCGATTGAGTAAGATCGATCAGCTGGTAAAAGAAGCCCGCGATGCAAAATAGAGCCACTTTTGAATACGCAGTGATCCGTTACGTACCGCGGGTAGAAAGGGAAGAATTTCTCAACGTCGGGGTCATTCTTTTTTCCAAGCGCATGAAGTATTTAGGTGTGCGCTTTCAGATTGATGAAGCCAGAATACTGGCGTTTTATCCCGAAGCCGACCTTGAGCAATTACGCAATTATCTGGCAGCCTGGGAAGATATCTGCGCCGGAGCTCCAAAAGGAGGTAAAATCGGTGAGTTCGATTTGCCCTCTCGCTTTCGCTGGCTGGTAGCCTCCCGCAGTACGATCATTCAAAGTTCGAAGACCCACCCCGGACTTTGTAATGACCCCGAAACCGCATTAGACAAATTATTTGAAAACTACGTAGCATAAAATAGCCCGCCCGGTAAACCGGACGGGCCAGACTAAGTCGCTTGAGGGGAGCCTTGTGGCTCTGAACCACTTACTTTAAGGAGAATAGCAGACTTAGTGCAGTTATAACTATCGCTTGGCGATCGGGTAGTTCTCACCACGGTTATAGACATTACCTACTTTACGTGGAGCGGCATTGCGGGCGTGGCAGATGCCAGCCACAACCGGGGTGGCCATGGAAGTACCACTTAGGGTAGCGTAGCCACCGTTCAGGTAGGTGCTGTAAACACTACTTCCGGTAGCGATGTAGTCGACCGGATTCATGTTGTAATTGCTAAAGCTGCTGAAAGAATTGCCACAGGTCATACTGGATACGGTGTAAACACGAGTTCCGTTAACACAGCCAGGGGCGTAGTAACTGGTATTGGCACTGCTGTTTCCAGCGGCAATACAAACGTAAGTACCTCCCTGACCGAGTGAGAGGATCGGGTTGCGGTAAGGGGTATTGTTACTACAGCCGGAACCGTAGTAACCACCGAGGCTCAGGTTCGCAACGTCTCCGGGGTAATCGTAAGTCGCTACGTGGTTAATACCGTTGATAATGGTGCTACTGGCTGAACCGCCGGAGCAACCGAAAACACGTACGGGCACGACCGGTGCATTCGCCGCCACGCCCCGCGAGCCGAAGCTGTTGTTCTTGGCACCAACGATACCGGCTACGTGAGTACCGTGGCCGTTGCAGTCATTGGCACTGCCACCCACGAAGCTGCGGGCGTAGGTGCCATTAGTGACCACATTCAGGTCGGGGTGATCCAGGTCGATGCCGGAGTCAATGATCCAGGCCCAGCGGCTCTGGTTGGCAGATACCGATCCACCGGCATTATTAATGGCACAGGGAGTAGTTTGGGCGCGGCCGGTACCACCTCCTTCGATGCTTTCAACATTGAACGGTGGCAGTTCTACGATACGGTCGTATTCAACCGCAGCTACAGCTGGATTGGCGGAAAAGCGCGTATAAGTAGCCTCGTCCAGTTTGAGGGCTACCCCAGCTTCCAGGGCAGTGTACTTGGCGATCACTGCGGAAGGCAGGATGCCGGCTTGGGCCAGGACGTCGTCGATTTGTGCGGCGACCTGGGCGTTGTAGGTTTCCATCTGGCGAATTTTCTCTTCACGATTTGCGATGGTATTCATGTCGAGGTAGGAGCGAGCTCCGGCGATGACGTCAGGGCGGAACGTAAATATATACTGATCGGCGATGATGTTGCCTTCATCGCTGGCCGGTTTCAGGTCGGCCGCTGCTTCGGTGATGTCCGGTGAAAGATTTTCCTGTTCACAGCCAACGAAAACAATGGCGCAGCAGAGTAGTAGAATAGCGTAATTTAAAACACGTATCATGTGGTTATAGATTGCCCTTACGGCCCCATGTGATTAAAGGCCGTTCGGTAGTAACAGAATATGGATGATTGTCTGCTCGTGATTACGAAACAGCAATATCTAGTGAAAAAAATACAAGGAATGTCTATGTCGTTCTCCTAAAGAGGCTCCGGAGTTTGAGCTGTAATTAACTATAATATCTGGGGGTGTAAATTACCTAGGTAACGTAGCTACGGTCTTTCTGGACACCCGCAACATACGCAAGAGAATTAGAAATTGCAATAATTTTGCGAATAAAAAATAACGCAAAATAAAATAAATTTTTTTGTTTAAGTTGACTAATGAATTACTTGAACGCGGTCTGCTTACAGCATTTTCTTTAACTCTTTCACCACGTAATCTATTTCTTCTTTGGTGTTGTGGTGGTTCAGGGAAAAACGAACAGTATGCCGCTCGCTATCCGGGTGTAAATGACCTACAACGTGGCTGCCCACGTCAATACCACTGCTGCAGGCTGATCCGCCACTGGCACTGATACCGGCCATGTCCAGATTCATGAGTAGCATTTCACCTTTCGGCGATTTTGGAAAAGAAACACTCAATATTTTATAGTGGCCACCGATGGGGTCACCATTGTATTCGACACCCGGTACATTGTTTTCTAACTGAACGCCGAGGTAATCGCGCAATAGTCGGATTTGTTTTTGCCTTGCTTCCAAGTTGACGTAAGCCAGTTCTAAGGCAGTTGCCATACCTACAATACCGTAGAGGTTTTCCGTGCCCCCGCGCATATTGCGTTCTTGGGCACCACCGTCGAGGTAGGGTTTAATAATGTTGTCGCCATTAATATATACGAAGCCGATACCTTTGGGGCCGTAAAACTTATGCGCTGACCCGGCCAGAAAGCTGATCGGGATTTTGTCCAGATCAATGGGGTAGTAGCCAATAGTTTGTACCGTGTCTGTATGAAAAAGTGCGCCATTATCCTGACAAATTTTACTTACTTCATCCAGCGGTAATAATGTCCCTACCTCATTATTGGCGTGCATCAGGCTGACCAGTGTTTTTTCATTTGCTGCTGCCAGAAGTTCCCGCAGGTGATCGAGATCTACTTTACCCTCCCGGTCGACCTTGACGAAACTGATCCGGGCCGCTCCAGACTCCTTGATGCTGTCCAGACTGTGCAGCACACAGTGGTGCTCCAGCGGAGAGCTGATGATGTGGCCAACCCCCAGGTCTCTTACGCTGTTTTTGAGTACCATATTGCTGGCCTCAGTTCCACCACTGGTGAAGAAAATTTCGCCAATGCTACAATTCAACTGATTGGCAATACGCTTCCGTGCTTCTTCAATGGTGGCCCTCGCTTTGCGTCCTTCAGCGTGGATGCTTGAAGGGTTACCGTAATTCTCGGTCATCGCTGTGGTCATACTTTCAAGTACCAGCGGATCGATGGGGGTCGTGGCGGAATTATCCAGGTAGATTCTTTTCATGGTCTGGTAGTCTGATAATGCCTCTAAATAAGTTCTAGAAGAATCGGACAATGATCACTGTGCTTCGCCCCGGTCAGATGCTCAACGGCTTTAATTCGTTCGGCGAAGGGTTTACTGAGGCTTTGATAATCGATGCGCCAGCCTTTGTTATTGTTGCGGGCGTTGGCACGGTAACTCCACCAACTGTAGACCACTTTTTCGGGGTGTAATAAACGGAGGCTGTCTACGAAGTCGCCTTCGTCGAACCATTTTGTCATCCAGGCGCGTTCGGCGGGCAGGAAACCGGTAGTGTTGTGGTTGCGCTTGGGGTCGTGGAGGTCGATCTCTTCGTGGGCAATGTTGTAGTCGCCAACCACCAGGACCTGAGGTCTTTCCTTACGCAATTCGGCGACGTAATCGAAGAAATCATCCAGAAATTCATATTTGTACTGCTGTCGTTCGTCGCCCTGGCCGCCGTTGGGAAAGTAACAATTCAGGATGGTCAATTCACCAAAATCGGTACGGACGACCCGGCCCTCGCAATCATACTTATCATCATTCAAGCAACCGCCTTGCTCAAAATTCGGTGCCGTCTTACTCAGGGTCAGTACGCCACTGTAACCCTTCTTGCGCTGACAGCTGAACCAGGAAGCGTTGGTAAAACCAATCTCTTCGAAAGGGGCCAGGTCAACTTGCTCCGGGTGGGCCTTTGTCTCCTGAATGCATAATACGTCTGCTCCACTCTCGCCGGCCCATTCTGCCAGTCCTTTTTTCATGGCCGCACGAATGCCATTAACGTTGTAGGTGATGATTTTCATGGCGCAAACCTAAGAATTTACAACTTAGGATTTACGATTCGGCATCCGTTCCTGAGTCGACCAATAATGTATCTTTTTCACCATTCTTAGCCAATTCGGTTGTTCGGTCGGCGGTTTCCCGGTCGCCATCTTCCTTCTTGAGTTCTTCTTGTTCGCCAGATCGCGCCGGATCAAATGCAAGCTCTACGTAAACGGGGAAGTGGTCAGATTGAATAGTGTCCAGTCTTTCCAAACTTCTCAAAGTGAAATCTTTGCTGTGAAAAACGTGGTCCAGCGGCCACCGGGCAAACCAATAGTCAGCGTGGAAAGTGGCGAAGAACCCCCGCCCCCGACGTGGGTCCAACAAGCCACTGAGACGCTGAAAAAGCCGGGTGGAGTGAGACCAGGCTACGTCGTTCAGATCTCCCGCTACGATGGTCCGGTCGCTGCCGGCTTCTTCTACCAATCGGCCAACTACGGCCAGTTCGCCGTCGCGCTCGGTGCTGCTGTCTTCTTCAGTGGGGCTGGGTACGCTGGGGTGCACACCGTAGAGCTTGATCCAGGGGCCGTCGTTGGGTAACTTAACCTCTACGTAAATACTGGGCAGGTCATCGGAAACGTGGTAGTTCACCGTCTCGTTGCGCAGTTCGAGCCGACTGTAAAGGTGCATACCGTAGCGATTTTCCTTGGGCACCTTAATGGTATGGGGGTAGTCCTGAATCAACTCGGCATCCAGTTCATTTTGCCAGCGCTGGTTGGTTTCCAAGGTCAGGATCAGGTCGGGGTCTTTTGCACGAATGCGTTCGATGAGTAAATCCGACCGCTCGTTTTTTTGCAGGACATTAGACATCAGCAGACTAACAAAGTAGCCGTGCTCGTAGTCGGCCGCCGTGGTTTTTACCTGATGATTCCAAATGGGGGTATAGGGTAATATCTTCGCTACCTGGTAAACGAGGGCGGCCCCGATAATACCGGTCAGTACCCAGTCGTCGGCGTCAAAGAAATAAGACTCCACCAATAATAGCCCGATGGCGGTCAACATAATGAAAACCAGCTGTACCCTCGGATAGTCAAATCCCCTGATCCACCAGTCGTCGTAGCGCAAAAACGGAATCAGCGTTCCGGCAATGCCGAAAAGACCAAATGACCAGGCGAGGATATCGAGGATGAGCAAGTTAATAATGAGTTGTTCCATTACTATTACGGGGCTGGTACGACCTTGTTCGCTCCCAAAGGCAGATGAATGCATTTCCGGACCGTATTTCTTCCGTTTGAGTACAGCAGAGCTCTTTCAACTTCTATCTTTGTTACTTTATTTCGCTGATCGTCGCCAGGCATTATTGGCTCCGATTTGCACCAGATCTTTGCTACTTTGAAGCCATAAACCTCATCACTATATGCCCATGTACGCCCTCGACGAAGAGCTGATCAATCAACCCGACGCTCCAAAGCCGGTACTGGCCGCCGCCTGGTTTCGATTGGGGGCCTATCTGATTGACGGGGTGGTGTTAATGCCGATCGGCTGGCTCAATGCCTACCAGGAAACCAACATCGGTTCAACCGCCCTGGCAGTCGGGCTAACACTACTGAGTTTTGCCTACAAACCCATGATGGAAGCTGAAAAGGGATTTACCCTGGGTAAAAAACTGGTGGGCATTAAGGTTATCCGTACGGACGGTCATAACATCGGTTTCCGGGAAGCAATCATCCGCTATTTTCCCTGGTTTCTTCTGGTGGGCGGCATGTATTTACTGGCTTATTTGAACGGCATCGATTTAAGTGCTCCCGTCGAACTGAACGTTGAAGACATAAATGATCCGGACAAGGCCGCCTATCTCACCTTCGCCAGCCAAACCTCCATGCTGACGATCGGATTTCTGATCGCGGTTTGTAGTATGTTTTTCAACCGCCGTCGCCAGGGTATGCACGATATGGCGGCGGATACCGTAGTAATTATCGACCCTGAGCGGGTTCGATGAGGTCCCAGAGATTTCCGTAAAGGTCTTCGAAAACCATCACTTTGCCAAAATCCTCGACCGAAGGCGGCCGGGCGATTTTGATGTCGTAACGCATCAGATTCTCATAATAGGCATCGAAGTTCTCAACGTGGAGCAAAAAGGCTACCCGCCCGCCGGTCTGCCGTCCGATATAAGCAGCCTGCTCATCATTTTTGGCCTTGCCCAGTAGAATGGCGCAGCCGTATTCACCAGCCCCCCTGGGGCGCAGACGGACCCAGCGTTTGCCCGGGCTGCGCTGTTCGTCTTCGAGGAGTTCGAAGTCCATGGCTTTGGTGTAGAATTCGATGGCTTCGTCGTAGTCGCGTACGACAATGGTAAGAGAGGACAGGTGGGGCATATTCTTGATTTTGGTCGCTTGAGGTTGGGACACGAATTAGCTTGTAACGGCTTCGCTTTATTCGTGGCCTTCAGCCATTGTGCTTTAATTTCCTGATAGGTTGATACTCAATACCCAAACACCGCCCGGAAATGTCCATCCACCACCGGTTGAATTTCTGCCAGACTGATTGCTCGGCCGAGCTCCTTGCTCAGGCTGGTTACGTCGCGATCATCCTCAGCGATGCCGCAGGGGACGATGTTTTTGAAATGACTCAGGTCGGGATTGACGTTAAAGGCCAGTCCGTGCATGGTCACCCAGCGGCTCAGGTGAACGCCGATGGCGCAGATCTTACGTTTAGGCAGCGTCTGCGTAGCCGGTAGCCAGACGCCGGTGTAACCCGCCTCGCGGTAGGCATCGGGGATACCGTAATCAGCGATGGTACGAATAATTACTTCCTCCAGACAACGCACGTACCGGTGAACGTCGGTGAAAAACTCGTCGAGGTCAAAGATGGGGTAGACCACCAACTGTCCCGGGCCGTGGTAGGTAATGTCGCCACCCCTATTGATCTTATGGTAAGTGAAACCACCCTCCGCCAGTTGTTTTTCGTCCATTAACAAATGATCCACCGAACCACTCTTGCCCAGCGTATAGACTGGCGGGTGCTCTACGTAGAGCAAGTGATGGGTTTGCGGCAACTCCGGCTGTTCTGTTTTGCGGCGATCGCGGTTGCCGAGTTTGAGAGCGACCATTTCCTGGTGCAACTTGCCTTGTAAATCCCAGGCGTCCTGATAGCCGATGCGGGCCAGGGCGTGGGTGCTTACCGTGGGTAGGGGAGCGCCCGGTTCCGGGATTCTGACGATTCGTTCGGTGGCTGTCTTTGGCATAATGAAACTTAGTATCTTCGCGGGCCTAAAGAATGACCAACGAGTTTCTTTTTCATGGCTAACAAAGTAGCGGTGCTTTTGGTTAATGGATGCCGGGTCGCATGCGGAGAACCTTACAATGATTGCTAAAATCAAGGCAACTACTAGCTCACTTAAAAATCATCGGACCACGGTCAGGTCTCCGGCAAGAGTTATTTTGTTCCCCGCCTCATCCAGGTAATTGAGCACGTAGGCGAATACGGCAGGATCAACGGGTTTACCCCGATGGGTGCCGTCCCAGCCCTCAGACAGGGGATCGTATTGTTCGTTTCGATAGACGATGCCACCCCAGCGATCATAAATGAACAATGACAAAAATTGCCCAGTGAAATTGGTATAGGTATATGCCCGGAAAATATCGTTCACCCCATCTCCGTTAGGTGAAAATCCGTTAGGAAGGTAGACTTCACAAGCCAGGCTTTCCAGCGTTGCCGAAACAAGTAAAAAACAGCCGTCTTCATCTTCCAGTCGTAGATCATAGTTGCCCGGCGTCAGTCCACTGACGGGCACTTCGGTCGGATCGTCTGCTCCGTTGAGAAAGGCGGTGATCCTGTTTGCCCGATTGAGCTCTAGATCAATCACGCCATTGTCTACACCACACTCGGCGTCGGTAGTATTCAGGTTGAGAAGAACCAAGTCATCCGCCGCGGTAACTTCAGTGGATGCTTTATTGGTACAGCCAAGCTCATCAGTAACACAAATGGTATAATCGCCAATGCCGAGATCAGAAAACACCGGCGATGCCTGGTAGTTTATTTCGTCCAGCGAATAGATCAGCGAAGTACTTTGATCTTGGACAATAACCTCGATAGCTCCGTCAGCCAGTCCGTTACAGGTAGCGTTCTCCGTTATGATGTCAATGATTTCGGGTGGCAGCGGTTCTAGGATATCGGCGGTCACGGAATCGATACAGTTATCCGGATCGGTGATGAAGATAGTATAGCTGCCCGCTGGCAAACCCGTGAAAACCGATGAGTCCTGAAAATCGATGCCATTCAGTGAATAGGTGATTGGATTACCTGCTGTTTGCGCGAATACGATAAAACCCCCGGTTGCTGACTGACATTCAGTGTCCGTAACCTGTACAGAATCTATCTCAGAAGCGGCTGTAGCATCAACGCTAGCCGATCCGGTGACCATGCACCCTGACTCGCTCATAAGGGTGATGTTGTATATACCAGGAACTAAATCAATGAAAGTGGGATCAGACTGAAAATTGATTCCATCAAGACTGTATAAAAGTGTATTCATCGGCTCTCCGGCCAGAACGGTCAGTTCTCCGCCTGTTCCCTGGCAATCTGCTGAAACGGTTGTGATACTGTCAATTAATAGCGTCTGCCCGGGGGCAATGATTACCGTATCCTGGTCGTAACAAAATTCATCATTACCTGCGGTAACTACGTAAGTACCGGCCGGCAGATCAGTGAATATGGAATCTTGTTGAAAAGTCAACGGCTCGATGCTGTCCAGTGAATAGAGGAGTTCTGTTCCTGATGGCGAGGTGAATACATTAATTGTACCACTGCCGCCCAGGCAAGCGATTGGGGTAACGTCAACGTCAATAATCTGTGTTGCCGCGTTTTCTGTCAGGACCGTAAACGACTGATCGCTACAAAGGTTGGAATCCCTTACGTATACCGTATAGCTGCCCGCCGCCAAATTGTTGAAAGACGGATCGGACTGGTAAACTTCGTCATCCAATGAATACTCCAGGGGCAGGACATTTCCGGCCGCAATTATGGTAATAATACCATCTTCATTCTGACAACTAGCGGTATCAGTTAATACATCGATAATTTCGGGGGGATCGTCCTCTAGCGTTACCTGGGCAACTACCGTACAATTTCCCTGATCTCCGATAAAGATGGTATATAACCCATTTGCCAGGGAGTCGAAAACATTGGAAGCTTGAAATGTCACACCGTCCAGGGAATACTGAAAAGGTGGCAGTCCACCACTGACGATCACCTCGATACGGCCATCGCTGGAATCACAGCGCCCGGGTGACGCCTGGATGTCGTACGTCAAAGATTGAGAGGAAACGAATTCCGACATACTCGTGGCACCCAATACACCCAGCTGATCAGACGTGCAGTTATAGGTCAGTTCAGAGGGAGTAACGCCAAAACTGAATACATTGGTGGTTGAAAAAAACGGGCCGGTGGAAAACAGATATGTCTGAACGGAACAATCCGATGATGAGCGGGGAGCCAAGCCAAAAATTCGAAAATCACCATCATTGTTACTGAGTACCACCGAACTGTTCGCCAGGTTGTTGAGGTCAATTCTCACGATGTCCCAGTCGTATACGCTGACGTATAAATCTCCTGCTATCCAGATGAGATCCCCGGCAGGCTCATAATCAATGAACCCAAGGTAGTTTTCCGTGTCCGTAGATGGATTGTAGGTATAAAGATCACCTACCGTCGAGGCGATATATAATAATCCATCGACGTAACCGACCATTGAGGTGTAACCAATCAGGTCTAAGGGGTCTGGTTGTGGATAGAGAGGCAACTCGTGAACCAAATCGGTTAAACCCGAGATAGTGTCGATGCTATAAATACCGCCCAAAGGAGATAGGCCGTACAAAGTACCGGAAGGCAGAAATGCAATATCGGATACCGAAAAGAGTTCGGGAATATTGAAGTCAACGACGAACTCTTCGGTACAATCATCGGGATTGAAGCGATATAAGTCGTTTGAAAAGTTACTCACATAAATAGGCTGACCGTACAGTTGAGCGAATATGACGAGCAATAATGTCAGAGAACAAATTTTTTTCAAGAGAGAGGTTTTAGATCGGAATAAAATTATCACAATGCCGATTAAGGTAAAATGTTTTTGGCAAACTTGGGTTCTGCTGAATATCCAGGGCCAGTTTCCTACTTTTGCCGTCCCAAAATATCCAACCTATGTCTAAATTCCTCTTATCCGTTATGCTGCCCTTCGTTGCGTTGGCCATGACCGCCTGCGGCAGCGATTCCGGCACTGCTACTTTGAAGCCAGAAAAAACCGAAACTGAGACTCCGGTAGATACCCTGCGCTACTCCGCCGAGTCTCACCTGGAGAACCTCAGGCAATTGACCTTCGGGGGAGACAACGCCGAGGCATACTTCAGTTTCGACGACCGTAAACTGGTCTTTCAGGCCAGCAATGATGCCTGGGGGGCGGAGTGTGACCAGATCTACACCATGGGCTTCGACGGCACCGACCCCGCTAAAGCTCCGCAAATGTTGAGCACCGGTAAGGGCCGCACTACCTGTTCTTTTTTCTTGCCCGGCAACGAAGAGATCGTCTACGCCAGCACCCACCTGGCCGATGACGCCTGCCCCGAAGCACCCCGCGTACTAAATGGTAAATATGTCTGGCCGGTCTTTTCCAGTTTCGACATCTTCGTGGCCGATCTGGAAGGCAACGTGCTGCGTCAATTAACCGACGAGCCCGGTTACGACGCCGAAGCTACCGTGAGCCCCGACGGTAAAAAGATCGTATTTACCAGCGACCGCTCCGGCGACCTGGAACTTTATACCATGGACATCGACGGCTCCAACGTCAGGCAGATCACCAGTGGCCTTGGCTACGACGGTGGCGCCTTCTTCAGCCCCGACAGCAAAAAACTGATCTTCCGCGCCAGCCGCCCCACCGCCGAAGAAGACGTGAAGGTGTACAAAGACCTGCTGGCCCAGGGTTTGGTGCAACCCACCAACATGGAACTCTACGTCTGCAATGCCGAAGACGGCAGCGAACTGCGGCAGATCACCGATTTGGGTAAAGCAAACTGGGCGCCTTACTTCCACCCCAGCGGTGAAAAGGTCATCTTCGCCAGTAACCACCACCAGCCCAGTGGTCGCGTTTTCAACCTCTTCATGATTGACCTCGACGGCGAAAATCTCGAGCAGATCACCCACGACGATACTTTTGATGCTTTCCCAATGTTCAGCTACGACGGTAAACAGCTGGTATTCTCCAGCAACCGTTTTAACGGCGGAACGCGGGCGACGAATGTGTTTTTGGCTGACTGGAAAGAGTAGGCGGACGAAGCTCTTTTGTCTTTTGGGCTGACCACCGCATCACTCACCTGACTGAAGGCGCATATCCAATACCCTTATATTGGGTCCATGAATATACGCTGGTCAAGCTTTGTGTTAATCTTATTGATTGCGGGTTGTGAGCCGAGTGTACCTGATGCAGCCCGTCAGTCGATCACAACCCGGCCGGCTGCGATAGGCTCGGATAGTGTTCACTCGGGCTTTGCCGCCACCCGGCCAGATCAACGAACTTTAGCCAATCTGGAGTTGCTGGGCCGGGTTTGGGGCTACGTCAAGTATTATCACCCCGCCGTTGCCGGTGGTTGCTGCGATCTGGATCAGGAATTATTCAAGTTGTTGCCACTGAGCAGGCAGGACAGTTTCGCTAAACATTTAGCCGATTGGGTAAAGTCTTTTCCTGAGCTTGAGCCAATTTTGGTTGGCAATGTAGCAGTGTTGGATGACGGGCAGAAGTACTCTACCTACGATCGTAGCTGGTGGGCTCCCGAAATTATCGGCACTGAGCTGGTCGAATCACTGAAAAGTATTCCTCTGCCCATCGAAGTCGAGGAAGCTAACAGGGTGCTAGGTGCGGATGACGAAAATTTGCATCATTACATCAGCTTTGCGCCCCGCGTGGGCAATCCGATCTTCAAAAACGAATATCCTTATCCCGAAATAGCTGCTGACGATAGCGGTATGCGTATTCTGACCCTGTTTCGCTACTGGAATATGATCGAATACTTTTTTCCTTACAAAGACCTGACGGACTTGCCCTGGAGCGAAGTCTTGCCCACCTATATACCGCTGGTCATTGCTGCCGAAGAACCTTTGGAGTTTCAAAAGGTTATCTATCGGTTGATCGGAGAGGTTAACGACAGCCACGCTGGCATGTGGTTCAAGCCCAAAGAAATGCAGGACTTTCTACCGTTGTTGCGGGTCTGCGCATTGCCGGTCTACCGGGATGGGAAAATGGTGATCGCCAAACTCGGAGAGAAAAACGACTCTCTGGACCTTGGGGATGTGATTCTAGCCGTAGATGATAGGACTACCGAGGAATTGATCGAACACTACCGGCCTTTTTGTCCAGGTTCTAACGAAACGGCCATTTACCGTGATATCGGACTATTGCTGTTAGGAAGTAACCAGGATAGCGTTACGGTGAAAGTAGATCGGCAGGGTAGAGTACTGGACCTGAAATGTAGTACCCACGGACCCATGTGGGGCAATTGGTTTGGCGATGACCGACGAGCGGGTTTTGAGTACATCGGCGGCCAGGACAGCATCGGATACATCTACGCAGCCAGTTTGAATAAGGGGGAGATCGATCGGGTAATGCCCGAAAATCTGAACCTAAAAGGACTGGTGGTGGATTTAAGGAATTATCCCAGTAGGTTCATTGTGTTCTCCTTGGGTAAATACCTGGTACCCCAGCCTGAGCCATTCGCAAAATTTACCGTCGGGAGTATGGTTCGGCCCGGCGACTTTTACTGGACCGATCCGGTAAAAGTCGGAGATGGTAACCGCCCCGTATTCAAGGGTAAAGTAGTGATTCTGGTAGACGGGTTTACCCAAAGTCAACCGGAATACACGGCCATGGCATTACGGAAGCATTTTCGTAGTACCGTCGTAGGTAGTACCACGGCCGGAGCGGATGGAAACGTGTCTCAAATTATTCTGCCGGGAGGTATCGGTACCTCTATCTCCGGTATCGGCGTATTTTATCCCGATGGCAGTCCGACTCAGCGTATTGGCATTGTGCCGGACATTGAAGTTGTCCAGGATTTTGCGGCCATCCAAGCCGGACGGGATGCGCAGTTGGATATGGCCTTAGAAATTATTCGGGAGAATGATCCGGGCGCTCTTTAGTGATCAAGTACCAGGGTTTAGCTATATTTTGCTATGATGAATTTCTGATATTAGATGACGATATACATAAACTTTCAAAAATTTTTCTTTCGGGCATTCTGAGATGAGTGGCTGAATATAAGCTGTTTGAGCTGAGCTGAACAAATGATCTGTCGCTAAATTGTCCGTAAGCGAAATTTGACTTCGGCCTTTCCCGATATGTTTAGTAGTTTAGCCCTGCTTCGATTTTAAAAGGAGCACCCCTCGTTGGCGGGAAGTCACCAGCTTACCGATCAACGAGATGCCTTAGCTTTTTTACTCACTAAACCTGTATTTTATGCGACTTAGTTTACGCAGGGTGCTACCGTTGCTGGTAGCCCTATTCATGGGGTCCGGCCTTTACGCCCAGTACACCCTAAACGGAACCATAACCGAATCCTCGGGAGAACCGCTCATCGGTGTCTCCATCCTTATCGAGGGTACCACCACCGGCACGGTTTCCGATCTGGACGGTAAATTTACCCTCTCCGTTCCCGCTAATGCTGATGCATTGGTGCTAAGCTATACCGGCTTTGCCACCAAGTTGGTTCCACTGGATCCCAGCATGACCATCGTAGACATTACGATGGACGAAGACGTTGCCCGCCTGGACGAGGTAGTGGTGACCGGTCTTGCTTCGGGTGTTAAGCGGGCAAATTCCGGTAATTCCGTAGCGACGATAAGCAGCGCGGAATTGACTGGCCAAACTCAAATTCAAACCGTAGACGGTGCCCTGAACGGGAAACTCGCTGGGGTAAACATTGCCGCCAACGGTGGTGCGCCCGGTGGTGGTATTAATGTGCAGTTGCGGGGCGTTAGTACTTTGGGGTCGGGCTCTAGCCAGCCTCTGTATATCATTGATGGGGTTTATGTCAACAACAGCTCTATCCGTAATGGTCGCTCTCAGGTTAGTGGTGCTACGGGTGGAGCAAGTAGTTCCACCCAGGATAATGCCGCTAACCGAATTGCGGACATTAACCCCGATGATATCGAGCGTATCGAAGTACTCAAGGGTCCTTCGGCTGCCGCAATTTATGGTACACGAGCAAACTCTGGGGTGATTCTCATCACAACGAAACGAGGTAAAGCTGGTAAGACTCAAGTATCGTTTTCTCAGGATATTGGATTTGCTCAAGGGCAAAATTTCCAGAATTTTTCTGAATTTGATCGTGAAAATTTAACCGCCAGAGGTGTAGATCAATCAGAGTTTGACGCTTTGGCTGCCGCAGAGGCAGCAGGAACAATAGTTGACTGGGAGGAAGAGATGTACGGTGAAACGCCAATCCTTTCAAATTCTCGCTTAAGTATTAGTGGAGGTAGTCAAAATACACAATTCTACGTGAGTGGTGGTGTCACAACCGAAGACGGTATCATTCAAAACACCGGATTTGACCGCTATACTATTCGAGCTAACATTGATCAGCGTTTGGGAAATAAAATTCGCATAGCCTTAAATACCAATTATGCCAAGTCAGACACGGATCGCGGATTCACTGGCAATCAAAATAACACTGGCGGTAGTTTGGGGTATGCAATTGCTTATACTCCGACTTACGCTAGCCTACAACCAGATGCTGAAGGAAACTACCCAGATAACCCTTATTTCAACGATAATCCATATGCCATCCGTGATCTAGCGACTAACAATCAGGTAGTAGATCGTTTTATCACTGCCGCAGTATTGGACATAGATATCTTCAGCACTGCCAATAGCTTTCTGAAGTTTAAAGCTAATGGTGGAGTTGACTTTCTGGGAGCGACGACCCTGGTACATTTTCCGGAGATTCTTCAGCATCAACAGGCCAGAGCATTACCCGGTGACGTTACCCACGGTCGTACTGTAGCCAGAAATACTAATTTGCAAGCTTTCCTCAACTTCAATACGAATTTGGGAACCATCAACTCCAACACCTCCGTAGGTGTTGTTCGTCTAGACCAGACCAGTGAGTTCCTGCTTCAGCGAGGAGAGGGTTTGACCGCTGGGCAAACCAACTTAGCTTTTGCACAGGTTAGCAGTACGCTTAGTCAGTTCGACGAAACTCAGTCTGATCTCGGTTATGTATTACAAGAAGATTTGAATTGGGACGATAAAATTGCCGCTAGTTTTGGAATTCGATTAGACAAGTCTACTTTGAATCTACAACAAAATGAGTTGTATACTTTCCTTAAGGGTAGCCTAGCACTTAACTTACATAATTTTGATTTTCTGGCGGACGGACCATTCAGTCAATTCAAGTTGCGTTCAGCCTACGGCCAAACGGGTGGATTACCACGTTTTGGAGAAACTTTTACAAGCTTGAACGGTGTGAATATCGACGGAAACCTGGGTGTAACCGCTGCACTTCAGGGAGTCGATCCTAATCTGGAGCCAGAAACGGCTAATGAATTTGAAATCGGTGCTGACATTGGTATAGTTGATAACCGTATCGTTTTTGAAGGCACTTATTATCAAAAAAATGTTAATGATCTTCTGTTGCGCCGTCAACTCGCTGAATCAGTTGGGGTAACCGACGTTATTACAAATGCCGCTGATTTACAGAACGAAGGCTTTGAACTCGGTCTTACCTTGAATCCGGTACGTGGTGCTAATTTCGATTGGACAAGCCGTATTCTTTACTGGCAAAATCGTAGTGAAATTACTCGATTGGACATTCCTGCTTTTACACAAGGTGGTTTTGGTCCTTCTTTGGGTACATATATTTTGGCAGAGGGGCTTTCTCCGACAACTATTGTCGGTAACCCCAATGACCCGGACCTGAACTCACGGTCTCTAGGATTTACCATACTGGGTGATCGCCAGCCCGATTATACGATGACTTGGTTCAACACTTTCCAAATTGCTAAGAACTTCGATTTGGGTTTCTTGTTGCACTATCAAAACGGCGGAAAAAATATCAACCTTTCCGCATTACTCTGGGATGATGGTGGGTCCACGCCAAATTGGGCCGGAGATGATGATGGAGACGGTGATCCTAACGGACTGGATCGCTTACTTGACTGGAGTGGAAGACCTGCTACGCCAGATCGAGATGCTATTCCAGGAAGAACTGAAGTTTACGTTCAGCCAACGGACTACGTAAAGTTACGTGAGGTCAGTTTGTATTATACGCTACCAAATGGCGTGATTGGTGGCGATTTGCTCAAGCGACTTAAGATTGGTGTCTCAGCCAATAATCTGCTTCTATGGACTGAATATGGCAGTTATGATCCTGAAGTATCCAACTTTGGTACCCAGGCTATTACCAGTGCCATCGAAGTGACACCATACCCTAGTGCGCGTCGCATATTCTTTCACCTAAAGGCCGATTTTTAGGTCAACATTGTATCACTTAAATCAACTTACCATGCGTAAGACATCATATAAAATACTGTTGGTAATCTTGCCAATGCTTTTCGCCTTTTCCGCTTGCGAGTTGGACGAGGTAACAGACCCAAATGCTCCGGATATCACCGCTGTAACCAGTGACCCTGGACCAGCAGAACTACAATCACTGGTCACTGGATTAGAGTCTCGCCATCGTCTTTATTACGAAAACGCCACAGAAGCTTGGGGCTCTTTCGGCCGTGAGGTTTGGGCGTTTTTTGCCTCGGATCCCCGTTTCATCGACGAATGGTTAGCTGTTGGAGTAACGGAAACCTACCCGGATTTCTTTAATACCGCTGGAACGTATGTTAGCCCGTATCGTGCAATAAAACAGGCGAACATTATTATTGAAGGTGCGAGCAGTAGTAGTCGACTCACCGCCGAAGAAGCTGCTGCTTATACTGGTTTTGCCAAGACAATCAAGGGCTACCAACTACTTTGGCCACTACTGCAGCAGGGAGAAAATGGTATCCGTGTAAACGTTGAGGATGAGCTTAATCCTGGACCGATTGTCAGCTTTGACGAAGCACTGGCTGAAATTCGTAACATCCTTGACGAAGGCGCTGATGAATTGGGACGTGGAACTGTATCCTTCAACTTGTCTAGTGGTTTCGCTGATTTTCAGGATGCTGCCGGCCTGCTACGCTTCAACCGGGCCATAGCTGCAAAAGCTGCTATGTATGCCGAAGATTGGGGCGCTATGGAATCAGCTCTCGAAGCTAGCTATCTTAACTTGGAAGCCGGATCGGAGGCCGATCTAAATACTGGACCAACCCATCCTTATGGCAATTCGCCAGACATTAATAATCCACTCTTTTATCCATTAGGTGCTGCTACCAACACCTTGCTTATCGTACACCCTGCAGTGGTAGAAGACCTGCCTGAAGGTGATGGAAGAGCAGTTAAATTCTTTGAACGCAACGACACGTTGAATACTTCAACTGCAAACGGCGTTGATTTAAAAGGTGTTTTCCAAGATGCTCGTTATAGTGGTGTGACAGATGCCATTCCATATTTACGCAATGAGGAACTTATCCTCATGTACGCCGAAGCACGCGCCCAACAAGATGGTGGTAGTAACGATGCAGTCGATGCTATCAATACTATCCGTAATATTTGGGGATTGGATAATTACGATGGTGATACCGACCGTGATAGCCTAATCG
Source organism: Lewinellaceae bacterium SD302 (assembly GCA_002591745.1). GTDB lineage: Bacteria > Bacteroidota > Bacteroidia > Chitinophagales > Saprospiraceae > Neolewinella. The sequence continues at coordinate 98,981 of PDLQ01000013.1, forward strand.
ATGAAATTCTCTTTCAGCGTCGTTTTAGCCTTTGGGCAGAAGCGGGTCAGAGATGGGTGGACTTACGTCGTTACGACCGCTTAAATGCCGATAACGTAGACCTTCGTGATGGAGGTGGTTTGTTTCAGCAGGTTGCACGACGTACCAGTGAAATTGCCTGGGACGGCCAGTGATTTGCTATAACATATTCTGAAATATCTTCATGTAATGTGACGATATATCGCCACTTGTGTCGATATATCGTCACATTTTTATTTTTATAATTTATATTGTATTGGTTTGCAGCACTTTGTGTTTTGGTGTAGTTTTTGCAGTTAGCCTCTTGACATGTTGGGGTACGAGCGAATCGAACTTGGTCATATCTCAGCTAGCTATCTAACGTCATCCGTAAGTTCGATTTCATGAGCAGATGTGGCTCTTAATATTACGTGTGAAAATTGCAAAACTATGAAACAGTTTTTATTTGTTTTTATGTTCCTGTTTTTTGTGTCGTGTACCAAAGACGAGCAAATTACGACTTCAGCCAATGAACATTTAGTTAATATTGTTCATGACGAAGAAAGCACATTGCCATCAAACAGAGCACCTTTTTACAATAGATTTAAAGATATTGTTGATGAGATGAACGAAATATTTGGCGACGTTAAATACGATCCTGCAATCAACTCATTAGTTGTATCAGGAGATTTAGTTTATGGGATTAATAATCTAATGTACATGGATTCATTAATTCAAAATGATACAACTACCAATTATAGTAGGCAAAGAGTCTATAATATCAATGGTAGATGGAACACCATTAATCGAGATAATGTGAGAAACGTAAGAGTGCATGTTGAAGATGCTCCTACAAATTTCGGTACAGCTACACCCGCAGAAAAGGCTCAAGCAGTTGATGCGGTAGAAGAAGGCATTTTGCGTTGGAATAATATTCCGAACAGCGATATAGAAATAACAATCGTTGAATCAAATGAGTCTCCTGACTGTACAGTTTCTTGGTTTAATTTTGGAGTTAATTGTAACTTTGGAAGGGCTGCAGCTCCGTCTAATGGTGACGTAGGAATCTTTATTGAAATCGGATTAAAATTCTTAAACCAAGGAGATGGTCAGTTTTTAAATTTTGAAGGAATTAAATCTGTAGCAGCTCACGAAATGGGGCATGCGCTGGGCTTTCATCATAATGATAATCTTTTGCATGAATCAATCCACATATGCAATACACCAAATGTCACGACTAATTCTATAATGACTTGTTGTATTTTGAGAGATGGCCACAATGGTCCATGTATAATTCACGATATTGATGATATTATGACTGACGACGATGAGAATGCCTTGTCCATTCTTTATCCTCGTTCTTTCCCTAACCCCAATGTGAGTGTAAGTCATTATAATAATGGTTTTCCAACTAATGGCATTATAGAGATTAACTATTCTATGTCTAATGGATTTGACTACCCTAAAGCTAAGATTAAGATTAAGAATCTCTCTACTGGAGAAACACTTTACAATCAAATTGACTGCTTCACAGGCTTTTTTGATTGGGCTGTACCTTACAATGGGGCGAGTACTACCTATGAATGCTCAGTACAAATTTTTAATTGGCGTCAAGACAAAGGAAGTAATACAATTAAAAAAACTATATACGTGCCATAGCATAGTTGAAATTCTTTTCTCCGAAGTAGCTCGCCACGTCAGCGAGATCGCCTGGGACGGCCAGTAATTACCGGTCCGCGGTTTGCAGCCACGCCCTGTGATTTTACTAATACGAAAGAAGCCGGCTCCGCTTTACATGGGGCCGGCCTTTTAAGCCCCCGTCCGCCCGCTCCAAGCGGCCTGACGGTGGATGGCGATCAAATGTAACCGAACCAATATAGATTGAAACGAACTTCCAACTCTTCCAACTTCATGGCGGATGATTAAAACTCAGCGGTCAGGCGGCTGAAAGCCGCCAGACCGTATCATCCCTCAATCCTCATAAAAGAAAATCCCCTTCTCTCCCGTACTCTTCAGGAAACCCCGATACATTCCCGGCGTATTAAAGGGCATGGTGATGTTTCCATTTTTATCCAGGGCGATAAGCCCCCCGGTGCCACCGGCTGGTTTTAGCTCATCAAAGATCACTTGATCGGCAGCTTCTTTCAGGCTCAGGCTTCCGTAGGCCATGCGGGCGTGTACGTCGTGGGCTACGGCGTAACGGATGAAGAATTCACCGTGGCCCGTACAACTGATACCACAAGTTGCATTATTGGCGTAGGTGCCCGCTCCGATAATGGGGGAGTCGCCAATCCGGTTGTAACGCTTGTTGGTCATTCCACCTGTGCTGGTTCCCGCGGCGATGTTGCCATTTTTGTCCAGGGCTACGCAGCCGACGGTGCCATATTTTTCGTCCAGCTCACGGGCGTGGAGAAGAGTGGAAGATTGCCTGACCTTTTCGGCCTCCATAGCAGCTTCTTCTTTAGCGCGTACGCGCTGTAAGCTCTGGTAGCGCTCCTCGGTATAAAAGTAGCGGGGATCCACGATCTCCAGTTCCTGTTCTTCGGCAAATTGCTCGGCTCCCTTGCCGGAGAGCATGACGTGTTCGGATTTTTCGAGTACAGCCCTTGCCGCGCTGATCGGGTGTTTAACGTTGGTGATGCCACCTACCGCGCCGGCGTTCAAATCGTGGCCGGTCATGAAACTGGCGTCCATTTCGTTGGTGCCGTTACTGGTAAATACTGCTCCCTTGCCGGCGTTGAAATAAGGACTGTCTTCCAGCAGCCAGATGGTTTGCTCTACGGCTTCGGCGGCGGAGCCTCCGCTCGAGAGTACTTCTTCACCCTTTTGCATGGCGGTTTCCATAGCGTTGCGGATGGCGGCGGCCCGCTCGTCGGTCATGTTTTCTTTAAGGATGGTACCCGCACCGCCGTGAATTACGAGCGCGTATTCAGGGCGATCGATCTTGGTCTCTTCGGCGGGAGGTGTCTCGGTAGGGGCGGAGCCATTACAGGCGAAAAGGGGCAGAAGTAATAGTATGAAGTAGTAACGCATATGCTGATTGATTAGCGAATCTTGAATCTCGATTAACGATTTATGATTTTGCTCAATACAGGTACACGCTGCTATGGCAAATTCAAAACGACTAGGAACTGCCAATCAAGTGCATGAAGTACTGCGAAGCTAATCGCCAATCTTTATATCTCCCGAAAATACGAAAGTAGCCGGCCCTTCCAATTCCAGGTCCGTAAATCTATCCCCTTGCCTGGTCCCGCTTACGCTGAGTTGGCCACCAACTGCCTGAACCCGATAGTCAAAACGTCCACCGGATTTGTCTACTCCATTTTTAATGGCGAGGCTGATGGCGGCGGCCGTTACTCCGGTTCCACAGGCCAGGGTTTCATCTTCTACTCCTCTCTCGTAGGTGCGGATGCCTAGCGAATTGTCGGAAAGTATTTCCACGAAATTCACATTTATGCCCTCGTCCCGGAAACGGTCATTATAACGGATAGCATGTGATTCAGAAATTAATTTTACTCCTCCAATATTTTCTTGGTATTTAATGTAGTGAGGAGAACCAGTATCCAATATGAAACTGTCAGCACTGATCTCAATATCGTTCACGTTGCTCATTGCTAATACTACATTTCCATTTTCCAACACCCGTGCGAGGTGAGGACCGTCTACGGCCAGAAAAGAGCATTCGTTTCCAATAATACCCAGTCGCTTAGCAAAGGCTACGATACAGCGCCCACCGTTACCACACATGCTGCTGGGGGCACCGTCAGCATTGTAGTAGACCATTTTGAAGTCGTAGTCGTCGTGATTACGGAGTAGCATCAAACCATCGGCTCCGATTCCAAAGTGGCGGTCGCAGAGTTTTTGGATCGTAGCCTGGTCATTCAGGGGGAAGGGTAGAGTAGCGCGGGCATCGATAAGGATGAAGTCGTTGCCGGCCCCCTCGTATTTGTGGAAGTGGAGCATGGGGTAAAAGTACGTCAGTATATGGAGGTCAGAAAGTGTGCATTGCTGCTTTGAATTCAGTGATCACTACAGGCCTTGCTACTTTGTTAGCCAATAAAAGTAGAGTAAGGTAGCAGAATCGCAATTCTCGGTGGGTGTGATAAATTGGTATAAGCCATTTATGACTAGCAAAGTAGCAATGTCTTTCTAAGACAGTCTTGCACTTGCTATCGAACGATCGCCAAAAATACATGTTGTAACATCAAATTCGAATATTATGAAAAAGCTTTTTTCTTCTTACGATCTCGGACCCGTTTCCCTTGGCAACCGGATATTAATGGCTCCCATGACCCGCAGCCGGGCTATCGACAACGTTCCCAATGATTTAATGGCAGAATACTACGGTCAGCGCGCCGGAGCAGGACTGATCATTACCGAAGGAACCTCTCCGAGTCCGAACGGACTGGGTTATCCCCGTATTCCCGGCAATTTTACCAAGGAACAGGCCGCAGGTTGGCGTAAGGTGACCGATGCCGTGCACGAGAATGGCGGTAAGATATTTTTGCAGATCATGCACACCGGTCGGGTGACCCATCCGGACAATCTGCCCGCTGGTGGACGCGTACTCGCTCCCAGCCCCGTGGCCTTGAACGATACTAAAATGTACGTCGATGGCAAGGGAGAACTGGAGATCCCCTTAGCTCAGGAAATGACGATCGAAGATTGTCGCGAAGCCATTGAGGAATACGTCACCTGCGCCAAACTCGCCTTAGAAGCCGGATTTGACGGAGTTGAACTGCACGCCGCCAACGGATATTTACTGGAACAATTCTTGCACGCCGGAACCAATAAACGTAAAGACATTTACGGTGGTAGCATCGAAAACCGCCTGAAATTCGTGCGCGACGTAACCGAAGCCGTGGTAGCCGCCGTGGGTAACGAGCGCGTTGGGATGCGGGTGTCTCCCTACGGTGCCATGAATGAAACCGGGGAATTCGAAGGGGTAGAAGAAACACACATCCGCCTGGCCGAGATACTCAATGAGATCGGCCTGGTTTACCTGCACGTCGTTGATCACGAAGCAATGGGTGCCCCCGCGGTTCCGGATAGTATCAAGCAGCAACTACGCGAAACCTTCAAAGGCACTTTGATTCTGGCCGGTGGTTACGATGAACAGCGTGCCCAGCAAGACCTGGAAGCCGGAAAGGCTGATTTGATCGCCATTGGTCGCCCATTCATTTCCAACCCGGATTTAGTTGATCGCTTTCAACAAAATGCTCGCCTGGCCACCTATAATATGGACACCTTTTACACTCCCGGCGCAGAAGGATATACCGATTATCCGGTGCTGAGTGAGGCGGAGAAGAAGGACTACGTGAGTTAAATTGAACTTACTTTTATGATAGCGACGGCGGAGAATTCATAAATTCTCCGCCGTCTTAGTTTGAGAACCTGTAGTTGCGATCGGACAGTTTAGCGATTGACAGGAGGCAACTGCAACTGCTTAAAAGGAAGATCTTCAAAGCCTTACTCAAACAAAGTATCCACCACCATCGTATCCACCGGCACCGGGCCGGCATTAGAGTCGGTTATTCCGAATGGAACGTCGAGGTAATAATGCCGCGCCACCGCCAAACCGATGAGCACCGCCAAAAATACGCCGGCGTAAAGCGTCAGTCTTTCTCCGAAGATGAGGCCCAGGTAATCTCCGTCCATCGGATCACGTTTGTCTGTACTCATTTTGTTTATATTTATGCAAAATTAGCGAATTGTTGATATTTTTCCGCAGATATACGGAATGAAGGATAAATCCATTTAACCCATATATCCAGATTATCCTCAATAGTCTGAAATAAAACACCCGCTCTCAAATACAAATAGCACTGCTACTTCGTTAGTCCTATTACATCCCATGACGAATAAACAACTTTTCACTTTAATTGGCTGCTGTCTCTTCAGCTCATTGCTCTCGGTAGCCATTTATGCCAGTATTGTTGGTCGTAACCAGCCTTCGGTAGATCCGTTTGCCGAACCGAATACAGAACTGAAGACCGAAAATACCGCCAGGCCTACCATGCCCGTAGATTTTACCCGGGTAGCCGAAAAAACAACCCCCAGTGTTGTTTATATCCGCAGCTTTTTCGACCGTGAAAGTCGTTGGGAACCCGCGCCCTCCAGTAGCTCCGGCTCCGGGGTGATCATTTCGTCCGATGGTTACATCGCTACAAATAATCACGTGATTTCCGGTGCCAGTCGTATTACCGTGATGCTGGATAATCAATCCGAGTATGAGGCGGAAGTTGTTGGGGTTGACCAGACGACGGACCTGGCGCTGTTACGGATCGACGAAACCGCTTTGCCATATTTGTCTTTCGGGGACAGCGACAGTCTGCGCATCGGCGAATGGGTACTGGCCGGCGGTAATCCTTTTAACCTGGAAAGCACCGTAACGGCCGGTATCGTATCGGCCAAAGGACGCTCCATCGATGTACTGGAAGGGGAGGACCGCATCGAAAGTTTTATCCAGACGGATGCTTCCGTGAATCCTGGAAATAGTGGGGGAGCGCTGGTCAATGACCGCGGCCAACTCATTGGCATCGTCACGGCCATTTTAACGACCAGTGGTCGTCACGAGGGTTACGCATTTGCTATCCCCGGTAACCTGGCTCGCCGTATTTTTAAAGACTTACGGGATTACGGAGAGGTGAATCGTGCCGTGTTGGGGGTCTACGTTCAGAAAATCAATGCAGCTCAGGCCGAACGTCTTGAACTGGAAGAAACCAAGGGCGCACTCATCGCCAGAATGCGTAAAGGTGGTTCGGCCGAGCGGGCCGGGATGCAGGAAAACGACGTCATTCGTTCCATCGACGGCACTTCCGTGGGGTCCCCGGCGGAGATGCAGGAAGCCATTAGTCGCTATCGGCCGGGGGATGAGGTAAACATCACTTTTATCCGTAACGGAGAACTACGTAAAATCAGGGTTTTACTCCTCGACAAAGAAAACCTGGTGCCCAATCGCCAACTGGTTAGTAGAAAGATAGAAGATGATTTACTCGATCAGTTGGGTATCGATTTGCGTCCGCTTTCCCATCGTGAACAACAAGAAAATGATTTGGAGGGGTTGCGGGTAACTGCGGTATTTCTCAATTCCATTGCCGCAGCAGCCAACCTGGAAGCCGGTTACTTGATTACGAAAGTCAATGACCAGCCCGTAAGCTCGATCGAAGGGCTTTTATCAAAGTTGGTTCCCGGAGAAGAAGTTCAATTCACGGGCTACTACCCTAAACTGAAAGAAGCTTTTTATTACCGATTCACGGTGCCGGGTAATTATTAAAGCGTTCTGTATTCATTCTATCTGCCTGAATCGCAAGCCTAATGGAATCTTGGATGTACTACACTTATGTCCGTATCTTTTGATACATACTTATACAAAATGGGCTCTTCAGCACCCGGTAGCCTTGCGATTTTCCGGTAAACAATCATTCAAACCGCTTCAGTATTACGAGAGGTTTCTTATCTTGATTTTTGAAATCATCACCCCATGCAGAAATTTACTTTCACCGTGAACGGTGAGCAAAAGACCGTAGAAGCTTCTCCCGATACGCCATTACTTTGGGTATTGCGCGACGAACTCGACCTGGTCGGCACCAAATTCGGTTGCGGAATAGCTCAGTGCGGTGCCTGTACCGTCCACGCCGGTGGATTGGCCGTGCGCTCCTGCTCACTACCGATCTCAGCCGTGGGTGACCAAAAGATCACTACCATCGAGGGCCTTGACGCCGATGCCATGCACCCCCTCCAGCAAGCCTGGAGAGAACACGACGTACCCCAGTGTGGCTATTGCCAGGCCGGTCAGATCATGAACGCCGCCGCCCTCCTCAAAGACAATCCCGATCCTTCCGACGCCGACATCGATGACGCCATGTACGGCAATCTCTGCCGCTGCGGAACCTACAACCGGATTAAAGCCGCGGTAAAAACCGCCGCTAAATTGAGCTAGGACGATGAGGCATTGTCGTATCGAAACATCTTATCATTTTATCATTCCCGTATTTAATCATTGACCATGCAAAACCGTAGAAACTTCCTCAAAGTCTCCTCCCTGGCCGGTGGCGGATTACTCCTGGGCGTAAGCTGGTTAAGTGGCTGTAAGGAAGAAAAAATGGTGCAAAAGCTGCCGGAGATACTGGCAGAGATCAAGAAAATGCCCAACGGGCTTTCCTCTACGGTCAATGCCTATCTGCGCATTAATGAGAACGGAGCAGTAACCATTTTATCAGCTAATCCGGAGATCGGGCAGAACATCAAAACCTCGATGCCGATGATCGTGGCCGAGGAGTTGGACGTAGACTGGGCGGACGTCACCGTGGAACAAGCCGGGTTGGATACGGAGAACTTCAACCGCCAGGTCGCTGGAGGAAGTCAATCCATCCGCCAGGGCTGGGAAGGACTGCGCCGCGCCGGAGCTACGGCTCGCCACCTATTAGTTGCCGCAGCAGCTGAACAGTGGGGACTGGATGCTACTGAATTGAAAACCAGTAAGGGCGTTATCACTGCGCCCGATGGACAAACATTGTCTTACGGTGAAGTAGCTGCTAAAGCCGCTACAATGGAGGTTCCGGAAGAAGTGGAATTCAAATCACCGGCATACTTCAGTATCATTGGCCAGAGCCAGCGAAATGTCGACCTGGAGAATATAATCAGTGGAAAACCACTATTTGGCCTGGATTACGGCCGGGAAGGCATGGTTTACGCCGTTGCCTTACGCCCGCCTTCATTCGGCCATACCCTGAAAGACTTTGACGATAGCGACGCCAGAAAAGTTGAAGGCGTGGAAGACGTTGTTCGATTTGGCAACAAGATTGCCGTTATTGGTCGCAACACCTGGTGCGCCATGCAGGGGCAAAAAGCCCTGAAAGCCGAATGGGAAGCGGGTGATAAGACTGAAGATACGGCCTACCACGAAGCTGAACTCAGTCGGCACCTGGATATGAAGGCCGAAGAACCCCGCCGGGTAGACGGAGACGTGGATGCGGCCCTGGCCGCTGCCGATGAGGTCTTTGAGCGCACTTACGCCGCTCCATATCTGCCACATGCCTGCCTGGAACCCATGAATTTCTTCGCTAACGTGACCGACGCAGGTGCGGAACTGGTTGGTCCCATTCAGACACCGGCCTGGACCCAGCAAAGAGTAGCTGCCTTATTGGAGATCGAGCCGGAAAAGGTAAGTATTGACATGACCCGTATGGGAGGAGGCTTCGGCCGGCGACTTTACGGCGACTTCGCACTGGAAGCAGCCGAAATATCTTCAAAAATCGGTAAGCCCGTTAAACTGGTCTTCAGCCGCGAAGATGATATGCTGGCCGGTACTTATCGCCCGGCATCCCAGTACAAGTTCAAGGTCGGTATCAAGGATGGCGACATCAGTGGCTGGCACCTGACCGAAGCTTGCTTTAACGGTCAGATGTTTGATCCCATGCCCAACAACTACCCAGCGGGCACCATTGCTGATTATCGCATCGATTCCCATCAACTGGAAAGTAACATCTCCACCGGAGCCTGGCGTGCACCTTACGCCAATTTCCTGGCGTACGCCGAACAGGCTTTTATGGATGAACTCGCCGAATACCTCGGCAAGGACAAAGTGCAGTTTCGCCTCGATCTTTTCGAAAAGGCTCGTACATCCCCGGTCGGTGAAAACAACAACTACGAAATCGATAAATACGTCGGCGTTATCAAACTGGCCGCTGAAAAGGCAGGCTTTGGTAAACCTATTGCTCGCAATACTTACCAGGGTTTCAGTGCCTACTTTAGTCATAACACTTACGTTGCCGAGGTCGCCGAAGTCGTTATGGACGGTGATACTCCTAGAGTGACCAAGGTGACTTGCGCCGTCGACTGTGGTATTGTCATTAATCCCGATGCTGCCCGTAACCAGATCGAAGGTGGGATCATCGACGGTATTGGCCACGCCATGTACAGCGATTTCAAATTCACCAATGGTCGCTCCGAAGCAGAAAACTTTCACCAATACCGGCTCATTAGAATGAGCGAAGCCCCGGAAGTGGAAATCCATTTCGTGGAGAGCGATAACGACCCCACCGGTTTGGGTGAACCTAGTCTGCCTCCCGCGGGTGGAGCAGTTGCCAATGCTTTGGCCGCGGCGCTGGGACAACGGATCTATCGTCAGCCCTTTGTAGAGGCACTGAAGATGCGCGGGTAGAGATTCATAAGTTTTTTCTGCAACAAGCGGTTAAGCAACTTCCGATTCGTGTTTGGCTATTGGCTGCCCTAACGAGTACTTCGGATCGGAGGGCCTCGATCATTTTTATCGCTTTAAATTCTACATTTCCGGAGTTCTGTCGGCACTCGATTCATAATCGAACATCCTCCAGCACGAATACGTATTAATGGCATATTCAAAATGTTAATTAACAACGTATTATGCCTTTCATAGCAACCGAAAACAGTAATCCCAAAACCGATATAGACCTTCATTATCAGGATTACGGCGAGGGCCGTCCGATTATCCTTATCCACGGCTGGCCGTTGAGCCACCGGATGTGGGATAAACAAACGGAAGATCTCGTCAACGCCGGCTATCGTGTTATCGCTTATGATCGCCGTGGCTTTGGCCTCTCCGATTTTCCGTGGAACAACTATGATTACGATACGCTCGCCGAAGATTTGCGGAGTTTAATTCTTGGACTTGATCTCCGCGACGTGACCCTGGTCGGATTCAGTATGGGAGGTGGTGAAGTAGTTCGCTACTGTACCAAATACGGTGATGATCGGATCAGCCAGGCGGTATTGCTCAGTTCTATCATCCCACTGGTCGCCCAAAAGGACGATAATCCCGACGGCGTGCCACAAGAAGCTCTCGACGACATCATGGAAAATCTAACGAGCGATCGGATGAAATTCCTCAAAGGTTTTACCCGTGATTTCGTCAACTACGAAGATAATAAGGACATCATTAGCGAAGAGATGCTACATTTCGACTGGACAGTAGCGGCTTACGCAAGTGATCGGGCTACGGTAGAAACAACCAAAGCCTGGGCCGGAACCGATTTTCGGTCTGAGTTGAAAAACGTGACTATCCCTACTATGGTGATCCATGGCACGGCCGATCAAATTGTACCGATCGAAACGTCCGGAGATCAAGCCGCTGCCGGCATCGCGGATAGCACTTATCACAAATTGAAAGGTGCGCCCCACGGTTGTGTGTACACCCACGCCGAGCAAGTAAACAAGCTCCTGTTGGATTTTTTTCGAACATCCAGTAGTGAGACCAGTTATAACAAAACAGCAGAGGCAAATACCTAGTCTGTAAAGAAAATCTAGAAATGATTACCTGAAATTCGTCCGCTTCGACACCAGTTGTTGCGGGCGTTTTTTTTATACTTTTTAGTCATGTGAGGTAAAATTCCGGCTGAATGATCTTTTTGACCGAAGGAAATTATCCATAACTCATGTCAGAAAGTACGATCAGTGAAGCCGAGGAGCGGCTGTCAAAAATCATCTGGTGCAGCCGGGGAGAGTATAGCAACACCGATGTATCTTTGCGCCTCCAATGATAGAACGTACTTACAAGGTCAAGGAAGTTTTCTATACCCTCCAGGGGGAGGGAGGCCAGGCTGGTCGGGCCGCCGTGTTTTTACGTTTCACCGGTTGTAACCTCTGGAGTGGCCGTGAAGAGGATCGACCCAAGGCCATTTGTAAGTTTTGTGATACCGATTTCGTAGGTACGGATGGTGAAAATGGCGGTCGCTACTCAGCGAGTAGTTTGGCTGACAAAGTAGCAATGCTTTGGCCAAGTCCTCGTTCTGGTAAGCCTTACGTTGTGTGTACGGGTGGAGAACCGCTACTACAACTCGACGAATCCTTGATCAAAGCTTTACACGAAAAAGGATTTGAGATCGCCGTTGAAACCAACGGTACCATCCCCGCACCAGCAAGTATCGACTGGATTTGCGTAAGCCCCAAGGCCGGTTCCGAGGTCGTACAGCGTTCGGGCCACGAACTGAAATTGGTTTATCCTCAAAAGGAAGTGGAAGCTCAGCCGGAACTATTTGCCGATCTGGATTTTGAGCATTTTTACCTTCAGCCTCTGGATGGTCCGAACACCGCTCAAAACACTGTTGCTTGCGTCGAATATTGCTTGGCCAATCCCCAGTGGAAGGTTAGTTTGCAGACTCATAAGATTCTGGATATTCCATAGAGTGCAAGAATTTATGAGCTGGCTCCAACTTGACGGTAGCCACCAGTTGTACGCCTTGTTCGGTGCTGCCTTTATCATGGGGCTGGCGAAGTCCGGGATCAAAGGACTCACGATGTTAGCGGTACCTTTGTTGGCCCTGAATTTCGGTGCCAAGGCATCCACGGGCCTACTGGTACCAATTTTACTGGCGGGGGATATACTGGCAGTCATCTATTATCGGCGAAGTGCCAACTGGAAATACGTTTTCAGACTAATTCCAGCGGCCGTAATCGGGGTTGTCGTTGCAGTTGTCGTGGGTGACTGGGTCAATGAGCGGACTTTTCAATTGATCGTTTCTATCGTTGTTCTCCTGAGTCTGGGATTGATCATTTACCTGGAGCGCTACCCACTGGACCCCAAGATTACCCAAAACAGATTGCCGGCCTTTATCGCTGGCCTGGCCGGAGGATTCACGACAATGATCGGTAATGTCGGTGGGCCGGTGATGAACGTATTTCTTCTGTCAATGCGCTTGCCTAAGTTAGAATTTCTCGGTACGGCGGCTTATTTCTTTCTGTTGATCAATATTGTGAAGTTCCCCTTCCACTATTTTATTTGGAATACAGTGAGTGCCCGCACGCTGCTTCAGGACCTGATAACTTTCCCGGTTATTGCCATTGGATTTTTCATCGGCATCCAGATCGTCAAGCGCATCCCGGAACGAGAATTTCGTTACCTGGTGATCGTGGTAACGGCGGTAGTAGCGGTACGTCTCTTATTGAGTTGATTATCGAACCAGGAAAAGACAAGCTACACAATAGGTAAGATCATTCATTATCTATTATACTGCTGCCGTTGCAGCCTCTCAAGTCAGACTGTTGTGTCTTAGACATGCCCTCGCCGCGATAAAAGTACCGCCACTGGCCGGCTTGATCTGAACTGCGCGAGAAATGTAATTATTATAAAAGTGATGGGTACGCACAGCAGCATACCAGCAACGCCCCATACGAGCCCCCAGAAGATGAGGGAAAAAATGATGACAAAGGGACTGATGTTGAGTGCATCTCCGTAAAGCCTGGGTTCTAAAAGCCCGCCGATACAGAGCTGGATCGTTCCTACTCCGATGGCAACGATCATAAAGGGCGTCAGGTAATCGAATTGTACGAGAGCCATGAGGCTGGGAAAAATCGTGGCAATAATCGAACCGATAGTGGGGATGAAATTGAGGGCGAAAATGCTGAAGGCCCAAAAAATGGCAAAGTCTACGCCAGCGTATTCGATCACAAAATAGCTGAGTAAACCGGTCGCGAAAGAGGCGGCAAATTTTACGCCGACGTATGCACGAGTAGCCCGATTCAGCCGGCCCAGTACCTCAAGGAGATGATCGCGCTTTTTGCGTTGTAGCCGCAATGCCGCTAATTTTCGTGGGAAAGTGTGTTGTTCTACTAATAGAAAAAGAGTGTACAGCAGGACCAGTAAAAATTGGCGTGTGGCACCGGTAAATCCGGTGAGTAAATTCAGGAGGTAACCGTTTACGTCTATTTCTTCGGATAGCGTACGGAGAGTCAGCTCTTCGTCGTAACCAAATTTAGCCAGAACGCGCGCAAATTGCCTTTCGAGGTTCAACCAGTATTCTGGTGCGGTGGCAATCATTTCGTTGATCTGCTGACCAACCAAGCTACCTGCCAGCACAATGACCGTCAAGACAAACATTGCCGCTACGCTTAGACTAACACCTTGCGGACTTCTCGAGCCGATCAACGGTACTTTGCGGATGACTTGGTCCACGGCGTTGATTAAGTACAAGAGTACAAATGACAATACTACCGGTACGAGCAGTGCTTTACCAAATACGAGCAAACAAACGAAGAGGCCGGCCAAAGCCAGGGAATAGGTGATTTTTTGTAAAGGCAGCATAGAAACGTAAACCAGGTTAAACCTGGAAAGATTAGGTAAGCGACGTGAATTATGGCAGACTTTCCTAAAACAGATTGATCATATATACGATCAGGAAAGACAAAACACTCAGGGCCAGCCCACCGACGAAAGTATTATAGCTGATCGTCAGTAACAGGTACTTACGATGGAGGACCTGACCTAAGTCGTAAAGGTCACGACTCAGGTCATCGTATAGACCGTCCAGGTCGTGCTTGATGTTGCTCATATAACCGACGAAATCCTGCTTTTCCAGTTTCAGAAAATTACCGAAATAAAGAAGGCTGGCCTCATCGCTTTTGATGAGTTTGCGTTTTTTAATGCGGTATTCGGTCACCTTGGGTCTGGCCGAAAATACGGCGAAGATTACTGCAGTCAGTGAACTGAGCAGCAAGGTGATAATGGGGAGTAGCATGAGGGGATTACTGAAGAATAGCTCTTCAAAAAAGCCCAGGCCAGCTCCGGACACTGCGATGATGATTGAAAGGATAATGGTATTGATACTGATCATCATATTGGCCTTGCCATCGGCGATCCGACTGAGGTTAATATGGTTACGAAAAGCGGTACGGTACATAGTATCGATGCCACGGCCGTAGTTCTTACCGGATTTTTGTTTGATGACTTTTTGCTCCAGCTTGAACATATCCTCGTGGATACTTGAAACGTTCTTGCGGCGGCGGCCTTCGTATTTTTTCTTACCCGCATCCGTGAGGTAATCGAATTTAAGCATTTGCTCTTCCAGCTCGCGGCCGAAGACGACGGGGTCTATCTCTTTGCCGCCTTTCAGAGCTTGTCGTTCCAGCCGGAGCAGTTCGCCACGGCGTTCGTAGCGTTTACGTCCGAGCCAGCTGTTGGCAGCATCGTAGAGTAACTGGGCTTCGATGGGGCCTTCTTCCGGTCGATCGGCTGCGGCAACGATCCAATCGGAGATCTCCGTTAATTCGGTTGTCGCCTGGCCTTGGTCTGCTGGATTTTCACCATCGGCACTGCTATCGCGTCCGACTTCGTCAGGCCGGACAGGCTTTTGGTAGTCAAAAAACTCCTGGAGAATAGTTACTGAAGCTTCCTGAGGGTTCTTGCGCTGACGGACGTAGCCAACCGGGTAAAAAAGCCCGGCTATTTTCAGATAAGGAATTTTGTCATTCTCTACTTCCTCGGTTTTTTCGGCCAATTTTCCAACCTCTTCGGCGATAGCGTTGGCGTAGGCCCAATTGTGGAATAAGTAAACGGGGTCGAGTTCATCGTGGAATTTCTCCCGTACGAAAGCAGCGGCACGATCAAACAATCGTTCGCCGGCTGTAGGTTCTTTCTTTTCTTCTTTGTCTTTGCTCATGCTTATTGGTCGGCGGGTTGTTCAGAGTCTTCAACGGCAGTCATCCGGGGGACAAATCGGGTGATGGTTGGTTTGGTGCCTTTACCTTCGCTGCTCAAAAGTAACTCATTGTCAGCCGTAAAAGTTATGCCTTCGGGCTGGCTGAACACTTTTTTATCCAGTAACTCGACTTGTAAGATATTACTTTCGCGGTCAAGAACTACGAGAATTTTGCCAACTGATGCTATGACGTAGATATTTCCGGTTTCCGGATGTACAGCGACGCCGGAAGGTTTCATCAGGTAGCGTTCCCGCTTGCCGTAGATTACTTCTCCGAGTTGGTATTGATCGATGATGTAAGCCGGCTGATCCAGGATCTGACCGGTAGCCGGATTCATTTGATAAATACCTAAAAGGTGTTCTTTCTCTTCTACCGGGTCAAGTTGCTCCCCCTTGGGAACGATGAGAAGCATCCCGCTTCTGTCGTCGTAGCAAATGCCTTCGGTGTCGTTTCGGTAGCTAAAGATGGATTCAAATTTATCGGCCTTGTATTCGTCTTTGCCACCGCGGTAGTTGAAGTAATGAACGTCACCGTCCTTTTCCAGGACGAAGATGGTAGAATCCCGACGGGCGATGCCTTCGTAGTCGCGGTCTTTATTGAATTTGATTTCCTTGACGATGGCCTGGCGGTCCATATCATAGATGAACACCTCCCCGTCTTCGTCCTGGATGGTAAGTACCTGATTGCCTTCCCAGAAGGTGAGTCCGCTGATTTCGTCCAGATCGTTGGGCAATACATAAGTTTGGTCGGGTCTTTTGAGATCGTACAGTGGCTTTTCGGCACCTGAGATCATGAAGCTGCTGTTGTCGGGTGCCTCCCGCCAGGTAATTGCGGCGTAGATGACGGCGAATACTGCGATGCCACTCAGAATGAGCAGCGATATTGTATTGGGATGTTTAATTTCCATGGTGGATTAGAATGGGTATCCGGCACCGACGTCAATTCGGCTACCGTCGCTGCTCGTGAAATAGGTGGCACGAATAACCACGGCGTTGGCTGGGGTGAACCACAGTCCCCCACCGTAGGCAACGTGCCAGGTGTCTCCGTCGTCAACGCCTTCTCCGCTGTCGTCTTCCAACCATACCCGGCCGTAGTCGGCCCCGATCAGAAAGCCTGCTGTGGCGGAGGCTGCTTTTTTATTGAAGGAGAAGCCCTTGATTCGAATGTCCGTATTGTGATAAAAAGCAGAGTTGCCCAGAAAGCGCTCACTACGAACGGCGCGAAAGTTAGTACGGCCACCGAGCTGGGCGGCCTGGTAGAATTCAAATTCACCTTCGATCCTTTCGTAGCCGATTCGGCTGGCAAGTCCCAGCCATTGATTGCCGAAGAACTGATAATAGGTGAAGGCCCCGCCGTAACGGAAATAGGAACGATCAGCATCATTTAAGCTGAAATTCTGTTCCAGTTTAATATCCAGTTTCAGGCCGTTGTCGGGAATGAGTGGATAGGCGAGATTGTTAAGGTGGAATGCGGCCTTTATACCGGCAAACTCCTGGCGGTCAAACACCCGATCCGGTACAATACCGGTGCTGATCAGGCTTTGTTCTTCCTCGGCGGTTTCCCGGTCTACCTGGAAGGACTCGTAAAAGGGTTTGATGGTAAAAAAGGTCTGATTGTTTCTTCCCCGGAGACGAAGGCCCGGACTGATGCTGCGTCTTTCCTGACGAGTTCGGTTGAATTCACGATTATCGATATCGAGTTCATCGGTGTCGTTGCCCAAACCGAAGAAGTTGACCACGTAATCCGGACTCCGATAAAGTACGTCGAATAACAGGTCTTTATGGCGGCCAAAAGTATTATTGTACTGACCTTTATAATCGGCCCGTATCGTTCCGTTGGTACTGATGCTGCCTCCAATGAAGTGGTTTATAGCAAAGGGCTCGGGGCGAAACCCGTGGCGGCGGATAGTCAACCCTAAACCGAAGAAAAGGCCATCGTCAACGTTAAAACCGAAAGTGGGGAAGGGGACCGTGTAATCCGGCTTGTAGCTTTGGAACTGGTATTGGTTCATGATGGGGAAACGGTCACTACGACGGTCCTTGATCTTGCCCTTGTTCCCTTTTAATTCCATGCCGTCGCGGCCATCGTATACTTTGGCGGCCAGTTTTCCCTGAGCATCCACCTCGTCTCCATCGGTACCACCGATGAGGCGGAGGCGAATTTTACTGTTCCGCTCACCGAGGAGCTCAAAACGGTCGTCCCCGTCCATACCGTAAAGGCGTACTTCGCGAGTTTCAGGGTAATGAAAGGTACGCTCGTAAAATTTCTCGTCGGCTTCACCATCCTTGTCGGCATCAAAGAGCTGGACCAATAAATCGCCGTTTTCCAGTGCGGTAGCCCGGAGTACGTCGTCCTTGTTCGTGGCATTAACCGTAACGACTTCGGCCAAGTGTTCGTAATAATCCATGGCAAAATCCAGCATCTGTTCACGACGCTTCTTTAATTTGCCGTCAATGTCTTCTTTTTCCAGACTGTACTCCCTGATCTCGGTTGGAAAAGCAAGCATGGCTTCGTCAATCACCTCGTCAGTCAGCTTTTCCTGGAGGAATTTGGCTACTTCCTCATAGTCCTCCCTGGTCATTTCATTCAGGAAGAACCGGTCATTCCACTTACCGTTAACGGCCCGCCAGCGGGCTTTACCCATTTCGTAATCGAAGGGCTGTAGCTTACGGGCGTCGGCCACCATCATTCCGGCTACATTTAGTAGTCCACCATCAAAATTGCTGTAGACCTGGTCGCGGTCGCGGGCTACGGGTAAATAGGTTTTAAAGCCATCGGGCTGATCGATCTCGGCCCAACGCCACTGGTCACGGTGGCGATCCCAGTCGCCGATGAAGAAGTCGAATAACCTGGCGAGCAGAAAATTTTTCTGATCTGGCCGGTGTTTCCAGTCGTCGAGCACTTCTTCGCGCATATCGCTGTTACTGATGATATTTTTGCTGTTTGCGTACATTCCGGTACTACTCCAGTCTTCGTCAGGGCGCTGCTCGAGATAGTACATTTCTCCTCCGAAACTGCTATTGTAACTACCGAGGCCCGGTTGTTTGGGTACGAAATACATACCGGGGTCTGCTCCTAGCAAGCCCAACTCGCGTTGCATCCGCGGTAGGGTCAGGGGAGCATAGGGGTGTAAGGCGGTGAACTGATCCCTTGCCAGATCGGCAGCAAAGGTTTGCTCCAGCACGTTTGGCAGTAACTGCGCGGGGTTTTTGCGTACCGAACGCAGTTGATAGAGCCTTCCGTTTCCGGCCCGGGTATGGAGGGATTGAGTGGTTTGTCCACCTCCCCGGCGGTAAGGATTCAAACCACCGTGAATGGTATCGATGTACAGTACCGGTACTTCGACTTCAATATTGTAGAGGTCGCGATAGTGGCGGCCGAAGATGCTGTTGAACAGACCCGATTTACCCTGGTTGTCAATAGCGTAAACCGGCGTTTTTACGGTCTTGCTGGTGATGGGCTCGTCTAGTACCGGAGGGAGATCGGCCTTGGCAGCTTCGAAGCGATTCTCAATGATCTTATGACGGAAGGTCTCGTTAACTTCTCCACCGGGGCCGACGGTAAAGAAGCGGAGGAAAACGTTGCCGTTTTTTAGAAAGTCCAGTCGGCCATAGCCAATTTCACCCTGCACAAAATCTGCCCCGGATGTACCGATGGCCGGTCCGCGCAAACTGCCGGTGCCAGCGGTGACTGAGTGGTAATTTCCGTGTGCTCCGTAATGAAGATTATGTTCGTGACCGGAAATGAAAATGATGTTGTCCTCATCCTCAGTCCGGGCGATCATTTGACGGATAAAGTCTTTATAGCGCAGGCTCGTCAGGTCATGACGTCCACCACCGGCGGATTGTAGGGCACGAGCCAGACTACCTACGATTGGCAACGGAAGATAGAGGTTGGGTACCACATCTGCCAAGGGGAACAGGTGCTCGGTGGCTGAGTAACTGCCGCCACGGTTACCACTGCTTTCCAGCGGATGGTGCATCATTACTATTTTGACCTTGTCGCGGTAACCCTTGATCTCATCGGCGGCGGCGAAGAGGAAGTCGTGGCGATCGTTAAAGTCACAACCCTCACTGACCTCGGCCTCATTGTTCCAGTCGGCCATGTACCAAGCGGTGTTGAGTCCGATTAGCCCGATACCTTCGAATATCTCGTCGTCGTCCGGGCCACTACAGGCTTTGTTGGGCATGAACTTCACTTTTTTGTCGCAGTGGTCGTCGAAGTAATCTTCCAGGTCGTCCAGGCGACTGAAATAGCCCCGGCGGCCCAGTTCATTCTCGCCGGGCGTATAGAATACTTTACCCTTTACCTTTTCCAGGACCTCGATGAACCCGTCCATTTGTTTTTTGCTGTTCACATTATCTTTCTCGAAGCCCTGCTTACCGGTAATGTCACCGAGTAGCAACAGCGACTTTTTATTATCCGTCCGGGCCATCTCTTCCTGAATGCTCGTAAGGGTTACCACCCCGCGGGCAGGTTCGTAACCCAGGTCACCGACAAAAAAGCTGCTGTATTCAGTGGGGGAGGGCAAGATCTCTAATTCCGAAGATTGATCGGACCCATAGTGGGCCTTGTAATTGGCGCAGCCCATTAGACTGAACAGGCAGAAAAGGCCAAATAAGCGGATAAAAGCTGAGCTTTTGATAAGTCGGTACAAAGCTGATAAGTTTATGTTAAATCCATAACCCTTAGAAAGGGGGCAGGTTCAGTAGGGTAGAAAGATAGGTGATTAGTAGTTCATTGACCAGATTCTACTTTCGTTCAACCCGATTTACAGATTGGGTTCAGCTGATCGTCTGTATCTTGTTCCGGACTTAGCATTAGTAGCGACCTGAAGAATCACCCCGGTCGACAACAATCCCGCTTCGGACGAAAACTATCCACTCTTAATCTTTATTTGCTTAAATTGTAACCTGAACCTAAAATATAAATCATGCCAATAATCGCAATCCTTGCCGTAATCGCCCTTCTGGTCCTGACGGGCAGTTTTTTTACCGTGCGTCAGCAAACGGCCGCCGTTCTGGAGCGGTTGGGTAAGTTCACTTCAGTCCGCGGACCGGGTTTCCACGTCAAAGTACCTTTGATCGATAAGGTGGCCGGTAAACTCAGCTTGCGGGTACAACAACTGGACGTACTGGTAGAAACCAAGACCAAAGACAATGTTTTCGTTAAACTGAAAGTAAGTGTTCAGTTCGTCGTCGATCCAGATAACGTTTACGATGCTTTTTACAAATTGGAAAACCCCTACGAGCAGATCAACGCCTACGTTTTCGATGTGGTGCGTGCCGAGGTGCCCAAGTTGAAACTGGATTATGTCTTCGAACGTAAGGATGACATCGCCAACGCTATCAAACACGAACTCGACGAGGCCATGTCCAATTATGGCTACAACATCGTTAAGGCACTGGTAACGGACATCGATCCGGACATTACCGTTAAAAACTCCATGAACCGGATCAACGCCGCAGAGCGCGAGAAGCAAGCCGCCGAGTTCGAAGGTGAGGCCGACCGCATCCGTATTGTCGCCAAGGCCAAAGCCGAAGCCGAAAGCAAGCGCCTCCAGGGACAGGGTATTGCCGACCAGCGTCGTGAGATTGCCAAGGGACTTGAAGAGTCCGTGGATATTCTGAACAGCGTAGGCATCAATAGCCAGGAAGCCTCCGCCCTGATCGTGGTTACTCAACACTACGATACGCTACAAAGTATGGGTGAAAATGCCAACTCCAACCTCATCATGCTGCCCAATGCTCCAACCGCCGGCTCCGATATGTTATCCGATATGACGGCCAGTTTTGTTGCCAGTCAGCAACTGGGCGAGCAAATGAAAGCCGATGCAGCGAAGGCCAAGGCCAAAAAGGAAAAGATTACGCTGAAGCGGTAATTTTTCACGAGACATGGTTTTAGCGCCTTAAAACTAAACGTATTGAACCAGAAGTGCGGTCAGCTTGCTGACCGCACTTTGTATTTTAGCCTGGTGACCAAATATTTGAAAAGGCTGCGCGTACTGCCCGGAAAATCAGGTGAGTAGAGCCGACTCTTCCCCCTCCAGGTTCACCAATACATCACTACCGATCGTAGTACTCAGTTCCATCCCCACGTAGGTAACCTGCACCGGGAAGGCCTTATGCTGGCGGTCGACTAAAACAGCCACCTCCAGTTTGCTGGGCAGGATTTCCAGGATAGGGCGTAGTGCGTAAAACAGGGTGCGGCCGGTATTGGCTACGTCGTCGACCAGCAGCACGGCTTTACCGGCAAGTTGCTGAACATCGTGGTTTATTTCCGCCGCTTTCTCCATCGGGTCGGCCGGATTGAGGCGGACGTTCCAAAGGTGGATCGGGGCCTCAGCCATCTGACTGATTCGCTCCTGTAAACGACGGCCCAATTCCAGTCCACGGTTGTTGATCCCGACGATGAATAGCTCGTTTTCCTCCGTATTCCGTTCCATGATCTCCATTGCCAAGCGGTCGATCTTCTGACGAATCTGTTCCTGGTTCAGTAGTTCCATCTCAGTAGTATTGTCGGTGAGTGGTAAGTTAAAAAATCTCTTTGATGTGGATGGCTTCCTCCGGTTTCATGCGCCCGGCCAACACCAACCGCAACTCGCGGCGGCGGATGGCGCTTTCGTAGCGTTGCTGCTCAATCTCGGTCAGCGGCAGCACGTCCGGCGTTGGCACGGGGCGGCCGTTGTCTTTATTTAGCGCCACGAAAGTGAAGTAGGCACTGTGGGTTTTACGCGGGTTGGTACCCTGCATACTGGCGGCGAATACCTCCACGAAAACTTCCAGGCTGGTGTTGAAGCCCCTGGTTACTGAAGCTTCCAGCGTGATCACCTCACCCACCTTAATGGCTGAGCCAAAAGCCACGTTGTCCACCGAAGCGGTCACTACGGCCCGGCCGGAATGTTTACCGGCACAGATGGCGCAGGCGATGTCCATCCAGCGCAGCATATTGCCGCCCATGAGGTTGTTCATGGGGTTGGTATCGTTGGGCATCACCAGCTCGCACATAGTGGTGAAGCTGTCGGAAACGCGTTTGGCGGGTGGGCGTTGGTCTTTAGATTGGGGCATGGCTACTTTGTTAGTCAAAATGGCTGCGAAGATAGGGGGGGATTGGCTAGCAAAGTAGCAGTGTAGCAGAGTAACACCTTAAATTTTGTCGGTTTAAAAGTTTCGGCGAGATTTAAGGCATCAATCAACAAACAACGATAATTTGTTGCTATCTAATGACTATCCGCTTGGTCGCTAATCTGCCTCCCTGAACCAGACGCAAGAAATATACGCCTTGCATCAGATTAAGAGCGGGTAATTCGTAATCCAGCTTTCCGTTACGAATGCTCAATTCACTTTGTTGAAAAACCCGGCGGCCGGCCAGGTCGATTAATTCCACATTGAGCTGCTCATTGCCGTAAATTCCGCTGGCAGTTAAGCGCAGAGAGTTAAGACCTGCTTCAACTGGATTTGGATAAACGGTGACTCGCTCGGCTAGCAACCGTTCTTCACTGGTAGAGGAAATAATCTCACCCAATAGAATCAGGTTCACCGGAGTGAATTCACCCAATGTATTAAAACGGTTGACGGGGCGTACCCGCCAGTAGTAACGCTGGGGAGCCTGGATATAGGGGTCGCTGGCGGGAATATTGAGGCTGTTCTGGCCGTAGACGATGTAGTTCTGTGCCCCGGCAAAAAACTCATTGCCCGAGAAGTTAACGATATAAAAGTCTGCGTTATCAACTTCCGTCCATTCGAGGGTGAGGCCTTCGGATTCCTGAATTTGGATCAAGGCACTGTCTTCGGGGTAGACGAGAGCCATTTGTTCGCCAACGGCGGCCTCATACTCGGGGGGAAGACCACTTTCCAGGTTACCCCGGGAGAAAATGTTGGTGCGAACGGCCGTCGTTTGCTCGTCGCTGAAGCCTACCATACAATCGTCCGAGGCGTAACTCATGATCGGCCAGCCCTGGACTTCGAAGGTGACACCATCCGGGTCGAGTAGTGGGTAAACGTAGGTGTTATCATCCTGGCAACTCCAGCGAAAGGACAGGTAATCCGGCGGAGTATCGCAGAATCCATCTCCGGCGATACCGTCACAGTTACTGCCGTCGGTTCTTTCTACCTCCCGGCCGAAGATGGTGCTGGGCGCGGGATCGTTGATGGGCGTTACGGGGTCGTCGCCGAATTCCCAGCCGAAGAAGGTGTGGGGCAGGGTGAAGAAGTGGCCCAGTTCGTGGCTCCAGGTTCGGTCGGTAGCACCTACGCAAGCATCGGCCATGGCTACGGCGTCTCCCTGCCCGGTGTAGTATCCACAGGCACCGGCGGCGGTAGTCACGAAGTAGTTGTTAACTACGTTTGGAGCGTTATATTCCAGCATTTTGGCGATGCCGACACCGAAGTCGTGGTTGTCGAATTCCGAATCGGCGATGTAATTAATGTCACCGTCTACGTGGAAAACGATGTTCGAAGCGGCGAAGTCATCGTTCACCTGCTTCAGGTTATCCAGGATACGGCCGACCTCCAAAAAGCTGCCGCCCAGGTTATTACCGACAATATGAATACGTAATGGAACAACGATCGTATCCGTACTACGCACGGCGGCAATCTCTCCTCTTTGGTAAGCATCCAGCCAATCACTTTTGCCGGTATGGGCGCAGGGCAGGAGGTCTTCCTTGGGCGTTTGGGCAACGACTAGATTGAAGACTGCGAATAGTAAGGTCGAAATTAGTAGTAGCGGTCTTAACATGAGAAGGATTGAAATTGATAAGAAGAAGTGCGTATACAATGGTGTCGAAACGAGAAATGTGATATTTGGTTTATCACTTCAGGGTGGCATGCCGGCGTGATACCAGAACGGGGAGCCGAATAAGCATCCGACTCCCCGTTCAGAGATCAAAAATTATAAAATTTAGCGGCCAATGACCAGGCGACGGGTCAATTGACGATCGCCCTGACGGATGCGAACGAAATAGACACCGGCGGGAACATTGGCTACGTCTAGGTCATGACGGAAGGTTCCGGCTGCTACGTTCAACCCGGCTTCGTTAACCAGTACCTGACCGGTCATATTAACGAGTTGAATATGTACATCATCGTTGGCACTAAGGCCATTGGCGGCGATGCGAACGGTTTTCTGGCTACCGTTGACAGGGTTAGGGAAAATGTTGACGGCACGGTCGAGGTCATTGTCTTGAGTAGAAGAAACCACGCCTAGCACCCGGAAGGTGAATTCTTGATCACCAAAATCACCGGCAACGTTGCATCGGTTGATCGGGCGAACGCGCCAGGCGTTAAGAACCGTGTCAATGAGTCCATTGGCTTCGGTGAGGGTAAATTCGCTTTCGTCATACACAATGAACTCTCGTGCGCCGGCGAATTGAGCATTATAAGCTACCTGAACCAGGTACATGTCTGCATCGGGTACATCTTCCCAATCAAGGGTAACTTCGAATTCATCGATCGCGAAAAAGATCTCACCATCTTCTGGAGTTAGCAACTCCATTTCAGCTGGGTCGGGAGCACTGTAATCGATCGGAATGTTCTGGATGAGTCCTGGACGTCCGGTGGCATTGGTGACCATGGCGGTTCTTTGCTCATCGGTGAAGCTGGAAACACAGTTGTCGAAAGCGTAACCCATGATAGGGTAGGCTTGTACGTCGAGTGCCTGGCCATTACGATCAAGCAAAGGCTGACCGTATACACCGCTTCCATTACAACCCCAGCGATCACTGAGGTAATCGGCGGGAGTGTCACAAAAACCGTCACCGGCAATGGTACAATTGCTGCCATCGGCCAGTTCCGTGAAACGGCCACCCACAGCAAAAGGTGCATTCTGTGAAGCGTAAGTGTTCAATGGACGAATCGGCGTGCCATCGGGTTCCGTGTAATGGAACTCAAAGCCATCGAAGGTGTGGGGTAATGACAGGAAGTGTCCCATCTCATGGCTCCAGGTGCGGTCGCCGGATCCGGTACAATCGTTGTTAATCGCCAGGGCATCTCCACCGAAGCTGTAGTAGCCACAGGCACCGGCCGGGTTTTCGACGAAGTAGCAGTTGATTACGCCAGGATCGTTATTAACGCTCATCATGGCTGATCCCTGGGCCTGGTTGTGGTCCCACCAGGTGGTATTATTCAGGAAATCGATTTCACCGTCGATGTAAAATTTGATGTTGGCGGTGGCGAAATCCTGATTCATGAGGACCATGGTCTCCAGGACCGTTTCTACGGGGATACCAAAGGTGCCGTCGGACTTGCGGACAATATGAATGCGCAGGGGCAGGAGTAGCGTATCGGTGGTACGTACGGCGGCAATCTCACCGCGTTGGTAAGCATCGATCCAGTCGCCACGGTGGGTCACACCGCAGGGAATGAGCCCTTCTTTGGAGTCGGGGGTGGATTGGGCGGTCAGAAAGCCCATACAGGCGATCAGCGCCAGGGAAAGGAGGAAACGAGTCATATTTTCGAGCTGTTCGTGGAGTGACTGACAGGTCCGGAAGCAGGAAGCTCGGTCGATGAAACGTCCGCATTGCTACTTTGCTAACCAAAAGCCTGTTTAGCCACCTTGAATATAATAAGGTAGATAATTCAGGAGCCAAAAGTAAGCAAATCGGAACGGTATAAAAGTCCTGATGGCGGCAATTCCGTCCGGAGAAGACAAAAAATGGCTACTTTTGCCAAACTTTTGACGGTGTATCCGTTAACAATCAACATAACCTGACTTTAAAAATCAGCCAAACCAAATGAGTAAAGTAACCGTAGTAGGCGCCGGCAACGTAGGCGCGACCGTAGCCAATGTGCTGGCCCACAAAGACATCGTTAAAGAAATCGTCCTGCTGGACATCAAAGGCGACGTAGCCCGTGGTAAGGCCCTCGATAGCTGGCAGCAAGCCCCGGTGGATTACTACAGCACCCAACTGAAAGGAACTGATGATTACGCCGATACGGCCGGTTCCGACATCGTGGTGATTACCGCCGGTATCCCCCGCAAACCGGGGATGAGCCGCGACGACCTGATCAGCACCAATGCCAAGATCGTCACCAGTGTGACCAAGTCCATCATGGAGCATAGCGATAACCCGATCATCATCGTGGTATCCAATCCGCTGGATGTCATGACCTTCGCTGCCTACAAGGCCAGCGGACTGCCCAAGACCCGTGTCTTCGGTATGGCCGGCATCCTGGACACGGCTCGCTACCGTGCCTTCCTGGCCACTGAACTGGAGGTAAGCCCTAAAGACATTCAGGCTGTGCTGATGGGTGGTCATGGCGACACTATGGTGCCGCTGCCCCGTTACACGACCGTAGCCGGAATCCCCGTCACCGAAATGATCGAGGAAGATAAGCTGGATGCCATTGTGGAACGCACCAAAAAAGGTGGAGGCGAACTGGTGAAACTGATGGGAACTTCCGCCTGGTACGCCCCCGGAGCCGCTGCAGCTCAAATGGTGGAAGCCATTTTGAAGGATGAAAACCGCATCTTCCCTTGCTGTTCTTTGCTGGAAGGTGAGTACGGGCTGAACGACATTTTCCTGGGGGTACCCGTCAAGTTGGGTGCCAAAGGTATCGAGCAGCTGATCGAACTGCAACTCAACGAAGACGAAACCAAACTCATGAATACTTCCGCACAGCACGTACGTGACGTAATGGAGGTATTTAAGGGAATGGGGATTTAGTAAGGCTTCGCCTTTAGTACGCTGCGCGTTAGTTCTCGTGCCTCGTAATTAGTAACAAAGCGCTCGCGCTTTCACTAACTGTCCGTGCCCGCACTAACGCTCAGCGTACTAATGCGCAGCACCTAACGCGCAACGTACTAATGAGCTTGCTCTCACTAAAACGCAGCGTCCTAACCGTTAACTTACGCAACATGAAATACCTCTCCCTTTTCGCGCTACTGCTAGCTTTTACTGCTTGCCAGAGTTCTGCCACGGATACACCACCACCGGAAACGTTTAACCGACCTGTATTTATCGATTTCGAGTACATTGAAAGTCAGGTGAACCGACCGGGCCGGCGACTGGAAGCTTATCAGGCCGATATATCTGCACAAAGGGTAGGGGAGCAGGAGACCGTTGTATTGGCGAAGTCGTTGGAGGGTGGAAACTCTACGGCTTACGTACTGAGTCAGGAGACGGGCGAGGGTTCCAATTTTGAGATGGAGCGGGGATGGGTAGTTTTTTTACAGGATCATCTGTTGCTGATCTCCGAAGACGGACGTGAGCGAGTCCGGGTTTCCGTGAAAGACCGGCCGTTCGAATCACCGGCGATCGGAGAATCGGCTGAATTTACGGACGTTCGTAGCGGTTACGGTCTGGCGCGCTATGGAGAACAGGGTGTAACGTCCCCGGATCTGGAAGGAGTCTCTTCTTATCTGGAAGCCCGTTCCCGGATTGAATAAAATTATTAATTTGAGGTTGTTAATTCTACAATAGCATGGAATACCGCTCCGGTAGCGACAGCGACTTCAAGAACATCGAGACATTTGTCTGGCAAGCTATCTTTCCGGCATTTAACCACCCTGATCTTAGTGAGGAGCAGACAGCAGAAAACGACGCTATCGTAGCACAGGCCCAGGAAGCATGTCTGGAAGCAGTGGCCCTGGATAATAAAGAGATCATCATCGCTTATGACCGTCGCGAGCGACGACTGGCGGGCTTTGTGATTGCCGACCGCGCATCATTTACCTATCCAGCGGTCAGCTGGCTGATCGTAAGTCGAAAGTACTGGGGGAAAGGTGTGGCCGACGAATTGT
Organism: Lewinellaceae bacterium SD302; assembly: GCA_002591745.1. Taxonomy (GTDB): domain Bacteria; phylum Bacteroidota; class Bacteroidia; order Chitinophagales; family Saprospiraceae; genus Neolewinella. The sequence goes on from PDLQ01000013.1 coordinate 127,169, forward strand.
TACGTCGTGGTATCAGTTGGCTGGGTACGCACAAACCGATCAAAGCCAGCGTACATTACTATTTGGAACGGGCCCTGCGCTTTTTCGCTCGTTATGGCTTCGAGAATACCGGGGAGCCGGCCGGGGAGCATCTGATTCCGCGCATTTTATTGATCCGTGAGGCTGGTCCTCTGCAAGTACCTGAAACTGTAGAAGTGCCGGAACAATTGGAGATCATTCCACCCGAAATAGTGAGGGAAGATGAGGTGCACAATCCGCTGGAGCCGGAGGAAGAGGAATTAATGTCATCGCCGGAAGCAGTAGTCACTCCGGTTGCTGAGAATTCTATTCCCGACCTATTTACAGTTGCAGATGCTGATCAGGCTTCCGCTGAAGCAAATGAGGATGAAATTGCCACCCCGGAGCCGATTGAAAAGCCTTACAAGTCTCGTTACGAAAATATTGAATTCGAGATTGATTACGGGGAGGAGGATACGCCGGAAGGTAAAGACGAACCGGAAAATAACGGTGAACAAAATGGTCTGGACTTCGAGTTTGCCTTTGAAGAAGAGCCACCAGCAGAAGAAGGGGTTGTCGAGGCCCTATTGGAGTTGGAGGAATTAATACCGGAGACAGAAAATATTTCCGACCAAGTTGATGAGCAACCTGCTGAGGAAATTATAGAGGATGATGGCTATCAAAGTAGCAATGTTACGGTCGAGTCTGAACCGGAGCAGCCTGGGGTGGCCGATGAACGATCCTTCACCGAAGAAACTGATGCTCAATCAAAGCCAGGACTTTCCATTGAGGAGTTACGTGCGGCTTTTCAAGCCCATTTTCTCTCCATGGCTTCCGATCTTTTTGGCGAGCGAAGTGGGAACTCTTATTGGGAGCAATTACTGACTTCTGATTTTAAGGAGATTGCAGAGCGCAGTCTTTCCCAGTTGGCTAATAGTTCTGCTGATCAGGAAGACCGATTGAAAACCATTTTTGCGGACTTGACGGAGTACTTCATCGTTTCTGAGACAGATGAAGAACATGGCGAGGTTTTTCCTCAACGATTACTTCGTCACCAAACCCAGGAAGCTAATCAAATTGATTTGTTTACGCTGATCAATGACTACCTGGAATTGGGAAATGAACAGGAACGAGTCGATACTGACTTTATCACAATTTCTCCGAAACGATTAAAAAATGCTACCAAGAGTTTTCTACTGGCTCGGCCGGGTGAGCGGATTTACTTCTTGATCGATCAAAGTCTTTTAGGTAACCTGAAGAACGGCTTCGCTTTCACGGATCAGGCCTTTTACTGGAAGGCGATGTTGCAGCCTAATCACGTCGCCTACTATAATGAATTAGAAGAAGTACGGATGAACAAAGGTGCTGTCCAAATTAACGGTCACTTCTTTGATACGGGTAAGCGAAAGCTGAATTTAAAGATCGTCTTGTTGTTGAAGCGATTGGCACGACTATAGCTTTATTTATGACTTGTTGCTATTGATTGTTTGTAATAGGAAGATAGCAATAGAAGCAAGTAGCCGTTTGTAAACGTTTTTAAACGTTAGTATTCGTTTAAAAACGAATAGTCTCCCAGGTTTTGACGCTATTTGTTTGAAAAAGCAACGGATGAATAAACTGAGAATAAAGAGGGTCGTTACTCCTTATAGCACAAAGTATATTTTCGCTCCCGCAGATCATATCGAGCGATTCGATTTGAAGTGCTATCCCGTCATAAATATTAAATTTGACGTAGAGCAAAATCATTGGACTGCTCCCGGAACTACAGATAATCTGCAGATTTTGATGTGTAGTTTCGGTGAAGAAAACCTGATTTGGGAAGATGACGAATCTTTGATTAAGCGGCCCGAGGATAAGTTGCCAAGTAAGGACACATCTGCCAAGTCTCCAAATGTAAAGTCGCGATCACAAAGTAAACATTCAAAACATCGGGCTCAAAATACAAGAACTGTCACCAAGAGGATTGTCGATGATGAGGACAAGCAATCTTACGAAGAACTCCATAATATTTCTCCGCACTGGCGAGACGCACTACTTCGTACTGAGGAACAATTGATGGTTCGCCGCTACAGCTTTCGAACAATCAAGAGTTACATTGCTCACCTCAGACTATTCTTCCGCTACTATCCAGACGTGACTGTTGAAGGAATAGATAGTGAGTTGATTAAAAAATACATCGTTGACCGGGTCCGACGAGGAAATTATGCTGAATCGACCCAGAATCAAATTTTGAATGCTATCAAGTTCTGGTTAGAGCAAGTAGAGGGTAGGGCGCGGGCTTATATAGACCTGCGCCCCCGAAAGAAAAGTAAGCTACCTAAAGTGCTCAGTTTTGACGAAGTACTGCGATTATTTAAAGCTACCCCTAATTTAAAACATCGTTGTGTATTAAAAACCATTTACAGCGCGGGTTTACGGCTTTCCGAATTATGCAATTTACGGGTCGCGGATATTAATTCGGACCGAATGCAAGTATTCGTACACGGTGGAAAAGGGAAAAAGGACCGATATACTACTTTATCGCATACGTTACTGGAAGATCTTAGAGAATACTTCAAGGAATACAGACCGGAATACTGGTTATTTGAAGGTCAGACGGGTGGTCAGTACTCCCAGCGAAGCGTACAAGCCATACTGCGTAGAAGTGTTCTTAAAAGCGGGGTAAATCCATTTGCGACGGTACACACCCTTCGACACAGTTACGCTACCCATTTGTTGGAACAGGGCACAAGTTTACGCCACATCCAAGAGCTACTAGGCCATCAAAACAGCACGACGACGGAAATATACACCCATGTTTCTAACAGTGAAAAGCAGCGGGTTATAAGTCCTTTAGATCGTCTGGAAGGTTTGGATTGAAGTGATTCACTTGAGTCAGAAACCATATAATTAGTTGCGTCTATCAAAAATATCCCGCAACGCCGTTTTTCTTTTTAATGGTTATCTTGGGGAGGGTGGGAGTATTGGTGGGGAAGAGATATTGTTTTTACACGCAATACGTTGGCGCTCCCGTTGTCTGAAACCGCACACGTGATGGGTACACGGGCCATGATTTATATCCTTTTTAAGCAGGACTTCAAACAGATTTTAGATAAAGATATTGGATCATTATCAAACGCTTAAGT
>PDLQ01000130.1 GCA_002591745.1 Lewinellaceae bacterium SD302
AATGCGCCACCGTCAATCGCCAGTTTGATACGCGTTCCGAGTGTCACATGCAAGCATGACAATTCCGGTTCTTCGAACCGGGCCGATTATAAATCGGCGGCTGCGTTGGCGCTCCCGTTCTATACAACACGCCTGGTAAAAACGGGCAGCTGCCCATTTCCGAAATTGCCTTCATTGTTCATCGAGGCGAGTACGAGTAAGAATATTGGTTGTTCTCGCTCTGATATTTTTTGGTAGTCATGAATTATAGACTCCGTCCTTGTGCTGTATAGAACAAAGTGCCACCGTCAATCGCCGACATGATGTTTACGCTTACGAGCGCCACATACCGTCGACATCAATTTCGTATCTTCGATCCGAGCCGATTGAAAATCGGCGCCTGCGTTGGCACTCCCGTTCTATACAACACGCCTGGTAAAAACGGGCAGTTGCCCATTTGCTAAATTGCCATTATGATTCTTTGAGGTGAGTACAAACGATGCTGGATGTTCTCGCTCTAATGATTACAGATTGCCAGGAAATTTATATTCCGTCCTTGTGCTGTATAGAACAAAGTGCCACCGTCAATCGCCGACATGATGTTTACGCTTCCGAGCGTCACATACCGTCGACATCAATTTCGTATCTTCGATCCGAGCCGATTGGAAATCGGCGCCTGCGTTGGCACTCCCGTTGGGCGAAATTTCCCATTACGATAGACTTCGTAGATAAAAGGAGTCAATTACCGTATTAAAACTTTGTAGATTAGCTCCTTAAAATAGGTCTGACGATCAATGCCTTACGCA
>PDLQ01000131.1 GCA_002591745.1 Lewinellaceae bacterium SD302
CAATTTTCATCCAGGGTGACGTTCACCTCGTTGATACAACCCAGCTCTGGTTCTATGAAGTCTACCGTAACGTCGATCAGTTCGGCAGCAACATTGCCGTTAACGTCCGTAGCCGTTACCAGCGCCTGGAACATACCGATGTCCTCACAACCGACACCGGTAGGCTCGATCGTCACCGACTCGATACCACAGGCATCGGAGGCAGCATCTTCTTCGTCAATCATCAGCACCGCGTTGCCGTTATCGTCCAGCGTTACGTCGATCGGGTCGACCGTGATGACCGGGGCGATGGTGTCCTGGGTGGTGATCGTCACCGTACAGCTGGTGTCGTTGCCGTTGACATCCACGATCTCGATGTCGAATACGATCGGATTATTGACGTCGGCGCAACTCAGGACAAAGGTGGAATCATTGTCTTCGGTGTCGACGCCACAGGCATCCGTAGCCGTGAAGAGGTCGAGCTCATCCAGGCTGGCCGCTCCGTCAGCGTCCAGTTGGATCGTCGTATCGCTGCAGACCACTACCGGAGCAATGGTATCGATGATGGTCACTTCGTAATCGCAAGAGCCTTGATTACCGCTCATGTCGGTAGCAACTACCGTGCGGGTTACCGTGGAATCGGCGAAAGAACAGTCGAACATCCGGAAGGTCGGGCCGCCCATCGTAAATGGTCCGGAGGGGTCCATGTCGCAGTTGTCGAACAGGGTGTCCAGGGCGGTGTCGTTCTCGATCATTGCCATGCCGTTGCTGTCCAGAGCAACCGTAATATCGCTGCACTCCA
>PDLQ01000132.1 GCA_002591745.1 Lewinellaceae bacterium SD302
ATAGGCAGCGAGGACAACGTAGTTCGTTCATCTTTCAGAGTTTAGGACCTCCAAAAGATAGAAAGTTTTATGCTCGCTGCCTTTTAAAGCTTACCCTTACATCTGTACCACCGCCTAATAATTACCTTGATTAAGGGAATAGCCTAATTCTTAATTAATGAAATTTACTATGTGTGTATACAACAAATACTATACTTAGGGGGTGCAAAATTATGTTGTTGAGCATGTCATTAATTATTGCATTTGGATGTGAGAGTGATGGCGAATTATACGTAGGATTAGATGCCTATGAATATATAGAATGGAAGGATGAAACTTACCACTACGATAATAATAATTTATTACTTGTTAAATCAGATTCATTAGAAATTAGAAGACTGATAAATGACGGATGCTTTTTTACTGAAGAACTGTCCAAGTTTAAAATATACAATAATGAAGAGAACCGAAAATATATAATTTCAGGAAGAGATTCAATACCAATAAATTTAGAGAAGATTAATTCTGATGTATATGAAATGCTGGGGTCACATTTTAATAACACTTATACTCCAGCTAAGAAATATAGACTAAAATCTTCTGAAATTCATAGAATAAATGAATTGGCAGGAAATAGTTACGAGTTTGAAATCGATGGAATTGAGTATCTATAGTAGAACAACCAAGAATTTGTGAAAAGGTGGGAAGCTATATTTTTGGGGTAACCACACTCCATCCATATGCTTCCCCTCAACCTCAGCAATGCTGATATCGAGACCATAAAGAAA
>PDLQ01000133.1 GCA_002591745.1 Lewinellaceae bacterium SD302
ACGGACCTTGACGACGGTACGGACCTGGATGACAACGGTGTTCAGGATACTCCGGGCGGATCAGTGATCTCCCCGGTCGTGACGCTGACTCCGGGCGATGAGCCCCTGGAAGACCCGGCCAACCCCGGCGCAAGCCAGGACACCCTGAACGGAGGCGACGCCAACGGCGACATGACGATCGACTTTGGTTTCGTGCCGACGCTGAGCGTAGGGTCTACGGTCTTCTACGACCAGGACAACGACGGCGAGCAGGACGAGGACAACCCGCTGGAAGCCGGTATCGACAGCGTAGCCGTAGTACTTGTTCAAGTACTGGAAGATGTGAACGGCATGGACAGCCTGGTAGTACTGGATACGACTTTTACGGACGAGGAAGGCAACTACCTCTTCGACAGCCTTTCACCTGGCGACTACCAGATATTAGTGGCTGCTCCGGAAGACGCCCAGACGAACTCTGATGGCTCAACGCCAGCGGATGACGACGTGGACGGTGTCGATGATGCCGAGCAGATGATGCCTGGTGATACGGCGAGCACGGGTACCTTCACGCTGAGCGTGGGCGATGAACCTACCGGCGACCAGGAGGACTTCCAGGGCGGTGACCAGGACGAGGCCAATGACGGTAGCGGTAACATGACGATTGACGTGAGCTTTGTTCCCGACCTGAGTATCGGTAGCACGGTATTCTACGACCCGAACGACGACGGCGTACAAGACCTGACGGACCCACTGGAAGGTGGCATCGCAGGTGTTGTGGTTGAACT
>PDLQ01000134.1 GCA_002591745.1 Lewinellaceae bacterium SD302
CAATCGCCGATCTGATGGGTACGCTTACGAGCGTCACATACCGTCGACATCAAATTCGTATCTTCGATCCGAGCCGATTGAAAATCGGCGCCTGCGTTGGCACTCCCGTTCTATACAACACGCCTGGTAAAAACGGGCAGCTGCCCATTTCCGAAATTGCCATAATGATTCTTTGAGGCGAGTACAAATGATGCTGGATGTTCTCGCTCTAATGATTACAGATTGCCAGGAAATTTATATTCCGTCCTTGTGCTGTATAGAACAAAGTGCCACCGTCAATCGCCGACATGATGTTTACGCTTGCGAGCGTCACATACCGTCGACATCAATTTCGTATCTTCGATCCGAGCCGATTGAAAATCGGCGCCTGCGTTGGCACTCCCGTTCTGTAAAACTCAACCCTTTGAAAAAAGGATTTGAATTTAAGATTCTTTCTGAGCGTTTAAATGCTAAAGTTGGAAATCATTGTTCTCGCACTAAAGAATTCCAAGAGTTATTATAATTTACGGTCACGTCCGTCGCTTCACAGAACAATGCGCCACCGTCAATCGCCAGTTTGATACGCGTTCTGAGTGTCACATGCAAGCATGACAATTCCGGTTCTTCGAACCGGGCCGATTATAAATCGGCGCCTGCGTTGGCGCTCCCGTTCTATACAACACGCCTGGTAAAAACGGGCAGCTGCCCATTTCCGAAATTGCCATTATGATTCTTTGAGGCGAGTACAAATGATGCTGGATGTTCTCGCTCT
>PDLQ01000135.1 GCA_002591745.1 Lewinellaceae bacterium SD302
TCTAAAATTGAAAGGACTCGCAGTTTCGCTCCGCGCCGATATTAGATTAGTAAAGTTTATCTCCGTTTGTTTATTTAAGAATAGATTTTAAATATTTACTTCACATCGTTGTGAAATCTTTAAATTCATCTCCGTTATTTCAATTGATTCCAGATTTTAATCACCCTCTCCACGTTATACCAGATCAATAGATTTTGTCTTCGAAATTTTACTTGAAATAGGATTATGATCATCCACTCCACGTCAGAGTTAGGCCGTTAAGGTTCATCTTCGATAGTTTAATTTTGGTTAGATTAAAATCTTCCGCTCCATACCGATTTAAGGTCTTTAATTCATCTTAGAGAGTTTACTTGAAGTAAGACTATAATAATCCACTCTACATCAGAGCTAGACCATTGAGATTCATCTTCGACAGTTTAATTGAAATAGGATTGTAATCTTTCGATCCACACCGATTTGAGACCGTAAATTCTATCTCCAGTAGTTCACTATAAATAGATTATAAGATTTAACAGTATTTCTATGAATTGAAAATTTGAGTCTTAACGAATTTATATTCAGTAGATTACTCAGGATGAATTTTAGTAATACAGAAATATGAAATTGATTGCTCACGAATTATATGATCGTTCCACTTCTGACTTGGTATTCAGACAACAATGCGCCACCGTTAACCCGCCGATAGGGTAGCGTGTACTCCGAGCGTCACATGCTCGTG
>PDLQ01000136.1 GCA_002591745.1 Lewinellaceae bacterium SD302
ACATGACGATCGACTTTGGTTTCGTGCCGACGCTGAGCGTAGGGTCTACGGTCTTCTACGACCAGGACAACGACGGCGAGCAGGATGAGGACAACCCGCTGGAAGCCGGTATCGACAGCATTCAGGTAATTCTGGTGCAGGTACTGGAAGACGCAGCCGGAATGGATAGCCTGGTGGTCATCGACTCCGTATTGACGGACGAAGATGGCAACTATCTCTTCGACAGTCTTGCCCCCGGTGATTACCAGGTTGTGGTGATCGCACCAGAGGACGCCCAGACGAACTCCGAGGGTCAGAGTAACGCCGATGACGACATCGACGGTGTTGATGACGGTATGCAAACCATGGCGGGTGACTCTACCTTCTCCGGTACCTTCACGCTGAGTGTAGGTGACGAGCCTCAGGGCGCCGAAGAAGATGCCCAGGGTGGAGATCTGGATGATACCGATGGTGATGCCAGCGGTAATATGACGATTGACTTTGGCTTTGTGCCGGACCTGAGCATCGGTAGTACGGTGTTCTACGACCCGAACGACGATGGCGTACAAGACCTGACGGACCCACTGGAAGGTGGCATCGCAGGTGTTGTGATTGAACTCTACAGTGACCTTGACGGTGACGGCGTAGCGGAGACCCTGGTGGGTACGGATACGACGGATGCCGAGGGTAATTACTTCTTCGACATGCTGCCCGAGGGTGACTACCAGGTG
>PDLQ01000137.1 GCA_002591745.1 Lewinellaceae bacterium SD302
GCCGTGTGCGCCACTGCGCCCGTCCAGACCCATTCCACCCGGTCCCCCGACGCGATCGTGATCTGCTCTGGTAAAAAATCAAAATCCCGTACCTCCACCTGGTGGACCGTACCGCCACCGGTTGAAGCCGACAGGTTGGATAGCCCGCAGGGAATGGAGCAGTCCGTCGTCGTGATCGTCGTCGTTGCCGTACAGGCCGCGTCCTCAACGTCCCTCACCTCAATAAGGTGTGGCTGACCGTCACCAGCTACGTCAATCGTTTGTGTCGTCATCGCTCCGGCGTAGGGATAGGTTCCAATCAGGCCACCATCTAAACGAAGCTGATATCCACCGGCCGAGCCACCACTCTGGGCAAAGCTCACCGTCACGCTCACCGACTGATTGACCTGGCAACCGCCGGTTTCCGTGGCCGTCAGATTACTGATCTGACAGGTTGAAGCATCGCAGTCCGGTGTCGTCACCGTAGTGCTGGCGCTGCAGGTCGCATCGTCCGCGTCCCCTACCACGATCGTGTGTGACTGACCGTCACCGGCTACCAGTATCGTGGCCGATTCGTTGCCGTTGCCCGCGTAGCTGAAGGTGCCCGCCATCTGACCGTCCACCAGCACCTCGTAGCCGTTCGCACCCGTCCCGGCGCTGTTGAAACTCAGGTTGACGGCCA
>PDLQ01000138.1 GCA_002591745.1 Lewinellaceae bacterium SD302
TAATATTTTGACGCCCAAATACCATCAACTTTTACTGAATCTTTACAGCTAAAATTAACAGCAAGTAACAACATCACAAAAATTCGACTTCTCATTTAAAGTATATTTGACATTAAAACAAAAAAATATTTACAAACGTATTTATTTCAATAATTCTATTGAGCTATGGATTAAACTTATATACAATAGAATCTTTAGTGATAAAATAAGTGTGACCACCATCACAATTAAAACAATTAAAAGTATCAGCTTTAAAATGAAGAACTCTTTCACCAGCAAAAATTTCAAAGTAAACTTCACATGATACTTTTGGATAATGGGGATCAATATTTCCTTCAAAAGACACTAAATCTACTTTGGCTGTATCATAGTAAGGAGTAGAAAATACAGTTCTAGAGTCACAATATTTAAACACTAAACTATCTACTCTCTCTCCTACATCAATTTTAAAGGTAAAATGATTTCCCCAAGTAGATTCAAAACATGACATTGTAAATAGCAATATAATAAATACTGAAATTGCTTTTAAATACTTCATATCTGGTATTATTCTTTTAAGATTATATCATCCAATATAAATCAACTATCTGATGATTTCAAAATCATTAATATTGTGATTAGAGTAAAAGTAATTAGCAATAATATCTATTTTGTATTC
>PDLQ01000139.1 GCA_002591745.1 Lewinellaceae bacterium SD302
ACGATAGGCAGCGAGGACAACGTAGTTCGTTCATCTTTCAGAGTTTAGGACCTCCAAAAGATAGAAAGTTTTATGCTCGCTGCCTTTTAAAGCTTACCCTTACATCTGTACCACCGCCAAAAAATGAATACATACCGATCGAAGTATCTAGAGAGTGGATTGATGGAATGATAGATTTTGTTCCTATTGCCGATAGTCAAGGTAACATTATCAATACTGACAAAATTGATAACCATGAAAAGATAACTAGTATTGTCTCAAAGTATCCACGTATAGTACATTGTTTTCAATACAATAAAGATGTTGAGTTTTTGTACTCCATTAATGATAGTAACCTTAGATTGATTCAAAGAAAAAAAGTTGTTAATTCTATCTTGAGAAGATTGTCAAAGTTTAAATTTTAATGGGCATAACAATGCGCCACCGTCAACCCGCCGATAGGGTAGCGTGTACTCCGAGCGTCACATGCTCGTGAGGATAAGTTCGTATCTTCGATCCGAGCCGATATGAAATCGGCGGGCTGCGTTGGCGCTTCCGTTCTATACAACGCGCCTGGTAAAAACGGGCAGCTGCCCATTTCCGAAATTGCCTTTATGATTCTTTGAGGCGAGTACAAATGATGCTGGATGTTCTCGCTCTAATGGTTATGAAT
>PDLQ01000014.1 GCA_002591745.1 Lewinellaceae bacterium SD302
ATCGGACACGCCCTGCTCGCCAGTACCGATAAGCAACTTAGTGGCGGGGAGGTGAAGCTGAGATTCGAGAGCCGTTTTCAACAAGAATTTCTCTATCGCGACGCCAAGCAGGAATTGGGTCTGGAAGAAGGACAGGCCTACTCGTGGCAAAAAATTGATTATCATCTCAACTGCTCCCTTACGGTTGGCTCGCTGGCCAAAGCAGCACATCATCTGAGTGCCGGAAAGCATAACGATGAGCCCTTCAGTATCGCGGACATCAAGACCATGTACGTCAATGAAAACATAGCGTTGAGAATAATTCGCGGGTGCGGAATCGACGCAGACTCACCAATAATTCGCAAACTGCTACCAAAAATCAGGAAAATAGGTCAGCGAAGGGCTTAAATTCGCAACGCACCATTGATAAAAGGGACGTGTCGGTAAATGGAAATCCTATATCTATTACATTTGCTATTCCGGATGGAGATAAACTTGCATTGACAAAGAGCTTTGGCTCAGATGCGATTGCCACTTTCGGCATGTTGAATACAAATGGTAGAAGTTCTAGAAATATTACAGTCTCATTTAATGGGAATCAAAGCCTCAGAGACGATTTCTTGAATTATATACACAACAATAAGGAATGATGAACGTAAAAATCTTCTTTATTTTTTTGTTGACTTGGGTGCAATCCTGTGATCAAACCAATTTAGAATCCTTCAGCTATCCTAAAATAGCTGGGTTTTGGAAATGTCAGTATTCTGACGATCTCAAATATGGCCCACCATTCTGCGAAGTCACAGATTCTACATTCAATTATTGGAATGATGATGCTGGCTTTTTACCTAGCTACAACTACATAGTGTCAAATGATAGCCTTTTTTTCAATGGGGTAAATAATGTAGATCGGAAACCCGATTTCATTGGCAAAATTCACTCTAGTAGTGAGTCTAGTTTTCAGTTAATTAGAAGTACTGATACGATAGTATTTGAGAAGAGTTCTAAAGAATATTTCTTCAATGAAACTGGAGAGAGCTGGTAGGACCTAGCCTCCGCCCAATGATTAGAGCCAACGCAGCCCGACGTTAAGGAGGGTTGTCGATGGCGCTCCCTATTGGGCCGGTCATCAACCATATCTCCACCCCTTTGTTAACCTAACATGATCGGATGGAGATTCAAAGACTATATACCAGGAGAGGGAGAAGAGACCGGCTTCGACAAAATGCTGAAGCTGTTTCAGGAACTGCTAATCCATACCTCGGGCAACGTGGCCGAGGCTTTGCAGTGGCTCAATGAGATCGACCGCCAGTACGAGTTGACGACGCCGGACTACTCCATGGCCGACTTCATCCGTGACCTCATTGACAAAGGTTACATCGAGTCCAGTGGCGATCCGGACGATCCCGGTTTTACGCCCACGGCCAAAACGGAAGGCGACCTGCGTAAAAAGGCCCTCAAGGACTTATTCGGCGACATCAAGAAAAGTAAACGCGGTAACCACAGTACCCGTCAGAGCGGCCGGGGCGACGAACACACCAGCGAAATCCGCCCCTATGAATTCGGCGACCCGCTGGACCGTATGGCCGTTTCCGAAAGCCTGAAGAACGCTCAGATCAACCACGGCATCGATAATTTTCAGCTCACTACCGGCGATCTGGAAGTCTACGAAACCCACTACCAGGCCCAGACCAGCACCGTGCTGATGATCGACATCAGCCACTCCATGATCCTCTACGGCGAAGACCGCATCACCCCGGCCAAAAAAACCGCCATGGCCCTGAGCGAGTACATCACCACCCGCTTCCCCAAAGACACCCTGGACGTGATCGTCTTCGGCAACGACGCCTGGCCGGTGGAGATCAAGGATTTGCCCTACCTCCAGGTCGGTCCCTACCACACTAACACCATCGCCGGACTGGAACTGGCCATGGATATCCTGCGCCGCCGCCGCAACCCCAACAAGCAGATCTTTATGATCACCGACGGCAAGCCCACTTGCATGAAACGGGGCAATAAATACATTAAGAACAGTTTCGGGCTGGATCGCCAGATCGTCAATCGCACCCTCAATCTGGCCGCCCGTTGCCGTAAGATCAATATTCCGGTCACCACCTTTATGATCGCCCAGGACCCCTACCTGGTCCAGTTCGTAGAGAGCTTCACCCAGACGAATCAGGGCAAAGCTTACTACAGTGGCCTCGGCGGCCTCGGCGATTTTGTCTTCCGTGATTATAAGGACAATAAGAAGCGGGGGAGGTAGGGGAGTCGGGAGTATTTAAGTCAGAAGTCTGCCAAGAAATGTTAGAGTTACTTCACTGCTATCCTCCCAACTAGAATACTCCCGACTAGTAATTCCTCCTCTTCCCCTCCAGGTAATCCACGTAGTCCACGCTGCCCAGTCGGAAACGGAAAGGGGTGCCTACGGCTTCGTCGATCTTCACTTCCACTCGGCAGAAGAATGCGAGGTGAGGGCGGTACATCAGGGAAGTACCTGGCTTTTGTCGCACGGCTACTTTGAAGTCCCCCGGCTGTAGCATCAGCGTCTTCAAATCTCCGGGTGGAGTCTTATCATTTTGACTGACAAAGTAGCTATGCTGGAAGGAAACAGGAAGTAAAAACTGCGGTGCATGAGCAACGGACAATTGAGCATTCAGCTGGTTCACGGTAAGTGAAAGCAACAACAAAGCAAAAGTTTTTATCAGATCAGCCATCAGTAGTTCAAACGATCAAGTGGCCTATAAGTTGCCGGTAAAATTTCCGGGAGCAAAGTTGAGGTAAATAATCAATCGTAGTAAACCAGATGCATCGTTTGAGGTTGTAGACGGGTATAGCAAATCGCTACTCGGGCACGTAACTAAAACCAACGAATGCCATTCTTTCTTAAAAATCTTAGTTACTCACCTATTTCTGCCAGGTTGATCCAGGGAGATGAATCAAAATTACTCTATAAAGTAGAGTTACAAGATTACGTCAGAGCATTTTGCGGGGCCCTCTTTTTTGCCGTTCCACTGCACTATACCATGGAAATGTGGGAAAGAGCGCGGGTAATGGCCGACGTGGACCTGATTATCGTCACGGTTTTGGCGTATTTGGCTAATGTCGGCTACAGCGTTTTTTCCGGTCACAAGGATGCAGAATCGAGAAAAGCACCCTGGTGGGATGCAGCGGTTTCCCTCAGCGTCGGTATGATTGCGAGCGCGATCACCCTTTTACTGATGGACCAGATCACCCACCAGATCAGTTTTGAAATCACCGTAAAAATGATTGCCCTGGAAGCCTTACCCACCAGTTTCGGTGCAAGCCTGGCCCGTAACCAGTTGGGGGGTGGTGATCCGGCCAACAAGCCTCACCTGGAAGATCAGTTTTCAGTGGATGTACGCAAACTCATGGGCACTACTCTAGGCTCCCTGATGTTTGCGTTCAATATTGCCCCTACCGCAGAGCCCATCATCATCGCCAACTCCCTGGGCTGGCACCAGGTGATTATGATCATGATCTTTTCCGTCATCGTTTCTTACGCAATGAATTTCATGGCCAATTTTGTGCAGGAAGACGATGACGGTGCCGTGATGCTGAGCAACGACTGGGTAGAAACCTTTGTCTCCTACGCCATCGCCCTTATTGTAAGTGCTGCCTTACTCTGGACCTTCGGCTACCTGACCATTGACACTCCGCTGGATTTTGCTCTTCCCTGGATCATTGTTTTGGGTTATGTAACAAATCTGGGCGGCTCGGCCGGGCGGCTTGTCCTATAAATCTCAAAGAAAACGACTATGTCACCATCCGAAGAACTGAAAAAAGGGGGAAACGGCGCCGAGCGTTCTATTTACCAACAAGACCCACCACCCACGCTGGTGAGCTGGAGTATTCGACTGACGAGTATCTTGCTGGTCGCCACTTTGTTGATCTACTTTATCTGGTCAATGTTACAACCCGTAGAGCGGCCATCGTTTGATTTTGCGGTTCAGAACGATCAGATTGAACAGCGCAATGGCAATTGGGTCGTGCCCGTCAGCGTCACCAACCGGGGTGACGTAAGCGTACTGAACCTGGCGATTGAAGCAACCCTGAAAACCTCCACCGAAAGTCGGGAAACCAATATCCGTTTGCTGGGTCCCGGAGAGTCAATTTCCGTAGAATTCACCTTCTCCGAACAACTCAGCGAAGCGGATCTCAAGTACGAAGCCATTAGTTACATTCTGCCCTGACCCATCACTATTGATGGTTAGGGGGGTATCGGCATCACCCCGTAATCCCATTCGACTCAAAGGCGGACCGGGTTTAGAATTAATTGGAAATTGCTGATTTCAACGACGGTTTATCTTGATCGCTTGCATCGCATCATCACTCCGCAAGACCAGGAAAAAGGTGCCATCGGGGAAATTCGCGGGCAAACGATAGCTTTCCGTGTAGCTGCCCGGAGCTATACGCCCCGTGGCCAGATTGCTGAGGTGGCGGCCATCCGCACTGAAGAGGTCGATCCGGTGGTTGGTGGGTCGAGTAGCTTCCAGGCGATAATTTAACTGCTCATGCACGGGGTTAGGGAAGGCCGTCAAAATCGTGTTACGGTGTACGGGCAACTGGGCGGTAGAACTCACGACCGTAGTGTCTGACTGATAATAATGTATCGCGCTCCCCCCGGCAAACAGTGTCCCGTCGGGGCGGCTGTAAAAGCGATTGATATTACTGGGGATGCCGGCCATGCGCGTCCAGTTATCACCACCGTCCTGGGTAAGGTAGCCGGGGGAATTACGGGGACTCACCCAGCCGGTCTGCCCATCGAGAAAGCCAATGCCCTGAATGTCGTTGAAGGTCATCTCCACCACTTCTTCCGTCCAGTTCTCACCGCCGTCGTAGGAGCGGGCGATGGTCGTACTGGGGCTGAAAAGACTCTCGATGGAGGCGTAAAGCGTATCGGGGCCGACGGGAAATATCTTCCAGACATAATCAGCGGGTATGGCCGAGGTAAAGACGTTGCGCCAATTGTCACCACCGTCGTCAGTACGGAGAATTACAGCCCCTTCCGCCTCGCTGATGCCTCCGATGAATCCTGTCTGTTCGTTCCGGAAATAGACCTCAACCAGCCCGTCAGCCAGGCTGTCCAGGCTGGAGATCGTCCAATTTTCACCCCGGTCGGTACTTTTGATCAGCACGGCGGGGTAGGCGAAGATACCGACGCCCCAGACCACATCGTCCTTGTGTTCGAAACCACAGATGCCGGCTCCGGGAGACAATTCCAGATCCACCTGCGTCCAGTTAAAACCGCTGTCTTCAGTTTTGAAGATTCGTCCACTCAGGCTACTGGTGAACCCCAGGGAATCGTCCAGGAACTCCACCGCTCTCAGGTATTCTTCCGGGGGGAATATTTCCGTGATCACCCAGCTTAAACCGCCGTCGGTAGTGCGCAGCACGGGGCCGTCGCTGGAAACGGCGAAGCCGAGGCTATCGTTGACAAAGGTGAGGTCTTCATAACGCTGAGGACCAAAGGTGCCCGGGACAGTCACCCAACTTTGACCGGCTAACAAAGTAGCAAGGCTGGTAAAGAGAAATAGTATCGCACAGCGCATGAACAGGTAGTTTGAGAAACTGAAAATTTTTCTGTCAGTAAATTATGTCATTGCCGTAGATCACAAGTGGGGGCGCAACTTTTTCTCGGTCATCTGGCAGACAGATGCTGGTTTACGCTTTATTCGCGGATTCGCGGCTTTGTGCCAATTAATCTCCGCGCAGTTACCATCTTTCGCTATTTTTGCCTGCATAGGACAGAAAACGAGGGATTAATGTTGAACGACTACACGAGATGCACACTTATATTTTTAGGACTGTTATTCATTGGCGCACTTACAGCGCAGAGTAATAATGACTGCGTTAACGCCGAAGTCATTTGTAGTGACGATAATATTTCACTGAATCCTACGGGGGCAGGGATGAATGATTTTGCCAGTGGTGCCAACAGCGATGGCTGTCTTAGTGGCGAGCATCAGTCGAGTTGGTACTACTTTGAAATTCAGGATAACGCACCCCCGGGTTTATTGTTGGGGTTTACGCTTACGCCGGACGCCGGTTCCGGCGAAGATTATGATTTCGCCGTTTTTGGCCCCGATGTAGGTTGTGGTAACCTGGGAAGTCCCATTCGTTGCTCTTTCGCAGGTGATAACTGCGCCTTCTGTCCACAAACCGGAATGGGAATGGGGGCAACTGATGTTTCGGAAACGCCTGCTGGTGATGGCTTCGTATCCATGATATCGGTCAATCCCGGCGAGGGATACTACTTGTTGATCGACAATTACGAGAGCAGTTCCTCCGGTTTTTCCATGGAATGGACCGGACCGGCGGCACCTTTCCTGAATTGTATCGACTGTGACGCGGACGCCGGCGATCTGACGGCAAATCCCAATCCCACTTGCCCCGGAAATACCATTAATTTCAGTGTCAGTGGCTTCCACAATGACCCCGACTACACCCAGGTGTTATTGGTGACCGATGCCTCCGGTACGGTTACTCAAATCATCAATGGCAACACTGGGTCCTTGTTCTCAGATGTTTGCGCCACTTTTATCATTTACAGTTACAACTACGAAACGGCCGGTGGCTCGGTTGTTCCTTTCGTGGGCATGAACATCGGCACCATCGACTGTACCGACGAGTGTTGTGACTTGGCCAATATCGATATCAGTTTTGAGGACAACGAGCCTCCCGTCTTCCCAAACCCACCTCCAAACCTGAGTCTGAGTTGCGTGGACGACATTCCGCCCTTCATGGACTTGGGCTGGACCGACAATTGCGATGGGTCGGGCAGCGTAGCCGGTACCGAATCTGGCTCTGCCGATCTTTGTAACGGCGGTACCATTACCCGTATGTGGACCTACACCGACCAATGCAACAACACTGGTACCCATACGCAGACCATTACCGTAGATCCGCCGCCACCACCGACTTTCATGAATCCTCCGGCCAGTATGACCGTCAGTTGTGCTAATGCTCCTACCGGTACGCCGCCCAGCCTTTCTTACTCGAACGGTGGCTTGGGCAGTTGCGATTTTTCGGGTATGGTACCGGCCGTACAGTCGGGCAGTTCCGACATCTGCGGTGGTACGATCACCAATACCTGGGAGGTCACCGACCCTTGTGGCAACACGATCACCCACGTACAAACCATTACCGTAGAACCTGCGCCAGTAGCCGCTTTCGTCAATCCACCGGCTAATATGACCGTCACTTGCGCCAATGCCCCAACCGGCCCGGCGGCGGCTCTGAGTTATACCAATGGAGAAAGTGGGAGTTGTGCGATCAGCGGTTCGGTTCCAGCCGTCCAATCGGGCAGTGCAGATATCTGTGGCGGTACGATCACCTATACCTGGCAGTTTACCGATGTTTGTGGTCGGCCCATCCAGCACGTACAAACGATTACCGTAGATCCGGCTCCGATCGCCGCCTTCGTTAATCCACCAGCCAATATGACCGTGAGCTGTGCGAATGCCCCTACCGGTCCGGCGGCCCCGCTTAGCTACACAAATGGAGAATCCGGGAGTTGCGCGATCAGTGGAAGCGTAGCGACTGTGCAATCTGGCAGCAGCGATATTTGCGGAGGTACCATCACCAATACCTGGAATTTTACCGATGAATGTGGTCGCCCCATCACCCACGTACAGACAATAACGGTTGATCCCGCGCCCGTAGCGGCTTTCATTAATCCTCCCGCTAACCAAACCGTTAGTTGTGCTAATATTCCCACGGCTCCGCCACCGGCTCTGAGCTACACCAATGGTGCGACCGGAAGTTGTGAGATCGCCGGCTCGGTACCTGCCGTGGAATCGGGAGGAGCGGATGCCTGTGGTGGCACCATCACTTATACCTGGGAATACGTCGATAATTGTGGCAGACCCATTACCCACGTCCAAACCATTACCGTTGAACCTGCTCCGGTGGCGGCTTTCATCAATCCTCCGCCCAACCAGACCGTCAGTTGTGTAAACGCACCCAGCGGACCGGCAGCACCCTTGAGTTATACCAACGGAGCCAGCGGCGATTGCCTGATCTCCGGAAGTGTCTCACCGGTAACCACCGGCGTTTTCGGCATCTGCGGAAACACGATTACCAACACCTGGACCTTCACCGACGATTGCGGCCGCCCCATCACTCATGTACAGGTCATTACGATCCAACCTGCTCCCCAAGCCGCTTTTACGAATCTGCCGGCCAGTTATACGGCCAGTTGTGCAGATATTCCGACCGGGCCGGCTCCGGCACTGAGTTATACGAACGGATCATCGGGTAATTGCCTCATTGCGGGCTCTGTCAACGCCGTTATCACGGACAACACCAGCGTATGTGGCGGAGAACTGGTTTATACCTGGACCTTTACCGATGATTGTGGATTTACGATCCAACACGTACAGACCATTACTGCTCAGCAGGTGCCACCGGCCACCTTTACCTCTTTGCCGGCCAGCGGAACCTTTACTTGTGACAATATACCCTCCGGCTCGGCCAATGCCTTGAATTATACGAACGGTGAGTCGGGGAGTTGTGCCATTCAGGGCAGCGTTGATCCCGTGCAGACCGGATCATTGGATGCCTGTGGCGGGACCTTAACAAATGACTGGTCCTTTACGGATGCGTGTAACCGTACCATTACTCACCAGCAGAACCTGGTCGTTAACCCCGGCGCACTTCCTGCTTTCATAAATCCACCGCCCAACGTTACCGTGAACTGCGGTGAGATACCGGCAGATATCCTGACGCCGCTTTCCTATACCAATGGATTAAATAATGACTGTGCCCTTTCCGGCCAGGTCAATCCGTTCATTGTCAGTGGTGTTGATGAATGTGGCGGTGATCTGGTGGTTCGCTGGGAATACATTTCACCCTGTGGAGATGTAATAACCAATGATCGCATCATCACCGTGCTGCCCGTGCCGGACCCGATCTTTATCGATCCGCCCGCCGACTTGGTGTTAGGCTGTAACGAAGATTTTCCGATCAATCCACCCCTGGCCTACGACAATGGTGGACAGGGCGATTGCCAGATATCCGGTACGGTGACGCCACAAACGATCGTGGTCAGTGACGTGGAACAGGTTTATCGCTGGGTCTATACCAGTAATTGTACCGGTGCGACGCTGGTCCATCTACAAAATGTGACACTTCAGGAGGGGCTGGAAATAACGGTGACGCCCACCGAAGTGACGATCTGTGAAGGCGGAGCTTTCGACCTCGACAGCGTAAATGTAATGGCCACTAACGGAGAAATGCTGACGATCACCTTTCACTCCGCCACCCCGGCCGATACCGGTAATGAACTGCCATCGTCAATGGTGAGCCCTACGGATACGACGACCTATCACATCCTGGCCGATGATGGCAACGGCTGTACGGTAGAAGCCACTTTCGTGATAAACATTGAAGCTGCTCCCGATGCCGGTGAGGACGGAAGCGATCAGATATGTGCAGCCGATGCCGCCAGTGTAGACATTGCTACTTTGCTAGGCGGAAATCCCCAACCTGGAGGCAGCTGGCTGGACCCGGACGCCACAAATGTTAACCTGATCGACCCCGAAGACGTGGATATGTCCGGCCTCATGGCGGGCAGCTATACTTTCCAATATGTGACGGCGGCCGGCGGCGAATGTACCCCGGATACGGCCAACGTGGAAATTGAGCTTTTGCCTCCGGTAGAATTCGAAATTCTCAGCCTGAACTGCTCCGCCGACCTGATGTTTTATGATGTTTTTATCGATGCAGGCAATCTGACGATCACCAACAGCGGTGGCGGTACCCTTAATGACCTGGGCGGTGGTCAATTCAGCGTCACCGGTATCCCGATCGCCAACTCCATCGATGTGACGGGTACTAACCCGGATAATCTGGACTGTTCAACGACGGTGACGGTGAGCCCGCCGGATTGTAATTGCCCGAATGTAGCACCCCCGGTAGCCGGTGGCCCCTTCGTGATCTGTGCAGGTGAAGTTAATCCGGCACTGACGGTAACGGTCATGGCCGGACAAACGGCCAATTGGTACGATACGCCCACGGGTGGCACACCTTTTCTGAGTGCCGCCCTTAGCTTTACGCCCACGGAAACGGCGGTTGGTGTTTACGAATATTACGTGGAAGCCGAAGAACTCGTCGACGGTTGCGTCAGTTCTCTGCGGACGCTGGTCAGTCTGGAAATCAACGCCAATCCAGCAGGTAATAACGCAACGCTTACGCTCTGTGATACGGATCAGGATGGACTGGCATTATTTGATCTTACCGATGCCCAGCCTCAGATCAGTAACGTGCCGGGACTGGCCTTTACTTATTACGCCTCATTTGAGGACGCGGAAATGGGGGAGGACGCGTTGGGGACTGACTATATAAATACAACGCCATTCGCCCAGCTTGTTTTCGTAGTAGTGGAAAACGGAGACGGTTGTACGTCGATCGTGGAACTGGAATTGATCGTCAACTTGCCACCCGTTTTAGCGTTCGATGTTACGAATGAAACCTGTCTGGGAGATAGCGACGGAACCCTGATGGTGACCACCCCCCCTGGCGAGAGTTACAGCATCAACGGTACTGATTTTACGAGCGATCCTTTCTTTCCTGATCTGGCTGCCGGTGACTACGTACTGTACGTGGAAAATACCGCCGGTTGTGTGGATTCGGCTGACTTCAACGTAGCAGTGGGATTGGAGCTGACATTGTCGATCTTCAACTTCAGCTGCGATAATAACGGGACAAGCAGTGACCCCGATGACGATTTCTACACTTTTAACTTTACGGTAGATAACAACCAGGGTAACGCAGGGACTTACACCGCCTTTGACGGAACGACGAACTGGGGAAGTTTCACTTACGGAGACCTGAATTCCTGGACACTGCCCGCCGGCACTCCCGCCTTTACGGTGACTTTTACTGATGATTCGACGGGCTGCTCCACCGAAGAGAGTGTTCCCGATCTGACACCCTGTTCCTCGGATTGCCAGCTTACGGCCGACACCTTTGAGTCAGTTTGCTCCGACAACGGTACCGACGAGGACCCCTCTGATGACTTCTACACGTTTACCGTGAATGTTTCTGCCCAGAATGGTTCGGTGGCCAACACCTACGATATCCTGGTGGGGGCCGGCCTGATCGGTACTTACAATTACGGAGAAACGATCACTTTTACCCTGCCCGCCGACGGTAGTAGCCCGAATGTACGCTTTGCGGATACGGAGAGCCCTTTCTGTTTGCTGGATCAGTCGGTAGGCCCGCTTGTTCCCTGTTCCGGAGGTTGTACCTTATTGGAAACCGTCGCTAATATTCTTTGCGACGATAACGGCACTGGTCTGGACCCTACGGACGATACCTTCACCTTCGAATTGACCATTAGTGGTGTTAACCTGAATGGATCGACCAGCTGGAGTGCCGAGCCCGGTGGCTGGAGTGGCACTTACGGGACCACGACCATAATCGGGCCATTCCCGATCGGCGACGGCCCGCAAAACCTGACGATCACCGACGACGCGAATATGGAATGCCCCGTCACCATCGACGTGATGCCACCAACCGCCTGCTCGGACGATTGCGCCCTGGAGATCGTAGATCTTACGGTAAGCTGCAACGACAATGGCACCATCGCTGATGATACGGATGATTTCTACGATATCACCGTAGATGCCACGGCCATCAATATCACTCCGGCGGACAGCTTTAACGTGTTGGTCGACGGAAATCTCCAGAGCGTTTTCGCTTACGGAGAAGGTGGCTCCTTCACCCTGCCCGCCGACGGTAGCAGCCCGCTGATCGAGTTTATGGACGTTGGCCAGGATACTTGTCTGATCGGCCAGGAAATTGGCCCGCTGGTTCCCTGTAACGGTGCTTGTGAACTAATAGTTATTCCCGGCGAGATAATATGCGACGATAACGGCACGAATGACCCCGGAGACGATGTGTTTTTCTTCGAGATCACCATCACCGGAGAAAATACTTCGGGCACCTGGAATTTACTGGACAGTACCGAGGTGCATCCTTACGACGTAGTAGTCGTGTTTGGCCCGTTCCCGATAGATAGCGGGGCTGTAACGCTGGGCATTGTCGACACGGAAAATGAGAACTGTGCTATTGGAGTTGCCGTGGACCCTCCGCCCACTTGCTCGCCGGTTTGTAGTATTAGCGCCGTTGCCACCGAGCCGGTTTGTGACGACAATGGTACGAACGACCCGAGTGACGATACCTACACTTTCCAACTGACCGTTACCGGAGAGAATACCTCGGGTGGCTGGCTGGCCGCTGACAGTAATGAGGTGCATCCCTACGGAACGGCCGTTACCTTCGGGCCTTATCTGATTGCTAATGGCCCCGTCAGTATCACCGTTCTGGATACCCTGGAGAATAATTGTACGGCGGAAGTAATGATCGTGCCTCCGGCCACTTGCTCCCCGGTTTGCAGCATCAGCGCCACGACAACTAATTTGATCTGTGACGATAACGGTACCAATGACCCCGGTGACGATACCTTCACCTTTGAAGTGCTGGTCACTGGTGAGAATGCTTCCGGAAACTGGCTGGTCGCGGGATCTGCCGATCCCCAACCCTACGGCGTGGCGATAACCTTCGGTCCGTACCCGGTTGCTGGTGGAACGGTAAACCTGGACATCCTGGATGAGCTGGAAGCGGATTGTACCACTGGCGTTTCGGTAGATGCGCCAACCACCTGTTCCCCGGTTTGTAGCATCACTGCCACGGCCACCGATCCGATTTGCGACGATAACGGTACGAACGATCCCGGTGATGACACTTTCACCTTCGAAGTAATGGTTACCGGCGAAAACACTTCTGGTAACTGGCAGATTGCAGGATCTGCCGATCCCCAGCCCTACGGCGTAGCGGTCACTTTCGGTCCTTACCCGGTTGCTGGTGGAACGGTAAGCCTAGACATCGTAGATGCTCTGGAGGGAACCTGTATGACTGGCGTTTCAGTAGATGCTCCGGCTACTTGCTCGCCGGTTTGTGATCTGAACATCGTCATGTTTAACCTCGAGTGTAATAATAACGGAACCATCACCGACCCCGATGATGACTTCTATGTATTCAGCGTCGAGGTAACGGTAGAGAATCCCGGTCCGGCCGGACAGTTTGAGGTCCTGGCGGCTGGCAACTCGGTTGGTACTTTTACCTACGGAACAGTAGCTACCTTTGAACTGCCCGCCGATGGTTCTACCCCCTTGATTGAGGTGAGAGACGTCTCTGAGAACGGCTGTGCTGATGATCAGCTGAGCCCTGAACTTATTCCCTGTGCGGAAAACTGCCTGCTGCAATCCAGCGTCACGGCCATCAGTTGCAACGATTTGGGTACGAATATGGACCCTAGTGACGATACCTTCACCTTCGAACTGATCATCAATGGTCAGAACACCTCCGGCCAATGGCAAACGGCCGACGGCAGCCTTTCCGGCTCTTACGGTATGGTGGTCACGGCCGGGCCTTACCCGATTGCCGGTGGAAATGTTGAGTTGATTATCCAGGACTCGGAAAATCCGGATTGCCAAACGGTCGCTTTGTTGGTCCCTCCGCCGCCCTGTTCCTTCTGCCCGCAGGAGGTCAACGCTGGATCCGACGGTGAACTTAATTGTACGGTCACCTCAACGGTCCTGCAGGGAAGTTCATCGGAAGAAGGCGTATTCCAGTGGTGGCTGGGTGAGCAATTGATTTCTACGGGGCTCGACGCAGTCGTTGATCAAGCCGGCTTGTACACGCTTATCGGCTCCTATGAAGGTGGTTGTATCGCCACGGATGCGGCCTTGGTCACCAGCGCTTTCGAGCCGCCGGCCGTATCCTCTCTGGAGGTATTCCCAGAACTGTGTGACGGACTGAATAACGGCAATATCGTCATGCAACCCATTACCGGAGGTACGCCGCCTTATGATGTATTTCTCGATGGCCAAGCGGTGGGCAGCAGTGGCCTCTACGGTGGCTTATCACCCGGCGAATATTTTCTGGAGATCATTGACGATAACGGCTGTCGCATGGATACGGTACTGACCGTAGATGCGGGGCCCGGGCTCACACTGGATCTGATTCCCTTTTTGGAGCTTGAAATTGGTGAAACCCAGCAGGTGAGGGGTGTAGTCAACGTTCCGGTAGAGGAACTGGCCATTGTACAGTGGTCACCACCGGAAAACCTCTCCTGCGATACCTGCCTGGTGACCAATATCACCGGCGAAAATTCCCTGACCTATATCCTGGACGTCGTTCACCAGAATGGTTGCCGGGCTTCGGCTCCCTTACAGGTGCTGGCTCCGGACGAATTGGGTGTTTACATCCCCTCTGCCTTCTCACCCAATGGCGATGGTACCAACGACATTTTCCTTCTCTTTGCCGAAGAGCGGGTGGAAGAGGTTTTGTCCGTCAATATCTTCGACCGCTGGGGCAATATGGTGTTCCAGAATTACGACTTCCAACCCAATACGCCCGCCCAGGGCTGGGATGGCACGCTGAACGGTGAGCCAATGAACCCTGCCGTCTTCGTTTATATGTACAAGCTCAGGCTCGAAGACGGAAGTGAGGTTGTTTACAGTGGAGACATTACGTTGATTCGGTAATGAAAGCATTGCTACTTTGAAGACAAAAAAGAACTTAGAAACCAGAGTATAGAAAATAGACTGCAGTTCTATAGTGCTGACTACACTTTCGCGTTGAAGTGATAGCTAAAAGCACAGCGGTCTATTATCTATGCTCTTGCAGCGCAGCTGTCTTCTTTAAACTAGCAAAGTAGCAATGCTCATTTTAAATCCGTGGCCACACAACAAGTGGCGAGCGCCTGGCAAACCGTAATTACTTTGAAATTAAGTTTGCAGCGGTGTAACACTTAATTGGGCTACGCCTTAGCTTTGCGGAAAATTAAATCCCCATGGCCAAGAATCCACTATCCACCCGTGTTCAGAACATGTCTGAGTCTGCCACTATCCGCATGGCCGCGCTAGGCCGTGAGGTGAGGGACCAGGGACATGACGTGATCAGTCTCAGCCTCGGCGAGCCGGATTTTGATACTCCGGAGCACATTAAAAATGCTGCTAAGCAAGCCCTGGATGAAGGCAAGACCAAGTACACTCCCGTACCGGGTATTCCCGAATTGCGGCAAGCTATTTCCGATAAATTCAAGCGGGAAAACGGTTTGGACTACGCTCCGGAGCAGATCGTGGTTTCTACCGGTGCCAAGCAGAGTATCGCCAACTTGGCCTGGGCTTTGCTGGACGAAGGTGATGAGGTGATCATTTTGGCCCCTTATTGGGTCAGTTATTCCGACATCGTAAGTGTATCCGGCGGCGTACCCGTGCCCGTGGGTGCTGGCATTGAAGAAGATTATAAAGTAAGCGCCGCAACCATCGAAGCCGCTATCACGGAGCGGACTAAATTTATGTTGTTCAGCTCACCCTGTAACCCTACCGGCTCGGTCTATACCTACGAAGAGTTGAGCGCCATCGCGCAAATGCTGAGTAAGTATCCCGACGTACTGGTGGTATCCGACGAGATTTACGAACACATCAACTTCACCGGCAAGCACGTTTCCATCGGTACCTTTCCCGAGTTAAAGGGGCGGGTGATCACGGTCAACGGATTCAGCAAAGGATTTGCCATGACCGGCTGGCGGTTGGGCTATATCGGAGCTCCATTGGCAATTGCCAAAGCTGTATCGAAGATGCAGGGCCAGAGTACCAGTGGCACCAACAGCATCGCCCAGTCTGCGGGTGTTGTTGCTTTGAATTCAAGTTTGGCCCCAACTCATGAAATGAAGGCGGCCTTTGAACGTCGCCGTGAGTTGATGATTGAAGGTCTGGGTAAGGTGCCGGGCTTCCGCGTCAACCGGCCTCAGGGTGCTTTTTATATTTTCCCCGATGTCAGCGAACTTTACGGTAAGACCGACGGCGGTGACTACACCATCAACAACAGCGACGATCTGGCCGAGTACTTACTGATGAAAGCCCACGTCGCCACGGTAACCGGTGCCGCTTTCGGAGCGCCGGACTGTCTGCGGATCAGCTACGCCGCCAGTGAGGCAGAACTGAAAGAAGCGATCGAACGTATTGCCAGGGTAATTGGTGAGTTGAAGTAAACGTGAGCTCGCCCGTCACGGCGCGATGCCAGGAGCTGACTCGTCCGTTGAGCGGATATTGTTAATTTACCTCTGCTTGTCGGACGAGTCAGACCGTAAACGTCCGCCTCGGCCGACGAGCTGGAATCAAGCCATCCGAACTACCTTCGGTGTAAAGGTCCCTAAAACATCCACTAAGTCTGCCTGGTCACGCATGACGGCCCGGATATCTTTATAGGCGCCGGGCGCTTCGTCGAGTCCGCCACCGATAAGGGTGACCTTGTGCGCGTCCAAAAGTTTTTTGAGGGCACTGCGGGTAGTGCTGTTTTTGGCAACGGTGCGGGAGAGCAACCGTCCCGCTCCGTGACTGGCGGATTGCAATGAATCTGCGTTCCCTCGTCCGGCGACGATGAAGCCCGGGGCCGTCATGGAGCCGGGGATAATACCCAACTCGCCTCGTTTGGCAGGAGTGGCTCCTTTTCGATGGACGACTACTTCACGACCGTCTTTTAGCTTTTCTTTCCAGGCGAAGTTGTGGTGGTTCTCTACTTTGAATATAGGGCGTATGCCCAGCGATTTAGCCATTCGTCTATGGATATGGTCGTGGCAGGCCGTAGCGTAATCACCAGCCAGTTGCATGGCGGCCCAGTAGGCGCGCCCAGCGTCGGAATCCAATCTGAGCCAGGCCAGGTTCTTTTGTGCTTTAGGTAATCGGGTTTCCTGCATGGCCACCTTAGTAAAGTGCATGGCCAGGGCCGCGCCCATCCCCCGGGAACCGCTGTGCGATAAGACAGCCAGGTAACGATTGCCAGGAATTCTCCAGTGATTTTTATTCGGAATATCCGCAATGCCGAACTCCACGAAATGGTTGCCACCTCCGCTGGAACCGATCTGTAGGGCGGCTTTGTCGCGCAGTCGTTTGGCTTCGGGCAAGAGACGGAAAGTTTCGTGTTCCAGGATGGCATCGTCAAAAGGATGGTCCAGTTTTCCCTCGCCGAAAGCGGTGTTTTTACGTAAGTAGCCAGCCAATCTGGATTGATCATTTACCGCCAGTTCGCCGGGTAGATCGTAAACGGTAAGGCACATCCGGCAGCCGATGTCTACACCAACCCCGTAGGGGATGACGGCACCTTCCGTAGCCAGTACACCGCCGATGGGTAACCCGTAGCCATGGTGAGCATCAGGCATCAATGCACCGGCGACGGACACTGGGAGTCGCAGGGCATCGTAGAGCTGTTGTTTGGCACTAGGGGCAATGATGGCTTCGTTACCGAACTCGGTAAACGGAGCTCTCTCCTTTCGTAGTTCGGGGCTTTCGAAGTTTGCCGCTTCGGCAAACTCGGCTCCGAGCTTAATGGCCAGCGGAGACCAATGCTCATCATCCAAAAAACTTTCTGGTCTTTCCAGTAAGTTTTTCAAACTGGCCAGTTGCCATTCCCGCGATCGCTTACGAAAAGGCCCACGTAAGATATTTACCGCCAAGGCCGCAATCTTGCCTTTGGGGTATCCGAGGTTCTCCACGTCTTTCTGGCGTATTTTCTTGTTGGCCATCGTCGGTTGGTCGTTGTTGACGAGGGAAGAACGGGTTCCAGGGTGTGGGAAGTTCCGGGATCAGGTGTCTAATGAGGTAATGATCTAATGAAGCAATGATTTAATGAGGTAATGATTTGATGAAGCAATGATCTAATGATAGCATCATCGATATAATAAATCATTACTCCACGGTAACCCACTGTCCTTTAGTTCTGGCCATCACCTCCGGATCGTACATTGCTTCGGCCAACTGACTGGGTAGGTAATAGCGGCCGGGATAGGCGGCGGTCATCCGAATCCGGTATTCCTTACGGCGATTGTAACGGACGTTGAAGAACGTATTGACCTGGGCGTCGCGATAATCCTGGTATCGGTAACTGTTGTCGGTGCGGTCGCTATAGTCGCCATCCTCGTAGAGACGGTCGTCTTCGGATTGAATGAAGCCCATGCGTTCGTTGTTGATTTCCCAGCCACTGGCGGCGATCTGTTGCAGGGCCATGTTCTGGTAGTAGCGGTATCGATCGGTCTTGGGGGCAACATTGTAGACTGCTATGAAATCAGTACCGCTGGTGAGGTTGCTAACATCCAGTGGATTACCGTCCAGATCTTCGTAGCTGACACCTAGTTCAATACCATTAGAGCGTTCCACTTCCTCACCTGGCAGTGGCTTACCGCTGAGGATGGTCGTGGCGTAAACGGTTGTGTTGCCATTGTTGCGTAGGGTGAAGTTGCCGTCACTCGCCGTGGGTAATTCGATTTGAAGTAACCCGCTATTAGCCGCCAGTTGATTACTGCCACCATCGGGGGCTACGTAATCAACGTTGACCACTTTGCTGCCCTGGGCGCTGATCTCAGCGTACTTAGTGAAAGCGGTAATGACGAAGGCAGCTTCCTGGGTGTTCAGGTAACGGCGGTCACCGACGTCCCTGGCCAGACGTAGAGCGAGTTGACCGGCGCGATCATTCATACCCAAACGCCCATAAACGGATAATAGGATAGCGCGATCACGGACACTGCTACCGAAAGTATAGCCCAATTCTCGGTAGTCTTCAATGACAACATTATTTGAAGTGAGTAAATCACCGGCAATGGAAGCTTTGCCGGTCAGGGCATAGGCGGCGGCCAGGAAAGAACGGGTATTGGTATTCAGCGATTTACCGGAACGGAGTCGGTTCATGGCACCCAAATCCGCCTTGTTGGCCAGAGCCAGGGTGAAAAGACGGTAAGCGTGGTCGAATTGTCGCTGCTGCGTGCTGCTGTAGTAATCGTAAGCCGAAGAGCTGCGCCAGTTGGCCACCGCATTTTGCTGGTACTTGATCAGCCGGTCCTTGGTACTGATGGGGATGGTGTAACCGGCGGCTTCTGCCTCCAGGAAGAAATGGAGGATGTAATTACTCGCCCAGGGGTGGGCTTTTGAGGCTCCGGGCCAGTAGCCCATACCACCGTCGGAAGTCTGGAAATTAACGAGCCGGTCGATGCCGCCCCGGACGTTGTTCTGCACTTCCTTTTTACGCTCGTCGGTCAGTTCCACCATCTTGTCCAGATTGACCTGGGCGAAAGCGGGGCCGGTGGTCTGTTCGGCGCAGCCGTAAGGATAGCGGATCAGGTAGCGGAGATGACGGTCCAGGTTCAGCGGCGGGAGCGTACTGACTTCCAGCGTAGCTTCCCGGCTATCCATATCCCCGAAAGGATTGTAATCGAAAGTTTTGCTCTCGCCGGCAGCCAGAACAAGATCTGTTGACCTCGATTCCAGGGGGTTGGGGTTTCGGACGTCGATCTCAATTTCCTGGGTAGTTTGAATGCCGTTACCTTCTGCCTTGACCACGAAGCGGGCCACTCCGGTTCTCTGGCCGACCTGGAAGGGGAAACGAACCAATTGATCTCCGGGAGCAGAGAACGATACGGCCCGCGTCTTTGCTACTTTGAAGTCAACCAAACCACTTTCCTCCGTCACTGAAATGTTGGCATTTTTTACTTTACCGGTCATGGCGAATACATTAACGGGTAGTTCCATCGTCTCGCCCGGACCAATGACGCGGGGGAGGGTAGGGAGGATCATAAGGTCTTTGCGCACCGGAATGCTTTCACTGGCCTTTCCGTAGTTGCGGCCGCCTTCGGCGACGACCATAACCCGGACGGCCCCAACGTAGTTGGGCATCGTGAAATCATGGGTAGCCTGGGCACCTGCAGCCAGAGAGAATGGCCCCAGGTGCATGACCACCGGCTCGAAGCGATTGGCCTTCTTTTTTTCGCCATCTCCATCCGCATCGCCGCCACCTACTGCCAGGATGCGGTTGAACTTGCCGTCCATACTACTGATGACTTGGTTGTAAAGATCGTAAGTGCGTACGGGCAAGGCCTCTTTGGCGAAAAAATCGTTCCAAAGGTCGGGCGTTTTAAAACGGGTGAGGCCCAACAGCCCCTCGTCTACAATGGCCAGAGTGTAATTCATGGATTGCCCATCGGCTTCGGCGACGGTGACGGAGAAGTTCTGCTCCGGCTCGTATTCGGTAGCGGTGGCTATGGTTGGCTCCAGTCTTGTTTCAGGATCGACCACCCGGATCGGGATAATGCCGTACTGTCGGATCGGTCGCTTGTTGATTGTTTCAGCGTGGGGCTGGATGAGCATGACCGAGGCATAAACGTTGGGTACCATCCGCTCGTCGAGTTGGATTGGGATTACCGACTCGCCGGGGGCTGCTTCAATCCAGCGGGTATCGATTACGCCTTCTCCATTTTCCAGGGTGAGCAGGACCATACCACCGGATTCGCTGGAAAGGGTAATGCTGGTACTTTCGCCCGGAGCGTACTCCCGATCTTCCATACGGAGGGGTAGCATGGCGGCGGCGTCCTTGTCGGTCTCGGTCCAGCGGGGGGAGCCTGCGTAGAAATAATCGCCGGAACAGTGGCCGCTTTCGGTATCACAGACGCGCAGCAAGTAACGTCCCCAACGAGGTACGGTTACACTGACTTGCCCCCGGCCGTCGACGCTGGTAGTGACATCGTAGGTTTCGATGGCATCTTCGTGGCTACTGCTGTTGAAGCGGCTGACGTTATCATTATCGTCTTGCCACCAATAGCGCCACGTGACCCGGTAGAGACCAACGCTTAGATTACGGCCGTCCAAACCTTTGCCGTCTGGGTCAATGGCCGCTACGGACACGGGAGAAGCCTCACCGATGGGTAGTCTTTTGGAACCCCATTTAGTAGTAGGTACGCTAAGTCCAGCCATTGCATCGTAAGCCGAGACTTCCAGGCGAACGTTGTCAGAACTGAAGTTGCCACCCGGTTCATAAACTCGGGTATTGAAAGCCATTCGCAGAGGGCCCGGCAGTTCACTTCCGAGGGAGGAAAGGCTGAAAGAGGCTTTGCCGGCCGCATCCAGTCCATCTTCGAACAGTAGTTCTTCTTCTACATAATTCAGGGCACGGGCAGGATCGGAAAAATCGTAGTTAGGCCATTTTTCCTCGTATAGATTGGGTGCTTCCTGTAACTGACCACGAACTTCTGCGGTCAAGCCAGCGGCCGGGGCGCCGTGGAGCCAGGCGGCTTCTACCAGGACCCGATCGTTGGCAGGGCTGATCGGTCCGTCCTGAGCCGCCCGCAGATCGATCTTCAGACGATTGGGTTTGATCGTTTCGATCTTGAGGGATTTTCGGTAGGTCTGTCCGCCCACTTTCACGGTAGCGGTCCAGTTGCCGGTAGGGTCTTCGTCTGCGGTGGCGAAGTACAGGGGGTAGATCTGGCCGGCGGCGGGAGTGACGGTGCGGCGATCACGTACGTTGCCACGTACATCCGTGAGGGTGAAGTTGATCGGATAGCGGCTGGGAAGTTTGAGCAAGCGGTTTTCCAGTACAAAATTGAGGTAAACCGAATCGCCCGGCCGCCAGACACCACGCTCCGTGTAGAAGGTACCTTTTACCCCACCGGCTACGGAACGGCCACCGGTATTGAAGCGGCTGGTGTTCAGGGCATTATTTTCGTTGAGGCGCAAATAGGCAACGTCCTTGTCCTGTTCGGCTACGACGAAGATCGGCTTACGATCCGTTTCCAATAACCAGCGGCCGTCGACGTCGGTCGTGCCTTTCTCCAGTAATTGTTGCTGCTGGTCATAGAGGGTAACTTTGACGTTACTGGCGGGGCCTCCCGAAATCAGATCGGTGGTCAGCACTACGGTTTGTCGGTCATTATTCTGTTTGACGATAAGGCCGAGGTTGGAGGAAATAATATTGCGGGTTAGGAAACGATCGGAGTTATAGTAGGCCGGTTTGCAGGGATCGTCACGATCTTCCCAGTCGAAGCCGTCGTACATCATTCTGTAGATGCCGTAATAATTACCGAGGATGGAGGGAGGTCCCTGGTCGAAGCCGATATATTTGGGTTTACGATCACCGTTGGCCGGGTCACGGCTGATGCCGAAATCAGCGGCAGTAACGCCACAGTCCTTGCGAGCATCGTCCAGAGCGTAGCCGATGCGGACCTGATAAATAGACTGGTCGTCCTGGTCGATGAAGCGGCTCAGGTCAACGGCAAAGTGGTTCCAGTCGTCCATGGCGTAGCCCGTTTCACTTAGTTCCTTGAGCGGAATGCGTTCCTGGTGAATAATGCGACCCACGCTGCTCATGCCGTAATTGTATTTCTGCCCGTCCAGGCTGTTGTTCATCAGGTATTGCTGAACGTTCTTAGCATAGATGCGGAAAACTTCCACCCTGACCGCTTCCAGTCCGATGGCTTCAAACGGAAATAACCGCTGCCCGCTGTGGGGCATGATGGCTCCATCGGCTGCGGCACGTAATTGGGGGGCGGGGCGGCTGAAATTGACCTGCCAACTGATGTCTTCTCCGAGCTCATTGCCTCGACTGTTCTTCAGCCCACCCGAGACTTGCAGGTTCTGGCTGCCACTGAGTTCGCTGCGCAGGTAGAGGCGAATGATGTTTACGTCTCTGCGGATATCTACGCGGTTGTTGTTGCCCAACCGGATCAGCCCGGTAAGGTCCTGGCTATCGCTGACCGGATCACTGAAACGGAGTTCTACGTGAGGGTCACCGTCGGCCTTGTACTCTACGGTGAGTAGCTGGAAGTTGTTGCTGGCGGTTACCGGCAGGCTGCGTTCGCCCTTTGCGTCGCCGATTCCCTTACTTTTCGTGGCGTCCCAGCTGATCTTGACTTCCGAGGCTTTTTCGCCCCGCTTTACACCGTCTACGGTGAAGGAAAAGAGACGGTCATCACCCGGTTCGGCGGCATAGCTGACGGGCAGTTTACGGTTGTTTTGAGTAACGGTGATAAAGTCGGTGAGCGCAGCCTGATCAACTCCATCGCTGGCAATCACCGTGCCATTTAATCGCTGGGCTTCGGGTTGGTTGGGGTCGGGGGTGTAAAGTCCTTCAACGTTTACCGAGAGTTGGGTCTGGCGGACAGTAAAAGAAGTCGTGAAATTACGCACACCTTCCGCATCCGGGTATAGCTCTGTCAGGTCAATTGTAAGCAAATATTCCGATCCTTGCTCCCAGCCTGCTTCGTCGGGGATAAGGACCAGCGTGCGGGCGTTTTCCCACACGGCACTTCCGTTAAAGGACGGAGAGATGGAGTAAATTTTATTATCTACTTCCTGACCGATCTGGTCGGATTTGGCGAGGGCATCGGGGAATTGAATCTTAACGGTTTCCGATCGGCCGATCACGCCACTGGTATAACCGCTGATGAAACTGGAAAGGGTTTCCGGGGGCAAGTTCTCCGCCGGTTCGGCCTGGCGATCCTTACAAGCGGATAAAGCGAACAGAAAAATGAGGAACGGGAGTATGAAAACAGGTGTAAAACGGGTCTTTGGCATGAATTCAGGAATTTAGGGATGGACTTTACCGACTAATCATCTTTATCGGCGGCGTGGATGAACAATATACCGCCAGTCTACTTATCTAGTCCAACAAAGTCCAACAAATGCACGAAAAACTAGCGTTTTTCCCACTTCAACTCGTCGTTTACCCCGGGGAAGCGCTGAACTTGCATGTTTTCGAACCCCGATACCGCCAGCTGATTCGCGACGCCGAGTCGGAAGGGATCACTTTTGGCGTTCCCACGGTGATCAAGGGTGAAATGCTGCCCATTGCCACCGAAGTGGAGTTGGTAGAAGTCAGCAAACGCTACGCCAGTGGCGAGAGCGACATCCGGACCATCGGGAGGAGAGTGTTTCAGATCAAAAAATTTCACCCCACCCTGGGGCGTAAACTCTACGCCGGCGGTGATGTGCAATACCTCTACGTAGAAGAAGAGGAGGACTATTTGATCAACGAAGAGATCGTGGTGCTCATCCGGGAGATTTACCGGGCGATGAAAGTGGACAAATTCGTCAAGCACGCCCATCAGGGGTTTCGGACCTATGACGTCGCTCACTACTGTGGTTTCGATTTAAAGCAGGAATATAAATTCCTCACCTTATTCAACGCCGTCGAGCGGCAGCAATATATGCTCGATCATCTGCGAACGATTCGGCCGGAACGAGACAGCTCCCAGAACGATATGCTGCGCAACCGAGCGGAACTGAACGGTCACTTCAAACACCTGAATCCGCCGAAATTTTAAGGCAGGGCGACTTCAAAGTAGCAAAGCTTCTGGGAATCCAGCACTTTTCGCTGTCCAACCAGAGCAAGACGGGAACGGGGTACGGACGAGCCCGGGATAATCAGGGGGGCGATTCCCGACTAAGCACGTTGGTTCGAGGTATTCGTATGAGATACAATTTCCCGGAAACCCTGCTACGTTGAAGCCATAAAAACCAATCGACAGTAATACACGTTTTTACACTATACAAACGGACTAAATAGTATCTTTGCAGGCTATGAAGCAGATTCGTAACTTTTGCGTGATTGCGCACATCGACCACGGTAAGTCAACTCTTTCCGATCGCTTGCTGGATTATACCCAATCCGTGACCGAGCGGCAGAAAAAGGACCAGTTGCTGGACGATATGGACCTGGAACGGGAGCGCGGTATCACGATCAAGAGCCACGCCATCCAGATGAACTATCTCCACACGGATGGAGTAGAGTACGTCTTTAACCTGATCGACACTCCGGGTCACGTGGATTTCAGTTATGAAGTGAGTCGTTCCATTGCGGCCTGCGAGGGCGCTTTGCTGCTGGTGGATGCCACTCAGGGCATTCAGGCTCAGACGATCTCGAACCTGTTCTTGGCCCTGGAGCACGATCTGGAGATTATTCCCGTGCTGAACAAGGTGGACATGCCCACCGCTATGATCGAAGAGATGGCCGACCAGGTGATCGATCTGCTGGGCTGTGAGCGAGAAGACATCATTGAGGCCTCCGGGAAGACCGGGATCGGCGTACCCGAAATCATGGCCGCGGTGGTAGACCGTATCCCACCACCCGTGGGCGACCCCGAAGCACCGCTGCAGGCGATGATCTTCGACAGTATGTTCAACCCGTTTCGGGGCATCATCGCTTACGTACGGATCAAGAATGGTACCCTGCGTAAGGGGGATAAGGTCCGATTTATTAATACCGAAGGGGAGTACACCGCGGATGAGATCGGTGTGATGAAACTGGAAAACGAACCGCAAAAGGCCATCAGCGCCGGTAACGTGGGCTACGTGATCACGGGCGTAAAAGTCAGCTCCGAGATCAAAGTGGGGGATACCATCACCCTGGCCGATGAGCCCGCCGAAGCTTTGGATGGGTTCGAGGAAGTGAAGCCAATGGTTTTCGCCGGCATCTTCCCGTTGGATAACGACGATTACGAGCCGCTACGCGACAGCCTCGAAAAACTACAACTCAACGACGCCAGTCTGGTCTTCGAACCGGAGACATCCGTGGCCCTGGGCTTCGGCTTCCGCTGTGGCTTCCTGGGTATGCTGCACCTGGAGATCGTTCAGGAACGCCTATTCCGTGAGTTTAACATGGACGTGATCACCACTATTCCCAACGTGAGCTATCAGGTACGGACTACCGGCGGCGATGAAAAATGGGTGCGTAACCCGACGGACCTGCCCGACAGCAACCACCTGGATTTCGTAAAAGAGCCGTTCATCAGCGCTCAGGTGATCACCACTACCGACTACATCGGTGCCATCATGAACCTCTGCATCGATAAGCGGGGTATCCTGAAAAAACAGAATTACCTGAGCCCCGAGCGGGTAGAGTTGCAATTCGACCTACCGCTGGCCGAGATCGTCTTCGATTTTTACGACCGCCTCAAGTCGATCACCCGCGGCTACGCCAGTTTCGATTACCAGCCCCTTGACTACCGTGAAAGCGCCCTGGTCAAACTGGACATCAAGCTCAACGGCGAAAACGTGGATGCGCTCAGTGCTTTGGTCCACCGGGATAAGGCCCAGGCCTTCGGTCGCCAAATCTGTAAAAAGCTCAAGGAACTTCTGCCCCGTCAGCAGTTCGTGATTGCCATTCAGGCCGCCGTGGGTGCTAAGATCATCGCCCGCGAGACCATCAGTGCCATGCGTAAGGACGTGACCGCCAAATGTTACGGTGGTGACATCAGCCGGAAGCGGAAACTACTCGAAAAGCAGAAAGCCGGTAAGCGGAAGATGCGTCAATTCGGTAAGGTAGAGGTGCCGCAAAAGGCGTTTTTGGATGTGTTGAAACTGGATTAAATGAGCGTCTGAAGCTTTTTTAGGTGCTAATTAAAGCCTCGTACTATGCTCGCTATTAATGAGTGTAGTTCCACGGAGTACAGATAGTACGCAGGCTATTTCGTGCGTATGTAGCTTAATGTCTGGTTGGTATTTGATTCGCTTTGCTCCGCTGAAGTATTAGTCATGTAAGGTGCCAGGGCTTAATAGCTGACTAAAATATGAGTATCCACAAGCCTACCTCCCTTCCAACCAGTAAATCACTTCAAAAAACCGCAAGCATTTTTCCTCGTAAGGCTCATGCTTGATGGTTGCCAGCTGGCTTTTGAGTTCTTCCAGTAACGGCGGCCAGTCAGCCGGTTTTTCCTTTACTAATTTTCGCAAGGTCGCCAGCGTCAGTGTATGTACTTTTCCGGCGTAATGGTTGCGGCGTACGGTGCGGCTCAGATTGTCGATGGCGTAATCAGCCAAGTAGAAATCGCCGCTTTCCAGGTAGCCGATGGCCTGCATGAGGCGGGTGTTAATGATCAGATCGTCGCGCAGAGTAGCGGTAGAAGAATTCTGGATGTCTTGTAATTGCTGGTCGGCGGCGGCATAATCTCCCAGGGCGAAGTAGACGGCAGCAAATTTATAGCGGATCAGATTGCGGCGGTGGGCGGGGAGATTGCCCGGTTCAAAAACCTGGTCGTTAAGCATCTCGTTGATTACTTCCAGGGCCACGGACCAGTCGCGGCGGGTCAGGTGAACGTTCAGGCGGCATATCTGCCGGTAAACCAAAGCGGTGGACTGGCTATTGCGGTTCAGGCTCTCCCAGCGGGCGGCGTAGAATTCATTGAGGCGATCGGCGTAATTATTGGCGCGGCGCTCATCTCCGACGAGGAAGGAAAAAGCGTTGGCGTAATAAATGGAACGAACGAAAAAATCCGGATCCCTCACCTTCATTTTCTGGTCCAGATTAAAGCGGTTGTAGCAATTTTCGGCATCTTCCAGAGCGGCACTGAAATCAAGCAGGATATAGTTGCGCCACATACTGGCCAGGGAGGCGTTGGCCAATTCAAAAAAGGTAGGCGGCGAATTGGGGTAGCCGACGAAACGCTCGCGGTTCACCTTCCAGAACTCCAGGAATTTTTCGCGTTGCACCTGGTTACGGGCGTGGCCATTCAGAATGTAGTACCCCTGGATCTGAATGTTGATATTGCTCTGAAAGCTGGTGCGCAAATTTCGTTCGGCCCGCTCCTGGCTTTCCTCCACTAATCGGTCCATTTTGTTTTTTACTTGCCGGGAGCGGGTGACGTGGCGGGCTTCGATCAGCTTCTGAAACTCCAGAATTTCGCTGAGCAGGTAGTCGAAATTATAGCGATCGGCCAGGTCCCGCGCCTTTTCTAAAGTTCGTAAAGCATCCAGGACCAGGCCTTTGGAATAAAGGATCCTGGCAAAGTCTACCCGTCGTCGTACGTCGAGATCTTCCTCTTTTTGCAGGTGGATCAGCCGCAGACTCACGAGTAATTGCTGGTAAAGATGCCGCTTCAGGTTGGCGAGCTTGGTGGCATTGCCTTGGGCGATTTCCCGGAGTAGTGCCTCTTCGTCGGGCTCTTTTTGGGCGGCCATGGCGTCGAATAGGCGAACGAATAGAGGTGATTCTTCTCCCTGGCGACCAGCAAAAAGTTTAAAGTTGCGTTTTTCGCTTTTACTCATCTGTTTGATGAGGCGGTGGCAGCGGGTTTTTATGGAATATTCCATGGGGCGAGGGAGAAGACTGTATCGTTTTTGGAATTCACATTTATAAACTCAAAAATAGTCATTAAAAGCTAAGTATAGGTAATTGTTAATCTTGATTTAATATTTTGGACATTACAAGTTGTGCGGACTAATGACTATGCCACCAAAACAACTCCCTTCATCTTTGTGCGCATAATCGCCACCGCGTTATGAAAAAAATCGACGCCATCATTCGGCTGTCCCGTTTTGAAGTCATCCGAGATGCCCTCGCTGAGATCGACGTTCGCTTCTTTACCCTCGCCGAGGTCAAAGGATTTGGATTGCAAAGGGGCGAAAAACTGACTTACCGAGGTAGTGTGTATGATGCTGACTACATCGCCCGCTTACAACTCACTATTCTCTGCAACGACGAGAAGGTTGACGACATCGTAGAAGTTATCTGCGCTTCGGGGCGTACCGGAAAGGTGGGCGACGGCAAGATTACCGTTACCAGTCTGGACCGGGTGGTTCGCATCCGCACCGGAGAGGAAAACGAAAGCGCCATTTGATTTCGTCAGTACGGTCGAGGAGGTGCGACGGTTCGGCCCGGCGAATTTCTTTCAAGATAGTTTCACCCCAGATGATTGTTCAGAATGCCTCCCGCGTCGACCGATCGATCAAGGTTAATCGGCTCAAGCCAACACTGCTACTTTGAAGCCCGGAAAAACGATTAACTGAATAACTAATAATTTTCAACTACCTAACCATGGCTACTAAAACAAAATTAGAATACATCTGGCTGGACGGCAACCCTGAAATGCAGGGATTGCGCTCTAAAACCAGAATTGAAACTGACTTCAGCGGCAAGCTGGAAGACTGTCCTATGTGGTCTTTTGACGGCTCCAGTACCGGACAGGCAAAAGGTTTTAGCTCCGACTGTCTGGTAAAACCGGTAGCTATCTTTCCGGACCCACAGCGTCGTAACGCTTTTTTGGTGATGACCGAGGTGCTGAATTCTGACGGTACAGCCCACGAAAGTAACGGCCGCGCCCAAATCGATGATGAGGACAGTGATTTCTGGTTCGGTTTTGAGCAAGAGTACTTTCTCTGGGATCCAGTGACTGACAAGCCCCTGGGCTTCCCCGAGCACGGCTACCCTGAGCCACAGGGCAATTACTACTGTAGCGTAGGCGCCAAGAATGCTTTCGGTCGTGAGATCGTAGAAGAGCACATGGACGCTTGTATCGACGCCGGCCTCAACATCGAGGGTGTCAACGCAGAAGTGGCGGCCGGACAGTGGGAGTTCCAGTGTTTCGCAAAAGGCGCCGCCCGCGCCGGAGACGAGATCTGGGTAGCTCGCTACCTGCTGGAACGTACGGCCGAGGCCCATGGAGTAAGCATTAACTACCACTGTAAGCCGGTAAGGGGCGACTGGAATGGCTCCGGAATGCACGCCAATTTCAGTAACAGCCTACTGCGCAACAGTGGTAAGCAGGAAGACTATAACCGGGTTTGCGAGGCCTTCGGTACGCCGGAAGCCATTAAGGCCCACATCGACGTATACGGCCCCCACAACGAACTGCGACTGACCGGTCTGCACGAGACCCAGGCGATCGACGAATTCAGCTACGGGGTTTCCGATCGCGGTGCGTCTATCCGCATTCCGATCATTACCGTAGAACAGGGATGGAAAGGCTGGTTGGAAGATCGCCGGCCCAACAGTGCAGCCGATCCTTACAAGGTAGCTGCTCAGATCATTCGCACGGTTAAGAATGCTTAACTGAGACAGACGAATTAAGGTTGAAACAGAACCCCAGCTCCTTTTCGGAGCCGGGGTTCCGTGGTTTTAGAGTACTTGTAGCGGCTCGAGAACGGGAGAATAGCGTCTTTTAACGGTCATTGAGGCTGGAACTCTGGTAGAAAGGTGTATTTTGTGGCGTTCCATTTCCCGTCTTGGGGAAGGGGTCGCTTTGTATTGAGCTTATATTCTACCTATATTACCACTGAATAACTACAGTCTTAACATTTAATATCTCGTGATGACCTCACCTTTACACCATTTAAAACGAGCCTGCTTATGGTTCGCCGCCATTGCAATTATGGCGGTTTTCGGTCCCGGCAACCTTTCCGCTCAGGAATTCCGAATCGATCAATTTAACGCAATCGACCTCTGTAGCGGTATTTTGACCGACGAAGGTGGCTCCGCTGGCAATACAACCGCCGGAACGACCAATCAGATTACGATCTGCTCGAATAGTGGAGCGCCCAGCGAAACACACGTCAGCCTGGTGTTTAACCCTATTTCCATAGATGGATTCATTACCGTTTACGACAGTGATATGGTAGACCCCACCGCCCAGATCGGTAACCCACTGGACGCTTCGGCCAACGGCACCCTGATCGCCTTTGAGGCTACGGCCCTCAATGCTACCGGTTGTCTTACGGTGGTATTCGAAAGCAATGGTGTGACGCCAGGTTTCGAAGCCGCCATCAGTTGTATCCGGGCCTGCCAGCCGGTGATCGCTAATCTCGCTTCTTCCGATCCTATGGTCATGCCGGCGGATACTGGCTACATCGATGTATGTATCGGCCAGGAAATCACTTTTAACGGTGAGGGCATATTCCCCCAGAACGGAGCGATCTACAACCAAAGTAACGAGACTTCTTTATTCGAATGGAATTTTGATAATGGTGAAACTTCTACCGATCAAAATGCCACGACTTCTTACGATGAGCCGGGTGGCTACACGGTACAGTTGTTCATTACCGACGCTATCGGTTGTACCAGCAGCAACCTGATCAGCCAGCGTGTACGGGTAAGCCCCATGCCGGTTTTTAATCTTCAGAATGACTTCGATCCCGTCTACTGTGCCGACGATACCATTACGCTATCTGCCTCCACCCAATTCGGGCCGAATGGAGAATCGAACATCTTCGTCACTACGAATCAGGAATCTTTCGGTGCCAGTCAGCAATTAGCGGATACTACCTTCCTGCCCGATGGTGATGGTGTTTCTTACGAGACTTCCCTGACCTTTAACAATTTCGAACCCGGTCAGGTACTGACCAACATCGAGGACATTGAGAGCATCTGTATGAATATGGAGCACTCATACGCCGGTGACCTGGATCTTTCCATCACCTGTCCGAACGGCTCCGAAGTGATCTTCATTGACCAATCTGCTCCTGGATTGTTTAGCCAGTATTTTGGTATTCCGGTCGACGTTGACTCGGATCTTTCCCCAGGTATTGGATTTGACTACTGTTTCGTACCCGGTGATCCCTCCTTGCTGACCATAGCCGAGACGGCCATGACCGTTCCGATCGGTGGGGCTGAGTCCTTCCCCCCTGGTGATTACGGTGCAGTCACTGACTGGAGTGCGCTGATCGGTTGCCCACTGAACGGCGATTGGACGTTGAATATCACCGACCAGCTAGCCTCTGATAATGGATACATTTTTAGTTGGGGCATCACCTTCAATGATGATCTATTTGCCGATCTGGAAACCTTCACCGTTGAATTCGATGAAGCAGGTTTCCTGGAAACAGATGATCTGATCTCTTACGAACCAAACAATATTGTTGCTTTAGTCAACGCCGGTGGTATCCAAGAGTACACCTACCAGGTAACTGATGCCTTCGGTTGTGTTTTCGATACTACGCTTACTGTAGAAACGCTGCCAATCAGCGATCCTGACTGTTATGACTGTCAGCCACTGCTAATCAGTAATTTCCAATTGGAGAATGCTGGTATCGGCCAGGAAGTGCAAACGGAACTTGCTGAAGATGAGGCTTTATTTCAGGACGTTGCGTTCCGTACCGCTCCCGTAGATGAATTCAGTTCTGCGCTGTACCCATCCATGATGGAAGCCTACATGACTTCTCTTGACGTGAACTCTGTTAGCCCAGCGACTATTTCCGATGCAAATAGCCAAGTGGCCAGCGTTTGTGTAACCCTGGAAGCGGCCAGCACTGCTGGTATTTCACTTTTCCTGCGCGCTCCTGACGGTAACCTGCTGGAACTAAGTTCTAACAATGGCGCCGGAAGTAACTATACCCAAACCTGCTTCACCCCGGATGCAGCGACGGCTATTACGGCCGGTACATCGCCATTCACCGGTGAGTTCCTGCCAGAAGGTGACTTCACCAGTCTCAACGGTGTTTCTACGGTGGGCAGTTGGACCTTACTGGCCTGGGATGATTCCGGTAGTGACGTGAGTGGCACTTTCGTAAGCTGGAGCATCACATTGGTCAATGAAAATGAGATCACTTACGTATGGGCTCCGGACAATGGTACCCTTAGCTGTACCGACTGTCCTGATCCGATCATCACCGTAGACGGTGTGACCGATACTTACTCCGTCACCGCCACGGACAGCTACGGATGTTCTGAAACCGGTGAGGTCATGATCAACTCCACGGTCGAGTTGGTACTGGAAGTTGGTGGAACCGACGTTACCTGTAACGGTGACGCTGATGGTACGGCCTTCGTAACTATTTCCGGAGGTCTGGAACCATACTCCATTCTGTGGAGCAATGAAGAAACGACTGAAACCATCACTAACCTCGGCCCCGGTGAATATACCGTAACGGTAACCGACGTGAACGATAGCATGGCCGTCGCCACGGTAACGATCACCGAGCCTGATTTACTGGAGTTCGTAGACGTTGATGTAACGGACGTAGACTGTAACGGTAACGCCAACGGTAGCATCGCATTTGTAGTAGTCGGTGGAACGCCTCCTTACACTATTGACGGCGGTCCTCAGGATATGCTGGCTGGTGGCACTTATGAATTTACGGTTATTGACAGCAATATGTGTGTGGCCACCATCGCTATCGATGTTGATGAACCGGATGCCATCGTCATTGAAGGCGAGGTAACCGACGTAACCTGTGGTGGAGACGAAGACGGTGCCATTGATATCACCGTAACCGGTGGAACTGGCGATTACACCTACGAATGGAGTAATGAAGCTGAAACCGAGGACCTGGAAGGTCTGGACGGTGGTGAGTACACGGTGACCGTTACCGACGAAAATGGCTGTACGGCGGAAGCTACTTACAACGTTGACGAAGCATCTGACCTGGAAGCTTCCTTGCTGTTGAACGATGTAGCTTGTTTCGGTGACAGCACTGGTTCGATCGATCTGACCGTAGAAGGTGGTGTGCCTCCGTACACTTACGAATGGAGTAACGGAGCAACTACCGAAGACCTGATCAATATCCCCGCCGGCACCTACACGGGTACGGCTACGGATGCTGCCGGTTGTACCATTTCAACCCCGGAAATCATTATCGGTGAGCCGGAAGAACTAACCTGTGAAGTAGAAGTGATCCAGGAACCCGATATGGGAGACAACGGAGCCCTGATGGCGAATGCCGAAGGTGGAACCGGAGATTATAGCTACGAATGGAGCAATGGTGAAACGGCTCAATCGATTGACGGATTGACTCCTGGTGACTACTGCGTAACCATCACGGATGAGAATGGCTGTACGACCGAATGTTGTGCAACCC
The DNA here is from genome assembly GCA_002591745.1 of Lewinellaceae bacterium SD302. Classification (GTDB taxonomy): domain Bacteria; phylum Bacteroidota; class Bacteroidia; order Chitinophagales; family Saprospiraceae; genus Neolewinella. The sequence continues at coordinate 33,396 of PDLQ01000014.1, forward strand.
TCGAAGCATTCGCTATCGTGGGCGACTTTGTATTCTTCGATGAAGACCGTGATGGTATTCAGGACCTCGAAGATGACGGTATTGCTAACGCTACCGTAATCATCAACAGTGTTGACGGAACGTTCTCTGAGACTACGACAACCGACGCCGATGGATTCTACAGCTTCCTGGTTGCCCCAGGTGACTACACCCTTACCTTCGCCAACCCCGGTGGCTTGTCCGCTTCTCCCGCCAATCAGGGAGGAGACGACGAATTGGACAGTGACATCAGCCAGATCACCCTTACTACCGGTACTATAACCCTGGACTTCGACGAGGTGAACAATTCCATCGACGCCGGCTTCTTCGATCCCTGTGATCCAGGCCTGACCAGCGCCGGCACCATCGCCGACGATCAGGAACTATGCGGTCCAGGTAACGCACCCGCACAATTGGTACAGGTAACCCCTGCAACGGGTGGAACCGGTGTGCTCAACTACATCTGGATGATGACTACCGGTGACCCAATGGCTCCGATCCAGAACTGGACGCCTATCCAGAACACCAACTCCATCAATTACCAGCCCGGTGTACTGTACGAGACTACTTACTTCACTCGCTGTGTCCGCCAGGACGAATGCCCTTACATTGAATCCAACATCGTGATGATCGAAGTGGGTGATGACGCTCCGGCGGAGGTTTCCGGACCACAACTGGTGTGTGAAGGTGAAACCGTGACCTATGCTGCCGTAGGTGCAACCGCTGCTTCCAACATCAATTGGTCCGTTAATGGTTCGGCCCAGGTCATCGTCAATGCCAATAATACCATTACCGTATCCTGGCCATCCTTCGGTAACTTTACCGTAACGCTGACCAACACGGAGAATGGCTGTACGGCCAGCAACTTCCTGAACGTTAGCGTTAGCTCGAACCCAGCTAACTGCGTTAACAGCTTGAATGCACCGAGCACTAATGTGAACACAATTAGTAATAGTGGAGTAGTTGCCCTGGCTGCCGGTCCGCTATCTCGCGTATTCCCTAATCCTGCCGTAGCATCCGAAGTGCAACTGCAACTGCTGCGTGAGGCTACCGTAAATGGCCAGACCGTACAGGTAGAAATGTTCAACGCCACGGGTAGCCGGGTAGCCAGCCAGTTGCTGGAAGCCGGACCTCAGCAAATCAAACTGACCGCCTTTGCCCAACAGCCCGCCGGTCTTTACCTGGTGCGCGTAACTCAGGACGGACAGAGTGAAACCCACCGGGTGGTTATCCGCTAGTCGGATACACGGCCCTGAGGGAAATTGAAAATCCCCATTCGTCAACTGACGGATGGGGATTTTTTATGCGGGAGAAATTCTGTAAAAACGTATATATACGTTTTTGTGCGAAAGCAAGAGCCAAAAGCGGAAGGATCAGCCAAAAGAATATATCCATTTGCTGATATTGCAAAAACTACTGATTATCCCGCCACTCATAAACCCACTTGGCCTGAATTTGCTCCAGGTGCTCTTCGGACGAGCCTTCACGCTTACCTTCGAAATTGGGTATTTCTAAAATCCAGTCCAGCAGGTCCGTAAAACGAATACGGTAGATTTTACCTTCTACGAATTCGTCACCAAAGCGGTCGTACAGTGCCATGGCGATGTCCTCATGGTCATTCCAGTTAATCGGGAAGTTGTCGTAATCTTTGAAACTCATGGTTTATTTTTTTGGCTAACAAAGTAGCAGTGTTGGTTGAGGAAATGATAGGATGATGAGATGATCTGATGATTGAATAGCCAGCTCATTAGATTATTCAAACATTTTTCCATCGGATCATTGCAACTAGTGCTCGTGACCGATGATCCGCTTTTGATCCGGAATATGGACTTCCAGGACGGCATTCTCATCCTCGATCAGGCACTGACAGGCCAGGCGACTTTCGATACGGGGATTAATGGCGCGGTCGATGAAATCTTCTTCACGGTCGGATATTTCCGGTAAGAACTCTTCTCCTTTTTCGATGTAGACGTGGCAGGTACTACAGGCGCAGACCTCCCCACAGTTATGGTTGAGGTGGATGTCTGCTTCTTCGGTGACTTCGACGATCTGTAGACCGGGCAAGACGTTCTTTACGGTCTTGGTCGGGATGTCGGGGTCTTCGAAGGTAAATTTAACGGTGGCCATTCAGTTTTTTGATTTAGCGGCAAAGGTAACGTATAAGAGTTTGGCAGGGTTAACCCCCCTTAAGAAGAACGATTACCATTGCCGCTAGTTTAGCTGATCGCAGGATTGTTGCCAAGCAAGACCATCACCACTCCATACAATGTAATCAGACGACGGACAAAAGCTTAAAGATCTCAAAAAGAAGGGCATCTTTGCGGGAAAGGAATCAGTAATGAAAATTGAAAAATCTCTCCGTGCCCGAGCTGGAAACCAATGTGAACTCAGCGGAGCCGTGGATGATCTGGTTATCCACCAGGTCGCTCCCTTCGAAGATGAAGCCTTGGATCACGTTATCCTGATCACTGCTACTTTGAAGTCACAAATAGATAACGACGGTACGGAGAAAGCTAACGACTGGCGCTGCCTGAACGAAGCCATCTGGAGCGAAACCGAAGCCGTTAAAGTGGTTGCTTACCGAATGTTGCACCGACTAAAAAGCGAAGGATGGCCGGCCGACCTGCTGGACATGATGTACCTGGACGAAAATACACTGGCCTGGGCAAAACAAGGGATGCCCGACGAGAACGCCGTAGTACACCTGGATAGTAACGGCAACGTCCTGCAAGCCGGAGACTCCGTGGTGCTGATCAAAGACCTGAAGGTGAAGGGGGCCAATTTTACCGCAAAACGTGGCACCGCAGTTCGCCGCATATCATTGGTACACGACAATGCTGGCCAGATCGAAGGAAAAGTGGAAGGACAGCACATCGTAATTCTGACGGAATTCGTAAAGAAGCAGCTAAAGTGATGATTATCTAAATCGTCGATATTCGGGCAGAAACATGTCCCGGGCAAATCGTTCCAGCACAACCTGAGTGCGCGGGTACATCTTGGTCCTGGAGCTATAGCTGAATGAGGAAACAATGGCTCCGCTCCTTTGATTGATCAGACTGGCATGAAACGCGGAAAGTGTCCGGGTATCTCCGGTATATCGATAACGCAGAACGTAATCCGCGGATTTCGCCGAATGAAGTTTACGTACTACTGGCTCCAGTACCGTAGAGTTGATGATTGTATCGGCGGTAACTCGTCTGGTGCTCATTACTGGAGTCTGAAGTTGAATTTCCGGGTCTGCGATGAGCTGGACTTGCTGCTGTAAAAGAACTTGCTCGACCATCAACACGATCGAATTACTGTTCTGTAACCCTACGACCATCACGGAAGAAGAGTCTTTTCGGAAGCCAGAAGAATCCTGAATGGGCGAAAAGGAGATGTCGCCAGGATTCATATAAGCTGGCGCGGCGCAGCTGGTAAACAGGAAAGAAAGGATGAGGCAAAGCGGTAAGTATTTCATGTGGGCTTTTCTATCATAATTGATCCACGGCCCTAAGGTTTGCGCCTTTGCTGTTAAGAAATACATAAAAAAAGCCAGTTTTCCCGAGGGGAAAACTGGCTTTATATGAAAAGGAGCGAACTTTTAGTTCTTCTCTACTTCTTCGAATTCTACGTCCTGCACGTCGTCAGCATCACTGCTTCCGGCGTCACCGGCATTGGCCGTAGCGTCGGCTCCGGCAGCGTCACCGCCGGCTTCCTGCTGGGCCTGGTAGATATCCTGACTGGCAGCGTTCCAGGCTTCGGTCAGGGTAGTAGTGGCGGACTCGATCTTATCGAGATCCTGGGCGGCGTGAGCAGCTTTAAGCTCCGTCAAAGCAGCGTCGATGTTGCTGCGCTTATCTTCGGGGATCTTGTCTCCGAACTCCTTGAGTTGCTTTTCCGTCTGGAAGACCAACTGGTCGGCGGCGTTCACTTTTTCAACGCGGTCACGCTCCTTCTGGTCGGCCTCGGCGTTGGCTTCGGCTTCGGCCTTCATGCGGGCGATGTCCTCTTTGCTCAGACCGGTACCGGCTTCGATGCGGATGGATTGCTCTTTACCCGTACCCTTATCCTTGGCGGAAACACTCAGGATACCGTTGGCGTCCATATCGAAGGTCACCTCAATCTGAGGGACGCCACGGGGAGCGGGCGGAATATCACCGAGTTGGAACTTACCAACGGGGCGGTTGTCCTTGGCCATCTTGCGCTCACCTTGCAATACGTGGATTTCCACGGAAGGCTGGTTGTCGGAGGCGGTAGAGTAGGTCTTGGTCTTCTTCACCGGAATGGTGGAGTTGGCCTCGATGACTACGTCGAATACACCACCCATGGTCTCGATACCCAGGCTCAGCGGGGTAACGTCAAGCAGCAGTACATCCTGAACGTCGCCGCTCAGTACACCACCCTGAATAGCAGCACCGATAGCGACTACCTCATCGGGGTTAACACCCTTGTTGGGCTTCTTGCCGAAGAATTTCTCTACGGCTTCCTGGATAGCGGGGATCCGGGTGGAACCACCGACCAGGATTACCTCGTCGATCTCGGATTTGTCCAGTCCGGCATCTTTCAGGGCCTCGGCGCAGGGCTTTAGCGTACGCTGTACCAAGTCGTCGGCCAGTTGTTCGAATTTGGCACGGCTGATCTTGAGGACCAAGTGCTTGGGCACACCGTCTACGGCCGTGATGTACGGGAGATTAACTTCCGTTTCCTGGCTGCTGGACAGTTCGATCTTAGCTTTCTCGGCGGCTTCTTTGAGACGCTGGAGGGCCATGGGGTCCTTACGCAGGTCCATGTTCTCCTGATTCTTAAACTCATCAGCGAGGAAGTCGATCAGTACACGGTCGAAGTCATCACCACCCAGGTGAGTGTCACCATTGGTAGACTTTACTTCAAATACACCGTCACCCAGATCGAGGATGGAGATATCGAAAGTACCACCACCGAGGTCATATACCGCGATGGTCATATCCTGGGTGCGCTTGTCCATACCGTAAGCCAGGGCAGCTGCCGTCGGCTCGTTGATGATCCGGCGCACGTTTAGTCCGGCAATCTCACCGGCTTCTTTAGTGGCCTGGCGCTGACTGTCGTTGAAGTAAGCGGGTACCGTAACCACGGCTTCGGTTACTTCGGAGCCCAGGAAATCCTCGGCGGTCTTTTTCATTTTTTGCAGGACCATGGCGCTGATCTCCTGGGGCGTGTACATGCGGCCGTCGATCTCGACGCGTGCGGTACCGTTGTCACCCTTCACCACTTTATAGGCGGAGCGGGAAACTTCCTCGGAGATTTCGTCAAAGCGGGAACCCATAAAGCGTTTGATACTGGCCACCGTCCGGGTCGGGTTGGTGATGGCCTGTCGCTTGGCGGGGTCGCCGATCTTGCGTTCACCGCCGTCCAGAAAAGCGACGACGGAAGGGGTGGTATTACGTCCCTCCTCATTGTAAATAACGGTGGGTTCGTTACCCTCCATTACGGCTACACAGGAGTTGGTCGTACCTAAGTCGATTCCAATAATCTTACTCATAGCGTAGATAAATTTTAGTTCGTGCAAATAGCTTGCGCACTATCTAATGCAAGGGACGTGCCATGTACAGGTGTTGCGGGTAGTGACTGACGGAATGGCGGTAAGATTGGTAAGGAGTTGAAAATGTGTCAGTTGGGGTGTTGGTTTTTGAGGGCAAAGTGGCAGATAGTAATGCTTGCACCCAACCATATCGCTGTTTTTAGACTCGGTATTTGGAGGAGGACTTCAAAGTAGCAATGCTAACTTTTAGAATCTGAGCCGTTAATTCTGATTAATTGACATACCATGAAAATCATTACTGTACTTCTAGTCTTGTTTTACTCGATTATACAAGGCCATGCTCAGGGCACCCCAGAGAACACGAGATATTACTTGGATATGGAATCCTGTGATGATGGGATTCGTCAAATGCTTTTGATAAAGGATTCTTTGTCTAGCCGAGTGGTTGACTCAATCATAATTTTTGGTGCGCAAGTAGAGTTGTTGGATAGCTATGTTTCCGGTAGAGATTCAATCTCACTGGTGTACGTGTTGAGTAATATCATGTACATTTTTATTTATCACGACTTGTATGTCTACGATAAAGTAGCGGAAGAATATAAAATGAAACGCACCAGCATCAATAGCTATAGTAACTTTATCATGTCTCGGGGAGACATTATGAATAAGCCTGGGGTTAGTGCCAGAGGAGAAGATTTTATAAAATCTATCACTTTAAAAAGCCATAGTATTATCGAAGTATTTCAAAAGGAAAACAGATTCAAGAATAAGTACATCACTCGATTATACGATTTAAATACTGACGCGATAGAGAGCGAAATTGTCGGTCGACGTTTGCGGTTATACGAATTACCTTTTGAGTGATAACGGAATCTAGAGCTAAGTTTCCCCTAAAAAATCAATATTCCTCCTCAAGCCCACAAACTTTGCCCGCTTGACCGCCGATTTTCGAAATACCCGCCGAAAGACCTCCTCGGTCATCTCCTTACGTTCCGCCGGGCTCATGGCGGGCAGGTCGGGGTGGGGGAGGAAAGCCGGTTCGGAGTGGGCCTTGCTGAAACGGTTCCAGGGGCAGACTTCCTGGCAGATGTCGCAGCCGAAGGCCCAACCTTCCATCCGGTCTTTAAATTCTTCGGGGATGGCTTCTTTGAGCTCGATGGTCAGATAGCTGATGCACTTACTGCCGTCTAGCAGATAGCCTTGGGGGCTAATGGCCTCGGTGGGGCAGGCATCGATGCAGCGGGTGCAGCTGCCACAGTGGTCGGTGACGGGGCCGTCGGGGTCTACTTCCAGGTCAACGATCAGTTCGGCGAGGAAAAAATAGGAACCTACACCCTGTCGTAATAATAAGGTGTTCTTGCCTACCCAGCCGCTGCCGGAACGTTTGGCCCAATCCCTTTCCAGTACGGGAGCCGAGTCGACGAACGCCCGGCCGTCAATCTCTCCGTATTCTTCCCGCACGGCTTCTATGATAGTCCTGAGTTTCCCTTTGATCACGTGATGGTAATCCTGACCGTAAGCATAACGCGCGATCTTTGGGGCCTCCTGGCTCGGGGTATCGTCTTCCGGAAAGTAGTTGTATAAAAAGGTGATCACCGTCTTGGCTCCCGGCACCAGTTTGGTGGGGTCTACGCGCTTGTCGAAGTAATTTTCCATCCAGCTCATCTTACCGTGGCGACCCTGGTTGAGCCAGCTTTCCAGTTGGCGGGCTTCCGGCTCCATGAACTCGGCCCTGGCGAAGCCGACGTGAAGGAAACCTTGTTCAGTGGCGAGTTGCTGGATAAATGCTTTCGGCGACAAATGAGGATGATTGAAAAGAAGAGAATTAGTGAATGCTGATTTTGGTCCTTCCTTTTAGGCCTGGAAGATCGAAAAGTGATTCATTGAGGATAGTTGATTTCAAAACTAACGTTTTAGTCAGAAACTACGTCCAAGCGGGTAAGACTTAAATAGTTTACCCATGAAATTCCAAATCCTTTTTATGTGCCTGCTCTCGTCCGTTTTTTTAATCGCCGGCTGTGACGATGACGGCGTCGCTGCCTTGCCCATCCAGATCCGTATCCTCAATAATACGGGGGAGGACCTGTCGAACGTAGATTTACGCTTCAACCTGGATGGTGCGGCCGGAGATTACGAAATGTATGGCAGTCTGGCCGACGGCGAAATTTCCGCCCCGATGGGCTTCGAAGCAGGCGGTAGCTGCGATAGCGACTTGTTTTTCTGTATGACCGATAACGACCAGTGCGAAAGCGTGGTAGCTCTGTGCGAGTGCATCTGCCCACTTTCGGAGGGTAGTTATACCGGGACAATTGATCTGATTGAGACGCCAGATGACGCGGTCTATACTTTCGACCTGAGTTTGGATGAATAGCTGCTTTACGGCAAAAATGTTGAACAATTCGCGGTAGCGGTTATTTTATATACCTAACTACCGTAAAGTACTGTATGACCGTCCTGTTCTACATTTTCGTCACCCTGGCCACCGTAGCCGGTATGGAATTCGTCGCCTGGGCCGCCCATAAATACGTAATGCACGGTTTCCTCTGGGACTGGCACGAAGACCACCACCAACATGACCACGAAGACGATGGATTCTTTGAAAAAAATGACCTTTTCTTCCTGGTCTTCGCCGTACCCAGTGCGGCCAGTTACATGATCGGACTTAACTCCGAATCCTGGTTTTGGCTCACTTTCGTGGGGGTGGGCATCAGCATTTACGGCATCATCTACTTTCTGATCCACGACGTTTACATTCACCGACGCTTTTCCTGGTTCAAGCAACTGGACAGCAAATACAGCCGCGCCATCCTCCGCGCTCACGGTCATCACCACGCAGTAACGGGCAAGGAAGGCGCCCGCAGCTTCGGGCTTCTGGTGGTCGATAAACAATATTATGGCAAACGCAGCGAGTGGGACCCCGCTCCGGCGGAGTTAAAAGAAGAGACCACTGAATCTTCCCGCTAAGAATTTCAGTGGGTCACGGTAAAATGATGCCGTAAACGATCGTCAGTGAGTATCGCTGTCGCTTTACCGTGGCATAAGACCATTGAAATTATCAGAGACACAAAAAGGTCCGTATCTTAGCACCCTATGGAAGGCCGTCTTCTCGACAAAATATCCGAACAGTTCAACATTCAGCTCCCCGAGGAGTCTGGAATCGAACCTGCGTTGAACAACGTTTTACCCGTCATTCGCAGCAGCAGTGATGGTCTTAACGACATCGAGCAGCTTTTTAATCGCCCACTTCTCGAAGTGACCGATAGCCTGGTCGATACCCGCAAAAAGCTTTGGATATTTAGAGAGTCCGGTTCCATCCTCCGCACCCTGGACGAAAAAGTAGATAGCGGTAGTTGGGACATCGTGGAAGGCAGCCAGAAAATCATGATCGGTGCCGGCTTTGGTCAGATCATGTACACCCTGGCTTTTATGGATTCCAATCACCTCATTCTGCGGCTCTACGGCAACAACCGTAACCCGGATGCCGCCCGTTACCTCATGCTGGTCAGCGAACCCATTGCCAACAAACTGGAGTGGGACGAGGTCATTGAGCGCCTGCTGGCCAAGTACAAAAACAGCAACCGCGCTTTTCTCGGTATTGCGCTGGCCATCCTGTTTATGATCCTGCTTTTCGTGGCCCTGAGCTGGTAAGACTTTTATGGCTAACAAAGTAGCAGTATTGGTGAAGTTAAACGGTCTTACAGTCTAACGGTCTTACAGTCTTATGGTTTTACAGTCCGGCCGGAGCCCAGATCCGCAAGGCCGCAAGGCTGTAATACCAGTAGACCGTTAGACTGTAAGACTGTAAGACTGTAAGAACGTTAGACTGTAAGACTGTAAGACCATAAGACCGTAAAGCCGCACTAACCTTGCTACTTTGAAGTCACCTGCATAATTATTCTTCCGAAACAATTTCGAACCAACAATGAACAAAAGCGTATATTTGCGCTCGCTTTCGTCAAAACGGGTCTTGGGAGGCCCCGACCGACGTAGGCGTTTTTCATTTTTTCACCTTCTTCAAAGGTCGGGCGACCGCGTTCGTCGGACCCTGGATTCTTAAACCATTTCATTATGCAAGGCAAGGGAATTATCAAATTTTTCCTTGTAGTTATGTTGCTTGTCACTGCCGTGCAGTACCTCTTCGTGATCCCCACCAACAATGTGGAGAGCGACGCTGAGGATTTCGCGGAAAGTAAGAGTGCCCCCGTGGAAGGGGAGCGCGAGCAAGCCGAAACCTACAAGATGGCCTATTCAAACTATTTGGATAGCATGTCTAACAAGGAGATCGTCAAGATCCCGTTACTCAAGTCCTACACTTACCAAGAGTTAAAAGGACAGCAATTGGCCTACGGGCTGGACCTGAAAGGAGGCATGAGCGTTGTCCTCCAGGTGGACCTCAGAGAATTTATACGCTCATTAGGGTTAAAATCCAGTGACCCCACCTTTGAAGAAGCCTTAGACTTAGCCTCCCAAGCACAAGCCAACGCCCAGGACGATTTTGTAGCTCTTTTTGCCGACGCCTGGCAGGAAGTTAAAGGCGACAAGAACCTGGCCACCATCTTCCAGCGCAACGATGCCATGCGCTCCGAGATCGGCTTGAACACCAGCGACGCCGAAGTCATCCGCATTCTCCGCGAGAAAGCAGATGAGGCCGTCAACCTGACCTATGAACTGTTGGGTAAGCGGATCGACCAACTCGGGGTGGTACAACCAAACGTCAGCCTCGACGCCGATCGCGACATCATTCTCGTGGAACTGCCCGGTATCGAGAACAAGGAGCGCGCCCTGGATATGATGCAGGCCGCCGCCAAACTGGAATTCTACGACATCTACCGCATCAACGAGGGCAACATCATCCAGAGCCTCGTGCAGGCAGATCAGTTGCTGGACAACCGCCAGAAACTGGCCGCCGGTGAAGAGGTCGAGGACGAAACCAGCTTCCGTATCGATACCATTTACGGCATCGATAGCCTGGGCGCTACTACCGACGAGATCGTCAGCATCGACACGGTAGAAACCGCTCCGCAGGCTACCGCCGGTCCGCTCTTCAGCGTACTGCAGCCTAACAACAACAACCTCGGCCCGGCCGTGATCGGCGTTGCCGAACGCACCGAGCGTGACGAGGTGATGGCTTTCCTGAACGACGACGAAGTGGCCCGTTTGTTCCCGCGTGACCTCGGTTTCCGCTGGAGCCGCGATCCTATCCCCGGCGTAGAGGACGGTACCGAGTTCTACGAACTTTACATGATCAAGATCCCCCGCGACGGCGAAGCTCCCCTGAACGGTGAGTACGTCGTGGAAGCCGGCGCCCAGCCCGAGCCGAACGGACAGGTAGGCGTTAGTCTGACCATGAACAGCGAAGGTGGCCGTATCTGGAGCCAGTGGACGGCCCGTGCCGCCGCCGATCAGAATCGCCAGGTCGCCATTCTGCTGGATGACCAGGTCGTAAGCGCGCCATCCGTACGCTCTCAGATCGACGGAGGCCGCACCAGCATCACCGGTAACTTCAACGTACAGGAAGCAGACGATCTGGCCAGTATCCTGCGGGTGGGTAGCCTTCCCGCTACTACTCAAGTGCTGCAGCTCAGCGAAGTCGGTCCTTCATTGGGTGCCGAGAACATCAGCCGTTCCGTTACGGCCCTGATCATCGGTTTCCTCGTACTGATGGGCTTTATGCTTTTCTACTACGGTGGTGGCGGTATCGTTTCCGTGATCGCCCTGTTGCTGAACCTCGTCTTCATCTTCGGAGCCCTGGCCAGTATGGGTACGGTACTCACCCTGCCCGGTATTGCGGGTATCCTGTTGACGATTGGTATGGCGGTTGACGCCAACGTGATCATCTTCGAGCGTATCCGTGAAGAAGTGCGGGCCGGTAAAGGTATCCACGCTGCGGTATCCGATGGTTTCCGTAACTCTTACAGTGCAATTATCGATGCCAACGTAACCACCATTCTGGTCGCGCTCGTTCTGGCTTACTTCGGTCTCGGCCCCATTAAGGGCTTCGCCGTCGTATTGATCATCGGTGTGCTTTGCTCACTCTTTACCGCCGTACTGGTAGGTCGCTTGATGATCGACTGGTGGCTTGGCCGTGGAAAAGAGATCACTTTCTGGACCGGAGGCAGTAAGAACGCCTTCGCTGACATGAATATCGACTGGCTCGGCAAGCGCCGCGTTGCTTACATCATCTCCGGTATAGCTATCGTGCTGAGCCTGGGTAGCATCTTCACCCGTGGTTTTGACCTTGGTGTAGATTTCAAAGGTGGTTACAGCTACGTAGTTGAATTCGCCAATGATGTTGATCCGGAAACCGTGCGTACGGAACTGACCGGTCCTTTCGGCAGCACGCCTACCGTTAAATCCGTTAGCTCTGGCAACACGCTTAATATCGTTACCGACTTCCTGGTTACCGAAACCAAGCAGGACGAAAACGGCGTTAACCCTCAGGATCGCGTAATGGAAGCCCTGTACACGGGAGTCAAAGCCGCGACCGGTAACAATAGCCTGACGCTCGACGATTTCGCCAATTCGGACCGTAGTGAAGGAACCCACGTACTGAGTGTAAGCAAGGTAGGCCCGACGATTGCCGATGACATTTACCGCTCCAGCTTGCTGGCCGGTGGTCTGGCGCTGATCTTCATCTTCCTCTACCTCTTGCTGCGTTTCAACAAGTGGCAGTACTCCCTTGGTGCCGTTGCGGCCCTGTTCCACGATAGTATCATCGTGCTGGGTATCTTCTCCATTGCCTGGGGTTTCCTGCCCTTCAACATGGAGGTCGACCAAGCCTTTATTGCTGCTATCCTGACGGTGATCGGTTACTCCATCAACGATACGGTGGTTGTATTCGACCGTATCCGTGAGTTCCTGAACACCTACGTAAGCGGTGGCAAGACCGAGATCATCAACCGCGCCGTCAACAGTACGGTTAGCCGGACGGTGATCACCTCATTGACTACGCTATTCGTCGTAGCCGTACTCTTGTTCTTCGGTGGAGACAGTATCCGGGGCTTTGCCTTCGCGCTGTTGGTGGGTATCCTGGTGGGTACTTACTCTTCCATCTTTATCGCCACCCCGATCGTACACGATCTGACCGACGATATGGAAGCCAAGCCGGTAAGCGAAACTGCCGACAAGACCGTTACTGCCTAAGTAACACCCTCCCAATAAAAAGCCCCGCGTTTCTTCTGGAAGCGTGGGGCTTTTTATTTTTGGGAAGTGCTTTTGACCATGACTGGTAACCCAAAAGTTTGTTGAAGGCTTTACGACTACGCCAAAAATTACCATTCAGAAGTAATTGATCGGCTGAGAAAATGAATCGATGATCAGATAGGGATCTTGAATGAATCACAGGCCATCATTTCGTTTATATACTCCCTTCGGACACAAGAGGTGAAAATTTGACGAGCTGATTTTTTCGGCTGGCAAACTGGCGAGATGAAGGCATAGCCATAGCTACGGCAAGACTCGGCGGTGAAGTCAGGCGGAAAAAGCGGCTGTCAAAAATCACCTGGAGTGCCCGAGGGGAGTATAATTAAGAGGAGTCTCGTGCGCGTAATCATATGGGGTTAGCCTTTTTATGGCAAGAGAATGACGGGTGTTTAAGCGTTAGCATGTCGTTCGCCGGATCAAGGTTGTCGTTCACAGGTTTACCGGGCTAATTCGCTAAACACAAGCCACTCGCTCACGTTGCTTCAATTGAGTTCATATTTAGGTGATAGACCCCAGCATGTTATGAGAATCTTATTTTTATTGTCATTTATTTTAAGTGTTTTTTCATTGGCCGGCCAATCAACTTTAAGAGGCAAGGTGGTCAGTGAAGACGGGCAATCCGTCATGTTCGCCACGGTTGCCGTTGCCGACCCGGATACTGACGAAATATTGGGAGCAGTAACGACTGACATCGAGGGAGCCTTTGAAGTGGAAGTGGATGCCCGGGATGTTTATTTGGAAGTAAGCTATCTGGGATACGAAGATCGCCGGATTGATAAGGTTGAGTTATCCGAAAGTACGGTTAATCTGGGCCGGATTGAGATTAAAGAGAACGCTGAAGTACTGGAAGAAGTAGTGGTGACGGCCGAAAGGTCGAGCGTTGAAATCCAATTGGATAAACGGGTATTCAACGTGGGGAAAGATATTAGTGCCAGGGGAGGGAGTGCCCTTAGTGTGCTGGAGAATGTTCCGTCCGTCCAGGTAGACGTGGAAGGGAACGTGAGTTTGCGGGGCAACAATGGCGTACGCATCCTGATCAACGGAAGGCCCAACGGCTTGGTTGGTGAAGGAGGGCAGGGACTCAGAGCATTGACCGCGGATATGATCGAGAAGGTAGAAGTTATTACGAATCCCTCGGCGCGTTACGAAGCTGAAGGCGCTACAGGGATCATCAATATCGTGTTGAAAAAGGACCGCAGTAAAGGATTCAACGGCGCCTTTAACGTTAACGCCGGTTTACCCGAGTCTTACGGAGGGGCGGCTAATCTGAATTACCGTTCGGGTAAGCTTAACTGGTTCACAAATTATGGCCTGAATTACCGTACCCGGATCGGTGGCGGAGGCATTCACCAGGAAGTTTACGGGGCTGACGGCACCTTTATTACCTTTCAGGACAGAGACCGGAACCGAACTGGCCTGAATCATAACTTTCGCGTTGGAGCGGATTTCTACCCCAACGATAAGACCGTATTAACACTGGCCGGGCGCTATAATCGCGGGCGTGACAACAATGATAATACTACCATCTTCCTCGACTATCTGGATGAGCAATTCCTGGAACGAACCATCCGTACCGACGATGAATTAGAGCGCGAAGAAGAAACGGAAATCTCCCTGAAATTCAGTAAAAAATACGAGCAAAAAGGACGGGAATGGACCGCCGACATTCGCTTTCAGGATGAAACGGAGACTGAAGGCAGTGACCTGAATAATTTTGTATTCGGTGACCTGACATCAGAAAACGGTACGTTGGATATTGTCCAGCGTTCCGATAACAAAGAAAGCAATCGGAACCTGATTTTCCAGACCGATTACATTCACCCCGTTGGTGCTGAAGGACGTGCCGAAGTTGGTGTACGAATCGGTTTGCGGGACATTGCGAATGATTTTGGAGTAAGTGAAGTGGTTAATGGAGTGTTCGAGCCACTGGAAGGACTGACGAATGAATTCTTCTACAATGAAAACATCTACGCTGCTTACTTCATCTACGGAAATAAGGCTGGTAATCTCAGCTATCAATTCGGGCTGCGGCCTGAATATACTGACGTAGTTACGGAGCTCAAAACGACCGAAGAGGTGAATGCGAGGGATTATATGAACTGGTTTCCCAGCGTTAACCTCGGTTACGAAATCTCTCCGGCGAGCAGTTTGCAATTCAGCTACAGCCGGCGAGTGAATCGCCCGAGATTCAGGGACCTCAACCCCTTTTTTAGCTTTTCGGATAACCGAAATTTTCGCAGTGGAAATCCTGACTTGAATCCTGAATTCAGTAGTAATTTTGAATTTGGCTATTTGAAGACGCTTGATAAAGGAAATATTCTCGGTTCCATCTACTATCGACACACCACTGGGGTGATCGAGCGCATCCAAATCGTCAATCAAGACGGAACGAGTGTTTCTCAGCCCGAAAATCTAGCAACACGAAATAACTATGGTCTGGAAATTAACGGTAACTACCAGCTGACCAGATGGTGGCGACTGAATGCTGATTTCAACTTGTTTCAGGAAGAAATTAGTGGAGGCGATGAATTTCCGCAGTTCAATGCCAGTACCCTGACCTGGTTTACCCGTGGGACTTCGCAATTTGAATTCAGTGATAAAACGGAAGGTCAGATCCGGTTCAATTACCGGGCACCGCGCAATAGTCCTCAGGGCCGCAGATTAGGTGTTTGGAGCGCCGATCTAGCCGCCAGCCAGGAGGTCTTTGCCGGTAGTGGCACGCTTACTCTGAGTGTGCGAGACGTATTCAATACCCGCCGCTGGCGTTGGACGACTTTCGGGAATGATTTTTTCCAAGAAGGGGATTTTCAGTGGCAGGGCACCGTTGCTACCCTCACCCTCAACTACCGACTGAATCAGGAGAAGGGCCGTGGAAAGTAGTTGATGAGCTACACCAAAAGAAAAACCGCTGCAACCGGAAGGATGCAGCGGTTTTTAATTTTACCCTGGGGCGGAAAATTACTTCCGGATACCCAGTTTTACGATTAGCGCACGGTAGCCTTCCAGGTCTTTGCGCTTGAGGTAATCGAGCTTACGCTTCCGACGACCTACCAGGTGCAACAGAGCCTTACGGCTGCTGTGGTCCTTGCGGTGCATTTTGAGGTGCTCGCTGAGCTCCTTGATACGGTAGGTGAAAAGAGCGATCTGGCCCTCGGTGGAGCCGGTGTTTTTGGCAGAGCCGCCGTACTCGGCGAAGATCTCTTCCATTTTTTCTTTGGGCAAGTATACTGCCATGATTAAAAGCCTTTAGGATCACGAGGATCGGTGCAAGCGAAAAATTTCGAGCTGCAAAAGTACAACATCATTTGGATATGTACAAGGCTGAAGTGTATGCCTTCTCATAAGCATTGACCATTGGTCTGACCCTGCGAAAATATATACGTCCCAGCCACAGCTTTAACAGGATTATCTGTTGTGAAAAAGGAGCGGTAGGGGAAGATGATGGAAAAAAGTGGACCTTCGAACCATCGGGAATAAAAGTGCGTCTTATCTTCGGTCCCGAAGCAGAAAGCTCCTGGCATTCGCTAAGAGCTTGTTTAGGAATTCACTCATCGTCCAAAATCGACTCTTTCTGGCCCAGACTTCACCTCGAAAATAGTCAGTTATCCCGATAGCCTCCCGTTTTCGACGATTATCTGAACCAAAAATAGCTTGATTTTGACCAGACTCGGAAATCCCAAACAAGCTCTAACATTGCTACTTTAGCTTCGCTGATCGTCGCTGGGGAATGGGGAATATAGCCCTCGCTATTTACTCAGTTTTGCTACTTTGAAGCCATAAAGACAACTAATCGATAAGTTGCTCTTCGGAGTTGTTAGTCAAAATAGCAGAGCCGATGATGGGGTGAAAAGTATTACTTTTTTCAGCTCAAAAGCTGAGGACTCTCTTTCCTTAAACGAAGCGTTCTAACACCAAACCGACAAAAAGCCTGACAACTATGGAATTTATCATGCCCGATTTCACCAGCGGCGCCTTGTGGCTAAGCTTGCTGACCCTGACCTTTTTGGAGATCGTACTCGGGATCGATAACATTATTTTTATCTCGATCGCTTCGGGTAAATTACCGCCTGAGCAGCGCAAAAAAGCTACTAACGTTGGCTTGGTCCTGGCAATGGTGATGCGGATCGCGTTGTTGTTTGGCGTGAGTTGGTTGGTAGCCATGGAGGATCCGTGGTTTACATTCGACTGGGGATGGGCCGCAGGTGGGTTTTCCGGCCAGAGCCTGATCCTGATTGCCGGTGGTATCTTCTTGTTGTACAAATCGACCAGCGAGATTGGCCACAAGCTGGAAGGCGACGAAGATGACCCCAGTGAAGGCCTGGGAGCGGGTAAAAAAGCGGTAGCGACGATGAGTTCGGTGATCACCCAAATTACGATCATCAACATCGTCTTCAGTTTCGATTCTATTCTGACGGCCGTGGGGATGACCAACGGGGTACAGGGCGCACTGGTGATCATGATCATCGCCGTGGTCATCTCGGTACTCATCATGATGCTGTTTGCCGTACCGGTAGGTAACTTCGTCAACAAGCACCCGACGGTACAAATGCTGGGCCTGGCTTTCCTGATTCTTATCGGCTTCATGCTCATCGCTGAAGGCGCCCACCTGGGCCATCTCGTTATTTTGGGTAGCGAAGTCGGTACCGTACCCAAGGGCTACCTGTACTTTGCCATCGCATTCTCTTTATTGGTGGAGTTTCTGAATATGCGCCTGCGCAAGAACAAGGTGCCCAATGCCAAGTTACAGGGTAACCTGTCTAAAGCGGAAAAGGAGGGTATCCTGGATGCTCAGTAGGGAAGGATGATTGAATGACTGGATGATTGAATGGGCTCCCGCCCTGCGGATCCAATCATCCCTATCCACTATCTTCGCCCCATGCCCACGCGCCCTTTATATATTTTTCTGGCCTTGCTTGCCTTTAGCACGCTTTTGCGCTGGGGGACCTTTGCCCGTTCCGTGATCAACCACGATGAGTCGACTTACATCGTAATAGCCGATGAAATGCTCAGGGGGGAAACCTACCTGGGGGACAACATCGATACCAAGCCGGCCGGAATTTTCTGGCTCTACGCGGCCATGGTGACAATTACCGGCGGCAGTATCATCGGGCTGCGTTTTTTGGCGACCTGTTTCATTGCCCTCACGGCCTTTTTCCTGTTCCGGGCTGGTCGGAAGGCAACCGGCAGTAGCAGGGTAGGGTGGGCAGCCGGGCTGGCCTATCCGTTCATTCTGAGTATCTGGACTTATTACGGTATCAGCCCGAATACGGAGATCTATTTCAACTGCTTTACCGCCGGGGCAATCATGCTGGCCATTCCTAAGTTGGCGGCTCGCTGGGAAGACGGAGCTACCGTTGACCTGAAGGTCTGGCGCTACGTACTGGTCGGGCTACTCCTTGGTAGTGCGGTGATTATCAAACCCGTGGCGGGAGCCGAGGCCTTGGCCATCGGCCTTTTTTTGCTGGCCTGGGGCTGGAAAAGCAAGCGTATGTCCGCAGCTATTCTGCGCGCCTGCTTACCGATGACCCTGGCCTTTGTCTTACCCATTCTTGTGCTGGTCGGCTTCTACGCCCAGGCGGGTATGCTGGAAGAAATGTACTTCTATAACTGGGAGGTGAGCCGGCGCTATCCGGCCGATAAGGTCTGGTATTTACGGCTGAAGTACATGGGGGATTACTTTTTGCGTTATTCCCCTCTGGTCTTGCTGGCCGCAGCTGCCTTTTGGGAAAGGGCACGTGACCGGCCCTGGCAGTGGTTTTTGCTTTTGCAGTTGGCGTTGACTTCCCTCATCGTTGTGTTGCCAGGGAAGACCTTTGGCCATTACCAGGTGCAGATGGGACCGGCACTGTGCGCTCTGGCGGCATGCTGGTGGCTACCGGAGCGGAGCGGACAGGCCTGGTTGCGTCGGATCTCATTGCGTAAGGGTATGCTGGTTTTGATCGTAGTCGCCGGACTGATCGGAATTGGTCATGCCGCGAAATATTACTACAAATACGACCGAGCCGATACCGCAGCCAGATGGCTGGAAGAGCGACTGGGGGAAGACGAGCGCTTTTACATGTTGCTCAATAACCAGATCGTTTATCACCTGATGGACCGACCGGCGCCTTCACCCTACGTACACGGTACCCTGCTGTTTTACGATCATCACGTTGAGAATCTGGAAGTCGACCTGGAGGTCGAGGCTGCCCGTATTGCCGATGATACCCAGCTCCGTTACGTGCTGGCCTATCCCCAGGATCTGGCCAAGGAATCGGATCATCCCATCACTCAGGCTGTACATGCGCACTACGAGCAACTGGAGATGCTGGACGAAAAACTGGCCATCTACGAACGCAAGACACCGTGATGAGCCGCACCAGATGGCAACGCTGGCGATTACCGTTTATATGCTTCTTACTGGCCGTTGGCTGGTTCGGGGCACTTTGGGTGATCGATCTGAGAGGGGAAGAACCGCGTCGTGCCCTGGTAGCCTGGGAAATGCTGAAAAGCGGCGATTACCTACGCCCCACTATTCAGGGAGAGCCCTACTACAACAAACCACCACTTTTCAACTGGTTGATCGCCCTTTGTTATCAGATATTCGGTACGGAAAGCTGGGTAGTACGCCTGCCTTCGCTGCTTGCCTACGTACTCTGGGGCTACGTGAACTTTCGGGTGGTACGCCGATACCTGGACGCTAAAACGGCCCTCTGGTCCACTCTGTTTTTCTATACGGCCGCTCATTACCTGTTCTTCGGTACCGTACTGGCCGGGGAGTTGGACCTGTTGTACGGATTTATCGTTTACGGCCAGGGTGTAGTTGTTTTTCATTACTTCCTGCGGCGACAATGGTGGCAACTTTTCTTTTTTTCCTACTTCCTCCTGGGGCTGGGTTTTATGACCAAGGGGTTGCCTTCTGTCGCTTATCAGGGCCTTACGTTCATTGGATTGGCGGCTTTCGGTCCGTGGTTGCGGGCAGCGGTGGAGGAAGATGAATTTGGACTTCAAAGTAGCAGAGCCAGTAGTTTCAAAGAAAGATTCGGCTGGCTATTGGACTACCGGCATATTCTCGGGGCTTTAGCTGGTCTTGCTCCGGTGATCCTGTACTTCTGGTACTACGACCAAAGATACGGCAACGGTGATCTGTACCTATTTAACCTCGTGGAAGAAGCTTCCCAGAAATCCGTGACCGAAGGCGGGGGGCTGGAAATAGTGCGGCATGTTTTTGAATTGCCTTTTCAATTTTTAATCGACCATTTGCCCTGGGTGCTGCTCTTGCCCTACGGAATCTGGAAAGGCTGGCAACGGGAGGGGCTGGACCGGCCATTCCTGCGTTTTTGCATCATTTTTTTCGGAGTGAACGTGATCCTGTACTGGTTATCTCCCGGTGCCAGAATTCGTTATTTCTATGGGTTGGTACCATTTTTCTTTACGCCATTGGCCTATTGGATGCTACGTCACCGACCGCTCAAAATGCGTTATCTGTGGATCGTGCTATTTCTATTGGCCGGCCTGCGCATTGTTTATAATTACAGCATATTACCCTATCAGCAAAAGACCACTGGCACTATTCAGCTTTACCGTCAGATCACAAACGATGCGTTGCACTACGCTGCGGGAAAGCCACTGTACACCTGCTGCGAAGCTGACACCATTTTGGTTGACCCGTCGATTGCCGGATACACCCTTTTACGGGATACGATTTTCATTCCGATGTACACTCCTTATCAAATTCCACTCTATCTGCAAAGGGAGCGGGACGAGTGGTTGCCATTTCAGCGTGACCTCGAGTCGCCCGGCATTTATCTGAGTACCGATACGGTGGGCGGTAAGCTACTGGAAGAATACCAGGTCTGGGATGATAAAACCCTGCGCTTATTCAAAATAGAATAGCGTAAAAACGAATCGGCCCTAAGATCCCAGCTGCTTATCTTCACGCAAAACATTGCTACTTTGCCAGCCATACTCATCATTTCCTCCTACGCAGACAGCCTCAATGCGGTTCGCCCCGAAGGACGACTGTTTGTCGGTCTGGCCCGTGATCACGGCTGGGAAGTCACACTGATGACCCAGGACGGCAGCCCCTACACCGATGTGATGAAGGCAGCCGGCGTACGCATTATCGACTGGCACCCGACGGGTAAATTTCAGGCTGCCTCGGTACGTAAGATCAGGGAAGAATTAAAACGGGGGAAATACGATATCCTCCACCTCTACAACAACAAAGCCATTGTCAATGGCATCCGTGCGGCCCGTGGGTTGCCGGTAAAGGTGGCGACCTACCGCGGCTACACGGGAAACATTAACTGGTGGGACCCCATCAGTTATCTTCAGCACCTCAGCCCCCGGGTTGATCTGATCACCTGCGTTTCCCCGGCCGTAAAAGAAGTTTTCGACCGGGTACCGTTCTTTAATACCAACAAGGCGGTGGTAGTCGGAAAAGGTCACGAACCGGCCTGGTATCAGAAGGTGGAAGCCCTGGATCTTAAAAAGGAGTTTGCGATCCCGACCGACCGAGTCACCATCGCGGTAGTCGCCAACGCCCGGCGAATGAAGGGTATGAACTACCTGACGGCGGCCATGCGTAAATTGCCCACCGGACTGCCGCTCCATTTCCTGTTCATCGGCCGGGGGCTGGATACTAAAGCTAACCTCAACGATATCGGTAAGTCAGCTTACTCGGACAGGGTAACCTTCGCCGGCTTCCGCAAGGACGTACTGCGTTTAATAAAGGCTGCGGACGTAAGCCTGCTACCCAGCGTGAAGGGGGAGGGACTGAGCAAAGTTTTACTGGAGAGTATGTTCCTGGCCCGGCCGACCATAATGACCAGTATCGGAGGAAATCGCCACCTTGGGGTAGATGGTGAGACGGCTCTGATCGTACCACCTCGTGATGCCGCCGCCCTGGCCGATGCAATTGAAAGAGTAGCCAAAGACGAGCCGCTCCGGCAGCGGATCGGTCCGGCGGGAGAGACATACGTGACCAGGTATTTTAGTGCTGAAGTTTCTGCGGCCGAGTTGAACGATGCCTATCACTCGCTATTGAACGCATAGTGAACTCCTGTCCTCTTCAGAACGCTATATAGTAAAGAGAACATGGGACTTTCTAAATCTACTCAACACAAATTATTCAAGGCGGGACATTACATCAAAGGCGTGATCTACCTACTCATCGGTGGTTTTGCATTGGCTACCGTCGTTGGTGCCGCCCGGGGAACCGGTGGACCCAAGGCTGTGATCGACTGGATCGGCAATAATCCATTCGGGCAACTGTTGCTGGTTTTACTGGCACTTGGGCTGTTCAGCTATTGCGCGTGGCGCTGGTATAAAGCCGTGGCTGATACCGAAAATGAAGGTCATGACAAGGAGGGGACCGTAAAACGTGTGGCCTGGGCAGTGAGCGGAACTGCTTACGGGTTTCTGGGAATCTACGCCGTCAATCTGATTGTAAGCGGCGGTGGTAGTAAAGGAGGTAAAAAGGACGTGATCGCACAGTTGCTGGAAGAAAGTTGGGGTGTTTACGCCGTAGGCCTCATTGGTCTGATCATGGCCGGGGTCGGTATCTACCAGTTTTACCGGGGTGTCAGCGAAAAATATATGGAAGACATAAATTCCGGTTCCTGGTCCGATGATAAGCAGGATGTTTACCGCACCTCGGGAAAGGTCGGCCACGTTGCCCGTTCGGTCGTTTATGGGATCATCGCTTATTTTCTCTTCCGCGCGGCCATGATGGAGGACGCTTCTCAATTCAAAGGTATCGGTGAATCGCTCAGCTACCTGCGCGATGGAAGTTTCGGTACGGCCCTGCTTGCTCTCGTGGGGATGGGACTATTTGCCTACGGATTTTTCATGTTTATCAAGGCGCGCTATAAAGCTATTTAGCGTTGTACTGGGTCGGGTTCACCCCAAGCCGACTACTAAACACTCTGGTAAAATAGCTGGCACTGCTAAAACCGCAACGCAGGGCAATGTCCTTCACACTCAATTGACCTTTCTTCAGGAAGCTTATGGACTGTTTAATGCGCTGCTCCGTTATGAACTCTACGGGAGAAACGCCAATCTCGTTTTTGAAGTCGCGGTAAAAAGCCGATGAACTCATACAGGCCAGCTTGCTCAGCTTATCTACGGTTAACTTTTCGCTCAGGTTGTTGAGGATATAGGTAACCGTAGCCGTAATGGGGTGGCTACTGGCCCGGCGACTGAGGTCGCGTACGTGATCATCGCGCGATTCTATTTCCAATAGCCTGATCAGCAATTCACTCAGGGACATATTGACGAAGATCTCCTTGGCCGGGTGGTTCTCAGCGGATAGGAATACCAGCCGTTGCAGAAGTTGGTTAATGGCCGTGTCGTTGGCCAGGTGAAAATTGCGGTTGCAGTAAGTCCATTCCTGACCATCGCTGCGCGGCCGGTTTTCGTTCATACTTCTGACCACTTTGTCGATCTCTTCGGGGTTGATCTCCAGGGCCAGGCATTTAGTGGGAGCTTCTGCCTTGGCGTCGGGAAAGTCGATGGTCATCAACTCGTTTCTGGGTAACATAACTGATTCTCCCGGCAGGAAATTAAAGCCAGGGTCTTCTTTCAGGTGCATCACTTTGCGGCCCACGATCATACTGGCCAGCACCGGGTTGTCAAACTTCAGCTTTACGGCCTCAGCCCGCTCGTGGGTCTCAAAAAGATTTATGGCCATGGTGTCCAGCGTAAAGGTCGTACGGTTCTCTACCAGGGTGTGGAGGGGGCGGGCACGCAAACCATTTATGTCAAGAGCAAGCATGATTCGAAAATTTTAAGCTAAAGGCACGGCTACTTTGAAGTCAAAAAGAATGAACGGTCAATTGCTCGGAGCCACGTCTGCCATGGAGAAAAGGGTCAGTAATCTACCGTTCAACTACTGGTATTTGTTGTGGCTGACAAAGTAGCAATGCCGGTCAAAGGCCAATTTAGCAAATTTAAATTTCGTGAAAAACGTAAAATTCAGTTAAATGGAGGATTGTGCGAATGATTGGCGGAATAGTGCAAGGGTTCGCCGGTCACTACTCCTAATTTAGAGTATTCGAGGCGCGCAACGAACTTTCAACTGCGCCGATCATGCAAAAACCGTTCTAATTATGAGCACTACCGCAACCACCACCGCGGCTACTTACGCCAAGCCTGCCTTTAAAGACCAGTACGAAAATTACATCGGCGGCAAATGGACCCCGCCGACCCGTGGCGACTATTTCGACAACATCTCGCCCGTAGACGGGCAATCCTTCACGCGTATTCCCCGCTCCACTAAAGAGGATATCGACAAAGCCGTCGCCGCTGCCTGGGAAGCCGCAGACCACTGGAACAATACTTCGGCCACCGAGCGCAGCAACATACTCCTTAAGATCGCTGACGTGATGGAACAGAACCTCGAAGTACTGGCCCGCGCCGAAACCTGGGACAATGGTAAAGCCCTTCGCGAAACCCGCGCGGCCGATCTGCCCCTGGCCGTTGATCACTTCCGCTACTTTGCCGGAGCCATTCGCGCCGAAGAAGGTGGCGTTTCCGAACTGAACAGCTCCACCGTTTCCATGAACGTCTGGGAGCCGCTGGGGGTTGTCGGCCAGATCATCCCCTGGAACTTCCCCATCCTGATGGCCGCCTGGAAACTGGCCCCCGCGCTAGCCGCCGGCAACTGCGTGATCCTGAAACCAGCCGAGCAAACTCCCGTAGGCATCCTGCTGCTCATGGAGATGATCGAAGATATCCTGCCCGCCGGTGTACTCAATATTGTTAATGGCTTTGGAGTAGAGGCCGGTAAGCCACTGGCCAGTCACCCGGACATCCGCAAGATCGCCTTTACCGGAGAGACTACCACGGGTCAGCTGATCATGCAATACGCCAGCAAGAACATCATTCCCGTTACCCTGGAACTGGGCGGCAAGAGTCCTAATATCTTCATGAAGAGTGTCATGGACGCCGATGACGAATTTTTCGACAAATGTCTGGAAGGTGCCGCTATGTTTGCCCTCAACCAGGGAGAGGTCTGTACCTGCCCGAGCCGTATCCTGGTTCACGAAGACATCGCCGACGCCTTTATCGAGCGTTTCATCGAACGGGTAAAGGCCATCAAAATGGGGCACCCGCTGGACCCGTCGACCATGATGGGCGCCCAGGCCAGCAACGACCAGTACGAGAAGATCCTCAAGTACATCAAGATTGGTAAAGAAGAAGGCTGTGAGGTCCTCGCCGGTGGTGATGCCGCTTACGTAGACGAGCTGAAAGGCGGCTACTACATCCAGCCCACCGTGCTGAAGGGCAACAATAAAATGCGCGTCTTCCAGGAAGAGATCTTTGGCCCGGTGGTGTGTCTGACTACCTTCAAAGACGAAGCAGAGGCCATCGAGATTGCCAACGATACGCTCTACGGATTGGGTGCCGGACTGTGGACCCGCGACATGCACGAAGCCTACGGCATAGCCCGTAAAGTGGAAGCCGGCCGCGTTTGGGTAAATTGCTACCACGATTACCCCGCTCACGCACCCTTCGGTGGTTACAAAAAGTCCGGCATTGGCCGCGAGAATCACAAGATGATGCTCGACCACTATCGCCAGACCAAGAACATGCTGATCAGCTACAACAAAAGTGCCCTCGGGTTCTTCTAGGAAGTTGCTGACGCAATGACCAACTGCGGCCGATGTGAGCGATCACGTCGGCCGCTTTGATAAATTTATCAAGAGTAAAAATGCCCGCTATGCCAAAAGTTGCCATCACCCCCGCCGCCGCCAAGATTGTTGATCAGCTCCGTGAGCAACACGGCCCGCTGATCTTTCACCAGAGCGGGGGCTGCTGCGACGGCTCCGCTCCCATGTGCTTCCCCGAAGGAGAGTTTTACATCGACGATGACAATGACGAATTACTCGGTGAAGTCCACGGCTGCCCCTATTATATGTCCAAGTTTCAGTACGAGTACTGGAAACACACTCACCTGACACTGGACGTGACCGAAGGCCGGGGAGCCAGCTTTTCGGCGGAAATTCCGCTGGGATTACGTTTTGTAGTGGAGTCGCGCTTACTCACGGAGGCCGATCAATAAAAAGAGGGTGCTCAACGACTTATCAGACGCCGAGACCCTCACAAAAACTAACTAGAAAGGTAAATTCTTGATTAATGACAAAGTGGCCTGACCCCTCCCGCTCGAAAGCGGTAGTAGCGGAGTTAAACCAGCGAAGTAGAGGTGCTTGCCTGATCGATCAATATTAAATCAATAGGGCGGTGCAGATTTCGAGACCGACAAGCACAAAAGGCATAAGGTGTCCCCGCTGCTTGAGGGCAACGGAACCTGTAAAATAAAAAGGCTATGGCGCAACTCGCGGGGAGCTGCGACAGTACATCTTATGACTGATCTCACTTCCAACGCGGAAGCGAAAAAAGTAAAAGACCAGCTATGACTAGTTAGTTTTTGCTTATTAAAACTGGCCGCTGCGGAGGATAAATGATATACCGGATATTAGGGTAAGGGTAGTTTGGGACAGCGACGGCAAAGGATTTCGGCGGGGTTAAAGGCAGCCGAATCGATTTTTACTATTGGGGCTAAGTAGTTTGGATGGGCTAAATTATAGATAAATTCTTATATCTCACAACTTTCCAATGACCGAAATGACCCGAACTCAGGCGTGTATTCATATTGGAAGACCTTATGAACCCTCATAACAGAGACCATTTAATGCCTACGGAACCATTGATGCCCGCCGCCGGCTGGAAGTAACGACCCCCAAAACGCGGGTTTAGATCATTGCCGAAACTCATCCGCTCATCCAGTAAATTGCTGCCGCTGGCGTGGATGGTGAACAGCCCTACGCGGTAAGCCAGCCGCAGACGAACCAGGTGATAGGACTCCCCGAATACCGTATTGGCATCGTTCAAGGGTATGGCATCGGTGTAATTATAATTGAGACTGGCGGAGAAGCGGCTTTCTGAACGATAATCTACGATCAGGTTGACTACGTGAGGTGCCGTGCCCGGCAGGCGTTGCCCGCTCACATCCTCTCCCTCACGCTCGTAATCCAGGTAGGTGAAATTCTGGTAGGTATAGCTGGCGTAGAAATTGAGCCAGTCCATGGCACTCCATTCACCGGAAATTTCAATTCCCCACTGATCGGTCTCCCCCGCGTTGCGGAATAGCTGCGTGCCACGGTCATCGGAAAAAGCGGAGATGGATTCGTTCAGCCTAAATCGATAAGCACTCAGCTCATAAGTCAGTTTTTGGGCCTGTCCTTTTAAGCCAAACTCGTAATTGGTGCCCCGCTCTGCGGCGAGATTGGTATTGATGCTGCCTTCGTTGGTACGGAATTCGTCGAGGGTGGGCGGACTGAAACCTTCGGCCAGACTGGCGTAGAGGCTGATGTTGCCCAGTTCCTTTAAAACCGAAATGCGCGGACTCATAGTAGCGGCAAAATCACTGCTGATCAGGGCGGGATCACCGGCAGCGTCGAAGGTGCGGTCTACCTGGTAGCTCAGTTTGTTCAGGCTCAGGCCGGCCGTGATTCGCCAGCCACCCGCCAGGGCGAGAATGCTTTGGCCGAACAGCAGCCATTGGCGACTGTCGATCTCATCACTGAAGTTCAGTTCGCCGGGGCTGGCGTCGGGATTTGTGAAGTTATTCGCCATCCGGTACTGCAACTGGTATTCTCCACCCGCACTGATCTTCAGGTAGCCGTTTGGCCCAGCACTCGTTTGGTAGTCAAATACACTATGCCCGCCAACGCCCAGGTTAGTTTCCCGCTTATAGTCGAAATTGAAAGGGTGGTCGAAGTAAAAACCGGTGGCATAGGCCCTGCTCTGATTGCTCAACTTACCCCAGTTGTTTTCGCGGCCCAAGCCCAGCAATAGATTGTGATAATTGATGCTGGCGTTCTTATCCGCGCTGCCGGGGCGGGCCTGGGTAGGGTCTTCCAGGTATTGCTCTTCGTTGAGTCCGCCGGGCAGATCGTAGCTTAGGTCGGTATACAAAAGGTGTAGATCGGTTGCCCGGCCCAGTCGTGAACTGTACTGAACCGTCTGGCGGAAAAGCCCGGAATGATCCCGGTAGCCATTGGTGCCCTGGGCGGCGTAGCGCAGTTCTTCTTTACCCAATTTTACTCTCGTGGCCGTACGGAAGTAACCAAAAGAGCCGCCCGCTACTTCCAACTCAGCCTTTTGTTCCAGACTGTCGGTCTTCAGGAGCAGGGTGCCGGCATTACCCGCTCCGTAGAGGCTGCCGGCCGGTCCTTTGATCAGTTCGATCCGGTCAACGTTGGCCACGTCCAGGAAATTCAACTGGGTGTCGCCGCCGGGTTCGGTCAGTGGAAAGCCGTTCCAGTACACCTTCAGGTTCCTCACGCCGAATGGCGAACGCAGCGTACTACCGCGTACGGAAACCCGGTAACTCCCGGGTGCTCTTTGCTCGAAGCGCACGCCGGCAATCCGGTTCATGGAGGCCAGCAGATCAGCGTCCGGGTATTCGTTGATGGTGGCCTTTTCCAGCACAGCCACGCTTCCGGCGATTCTTTGGGTGGGCAGTTCGTCGCGGAAGGCACTGACGGTCACTTGGTCCAGTAATAAAGAGTCTTGAGCTTCTAGCAGGGGCGGTTGGAGGAGGCAGTTCACCAGTACAAGCATAAAAGCAAATACGAGGGTTCTTATGTTGACTAACAAAGTAGCAGTGTTTGTTGAATAAGTAAGCCGGAATTTAGACTAAATTAAAGGCGAAGATAGAGTCTTAGGGAACAATAAAGACCTTGACAAGGCAGCAGCCTAGTTTTAGGGTTGGCATTACAAGCAGATCAAATATTTCTGCCAATGGATATTTGTTTCGATTTATTAACTGGAGTATTCAAAACGCTGTGGCCTAGATTAGGCATTACCTATCTGCAATGCGTTCCGGTGTTCACTCTTGCGTACGCTTGAATTGAATCGGGACTGAAACTGCTTATAGAGTTCTTAAAAGAGTAATTCGGGTGACGCTCCGTTTTTACTCGTGCCGTTGCTAACTGTAAACTTCGGTGAAACTTTTTTTCCTGTTTTGTACTTTCAGATTAACGGGCGGTAGCCGCTGGGTCAAGCCAGTAATGATACCTTTACAAAAACATTGCTACTTTGTTAGTCAGAAATAACAACACCCCCCGGTAACATATGCAATTATCATTCGGAGATCCTATCGTTGCCAAGCTTGAAAAGGAAAGAAAGGTCGTTCACCAGAAGGTGAAAAAGCTTTGGCAGCAGGCCGGTCTGTCGCTGCTTGCTTTAGTACTGCTGACCATTTACCTGTTTACCGAATACGCCGGTGGCCCAAACAACCATTATTTTCTGATCGGAGTTGGCATCACCGTAGCCGGATTGATTGCTGCGCTGATTTTTTGGGCCGTATTGTCCGAGCGCTTTCGGAAAAAATTCCAGTTTAAGATATTGCCCATCATTGCCGAGCAAGTCTGGCCCGGCGTACGCTGGTATCCCGACGGATTGCTGCCGATGGAGGTGCTCAGGGAAGCCGAACTGGTATCCGCCCACGACAGCATCGACCGCTACGACGGGAAGCACCTTTTCGAAGGGGAATTTGCCGGGCTCCCGATCGAAATGTCGGAAGTTCACGCTCAGGAAAGGCGCACCCGGACCAAGGACGGCAAAACGGAAACTTACCACGCTACTATTTTCAATGGCATCGTGTTAAGGGCCGAACGTTACGGCCACCCCGGCGTAACCCGACTGAGTTACCGCGATCCGGGCTGGGGCCTCAACGTACAACTCCCCGGCTGGTTCAGTGGCATGGCGAGTCGCCCCGAGATTCAATTCGGCACCAACGACCCCAACCTGGGCAAACGATTTACCCTGGAAGGTGATGAACCCGAAGCCGGGCGAGCCCTGGTGACCGAAGAACTGCTGGTCACCCTGCAAAAATTAAAAAACTCCGGGAATGGAGTGCCGACCGTCGTATTGACACCCCTCCACCTATACATCGCCCTGCGCGGGGAGTCCTTTACCCTGGCCCCCAGTTACCGTGAGCCCATTCACCAGCAGGCTACGGTCAGTCATCAGTACCAGGAGTTGCAGCATCTGTTGCGGGTGGTGGAGTTACTGGCGCAAGAGCCAAAAGTATGATCAGAATTCTAAGCTTGCTGATGCTGGTTAACTTATTGGGCTGCAGCCCGGATGCCCCAAAAAGGCCCACGGAAAAACCGGCTTCCATCCATAAAAAACGCCCCGCCAACTATCGGGAAAGTATGCAGTTTATTCCCGCCGGGATATTGAATATGGGCGGTGACAATGAGCAGGCCAGCCGCAATGAATTTCCCAAACATCGGGTGATCCTGGATAGCTTCTGGATGGATACCTACGAGGTGACCAACGCTGCCTTCGCCGATTTTGTAAAAGCTACCGCTTACCTGACCGTTGCTGAGCGGCCCATCGACTGGGAAGAGATGGCGAAGACGCTGCCGCCGGGAACACCCCGCCCACCGGATAGTATTTTACAGCCAGGTGCACTGGTATTCCGCCAGCCCGGGCAGCGAGTGGACATGAGCAACCCCGCCAACTGGTGGGTATGGACGATCGGAGCCAACTGGCGGCAGCCGGAGGGGCCGGGCAGTTCTATTGAGGGTAAAGAAAACCATCCTGTGGTACAGGTCGCCTGGGAAGACGCCGCGGCCTACGCTGATTGGGCCGGTAAGCGACTACCTACCGAAGCCGAATGGGAATGGGCCGCCAGGGGAGGGGAGGAGAACCTGATCTACCCCTGGGGGAATAATCTGGGTGAAAACGCGGGCAAACTGGCTAATTTTTGGCAGGGACCATTTCCATACATCAATGAACTGGAAGACGGCTACGCGACCACGGCTCCGGTGGGTAGTTATCTGCCCAATGGTTACGGTTTATATGATATGGCGGGAAACGCTTGGGAATGGTGTTACGACTGGTTCGACCCGGCCTATTACCGAAAGCAAACTGCTTCGACGGCGAATACCCGTGGTCCGGATATAGCTGCCCGTCCGCTCAACGGAATGCCGGCCGAGCGTGTGGTACGTGGGGGATCTTTTCTGTGCAGCGAGAACTACTGCAGCGGTTATCGCAACGCCCGCCGCATGGGCAGCAGCCCGGATACGGGCCTGAACCACACCGGATTTCGTTGTGTGGTCGATTAGACATGATAAGCTTTAACACTTTTCCACTCCTTTATTTTACAATAGGAAGCCAAAAAGCTCGTTTTGTTGTCAGTTTCGCCTTAATTTAGTGCGAACAAAGAATTTTTATAACTGGGGTTTAGTAAGAAAGGTGTGGTCGTTGACCACGCCTTTCTGTTTTTTCGTGGAAGTTCAAACCAGTTCATTACCTTGGCGGCCCATGCTGCATTCCCCCTTCACTGCTACCTTGCCCCTCGCCGGATTAGCTACGGAAAATCCGGAGCAATTCCACAATGCCCGCC
Organism: Lewinellaceae bacterium SD302; assembly: GCA_002591745.1. Classification (GTDB taxonomy): domain Bacteria; phylum Bacteroidota; class Bacteroidia; order Chitinophagales; family Saprospiraceae; genus Neolewinella. The sequence continues at coordinate 64,523 of PDLQ01000014.1, forward strand.
AGAATTTTGCCGAATTACTGGAGGCAGGCTATTATCAGGAAATGGACGGTGAGGCTTTTTATTTGCTGGAAATAACCGGGCCGCAAGGGGCGGTTAGTTACGGTATCTGTGGACTAATCGATACCCTGGACTACGGTGGTGCCGATGGGTTGATCCGCCCCCACGAGGCTACGCTCAAGGCTCGCGAAGCTCGACAAAAAGAAAGCTTTCTGCAATCGACTCACTTTATAAAGCCCGTACTGCTTACCTGCCCGGCCTACCCGGCTTTACAAAACAAAATGGTGAATCGCTGCCAGACCAGCCAACCGGATTTGACCTTTTTAAGTGGTGAGGGCAATCACATTCGTTTATTTGCAATTAAAGACCCGTTGGAGCGCGCTGAATTAGCAGCTTTAATCGGCAATTTGCCTACTCCGGTAGCGGTAGCCGATGGTCATCATCGGATTTCCACAGCCCGTCAGTTGGCCACTAATGCAGCTACTGCCGAGCGTTTTGCCCGGATTCCCGCTGTACTCATCCCGGCGGACTCCCTGGTTATCGATAGCTACCTCTGCTCGATAACGGATACGACCTTGGCTGGCGAAACAGTTCTGGGTGCTCTTGGAGAGTTCTTCACGATTGAATGTGTTCAAAAAGCCGAGCGACCGGAATTTGCTGGGCGGTGGCTGTTGGCTAAAGGAAATAGAATCTACAATCTGATAGTAAGACGGTCTGATCAAAGGCCGGGAACCGCCTGGTTCGATGACGTGGTGCTACCCACTGTTTTTAATATCACGGATTCTACTAGTGACCCACGCTGGTCGGCTACCCCGGCCGGACGGGGCGTTGAGGTTATGCAGGAGCTGGCCCGAGAGCAACCCGAAGCCTGGCACTTTTTACCGCCACCGGTCGATATGGGTATTTTTTTCAGCTACCTTCAGAAAAGGAAGATTTTTCCACCCAAATCTACCCGGTTTTTACCGCGTATTCCGAGCGGCTTGGTCGTCCACTCGCTTTAGTATGTCAAAAAACTCAAATCTGGAATAATGTCGTTTTCCGAAAAAGTAACAGTGGAAGATGGCGTAAATCAACAAAATTGCACAATTAAAGCTATTTTGTGCCACTATTACTATTCTAGACACTGGGTATGCGGACAATTTTACCAAACTTTCTACTGCTTGTTTTACTTTTTACCCTCCCTTTCGCCGCCTTTGGGCAGTGTACGGATGCAGACACGGGGGAAATAGACATCAATCCACCAATCCCGGCCGACGGAAGCAATTACCCTGGCGGTACCGTTGTGGAGATGTGTTACACACTTAACGAATTCAATACGCCCAGTATTAACTGGCTACACTCCGTTATCCCTACTTTTGGGCCGGGTTTCGACATTAACAGTTTTACCGTCACTTCTCTGCCGACTTCCTGCGCGGGAACCGGTAACTGGGGGTATTTCCCCTCCTGGACTTCGTGCGCTTCCGGCCTGATGTGGGGTCCGGGATTTGCTTTTGACGGTAGCCAAAACGTAGGCTGTGGCGGCGCGGGTATCGATGGAGACCCTGGTAATAACTGGGGAGACGGTGGTGCCTTATGTGCTAACCGTACCTGGTGTTGGGAATTGACCACCGTGCCGGTTTCTCCCTTTTCCTGCCAATTGATCAATTACAACACCACCATCTTTGTTTATGGTGATGCGGAAACTGGTAATTGGAGCCCAGGAGGGAATCCTCCCTGTCTTGAAGACGATCCGGTTTGTGAGCCCGGTCTGGTGAACTTGCAGATTGAGCAAGATCCATCACCTTGTGGTTGTACGACCGTGAATGCTGTTTGGGATAATCAGGTGCTGGGACAACAGTGTGGTCTGAACATCATGTGGACCGGCCCCGGCGGATTTACTTCCAATGAACTGAATCCCGAAGTATGCCAGTCGGGTACTTATATGCTGGACATTTCCATTAATAACTGTGCAGCGGAAATGGCTTCCTTCAATGTTTTCATCACCGGCACCAATCCCGTTGTAACGGCAACCGCAGCCCCTTCCCAGGTCTGCGCGGGTGATGATATCACCTTCACTGCTTCTGATGCCGGCCCCGGTGCCACTTACAGCTGGAACATCGATGGTACGATATACAGCGGGCAGACAGTAACGGTAACGGCCACCGGTAGTGGTGCGGAAAACGCCATCGTGACGGCTACGAACGCGCAGGGCTGTGAGTCCGAGCCATTTACCGTTTTTTATGTGGTCTTGCCCATTCCGAATACCGACTTTACGGTAGATCCGAGCAGCCTCTGTACGGGAGAAACTACCATCGTCAACGGCAACACCGGGCCGGGAGATGAAAGCTGGGACTTTGGCGGGGCAACGGTGCTCAGTGGTAGTGGTAACGGACCTTATGAGCTATCTTTTCCTGCTGCCGGCACTTATACGATCGTTTACGAAAAGGAAAATACCGTCTGTGCCGGAGCGGATTCCGTGGAAATCGAAGTCTTTGAAACTCCAACGGAAACCATGGTCGAATGTAGTGTCTCCGCCGATGACAGTATCACCTTCAATTGGGATGGTATTGACGGGGCTCTGGAATACGAAATTAGCTTGGATGGTGGCATGCCGTTCACCGTTACGGACACTTTCTACGGCGCTGGCGGCCTGGCCAATGGTGCTACGGTTACCCTGACAGTTATTCCAGTGGGAAATGCTATTTGTCCGCTACCTCCCTCTGCTTCGGCCACCTGTACTGTTTTCAGTTGCCCCGTGGCTACCTTGACTATCGACCAGGTTGCCCAAGATTTTTGCCTGACGGGCAGCAATCCACCCTTGGATCTCACCTTCTCCGGTAGTGGTTTTGGAACGCTGACGGACACTAGTTGGACCGGTCCCGGAGTATTCGGCATGGCCTTTTTTCCGGATTCTGCGGGTCTGGGCACCCATACGATTACCCTGACCATTACCAATGATCTCGGCTGTACCTACACTGATAATGTTGATTTTACCGTACTGCCGCTTCCAACTGCTGACTTCACCGTCACCGACACCATCTGTAGCACTGCTACTTCGCTAGTCACCTATACCGGCAATGCAGACCCGGGAACTTCTACTTTTAACTGGGATTTCGCAGGAGCGACCATCGTTTCCGGTACCGGAGCCGGCCCTTATGACCTCAGTTGGCCACTGGCCGGTTCTTACGTCATTACCTTCACCGTTGAAGACGATCAAAACTGTATCTCTACCGAATTCGATCAAACCGTTACGGTTATCGAACCACTGCCCGTTCCCAGTCCGGGTTGTGGAGTCGGCGGGTTAGATTCCGTAAGTTTCAATTGGCTGGATATTGCGGGAGCAACCGGTTACGTAATCAGTATCGATGGCGGAACACCCGATACCATCACCGGAACAACCCTCGGCGTTGGTGGCCTGAACGAAGGCGACGCGGTAATGCTGACGATCTTCGCCCTGGGTGATGCACCCTGTGGTAACAGCACCGATACAACAATTACCTGTGTAGCCGAAGCCTGTCCGGACCTTACCCTGGAGATTGATGAAGATCCTAGCGGATTTTGTGTCGACCAGGATCCGAATTTTATCGTTTTAGAGATTGCTCAAAATAGTGGCTCCGGTAACGGCACCTATGCCTGGTCCGGCCCTGGAGTTAGTAACGACACCTTTTACATCGGTGCGGCAGGCCTGGGGATGCACGAGATTTCCGTGACTTACTCGGAAGGGCTTTGTGACTACGATGACGTCGCGACTTTCACGGTCTTTGACACACCACAATCTGCCTTTTCTCTTTCCGACACTACGGTTTGTGAAGGCCAGTCAATTACGGTAACTAACGAAGTAGCAATGTTTCCGGCTGCCGATTACCAGTGGGACTTTACCGGTGGCACTCCCGTAAGTGCTAGCGGAATCGGTCCTCACGTTGTCACTTACGCAACGGCTGGCACCTATACTATTACCCAAACAGTGACCAGTAATGGCTGCTCGACCAGTTCTACGATCGAGGTTACCGTGGTGGCTCCGCTGACCGCACCGGTCGTAAGCTGTGATCCTGCTCAGGAACTTGAAGAGATCACCTTCAACTGGACGGCCGTAGACCCGAATGTTGGTTATGAAGTAACCGTTGATGGAGTAGTGGTAGATACAGTCAATACACTCGATTATACCGTAATTGGTCTTAGCCCCGATACCAGTGTAATGCTTTCCGTACGCGCGCTCGGCAATGGTGTCTGTGGAGACGGGCCGGCTTCCGTCGCACAGACTTGCTTTACGGCTAGTTGTCCGATAATCACCCTCACCCCCACGATTCCTCAGTCGGATTTCTGCCTGGGCGGGAATGATGATCCCGTGATCCTGAGCTCCACGAGCGCCGGTGGAGATATGACCGGTGTCTTTAGCTGGTCTGGCCCAGGAGTCGTCGCTGTCGGCCCTGACTTCGTTTTCGATCCGGTAGCAGCTGGCCTGGGTACCCACGTTCTCGTCGTGAACTACGTGGAAACAGCCGGTTGTTCGGCTACGGACTCCCTGACAGTGAATGTCTTCGATGTGCCAACGGCGAATTTTACGATTTCGGATACCCTGATCTGTCTGAATGAAACAACGATTATTACTTATACCGGTTCGGCAACCGTTGGCGTAGCTACTTTCGATTGGGACTTTGGCCCGGCAACGGTCACGGACCTCGGCGGTGAGGTCTACGAACTCAGCTACCCCAGTGGCGGCGTATTCACAATTTCACTAACGGTGACCCAAAATGGCTGTGTAAGCGAGGAAGTATCCGATGAGGTAGCCGTTGCTGAGGAACTGTTAGCGACCACCATCACTTGTACGAACCAAACACTTACCTCCGTAACCTTCGAGTGGACTCCCGTAATTGGAGCAACCGCCTACCAAGTGGAATACAATGGAAGTACTGATACCATCACTGGTTTGAGCCAACTTATCGGCGGCTTGGAGCCGGGAGAAGATGTGACTATTACGGTTACTCCTCTCGGTCCGGAGCCCTGTGGTAACGGTCCGGCCAGTTCTGAAAACTGCGAGGCGGATTCCTGCCCTGCCATTACGATCACGCCTTCTGCCGGACAAACGTCTTTCTGTTTGAATGGCAACCCCGGTACTACTGTACTCAGTGCAACCAGTTCCGGAGGCGATATGACGGGTACTTTCGTCTGGTCTGGCCCCGGCGTTTCATTGGTGGGAACGGACTATATCTTCGACCCAGTCGTAACGGGCAGCGGAGACTTTACGCTAACCGTCGAATACGAAGAGACGGCCGGCTGTGATGGAACCGCCACGCTGACCATGAACGTCTTCGATGTGCCGACCGCTAATTTCACCATTGCTCCGGATACCATCTGCACGGATCGAACGACCGTAGTCACTTACGTAGGAACGGCTACCCTTGACGCTGATTTCGATTGGGATTTTGATGGTGCTACGGTCACTGACCTGGGCAATGAGACTTATGAGTTAAACTGGCCGACGGCGGGCACATATACCGTATCCCTGACGGTGAGTGAAGCTGGTTGTACCGGTACTTTCTCCGCAGACGTTGAAGCTTACGAACCACTAGCTACACCGGAGCCCGAATGTATTGCTGCGACTTTCACTTCTATCACTTTCGGCTGGGCTGCGATCAGCGGAGCTAATGGCTACCAGCTGTCTATTGACGGCGGAGCGCCTTTTGTAATCGATTCCACGACCTACTTCATCGGAGGGCTTGATGATGCCGAGTCAATTACCATCACGATTATTGCTCTGGGTGACGAACCTTGCGGGAATTCCGAATTGGCTACGGTTAGCTGTAGTACGGATACTTGTCCAGACGTGACACTAACCCCTACTGCTGCTCAGAATGCATTTTGTGCTGAGGGCGGTGATGATGCTACCTTGCTCAATGCCGGCCTCAGCGGCAGCACCGGCGGAGAGATCAGTTGGAGCGGAACTGGAATTGAGCAGGATATTGATGGGAACTACCTATTCAATCCGACCGGGCTGATCGCCGGTGTCTATCCGCTGACGGTGACTTATACCGAGTCTATCTGTACCTACTCAGCTACGATTGACCTGACGGTGAACGCTGTTCCCAATTCGGTGATCACAGCGACGACAGATAATTTCTGTACTACGACCACGACTACCGTGTCTTTTGCCGGTACGGCCGCTGCAGAAGCCGTATTTGACTGGGATTTTGATGGTGCTACCGTAACAGACCTTGGTAACGAAAGCTATGAGCTCAACTGGAACCAATCCGGAAATTACCAAGTAGCGTTAACCGTTGAGCAAAATGGTTGCAGCCACGCGGCAAGCTTTGACCTGAGTGTTACCACACCGCCAGTTGCCGGAGTACAGAACCTTCCCGCTGCGGTTTGTGAGAACGGCGGAGACCTGGTGGAGATGAGTGACCTGATCACCGGAGCCAGCGCAGGAGGTGTTTGGACACCGAATGCCGGCGCTCCCGCTGCTGCGGTAGACCCAGCGACCGGTAGACTGAATACGTCGATGCTTACCGCCGGAAGCTATGAGTATCTGTACACCGTTGACGGAGGCGTTTGTGACGATGCCGTCACCAGCGTATTCGTTACCATCGAGCCAGCTCCGATAGCCGACGCTGGCCAGGAACAATTGCTAACCTGTACAATGGGAATGGTTTCCCTGAATGGAAGCGGTTCCAGCGGAAACGGAAACCTAACTTATTTGTGGACCGGACCGGACGGACTGCCAGTACCGACCGACCCGACCAGTCCGATGATCGATGTGGCCATTCCCGGCACGTATACCTTGACGGTAACCAGCGAGATCGGCTGCTCATCCTCCTCAGAAGTAACGGTGGATGCCGAAACCGAAGTGCCGGTCCCGCAGATCGAACTTAGTAATATCAGTTGCTTTGGGAGTACCGACGGGACTATTTTGGTGGAGAGTGTAGATGGCGGTCGCCCTCCTTACAACTATGCTCTGAATGGCACTGATTTTGGAACGACCAACTTTTTCACCGGTCTGGATCAAGGTGAGTACAGCGTGCGGGTAACCGACGCCAATGGCTGTTTTACCGAATTATTCCTTGGCCTCACCCGTCCGGATCAACTGAGCGTAAGTGTTGAACTACCGAACGGCGAAACTATCTATGAGGAAGGTGAACTGGTAACCATGACTGCCAATATCAATGGTGGAAACGCTATCGATACCCTGATTTGGGAGCCCGATACCCTGAATAGTGTCGGGGAGGGCTTCTCCAACGTAATAACTTTCCCGGCCGATGAATCCAGAACCATTGGGGTGACCGTGATCGACGAAAACGGCTGTATGGCGACTGACCAGACCAACATCATTGTTCGGAAAGAACGGAACGTTTATTTCCCAACTGGTTTCAGTCCTAACGGTGATAATGTGAATGATATCCTATTTATTGGTGCTAATGAAGAAAAGGTAGAACTGATTCAGGAGTTCCAGGTCTTCAACCGGTGGGGTGAATCAGTCTTTGAAAACTATGATTTCTTGCCCAATGAACCAGCCCAGGGTTGGGACGGTAACCATCGTGGTGAGCCGCTGAATCCGCAGGTGCTGGTATACTACGCCAAAGTGCTTTTCCAGAATGGAGATGAAGTACTTTACAAAGGAGATATCACGTTGATTCGTTAAATTGAAATAACCCATTTACTCACTGCTGTGAATAAATGGGTTATTTAACTCATCGGTCCTTTTTTCTACTATTCCGACATACCAGCGCTTTAAGCCGCAATCATGCCCAAGTGACCTCGAGATCAGTATCCATCCGGAGAGGGAGGGAGTTCATTTACCCGTCGTGTTTCCAGAAAATAGCCGATCGCCAGGGTGCCGATCAGACTGATTGCGATAATGTACCAATCCGGCAACTCCACCGGAGCGGTATCCGGGGTGAACTCTCCCGAAACATAAGCAGCGATTACCTGCAGTCCGTTAAATGCTAAATGAATTAGAATAGGTACCAGCAGTGAACCGGACCAGTGAAATACGTAGCCCAGTATTCCACCCAGTAGCATCCGGGGCAAAAAACCAGCTAGTTCGAGGTGGATCAGACTAAATATCGCCGCAGATAACCAGATGGCTACGTGGTGATTAAATTCGGCAAACACCCGTCCCTGGAGAATACCCCGGAAAATCAGTTCCTCTCCCACGCCAGCGGCTACGGCTACGGCCAATAGCGCGGTTGCCAAGTCGGGAAGACCGTTAAAATTCAGCACTTTTTCGAGTAATGCTGCTGTCTCGTCTTCCGTTTGAATTGCCCAGTCAGGTAATGGTATTTTCAGGTTGATCCACATACTAACGCCGACCAATGGGATGGCCACCAGAGTAAATAAGATCACCCAGGATAAATTGTTTCCCGGAAATGCCAGTGGGTTTACTGCATCCCACCATCGGTTGCGAAAGAAGTAATACAGCACCACGAAACCCGGGACCGCAAAAGTGAGGAAATGGCTGATGAACAAACCAATGCGCAGCCTTTGGCCGGATAGCTCAAGTGGATCGAGGCCCGCTTCTACATCAGAAAAATCGAGACTGATGAGGCCGAAGAAAAGATTGCCGATGATGAAACCGACAATCATTGCACCCAGGGTGAAGATGGCTAGTTGCTGGCGAGATGGTTGTGTTTGCATAGGTTTACAAAGGTAGTTTAGTAATGTTAAAACGATTTTGTAAATTGTGGTACCTAAACCTTTAAATTCCAATTTGAATTCTAGCACGTAATTCGTTCTAGCGCTTCTCTTTCCCTAATTCTCCTTCCTCTTTGTCGATCCCATGCAATGGAATTTGCCTGGAATGTTACGCGTGCTCGTACAAACACTTAAGGTATGCGTTCAATTTTACTCCTTTTTAGCTTGATTTTGGTGGGAAGTTCGCTCAGCGCCCAGGCATGTACTGACGCAGAAAGCGGTGATCTGGTTGTAAATCCACCCTTACCCGGTGGCGGTGCAAATTACCCACCCGGAACAGTTGTTGAATGTTGTTTTACCCTCAATGAGTTCGATACCCCCCAGGCTAATTGGTTCCACGCCGTCATCCCCGAAATGGGCCCCGGTTTCGATCCCGCTTCGCTAACCCCGGTTTCAGCCCCGACCAGTTGTGCCGGTACGGGTACCTGGGCTTGGTACGATAGTTGGGTAGGTTGTACAACCGGACAGACTTACGGCCCGGGCTTTTCCTTTGATGGCAATCAGGGACTCGGTTGTGGTGGCACTGCAAATGACGGCGACCCCGGCAATAACTGGGGAGACGGTGGTTTCCTGTGTGCCAACCGTACTTTTTGCTGGGAGGCAACAACGATAAATCCCGCCGGAAGCTGTAACGCGGAATCCTACACTACTTTCGTCTACGTTTACGGAGATGGAGAGGCTGGCTCCTGGTCGAATACCCCTTGTCTGAACGACGAGCCTTTATGCTGGCCGGAAATTGACGACGCCACGGCTTCCGTCGATATGCCTTGCCCCGGGCAACCCTTTACCCTCACGGGCACCTTCTCTTCAGAAGCCGGCTGTGGCGTTTTGGTAGAATGGACCGGCCCCGGTGGTTTCAGCTCCAATGACCTGGTGACCACCGCTACGATGGAAGGAGTGTACACCCTCAACGTTAACCTCGACGGCTGTACCAGTTTTAGCGTGGACGTTACCGCCATGTGGGACGCATTCGCCCCAACGCTTTCCCCCAGCCCTTCGGCCACTTACTGTTTCGGTGATCTGGTAACCCTGACGGCTACCGGCGGCGGAACCTACACTTATACTTCCCCTACGGGAGCAACCTTTACCAATAACCCCCTGACTTTTCCCGCCAACGCTGCCAATGCCGGCACCTGGACGGTCACCGTCAATAGCGGTCCGGGCTGTAACGAGACCCTGACTACGGATATCATTGTATTGCCACAACTCATGCCAATGGCTACCGTGATGCCTACGCCCGTTTGTACCGGCGAACCGATCACTTTTACCGGCTCTGGTGCCGGGCCGGGAGGAACCTACACCTGGGGAGGCGCCATACCTGCGTCTAGCGCCAACCCTTATACCATTGATGCCCCGGGCCAGGGCAGTTACATAGCTACCCTGACGATCACCAACAGTGGTGGCTGCTCGGAAACCATCAACGTCCCATTTACGGTCAGCCCCAGCCCGGTCGTTAACCTGACGGCTAACCCGATGGCGATCTGCGAGGGGCAATCCACCACGATCACCGCTACTGGTGGTGGTACTTACAGCTGGCAACCCGGCGGATTCAACACGCCTTCGATTACGGTGAGCCCGACAACCACGACTACCTATACCGTCACGGTCACCAGCGTTGATGGTTGCCAAACCGTTGAAGACATTACCATCGATGTACAGCCGGAACTCGCTGCGCCTCAGATTGAATGTAATCCCCAGAATGCGGCGAACATCACCTGGAACTGGCCACCCGTTCCCGGTGCCGATTATTATGAAATCTACATTGACGGTTTATTGGTAGAAGGTTTCTTTATGGGCACCGAATACCAACTAAATGGACTGGACCCTGAAACTACGGCCACTATTACCATTATTCCTTTCAGCCTCAATAATACGAACTGCCCTGGCCTGTCTGCCACTGATGAGTGTAGTTCACCACCTTGTGAACCGATCTTTTTCTTTCTGGAATCACCGTTGGAATATTGTTATGACCCCAGTAGCGGTCCTATTCTGATCGCCCTCGGAGCATCCGGCCCCAATGCCAGTCAGGGTAGTGTCACTTGGTCCGGTCCCGGGGTCTTTCCGCCGGGAAATGCACCGCTCAACTGGTTTCCGCCCGGTCCGGGTACCTACACACTCACGGCTACTCATACCCTGAATAACGGTAGCTGTGCCATTAGCGAGGACTATACTTTTATCATTAATCAAGGGGTCGATGCTTCCATCAGTGCGCCGGCCGAGGTCTGCCTCAACACACCCTTTACCGTTAATACGGCCGGTGCGGTAAATCCCATGGCCACCTACGATTGGGACTTCGGTGTGGCCACCGTCATCAGCGGTTCGGGAACCGGCCCCTACGAACTCTCTTATCCGGACGCCGGCACTTATACGATTTCTCTGACCGCGGACCTGAACGGCTGTATCTCCATGGAGGAATTTATGATCAGCGTAGAGGATACATTGACTGCTCCGGTGATCATTTGTGAATTCATTGGCGAAAACTCGGTCATTTTCGGCTGGGAAGAAGTCGATGGAGCTTCCGATTACACGGTCAACGTGATTAGTGGTCAGACGGGAACCCTGAACGGAACAACCTTTGAAGTCACTGGCCTGGCCCCCGGGGAAGCGGTTGAGATTACCGTTACCGCCGTAAGTGAAAACAGTTGCCCTGATGTCACTTCGGTGCCCCATACCTGTACACCCCAATCCTGTCCCGACAGTGACGTTGAAGTAACGACCGCCGCCCAAAGATTTTGTGACGACGGAAACAATGATCCGATCGTACTCGAACTTACCCTTATCGACCCGGTAGCGGTCATGGACACCATCTGGTCCGGTCCCGGCGTAGTGAACAATACCTTTGATGCCGATCTGGCCGGTCCCGGCACCCACGTGGTTACGGTGACCGTATTTATGGATGAGTGTCCTTTTACCGATGAGGTAGAATTTACCGTAGACACTTTACCATTCGCGGCCTTCTCGGTAACCGATACAGTATGTATTGACGCTCCCGCGACCATAGAGTACACCGGAATGGCCGACCCGATGGTCAGTACTTTCGACTGGGATTTCGACGGTGGGACCGTTATTTCCGGAAGCGGGCCCGGCCCTTATTTGGTCAGTTGGCCTACGTCCGGATCGTATGACGTTACGCTCTCACTCAACGACGGAAACTGTGCTTCTATGCCAGCCACCCAAAACGTTACCGTTATTGACCCCATGCCGGCTCCGGTGGTCAACTGTATTAACCCCCAACTGGATACTATTACTTTTGAATGGACGGTGGATCCCAACGCTACGGGCTACGAAATCAACTTGCTGAACGGCCCGGCCGGAACCGTAATTGGTAATACCTACGTGGTTCCCGATGTGATGGAGGGCGTGGACGTCACCATTGAAGTGATTGCCCTCGGTGATGGCCCTTGCGGCAACAGTGCACCAACTGAAATTACCTGTGGGTCAAGGGTCTGTGATCCCGTGGAGGTAACTATTACCAACACCCTGACTGACTTTTGCGTGGACGGCGAACCGACCTCCGTAGTCCTGACCGCAACGACCGATAGTCCGACCGGCATGGGAGAATTCAGCTGGAATGGCCCCGGTGTAAGTAACGATTCTTTCTTCGTAGCTACTGCTGGCGTGGGCACTCACGTTGTCTCGGTCACCTACGTAGAAGATGGTTGCTCTTATTTTGCCGATGTAACCTTCACCGTATTCCCTAGTCCTGATGCTAGCCTGGTTTTTGACCTGCCATCCGTTTGTCTGGATAGTGCGGTTATTTTGACTAACGAAGTAGCAATGCTCCCCAATAGCACCTACAGCTGGGATTTCGACGGAGGAAACGCTATTTCCGGTACTGGTCACGGACCACATACGATAAGTTGGGCTACTCCCGGGCTGAAAACGGTCAGTTTGACGCTGACGGTAGATGGTTGCCCGGCAACTTTTACTCAGTCGATCGAGGTAATTGAACCGCTACCGGCCCCTGAACTGAACTGTGGGGTAAATGAACTGAACAGTGTTACGGTCGACTGGATCAATGTACCCGGTAACCAGGGTTACGTTGTAAGTGTGAACGGTGGTGCCGATAGCACTATTTCCAGTCCAACCTTCACGGTAAGCGGCCTGGCACCAGACTCTACGGTTACCGTCAGCGTATTCACCCTGGGGGCAGCTCCCTGTGGAGCCGGCCCGGTAGCTACCATCAGTTGTACGGCCGAGCCTTGTCTAACCGCCACGGCTGATTTTTCAGCTAATACAACAGTCTTTTGCCTGGATACTGTCGTAGATCAATCCGTGGAACTGATGGCGACGATTAATGGCGGTGCCGGTGGCGGAACCATCACATACAGCGGTCTGGGAGTCAGCGGTACGACTTTCGACCCCACTGCCGCCGGAATAGGTTCTCATGTAATCACGATGACCTACACGGAACCCGGTCCCTGTATCTTCAGCGATACATTTACGATAGATGTTTTCAACGAACCGGAAGCCGATTTTACGCTGTCATCCGCAGCCATCTGTAGCACGGATACGCTCATCGTTAGTTTCACTGGAAGCGCAGCCAACGGCACCGTTTTCAATTGGGATTTTGATGGAGCCACGATCGTTTCCGGTAGCGGTGAAGGCCCCTACGCTATTACATTTGCCGACGCGAATACTTACGTTATAGGTCTCGATGTAGAGGCACCAGGTAACTGTACGGCAGTAGCGCCCACTCAATCCGTGGTAATCACCGAACCGCTGGAGCCACTCGTCATCGAGTGTACGGAATCACTGCTGCAATCCGTTACCTTTAGCTGGAATAGCGTAAACGGTGCCTACGCTTACGAGGTCTGGGCTAGCAATATCCTGGACACCATTACGGCTCTTTCCTATGAAATAGATAGTTTAAATCCTGAGCAGCTTGTTTCCATTACGGTTCGTCCTTTAGGTCCCGACCCGTGTGGTGATGGTGAAGCGGTCACGGCAGAGTGTGCGGCCCAGCCCTGCCCTGACATCACGGTAACTATCGAAACCCCGGAACTGGACTTCTGCCTGATCGATGATCCCGATAGCCTGCTGCTGACCGCAACCAGTAGCGGCGGTGATATGACGGGAACTTTCACTTGGTCCGGCCCCGGCGTTGTAGTAGTAGGGGATGATACTTACTTTGACCCGATAGCAGCTGGAGTAGGTACTCATTTCATCGAAGTGGCTTACGTTGAAACCGGCAACTGTTCTGGTATTAACCAGTTTGCCCTGGACGTATTCGACGGCCCCTTCGCCTCAATTGATTTGAGTGAGAACGAAGTCTGCGCCGATACGGTTACAACGGTTTCTTACGTTGGGACTGACCTGGCTACCGCTACCTTCGACTGGGATTTCGACGGTGCAACGGCAACTCCACTCGGTAACGAGAGCTACGAGCTGAACTGGCCCGTGGCTGGAAATTACAGCGTCGTCCTTACCGTGAGCCTGAACGGTTGTGTTACGATGGATACCGTAGATGTAGAAGTATTCGACCCACTACCGGCACCAGTTCCCTTCTGCGAGACGGAGGAACTGACCTCCATCACCTTTACCTGGCCGGCAGTAGTTGGAGCAACTGGCTACGAAGTGACCGTGGACGGAGGATCGTCTTTCGTTATTACGGAAACCAGTTTTACGGTCAACGATCTACAGGAGAGCCAAACCGTGACCCTTACGGTGATTGCGCTGGGTACCACCGTGTGTGGCAACAGTGCTCAGGCAAGCGTCAGTTGTACAACTGATCCTTGCCCGGACGTAACGCTAACGCCCTCGGCGGCTCAAAATGCTTTTTGTACCGATGCCGGTGACCCGCCTGTTCTTCTTGAGCTGGTCGCTTCGGGTGGCTTTGGCGGCGGCACGGCCGTTTGGTCCGGAACCGGTGTAGTGGACAACGGGAATGGTACTTTTTCCTTCGATCCGACGGGACTGGCTCCCGGGCCTTATTCCCTGAGCTGTACATACACGGAGTTCATTTGCCCTTATACAACTGAGTTGACAATGGAGGTTTTCCAGACTCCGACAACCAGTTTCAGCTTTACGGAAAACAGTATTTGTACGACGGCCTCCACCGTGGTGTCCTTTACGGGCTCCGCCGGACCTGGTGCAACTTATAGCTGGGATTTCGACGGCGCGGGAGTTAGTGATCTGGGTGACGAAACCTACGAATTAGACTGGTCGCAATCAGGTACCTACGTGGTGAGTTTGACAGTTGAGGAAAATAACTGTAGTACCTTCTTTAGTGATACGGTCGTAGTTGCTGCTCCCTTATTAATGCCAGATCCGACTTGTGCGGTAGAAGAATTGACCTCGATTATCTTCGAATGGGCTCCGGTTACCGGAGCGACCAGTTATCTGCTACGCATTGATGCCGGAACACCTTTTGAATTCAATGGCTTCTCCTATGAAGTGACTGACCTGGAACCGGATCAGATTGTTACAATGGTCATCGTGGCTATTGGACCGGAACCCTGTGGTAATAGCGCGGCGAATATTATTAGTTGCTCCACTGATCCCTGCCCGGACGTTAGTCTCGTGCCTTCGGCCGTACAGACTGAATTTTGTACGGGATCCGGCGATCCGGCGGTAGCACTGGAATTAGCGGCCAGCGGCGGATTCGGCGGAGGAAGTATTGTCTGGACTGGTACCGGCGTAGTAGAGGACGTAAACGGAAGTTTTGCCTTCGATCCGACGGGACTTGCGCCGGGCGACTATCCGCTTACGGTAACTTACACTGAATTCGTCTGCCCTTATACTGCCGAACTGGTTATGCGGGTAAACCAAACGCCCACCGCCAGCTTTTCGGCGTCTTCGCTTGACCTCTGTTCCAGTACTGATCTGACCGTGAATTTCAACGGTTCTGCTGCGACTGAGGCTGATCTAATCTGGGATTTCGCGGGGGCCACGGTAACCGACCTCGGAAACAACACCTTCGAACTAAATTGGAGCGAGGCCGGCAACTATACGGTCGGCCTAACGGTGAATCAATTCGGCTGTAGTTCGGCGACGGAAACTACCGTAGCGATCAGCGAACCGCCGGTGGCTGGACAGCAGGTACAGGACCGTGAAGTTTGCGCAGGAAGTGGAGACGTGATCCAGCTAACTCAACTGGTTACCGGCGCTGATCCGGGAGGAACCTGGAGTCCCGGAATCGGCTCACCCGCAGTGGTGGATGCCGCCAGTGGTGCCTTGAATACTGCCAATCTGGCGGCCGGCGAATACACCTATCTCTACACGGTAGCGGGTGGTGTGTGTGACGATGCCGTAGCGGACGTAGTGGTTACCATCCAACCCGCCCCAATTGCCAACGCCGGGGTCGACCAAAGACTCACTTGCGATATGGGGATGGTTTCCCTGAACGGAACCGGATCTACGGGTGGCAGTGAACTCACATACGCCTGGACTGGTCCAGACGGTAATCCCGTTCTCATCGATCCGACCAGCTCGATGATCGACGTGGCCATCCCGGGTACCTATACGTTGGAAGTAACCAGTAATATTGGTTGTAGTGCTACTGATGAAGTAGAAGTCGTGGCGGATACCGAAGTCCCCGTGCCACTGATCGAATTGAGCAATATCACTTGTTTTTCTAACGAGGACGGTACAATTCTGATTACGGGTGTCGACGGGGGGCGGCCAAACTATAACTATTCGCTCAATGGTGGTGCACCCGGTAACACGACTTTCTTCACCGGTCTCGATGCCGGAGAGTATACCGTTCGGGTAGGAGATGCGAATGGCTGTTTCAGCGAGATTGTTCTCGATCTCAGCCAACCGGAGCAGTTGACCGTGAGTGTAGAGTTGCCTAATGACCAGGTACAATATAACGAAGGCGACCTGGTGACCCTAACCGCTAATGTTCAAGGTGGTAACGTGATCCAAAGTCTCATTTGGCAACCGGATACCCTCAATCGTGGTGGAGAAATCAACAGCAATGTGATCACTTTCGAGGCCAGCGAAACCTTTACCGTCAGCGTCACTGTAACGGATGAGAACGGCTGTCAGGCTACCGATAACACGACCATCATCGTAGACCGGGAGCGCGGAGTGTATATCCCAACTGGCTTCAGCCCGAACGGAGACAATCGCAACGATATCCTTTTCATCGGAGCGAATGGTGAGCAAGTAGTCAATATTCAGCAATTCCTGGTCTTCAACCGCTGGGGAGAATCCGTCTTCGAGAACTACAACTTCCAACCCAACGACCCGGCTCAGGGCTGGGACGGATTCCATCGGGGTGAGCCACTCAATCCGGCAGTATTCGTTTACTACGCCGTTGTTGAATTCGATGACGGGGAAGTGGTGGAGTATAAGGGGGATATTACTCTGATCCGATAGTGAGACCACAAGCGTATTAAGACGCACAAGGGTGCACAAATGAGAATTCTCAGTGTTTTCTTGTGTTGCTTAGTACGCTTCGTGGTTATTTCCTCTCTACCACCATCGCCGTCAGTCTACTCGTACAAACGAGCCGCTCTTGCTCGTCATGAATCTCAATCTGCCAGACGTGTAGTTTTCTCCCGATTCGTACCGGACGTACGGTACCCGTAACGCTTTGCCCTTCTGGTACGCTACGCAGGTGGTTGGCGTTGATCTCCACGCCCACGACGTTACTCTTATTCATGTCTTCCAGGCAGAGGATACTGGCAACACTACCCATCGTTTCTGCCAGTACTACGTTGGCACCGCCGTGGAGTATACGGACGGGTTGTACCGTTTTTTCATTGACGGGCATAGTGGCTTTGAGCCAGTCGTCGCCAAAATCGGTAAAGACTATACCACAGGCTTCCACCATGGTGTTCTGGCCCGTCTGATTGAGGACTTCCAGATTGAAGGGTATTTTCCAGATTCGATCTTGCATAAATTCTTTTGTCTGCTAACCCTTGTCGAGAGAATCAGTTGTAAATGACTTGAAGATCAAGCGTTTTTTTTGCAGCAATATGATTTGCGGGTGGAAATCATATTGCGTAAGCACCACCCAGGCAGTTGATGAAATTATTTTTGCCTGCGGCATCGACGTGGTAGTGATATCCTCTCGTAGCGTCGTAATGGCCGCGGCAGTCATCCAGATCTGTGGCTTCTTTACCGGTTCCGTCCAGGCGCGCGAAAATACCGTGGCCATCCAGGGCGTAGCCGATCATCGGTGCGTGCCCGTCGACTTGGACAATTTTGGTACTTACGCCCGTGGCGGCGTGATAGTGGTAGCCAGCGTGCAGATTGATGTGGCCCCCGGCGTCGTCAAAAGGAGCAAGGGTGTATGCGCCCAGGATCGCATTGGTAGGGGCCGGCGCGTCGAATACGACGCCATTGAAGGCCACGCCACGTTGAGAGGGGCCTCTGCTGCCCCTTCCCGGAGGGCCTCCGAACGAAATGGCGCTATTTTGCCGTACCGGTGTAGTGGGAATGAGGTAGGTCTGAGTGATCTCCTCTACGTAAGAGGGGAGACATTCCACGCAAAAATTTTCGTATTCAGCACCAACGTTCGGGTTGGCAGCATTGGCACAATCCTCTTTGCTGTCAGTGGTATAAATATTGCCGTCGCTATCATACATCAACCAAGTATCATCGTTGTAAAATTTTGCCATATTTTGGATAAATGCGCCGTCAACATCGTGCACTTCGCCATCTTCCAGCCAAATACCGCCGGCTTCTTCGCCATCAGTGATATTATCCGGGCACCACGGCCCCATTTCGTGATCGGTGGGGGTAGAATTGGAGATGATCTGGTAGCAGGTTGTGATCGTGCCATCGGACAAAGTACAGTCTACAGTCGTGATCTTCAATTTGCCTCCCTTAGTCAGAAAAAGGCTTGGGTCAACGGCAACAACGGTATCACCCGATTTGACCTCGGCAACTTTCTTGTTTTCTCCGCAAGCGGAAAAAGCAGTGCTCAGGCCAATCAGAAGAACTTGGAATAGGATAAAATTTCTCATACGTCAATTTAGTGCTTTAATCTTAGGACCTGCTTTTTAACCATTTCCTGCGCTAAATTCTATTTGTTCCTGGCAAAGTAGCAATGTCCGGGAAGAACTGAAAGTTTATGCTTTCGGATTTGATCCTAAGAGGCTGTTCGTCAGTTTCCTAACCAGGCTTTACACGCCTTGACCCTGGCCCTGCTAACGATATTTTCCAGCTCTCCGGCGGGCTGTAAGTCCAGCACGATTCGATGATTGAAATAGGGAGAAAGCTTGCGTACGCTTTCAACGTGAATGATTTGGGCGCGGTTGATGCGAAACCAGTGGGCGGGATTCAGTTCGGCCTCCAAGCGATCCAGGGATTCGTCAAGCAGATAGCGGCGGCCGTCGGAATGGAGGCCGAAAGTAAGTCCTTCCGAACTGTATAGCTGGCGAAGATCGGCGGTTTGTATAGGAAGCCACTCCTGGCGATGCTGTACCAGGAAGCGCTCACGGTAAACGGGTTGCTTGTTTTGGAGTAGAGTAGAAAGTCGGGCCAGGTCAATTCCCCCGTCTTTACGGTGTAATCCTTCTGCCTTGGTTATGGCTCTTGCTAATGCTGATTCTTCGATTGGCTTTAGCAAATAGTCAATGCTATTGACCCGAAAAGCCCGGATGCTGTACTGGTCGTAAGCCGTGGTGAAGATGATCGGTGCCCGTAAATGACTGTCTTCCCAGATGTCGAAAGCGTGGCCGTCCGCTAAGTGAATGTCACTAAATATGAGATCGGGGAGGGGTAACTCAGCAATTGCCCGTCGGCATTCTTTAACGGAGTCGCTGGTGAATTTGATTTCGGCTTTGGGGCGAATTGTCTTGACCATTCTCGTAAGACGACGGAGCGCGGGCGGCTCATCCTCAATGATCCAGTAATTAGGCGGTGGCATGCTGATAAGTTTCCTGAACTCGAAGTAAGGGCAAGGTCACCTTAAAGTTCTCGCCATCGTTTTTAATGACGACTTCTTGATCAGTAAGCAAACGATACCTCTGGCGAATATTTTGGTGACCCAGTCCAGTTGACTCCTCCCGGTGTATGCGCAAGTTCAGCGGGTTCGAGACTTCTACATGACTGGGGGTGATCTCGATGTTTACAACCAGAGGACTGGCTTGGCTGACCACATTATGCTTGACTGTATTTTCCACCAGCAACTGAAGAGATAATGGTGGGATTCTCAAATTTTTGAGTGTTGACGGAAGGTTGGCGAATGACTCGCTGCTTCGGTCCGAAATTGGCATGGCTACTTTAGCTGGCGCTGATCGTCCTTCGTCCTCGGAGTTGTTAGCCAAAACTGAAAACTCGCCGTTGCTTCCGTTGTATCCTTGTGCGTCTTGCAGTTGGTAGCTAAAATGGATGCAAAACTTATCCTCGAAACGAGCATTGAGTAGAAAAACGTAGTCCTTCAAGGCGATCAGTTCCTCCTCTAGTGATACCAGGTCACGGTGACGATAATCGATAAGCCGGCGATAAACCGCCGAGAGGCGTTGTACGAAAATCACGGCCAATTTGGGGTCTTCGGGAATAACGTTGGCTAGGGTATTAAGACTATTGAAGAGGAAGTGGGGGTTGACTTGTTGCTTTAGAGCCGACAACTGGGCGTGCATATTCGCTTTGGCCAGTTTCTCCCTTTCTACCAGACTGTCGCTGTATTTTTTAAAAAAATAGATGGACTCGTAGATCGCAATGACCATCAGGCAGAGTACAATGGAAACGATGATGTCGAAAGAAGGGGAAGAATATCTCGGTATATCCTTCAGGAGGTCGGGGAAACCCATCCTGAGCAAAACGATCGGTGTAAATTCTACAACCCAAACCGTGCCGATGGCAAAAACGAGCATTCTGACGATCCTTGGTTTGGTCTGCTCCAGTCTCGGAAAACGCATGCGTAACCAAATGATCCAGTAGCGATTGATTGTCCAATACAACAAGGTATAGGCTAGCCCAATGGCGAAACAAATCCACCAGGACCGAGCGGCGATTTCCGGTTTGCTGGCAATAAAAAGTACCGACGAAGTTATGGAGAGCAACGGAATGAACAGAAGCATCCAGGGCCAGTCGTCATACCCCAGGTACTTGATTCTTTCTATCCTGCTTAATCTAAGCTTCATGTGTACAAGATAGGTCGCTAAAACTGGATGCGATACTGAAAGTCAGGAAAAAAGCCGCTCTGGTAAGCGGTGTTGACCGTTCCGGTAGCCGGGTTGAAGCGACGCTGGAAGATGTTCTCCCGGTTAGTCAGATTCTGGAAATCGATGAAAAAACTCTGGCTGAATTTACGGCCGTTCCTGCTGTTGAGTTGTAGGCCGATCTTCAAATCCCAGCGGAAGTAATTGTCGTAACGCTCGGTGAAGGCCAGGCTTTCGTCGCGAATATCTTCCCCGAATTCACGGGAAGCTGCCAGGTCGACCGGTGAATAATAGCGTCCACCGGAGGTGGTGAGATTCGTGTTAAAGGTGAAGCGATGACGTTTGTCTTTGCCAAAAGCCCATTCCCGGCCCAGTAATAAGTTGCCGACATACTGATTATTGAAAGCCGTGCTGCGTCTCTGACCGTCGCTCCCTTCGTAGTCACTTTCGAAAATGGAAGTGGTGAACAGGAGGTACCAGTTTTTGGTAAACTGCCGCTCCAGGGTAATTTCAATGCCGTAGTTCTCACCACCGCCCTCGTTAACCAAGTTGCCTTTTTCGGGAAAGACAAAATCCGCTCCGGCGTTGAGCAGGGAAAAAGAGGTCGGTGTCACATCCACGGGGATGTCGAAAAGATGCTGGTAATAAACTTCAGACTTCAGGCTCCAGCCGGGGGCAAAAAGTAGTTCTCCACCAATTACGTAATGGTCGGAACGCAGAAAACCCAGGTCTTGATTGGCATCGGGGTTGCCGGTTGCGGGATCGCGAAAGAAAAATACCGGTAAGGCGGCTGTCTGGCTGTGGCGACCGTAGCCTGCAGTCAATTTGAGAGCAGGGGTGGTCTGGTAGGCAAAACCAAGGCGGGGTTCCACAGCGACGTCTTCGGTTAGAGTGAAATACTGGATGTGTAAGCCGGCGTTCAAGGTCGCGCGGTCGCTTAGGCGGTAGCGAGCCTGGCCGAATGATTGCAGCAGGCTGAAATTACCGTCGAAATCGCGGAGCCGGGTGAGGTCACGAATACCATCGTTATCGAGGTCCGCTTCTCCGACCCGGTCATCTACGGTGGTATTCAAATTTGTCAGGTCTGCCTGAAGCCCGGTGCGAATGGTCAGGCGGCTGTTTAACTTGCTATTGAGGTAGCTCTTGAGATTATAAGTGGTCAGCTGGTCGTCAACAGCGGTTAGTAATAGTTCGTCCTCACCTTCTTCGTCGATGTCGAATTCGTTGAATTCATTGCCTTGTAAAGAGCCGCTAAGAACGGTCCGCAAATAGGTGTTATCGCCGGTCACCAGATTGTGGCGCAGCCCCAGGACACCGAAACGACTACGTGGGTAGGCGTTACGACTCGGGTTGGCGAACAGATCGGTGGAGTCTGTTTCCGTACCCAGAAAGTCGATGTTACTGGTGCCACCAATCCCGAAAAGGCTGAATTTGCCGGCCTTACCCGTAGGGAAGTCGACTTTGAAGGTCAGGTCGCGGTAATCCGGCGTAGCGTTGGTGCCGATGGGAACGCCGATGGTCTCGGCCAGCCCAACGAAGGAATTGCGAAAAGAAACGACAAAGGAACCGCCTTTGTTAGTCAGCGGACCTTCGGCCATAGCTTCGATACCGGAAAAGGTGCCGAGCTGGGCCATGAATTCATAACGATCGCGGTTACCGGACCTAAGCCGCAAATCGAAGACCCCGGAGAGAGCATTACCGTATTCGGCCGAGAAAGCCGAAGTGGCAAAATCGCTGCTGGCCAGCATGTTGGGATTTAGTGCACTTACCGGACCTCCGGTTGTACCCAGGGTGGAAAAGTGGTTGGGATTAGGAATAGGTATGCCTTCCAGCTGCCAGAGTAGCCCGGTGGGACTATTGCCGCGAATAACAATGTCATTACGGCTATCGTCGGCAGTGGAGACGCCGGCAAGGTTGGTGGCCAGGCGGGAGACGTCGGCCCGGCCACCGGCAAAACGATTGACTTGCTCGGCGGTAAAGGTCCGGGCGGAAACGGTGGACATTTCATTCACGGTTTCCGTCGGATCGCTTCCGGCGGTGACCACAACGGCGTCCAGTTCGGTGATGCCTTCTTCCAGGCTGACTTCCATGATGACATCCTTTCCACTAGTAACCATGATGTTCGGCATACTACGGGTAGCGTAACCGAGATAACTGATCTGAATCTCCTGGCGGCCAACGGGTACGGGGGAAAGGATAAAGTATCCGTCCAGATCGGTAACGGCCCCCTGACTTTCGCTTCCAGTCATTTGGACGGTAGCTCCGACGAGTGGCATTTCAGACTGGGCGTCAATAACAATGCCTTTGATGGTCTGAGCGTCGAGGCCAAAAGTAAAAAGCAGCAAGAGGGGTAAAAGTCTCAGAGATTTCATTTGCTAGTGGATGCGTTAGGCTGCAAATGAAAGACCTGACTATGTAGACGACCAGCTGATTTTAGGTGAATCGTCGTTTTTTAAAGTTGAGTTGTATCACTGTCCTTCAATAAAATCTAATAGTTCTCCATAATGAGGCGCGGCGCGCAAAACTTCCGGGCAGCCGATCAAAATCAATTGTTCTCTTGCCCGCGTCATGGCTACGTTGAGCTTGCGGTCGATGCCCTCCTCATTGGTTTGAGCCAGGGAACTCATCTGGCTCTGGTCGTTGGTGCAAAGTGAAATGATGATGATACGCCGGGCGCCTCCCTGGTAGCGTTCTACGGTATCTACGGTATAATTGTCGGGGTCAAGATCAGCCGACTGAAGGTGGCGGCGAAGATTGGCGATCTGGGCGCGATAGGGGGTGATGATCCCGATATCACCGGGCAGCAGGGGAGTGGGGTGACCGTCGTAAAGCCGGTGCATACATTGAATAGTCCGGATGACCTGCTCGGCTTCGTGGCGGTTGGTCTTACGGTCGCTGCTGCCGTAGTCGATACCAGTAGGAATGAAGGTTAGTCGTCGTGTAGCGAGTAGTTGGGCAAGGGAGTTATCTGCTGGCTTTCCCAGTTCCAGCGGAGCTTGTTGTCGCTCTCTTTGCCGAATCTCTTCCGGCAAGATATCAAGGGTGCCGCCGTAGAAGACCCGAGCGGGAAAAGCCATGATGTCACGGTGCATCCGGCCCTGAAAACGGAGTTGGTCGTAGCACCATTCCCAGTTCTCATTTTTGGCTTTGCGATAGAGGCGCTCGAAAAGGGAAGTCCCGAGATCGGTAATACCGGCTTCGCGAAGTTCGGCGTCGTAGACCATGCTCTCTTCCGGTCGTTGCTGAACTACGGCGGGAAGTTGACGGTGATCACCGATCAATAAAGCACGGGGTATCCGCGAGAGTAAACCCAACAATAGTGGTTCCAGAATCTGAGAAGCCTCGTCTACAATGATACGATCGAACTGCTTGAGCTTGAATAATTCTTCTTTGCCGCCCACACTGGCCACGGTACCCACGTAGACTCTCGTCGTTTCCAGCATTTCGATCAACTCAGCCCGGCTGCTGTATTTTTCGCTGCGTACGCTGAGTAGACGGTCCTGGTAAGCTGCTGCCGTCCCAAAGCGGGAGCCGATGCGCAGGTAATCCCGGAAGCCGCCATTGATACGTTCGATGCTTTCGCAAATTTCATCGACGGCCCGGTTGGTGTAGGCAACGATCAAGATGTTTTCCTGGCTGTTGTCCAGCAGATGAGCCAGGGTATGGTGCAGCATCATACTGGTCTTACCCGTACCTGGCGGCCCCCAGAGCAGGAAATAATCCGGTGCGGCTAGCAACTTGCTAACGATGCGATTTTGCTCCGTAGTTAAGTCGGGTATAAGCGCGATCTCCGGAGTTGTTGCTCGCCGTGGTGCCTCCAGGCCCAGGAGTATTTTACGTTGGCGCGGCATACTTTCTGCCCAGGCCCACAAACCACGATAGTGATTACTGAAGCTGCTGTCCAATACATCCTTTTCAATTGCCCAGTGGGCCCGGTTTCGGAAAGCTTTGTCGCTGAGTTGGCGCGAACGTAAACGCAGGCTGAGTTGGTCCGGCCCCAGGCCGATGATGGTCGATTTAAAGACCTGGCTTTTTAGTACTTCACCCTTAAGGGGGATTTCCGTTTCGGTGGCGTAGAGTACCACGATGTCTCCGGTCCGGAATTTTACCATCCGGTCACCTTCACTACGCCGCTGAAAGGTCACGGTGCCGGTGTCGGGATCATACTGCTGTAGTGTTAAGCCACTCAGCATTTCGAAAGCGTCAGCCTTATCCTCGCTTTCATCCAGCCAAAGGGAAGCCAGGCCATTAAGTTTTTCACTGCCTTGCTCACCGGTTTTGGCTAAGCGATGCTCGCGGGCGGTAAAACCGAGGAAGGCCCCGAAGTAACGTTTTTCCAAATCATCCAGCAATTCAAATCCCTTGATGACGCGCACGAAATCCTGCTCGGTAAATGGCGATAAACGTTTGAAGTTGGTGGGTCTGAGCCGGCGGATTAAAGCGTTGGTTTTTACCAGCAGATCGTCGGTAGGGTGCAAGCCGAGCTGGGTAATCAACAGTTCAATGGCCAGTACCTGGTTACGGATTGCCAGAGCCCCGAACTGGGTGAAGCGTTCGGGTGGGGCATAACGGAGTGGACGTTCGTCGGCCTGGCTGTAAAGAATATAACTGGCTACGTTAGCTTCTTTCCCGTAAGCGTCGTTGATCATCAGGTCGTACAGCAACGTTTGCACAAAATGACTCTGGTTGAGCCCGTGGCGGTTGGGCATGAATATCTTTCCGCTTTTGAGCTCAATAATGCTGGTCTGGTCGTTGCCTTGCTGATCTTCTCCCCGGTGCAACAGATCGAGGCGACCCTGCAAACCAAAAGCAGGACTGTAGAAAGACGGCTCCAGCTGGCTGTCTTCCCGGTCGATATTCTGCTCGCCGAGGCCGTTGCTGACGATGCGTCGCAGGGTGCCGTAGTGTTTGCGCAATTCGTGAATCAACCGTTTGACCTCTTCGTCCCTGAGGCAACAAAGTCCCAGTGGCTGAGTCTGGAAGATCATTTTCGTCAGATCGGTGAAGCTGGTATCGGGATCGTTCACCAGCACATCCAGAAACATGTTGACGACATTTCCTTTCAGTAGTGGCAGCCGCTGTTCGTAAGGGAGCAGCTTTCTGCTCAGGCTGGCCCACGGCTGGGTTTCGTCCTTACTGCTAAAGGCGGAGGCCACGGCGGTCACGTCGATCAGGTAATCAGGCTCGATGACAATCTGACGGGGATTGAGCAAACGGTTCTGATGAACTTCCACTTGCAGCAGGTTCAGGATTACGGGTAATCCGGTCACCTGGCGAACAATATTTACGGCGGAACGTACGTGCTCATTGCCGGCCTCTTCTCCGTAGGCGATTCGCCAGGTATCGGTAGGCCGTTCCTCTTCACGGACGTAAAGTTGCTGGTTGTGTTCGTCGAATTCCAGGGCCACTACCCGCAGACCAGAGCGGTAACCCACCACGTCCGGTTCCCGGTAACTGATGGGGTAGGGCTGATCGTTTTCGGCCAGCCATTCCTCGCGCAGTGGTTGTTGAAAAAGAGCCAGGTTGGTGTCCAGGATCACCTTGTAGCCGGTCAGCAGCAGGTCACGCAGGGTAGCTTCGTCGGCCTCCTGCAACCGTCCGCGGCGAAAGCGATGAAGTTGGTAAATGAGTTTGCCGGAAAACCCGTTCCGGTGAGCCACGTAAGCGATGCGGGCGTAAATAGTATTAAAGTGAAGCCGGTCAGCCTCGGTGGCCAACTCGAAAACCTTCAGCAACAGATTGCGCAGCGCTTTAATCTTACCGCGGCGATCCAGCTCATCGTGGTCCCGGATCAGGGCCAGTTGGCGGTAGACATACTGACTGAAGGAGGCGGCTTTCATGCGGAGACAAATAAATTTATACCGTCACGCCTTCTCTTTCCAGTACATCAATTTTGCACAGAGCAGTGGCGGCAATGGTGTTCGGCAGGAAAATAAACTTTTTCTCCAGCATCTCGGTGCCCACGTTATAACTCAGCCAGTATTCGTTGGTGATCCCGAAAATGGCAGTCTGAATCGGCTCCACCAGGTGGCTTGATTTGGCGTCCAACTCCTCTACGAAATGCCGCAGGGTAGCCGTCTCTTTTTCCCGGCCGTCAACCAGACCGTAGCCGCGGCTGCTGATCAGGATATTTGTTAAAGGAAAGCCATTGTGATTCACCAGCCAAACGTCCCACAACTGGCCATTCATATCTTCGGGGCGTGGGGCAATTACAACCTCAACGCCGGTACTCGGCCGTTCAATGATATCTTTTTTCATTCGTTCGGGATTATGGGGCGGTAAAAGAAGGTAGTTTTCTAAACAGGCCGCGAAGATAAGGTTTCAAAAGGACTTTGTTTGTCGCCATTAGGTTAAGCAAAGGTTATGGCTTCCACTCTGAGGAGCAAACTTAGCATTAGACGAATTATGGCTTACGAAGTAGCAAAGCTGATTATTGCGAAAACTGTCACTGCCTGCGATGATCACCGAAGGTAAGGTAGCATTGTTTCTGGGGGAAGGTAGCTAACGATAAAAGGTGTAGCATCCAAATATTCAGCTTCTGGAAAAGAACTAAAAGCTTTCGGTTCCCCTGGGTCGAGGACCTCCGGTCCGAGGTACTCGTTAGAACGGCAAACGTGATACTCGGACCAGAGGTCCTCGACCCATTGGTGCTGCAACGTCTTGGCTATAGAATGAAGCTTTCTACTCCGTTACCCTTTAACAAACCTTGCTACTTTGCTAACCAAACAATGAAAACTCGCTGATGATCTGCGCTGATCTCCCCTTCGGTTTTCGGAGTTGTCCTTCGGTCCTCAGGGTTGTCAGCCAATATCTAGATCGACGTGGTCTTCCAGTTTCCTTTTCGAAAGAGCCAATAAGCAATAAGACTCAGTGTCGCTTCGGCGATGACTACGGAGAAACAAACCCCGGCGACGCCGTAATCCAGCGTGACACCCAGCAGATAACCCAACGGAATCTCCAGTAACCAGAAACAAATGAAGTTGATCCAACTGGGCGTACGGGTGTCGCCGGCACCGTTAAAGGCCTGGCTGAAGATCATCCCGAAGCCGAATAATATGTAACCGCCGCCAATAATGCGTAAAGCCGTGATCCCATACTCTACGGCGGCCGGATCTTCGACGAAAGCGCCGATGAGTTGGGGCGTGAACAGCAAATAAATAGCCGTAACGAACAGGATGTAGTAAGTGGTGATCCGAATGGATTTCCAGACTGCCGTTTCCGCCCGGCCCGGTTGATTGGACCCGAGGTTCTGACCGACGAAGGTTGCGGTGGCGTTGGCCAGTCCCCAAGCCGGTAGTAAGGTGAAGATAATGAGCCGGATCGCAATCACGTAACCGGCTACGGCTTCTTCGCCCGACTTAGAAACGATGCGCATCAGAAAGATCCAACTGGCTGAAGCAAGTAGATACTGGAATGCACCGGTGGAGGCCACGTTCAGGATCCGCTTCATCATGGAGCCATCGAAGCGAAATTTCCCGCCCGATAGATTCACTACACTACGGCCCGAAAATAGGATGTATAATTGGTAAAGGACTGC
The DNA here is from genome assembly GCA_002591745.1 of Lewinellaceae bacterium SD302. Classification (GTDB taxonomy): domain Bacteria; phylum Bacteroidota; class Bacteroidia; order Chitinophagales; family Saprospiraceae; genus Neolewinella. The sequence goes on from PDLQ01000014.1 coordinate 92,786, forward strand.
TACACCGCGACCGATATTGGTTGCCACCGCAGCCCCGGTAACGCCCAGTTCCGGAAACGGGCCGATACCGAAGATGAAGAGCGGATCCAGAACGATGTTGATGCCGTTGGCCAGCCAGAGTACCCGCATGGCCCGGCTGGCTTCGCCCGCTCCGCGAAAAACGCCGTTGAGCAGGAAAAGCAACATGATGACGATGTTTCCACCAAACATCAGCCGGGTATAGTTGAGGCCCTCTTGGATCACGGCTTCGCTGGCTCCCACTGCCCGCAAAATGTCTTCTGCGTAATAAAGTCCAAAAGCACCAATGACCACACTAACTGCAATGCCGAGCCAAAGTGCTTGCCGGGCCGCCCGCCCGGCGTCCTCCATGTTCTTCTCCCCGACGAAGCGGGCCACCATAGCCATGGGAGCAACGCTGAGGCCGATGGCGATACTGTACACCAGGGTTAGCACCACCTCGGTATAACCAATGGTATTGAGGGCCTCGTTTCCGATACGCCCGACGAAGTAAGTATCGACCAGTGAGAAAACGGACTCCATCGCCATTTCCAGCATCATCGGCACGGCCAGCATGACCAGGGCGTGGTTGATGCTGACGTTGCTGAAGTCGTTTTCTTCCCCGCGAAGGGCGGCCTTGAATAGTTTGTAGTATCTCTGCAAAGTAGCTGGAGTAATTGAAGTAAATATCATGGCCCGGTTATTGGCGCTTGCACTTGCCGGTGGCAACGGTCCGCTGATGGTCACAGCGGAAACTGTGATTGCAAACATCCGGCTATACAATGGAAGTTCCTACAAACGACAAAAATCGGCTTTTCGATGACGAAAAGCCGATTAAACTAAAGTAGCGCAGTAACTAGCTGACTACTTGTCGGATAGTGTGTCCCACCCAAAACCCCACCACAGTAACAAGGCCGCGTACAGCATGGCCGGTGCAATAACGACCAGCAGGAGAGAAGAATATTCGTTGTAAGCGAAGGGCATTTTAATACAGAGGATTGAAGGACCGAGGTGAACAGTACTGCAGGACTAGGCGGAAAGGATTGAAGGCCGTTGCAGTCTTCAATCTTCTTTCGCCCATATCTTTCGGTCCTTTTATCTTCTTCCCTTAATCCTTAGAAAGCCTGTAAGATATCATATTGCGCAATCAAATGCCGCCCACCACTCCGGTCTTTAGCGACAACCGCCGGGTTTTCCTTGCTGATGTAATGGCGTAATTGGGTGATGGTGGTATCTGACTTGACTTCCGGGAAGGGCTCGCGCATGATATTGCGGACGGGATGGTCGCTGTGGCTCATCGGATTTTCCAGGAGGTAACTAAGTACGGCCGTTTCGGTGATGGCACCCACGATTTCATCGTCTTCGTTCAGGACCGGCATTTGACTGAATTCGTGCTCTTTCATTTTTTGCAGGGCTTCCTTGACCGTGGCCGTAGGCTGGATGCCGGCAAAACCGCGTTGGGCCTTTTGGTTGATCAGGTCGGCTACCTTCAGTTCGGCGTCCAGGAAGCCGCGTTCGCGCATCCAGTCGTCGTTGTAGATCTTGCCGATGTAACGGCTGCCGTGATCGTGGATAACGACGACAACGATATCGTCGGCCGTCAATTTATCCTTGAGTTGGAGTAATCCGGCTACGGCCGATCCAGCGCTGTAACCCAGTAGTAAACCTTCCTCGCGGGCCAGGCGGCGGGCCATTACGGCACCATCCTTATCGGTTACTTTCTCGAAGTGGTCAATGACGTCGAAGTCAACGTTCTTGGGCAGGATGTCCTCGCCGATACCCTCGGTGATGTAGGGGTAGATCTCTTTTTCGTCGAACTCCCCGGTTTCGTGGTATTTCTTGAAGACGGAGCCATAAGTATCGATGCCCCAGGTCTGTACGTCGGGGTTTTGTTCCTTCAGGTATTTTCCGGTGCCGCTGATGGTGCCGCCGGTACCTACACCGACCACCATATGGGTGATCTTGCCTTCCGTCTGTTTCCAGATTTCCGGACCGGTGGTCAGGTAATGGCCTTTGCGGTTGCTCAGGTTATCGTATTGGTTGAACCAGTAGCTGTTCGGGATTTCCTCACTCAGGCGACGGGCTACGCTGTAGTAGCTACGGGGGTCTTCGGGCGTTACGTTGGTGGGGCAGACGATCACCTCGGCGCCGTGGGCTTTCAGGATGTCAATTTTTTCTTTGGATTGCTTGTCGCTGGTCGTGAAAATACAGCGATAACCCCGTACGCAGGCGGCCAGCGCCAGGCCCATGCCCGTATTTCCGGAGGTACATTCGATGATGGTACCACCGGGCTTCAGGCGACCGTCAGCTTCGGCATCGTTAAGCATTTGCAGGGCCATCCGGTCCTTGATGGAGTGGCCAGGATTGAAGGTTTCTACCTTCATATACACCGGGCAGGGCAGGCCGGCGGTAACTTTATTGAGGCGCACCAATGGCGTATTACCGATGGTTTCGAGGATATTGTTCTTGACGTCCATTACGATCTGGTTAGTTAGGGACCGCAAAGGTAAACAACTTCCCGCTGGAAAGTGAGTTGCTAGAACCCCGTCAGGAGTTAAGTTCCGACAGCATTCCAGCCGGAAATTGATCTTTAGTACGCTTTAATGCGTCGGCCTTCCTCGAAGAGCTCGGTTAAGCTGTCAAAAGGAGCATCCTCAAATTCAACTTGTTCTCCATTGCAATTCATTACGATGGTTTCAACGAAAATAAGGTTAGGAGAACGAACCAGGTAATTGTTGCCTTCGTATTCGTAAAGGACAAAATTGTAGGTATCCGGTGAATTTTCGTCAAAATAGGCTACGACGATATCACAGTCATCGTATCTTTCTTTGTCGCAAGCCGTGGCTGAATAAGACAGGATGAAGACCAGAGCGAGTACGGTGGGGCTAATTAATTTTCTCATATCCGTATAGACGCGCGGATGTTGTTAAAGGTTAGTAGTGATTATCAGTTTTAACTACTACTGATACGGTTAGGGTATGTTTTGACTAGCAAAGTAGCAAAGCTGGCATAAAGCAAATATCGGTGGCTTCCGGGCAAGTGGTGGACGACGAAGCTATATCCGCGCAATCCGTGACCGAAGACCAATTACGGCCAGGTGTCTCGCCAACAACTACCTTAACCATCAGCGGTTGGTCTTTAGACGGACAACCCGCAGTTCCCAAATTGCCAACAAAGCCACGATCAAAATTTCCGCTACTATATACCCCTTTCCCCAAATCGATATCACCTCAGCGTGTTGATAGGCTACGACCAACGAAAATGCGCAGTAGCCGAGATTCGCCATTGCAATGCCTTGCAGCCAGGGACCGTAGTTCGATTTTATCCGCGACCAGACTACCAAGTCATAGATCAGAAAGAAAACAGGTGGAATGACCAGAAGCTTCAGGGCCGAAAGAGGGATGCCGAAAAACTCCTGAAAATAAGGGAGTACCAGGCCTAACATCAGTACGGAAACAAAGGCCCCGGCGGCGTCAAGGAGAAGTAAGTTTCTTAGAGACATATTGATTCGAGGTTGATCTGTTCTGAAGTAGTGATGATTGCCGGTTCCCCGTAGTAGGTAGCCAAAATAACACATAGCTGGAGGTTATACACAAAGCCCAAGGCAAGATGGCCCCGTTTTTGTGGCAGCAAAAATCAATTGAGCTATTGTGGAATAGCCCTTGTTTCCAATCCTCATGAGTCTTCTGCTCGGGCTGACTGTCTGTAAAATTGTCAATCGGTCCCGACCAAAATAAGGTCAGCCCGGCCCGGCTGGCAGCCGCCGAAAAAACAGGAGTGGACCTGTTAGAAACTGCCGTCCGGAAAACAGACTGCGATAAACTTTCCGCCACCCAAGCTTTCGTATTGACATACCCGTGTTTCCTATTGACCCTGGATGCCTAGTATTTCCAAAACCTCACTGATGTTGTTGATCTCGTACTGGGGTTTTGACGGCGGTTTTTTCATTACTCCCGGTGTTTTTAACCAGCAAGCGTGGCAACCATAATTGAGTGCCCCGCCAATGTCGGCTACCGGGTTGTCACCGATGACGAGCACGTTTTCCGGATCGGGACGGCCCATTAGTCCGAAAGCATGGTCAAAAAAAGCCTGGTGAGGCTTGGCTACGCCGATCTCATCGGATATCACGACAACATCCGGAAAAAACCGTTCGATGCCCGTTGCTTTCAGGCGGGGATATTGTACCTCGGTGAGGCCATTGGTAATCAGCCCGAGCTTGTAGTGGGGGGCAACGGTCTGCAACATTTCCAGAGCGCCATCGAGCAAGTGCCGACTGGCGGCCAATCCCATCCGGTAACGGTCGCTCAGAGCGATTACGTCGTGGGCACAGCGAAAGCGGTCGAGTAAGCGCTCAAAACGGATGTGGCGAATCTGCGACTTGTCCAATTGTCCGTTTTCGTAGGCTACCCAGGCCTCGTGGTTGATCTCCCGGTAGATGCCCAGTACTTCTTCGGACCAGCCGATGTCGGTCTGTTCGATACAATCTCTTAAGCTGGCGGCTTCGGCAGCGCTGAAGTCGAATAGGGTGTTATCGGCGTCGAAGAGGAGCCAGGTATAATTCACGAAGGAAGATTTTAGCGGGCGTGAAAATTTCAGATTCGCAAAGATAGGTGCTGGCGCTCGTTCCTCGCTTTTGGACGGGCTTCGCCCTTTTGGATGATCACGGAAGCGACCTTTTGGATGCCTGCGGCTTTTGGGGGCCGTTAAGGTCGAAGACTAAACTCTAGTCTCCGATTCCTGGCACTCCCGAAAGCGAGGTACGAGCGTCTAAAAGTCGCGTAGCAACGTCTGAAAGGGCGAAGCCCGTCCAAAAGGCCAACGGCCGTCCAGAAATCGCGTAGCGATTTCTATCTTCGCCCCATGATCTGGAGTGATAAAAAAATATTGGCGGCTATCGAGCGGAATGAAATCGTAATCGAGCCTTTTGACCGCAGTAAACTGGGAACCAATTCCTACGATGTCCACCTGGGTAAATATCTGGCGCATTATAAGGACCATATACTCGACGCCAAAAAGCACAACGAGATCGAAACTTTCGAGATTCCCGAGGAGGGCTTCGTTTTACATCCCAACACCTTATACCTGGGCGTCACCTTGGAGTATACGGAGACCCATTCTTCCGTTCCTTTTCTGGAAGGTAAGAGCAGCGTCGGCCGCTTGGGGATCGATATCCACGCCACGGCCGGCAAAGGCGACGTCGGCTTCTGTAACTACTGGACCCTGGAGATCAGTTGTACCCACCCCGTCCGCGTTTACCACGGTATGCCGATCGGCCAACTCATCTATTTTGGTGTAGAGGGAGATATTGAAAATTACTACAACAAGAAGAAAAATGCCAAGTACAACACCCGCACGGAACGGCCGGTGGAAAGTATGATGTGGAAAAACAAGTTTTAATGATTGAAGGTAACAATGATTGAATGATCAAATCAGGGCACATCAAATCACTGTTTCACTAACTCATTTTGTCATTCCTCATTCAAGCATTAGCCCATTATATCATTAGCTCATTATATCATTGAATCATTATTGTGAGAACCTCCGATTACCATCAACACCTCCTCAAAGAACTTTCCCCCCGCGTTGGTGGTGGTGAGGCCCGATCAATGGCCCGGTTGGTGCTGGAAGACGTCTTCAAATGGCGGGAAGGCCAACACCCCCGACAGCTTACCCAGGACGAGCAAATCCTGGCCTGGACGATCGAGAACCGCCTCAAAAGTGGCGAGCCCGTGCAGTACATCACCGGCATTGCCGATTTTTACGGCCTGCAATTGCGCGTGACGCCCGACGTATTGATCCCCCGCCCCGAAACCGAAGAACTGGTGGAACTCATCCTGGAAGATCATCCGCAGAGCAAGGCATTGAAAGTAATTGACATCGGCACCGGTAGTGGTTGTATCGCCCTGGCGCTCAAAAGTCAGCGACCGGAGTGGGACATCACGGGGCTGGAGATGAGTAGGATGGCTGGCAAAGTAGCAGTGGAAAACGGCGAAGCACTCGGATTGAACGTCTCCTGGACCGAGGCGGACATCTTGACCAGCGACCCCGGAGGCACTTACGACATCATTGTCAGTAACCCTCCTTATATACCACCTTCGGAAAGAGATAAGATGGACACCTCTGCTCTGGAACACGAGCCGGATGCAGCCCTCTTCGTTCCGGAGGACGATCCGCTGATCTTCTATCGCCGAATTGCGGAGTGGGGTAGTGGCGCGCTGGTTGCCGGCGGACATTGCTACTTTGAAGTCAACGAATACAAAGCCGGGGAAGTCGCCGAAATGCTACGGACCAAAGCTGAAAAAGTAGTGGTACTAAAGGATCTGCAAGGAAAACCGCGGATGGTCCGGGCTGAGTTTTAGGCGAGCTCGTCCAGTTTTTCACGTACCCAGTTGAGAGAAGCGATAGCTTTTGTTTCCTCCACTTCCTTACGCAGTTTTTCTATAGCCTTCTTGTCTCCGGGGATGATACGAGTCATTTTGCGGGTGACGGAGACGAGGTTGCGAAAGAGTTTTTTGTAGTTGGCCGGGATTTCTTTGTGCCGAGACAGATAAGCCAAGATAGCATCAAAGAGCGAATCAAGGGCATCGAACTCGTCCGTCTCGTAATAGATAGCGAGTAGCATGGATTTGGCATTGAGGTTGTAAGTGATGTTCTCGTACTCCACACCACGTAAATAATCCATTGCTTTATCATAGTCTTTTTTGTAGAAGTGATAAAATGCCAGGTTCAGATTCACCGCATTCTCACGATGCTGCTCGGGTATCCTGTCCTGATAGTTGTCAATGTAGCTTTTGACCCATTCGAAGTCTCCATTTCTCAGTGCGATGGATATGATGTTTTTGAATTGTTGGGCAGTAATATGACCGTTTTCGAACAGTGCTTCTTTGACAAGGCCATCTTTATATACTTCGATATATTCCTTTAAATAATCGGTGTTTCCTGAATTGATCTTGATCGTGCTATAATTCAGCGCTGTGTAGTAGTGTGTTTGAAGATCACTTTCCTTGAGGTCACTTGACTGATTTAACAAAAGTGACTTAAATGCACGATAATGACTTTCATTCTCCGGTTCCTTTCCAATCAAATAGGTGTAATAGTGCATTGATATTGTCGGGTACTTTAAGTAGACTGGATTTTCCCTGATGTTATCGACCAAAGACTCAATGAACGCAAATTCGTACTGATGATACCTGGCAAAGTAGGTGCTTTTGGCGGAATTAAATACGTGTAGCTTTTCGGAGATATAGAAGACATCCAGATTGTGCATAATCGTTTCCAGGTTGGAACGTTCTTCGGTCCGGTTGTCGAAATTGGATAGTTCGTAGCGTTTGCGTTCGAATTGGAACAGGGACAAATACTTACGACTACTTTCGGCGAGTACTTCTTCGGTTGTTTCAATCAAGCCGCTCCAATTCCTGAGTACGGCTTCCTTTTGCTTTGTCGGTTGCAATCTATTGACGGCCGCTAACCACAAATCTTGTTGTATTATTTTATTGGACTCTAATTCTTCTTGCACGACGAACTTTTCTAACAGTTTCAGCAAGTCTGAGCTGAATTTGCGAAAACGGACGTCGTTGAACGGTTTCTTTTTCCAGACACTCTTCCAAATCATCTCCTTATCCAAGGAAAGACCTTTGCTCAATCGACGTGAAACTTCGGCGAAATAGTGCTGTAAGTCCTGACTACGGTTAAAATAGGGAGAGGACAGAAACTGATTGCATCTTTTGACCATATCCCGGTCAAAAGTGATCATTAGGGATATTAACTTATTGGATTTTTTATTCATTGTTCACAAATGAGTGATTGATTATCCGCTATTTACTTGGTAAACAGGGATAAACATTTGCCCGCGCTTTTTGGTTGGATTCACAAAGTTATACTTAATTGACTAGCGCAGCAGCAAAGAACCCGACTATTTGCTTATATTGTGCCCTAGCAATGATTGACCTATAAAAACCGAGGATGGTGAAAGCCTTACCTAAGCTTTTTCTGCTGTTTGTATTCTTCTGTGTTTCCTTCGTGGTAAACGCCCAGGTGACGACTATCCAGTTACAAACGTTTACGGATGAACCGGTAAGCCATACCTTCCTTTCCGCCAACACACCGGCCATTTCGATGACGCCCGAAAACGGGACAATTACCGTCGAACCCACTCTACCATTCACTTACGAGTTCACCTATACTCCTGATCCAGGTTTTAACGGCCCCAACGAGTCGCGGATTCTTTACTTCCCGCTGGAACTGCCCGGATTTTCATTGCTACGCTTCGAAATTTCCGTAGATCCTTTGATCCTTAACGCCAATCACGACAACGCCACCACCCTGCAGGGGGATCCGGTAATGATCGATGTACTGGCTAACGACGAATCCTCTACCGGCATTTTGAGTCTGGCTTCCGCCCCGGCCGTCAATGGGGGAACGGCCGAATTGGTCGGTGACCAAATCGTCTTTACACCCGATGCGGATTTCACGGGCCTAACGGATTTCAATTACGTTGTCTGTGCCCAGAATGAAGGCTTCGATTACTGTAAGACGGGCACCGTCAGTGTCAATGTGTTGAGTAATTTCGGTGTTGCCGCCCAGGATACCACCAAAGTTTTCGTTAAACGAACTTCGGTTTATGGATCAGGAGCTTACATCCTCGCTCCGGATAATTACACGCTTAGTGCACCACCCGTTAATGGAGTGCTGGATAACAGCGGTACCATTCCAGTTTATCGACCACTACCTGGTCATGTTGGAATCGAATACCTTACTTATACTAATAGTTCTGACGACATAGTCTTTGAGGTCGAAACTCTCGACTTTGTAGATAATGACTTTTCCGTAGCCGATCGGGTGTACACCTCTGAGGATAACCCGGTTTCTCTCAATGTGCTGGCCAATGACCTTTACGGTGGTTTTGCGGGCTGTGTCAGTTTCGATCCTCCTGCCTTTGGTACACTGGAAGTGGGAGGTTCTGCTGGACAGGTAACGTACACACCTCCGGCAGGCTGGTCCGGTGTTGATCGCTTTACTTACACCTCCTTTCCTCCCGGGTGCCCTCCCGGAGAAAGTGAAACGGAAGAAGTAACGGTCGTTATTTCCAACTTCCGCCCGGCTGCTACTTCATTCAGTCTCACAACTGCCAGTAACGTAGCACTTCCTTTCACTTATGAAGGACCGAATGATAATGTTTCCTGGTCGCTGATCGATCCACCTTTCCTCGGAACCATTGAAGAAGATGCCACTACCGGCCAACTTACTTATCTACCCAACGAAGATGTAACCGGCAACGACTTTTTGAGCGTGCGCTGGTGTCTCGAGGACGCAGATGGTGAGTGCCTGGAAACCTTGGATGTCGGAGTGAGTATCAATGTCATGGGGGCCGGAGGTGACGTCGCGGATTGTCAGGACGGAGAAGACTGTGTGTGGCCCGGTGATACGAACCTCGATGGTTTGGTCGACCTTTCTGATTTATTGCCCGTTGGCTTTTACATGGGAAGTGCCGGTACGCCGCGAACTTCCGCCGAGCCAGGTTCTTGGGCTCCGCAGGAATCGGAGGATTGGGATGAAACTGACAATGGAATTAATCGCAAGCACGTAGATGCTGACGGCGATCAGTTCGTAACAGCTTTAGATACTCAGGTCATCGTCGATAACTTGGGAATGGTGAGCAGTATTCATCCGGATATCTTGCCGGTAGCTGATTACGAGATCATTCTGTACGGCGATATTTTTGGAGAACCAGGAGACATTGCTGAAATCGATGTGTATCTCGGTACTAACTACATCGGTCTTGAAGATGTTGCTGGATTTATCTTCCCGTTCAATTACGATACCAGTTACATTGACGCTTCTTCAGTAACTATCGATTACATGGAAGATAGCTGGTTGAGCTACGATTCACCGGTAATTAGTGTGCAAAATAACGATACCATTGCTGGATTACTGAGTTCCGCCTACGTAAGAACATCAGGCGTAACTACTAGTGGTTATGGGCAAGTCGCTAAACTTTATATCGGTCTTGAAGACGTTGCCGGCTTCCGCCCCGAACCCGGGCAAACCATCACCCATACCACGACTGTGGGCGGTGGTATGGCAGAATCCATGACCGGTGGCGCTCACCGCAGTGCGGTCCGTGTTAGTCCGTTAGATATCACTATTGTACAGAGTGCAGCCCCCAGTCAGCCTGGCCTCAGCCAAAGCATCGAGTCTTTCCTCGACGAAAAGCTAAAGACTTTCCCCAACCCGACTTCCGATCGCCTCACGGTGCACCTTAACGGACAGCGGGAGTTTACCGACCTAAAAATGATCGACCTTACCGGTCGTGTAATTGAAAACTACCGAGGCACGGCCACTAATCACCGTGTTCTTGATTTAAGTGCATATCCTATCGGCATTTATACCCTGCAGATAACCACGGCCGAGGGAGTAATATCCCGTAAAATTGAAGTGATCCGCTAGCAACTATCCGGGGCGATGGCTGGGTTAGACCGGCCTGCTTTGCCCGGAACGTAATCTCCTGAATAAATATCTCTGCGGACACCCATTATTTTCCATCCCAACCGATTTTTTGAGAAGACAGATAAACACGCACAAGCTGAGTTGCTACCCTTCGTAGTTAGCTCTAATCGGTGCCGCGCTTTTCGCGGCCTTGCCACGCTCCGTTGATTATCTACCCGGAATCTGGCAATTTCAATCATTGCTAATTTTAAAGTTGTCTCCTCTGGAGGCAACTTTTTTTATTCATACCATTTAAAAAGGATATCCCAGGCCCAATTGCCAGTTTATCCGGAAATCATTAAAGTCATTCCAATAAAGCTTTTCGGGAATACTACCGCCTTCCGGCCGCTCACTGGGGTAGTTATAACGAAGGGGGATCGCTGCATCAAGACGGAAAATAAAGTAGGACAGATCAATCCGAATACCCGTGCCTCCCCCGATGGCCAGCTGGCGGTAAAAAGGCTGATGATGAAACTCAACGCCATCACAGGTATAGGAAGTCTTACCGAAACGAAACTGTGAGCCACAGCGTCCGCTCTCCTCCCTTTGAACGGTCCATACGTTACCAATGTCGACGAAGAAAGCACCCCGTAGCTGCCAGAATAGCTTGTAGCGATACTCCAGGTTGAATTCCAATTGTAAGTCGCCGGTTTGATACAGTAGCCGGTTGGCCCGGTCGCCCCGACGCAGCAGGCTCAAGGAGTCTACAAAACCACCTGGCCCCAGCCCACGCAAATCCCAGGCACGCATACTATTGGCCCCGCCCGCCGCAAATTGTTTAACGTAGGGCACGGCTTCGGAATTTCCGAAGGGCCTGGCGATGGCAAACAAAAATCGACTGGCCAGGCTATTACGTTCATCGTATTGCTGAAAAAAACGAATATCGAAACGCCCACTTATGTATTGGGCATAGGTAGCACCTTCGCGAGGACGAAAGACCGTATTGTTATTGCTAATGGCGTTGTAAAGCTGGTTAGCCGCGTAGATTTCAGCTCCCGAAGTCTCTAGGTTGATCAAAAAATTGACCCGTTCGCCACGGAGACCAGTACGTCCTTCCCGGCGGTACTCTAGTCCACGGAACAAGCCACTAACGAAGTATTGCTCACCAAAACTTCTTTGAAGGAAAGGATTGTTGAGGAGGATCGTATCCCAGAGTGGCTCGGTACGTGGAATTAATAAGTCAACGGCAGCATGATCGATCGAGTAACTGGTCGTAGACGATATATTCATGTTATAACCATAGCGCGAATTCAGCTGAGTATAAGCATAGTAATCGCGGATCAGGAGATATTCAGCTCCAAGGCTAAAACGAGTCGTTGCCTGATCGGTCATGGCCGTATAAAAACGATCACTGATGAGTCCTTTTCCTTTGCCGTGCGTTAGTTTATACAGCCCAAGGTAATCCCGGAAACGGGGAAGGAAAATATTGGAATTCGCTCCAATGTCCACAGTATTGAAGAATCGATTGTCGTTGGGGCTTACTTCCGGGTTCACTTCAATACCGGCCCTCAGCGTAGTGACCAGTAATTCCGCTCCGCCAAAAAGATTGCGGTTACGGAAGGAGGGACTGACCCCGAGGCCAATGAGGTTGGGCGCACCCGTTGCCCGACGATTAGTGTAGCTAACGTCAAAGGAGGCCCCTAGTTCCATTTTGAAGTTTGGGGTAAGCTGAATTACGTAGTTCAGAACCGATTCATCAGTTGTGTCTCTCAACTGATTGATCCTCACAAACCGGAAGATGCCTAGTCCACCTAACTCCCGATTAGACTTGTCGAAGTCGGCCTTGCTGTAGTATTCTCCGGGGCGTAAAAAAAGGTTGTCCAGTAGTGTCCCGGGCTCGACGCTGATACGCCCGCGTTGATAATTAAAATGGACGCCATCTACAATTGTGTCAATCGGAACAGCGCGACCATTTTCTGGAAGCCCGAGTTGATAATCGGCATAAACGTCAATCCTTCCTACTCGGTAGCGCACGTGTTTTTCGGCGTTACGTGGTGGTAATATTTTTAGGTAAAGGTCGGCCAGCCCGGTTTGTTGAAAAGTATCTACTTCCAATTGATCAAAGGCCGTGTTGTAGAGAAATGCATAGCCCCGGTTGCGTAAATAGCGACTGATTCGTTCTTTCTCCTGATCGTAAACGTTCAGATCCAGTGGCTTTCCCTTTTCAAGTAATGTGCCAGGAGCAGCTTCCTGAAGTAAACTGTCCAGGTCGGAGAGTGAGCTGCTGAAATTTACATTATTGATAATGGTCCGACGACCAGGCTTGGCGTAATACGTCAATCCGATTTTCTTATTTCGATATGCATCGGCTTCGTGGTAGACTTCAGCATCGAAAAACCCGTGATACTGTAGATAGGATTGCATAGCCGTAGCAGTTGCCGAACTCAGGGAGTCAGAATAGATAGTGGGAGGCTGGCCAATTGTGTTTCTCAGGAAACGATCAATGCCAGTGGTATCCTTCGGTTTGCTATTAGCCAGAAAGAAGTGTTCGCGGGGAAAGAGAAAAAGAAAATTTTCGTTAGGCGACTGTTTGGTCAATGTGCCAAGCTCGTATATGAGGTCTCCTTTGTTGGGAATCTTTTTGGCATCGAGCAGTTGTACTTCCTGTTTTGTGAGCAGCTCCTCGTCTTCCGTCAGATATTTAGTAGTATTGCAAGAGGTCAGCAGGGCAAATAGCCCGGCCACGACCAGGTATCCAATACGCGATCTTACCATGTCCATCAGCCAGTCTACCATCAAGTTCATAAGCAATCTGCAACGTAAGAAGTTCAGACAAAACTACCACAAATTCACCGTGGAAGGCACTAAGATAGTAGAGGAATTGCTGCAACAGGAACGATATAGGGTCGATAAGTTGTACGCGACGACCTCATGGTTGTCGGAAAATTTGGTTGACTATCAACTCCGAGGAGATCGCGACGATCTGCGCAGCAAAAGTAGCAGAGTTGAAGATAAGCCCGACGCTGAACTGCTTTCGGTTGAAGAACGACCCGCTAAATGGCTGCAGCAGCCTCAGGTAACCGAAATTACGGAAAGAGAGCTAAAGAAAATATCGGCTTTATCTACACCGAATCAAGTGCTGGCCGTCGTAGATATGCCTGCCGCGAAACCAGGGATTTTCGACTCAGACAAAAAGCATGGCTACTTTGCTAGCCAGGACAGCACTGATTCTGGTTGGAGTCTATATTTAGATGGCCTGCAAAGCCCCGCAAACCTGGGTGCCATTTTGCGCGTAGCTGATTGGTTCGGATTTCAAAATGTGTTTGCTGGCCCCGGAACGGTAGACCTGTACAACCAAAAATCGGTACAGGCAACGATGGGTTGCTTTTTACGACTGGACTACCAAGAAGTAGAATTGGAAAAAATTTTGACCGCCCATCCTGAACTAGCTGTTTTTGCCGCAGATCTGAACGGGGAGAATATTTACACTTTTTCTGCTCCTTTATCAGGATTACTGGTCATTGGTAACGAAGGCCGTGGGATTCGGCCGGAAACGCGGGCGTTGGTGACCAACTATTTGAAAATTCCTAGGGCGAGAGGGCGGAAAGCCGAGAGCCTGAATGCGGCGGTGGCGACGGGGATTTTGTGCGGCTGGTTGGCTGGCGGATAGGATTTAAGACGGAAGCCTATAAACACATCACCCGTTCTACAAGAACTCCCCCGTATAACTCCCCTCAAACCCCTTCAATTCCTCTGGCCGTCCGGCGAAAACTACTTGGCCGCCGTCCTTGCCGCCTTCAGGACCTAAGTCGATAACGTAATCTGCGTTACGGATCACGTCGATGTTGTGTTCTACCACAACTACCGTATGGCCCTGCTCCACCAGTGCGTTGAGCGCGTCCAGCAAGATGGCTACGTCATGGAAGTGCAGACCGGTCGTTGGTTCGTCAAAAATGAAGAATATGTGGTCTTTGCTGTTGCGGCTTTGCAGGAAGCTGGCCAGTTTAACCCTTTGGGCCTCCCCACCGCTGAGGGTACTGCTGGACTGTCCCAAAGTAACGTAGCCCAGGCCAACGTCCTGGAGAGGCTTTAGTCTATTGACAACCTCCTTTACCTCGGCGAAGAACTCAATGGCTTCGTCTACACTCAGATTAAGAATTTGGGCGATGTTCTTGCCATTGAATTCTACGTCTAATAACTCTTTTTTGAAACGGGCGCCGTTACATTCTTCACAGACCAGCGCCACATCGGCCAGGAACTGCATTTCCACAATTTGCTCCCCCTCTCCCTTGCAAGTGTCACAGCGTCCGCCGTCGACGTTAAAGGAGTAATTTCCGGCGGTATAGCCACGGATCTTCGAAAGTTGTTGATTGGCCATCAGGTTACGAATGGCATCGTAAGCCTTTACATAAGTGACCGGGTTAGACCGGCTACTACGTCCGATCGGGCTCTGGTTCACCATTTCCACCTTTGTGATCCGGCCTAAGTCACCCTCTAGTCCAGAATGTGGCCCCGGAGCCGTGGCGCTGCCTTCGCCCAACTTCCGTCGCAGGGCAGGGTAGAGAATACCTTTCACCAAACTGGTCTTGCCACTACCGGACACCCCTGAGATCACGGTCAAAGAGTTCAGTGGAATCCTGGCGTCGATCTTTTTAAGGTTGTGCATCCGCGCACCCTTTACCTCGATCCAGTCGATGAGCTTACGCTTCTGCTCCGGTACGGGCACCGACATTTGACCGCTCATGTATTTAGTCGTCAGACTCTCCGTGGCTTCGGTGTGAATGTCTTCGTAAGGGCCGGCGAAAATCACCTCGCCACCAAAACGCCCCGCTTTCGGCCCAATATCGATCAGGTAATCAGCCGCAGCGATGATACCTTCTTCGTGCTCTACTACCAGTACGGTGTTGCCCAGGTCGCGTAATCGCCGCATAACTCTCACCAACCGCTCGGTATCGCGGGGGTGTAATCCTACGCTGGGTTCATCCAGGATATACATGCTGGCGGTCAGGTTGCTACCGAGGGTACGGGTCAGGTTGATCCGTTGACTTTCACCGCCACTCAGTCCTGCGCTAAGTCGGTTTAAGCTAAGATAACTCAGTCCCAGGTCACACATATTGCCCAAGCGATTTCTGATCTCCAATAGCAGCCGTCTGGCGATCTGAGCGTCATGTTCGTTCAACTCCAGCTGCTGAAAATACTCCAGTAACTCATTGATCGGCAGGTCCACCAGGGCCGTGATCGGCTTGCCGGCAATCTTAACGTAGTTTGCCTCCGGCCGCAGCCTTCCTCCCTTGCAGGTGTAGCAAAGCGTCCGCCCTCGGTAACGGGCCAGCATCACGCGATTCTGAATCTTATAGGTCTTTTTCTTCAGGTCATTGAAGAAATCGTGGATGCCGGCCACCTTGAGATTTCCGTCCCAGAGCAATTCTTTTTGCTCGTCATTCAGGTCTTCATAGGCGGTGTGTACGGGAAAGTCGGTCTTGTTGGCAGCCCGCACAAAATCACGTTTCCACTGTCCAAAAGTCTCTCCGCTCCAGGGAGCTACGGCACCATCGTAAACCGATAGGGTAGGGTTGGGGATCACTTTGTTTTCGTCGATGCCCATCGTCCGGCTGAACCCTTCGCAGGTAGGACAAGCACCGAAGGGATTATTAAAGTTGAAGAGCGACGGACTAGGCTCGATGAAGGTCATCTCGTCGAGTTCGAAACGGTTGTTGAAGGCCGCCCATTCCGGTAATTCTTTGCCTTCTTCCGGCAGTGGTATCAAGATTGCTTCCCCCTGACATTCTGCGAAGGCCGTATTAACCGAATCCGCAATCCGGCGCTGATTGTCTTCGTCTTCTGAATCAACCACAAAACGGTCGATCAGCAAAAGCACCTGCTCTTCCGTATCCAGGCTGTTCAAGGTTTTGTCCAGCACTGCTACCCCGTCCGCCTCACCGTCAGGCCGGGCAGGTCCGTTAGCCAAAAAATCTTCAATCTGGGTTACTTCTTCCTCCGCCAGAATTCTGGTGTAGCCCTTTTGTTGTAGCAATTCCAGTTCTTGCCGCAAGGTGCGATCGCCATAATCCGTCGGGATCGGGCCAAACAACTGCACACGAGTGCCTTCTGGCAGGCTCATGATATAATCGACTACGTCACTGACGCTGTGCCGCTTCACTTCATCACCACTTACGGGACTGTAGGTACGGCCCACACGGGCGTAGAGGAGGCGTAAGTAATCGTAAATTTCCGTCAGGGTTCCCACAGTGGAGCGGGCGTTAGCCGTCGCCGTCTTCTGTTCGATAGCAATGGCCGGGCAAATACCACGGATGTAGTCCACGTCCGGCTTTTTCATCCGCATCAGGAATTGGCGGGCATAGCTACTCAGGCTTTCCACGTAGCGTCGCTGCCCTTCGGCAAACAGCGTGTCCATGGTGATGCTCGACTTCCCCGAACCGCTCACCCCGGTCACTACCACCAACTGATTTTTGGGAATGGTCAGGTCGATATTCTTCAGGTTGTTCGCCCGCGCGCCCTTAATATGGATGCCGGTGCGCAGATCCTGCGGTAAAATGTCTTCCTCGGGGACGGATTTAAATGCCATGTATCAGTGGGGTGGTTGCAACTTCATTAAAAGGTCTGGAAGTCACTTTTGTTTGCCGTACAAAGATACGAATTGTTTAAACGATTTGTTTTTATTTTTGCTAACAAAGTAGCAAGGTTATTAGCTCGTCCGCCGAGGCGGACCAGAGGGCCTGACTCGTCGGCCGAGCGGCTTTGTCCAATAATGAGAAACTTGGACTTTACTCCGCTCGGCCGACGAACCAGCTCGTGTACTCGCGTTTCGGCGGACGAGCTCTTACGAAATCATCCGTAGTTTATCCAGAAGCGATTCACGACTAAGTTGGGACGGTCCGATTGCCGGATTGATAGCTTACTACTGTTTCATCCAATTTGCCGGCCCGTCCGACCTGGTGCTTAACCGGGCGGGAGCTTGCCTCCTGGTAAGTTGGACCGAACGTTTCTCCCAAAATCTCTGCTACTTCCCCTTCGGTGATCGTCACAGTAAGCGGTCATTGACGAACCAATGCGACATTGCTACTTTGTCAGCCATAATGAGACTTATTGTTTTAAGGCTCCTGAAGTGGAAGCCATAAAAACCATTACCTTCGCGCTCCACAACCATTATTTTCCATGCTGGACCAGCTCGCCGCCATTTACAACCGTTATAAGAACATCGAGGAGCAGCTCGCCGATCCCGAATTGGTAGCCGACCAACAACGCTACACCAAAGCCAGCAAAGAGTACGGTAAATTACGCCCTGTTGCCGAAGCCTACCTGAATTACAAGGAACTGCTGGAAAACATCGAGACGGCCGAAGCTATGCGTAAAGACCCTGATCCTGAAATGCAGGAGATGGCCCAGATGGAACTGGGTGAGCTCAACCCCGCCCGCGAGGCTATGGAAGAAGAGCTGAAGATCATGCTCATCCCCAAAGACCCCGAAGACGAACGTGACGTGATCGTGGAAATTCGCTCCGGGGCTGGTGGTGACGAAGCCGCTATTTTCGCCGGTGATCTCTACGATATGTACAAGCGTTACATCGATAGCCAGGGCTGGAAGATCGAGGTGCTGGATGAGAACGAAGGCACCGCCGGTGGTTTCAGCAAACTCATTTTTGAGGTCAGCGGAGAAGACGTTTACAGTAAGCTTAAATTTGAAAGCGGGGCCCACCGTGTTCAGCGGGTGCCCAGGACCGAAAGTCAGGGACGCGTCCACACCAGCGCGGCTACCGTGGCCGTGATTCCGAAAATGGAAGTGGAGGACATTGACGTCCGTAAATCCGACCTCAAGATCGATACCTTCCGTGCTAGCGGAGCCGGTGGACAGCACGTTAACAAAACGGAATCTGCGATCCGGATCACTCACTTGCCAACGGGAATCGTGTCCGAGAGCCAGGATGGACGTAGCCAGCACAAAAATAAGGAGATCGCTATGGCTCAACTGGTTCAGCGAATCACCACCGCACAGCGGGAAGCTAACCAGAAAGAACTATCCGCCACCCGCAAAAGCCTCGTGGGTAGCGGCGACCGCTCCGAGAAAATCCGCACTTACAACTATCCCCAAAACCGGGTGACCGATCACCGCATCGGCCTCACTCTCCACAATTTGGATAAGATCATCAGTGGCGATCTTGAGCCCGTTATTGAAGGCTTACAAGTTGCGGAGAACAGCCGGAAAATGCAGGAGGGGGAAGTGGGGTAGTGCAAGCTATAAACCCTTACTCCTTTTTAAAAAAGAAATATTCGGCTACCCGCGGATTAAAAGTAACACTAATCGCCGATCGGGGTCGCTTTTCCAACGTCAGAGGAATGCTATTACGGCCATCCTCAGTCCGCATACCGTTGAGGTCTGCCGTTAGTCGGAAACTGTCGGGCCGAATCTGGTCATAGTTACTTTGTAAGACTCCGACTTTCAGCCGAACCTGTCTCGGGAAAATACTGAAACTATCCCGCGCCGGTGGATTAATGACTTGAACGGGTACGAAGAGTTCTTTTTCCGTAAACACCTCAACCTGCTGCTGAACTTTCACTTTGCTCAGTATTGGAGCGATGGTTTCTGTCCCACGGCTCAGGCCGATCTCCTGGTTAATGTTGCTGGCAACATTTTTGAGCCTTAAGGTATCGGTTGGCCAGTAGGTCAGACTATCGAGTTTTGAGACAGGGCCCCAAACTTCCACGCTGTCTGGTACAGTCGTAAAGGAGGTTTTACCCTGGAATCCCTCTGCATAATCAACTTGAGTGTTGACAACTATCGGTATGATCTTACTGGCTTTGGTCTCCGTTTCCAGGGTGACCGGAAAAAACATCAGCTTATCCAGTTCTGTTTCAGAACTGTAAAGGGATTCGCTGACTACTGCACTCAGGTCGACCTGAGTAATAACCTTGCTGTCCGCCCGATTTCGGTAAATACTGACATCAATGACCGGCTGAAAAAAATTGGACCAGAGTAATTCCCAGCCGGGACCGGAAATGGTGGCTTCTGCGTCGCTGGTTGGCGCGGAAAGCAATACTTCGTCTTCGCTGACGACGTAAGAAACCCTTACTGGCTTTTTAATGGTATGCTCCTCGGTCGTCAGGTTGATGACCAACCAGAAAATGAAGGCGATACCGATACAAACGGTCAATTCCCAACGACCTTCCTTAGGGATGCTGGGTAGCAATCGCCGAAGTAGTTGCCAGGGTTTTTCGGGAGTGACCAAAGTGTTGCGTTTAAGCTTTCTCGCTTGGGTAAACTGCGTCGGTGAGTTCCTTGGAAATTGCGTTTCTGGTCACCCGGATGTAGGTTTTGCCGTCTAGTTCCAGCGTAATGATCTGGTCATCCAGCTTGTTTATCTTCCCCAGGATGCCACTGGAGGTAACGATGTTTTGGCCCTTGTGCAGATCGGCCATGAAAGTTTTTTGCTCTTTACTGCGCTTACGCTGTGGCAGTACGATCATGAACACGAAAACACCGATCATGGCCAGAAAGAAAAGAATATTGGTCATGCCGTCGGCGGCCTGGAGGAAAAGGGAGGGCATTGCTGCGTTAATTTTGGTGGTGGTTCTAAGCACTAAGGTCGTTAAAAAACGGGGATTGCTATGAGCGTTCGGACCGAAATCCCCAACGTTTTTTAGGGAAACAGGGTTCGCTATCAATTTGATCGCCTCTGCCTATTGAGTTTAAAGACTCGAAACAGTTTACTCCTCTACAATGCCGCGCATGACTACCTGGGTCTTGGCCGGGTATGTATTGGCCGTCAGGGTCACGGGTTTATGCTGCTTACCACTCTTGTTCTTGGTGTCGAATTCTACTGAGATGGTGCCTTCTTTTCCGGGCATGATCAGGTGCTTGGGGTAGTCGGCTACGGTACAGCCGCATGTGGAGCGGGCGTCGGAAATCAGTAGCGGGGCATTACCGGTATTCGTGAATGTGAAGTTCTTCTTCACGACTTCCCCACTTTTGACGCGACCAAACTCGTAACGACTTTCCTCAAAACTCATCACTGCGATATTGGTAGTATCAATCTCGCCCTCACTCGTGATCGGATTGCGGATGATGTCGGCGTTGGAGATTTGCTGGGGGTTGTCATCCTGGCTTACGGCCCCGGTGGTGTCGCTTTCACAACTAAGGAACAGGATGAAAAACAAGAGGACTGAAAATCGGTACATATATAAGGTCTCTGAAATGATTGGGCGAAGATAATTGGAAACGCAGAAGTAAGACTGGTAGTTGTCCGACGCTTTTCGATTTAGGCTAACAAGGTAGCAGTGCTCCTAAATAAACGTCGTTGACTTAGCTTCGGTAGTAGCCACAGAGAATAAATGTTCCTGCAGCAATTTTGCATTGCTACCTCGTCCGATCTGGTATCTAGCCGGGCATGCTATACTCCCCTCGGGCACACCAGGTGATTTTTGACGGCCGCTTTTTCCGCCTGACTTCACCGCCGAGCCTTGCCGTAGCTATGGCTATGCCTTCATCTCGCCAGTTTGCCAGCCGATAAAATCAGCTCGTCAAATTTTCACCTCTTGTGCCCGAAGGGAGTATAGTTAAAAAACGACTAAACTTTAAGTTGCTCCTCGTAGTTGAAGCCATAATGACGCATCACCTCTACCTCACCGGTTTTATGGCTTCCGGTAAAACCTACCTTGGCCGACAACTTGCTCAACTGCTGGAATGGGATTTCATTGACCTGGATGACCTCATCGAAAGCCGTACGGGAAAGAGCATTACCGAAATTTTTACTACGGAAGGAGAAGATCGTTTCCGGAGACTGGAAAGTGAAACCTTACGCTCGTTATCGACGCTGGAAGAAACAGCCGTAGTTTCTTGTGGAGGAGGAACACCATGCTACCTGGGAAACCAGGACTGGATGCTGGAGAACGGTAAAGTGGTTTTCCTGGACGTCAGTGAGGAGATTCTGACCGAACGCCTGGTCGCCGGAGCTGCCCATCGACCACTGGCCGCCGAGCGAGCCGATCTCACCGATTTCATTCGTGAAAAACTGGCCTCGCGGCGACCGATCTACGAAAAAGCGCACATTAGGCTGGTTATCGACAATCCTAATGCCCCCGTGGCGCGTTTACTTTATGAACAACTCGCTAAAGACGGGTACTAATTAAAACTCTTTCTTTAATAATTTCCGTGGACTAAAGTGCACTGATGCCACAACTGATTGTCAATGTGTATTGGCGTCACTTCTACTTAGCTATTGACCTCGGAAATTGCCAGAGAACTATAAAACAGATACTATGTTTCGTTTCGCCGCCTTGCTGCTGCTCGCTACTCTTTCATTTTCACTTTTCGCTCAAAAAGACGCCCCCAAGGACAAGGAAGGGATGTACTTCGTCGCTTTTAAGAATAAAAAAGGCACACCTTATAATATAGCCGAACCGGAAGCTTACCTCAGCGAACGCGCCCTGGATCGCCGGGCGAAGCACAATAGCCCGATCACCAAACTGGACCTGCCCGTTACACCAGAGTACGTAAACAAGGTAGCCAGTACCGGAGCCACCGTTTGGCTAAAGTCCAAGTGGATGAACGGCGTCGTGGTGCGAGCCACCGATGCCCAAATGAAAAAAATAGGCAAGTTGTCTTTCGTCGATGACACCTATTATACTGCTCCTGCCCAGTACAAAAAAACCGCAGGCCTGCCCTATATTCCCAATCTGGACCGCCCGGCCCCGGTAGTGGAAATGGTTCCGGTGAACAAGACCTTCTATGGTGCCGGTTACCCGAATCTGGCCCGCCTGGGTGGTGATAGTCTGCACATGGCTGGTTACCGTGGAGCCGGTATGTTGGTGGCCGTACTCGATGGTGGATTCCCGAAAGTGGGCTACAAAGATTTTCTTGGCTACGATGATGCTGCCTATATTCCCGCCGGCTGGGATGTGGTGGAGCAGGACAGCTCAGTATATGACGGTGGAACCCACGGAGCCATCGTGCTCAGTACCATGGCAGCCCATCATCCCTTCTTTTTCGTGGGCATGGCTCCGGAGGCCCGTTACGTAGTTTTCAAAACGGAGAATGGCCGGGGAGAGCACTGTCAGGAAGAGATTAATTTCGCTATTGCCCTGGAGGTAGCCGACTCGATCGGAGTGGATGTAACCAACAGTTCCCTTGGCTATACCGTATTCGGAGACGAAAACATGAACTACACCTACGAAGACATGAACGGCCGCACCAGTCCCGCTTCCATCGCCATCGACCGGGCCTTCGACCGGGGAATGATCTGCGTGACCAGCGCCGGTAACTCTGGAGGTGACAAATGGAAGTATATCAGTGCCCCGGCCGATGCTAATAAGGCTTTCTCGATCGGTGCACTCAACGCGGACGATGACAGCCGCGCTTACTTCAGTAGCTTCGGGCCAACGGCCGATGGTCGTGTTAAGCCCGACGTCAGCGCTCCCGGTGTAAGCATCGTAGCCGTAGATGGCGGCGGCCGGGGACTTACCGGTGCTAACGGCACATCCCTTAGTTCACCTTTGGTCTGTGCTCTGGTCACCTGCCTGTGGCAAGCCTACCCGGATGCCACCAATCAGGAGATTCTGGACGCTATCCGCAACACCGCTAGTCAGGCCGATCGCCCTGACGGAGAACTTGGCTACGGGCTACCAGACTTTACCGCCGCTTACCGCTACCTGGCAACCCGTCCATAATCGGAATCGGCCGCCGGGTCAGCGAATTGTTGACAGCCCCGGCGGCCAATTTTTTAGTCGCTGCTTTGGAGGGCTTAGACACTGCAAATTTGATACTTGATTAAAATAAAAATGTTTAATTGACTGTCTTTTATTGGTTTAATCAAATAATTTACACTTGTTGTATTCCCAAAACCAAATAAGATTTTGTATGAATTATTTGTTAAGAAGCGGCCTCCTTGCTACTTTTACATTTGTAAGGCGGTAGCATATTAAGGTTTGCTTTTCTCCGTATTGACCGCCAAAAGTGCTCGTTTCGTAAGCGACGCAACACAACTAAATTGCAATTAGAATCAGTCGGTGAAACGTACATTGTTCACCCTGTCAAGATATTTTTGGTATCAGTAAGTTGAAAAGAGCCCCGCCCGATTTGGCGGGGCTACTTTTGTCTCAATTTTAAATTGAGCGCAAAAATTTAACGATTTATGTGTATAGTGAGCAATTATTTGTAAATTGAGTGTATTCTAGATTTGATAAGCGCAATATCTTGATCGTACACCAGGAAATCATCTTTGGTAGTGATGATCCGGCAGAGGCCCGGAAAATTGGTCAATTGCTTAGAGCAGATAAGATCAGGAAACTGCTGCCCAGGACCTATACCAGTAATCTGACCGATTCACCGGAGAAGATCGTAAGCCGTCACCTCTTTCCGCTCATTGAGCACCTCTTTCCCAAAGCGACCCTTTCTCATCGCTCGGCCTTGGAGTTTCGACCTACGCCGCTGGGTAATCTCTACCTGACCAGTCGCCAAAGAAGAGTCTATCGTTGGCCCGGCGTAAACCTGCGTTTTACCGATGGCCCACCGGCTATGCTGGATGACCGGCCCATTTATGGTAGCCTTTCGGCCAGTTCCCTCGAACGTGCCTGTCTGGAGAATCTGTTACCTAGTCGACTGGTTGAGGGTGAGCGCAGGGTAGTAGACCGAACTGTTCTGGAAAACAAGCTACTCATGATCATGGATACCCGAGGAGAAGCCGGTCTTCAGGCTTTTCGTCAGCGGTCCGAAGAAGTCGCCGACGCCTTTCGCTGGCACCGCGCCCGCGCCGAGTTGGGCAAGATCATTGGCGCGCTCTTATCCACTCGCCCAACCAAAGTGTTACAATCGCCCGAGGCCCGCGCTCGTGCTACAGGAATTCCGTTTGATGCGGACCGTAGCGAACTGTTCCGCCTGCTCTCCGCAGAATTGATGAGCCGGGAGTGGCCGGATCGACCCACAAAAACCGATACGGCCCTGCGCTACGCCAATCTGGCTTTTTACGAGAGTTACTTCTCCAACTTTATCGAAGGCACCACCTTTACCGTCGGCGAGGCCCGCCAGATCATCTTAGAGGGAATCGATCTGCCGAATCGGAGTGGAGATGCTCACGATATTCGGGGAACTTATCAGTTGTGTTCAGACCGTCGTGAGATGGACACCATCCCCACCAATGGTAAGCAACTACTGGAAATTCTCCGTTATCGTCACCGGGTGGTCATGGGCGGCCGGCCGGACAAGGCTCCTGGTGAATTTAAACAGCGGGCCAATCGGGCCGGCAGCACTTATTTCGTTGAGCCGGATAAAGTGGTCGGCACTTTACTGGAAGGATTCAAGTACCTGCAACCGCTTCGCCATCCGGCCCAGCGCGCCATATTCATGATGTTTTTGATCAGCGAAGTTCACCCCTTCGAAGATGGTAACGGTCGCATTGCCCGCTTGATGATGAACGCCGAACTGAGCCACGGCGGCCAGTCGAAGATCATCATACCCACCGTTTTTCGCGAAGATTATTTACTGAACCTCCGCAAGTTGACTCGTCAGCGTAAGCCCGCTTTTTTTGTCGATATGATGGAAAAGGCCTGGCGCTACGGTCATTGGCTGGAACCGCTGGACCTGGATGAATTGTACCTGCAACTTCAAAGTAGCCATGCTTTTTTGGAAAGTGATGAGGCGGCGATCGTCTTGCCGGAAGATTAATCTTCGGTGGTTTATGCATTTTTGTAATTGGAGGCATCAAGGAGGTGCAAAATCCAAATAGTATGTCCCTAAGTAAGTTTACCTCTATTATCCTTTTTCTATTCCTTACTACCGCCCTGGCTGCTCAGACGAGCTACTCCGGCCGCGTAGTTGACGAAGCTTCCGGGGAAGGCTTGCCATTCGCTACGGTGAAGATCAAAGACTCCGATCGGGGAACGGTTACCGACGTTGAAGGCAATTTCTTTCTCCTGAATGCTCCGGACTCCACTACTTTACTTATCAGTTACGTCGGTTTCACCAATTATGCGGTGAAGGTAAACGCCTCTAAAGCGGACAATCTGATCGTTCGACTGACGGCTGGAACGGAACTGGACGAAGTGGTTGTCATCGATTACCGTATTCCCCTGATTGATGCGGACAATACTACCCAAGGTAGAACCGTGACCGCCGAAGAAATTCGGGATTTGCCGACGCGGGATATTTCCTCAATAGCTGCTACGGCTGCTGGTGTCGGAGCCACCGATAAGGGCGAAGCACCGGAGATCAGGGGTAGCCGCTCAGATGCTTCCGATTATTATGTTGACGGTATCAGGGTTGAAGCCAAAAGCAAGAAAGAGGCTGCGCCAGCTACCTATTCGGAGGCGCCGCTCTTCGAAGATGTGGTTGTCGAATCTGCAAGTATGGCAATTACCGCAGATGTCGCACCTGCTCCATCTGCTGAATACGACGCTATTTCTACTGAGCTCCCCGCCGCCGGCCAGCTCACCGCCGGAGAGGTGAACGACTTCAGTAAATGGAACCTCTGGTCAGATCTGCGCGACGAAGATCTCGCCCAATACCGCGAACTCTGGGGCTACGCACCGGAAAAGCGCTACGTGGCTCAGCTTACTTACGCTGGCGGCAAGCCCGTGATAGACGCCGTGGTGGAACTCCGGAACAACGTCGGCAAAACGATCTATCGGGCCCGTACCGACAACCAGGGTCGTGCCGAACTCTGGGCCGAGCTCTTTCCCGGCCAGCTCAAAGCAGGTGGCCAAAGCCGGCTAACCGCCACGGTTGATGGAGTGAAAGTAGACTTTCCCTCCGCTGTTCCCTTTGAGCTAGGGATCAATGCAAAAGAAATTGCAGGCCCCTGTGAGCGCCGGACCGCCGTAGAGGTTGCCTTCGTCGTAGACGCCACCGGTAGCATGGGCGATGAAATGGCCTACCTGAAGAGTGAGTTACTGGACGTAATGAAACGCAGCCAGGACAGTCTCACGGACCAGAATGTTGATTTTGGCGCTGTTTATTACCGCGATGAAGGGGAAGAATACGTTACCCGCCACTTACCATTTGGTGAGACTTTTGAAACGGTCGTCGATTTTGCGGGCAAGCAGTCCGCCGGGGGCGGGGGAGACCATCCCGAGGCCGTAGATGCCGCCCTGGAAGTGGCCCTGGACCAACTCGACTGGAGTGAAACGGCCGCCGCCCGCCTCCTCTTTCTGGTATTAGATGCTCCGCCCCACGCCGACCCGGAAACCGTAAGTAAAATGCAGGAACTGGGTAAAAGGGCAGCGGAAAAAGGCATCCGCATCATCCCCGTCGTTTGTTCGGGCATGGGGCAGGACGGCGAATATCTGCTGCGTAGTCTGGCCCTTGCTACCAACGGCACCTACACCTTTCTGACCGATCATAGCGGCATCGGTGGTAGCCATCTGGAACCCTCAACGGATAGCTACGAGGTGGAAAAACTAAACGACTTGCTCGTACGCCTGATTACTCAATTCGGGCGGACTAGCGTTTGTAACGAAGACCAGGTCAATAGCAATATTCCAATTGTGAATACTACGGATGACTGGTCTGTTTATCCCAACCCTACCATGGGCCCGGTTACCGTGGAACTGCCAAAACGGGAGGGGCACCTCTTCATCGTGGATGGCTTCGGAAAAATTCTGCAGCGAGTTAAAGT
Source organism: Lewinellaceae bacterium SD302 (assembly GCA_002591745.1). GTDB lineage: Bacteria > Bacteroidota > Bacteroidia > Chitinophagales > Saprospiraceae > Neolewinella. The sequence continues at coordinate 119,829 of PDLQ01000014.1, forward strand.
GACCAAGAAGAAGCAAGACCTGCAATTCGGTCAACTCCCCAGCGGAACTTATCTGGTTCGGTGGGAGTACGAAGGGGAAGTGAGCACGCGCAGAGTAGTGGTAGTGCGGGCATAATCACCCCCTCGGTGAACGAAATACCTGCTGCTTTAATTGGCGCAGATCGTAGCAGATTGAACTCAATCACGCTACCGATGGTTTCGCTACTTTAGCTGGCGCTGATCGTCCTTCATCCCCGGAGTTGGTGGCCAGAATACACCTAATGATTTTGGAGCTCCCCGGAGTGGCCAGTCATAATAAAACTACAATGAACAAGACCTTATATCTGATGGCCCACATGCACCTTAAAGCAGACGAGGCCGACGCATTTGAGCAAACTTTCCGTGAACACGCCCGCGCCAGCCGTGCCAAGCCGGGATGCCTGTTTTTCTATCTCGTAAGGGAGGAAGGCGACCGCAGCAAGTACAGCACCATGGAAGCCTGGGAAAACCACGATTATTTCGAACAACACGTAGCTGACGACGAGCACGATAAGTTTCAGGCAAAACTGCAACCCGTATTGCGCGAGGAAGTAGATGCCCGCCTGTATGAATTGATCCAGGGAATGGATTAGTGCAGCCTGAAATTCGTTTGAAAAGCCCGTTTACTCGTATTGTAAACGGGCCTTTTAATTGTTGGACGACCTATATGGCTATTCGTCGAAAAGTACTGACCGGAGGGTGTGGCCGACCATAGTTTCGCAGGGTGTTAGGATTCGTACCCCAATGACCTCAACTATAACCAAATGAAACCAGTCTTCACCTTTGTATTCCTTTTTCTATTTTCAATCACTCTTTTCGCTCAGGACACCGGTCTTATTCAGGGCCGTTTGCTGGACAATGGTGGCGAAGCCGTGATGTATGCCAACGTAGCACTTTACCAGGACAGTAACCTGGTGAAAGTAGAGACTAGTGACGAAAATGGCCGTTTTGCCATGCAGTCGGTGCCCGTGGGCAGCTATACGCTTATTGCTTCCTATTTAGGGTTGGCGGACTATCAAAGTAGCAATGTCAACGTTCGCCGCGGACAGTCTACGGACCTGGGCGACCTCAACTTCGCCCCGGCCGGTATCGAACTGGAAGCAGCCACGGTTACCACCACCCGCGCCATGGTGGAAGTGAAGCCGGACCGCACGGTCTTCAACGTCCAGGGTACCATCAACGCAGTGGGTAGCGACGGGCTGGATCTGCTGCGCAAGGCCCCCGGAGTTACCGTAGATAATAATGACAACATCAGTGTATTGAGCCGTAGCGGTGTGTTGCTTTACGTAGACGGCAAACGACTCCCGCTCAGTGGCGACGACCTGACCAACTACCTGCGTAGTCTCACCGCTGAGCAGATCGATCGGATCGACATCATTACCAACCCCGGTGCACGCTACGAGGCCGAAGGCAACGCCGGCATAATCGACGTGCGGCTGAAAAAGGCCGAGAACGAAGGGGCTAATGGCAGCGCTAACTACACCGTTAGTCAGGGGCGCTATAACCGGATGAACGGAGGTGTAAGTGGTAACTACCGCAATAAGAACCTGAATGCTTTCGGTAACATTGGAGCCGTGCGGGGCGATAATTACAACGCCATTGATTTCGTGATCCAACAAAATGAAGTGCAACTGGTAGAACGGATGTACAACCAAAACACCTGGGATAACGTGAACTGGCGGGGTGGCATGGACTTTTTCCTGAGTGACAAACATACCCTGGGGGTCCTGGTTGGCGGACAAATTCAGGATGGCATCCACAATGGAACGGACGATTTCAAAATCTCCAACCGCGCTACACCAGATATTGTCGACAGTCTTTTGGACGCGGGAAGTACTTCCTTTGATGATCAAAATCAGGCTACGTTTAATATCAATTACCGTTTCCTACCTGCTCCTGATCGTAGCCTTAACATCGATTTGGATTATGGTCGTTTTCGTAATGAAAGTCTACGCACCCAGCCCAACCGCTACTTAACGCCCGACGGGGAAACGGTACTTTCTACCATTACCAATAATTTTGATATACCGGTTGAGATTGATATCTACACTTTTAAGACCGACTATGAAATGCCGGTAGCGGGTGGCACTTTCGGGACGGGCGTGAAGCTAAGTCGAGTATCTACAAACAACAATTTTTTGTTCTTTGACGTCAACGCAGCAGGGGAGGATGTTTTCAATGACGTTCGCTCCAACCGCTTTAACTACGAAGAAAACGTTTACGCCACTTACCTGAACTACGCCCGTAAACTCAGTGACAAAGTCAGTTTCTCCGGCGGTGTCCGTATGGAAATTACCGATGCGATGGGCAACTTGATGGCTTTCCGGGAAGACTTACAAGAAGATCCGGTAAACCTTGATTACGTCAGCTTCTTCCCTTCGGCAGGGCTGACTTACCAATTAAATAAGCCTGGCAATTCCCTGGCACTTAATTACGGTCGCCGGATCAATCGACCAGATTACAACGTACTGAACCCCTTCCGCAATCAGGAAAGCCAACTCAGTTTTGAAACGGGTAATCCTTTCCTCAGCCCGGAGATTGTAGACAACCTGGAACTGGGTTACACGATCGGCTATCGCTACAACTTTAAACTCTCCTACAGCCAGACCAGTGACCAGATAACCCGGCTGCTGCGCCCGGACCCCATCGACCCCCGGGCCGGTTCCATTACCTGGGATAATCTGGCCAAGCAAACGGTGATCGGTTTCAATATCGGCGCACCTTTCCAAGTTTCCAAAGCCTGGAACGCTTACGTCAACGCTTCCGCCTCCCACATCGATAACCAGGCCGACTACGGAGACGGAGTTACCATTGACGTGCAGGCGTTTAGCTATAATATTTTCCAGCAGCATACCTTTCAGCTTCCTAAGGCCTTTACCTTCGAGGTCTCCGGTTACTATTCCGGCCCCGGTATCTGGGGAGGTGTTTTTGAGTACGAAGAAAGTTGGTCGCTGGGCGTTGGCATCCAGAAAAAGTTCCTCAATGACCAACTCAACGTTAAACTCAGCGGTAGTGACCTCTTCTTCGAGTCCGGCTGGCAAGGTGTTTCCCGTTTCGACGGCCAAACGAGTTTTGGTGAAGGCGTCTGGGACAGCCGGCGCGTAGCGCTAAGTCTTTCCTATAACTTCGGAAACCAGAAAGTGAAAAGCCGGAAGCGGGAGACCGGGCTTGGTAGCGAGGCGGGGAGAGTGAATTAGACGCTCGGCTTCGCCTCGCTATTGGACGGGCTAAAGCCCTTTTGGGCGCTCGTGCCTCGCTTTTGGATTGCTATGGTTTGTGCAAGTGTTTATGCATAATTTTCATCATACATAACCTCATTTCTTAAGCACGCCATTACGGTATGAATCATCTTGTTGCGTAAGTTGTTCAC